>JAHAJA010000020.1 GCA_018372435.1 Clostridiales bacterium | reverse complement strand
GTAAGGTTGTTTTTTTGATGTTGTATTACATGCATTCTGTTTGAAAAACATGCTAGGTTCTACACAGGGGATTTTGCAAAAACCTCCTGTGTATTGGATCGGGTGGGGGACGGAGGTGAATGCAAAATAGTTTGTTGGCTACATGTTTTTCTAACAGATTGCATTCACACACCAGCAAAAAGAACACTTACAACTATAATTAATTATTATAGAAGCAATTGTTTATTAACCTTCTACGTGATATACTTAGGTTTATGTGTCAGAGAGTATTTATTATACACTAAATACATGCGTAATAAGGCGACTGGAGTAATTCAGTCGCTTTATATTGCTCTATATTGGATACTATTTTGGTTTCTTGGAATCTTATATAGCAACATAACAATGATGAAAGATGTGAGAGTTCTAATTATGAACAAACTATGGAATTATTAAAATAGATATATGACTGGAGAAGAATTAATATGTGTGCAAGGCTTAAATCAATTTTTGAATATGAAAGAAGAGAGGATTTTCATGATAAGTTGACCCAGTGGATTGGGGATGTTTTTTACGATATACTTCCTGAGCATGGTTATGAAGTACGTGAAGAACAAATATATACGTCATTCCAAATGGCTGACGCTCTATGTAACAAAAAGGTTCATCTAGCGGAAGCTGGGCTTGGTACAGGAAAAACATTTGCCTATTTGCTTCCTGCAATTGCTTATGCAAGGTTGAATAGAAAACCAATCATCGTTGCATGTGCGAAAGCAGCGTTACAAGAGCAGCTATGTGGGGAAAAAGGTGATATTAATACCCTTTCGGATTTACTTGGGTTAGATGTAGATGCAAGGATGGCGAAAGATTCTGATCAGTACGTTTGCGATGCAAAAGTGGATGAATCGAAGGAAAAGTTTGATAACTTATCAGAGGGCTTGTCTTTTGAGATCAATGAGTGGTTAGGAAAAACAAAACGTGGAGAACGTTCGGAAATCCCTCTTGTGCCGGACCGTGTATGGAAACATATTGGATGGGATGAAGGTATGTCCTGTGATATGTGTTTAGACCGTGGTTTTTGCAAGCTTATTAAAGCAAAAGAGTATTACCGATCTGCTAGAGATATCATAGTGGTAGATCACGAATTGCTTTTTAAAGACCTTTGGACAAGAGAGGAACGAATTGCCGATGGTAAACTACCAATTCTTCCGGAGTACTGTGGCGTTATCTTTGATGAAGGGCATAAGATTATACTTCCTGCATCGATGCAAGCAGGTAATAGAATTATAAAAGATGATATTGATCAAATGATTCATAGTATTGAAGAAATTCATGGGGCAAGAGAAGAACTACTTCTAACGGTAACAAGGTTGGAAGATGTTACTTCAACATTTTTTGTAAAACTAATTCAAGTAGCCATTGTAGATGAAAGGTCAGAGCGTTTTACAGTTTATTGTGAGGATTCTTTGTTAAAGTTAGCAGAGACTTTTCAAAAGGTGCTTGATAAGTTGTTACTTGAATTACAGATTGAACAAGAACTCTATACGGAATCACTTTCCCCTAATTTGATACAGGCATATGAGATGCTAATTGATAATGCAATGTTAGCAGTACACCATTTTCGTAAAAACAAAGGTAAGGATAGTATCTCTTGGATAAACCGAGAGGGAGATAGTTTTTTTGTAGTACCTAGGAATATAGACACACGCTTGAATAAGCATCTGTTCCAAAAGAAGATACCGGTACTACTTACATCTGCAACCTTAAGCAACGATGGGGATTTTAATTATCTAATACGTACGCTAGGGTTAGAAAATCCTTCCTATTCCACAGTTGGTAATTCCTTTGATATGGATGAACAAGTGGAAGTATATTTACCAGAACCATCATCGAAAGACAAGGTTAATGTAGATATTACAAAAGAAATTGAAAATTTGGTTTATCTCTTAAAGCTGAATGAGGGACGAGCTCTTGTACTTACAAGTTCCAAAGAGGAAGTAAGAAGGATACGAGAGGGAATAAAGCACTATCAGCTACCTTTTGAGTTTTTGTGGGAAGATAAAGCAGAAAGAGGATATCTTATTAGACAATTCAAGGAAAAGGTTTCTACTGTTTTAATTGGTTGTGATTTTTGGGAAGGTATTGATGTCCCGGGAGAATCATTATCCATGGTAATTATATGGCAACTACCATTTCCAGCGCGTGATCCCCTGATTGAAGTGCAACGATTAGAGGCAAAGGAAGAAGGATTAGATGAAGTGTTAACAATTGATTATCCTGCAATGGGGCTTAAACTAAAGCAAGGATGCGGCAGATTAATTCGGAAAGAAGATGACTATGGAAAAATAGTGATTATGGATTCGGTATACGGGGAAGCTTATGAGAGATTTGTTTTGAGTGCCTTGCCTCAAGGAGCTAATATCAAATATATAAGTGATCTGTAATCTTAAGCTGACATCATTCTGGTACTATATTGAAGGTAGAGTCGTCTAATAAACATTTGTAAGGTGTTTATTAGACGTTTTGCCAGTTTATAGGGCATAAGTTCTTGATCGTATAAATATACTTACAAAAAGAAGAAGGGATGCTTATGTCTAAAGACTTTATATTTATTAAGCTGATGGATGCAAATCAGAATGAAGAGTTTATTATCGAAGAAGAGGAGATGATTGAGAAATCCTATGATAAATTGATAAAACGAATTTCAGTCAAGTGGTATTACAAAAACTTAATAAAAAGACTGCCTATGAAGCTTGGGAAGTTAACTTTTCTAGGTGATAGTATTCCTTGTGCCATGTTACCCTTTACCAAAGAAGAGAAATTAAGCTTACCCAGTCAATATCTAGATCAGTACATTAAAGAGATTATGAAACATCTGAATATCAGCCGGGCATACTGTATGGAAGAGCTGCAGGAGAAGGATAATGAAAGGGCCGAGAGGCAGCGGACTTTGATTAAATTCCTATATCTGAAACAGCTAGTTAAGATTAGTAGAGATAAATTACATATTAAAGAAAAAGACGTGAAACTGGTTATTATTGATTCCGGGGATAAACGGATTGAACATGTGCTAGAACTGTTTGTTAATAATTTAAATTATTTAACAATTATTACGAATCGGGAAGAATATTTTACTGGCTTTAGAGATATGATATATGATACCACAGGATTAGTTGTAGAATTCGAAGAGCTACCACTTAAAAACCTCATTGAGGGGAATATTATTATAGATTTAGATAGTGAAAGTTATAAGAGCTATAATTTCTTTCCGTATGGAGCTTGTGTCATTGATGTAAACAGTTCTACGAAGAAGAGGCAATATCTTCAAGAGAGAAGGAAAGATTTAACTATTATTTATGATGTGGATCTATTGTATCAGGGGAATATCCTTAAGAAGAATATGATGGTTAATTATTTAAGAGCGAAAAGTGTGAATATTGAAGCGATTTATGGGGAGTATTATAGAAATATAAACCAAAATGAAATACTTGAATTAATAGAAGCGTGCAAAGTAAAAATAATAGTAATTGTTATATAGCTGTTTGGCATTATCAGGGGGTTACAGTCTGATAATCTTGACATTGTACGGCCCATACGTTATAATACAAGGAATGTACAGTGAGAAAGTGTCAGAATAAATAATCTGATAAAAGAGTGAAGAAGAGATGCACTCATGTTAGTGTTTATTCGCATATAGGCTTGTCGGTCTGGTGCAGATGGGCGTAATGTAAAGAATAGTTTCAGTAATAATTATTTTGGAGGTTGGGTTTAACATGGCAGACAAGAAAAATATTTTAACCTACGAAGGTTTAAAGTCACTTGAGGAAGAACTACAAGAATTAAAAGTTAATAAAAGAAGAGAAGTAGCACAAAAAATCAAAGAAGCAAGAGAACAGGGTGACTTATCTGAAAATGCTGAATATGATGCTGCAAAAGACGAACAAAGAGATATCGAAACTAGAATCGAAGAAATCGACAAAATCTTAAAGAATGCAGAAGTTGTTGTTGAAGACGAAGTTGATCTTAATAAAATCAACATTGGTTGCCGTGTAAGAATCATGGACATGGAATATGATGATATCTTAGATTATAAATTAGTTGGCTCAACAGAAGCTAACACTTTAAAAGGAAAAATATCAAATGAATCGCCAGTAGGTCAAGCGTTACTCGGTAAGAAAATTGGCGATACTATTGAAGTGGAAACACAATCAGGTGCTATTAAGTATAAAATACTAGAAATTCAAAGATCTAACTAAGCCAGTTAGGTTACATAAAGGAGTGAATGAATTGGCTGAAGAAAAGAATGTAGTAGAACAGGACATTAATGAAATCCTTAAGGTGAGAAGAGCGAAACTCGCTGACCTTCAGGAAAGAGGAAAAGATCCTTTTCAAATTATGAAATATGATGTAACGCATCATAGTATGGAAGTGAAGAATAGTTTTGAAGAATTAGAAGGCAAAGAAGTAGCACTTGCTGGACGTATTATGTCAAAGCGTGTTATGGGAAAAGCATCTTTTTGTAATATAGCAGATGTTCAAGGTAATATTCAATCCTACGTTGCAAGAGACAGTGTTGGAGAAGAGGATTACGCAGAATTCAAAAAATTCGACATCGGCGATATTGTAGGTTTAGCTGGTACTGTGTTCAAAACAAAGACTGGTGAAATCTCTATCCATGCAACTAAAGTTACTTTATTAACTAAGAGTTTACAAGTACTTCCTGAGAAGTTCCATGGATTAAAAGATACAGATGTTAGATATCGTCAAAGATATATTGATTTAATTGTGAATCCAGAGGTTAAAGATACTTTTATTAAGCGTTCTTTAATTCTTCGCGAGATTCGTAACTATCTTGATAGTAAAAGCTTTATTGAAGTAGAGACTCCAGTATTAGTTCCAATCGCAGGTGGTGCTTCTGCAAGACCTTTTACTACACATCACAATTCTCTTGACCAAGATATGAACTTAAGAATTTCTCTTGAATTATATCTTAAGAGACTAATTGTTGGTGGTTTAGAACGTGTATATGAAATCGGACGAGTATTCCGTAACGAAGGTTTATCTGTACGTCATAATCCAGAATTTACTTTACTTGAATTATATCAAGCATACACTGATTACCAAGGAATGATGGATTTAGTAGAAGATCTATATCGTACAGTAGCTATGAAAGTTCTAGGAACCACTTTAATATCTTATGATGGTGTTGAAATTGACTTAGCTAAACCATTTGAGCGTTTAACAATGGTTGATGCGGTTAAGAAGTATGCTGGTATTGATTTCAATGAAGTGGAAACAGATGAGCAAGCCAAAGCACTTGCAAAAGAACATCATGTAAAATTTGAAGCTAGACATAAGAAAGGTGATATCCTTAACTTATTTTTTGAAGATTTCGTAGAAGAGAAGTTAGTTCAACCTACATTTGTTATGGATCACCCAGTTGAGATTTCTCCACTAGCTAAGAGAAAACCAACGGATCCAAATTATACAGAACGTTTTGAATTGTTTATTACTAAGAGAGAGATGGCAAACGCATTCTCTGAGTTAAATGATCCAATTGACCAACGTGGACGTTTTGAAGCGCAAGAAGCAAATCGTGTGGCAGGTGATGATGAAGCAGATCATCTTGATGAAGATTTCTTATGTGCTCTTGAATATGGTATGCCACCTACAGGCGGAATTGGTATCGGTATTGACCGTTTTATCATGTTACTTACTGATTCATCTGCTATTCGTGACGTATTGTTATTCCCAACGATGAAGACATTAGACAAATAAACGCAGTGTATTTTAAGGCACTTTTCTAAAGAAATTTAGAAAGGTGTCTTTTTTGTTTATTGAGAAAAGAAAGGAGATAGTGGAAGAGTCCTTATTAATTAAGGTAGCAAATTATTGAAATATAAAAAGTTCAGAAGTTATGATTACTCTTGACCGAATCGGTTTATGGCAGTATAATATTGCTATAAACCGATTCGGTCGAAAAGAGGTGAGAGATTGGATAAGTTTTATAATCTAACAGTGGATAAGCAGACAACTATTGTAGATGCTGCCTTACAGGCATTTGGCACCAATGGATATAAGAAAACTTCAGTAAGTGATATTGCGAATGTGGCAGGTATTTCAAAAGCAATGGTTTTTCACTACTTTGGTACGAAAAAAGATTTATATCTTTTTTTGCTAGACTATTGTTTTCAGCTTATCATGGAAGAAATCGATGAAAAGTTCGATAAGGATATAACAGATTTCTTTGAAAGAATTACAATGGCAGCAACCATAAAAACAGGAGTTATAAAAAAGCATCCTGCAGCATTATCTTATTTAAGTAGCGTTTTTTTCGAGAGTAATGAGGAGGTAAAAGAAGATATAAAAAAGTGGATGTCTAAGTCTGATGTCTTCCGAGATAAAATTGCCTTTGAAGGAATGGATTATTCGAAATTTAAAGAGGGTGTGGATGTAAAGCTTGTCATGAAGATGCTGATGTGGATTAGTGAAGGTTTTGTTAATCAGGCGAAGAGTAACCAAGTAATGGATTTGGACAACATGATGAAGGACTTTACTGAAAGTATGAATTTATTAAAGAGTAATTTATATAAGGAAGAGTATAAACTATAATGTGGTTGGAGGATATGGGTATGAATGTAGTTGAAATCAAGAATTTAACTAAGAGTTACAGAGGAGCAAGAGGTATTATTGATGTTAATTTGAACGTGGAAGAAGGAGAGATTTTTGGATTTATCGGTCCCAATGGAGCAGGTAAGTCGACTACCATAAGAACCCTGCTTGGCTTGATACATCCAACTAGTGGAACAGCTACGATTTTTGGAAAGAGCTGCAGGGAATATCCAGAGATTAGAAAGGAACTTGGGTATCTGCCATCTGAAGTTTTCTATTACGATAATATGAGGGTTATGGATTTACTAAAGTATTCTGCAAGCTTTTATAAAAAGGACTGTACAAAACGAATCAAAGAGTTAGCTGAGGTGATGGACCTTGATCTAAAAAAGAAGATTGATGACTTGTCCTTTGGTAATAAGAAGAAAGTCGGCATCGTCCAAGGTTTACTTCATGAACCAAAGCTAATCATTCTAGATGAACCTACCAGTGGGTTGGACCCTTTGATGCAACAGAAGTTTTTTGACCTCATTTCACAGGAAAATCAGAAGGGAGCTACGGTGTTCTTCTCTTCCCATATCCTCAGTGAGGTTCAGAAAATGTGTAGTCGTGTAGCCTTTATCAAAGAGGGAAAAATCATTAAGACAGAAAAGATGAGTTCACTTCAGGAAAATAGCTATAAGCGCTTTAGTATTGAAACGAAAGCTGGGGTTAATAAGGAACTGTTTGAGATTAAGGGTGTTAACAATTTTGAAATAAAGCAGAATACGGCTCATTTTATATACAAGGGTAATATTAATACCATAATGAAAAGGATTAGCGAGATGGAGCTTCGTAACATTTCTATTGAAGAGCCGGATCTTGAAGAAATATTTATGCATTATTATGCTAAGGAGGATTAGATGTATGAATATGTTCTTGTATGAACTTAAGTCACTTAGAAAGTCGATTATTACGTGGACTATTAGTATGCTTGCACTTGCAGCACTTTATTTGTCCATTTATCCAAGTATGGCAAAGGATGCAGCAGATTTTAAGCAATTGTTAGGGGAATATCCAGAAGCAATTCGTGCAATGCTTGGCATCAATCTGGATTACATTTCATCCTTGTTGGGCTTTTACTCCATGATATTTACTTTTATAGTTCTTTGTGGAGCGATACAAGCCATGAATTTAGGCGTGTCGATTCTTTCTAAGGAGTCAAGAGAGCGAACTGCGGACTTTCTCCTTGTAAAGCCAGTATCACGTACTGTGATTGTAAGTGCAAAATTACTTGCAGCTTGCACTGCATTAGTTATTACAAATGTTATATTTATTACCCTATCAACTATTATGGCGAACATGGCAAAAACAGAAGATTTTAGTTTAGTAACATTTTTTATGATTAATCTTAGTATGTTTTTTGTTCAAATTATATTTTTAGCCATCGGAATGCTTATATCTGTATTCTTTAAAAAGTTAAAGAACGTGCTTCCTGTTTCACTTGGATTTGTTTTTGGATTTTATTTTATTGGCACATTACTTGTAACTGATAATAGTGAAAAAATCAAACGAATATTTTCACCTTTTAAATATTTTGATGTTTACCACATTATTCAGAAGAATAGATACGAGGTATTTTATCTAATTACTGGTGCTGTTATTGTGGCTATATCTATTGTTGTCAGCTATATAGTTTATAACAAAAAGGATATTCACGCTGTTAACTAGATTATATAAGCGTTTGAAGGCTATTCGTGTCGTTAGGTAGATGTAAAAGCTTTTCAATGATATTCATGTCGTCAGATGCTAAAATCCTAAAGGAGGTTCGGTAATGAATGTATTTATAAAAGAATTAAGGGCGAATCGGAAGGCCCTAATTATATGGAGTGTATGTATGATTTTGTTGGTCATAAGCGGTATGGGTAAGTATACAGCTTATTCTGCGGGCGGAGCTAGCACCGAGGTTTTTGATAAATTGCCACATACAATGAAGATACTTTTGGGACTGGGGAGTTTTGAAGTTACTAAAATAGGAGGATTTTATGCGTTCTTGTTCCCGTATATTCAAATCACAGTTGCTATCCATGCTGTTTTACTGGGAAGTGGAATCATTGCTAAGGAGGAAAGAGATAAGACTTCAGAGTTTTTAATCGCAAAACCTATATCAAGGAAAGCAATTATTACTTCAAAGTTATTAGCTTCCTTGGTGAATGTAGTGATTATCAATATTGTGTCCCTGGTATCCTCAATTGGGATAGTTTCATCCTTTCATGCAACAGAAGATATTACTGGGGAGATTGTTCTCCTACATGTATCCATGTTCTTGGTACAACTTATTTATCTATCTCTTGGAACCATGTTGGCCTCATTCATGAGAAAGTCAAAAAAATCCGGCGCGATTGCTACGAATATACTACTAATCGGTTTTGTTATATCTAAAGTTACGGAACTAGTGGAACACTTGAATTTCTTAAACGTAGTATCACCCTTTACATACTTTAATCTTGAGAAGTTAGTAAAAAACAATGAGATGAGCATTGTTGTTACGATATTATCCGTGGGGTTAGTTGTGGTTTTCTCTGTTTTCACTTATTATTTTTATCAGAGAAGGGATATGAATATATAAGATGGCATTTCCAAGGTATCAAGATGTTGGAGCATCATGATGCCATGGTGGCGGCAATACTACATCTTAATTGAACGGTGTTTACCGTCTTCTATTTTTGCAATACATAGATGGTAATGGTAAAAAAATAGGGGAACTGGTATGATATATAATATAGTTGAAGAAACATTACGTATGAGGAGGACTGATTATGTTCAATATGTTTAAAGAACAACCCCTATGGCAGGTGTCAAAGAATTTATCTGCGGTAGCTATGGGAAGAGAAAGTGCTGATTTAGTGATTAAGGGGGCGAAACTTATCAATGTATGTACCAAAGAGATTATGGAACATACGGATGTTGCAATTAAAAATAGCAGAGTTGCTTTAGTTGGTGATGCTACTCATTGCATAGGTGAAGGAACTAAGGTAATCGAAGCGGAAGGGAGATACATCACACCAGGTTTTTTGGATGGACATATCCATGTGGAGTCTTCCATGATGACTGTTAGTCAATATGCAAAAGCTGTAGTACCACATGGAACCGTAGGAATATATATGGATCCTCATGAAATTTGTAATGTTCTTGGAATGGATGGAGTACATTATATGATTGAAGATGGAAAGCACACTCCGTTGAAAAATATGGTAACTATGCCCTCTTGTGTTCCAGCAGTACCTGGATTTGAAGATACTGGGGCATATATTGGTCCAGAAGAAGTAGCAGAAAGTATGAAATGGGATAGTGTTGTTGGCCTTGGTGAAATGATGAATTTCCCTGGGATTGTAGGTAGTAGTGATCACACTCATCAAATTGTTGGTGAGACACTAAAGGCAAATAAGACAGTAACTGGTCATTGGTCCATCTCAGATACTGGAAAAGGTTTAAATGCTTATATTGCAAGTGGAGTGCGCGCATGTCACGAATCAACCAGCAAAGAAGAAGCTTTGGCAAAAATGCGATTGGGTATGTATGCTCAATTTAGAGAAGGCAGTGCTTGGCATGATTTAAAAGATGTTGCTCGTAGTATTACCGAAGAAAATATAGATACACGTTTTGCTATGCTTATATCAGATGATACCCATCCTCATACATTAGTAGAAGACGGTCATCTAGATCACATTGTAAGAAGAGCAGTGGAAGAGGGAATTGATGTGCTAACGGCAATTCAGATGGTTACAATTAATTGTGCTCAAGCATTTCATATGGATCAGGATCTAGGGTCTATTACTCCTGGTAAATGTGCGGATATCGTATTTCTTGATAATTTAACTGATTTGAATGTAAATGAAGTGATTATTGATGGAAATGTTGTTGCAAAAGACGGTAAGATGTGCATCGAATTAGAAAAGTATGAATTTCCGGAAAAAGCAACAAATACAATGCATATCAAGGAATCAATTACTCCAGATTCCTTTAAAATAAAAACAAAAAAACAAGATAATGCACAAGTGCGTGTAATTGAGATAATACCTGAAAAAGTTGGTACTTATGAAAGACACATGGAAGTTCCTGTGAATGATGGACATATTCACGCAAACCCTAATCAGGATGTATTAAAGGCAGTTGTATTTGAGCGTCACCATAACACGGGAAAAAAAGGTTTTGGTTTTGTCAAAGGATTTCATATTAAAGATGGAGCGATGGCTTCCACTGTTGCCCATGATGCACATAACTTACTCGTTGTAGGAAGTAATGATGTAGATATGGCAATTGTAGCGAATGCACTCGTAGAATGCGGCGGTGGTATGGCTGTTGCACAAGGTGGAAAACTAATTGGTGTATTGCCACTTCCAATCGCTGGATTAATGAATAATAAGCCAGTGGCTGAAATGGCTGAAATGGTTGCAGGAGTAACGAAAGCATGGGAGGCAATTGGCTGTGATATTGTTTCACCATACATGACGATGGCATTAATTCCACTTGCTTGTTTACCTGAATTAAGATTAACAAATCGTGGTTTGGTGGATTGTACAAAGTTTTGTTTTGTGCCATTGGAAATAGAATAATAATTTATATTTTACCTAATTGCAAGCTTACCTGTTGTTACCGTAGTTTTTTCAATATTAATAATCAAATTGTTATGAAAAATTCAGCATATTCGTTTATGAATATAATAAGTAAAATATATTTGATGGGTATACAAAGTTATGGCGAATTGCTATTTGCATCACAATGTTTTTTTATGGAAAATCCAGATTGAAAAAATGTCAAACCATGAAATACTATTCCATAAGAAACGACAGTTCCTATAGAAAGGGGGAAATTTCTTAATAATACGTGATGGTAGAGATTTGCTATCAGAATTCAATTTAATAAACATGCACTATGAGGACATTTTTCTAAAATAAATTTTAGAAGAGTGTCCTTTTTTGTTTTGCATCGTGTCAAAAAACATTGCATATTGGATAAAGTCAATGAAGATGGAAAGGTGAAGAAAGCGGATATGTTAATGGCAGCCTGAATGGAGCAAAAGATTTGACGCTTACGAAGGAAAGGATTGAAAAAAATCATAACTTTGTAAGATTCTTGTGAGAAAACCTTCATAACTTTACGATAGAAAACATAAACATAACGCACCATTTCTTGATAGGATGTAGGTAATCAAGAGATGGAGAGTTTTTCTTTTGAAAAGAAGAAAAGAAAATGAGGAAGTAAGGTATGAGAGTAGAGCAAATTGCAAATCACAAAATTCACACGGGTAACTTAATTGTAGTCAATGAACAACATTCCTTTCGTCAAGAAAAGAAAAAGAAGTTATTGTTTCCCATTCATCATAGAAAGCAAGATATTTTATTAGATCGCCAAGCAGGAATTTTACTAGAGGAATTGATGCAAAAAATCAAAGGTTGGAATCAAATTGAAGGGGTAAGTGGATGGCGCTCAAGAGAAGAACAGCAGCAGATTTGGGACGATTCCCTTAGGGAAAATGGTGAAGAATTCACCAAAACTTACGTGGCAATTCCAGGTCATAGTGAACATCAAACTGGGCTCGCCATCGATCTTGGATTAAAGGGTGAAGAGCTAGATTTTATTTGCCCCAGTTTTCCGTATGAGGGAATATGTGGGAAGTTTCGTAAGTATGCCAGTCAATATGGGTTTGTGGAACGTTATCCAAAAGGGAAAGAAAGAGTGACGGGAATCGGTCACGAACCATGGCATTTTCGATATGTTGGGGTACCACATGCTACCATTATGGAAGAGTTGAATATTACGTTAGAAGAATATATGGAGTTTATCAAAGACTATCAACATGGGAAACGAGAATATGAATTTACACATAGGGGAACGGAATTTGAAGTGTCTTATCTCAGTGCAGAACATGGTCAAAACACCAACATTAGGGTAGACGAGCAGTCCATTTATCATATTTCCGGAAATAATATGGACGGATTTGTTGTAACAAAATGGAGGTGTCGATAACATGGAGGGACAGACAACAAAGCAATATGGTGCTTTCGATGTCATGAAGTTGATTGCCGCATTATTAGTAGTAATGATTCACACGTCACCCCTTGACTCATTTAGCAAAACAGGGGATTTTTTTGTAACAAGAATAATGGCAAGAATAGCGGTTCCGTTCTTCTTTATGGTGAGTGGATTTTTTTTATTGGCAGAATGGAAGCAGGAAAAAGTGATCCAATTTTTAAAAAAGACTTTATATATTTATATAGTGGCGATTGTATTATATTTTCCTATTGGGTGGTATACGGGGAAATTTGAGGGACTTTCTTTGTTGGAGTGGGGGCGTTTGCTTGTATTCGATGGGACATTTTATCATTTATGGTATTTACCTGCATCCATATTAGGGGTATCATTATTGGTGGTAGGTAGAAAGTGGGTGTCATTTGGCGGATTGGGAGTAATGTCCTTTGTGCTATATGTGATTGGTACATTTGGCGATAGTTATTATGGTATAAGTGAGCAAATTCCTGCCTTGAATACAATGTATAAAATTCTGTTTCAAATAGCTACCTATACGAGAAATGGTGTGTTTTTTGCACCAATGTTTCTTTGGTTAGGAGCGTATGTTGGTAAAAAACGAACAAGTAAAATAAAATATATGTGGATTGGATTAAGTGTTAGTTTTCTTTGTATGACGGCGGAAGCTTTTGTACTCAGAACATACCAGATTCCTCGGCATGATAGTATGTATTTCTTCTTGTTACCGACCATGTATTTTTTATTTATTGGAGTACAATCGATTCCCAAAGCGCCACAAATGCAAATGAGATCCCTTTCTCTAATCGTATATCTCATTCATCCTCTTAGTATTTTAGTCATTCGAGGAATTGGAAAAGTGACAAAAACAACAGAATATTTGATTGGAAATAGTCTCCTTCATTATTTGCTTGTATGTGTGATTTCGCTAGGAGTGGGAATACTATGGATAAGAGTAAGGCAAAGAGAGGATAGAAAAAAAGAGAATGAAACAGTCGATTTTAGTAGTAGATGATGAATGTGCCATCGCAGACTTGGTAGAAGTATACCTTAAAAATGAGAATTTTGATGTCTTTAAATTTTATAGTGCAACAGAAGCACTACAATGTGTGGAGAAGGAATCCATTAGTTTGGCGCTTCTAGACGTGATGCTTCCGGATATGGATGGTTTTACGCTATGTCAAAAAATAAGAGAAAAGCATATGTTCCCGATTATTATGTTAACCGCGAAAGTGGAAGATATGTATAAGATTACAGGACTTACGTTGGGGGCTGATGATTATATTACAAAACCATTTAATCCACTCGAAGTGATTGCTAGAGTCAAAACGCAATTACGTCGATTTACTAGATATAATGTCGCAGAAGCAATGGAACCAGTACAACAGGAATTTAATGTTCGAGGACTTTCCATCAATAAAGACAGTCACAAATGTATGTTAAATGAGGTAGAGGTATCACTTACGCCAATTGAATTTAATATTTTGTGGTATCTGTGTGAGCATAAAGGAAGTGTGGTTGCCTCAGAAGAGCTATTTGAAGCGGTGTGGGGCGAGAAATATTTAGATAATAACAATACGGTGATGGCGCATATTGCTAGGTTACGAGAAAAATTAAAGGAGCCACCACGAAAACCCAAATATATTAAAACGGTATGGGGAGTGGGGTACACCATTGAATAGAGAACAAAGAAAATATCGAAAAATGAGTCAGAGTGAATTAACTCGTTCTATTATGAGTCAATATATATTAGCCATTGTTGGTTCCGCTTTGGGGACTATTCTATTTATCTTTTTTAGCTGGGCCATTTTTAGTTCATTTACGTGGTATTATGAAAGTATTATTTATCGAATATTACAAGTAATCCAATCGTATATTTTGGTTTTAGGTCCATTTACGGTAATGGTAGAATGGATATTTATCACGTACTATTATTTCCGTAAGCCAATGCACTATTTGGATGAAGTGGTAGAAGCATCGAAAAGCATCAGTCAGTCACCGGAGCAAATGATTGAGCTTTCCAAAGAACTAAATCTAGTTCAAAATGAGTTAAATCAAATTCGACAAGCGTCCATCTATAATATAAGAGCTGCTAAGGAAGCGGAACAACGAAAAAATGATTTGATTGTATATTTGGCTCATGATTTGAAAACGCCCCTTACTAGTGTGATTGGTTACCTAACGCTTCTTCGTGATGAACCTCAGATTTCAGGGGAGATTCGTACCAAATATACGGGAGTTGCACTGGATAAGGCGGAACGTTTGGAGGCGTTAATCAATGAGTTCTTTGAAGTTACGAGATTTAATTTGACCAATATTTCATTGGATTTAGAGACTGTGAATCTAAGCCGTATGTTAGAGCAATTGTCATTTGAATTTTATCCCGTATTAGGAGAGAAAAATCTGAAGTGGGATTTGCATATTATTGAAGGCATTGAACTGGTTTGTGATCCCAATAAATTAGAACGAGTATTTGATAACTTGATTCGTAATGCTATCAATTATAGTTATGCCAATACGACGATTAGCTTGGATCTTGACATAGATTCGAAATCAAAAGAAATTATTATTAAAGTAAAGAATAAGGGAAAAACTATCCCACCAGAGAAGTTAAAACATATCTTTGAACAATTCTATCGACTAGATTCGTCTCGAGGAAGCAATACAGGTGGTGCAGGGTTAGGACTAGCCATTGCAAAAGAGATTGTAGAGCTTCATCATGGAGAGATTACAGTGAAAAGTGAAGGAGAGGCTGTGGAGTTTACGATTGTATTGCCGGTGGAGCGTTGTGAAAATTAGAGCGTAGGTTGTAGGGTACTTAATATAAAAGAAAGAGAGAGGCGTAGAGAATGTAGGCATGCATACTCTACGCCTTTTTCTTTTTTATAAATTAAATTTCTATATCCAATCGCTCTTTGTCATAATTTTGTAAGACTTTTATAAGTAAGTTATCATGTCTAACACATAGAAAACAAAAATATAGAAGAAAAAACTTTGATAAGATAAGGAGGAAGTTAAGGGAGAGCAAATAAAAGGGAGAGGAATTTGATGAAAACACAATGTATTTTAAATGGATCGGTAGCACAAGGAAGTCTTATTTTAGTTAACCATATGTCACCAAATAAAGCAGAAGTAGACGCGGATACTTTAGTATCTGTCAATAAGAGAGAACCTTTGGTTTCCCTTACCCATGAGGCTGCCACCATGTTAAATGCATTGATGGAGCAAATCAATGGGTGGTCGAAGATTCGCATTAATAGCGGGTTTCGTTCCAAAGAAAGACAACAAGAGATTTGGGAGGAAATACTAGAGACGAAAGGTGAAGCGTATACAAAACAATACGTTGCAGTTCCAGGTCATAGCGAGCATGAAACAGGATTAGCAGTTGACCTAGGGCTAAGACGTAATATGTTTCAGTTAAAGTCAGCGCCATTTTTATATGATGGAATTTGTAAAAAGTTTCGTGAGGAGATGGCAAAGTTCGGATTTATCGAGCGCTACCCAAAAGGAAAAGAAGAAGTTACAGGAATAGGACATGAACCATGGCATTTTCGTTATGTGGGGGTACCTCATGCAATGATTATGGAAGAGAAAGGGTTTACATTGGAAGAATACATTGCATTTTTACGTGAGTATGAGCGTGGAAGTAAGGCTTTTGAATATAGGGGCAATGGAATTCACGTTTGTATTTCATTTGTAAAGCAGTCAGAGGAAGAAAGTCAAATCATTGAAGTTGACGAGGATATTCCATTTTGCGTATCAGGAAATAATATAGATGGATTTATTATTACGGAATATGTCAGTGAAATGGGTGCAAATAAACAATTACAAATTGCATAGGAACGGAGAATAGATTATGAAAACAGTAGTAGCAGTTATTTTTGGAGGAAAATCATCAGAATATGGGGTATCATTGGAGTCTGCAAGTTCTGTACTTACCCATATGGATCAAGAACAATTTACGCCTGTCATGATTGGGATTACAAAAGAAGGACAGTGGTTTCACTATGAAGGAACGATAAAGGAGATTGTAGCAGATACATGGTATTCGGAATCAACTTGTACTCCAGTTGCAATGTCATTATGTCCAGAAAAGCATGAATTTTTGGTGGTAGGGGAAGAAAGAACAATTCCGTTTGATGCGGCATTTCCAGTGTTGCATGGAAAAAATGGAGAAGATGGAACGGTACAGGGGTTACTTGAATTAGCGGGAGTTCCATTTGTAGGATGTAAGGTATTGGCGGCGGCGCTTTGCATGGATAAAGAACGTACCCATAAACTTGTGGCGGCAGAAGGATTTCGAGTACCCATGTCTTATGTGTTAAAAGTAGGGCAGTATTTGGAAGAACAGGTAGAAGAGATAGGAGCAGTATTAGGATTTCCATTGTTTGTAAAGCCTGTCAAAGCAGGATCTTCATATGGAATTAGCAAAGTAGGAAAACAAGAGGAATTGGCTTGCGCGATACAAAAGGCATTAGAGTATGATGACAATGTGATTCTGGAAGAAAATATAGAAGGATTTGAAGTGGGATGCGCTATTTTGGGAACAGATGAATTGGTAATTGGAGAGGTGGATGAGATTGAATTATCCGAAGGTTTTTTCGATTTTACTGAAAAATACACATTACAATCTAGTGCCATTCATGTTCCAGCAAGAATTGAAGAGGAGCTTGCTAGTGAAATAAAACAAATGTCCGCACGTATTTATAAGGTACTTGGATGTAGTGGATTAGCGAGAGTGGATTCATTTCTTACACCAGATGGTGAGATTGTTTTTAATGAGGTAAATACACTTCCAGGTTTCACCTCCCACAGTCGCTATCCAAATATGATGAAAGAAATCGGATTGGAGTTTGAGAAATTAATTAGTATTTTAATCAAAGAAGCATTAGTTGAGGGAAATGTGTTATGTGCAGTGTAAGCGGCGTAAGAGCATGGGTGGAACTTGATTTTACCGCCTTAAAGGAGAATATAAATTATTTGCGAAATAAACTTCCAAAACACTGTAAATTAATGCCGGCAGTGAAGGCGAATGCTTATGGACATGGTGCTGTTTTAATTTCGAGAGAGCTGAATCGATTGGGAATTATGGATTTTTGTGTTGCTACCGTATCGGAAGGAATCGAGTTACGAAAAGCAGGAATACGTGGGCAGATTTTAGTACTTGGTTATACACATCCAGAAGAAATTCCAGCACTAGAGTCATATAAGTTGACACAATCAGTGGTGGATGTTTCTTATGGAGAAGTTTTAAATGCTTGTGGCAACAGACTGAATGTTCATGTACTTATCGATTCTGGAATGCATCGATTGGGAGAACGAGCAGAGCATGTGGATAAAATCGCGTCCTTATTTGAAATGAATCATTTAAATATTACGGGAATTTATAGTCATCTATGTGTATCGGATGGGAACAGTGAGCGAGAGGTAGAATATACAAAGGAGCAAAAAAATCATTTTCAAAAATTGATAGAAACATTACAACAACGTGGAATCGACGTACCCAAAACACATTTGCTAGCTAGTTATGGAGTGCTTAATTATCCAGAATATGGTGGTGATTATGCTAGAGTGGGAATTGCAATGTATGGAATTTTAAGCACAAAACATGATTATGAAGGAAGTAAGCTACCATTACAACCAGTCTTGTCCATTAAATCTAGAATCGCGTCCATCAGAAGATTACATGTAGGAGAATCTGCAGGATATGGAATGGCTTATGTAGCACAACAGGAACGCGTGATTGCAACAATCACGATAGGTTATGCCGATGGTATTCCAAGAGAATTATCAGATGAAAAAGGTTCTGTTTTAATTGCAGGAAGAGAAGTACCAATTGTGGGACGAGTTTGTATGGATCAAACACTAATTGACATCACAGAAATCGAAGGAGTACATCAAGGAGATGAGGTTGTTGTCATTGGAAAAAGTGGTGAAAAAGAAATTACGGTGTATGATTTGGCAGAGCAAACTGGAACCATTACCAATGAGATTTTGAGCCGGTTGGGGGGGAGGTTGGAGAGAAGAGCGGCTTTCTAGAATCGACATTCCGTCCGTTACAAGAGGACTTACTTGCATCCCACGTTTCAGTTAGCTGTTCGTGATTCTGGTTGCAGAATAGCTGAAGCAGTAGGGTTGCGTTGGCAGGCTGTAAATATGGAAACACGTATGATAGACATGAGCCAAGCAATGACATACTACCCTAGAAGAGAAGATACTTATAAATGTGAATTTAAAGTTTTACTTCCAAGGACAGAGGCAGGTACAAGAATTATTCCAATGATGGAGCCCGTATTTCAGGCGCTAAAAGTTGAATATGAAGGGCGAACAAGAGGAGGATTTTGTACAACAGTGGTAGACGGTATTTATTTGAAATAGAGAATAACATATACTTATATATTAACAAAAAATGCTTGCGTTTAGGTTTCGTTGATGTATAATATATAAATATGTGTTATACATGATAGCGTTATATTTCTAGATGGATTGTTATAAAAATCAATATAGAAAAGGGAGTTATCACATTAATTATGCAAAGAAGATTTAGGTTCCTACTAATGAAATAGTAAGAGTTATTGTTCTTTTGTTATTAGTGTGAAAACTCCCTTTAATTCATTAAGAGAGGGAAGGAAGAAAAGCAGATGAATACATATGGAAAATCTAATAAGTTTCTTATTGTTATAGTCATAATAATTGGAGTATTAATATTGGCATCTGATTCCACAGGAAAGCGTGTAGATGATGCGTTCTCTCCAACCGGAGATATTACTAATATACAGATTGAGAATGGTAGTGTTGATTTCAAAATTGTTGAAGGAGATTCCTTCTATGTGAAAGGTGAGAACCTAGAAGAAAACAGCTATACATTTACACAAGAAGGAAATACTCTAATAGTCAAGACAAATAAAAAAAAATTTGAATTTCATTTCAGTTTATTTGAGGAACCTTCAAGAGTTACAGTAACGATTCCAAGAGACATACAGTTCGATACAATTACGATTAATAACGGTAGTGGTGATTTTATAGTAAATACTAATTTGCCTGCGAAGCAATGCAATATAACAGTAGGTTCCGGGGATGTAGTTGTGGAAGCAATACAAGCTGAAGAATTTGATTGTAGTGTTGGTTCTGGTGATTTTGAGGTGAAGGATATAACTGCTGATAATATAGGTGCATCTTTGGGTTCTGGAGATATAACCTTTGGATATGTTGAATGTGATAAGATGAGCATGGCAGTTGGATCTGGTGATTTTATATTTAAGAGTTTAGAAGCAAGAGACTGTGATTTGGAGCTTGGCTCTGGGGACATAGAAGGAAAGAATATGGTAGTTATGAATATGACTGCACAAACAGGTTCAGGCGACGTCTACCTAAAGGGAGAATTAACAGGTGTATCCGAGTTTGTATGTGGTAGTGGAGATATCGAATTAAATCTTGATGGAGACGAAGATGAGTATTCATTCGAAATCGATGGTAATGATATAGAGATTAATGGTAATGATTTTGGTAAGAACTATAGAAGTGATACAGTTATGGATAAACAATTACATCTAAAGTCTGGTTCAGGCGATATTGATGTAACAATTCGATAAGGTATATCTTATGATAGTCTACATGAATAAAAAATAGGACTTTTCAATAGAAAAGTCCTATTTTTTAAAGAAATTCCAGAAACCAGTGTCCGAATGGCTAGATAGTAAACATACTTAATTAAAATTTTATTATAAAGTGCTTCGTCCATTTCTGAAATACTTAGAATTTCTCCATTATTAACACGATTAACAATTAATGAAAGATTAGATTCTTTTACTCCATAAATCCAAATCTTTCTCATATTTAACTTAATGCTGAGAGCATTATGATAGGCGCATTCGAGGACTTTCTAACAAATTCACATACGCCGTAACCATTTATTTCGGGCAACATGACAGCTAATAAAATCAGGTCGAAGTTGTGATTTGGAAATTTCGTAATGGCTTCTACTCCATCACTTGCGATAGTGACTTCATAACCTTCATTTACTAAGAATGAAGGTAAAAATTCTTGTATATCTTTATCATCTTCTACAATTAAAAGTTTCTTCGTAAATTTACACCACCTTTGAAATAATAATATGTATATCTTATCATAGTTTTTTGTGATTCGTATGAATAATTTGTATTTTTTGTGAACTTTTTAGATAATAATTATAATATTAGCATTACAGTGCTTCAGTAAGAGTAGATACGGAGGAAATACAAGCAGAAATATTTAATAGTAGTGTCGGTTCTGGTGATTTTGAAACGGAGTATTTAACTGCGAATAATATAGGTTCATCAGTGGGATGTAGAGATGTGGTTTTGGTTATGTAGAAGTTGATAAGCTGAGCATGAAAATGCAATTCTTCTTTTTAATTTTGTAGAGATGAATGGTCCAGAACAAATGGAAGGATGTGAAAATAAGATTCCGTATCTTTGAATTGGAAAAGTATTGTAAAGATAGGGTTTACATAATTGGATTTATATGGCAAAATATAACGCAAAGAGTATAGCCTGTATATGAAGGAGATTATTAATGTCTAAAGAAAATCAAACAAAAAAGTTATCAAATACTGAGTTAGAATTTATGACAGTTATTTGGAATAATCAAGAGGGAATAACCAGTAATGATATTTATTCAAAATTTGATAAAGCCCAAGGAACGATGAGTACTATATTACACAGAATTATAAAAAAAGGTTATGTGGAGATTAATCGAAAAGGGAAAAATTATGTTTACACTCCCAAAATCTCTCGTAATGAATATGAGGAAATGATTAGAGATCAAACCATAGATAGGTTGGAGAGTGTTATTTCAGCTTTTTTTAATAAGAAAAGATTAACTGATGAGCAATTAAACAAAGTCAAATCTTTTTTAGAGGATTTAAAGGATGAATAATTTTTTTATAGTGCTATTAACTATTTCAATTACTGGAAGTATATTATTTATATTTCTGCTGTTCATAGATAGATTACTCAACAAGTATGAGGTTACTTTACAATATACGTTAATGAAGTTGATATTGCTATTTTATTTTGTACCTGCAGTTTTAATACCCATTAATAATCTTATAAAAATTACTCCAATAAAAGTTGAAACAAAGGGAGCGGATATTCATTCATGGATAAGTTATGCAAAAGGAAGTGAGTATATTTTTAATCAGCATTACAATAAACTAAGCCTTGTATTGCTTGTTCTTTGGTTAATAGGAGTCGTTTATGTTTTTGTAGGAGATATACTGAAAAGTAAAAGACTTTTAACGCAAATATATATATTGAGTACTAAGGAAAATGATTTGGAAATAAATTCAATCAAGGACAGGCTACTAACCGAATTAAAGATTAATAAGAATATCGAGATTTATAGAAGTAATTTAGTGGATTCCCCGTGTATTAGTGGTATAATTCAAACCAAAATACTTTTGCCAACAGAATTATTTTCTGAAATTGAAATAGAATTAGTGCTAAAGCATGAGTTATATCACTACAAAAAAAATGATATATTTTTTAATATGCTTATTTTAGTCTTTCATGGAATTTATTGGTTTAATCCTATTATTCGATGTTTTACCTCAAGAATGAATAGTTTTTGTGAAATGTCATGTGATAGATATGTATTAAGAAATTCAACTAAAGAAGTGAGGTGTATTTATGCAGACTTATTGCTAAGAATAGCTAATAAAGCAGGGAATAAAAAGAAATATGGACTTACTACTTTCGTGAGTCAAAATGAAAAATATATGAAAAGGAGACTTTCTAATATTATGAAACTAAATTTACAAAGAAAAAATTTTTTTTTAACCGCAGGGATTATTTTTACTATTGTGCTTTGCCCAATTACTACTTATGCATCAGCAATAGGGACCACCCATGTTTATAACAAGATATTATCTTATACTAATAGGGAATTAGAAAAAGAAGATAAGATGCAGGGAGAGTTAATAAAAGAGTATTATGGATCTATAGGAGATAGCACATATTTTAGTGTTGATACTAGAGGGACAAATTTAGTTGATATGAAAATCAAACCTGATGCTACGAGCACATCTTCATCTGTATTAGTACAAAAGGGCGGAACGATAAAAGTCTTTATTTCAGGAGAAAATACAACCGATAAATTCAAGATAGTAATAAAATTAGGTGAAGAAGTAAAGGCAAAGGAAACTTCAAAAGGGGGCGATATAAACTATACATATACAGTTGATACTAAAGGATCTTATTCAGTTTCTATTATAAATTTGAGTTCTTCAAATACAATTCACGTTAGTGGTAGCATTATCATTAAGCAATAGTTTATAAGATAACTAATAAATAACCTAATTACAAAAATATATATTTGTAATTAGGTTATTTACAAATCATGTAAAATATGTTAAAATTTAACTAAATTAGATTCGGCGCCCAATTTAATGGAAATGACACTTTTCATTTGCTAAATATTTATATTTAGTTTAAACATGATAAAAAGGAGAATAACATATGGGAAAATTTAAAGCAATGGTGTCTATTTGTTTAGCAGTTAACATGTTTACAATTGCAAGTCCGTTAGTTAGCTTAGAAAAACTAAACGTAAAAGCATCGGAAATTAACGAGGTGCAGCAAACAAGTAGGATATTGAATAAGACGACAAGATTAACAGATGAAGATGCAAAAGCTATTGTCCAGAGTATACAATTAGATTTAGAGAATGGATATCAGAGTGATTTCAGGTTCGATAATTTCAGAGCGATATTTGTAGATGTTGAAAATGATCAAAATTATGTAGATGTGGATGTTATAGTTGATATGACATATATCAGTAATCCAACGGAAACACCTTATGTACAAGGTATGATTGAAGCTTTAGAGAATATTACAAATTTAGAGGAGAAGGCAGTTGCTCAACAAGTAATAGATGAGTATTTAGAAGAACAGATGTTATACTATAATGTCCCAGATGAAACAACTTTTTGCTATAGGATTGGAATATCTGATACTTTAAAGTCTAATAATAATTATGAAATGTATTCTCGTACTGATATTTCTGAAGATGAAGTTGTTCTTTCTCAAGTGCCATATGCTCAGTATGAAGAAGTGAGACCGGGAGTACAAGATGGAAAAGAAGCTATAATGGAAGAAGTTCAAGAGAGTAAGACTAATTACGTTGCTAGAGCAGTTACATATAGTGCATCAGACGCAGTTACATACGCAAAAGATCATGCAAAAGATGTGCCAGAATTTTCAAAAGAAAATGGAATGGGAAGTGATTGTGCTAATTTTGTTTCAAAATGCATAAACGCTGGAGGGATACCAGTCGATGAGAAAGGTAAGTGGAATCCAAGCCCTAAAGCGGGTTCTTATGCTGGGATTTACTGGATGAGAACAGGCTATTATAAGGATTCAGATGGAAATTATTCTGGTGTTAAAACATATATGATTGATAAAGGATATTTTAAGGCAATAAGTTCTACTTCAAGTGCAAAGAAGGGGGGATTTATGTTCTGGAATTCTACAAGTCATGTAGCTTTAGTGGTTTCCAATACAAGTGGTACAATAAAATATTCACAACATTCTAACGTTCAGCAAACACAGGTTACAAAAACCTACTCATCAGAAGATGTTACTTTTTATAATCCAAACTAAATAGGACGATAATTAATTTAAATTTATCAAGGTAGCATTCCTTGTGAAGTACAACAATTCATAAGGAATGCTTTTTATAAGTAGAAACAAGGGAAGGCGTAAATAATGAAAAAATTCAAAATTCTTAAAATCTTATTAGCATGTTTTTGTATAACTTTTGTGTGTATAGGTTGTTCAAACAAAAAACAGGATAAGGAAACAGATCTGCCAGCAACAACTACAGAAGAAGTAGATACAGACATTGATATAGTAAATGAATGTGATAGCCTAAAAGCTGATAAAGCAAATGCCATTGTAAAAGAAATTAGAGAGATAATGATAGATACTCAACAAGTGGCGAATAGGCTAGAGAATTTTTCGATGAAGTTTGAAAACGAAAAAAAGGAAGATGGAAAGATAATTATTGATATAACAGTAGAAGCTGACTGGACAACAATTCGTAAACCTGAGGATAATCCAATCATAATAGGAATGAATCAAGTGGTTGAGGAGCTGAAAACGGAAGAGGAAAAGGAAAGAGCAAAAGTAATTATAAGTGGATTTCTTGCAGAGATGGAGCCTGATTATAATAAAACAGAAAGGCTACCAGACTATTTAAAGGTCCGGTTTGAAAATGAAGAGGATTCGAATTATGAACTTCTATATCCAGAAGTTTTAGATGGGAAGACAACACTATATCCTATGAAAGAGTATTATGAGGAAAATTTTAAAGAGAATAGAGAGGAAAGAATCCAATTAGGAAGAGAAACTTTATTAATTAATTTAGAATAGTATCAATTTTATTATGCTTTATTTCCTTAAGGGAAAGCAACATTAAGAACCTGTAGCTGTTTTAATTATAAGAGCTACAGGTTTTTAAATTTTATCTTATAGAAGAATAAGTTTGAATAAATCAACTTGACAAAAGATATAAGTAAGTATAATATATAATGTATAAATATACATATAAATTGAATAAAGTTGTTCCGAAAATGATTATTTCTTCAAAGTGCGTAATAAAGATATATTGTAGATGAATAATTATTAATGAGCAACTGCTGAAAGGAGCAAGTATATTAATATGAACCTAAAAGGGCGTAGTTTTCTAACATTGAAAGATTTCACTCCAGAAGAGATTACATATTTTATTGATCTGGCAGCAGATTTAAAAGCAAAGAAAAAACAAGGTATAACAGGAAATAGTTTAAAAGGTAAGAATGTTGCTTTGATATTCGAGAAGCCTTCTACAAGAACAAGATGTGCATTTACAATTGGTTGTATCGATGAAGGTGGTCATCCAGAATATCTAGGTAAAGATGATATTCAGCTTGGTCACAAAGAGAGTGTGGAGGATACTGCACGTGTACTTGGAAGAATGTTTGACGGTATTGAGTTCCGTGGGTTCAAACAAGATACGGTTGAAAAGCTGGCAAAGTACAGCGGTGTACCAGTTTGGAATGGTTTAACAGATGAATATCACCCAACACAAATCTTGGCAGATTTCTTAACTTTGAAAGAACAATTTGGACAGTTAAAGGGATTAAAGTTAGTATACGTAGGTGATGGAAGAAACAATATGGCTAACAGTTTGATGATTGGTTCTTCTAAGTTAGGAATCGACTTCACAATTCTTGCACCAAAAGAGTTGTGGCCAACAGGTGAGTTAGTTGATACTTGTAAGGGATATGCGAAGGAATCTGGCTCTATAATTTCTATTACAGATGATTTAGAAGCAGTAGAGGGAGCTGATGCAATCTATACAGATGTATGGTGTTCTATGGGCGAAGAAGATAAGGCCGCTGAGCGTATTGCTATGCTTTCACCATATCAGGTAAATCACGATTTGTTTGCAAAGACAAAAAAAGATTCCACAGTATTCTTGCACTGCTTACCAGCAGTAAAGGGGAAAGAAGTAACAGAAGAATTGTTCGAGCAGTTTGCAGAAGTGGTATTCGATGAAGCGGAGAATCGTATGCACACCATTAAGGCTGTCATGGTAGCAACTTTAGGTGTATAATTATTAGACGAATATGAAACTTAATTAGACTCTTTTTATAAAATTGATTGTTGGAATTTTATATGAAGAGTCTTCTTTTGTCACATAACTTGAAGGTTTTCTTGTAACTGAGCCAAAAGGAAGAATACAAAACAGAAATATTATATTTAAGTTGCTTTAGATGACTAATAATATTAATGGGGAAAATAGCATAAGATGGATAAATATTAATTTTTCATAAAAATGACATACAAACGAAATATTCTATGCTATACTAATATAAATCGAGCTTTATAGGAATGACTTCGCATTTGAAATTCGTGAAATTAATTTCGGTAACCCGTCACCCATTTTGAAAGGAGAAGGATTATGAAAGAATTTGAGTACGCTGATATTGCAAATGAGGTTAAAGAATTAGCCCAAATATGTAAGAAAAACAGCAAAATTGACCCAGAGCTATATAGCAAATATGAAGTAAAAAGAGGTCTTCGAGACATCAGCGGTAAAGCTGTATTAACAGGATTAACGGAGATTTCAGAAATCGTATCCTATACTATTGTGGATAGTGATATAGTTCCTTGTGAAGGAAAGCTTTATTATCAAGGCGTTAATGTGCAGGACTTGGTTAATGGATTTATTGAAGAGAAGAGATTTGGATTTGAAGAGACAGTATACCTGTTATTGTTTGGTGAACTACCTAGTAAAGAGCAACTAGAAAATCTGAATGCTTTATTAGTTAAGTATAGAGAAGAATTACCAACTAGTTTTGTTAGAGATATTATCATGAAGGCTCCAAGTCGAGATATGATGAATACCCTAGCAAGAAGTGTATTAACCTTGTATTCTTATGACGAAAAGGCAGATGATACTTCTGTAGAGAATGTTTTAAGACAATGTTTACAATTAATAGCGTTGTTCCCATTATTATCTGTATACGGATATCAAGCATATAGTCATTATCATGATGGCAATAGTTTGTTTATCCATTCGCCACAACCAGAACTATCAACGGCGGAGAATATATTGCATATCCTACGTCCGGATAGTAAATTTACTCATCTTGAGGCAACTATATTGGACCTTGCGTTAGTCTTACATGCTGAACATGGTGGAGGAAATAATTCGACTTTTACAACGCATGTGGTTACTTCATCAGGAACGGATACGTATTCTGCTATCGCTGCATCCCTTGGGTCATTAAAGGGACCTAGACATGGTGGTGCCAATATCAAAGTAGTTAAGATGTTTGATGATATGAAGGAAACAATCAAAGATTGGGAAGATGAGGAAGCGGTACGTGAGTATTTAGTTGAATTATTGAATAAAAGAAGATTCGATAAAGCAGGACTAATATATGGAATGGGCCATGCTGTTTATTCAATCTCAGATCCTCGTGCTGAGATATTCAAAGGATTTGTTAAGAACCTTTCCGTAGAGAAGGGATTAGAGAAAGAATATGCGCTATACAATATGGTAGAGAGATTAGCACCTGAAGTTATTGCGAAGGAAAGAAAGATCTACAAGGGAGTTAGTGCTAATGTAGACTTCTATAGTGGATTTGTATATAGGATGTTGGATTTGCCGATGGAATTATATACTCCGATTTTTGCAATTGCACGTATTGCAGGGTGGTCTGCACACCGTATTGAAGAAATCATTAATGATGGTAAGATTATTCGCCCAGGATATAAGTGTGTCGCAAAACATAAGAAATATAAGACAATGGAAGATCGCGTAGCTGAAGAAGGAAATGAAGATATACGATTAGCATAGATCCAAGATAGAACATAAAGCTGTTGTACTAACTAGGTCAAGGATTCCTTGATCGTATATAGTGCAACAGCTTTTAATATATGATATACTGTTAGGGAATAAGTGGACCCTTTAGGAGAATCCTAGTTCAATAAAAAGGGAATAATAAATAGTTGTAGTGAAATTTGGAGGATAAGATGAAGTGGAATGAGATTATTAAAAATAATAAGCTTTTACCAGATTTAATTAATGTAATTTTAGGTATTGCTGTTATCGTATTATTTGTATTAGTTATTTTAATGCCATCTAACTACGTAATAATGGCATTGTTAATGATTGTAGCAGGTGTTATGAACTTAAGTAATGGGTTTAGAAAAGCTCGCGTAAATGGCCAAAAAGGAATAGGAATGTTCTTTGGTATTGTGGGATTTGTTCTTATTGCATTTGGTTTATATTATCTACGAATTGCATTTGCATAGAAAGAAGTGACTCGGGATGAAGACGAAAATACTAACAATTTTAAGCAATAGTGATGGTTATGTATCAGGTCAACAGCTATGTGAACAACTAGGTGTGTCAAGGACAGCGGTATGGAAAGTGATTAACCGTCTGAAAGAAGAAGGATACCTCATTGATTCAGTATCAAACAAAGGGTATCGCTTGCTTAGCCAGCCTGATGTTGTTACCAGTGAAGCTATTCTTAGTAAATTACAAACAAACTATATGGGAAGGCAAGTTTTTTCTTATGATGAAGTAACTTCTACCAATACAGTAGCCAAGCAATTAGCGGATGAAGGAAAAGAAGAAGGAACGTTAATTGTATCTGATAAACAGATTCAAGGAAAAGGTAGAAGAGGACGGTATTGGGAATCACCAAAAGGTTCGGGGATATTTATGACGGTTATTCTTAAACCAAAGATGAAGCCAGTATATGCCTCGATGTTAACCTTAGTCGCTGCATTAGCATTAAATGATGCGATTACCGATTTGACAGGCTTAGAAGCCAAGATAAAATGGCCCAATGATGTTGTTGTTAACAAAAAGAAAGTAGCTGGTATTCTAACAGAACTAAGTGCAGAAGTTGATTATATCAATCATATCGTTGTAGGTATTGGTGTTAATGTAAGTATGAAAGACTTTCCTGAGGAACTAAAGGACAAGGCTACTTCTTTATTGTTGGAATCAGGAAAATCCATTGGTCGTGCTCAGTTAATTGCTAAGACGATGGAATATCTTGAATGTTATTATGAACGTTTTCTTAAAACCCATGATCTAAGTGAGTTGAAGGAAACATATTCAAAGGTTCTGATTAATAAGGATCAAGTAGTAAGGATTCTTACTGAGGACGATTCTTATACAGGAGTTGCTAGAGGAATTACCGACGAAGGACATTTGATTGTTGAGAAGGATAATCATGAGCGGGTGGAAGTGTACTCTGGTGAAGTTTCAGTCCGAGGTTTATACTCCTATACGTAATAGTTAACAATTGTCACATGACAATTGTCACGACTTTGTTTTCTTACCTTATATCCATTGCACAATCAGTAAGAATGAAGTATATTAAAAGTAGGCTGATGACATGGAATTCAGATTGGTATCATTGACCTGGAAGTAGGGTACACACCTACGAAGGATTGAAAATAACTGATATCTCGGAGTGGGGTATAAGAATAGGAGGCAAAGTATGAAACGTTCTACAACAGGATTTATTTGGGGATTAATTATTATAGCACTTGGTGTGTTAATTGGTGCGAAAGCATTCGGAGCAGATTTTGATATTTTCTTTGATGGCTGGTGGACCTTGTTTATCATCATTCCTAGTGCAATTGGCTTGTGCGAAAGAGGAAACAGAACCGGAAGCGCTATCGGTCTTGCAGTTGGTGTAATGTTATTATTAGCAGCGCAAGATTTTATTGCTTGGCATATGTTTGGTAAATTAATTGTTGCCTTTATCTTTGTTATCATTGGTCTGAAATTAATCTTTGATGAAGGTAGAAGAAACAAGAACGGTGATTTTTATCAAAATAACAATAAAACAGAGAGTACTTACACATACACCTATGATTCAACTAACACAACTAACTCAACTAACTCAACAAACACGGATAGCAATTCTAACACGTATTCAGATAACAATAACGCAAATTTTAATACAGGCAGTAGCAGCGGGGCATACAATACAATTAATGACACGAATGTAAATGCTATCTTTTCTGGTAAGGATTTGAACTATAATGGCTTATACTTTGGTGGAGTTGCTGTTACTGCCATATTTGGCGGCATTGATCTTAATCTGCGTAATGCTATTATTGATAAAGATGTAATTATAGATGTAACTGCAGTATTCGGTGGCATTGATATCCATGTGCCATCCAACGTAAGAGTTGTTTCAAATTGTACAGCAATCTTTGGTGGTGTAGATAACAAAACGGTTACTCCTTCTATGACAGAAGGTATGAATATGCCAACAATTTATGTAAATGGTGCTTGTATTTTTGGTGGAGTTGATATAAAATAGTTTCGCAACTGAAAGGTCAGTATTGTCGTAACTATGTGTACGATATCTATAGGAGAAATTATGTATCAAGATAACGTTATCTTATGTGCATCTAGTGCATATGAGCAGAAATATTATTTAAATGATGATTTTAAAGAATTACCAGATGGGGTCAAAGAAGAACTTCAGATCATGTGTGTATTATACACGGAGGATATTGGTGGTATTCTTACTCTTCAATATGAAGAAGATGGTACATTAGTATTCCATGTTGAAGCAGATGAAGGCGATTTATTATTTGATGAAGTTGGTAGTGTGCTTAAAATTAAAGAATTACAAAGAACAAAAGAAGAGTTATTAGAAGCATTAGAGCTTTATTATAAAGCATTTTTCTTAAATGAAGATGTTTCAAATTTACTTGATAACAAATAAATGAAGCAATAGAAGGGATGAAATGCCATGGTTAGACATATTGTAATGTTCGAATTTGCAAAAGAAGCGGAAGGGAAAACAGCAATTGAGAATGCAGTTATTGCAAAAAATCAGTTATTGGAGCTAACGCAGAAGTTGGATTTTATTCGTCGCATGGAAATAGGGATTAACGACTCAGATGCAGATAGCACGAATTATACATTATGTCTTACTTGCGATTTTGATTCCTTTGATGATTTGAATCGTTATGCAATGCATCCAGAACATCTAAAAGTGGGAGCATTTATAGGCAGGGTAAAGCTAAGCCGTGCTTGTGTTGATTACGAATTATAGTTCAATATTGTTATTGACCTAGGAAGGATAAAAGATATGTTACTTGTAGTAGACGTAGGGAATACGAATATAACATTAGGCATATTCAAGGAAAAGGAGTTAATTGGAACATTCCGAATGACGACTAAGGTAGCTCGTACTTCCGATGAATATGGAATATTTATACGAGAATTAATACTTACAAGAGGTATACAACCTGAGAATATAGAGGCTGTTATTATATCCTCTGTTGTGCCTAATATTATGCACTCCTTTAAGAATGGTATTATCAAATATCTGAATGTAACTCCAATTATAGTTGGAGCCGGAACGAAGACGGGGATTAAGATTGCGACTGCAAATCCTAGAGAAGTAGGTCCAGATCGAATTGTTGATTTAGTAGCGGCATATGAGACATATGGTGGACCATTAATAGTAATTGATTTTGGAACAGCGACCACATATGATTTAATCTTAGAAGATGGTTCTTTCGTGGCAGGTCTCACGAGTCCAGGTATTCGTATCTGTGCTAATGCGTTGTGGTCTGATACGGCAGCGCTTCCAGAGGTTGAGATTAAGAAACCGGATTCTATCTTAGCTAAGGATACGGTCACAAGTATGCAAGCGGGGCTTGTATATGGATATATTGGACAGACGGAATATATCATTAAGAAGATGAAAGAAGAAAGTGGAATTAAGGATATCAAGGTAGTTGCAACAGGAGGATTAGGTAAGATTATTGCTGATGCAACGGAGGAGATTCATATATATGATTCAGCACTTACTATGAATGGACTACGACTGATCTATGAAAAGTTTAGAAGTAGAAAGAATTAGAGCTATTTAGAAAGGCACGGAACGTGTTATGAATTTACAAATAGGAAATGTTAATATTGGTGGAAATTTAATAGTAGGACCAATGGCGGGAGTAACTGACCTGCCATTTCGTTTATTATGTAAGGAACAAGGGGCTGACTTAATCTACACAGAGATGGTAAGTGCCAAGGGAATTATGTACAACAATAAGAATACAGAGATACTTCTTGAAGTGAAGGAAGAGGAACGCCCAGTAGCGTTACAATTGTTTGGCGCTGATCCAGATATCTTAAGTGAGATGGCCAAACGAATTGAACATCGTAATTTTGATATCTTGGATATTAATATGGGGTGTCCAGTACCAAAAGTTGTAAACAATGGTGAGGGTTCAGCACTATTAAAGGATCCTAAGTTAGTTGGTGAAATTGTTTATAAAGTTTCGCGTGCTATAAAAAAGCCACTTACGGTAAAAATCCGAACAGGGTTTGATGAGACCTGCATAAATGCTGTTGAGATTGCAAAGATTATTGAACAAAATGGTGCGGCAGCAGTAGCTGTTCATGGACGTACTAGAGCTCAATACTATAGTGGTAGAGCTAATTGGGATATTATCAGACAAGTTAAGGAAGCAGTTTCTATACCTGTTATAGGGAATGGAGATGTAGTGACAGTAGAAGATGCAAAGAGAATCACAGAAGAAACAGGTTGTGATGGCATTATGATCGGAAGAGGTATTCAAGGAAACCCATGGTTATTCGCTCAGATCAAAGAGTATTTTGTTACTGGCATTATTCCAGAGAAGCCACACGTAGATGAAGTTATTGAGATGATACTAAGACATGCCAAATTGCAGATTACGTTCAAAGGAGAATACGTTGGTATTCGAGAGATGCGTAAGCATGTAGCATGGTACACAACAGGGTATCCAAAATCGGCTAAATTACGTAATGCTGTTAATGAGATTGCAAGTTTAGAAGAACTAGAAGCTTTGATGATGCAATATAAAAGTATGATAGAAGAATAGAAAAAAGACAATCTTGAAATTTTGAATGTCAGCTGCGAATATGTCGTATTCACCGCTGACACATAAACTCTCAAGATTGTTTTTTTACGTTGTATTTCATTGCTTTTAAATCTAAAAAAGCTTTTAGCGTAGTAGATGCTCTACAGGAAGGTAAGCAGGAATACCATTATGATAGGTTAATGGAACTTCCCCTTGGATTAATGGATAGATATAATCAACTAGTTCTTCGGTAACATCATTGCCAGTCACGGTAATCCATTCACGAGGAACACATTTTTCTACATTAGCCACATTGGAAACATCTGTGCTACCATAAGAAACTGTATATGGTATATTGCTTGTACGAGTTAAGGTAGCCATCTTTGCAGTTTCTCCTTGATCAGCAAGGTTGAAGGCTTTTTTACCAAGTTCGTATGCTTCGTCAAGATCTGTTCTAGAAGATATATGAGAAGCACAACGCTGCAATACATTTAATTCGATGGAACGTACTTTACAATTGATTGTGTTTTTTATAAGGTTTTCGAGGTATTTACCAGTCCCGCTTAACATAACATGTCCAAACTGATCAGTACCTGTTGAGTTTGCTGAGATATATTTGCCAGCAGGATCTTTAATACCTTCTGATACAGCAATAATTACATGATTACGCTTTTGTAATTGTTCACGAACGTCATTGACGAAGGAGGCGGTTGAGAAAGGGTGTTCAGGCAGATAGATTAGATGTGGTGCATCACTGTATCCCGTTCTTGCAAGAGCAGAAGCGGCAGTTAGCCAACCAGCATTTCTTCCCATAATTTCAACGATGGATACGCTTTTGGTGTCATAGATATATGCGTCATGTGAAATCTCAAGAATAGAAGACGCAATGTATTTGGCAGCAGATCCAAAACCGGGAGTATGATCAATACAAGTAAGGTCATTATCAATCGTTTTAGGAATACCAATAACTCTAACATCAATATTATGTTTTAATGCAAAGGAAGATAATTTGTTGACGGTATCCATGGAGTCATTTCCACCAATATAGAAGAAATATTTTATGTTATAACCAGAGAATAGTTGAAAGATTGTACGATAATCAGAATCATCAACAAGTGGATCTGATAATTTATATCTGCAAGAGCCAAGAAACATAGATGGCGTATTGATTAGAGTTGATAGATTATTGGAATCTATATGAAAAGTTTCCGTTAAATCGATAAGGTCATCTTTTAAAACCCCTTGTATACCATTTAAGGAACCATATATTTTATCAACGTTTGTAGATTGTAAAGCTTGATGAATCACACCTGCAAGACTGGAGTTTATAGCTGTAGTCGGTCCTCCAGATTGTGCGATGAGACAATTTATCTTTAACGACATAATGTTCAAAAACCTCCTGAAATATTCTATAAGCAGACCTATAATAGCAGAAAGACAAAGTCTTTTCAATACAATCAAATTAATTTAGTTACTAAATTAATAGTTGCTATCAATAATAGTTTAACAAGTGCTTACTAAGCTCTTGGAACTATTGCAAATTATAAAAAATTGCTGCATAATATTAGAATATATGAGAAGTAAGTAGTATCTTAAGGATTTCATGAGTTTGATAATGCCAGTTATATAAGAGATGAAAGGGGTGACTTTGTTGAATGCTACATCACCAAATAATTTTCCAACAATAAGAACTTGCCAAAGATGTCATAAGTTATTAACCTATAGCTATGGAAGTCCATCCCTTTGTCCAGAATGCATTGATAAAGATAAAGATGATTATAGTAAGGTTAAGGAATATATACAATCTCATGCCAATACAACTGTTTTTGAGGTATCACAAGTAACAGGAGTTAGTTTAAAGGTTATTATGCAATTCGTAAGAGAAGATCGAGTACAAATTGTAGATATGAAGAATAAGATAAATCTGAAGGAGTAATCTTTATAGAAAAATGGACGAATGAATTATATAGTAAAGAGGAGCAACTACCATATGTGATTATGACCTGTACATACAGATAGATGTATACGGCAGAGAATCTTGTATGGTGGTTTTTGTATTATAATGATATAATTTGGTGTAGTTGAAAGATTCGGGTCGACAAATAAATTATTACCAAATAAAAAAGAAAACTAATTGGACAATTCAACAAAGTAACGAAAAAAAGTGAGGAATAGAAAAAATGGTTGCATTTTTATGCAAAACAGTGTACTATACTTATTAGAAAAGACAAATGTACGTAGTGGAAAGACAGATACGTCTCCAGGCGGTTAAAATGTCAGTACATAAAAAGATGGAGGGTTTATGATGAGTAGTAAATTACGAGTAGGTATTCTTGGTGCAACTGGTATGGTAGGTCAACGTTTTATCTCTTTATTAGAGAATCATCCTTGGTTTGAAGTAGTTGCAGTAGCAGCTAGTCCAAGAAGTGCAGGAAAGTCTTATGAAGAAGCTGTAGGTGATCGTTGGAAAATGACAACACCTATGCCTGAAGCGGTTAAGAAATTAGTAGTTTTAAATGTTAATGAAGTTGAAGAAGTATCTAATAAAGTAGATTTCGTATTCAGTGCTGTTGATATGACGAAAGATGAAATCAAAGCAATTGAAGAAGCATATGCGAAAACGGAAACCCCAGTTGTATCAAACAACAGTGCACATAGATGGACTCCTGATGTACCAATGGTAGTTCCTGAATTAAACCCAGAGCATTTGGAAGTAATTACTGATCAAAAGAAACGTTTAGGAACAACAAAAGGTTTCATCGTTGTTAAACCAAACTGTTCTATTCAAAGCTATACTCCAGCATTACATGCTTTAAAAGAATTTGGACCAAAAGTTGTTGTTGCAACAACTTACCAAGCAATCTCTGGTGCAGGTAAAACATTCAAAGATTGGCCAGAGATGGTTGGGAATATTATTCCTTTCATCGGCGGCGAAGAAGAGAAGAGTGAACAAGAACCACTTAGAATCTGGGGTAAAGTTGAAGACGGCAAAATCGTAAAAGCAGCTGGACCAGTTATTACAACACAATGTATCCGTGTACCAGTTTTAAACGGCCATACAGCAGCTGTATTTGTTAGTTTTGATAAGAAACCAACGAAGGATCAGATGATTGAAGCTTGGAGAAACTTCAAAGGACTTCCTCAAGAATTAGAACTTCCAAGTGCACCAAAACAATTCATCCAATATTGTGAAGAAGAAAACAGACCTCAAATTAACATAGATGTTGATTATGAAAACGGTATGGGTGTATCAATCGGTCGTTTAAGAGAAGATACAGTATATGATTACAAATTTGTTGGCTTATCACACAATACCGTACGTGGAGCTGCAGGTGGTGCAGTATTAATCGCAGAATTATTAAAAGCTCAAGGATATATTACAGCAAAATAGTTCAGATAGTAGGCCTTGAAATGCAACATCAAAAAACAATCTTCAACAAATCATCTGGACAGATGATTCGTGAAGATTGTTTTTTTGATGTTGTATGAAAGCATTCCGTCTGAAAAATATGCGAAGATATATATTTTGTAACGGCCTCTTGCTTTAATCTAATTCTAACAGGTATTTGATTAATTCTATTGTGTTTTCTTTATTTGGTGAATTGCTTACTACTCCGAGAATAGGTTTTTCTATAGTGGTACCACTAGATTTATAGATCTTGCTATTATCAATATAGATACCATATGGAGCTTGTGGGCCAGATGATACATTTCCCTTTAGGTCTTCATCTTTGATTGCTCCTGTATAATATTTATCAGCTAATTCTGTATACATATCAGCTGGAAGTAAATCTGATAAGCTAATAAGGAAACCATCTTCTGTTAATGTTTTAAAATATGCTTCATCAGATATAATAACATCAATCTGTTTTGCTGAGACATAAGTCGATATCTTCTGAATAGAACTTATTGAGTTTTGGGACATATCCCCATCTGATATATAATAACTATAATCAAAAGTGATTTTTTCTTTGCCTGGTTCTACTTCAAAATGTGTATTTAGATCGCTTAAGAAATCTTTTAATTTTTCTTGTTCAAAATAATCATTCACTACTGCTATATTTAATAATTCATCTGGTCTTGGTGCTACTGTTTGGTAAATAAGATAGCCCAATATGCCTGCAATACAAACACTAATAATAACTTTTTTTAAATAATACATGTTAAAATAAGCGACTTTTTCTTTGAAAGTCATATCACCTATCTTCTCACGTTCCGTCTGTTTCGTTCTTTTAGCATAGATTCCAGCAGAATCATCTAATTTTGTCTCTTTCGCCAATGTCATTCCTCTTTTCTGTATATTTATTGCAATAAATTAACGTAATCTTTCATTGTTACTAGTGTATCATAACTGACAAGATAATAAAATAAGAAGAATCTAAAAATTATGTAAATAAATACATAAAAAACATTTCAGAATTAAGGGTTGACATGTCGAAGGAACTGATATAATATTGTTTGAAACAAGTGATACAAAATTACTTGAAAAATTATATTGATAGAAAGACATTGAAGAGAAGAAGTAGAGAATCGTTCTTTTAACAGAAAGCTACCGGTTGATGAGAGGTGCAAAAAGGAGATCTTGAAATACATCTCGGAGTTTCACACTGAATCATACTAAGTATGTAGTAGGCTGTGACGGGTGCAACCGTTATATTGATAGGGTATAATCCATTATTCGAAAGTATGTAGATGAGATGGCGTACCTGATGAGACCGAAGTAGTAATACTATGGTGAATAAAGGTGGTAACACGTGAGAATAGATGCTCTCGTCCTTTGTGTATATATACGCATGGGACGGGAGCTTTTTTATTGATAAGAAATCACGGTTATCACTAAAACTCTTGATGCAATGTCTTGGAAAGGGAGATTTCTATGACAAACAAAGTAATTACCAAACAACCTGAGGAACAATTAAAGATTATTAAAAAGGGGTTATTCGAACTAATTAACGAAGAGGATCTGCTAAACAAGTTAAAGAGAAGTTATGATGAACAAAAACCACTTGTAGTTAAACTAGGCTTAGATCCATCTGCGCCAGATATTCATCTTGGTCATACGGTGGTACTACGTAAAATCAAACAATTGCAAGACTTAGGGCATCACGCAGTTATTATTATTGGAGACTTTACTGGTAGAATTGGGGATCCAACGGGAAGAAGTAAAGTTAGAAATCAAATGACGAAAGAAGAAGTCTTAATTAACGCAAGGACATATGAAGATCAGATTATGAAGGTTCTTGATCCAGAGAAGACAGAGGTTCGGTTTAATAGTGAATGGCTTAAGAAGTTAGATTTTGAAGATGTAATCATGCTAGCAGGTAAGGTTACTGTAGCAAGAATTTTAGAGAGGGACGATTTTTCGAATCGTTATAAGAATCAGCAAGCAATTGGTTTACATGAATTCTTTTACCCGCTTATGCAGGCATACGATTCCGTTCATATAGGAGCAGATATTGAACTTGGAGGAACAGATCAAACCTTTAATATATTAATGGGAAGAGCGTTACAAAAGGATTATGGTTTAGAGAGTCAGATAGCTATGTTTGTGCCAATTCTTGAGGGAATAGATGGAGTTAATAAGATGAGTAAGAGTCTTGGCAATTACATTGGAATTGATGAAGAACCAGATGTCATCTACCGTAAAGTGATGACAATTCCAGATAACTTAATTATTCGTTACTTCGAATTAGTAACGGATATTCACCCGGATGAGGTGGAAGTTTACAAAAGAGAGCTTGAAAGTGGAGAAGTAAATCCTAGAGACATCAAGATGAGCTTAGCTTGCGAAATAACAAGCCTGTACCATGGTGTTGATAAAGCAGAGGCGGCGGAGAGACATTTCCAAGTGATGTACCAACAAAGAGAAGTACCTGATAATATTAAGGAGTATGTGATCAATCAGTCGCTTGAACGACCAGACCTTATGGATAACGGGGAAATTGATTTACCTATGTTAATCTGCAATGTAGATTTTGCTAAGAGTAAGAGTGAGGCACGCAGACTATTAACACAGAATGCAGTTAAGATAGATGGGGAGAGATTCACTGAGCTTACCTATAGCATGCATGAGGAAGGCTTTATAATAGCAGTAGGAAAGAATAAGATTGTTAAGGTAGTAAGCAAATAATAATTCTGTTGTTTATAAAGCCATGCCTATGCAATGGGAAAGAAATATGCTATATTTACTATAAGTATAGATTATTACGCGGTTGGAATAGATTACCAAGCATGGAAACCTATTTATTAACAAATAGAATCGGAATACTTATAGAAAAAATAGATATACAGAGAGGATACTACTCATTATGAAGCAATTTAATAAAGGAAAAGGATCATCATCACAAGGAAATGCGAAAACGTGGCAAGGAAAAAGTTCGCAAGGAAAAAGTTCGAATGGAAAAACTTCTCAAATAAAAATAGTACAAGGAAAACCAGAGAAAGGGAAACCAGCCCAAGGAAAAACGCTAACGAACTGGGATAGTTATATTACAAAAGAAGCGGGAATTGGAAAGGCTTCTTCTGGGAAGAATGATAAGAAGAATACTTTAAAGACAAAAACCAAGAGTATTGGAGTAAAGAAGATAGATAAGGGTAGTAAAGGAAACAGCAAGGTAGTAGCTGTTAAAAGACCGGTTACTATGCATCTATTCTATATGGCAACAGAAGAATATACATGTAAACAAATTGTTGCACCAGTTGTTGAAGAAAAGGGAACGGAGATTCAAGTTTGGCCAGAACTAGGAATCGCCTCAATTGAATTTGGAGAATCAAGTAGTATTGATTTTCAAGAATGTGAGATAGAATCTTTTGATTCTGATAGCGATTTGGAATTCGTTAAAGAACATGGAATTAAAGTAATTTATGAAGTAACTATGGATGAAGCACTTAAAGCAAAAGCTGCAAATTGTTTTCTATCTATGATTCAAACCAATGGAGGATTCTTCTGTACAGATAGTGATGATTTTGCACCTATTTATAACAAAGAGGAGTTGGAGAAATGGAAATAAAGAAGGAGGTTGATATAATAAGTAATTATATCATTCGTCTAAGAAAACATTTTCATAGACATCCTGAGATTGGAATGCAGGAGTTTGAAACTTCAAAACGAATCAAAGAAGAGCTAGCTGTCATGGAGATTCCCTTTGTGGCAGCAGCTGGAACTGGAGTAATTGGATTCATAGGTCATGGGCCTAAAGTAGTTGCACTCCGTTGTGATATGGATGCACTGCGAATCACAGAGAAAACAGGGGTTACATATAAGTCTGAGGTAGATGGACTCATGCATGCTTGTGGGCATGACGCACATATGGCAGCTATGTTAGGTGCTGCTTCTATACTAAAGAAATATGAAGAAGAATTAAATTGTACCGTCAAACTAATATTTCAACCTTCTGAAGAGAATTGTCTTGGGGCAAAAGCGATCTGTGATGGTGGACACCTAGATGATGTTAGTGAAATCTTTGGTTTGCATGTATTCGGAGATATTCCATGTGGCAAAGTATCCATAGAAGAAGGTCCAAGAATGGCTGCTTCCGATATATTCCGAATACGAATTATGGGTAAATCAGGCCATGCGGGGAAACCACAACAATGTGTAGATGCAACAGTAGCAGGAGCAGCTACCGTTATGAATCTGCAATCGATTGTCAGTAGAGAGTTGGACCCTGTTAGTAGTGCTGTAGTAACCGTTGGGCATTTTATATCAGGAACGCAACATAATGTAATCTCTGGTGAAGCGTTTATTGAGGGAACTGCAAGAACATTCTCCACCCAGGATTGTAAGCATATTGAGCAGGCGGTAAAACGAATTGCTTACAATAGTGCTGCTACTTATAATGCTACGGCTCATGTTGAATACATGAGGTCGTTACACCCTGTTGTTATGAATGATAAGAGAGTGACACAGACGGCTAAGGAAGCAGCGAAAAAATTGTTTGCTCCAGAAGATATTATTTCTATTCCTAAGATGATGTTAGGAGAAGATTTTTCTATCTATCAACAACACATCCCAGGAGCCTTTGCATTCGTAGGAGGAGGAAACGAGGAACTTGGAAGAGCATATCCAAATCATCATGAATGCTTTAACATTGATGAAAGAGCGGTACTAGTATCTGCACAATTATTAGTTGGCTATGTAATGAAGTTTAATGAAAAGATGTAAGGTTAATAATTGCATTTTTTTAAGTACGCCCAATTTTTTACTTGATTATTGGACAAAAAAAATATATTATTATATCGACAATAGAATAATGGGAGAAAAAGTATCGTGAAGTCTGTCCTTGACAGACGAGGAGGCCAGTGTGAAAGATCAATCTTTCGCATTTTGAAAGGAGAAAAATTATTACAATGAAAGTTAAACATTTTTCAAAGTACCTATTCATGGTAGCTATTCTTGTATCTGCTATTGCACTTTCCGGATGTAAAGGTGATAAGTCAGATAAGAATACTAACAAGGCGCCGGCTACAGATGATACCTCTTCTAAAGAGCAGGACCATAATCAGGCATCAGAAAAAGATGCAATCTATGGTGGCTCAATTGTAGTAGGAATAACACAGGATCTAGATAGTCTTGACCCACACAAAGCAGTTGCGGCAGGAACTAATGAAGTATTATTCAATGTTTATGAAGGTTTAGTAAAACCGAATGAAAATGGTGATTTAGTTCCAGCTGTTGCAAGCGAATACCAAATTTCTGAAGATGGTAAGATGTATACATTTACCCTTCGTGATGGAGTGAAATTCCATAATGGTGACGCGGTAACAGCAGAGGATGTTAAATATTCTATAGAACGTTGCGCTGGTTTGCTTGAGGAGACGGATCCGTCTGTTAAAGTAGAATCGGCGCTTTCTAATGTAAAGGAAGTAAATATTCTTGATGATAAGACAATTCAATTGGTATTAGACAAAGGAGATACGGAATTACTTGCTTATCTAACAAGTGCTATTGTACCAGCAAATTACGATAAGTTAGATACTGAGCCGATGGGAACAGGTCCATTCAAATTCGTATCCTATGCACCACTTGAAAGCTTTGTAGTTGTTAAGAATGAAGATTACTGGGGAGATAAAGCATATCTTGATCAAGTAACTTTCAAGATATCGGCTAATACAGATTCCGCTTTTATGGAATTAATGGCTGGATCGATTGATATCTTCCCTTATCTAACAGATGATCAAGCAACGCAATTACCGGATACTTATAACGTTGAAGTAGGTAATATGAATCTTGTGCAAGCATTATTCCTAAACAATGGAGCTGAGCCATTCAATGATATGAAGGTACGACAAGCAATTAGTTATGCCCTTGATCGACAGGGAATTCTTGATATGGTTGCTGGTGGTAGAGGAACTATCATTGATACGAATATGTTCTCGGCTTTTAAGAAGTATTATAATACAGATTTAGCTGGAACATATAACTATAATGTGGAAAAGGCAAAAGAGTTATTAGCAGAAGCAGGTTATGGTGGTGGATTAACATTTACCATAACAGTACCTTCTAACTACCAATTCCATGTTGATACGGCTCAAATTATTGTAGAGCAATTAAAGGCGGTTGGAATTACTGCGAAGATTCAGTTAGTAGAATGGAATAGTTGGTTAGAAGATGTCTATAAGAACCGTAACTATCAAGCGACAATTGTAGGTTTAGATTCGAATCTAGCACCTAGGGATTCAGTAGAACGTTTTGTATCAACAGCTAGTAACAATTTCATAAACTATAATAACCCTGACTTTGATGCTACATTTGAGAAAGCAATTGCAAGTACGGTTGATGAGGAAAAGGTAGAGTATTACAAGCAATTACAAGCATATTTAACAAATGATGCGGCTTCTGCCTATATTCAAGATCCACCTTTACTTGTAGCAGTGAATAAGAAATTAGCTGGTTATACGTTCTATCCTGTATATGTTCAGGATATGGCGAAGGTATATTATATCTCTGAATAAGTAACGATTCAGAATGTCGCCTTCATAAAGTTAATTATTCGACTATATGAAGGTGACTAGGTAGTAATAATGATTTGGATAGAAATCAAGGAGAAAGAAAGGTGGGGAAATTGTGAAATATATTATAAAAAAAATAAGTACTCTAATTCTAACATTGTTCATTGTCTCAATATTCACATTCACGGCCTTTCAAGTAATCCCTGGAGATAGTGTATTAAGTACTCTTGGAATGGACGCAAGCCCTGAGGCAATTCAGGCCTTGCGCCAGGAGAGAGGTTTAGATGAGAATTTAGTCCTGCGTTATGGTAGGTGGTTAGGCAATGTATTGCAAGGAGATTTCGGACAATCTACGCAGTATAATATGGAAGTGGGAGCATTAGTATCAAGCCGTTTAACTGTTACGGTTTGGTTAGCACTACTATCCATTATACTTATAATTGCCATATCAATTCCTCTCGGAATTCTATCTGCAATGAAAGAAGGTGGAATAATAGACCGCATGCTTTCTTTGTTAACCCAGACGATGATGGCAATTCCACCATTCTTTTTAGGAATGATTCTAACTTTGATATTCGGCATATGTCTGAAATGGTTTGTACCAGGGAATTATGTGAGTTTTAGTGAGAATAAAGGAAAATTCTTTGCTTATCTAATCTATCCAGCGATAGCAATGGCAATTCCAAAGATTGCAATGACAGTAAAGTTCTTAAGAAGTTCGATTCGTAGACAGATGCATCTAGAATATGTAAGAACAGCAAAAAGTAAGGGAAATTCCAAGAGAGATATCTTGGTTAAACATGTTCTTAAGAATGCTCTAATACCTGTTATTACATTCCTTGGAATGATTATTGCAGATGTTCTTGCAGGGAGCATTATTGTTGAGCAGGTATTCAATCTACCTGGACTTGGTCGCTTACTAGTGGTGGCGATATCAAGTCGTGATTATGCAGTTGTACAAGCAGTAGTATTATATATAGCAGCAATTGTAGTCGTAATCAATCTGTTTGTTGATGTATTATATCGGATTATTGATCCTCGAATCAGCAAAGAGGGAGGTGCCGAGTGAGAAAGAAGAATTTTAACTTCATTCTTGGTGCTATACTAATAGGGATCGTTTTATTGCTTGTGCTAGTGGGGATATTCTATACTCCGTATGATCCCAATGCCATGAATGGGTCCATAAAGAATGCAGCACCAAGTTTTGCACATTGGTTTGGGACCGATAATTTTGGTCGTGATATCTTTAGCCGTGTAATGGAAGGAAGCCGTACCACTTTCTTTGTGGCAATAGCAACCGTTGCGATTGGCACGGTAGTAGGAACGTTAGTCGGTGCCTTCACAGGTTATTATGGTGGGACCCTTGATAGTGTATTAATGAGAATTAATGATGGAATCACATCTTTTCCAAGTATCTTATTAACATTAGTAATTATAAGTATCTTTGGTATTGGTAAATACAATATAATCCTAGCACTTGGTATTGTTTTCATACCGAGTTTTGCTAGAGTTGTTCGAAGTGAATATATGGTGCAAAAAGAGATGGATTATGTAAAGATGGCAAAATTAATGGGAGCAAGTGATATCCGTATTCTATTCATTCATATCCTTCCTAATATAAGTTCCATGTTGTTCTCAACGATTACGATAGGATTTAATAATGCAGTATTAGCGGAAGCAGGTATGAGTTATCTTGGTTTAGGTGTTCAACCACCGGATGCTAGTCTTGGAAGAATGTTGTCGGAGGCTCAGGCTTATCTATTCTCAGCGCCATGGTACGCAATTGCACCAGGTGTTATGATTGTAATTACTGTATTAGGAATTAGTTTAATTAATGAAGAGCGTTAAATTATAATAAAGAAGCAACTGTTTTCAACATACATTTTTAATCGTTCTGCTTGGCTCTGAACAGTTACAAAAAGAAAGGATATGATAGAATGTTATTAGATGTTAATAATGTATCAATTGGGTTCGCGGACACGAAGCCGATGCAAATGGTTGTAAACAACATATCCTTTCAGGTTGATCAAGGAGAGATTCTTGGGATTGTTGGTGAATCTGGATCAGGTAAATCAATGACAGCACTGTCAATTATGGGATTGCACAAAGATACGGCTAGGATAACGAGTGGAGAGATTATAGTGGAAGGAAATAATCTTCTATCTATGTCTGAGAAACAAAAACGATCTTATCTTGGTAAAGAAATAGCAATGGTGTTTCAAGAACCGATGACTAGTTTGAATCCTGTCATGAAGATTGGTGATCAAGTTAGTGAGATGTTAGCAATCCACACAAGACTATCAAGGAAAGAGCAAAAGGAGAAGACCTTAGAAGCCTTGCTTGAAGTTGGACTTAGCAATCCGGAAGAATTATATAATAAATATCCTCATGAGTTATCAGGGGGGATGCGGCAAAGAGTTATGATAGCTATGGCAATGATTTGTAAACCTAAGATATTAATTGCCGATGAACCTACCACTGCGTTAGATGTATCAGTACAAGCGCAGATTCTCGCTCTATTAAAGAAGATAAATAAAGAACATGGTGTGAGTATTATCTTGATTTCTCATGATCTTGGTGTGATAAGAACCATGTGCGAAAGAACAATTGTTATGTCACAGGGGAAAATTATAGAACAAGGTTTAGTTGAAGATATTTTCAGAAATCCCAAACAAGAATATACGAAGAAATTAATTGATGCTGTTCCTTCTATTCATAAAAAAAAGGTGGAGATAGAAACCGTAGTTCAATCACCTAGTAAGGTGAACGGCCAAGTATCTAAGATACTATCAGTGAATGGAGTTAATATTTATTATTATCAGAATGGTAGAATACGTAGAGGTGAGAAGAAGCAAATTGTAAAACAGGCTTCCTTCCATATTAATGAGGGAGAGGTTGTTGGAATTGTAGGAGAAAGTGGAAGTGGGAAATCTACACTTGCGAAAGCAATTGCAGGACTTAATATGTTTTATGAAGGGGAGATAACTTGTACGGAAACTAGACCACAGATGGTATTTCAAGATCCGTATAGTAGCTTGAATCAAGCAAAGAAAGTTCAATGGATTCTAGAAGAACCATTAAAGATCAAAGGTGGATATACCAAGGAAGAGCGTAGACGATTGGTAAAAGAGAAACTAAGTGAAGTAGGACTTTTAGAGGAGATTGGAAAGCGTTATGTATACCAATTAAGTGGTGGACAAAGGCAAAGAGTATGTATTGCAGCAGCGTTGATGTTACAGTCGAAGTTTGTTATTCTTGATGAAGCAGTTTCAGCATTAGATGTAACCATTCAACGTCAGATATTAAATCTATTGATGGAATTGAAGAATAAGCATAATTTAACGTATCTATTCATTTCTCATGACATGAATGTAATTCATGAAATATGTGATCGTGTGATTGTCATGAATGAGGGTAAGATAGTAGAACAAGGGGATACGGTAGAAGTATTTAGGGCTCCCAAAGATGAATACACGAAAAAATTACTGGCAGCTATTTTATAGAATTTTGTTATTGCAAAACTTGGCGTTTCAGCATGGGGAGTAAAACCTATAAAGCAGTCGCTAGATTATTAGAGAATAGTAATCTAGCGACTGTTTTTTCATATAATCTAATTAGTTATATATTGTCGAAGGAATTATGCTTGGAGCAAGAGATTAACCATATTACTATAGATATAATTATACCCCAAATATAAATACCGAGATTTTGAATTCTTAATAGTTTGAAAAGGCTAATATCAGAAAGCGTTTTTAATAGTCGATAAAAGCCTATGTTCATGAATATTAATGTAAGTGCATGGGAACACAAGAAATAGTAAGTATAGGATTTCCTTAGAATCTGTATTGAGCCATAGATAAAGCAAAGTGCAGCAACAGCAACACTTAAGTATAAAATATCAGCTACAAAAGGTCCTATTTCATAATCTGCGAGACCAAATGGATAGGAATTTTTTTGAATCCAATAATCAGTTCGATACATAATTCCCATGCTAAGAGCAGCAAAGACAAATAATAATACTTGTCCAATCAAAAAGTCTCTTTTGGTGTAGGGACTAGCAGATGGTGTCTTGTGAAACAATATAGCGCCTGCTGATATAAATATTGGAAGTATACCATAAGATAGTAAGACACTATAGTGGATGCTCTCGATAGTATTCCATGTGATTATCAGTAATAATAATGTGATACAAACGAAGAAACTAAGGCTTAGTACAGATTTTTTATTGTATGATTTTCTAATCTTATCTAGATAGATTAGATCTTTCTTGTTGTTAGTATTACTAAGAGATTCTGATTTTTCAGTTTCTTGTTTTATAATTTCCTGATTCATGTCTAAGAATAATTTCCTACAAGAGGAGCATTCTTTTAGGTGTTCTTCAATATCAGTTTGCGTTTCTTGAGAGGTCAGGTTTTCTATGTTAGTAGGTAATAGATCTTCGACTATATAGCATTTTAGTTTCATAATATTAACTCCTTTCTAATCCAATATCTTTTAGCTTCTTTTTTGCTCGATAAAAGTTTGTTCTTGCCCAAGTTTCACTCTTTTCTAAAAGATCAGCAATTTCTGAGAAACTTAATTCAGTTGATATTCGTAAGACAACAACATCTTGCATCTCTTGTGGAAGAAATTTTATACTACTATAAAGTAATTCCTTTTCTTCTTTCTGAATATAGATTTTAAGAGGGTCCAAAGCTTCGTTTTGAACGATGCTATCTACATAGTTATCAAGAGAATCTGTTAGTTTATGCTTCCTTAGATATTGCAACCATACGTTTTTGGCAATTTGACAGAGCCAGGTTGATGCTTTACATTCACCGCGGAAATTTGGATACGATAAAAATGCCTGATAGAAAGTCTCTTGTGTCAGTTCTTCAGTCAGTTCATGATTCTCAATCATACGAAAGAGAAAATGATAGACCATTTTGCTATGCTTTAAATAAAGGGTATCAAGATTATCTTTTGCCAATTCACCACCTTCTTTCGCATATATGTCTCTATAATATTAGTGTATGATTTTTGCAATTTGTGACAAATGAAATCATATTATTTAGATAGGACGAGGGGGGCCCTAAGTGTAGAATTAAAAATGGAACCTAACAAACCTAATAACATATGAAAAAGGGTTATAGGTTTTAAGGTTCCAAAAAAATATATAGCTGTCAAATTATTTATTATGAGTACTTAAAGCAAGTTGACATAATTTCCGAAATGAATGTTCAAAGTTATCATCATCTTCTTTGGTCCTCTTTCGAATACTTGAAGTGCGCACACCTCCACGGCGTTGCTTTTTGGCAATATGACGTTCAAACATAAGTAGATCTATATTTTCATTGGTATAGATGCGTCCATTTTGATTAATTGCATAACCTTTCTTACCAAGTACCATGGTAGCAACACCATAGTCTTGTGTAACTACAAGATCGCCTGGTGCTGTTCTATTAATTAAAGCAATATCAACTGCATCGGGAGCTTTACTTACCTGAATGATTTCAGAATAATCAGAATCTAAGATGTGACTTGTATCAATAATCATAATAACAGGTATTGAAAGCTCTTTAGCAACTTTTTCAATGATATGCTTAACTGGACATGCATCAGCATCGACTAATATTTTCATAGGAATATCCTTTCTCCGTAATCCCAGACTCAGCATAGCTGATTCTAGATAAAGACTATCTAGATAGCATACGATAGACTCACGAAATTACTTCGTAATTTTGCTCTTTAAATTAAGACTCCTTCGGAGCTATGGTCTTACACTCTGTGTAATCCCAAGGAATCAGCAAAGCTAATTCTCTTAATCTATAATATGCCAGATTACTAGATGGTTTACAAGTCGAAATTCATATATTTTTCCCTATTAGGTCACAAAAATTTAAGACATTATTCTATTGATTTATGGAAATACTAACATTATAATGAACATAACATGGAGTTAGTGCATATGGAGGTGTAGAATGGACAATAAAAATCCGAAAAAAAAGAATGGGAATAAATCAGGTATTGTATTCTGTGTAGTAGCTACGCTCTGTGCATTTTTACTTTTTTACTATACGACGAATCAGTTAAAAGAAAGTGCAAAAGTTGAAGTTAGTTATACAGAATTTATGAATATGTTAAAGGAAGATAAAGTTAAGTCTGTTAAGATTGATTCTAGCAGAATTACAATAATTCCAAAAGAAGAGAAAACAAATGGCATGTTTACAATCACATATTATACAGGCTATTTGAATAATCCTGGTCTATATGAGGCATTAGATAACGCTAAGGTAGAATATAAAGGACCAGTACATGATACTAGTACAGGCATCATAGATTTTATATTAGTGTATTTGTTTCCATTCATAATGATTGGTCTAGTTATGACCATGGTATACCGCATGATTAATAAAAGCGGCGGTGGAATGATGGGAGTTGGAAAAAGTAATGCTAAGGTTTATGTGGAGAAAGAAACTGGAGTAACATTTAAAGATGTTGCTGGTCAAGGGGAAGCGAAAGAATCCTTAAAGGAATTGGTTGATTTCTTACACAACCCTGGTAAATATACTCGTATTGGAGCGAAATTACCGAAAGGTGCTCTTTTAGTAGGTCCTCCAGGAACAGGTAAGACCTTGTTAGCAAAAGCAGTAGCAGGAGAAGCAAAAGTACCATTTTTTTCATTATCTGGTTCTGACTTTGTTGAAATGTTCGTTGGTGTGGGTGCATCAAGAGTAAGAGATTTATTCAAACAGGCACAACAACAAGCACCATGTATAATCTTCATAGATGAGATTGATGCAATTGGTAAGAGTCGTGATAGCCATTACGGTGGTGGTAATGATGAAAGAGAACAGACATTAAACCAATTACTTTCTGAGATGGACGGATTTGATACATCGAAAGGTCTAGTAATTCTAGCAGCGACAAACCGCCCAGAAGTATTAGATAAAGCATTATTAAGACCAGGTCGTTTCGACCGAAGAGTAATTGTTGATAAACCAGACTTAAAGGGCCGTGTAGATATCTTGAAAGTACATGCGAAAGATGTGCTAATGCATGATTCTGTTGATTTAGAAGCGATTGCCTTAGCGACATCAGGAGCTGTTGGTTCCGATCTTGCTAATATGATCAATGAAGCAGCTATTACAGCTGTTAAAGCTGGAAGAACAGTTGTAACACAAGAAGATTTGTTCGAATCTGTTGAAGTTGTAATTGCAGGTAAAGAGAAAAAAGATCGTATTCTTGGCAAAGAAGAGAAACGAATTGTTGCCTATCACGAGGTAGGACATGCATTAGTTACTGCTCTAGTGAAAGAAGCAGAACCTGTTCAAAAGATAACAATCGTACCAAGAACAATGGGGTCACTGGGCTATGTAATGCAAGTGCCAGAAGAAGAAAAATATCTGAATACCAAGGATGAATTGTTAACGAGAATTACAACCTTATTCGGTGGTAGAGCAGCAGAACAAATTGTATTTAAGTCTATTACAACAGGAGCATCTAATGATATCGAACAGGCGACAAAGATAGCAAGAGCTATGGTAACACAGTTTGGTATGACAGACCGTTTTGGTTTAATGGGGCTTGAATCAGTTGAGAACCGTTACTTAGATGGTAGAGCAGTCTTAAATTGTGGTGATGCTACTGCGGCAGAGATTGATAATGAAGTAATGCGTATACTAAAAGAATGTTATGATAAAGCACTTAAGCTTCTTGAAGGAGACCGTGAAACACTTGATAAGATTGCAGAGTTCTTACTTGAAAAAGAAACAATCACAGGTAAAGAGTTTATGAAGATTTACCGAGAAGTGAAAGGAATCCCTGATTCAGAAGATGATAAATCGGTAGGAGATAAAACTTCTGATATTAAAGCTTTAGAGATTTTAGAAGTGGAAGTTTCTGATGATAAAGGCGATGCAAAAACAGAAGATACCAAGCAACAAGAGGATATAATAAAGATTGCAGAGGTACCTAAGGAAGATATACGTATAGATGATAAACCTCAGGTAGAAGATGAGTTCAATGCTACCAAAAATAAAGAGTTCAGGTAAGTAAAGACTGTCACATGTCATGTGTGACAGCCTTTTTAATAATACATGAGATTAGGTAAGGAGTATATAAATGACAACATATAAAGCAATTGCACTTGATATTGATGGAACATTAACAAACACGAAAAAAGAAGTAACACCAAGAACCAAAAAAGCAGTAAGTCGTGCCATGGAAGCAGGTAAAGTAGTTATTGTAGCATCTGGTAGACCGACAGCGGGTATTCGTGGTATTTCTGATACATTAAAGTTAGAAGAAAAGGGTGGATATATTCTTGCATTTAATGGAGCAAGGATTATGAACTGTAGAACCGGAGAGGTGATCTATCAGAATATGTTACCAAAGGATATGATTCCGGTTCTTTATAAAGAGGCAGTAGAACATAATGTGAGTATCATAACTTATGAAGGGGATGATGTAATCTGTGGTTGCAATCATGATAAATACGTAGATATTGAAGCAAAGATCAACAATATTAAAGTGAACGATGTGGATAACTTCGATCAATATGTGACCTTTGATGTGAATAAATGTCTTATGACAGGGCACCCAGAGAAATTAGCTATATTAGAAAAAGAGATGCAACAAAAGTTTGGGGACAGATTAAGTATCTATCGTTCCGAACCCTTCTTTCTTGAATTCATGCCTATGAACGTGGATAAAGCTAATTCCTTGGCACATCTTTTGGAGCACTTAGGTTTGAAACGAGAAGAATTGATAGCAATTGGTGATGGTTTTAATGACTTATCTATGATCAAGTATGCTGGTTTAGGTGTTGCTATGAGTAATGCACAGGAAATAGTAAAAGAGAACGCAGATAAAGTAACAAAATCCAATGAAGAAGATGGAGTTGCGTATATTATTGAAGAATACTTAACAGCGTAGCCAACCGGATTACGATTATCCGTTTAACTCCTGTAATCAAGAGTCTATGGAGGAAGTATATGTTTAATATAGAAGAAGAATTAAAGAAGCTTCCTGCGAAACCAGGTGTCTATATCATGCGCGATAAACATGACACAATTATATATGTAGGTAAAGCTATAAGTTTGAAGAATCGAGTGAGACAGTATTTTCAAAGCAGTCGAAATCTAATGCCTAAAATCGTTAAGATGGTATCGAAGATCGATCACTTTGAATATATCATAACTGACTCCGAAGTAGAAGCATTGGTATTAGAAAGCAATTTAATCAAAGAACATATGCCAAGATATAATACCATGCTAAAGGACGATAAGAGCTACCCTTATATTAAAGTAACAGTACAGGAAGCATATCCAAGAGTCATGATGACAAGACAAGTGAAGAAAGATAAAGCAAAATATTTTGGTCCATATACAAGTGTATTAGCCGTTAAAGATACACTTGACTTGCTTCGTAAGATATATCAGATTCGTTCATGTAATCGGAACTTGCCAAGAGATATAGGGAAAGAAAGAGCATGTTTATACTATCACATCAAGCAATGTAGTGGCCCGTGCCAAGATTATATATCAGAGGAAGAATACAAAAAATCAGTTGATCAAATTATTGAATTTTTAAACGGAAACTTCAATGAAGTTTTGTCTATGTTAGAGAATAAGATGATGAATGCCTCAGAGAATATGGATTTTGAAGAAGCAGCGGGTTACCGTGATCTTATGACCAGTGTTAAGCAAATGGCACAGAAGCAAAAGATTACCAATACGTCAAATCAAGAGGATAAAGATATTATTGCGTTTGCAAGAGCGGGAGATGAAGCAGTAGTACAAGTATTCTTTATACGTAATGGTAAATTGATTGGAAGGGAGCACTATCATCTAACAGGCGTTGAGAATGATACAAGAGAAGGGGTTATGACTAGTTTTGTAAAGCAGTTCTATGCAGGGACGCCATTTATTCCGAGAGAATTACTTTTACAAGAAGAATTAGAAGAACCAGAATTAATTACCGAATGGTTGAGCGCTAAGAGAGGCCAAAAGGTATATATTCATGTACCGAAAAAGGGTGAGAAAGAAAAATTAGTGGTATTAGCGGAGAAGAATGCTTCTCTTGTATTACAGCAAGATTCTGAGAAGATTAAGAAAGAAGAACAACGAACAAAAGGTGCCATGAAAGAGATCGAGAACCTGCTTGGATTAGATTCAATTAAAAGAATTGAATCCTTTGATATCTCTAATATAAATGGTTTTGAATCTGTTGGGTCCATGGTCGTATATGAGAATGGTAAGCCAAAGAGAAATGACTACCGTAAGTTTAAGATTAAGTGGGTTACTGGAAGCGATGATTATGCTAGTATGAACGAGGTACTAACGAGACGTTTTATTCACGGTAAGAGGGAAAAAGCGGAGTTACTTGAGAAGAATATTGACTTAGAACATGGAAGCTTTACCAGATTTCCCGATTTAATTATGATGGATGGTGGTAGAGGTCAAGTGAATATTGCCCTTAAGGTAATGGAGGAATTACAATTAACTATACCGGTTTGTGGTATGGTTAAGGATGATAATCATAGAACAAGAGGATTGTATTTTAATAATATAGAGATTCCAATTGATCGGAATAGTGAAGGGTTTAAGTTAATAACGCGTATTCAAGATGAAACCCATAGATTTGCCATTGAGTATCATCGGTCGTTACGAAGCAAAGGTCAAGTTCATTCTATATTAGATGATATACCTGGTATTGGACAGAAGAGAAGAAAGGAATTAATGAAGAATTTCCTTTCGTTAGATGCAATCAAGGAAGCCACGATAGAGCAACTTAGTATTGTACCTACGATGAATGAAAGGGCTGCGAAACAAGTTTATGACTTTTTTCACAATAATGATGATGAAAATGCCACAAAAAGTAACAATTGAAGTTGAAAAAATAGTGTGTTAGAATGTATTTTATGGAAGTAGCAAAGCTACTTGAGAGATAAAGAAAATATTAGATGGCGAAGGAGATCATGTATGTATACAGTAGATTTGAAAAAATTAGTTGAAAAAATGAAACTTGTGAATTATACGCCAGATCTTAACATTGATGACATAAAGATTACCCAGACAGATGTAAACAGACCAGCTTTACAGCTAGCAGGATTTTTTGATTATTTTGATTCTGATCGGGTTCAAGTAATTGGTAATGTGGAATATGCCTATATGCAAAAGATGGAGAAAGACCATGGCGTTGGTATTATGACTAGGTTATTAGATTATAAAGTTCCTTGTATTGTATTCTGCCGCAATATTGAGATTGAGCCAGATTTAGTAGAATTAGCAACTAAGAAAGGTGTTCCATTATTCAGAACAGAAAAACCAACATCTGCATTTATGGCAGAAGTAATACGTTGGCTTAAAGTAGAATTAGCACCAAGGATTTCTATACATGGAGTTTTAGTTGACGTATATGGTGAAGGTGTTCTTATCATGGGGGAAAGTGGTATTGGTAAGAGTGAAGCAGCACTAGAATTAATCAAGAGGGGACATCGTTTGGTAACAGATGATGTTGTTGAGATTAAGAAAGTTAGTGATGAAACATTAATTGGTACAGCCCCAGATATTACACGTCACTTTATCGAACTTAGAGGTATTGGTATTATCGACGTTAAGACATTATTCGGTGTTGAAAGTGTTAAGAATACACAATCAATTGACTTAGTTATTAAATTAGAAGAGTGGAATAAAGAGCAAGAATATGATCGTTTGGGATTAGACGAACAATATACAGAATTCCTTGGAAACAAAGTGGTTTGCCACCAGATTCCAATCAGGCCAGGTAGAAATCTTGCAATTATCGTTGAATCTGCAGCTGTTAACTACAGACAAAAGAAGATGGGGTACAATGCTGCTAGAGAATTATATAACCGTGTAACAAACAACTTGATGAAAAAGGAATAGGTTAATATCATATAGCTGTTCAAAGAACCAGGGGCTTTTGACACTCTAACCAGTAACTAATAAGAAATGTTTGGAAAGGAAAGAATTATATGAATAAGTATTGTTTTGGTGTTGATATTGGAGGAACTACAGTTAAGATTGGTCTATTTACTACAGATGGAACTATTGTTGATAAATGGGAAATTAAGACAAGCAAAGAAGATGGCGGAAGTAGAATATTATCAGATGTTAGCGAATCATTATCTGAAAAGATGCAAGAAAAGGGAATCACAAAAGACGAAATCGAAGGAATTGGAATTGGTGTACCAGGTCCAGTAGATGACAAAGGAACAGTTCTTACTTGTGTAAATCTTGGTTGGGGAACATTCAATGTTGCCGAAGAAGTAACGAGATTAACAGGTATTACGAATGTGAAAGCAGGAAATGATGCGAACGTTGCAGCATTAGGAGAGATGTGGCTTGGTGGTGGTAAGGGCTACAGCGATATGATTATGATTACACTTGGTACAGGTGTAGGCGGTGGTGTAATACATAATGGGAAAATCATCACTGGAACAAAGGGTGCAGCTGGTGAAATTGGCCATATGCTTGTGAATTATGAAGAAGAAGATCCTTGTAATTGTGGTAGAAAAGGTTGTCTAGAGCAATACGCTTCAGCTACAGGAATTGTGAAGGTAGCAAAACGTTTGTTAGCAAAATCAGAAGAAGAATCTACAATACGTGATAAAGAGAATCTATCCGCTAAGATGATTTTTGACGCTGCAAAAGAAGGAGACAAAATAGCTACAGAATGTGTTGAAGAACTTGGTTGGTATCTAGGAGTAGCGTGTGCCAATATAGCAGCGGTTGTAGAACCAGATGTATACGTAATTGGTGGTGGGGTTTCTAAAGCAGGAGCAATCCTTCTTGATGTAATTCAGAGACATTATGAGAAGTATGCGTTCCATGCACATAAAGATAAAGAGTTTAAACTAGCTGAGCTTGGTAATGATGCTGGTATCGTAGGAGCTGCAAGATTAGTTATTAATTAATAACAATGTACAAAAAAAGATTGGATTTATATAAGAAAAGGACATTCGTGATAGTGGTATGTCCTTTTCTTGTTAATATTAATAAAAAAACACCAAAAACAAATACAATTATATACATTTAAGAACGGTTTTAACAGTAAAGAGTAAACTTGTTATAATTGTAAAGATTTAAAAATAGTAATTAAAAAAAATAAATTTAGTTGAAATAAAGAATTAAGTATTGTATTATAACAATGTACTAACGAATAAAAAATGTAAAAAATGACAGATTATACTGTTGTTAAGATGAATAAGGGAATCATATATTTATATAAATTAGAATTGATTAAAGAGGTATTATTTTGAATGATATAAATCAGAAATTAAAGGCGATCTTACCTGAAGAAAACATAGTAAGAAATGAACCGCTTGCAAAACACACAACATTCAAAATAGGTGGACCAGCAGAGTACTTTGTTACTCCTGAGAATGAGGACCAACTAAAACTAGTTATTAAGGTGTGTAAGGAAAGTAATATACCATATTATATAATAGGTAAAGGTAGTAATCTATTAGTTGGGGATAAAGGTTATAAGGGTGTAATAATCCAGATATATAAGAATTTTGATTTGATAAAAATTGATAAAAACATTGTTACGGCAGGAGCAGGTGTTATGCTTTCTAGATTAGCAACCCAGGCGGCTGAACATAACCTAGCAGGTTTACAAGGAGAATGTGGTATTCCTGGAACTCTAGGTGGAGCAGTTACAATGAATGCGGGAGCGTATGGTTATGAGATTAAAGATTATATCATATCAGCAACTGTATTAAATCAAGAAGGTGAGATTTTCACACTGAATAAAGAAGAATTACAATTAGCATATCGAACTAGTATTATACAAAAGAATTCTTACATTGTAATAGAAGCAGTTTTTGAGTTACCTTATGGAAATAAGGAAGATATACTAGCAGAGATAGCAGAATTTAATAGAAAACGAGTAGAAAAACAACCATTAGAATATCCTAGCGCGGGAAGCACATTCAAACGCCCTGTAGGTTATTTTGCAGGTAAACTTATAATGGACTCTGGGTTAGCAGGATACCGTGTTGGTGATATTATGATATCAATGAAACACTGTGGATTTGTTATAAATGTAGGAAATGGTACTGCAAGTGAGGTTAGACAGCTTATAGAAGATGTACAACATATTGTATATGAAAAGCATCAAGTTATGTTAGAACCAGAAGTACGTATTATAGGAGAATTCTGAAAGTAATAATCATATAGTTGTATTGGTAGAACGTAGGAGGTTTTATCTTGAGGTTTGTAATCGTTACAGGGATGTCGGGAGCTGGTAAGAGCTCTGTTTTGAAGATGTTGGAGGATATTGGCTTTTTTTGTGTGGATAATCTACCAATCCAACTTATTCTGAAGTTTGCTCAGCTTGCATATGATCAAAGTTCACAGCTTGATAAAATAGCATTAGGTATTGATATCCGTAGCGGGCAAGCATTAGAAGGCTTGAATGAGATACTCGTTGAAGCAATAAGCAAAGGATATTCATACGAGATACTTTACCTTGATACTGTGAATGAAGTTCTTGTTAAGCGTTTTAAAGAGACGAGAAGGAATCATCCCTTGTCTGGGAATGGTAGAGTAGATGCGGGAATTGAATTAGAAAGAGAAAAGTTAGAATTTCTAAAAAAACAAGCAGATTTTATAATAGATACAAGCCAGCTTTTGATTCGTGAGCTTAAAATTGAAATTAATAAAATCTTTGTTCAAGAGCAAGAATATGGTAACTTCTATATAACTATTCTTTCTTTTGGTTTTAAGTATGGAATCCCAACGGACTGTGATTTAGTATTTGATGTACGCTTTTTACCGAATCCATATTATGATCAAGAGTTAAAGCCGCAGACAGGTAATGATAAACCAGTATATGAGTATGTGATGTCATCACAAAAAGCAACTGAATTTCTGGACAAATTAGAAGATATGCTTGAATTCTTAATTCCCAATTATATAGAAGAAGGAAAGAATCAATTAGTTGTAGGCATAGGATGTACGGGTGGTAAACACCGTTCTGTATCCATTGCGAATGCTTTAAGCGATAGATTATCTAAGTTAGAATACGGATTTAAAGTTGAGCATAGAGATATTAAAAAAGATGCACTACTAAAGAAGCTAGTTTGAGGTGAATAACAATGTCATTTTCAAAAGATGTAAAAGAAGAATTATCGAATCAAATTAATTCGGCTAGACATTGTCAAATAGCAGAAGTTGCTGCTATCATTAGTTTATGTGGTAGAATTTCTATTTCTGTTAGAGATGAATACATGATAAAGATTCATTCTGAAAATCTTACAGTAGCAAGAAAATTTCAAAATCTGTTAATAGCAGCTTTTGATGTGCGGCCTGAAATAATAGTAAGGCAGAAGAAATATGAGCGAAATATAGTTCAGACTTCCGAATTAAGAAGTGACATGGAAGAAACATTAAAAAAAGGAAATATTTATATTGCTATTGTTAAACAATCTGATGTTGCTAAGAATATATTAAAGGCAACCAGGTTAATAACCGAGTATGGAGATATTAAAGAAAATTTATCCATAGTAGATAATATTGTTGTCCAGAATACTTGTTGTAAGAGAGCATTTATCAGAGGTTCATTCATATCATCTGGATCCATTAGTGATCCAAGTAAAGCATATCACTTTGAGATAGCCCTACCAACAAGGCCAAAAGCTGTTCAATTACGTGATATGTTGAAGGTTTTTGGAATTGAAGCAAAAATTGTTCAGCGAAAACGGTATTTTGTAGTATATTTAAAAGAAGGCTCTCAAATCGTTGACTTATTAAATGTAATGGAGGCACATATTGCCTTAATGAATTTAGAAAATGTGCGAATACTAAAAGAAATGAGAAATTCAATTAATAGACAAGTTAATTGTGAAACTGCAAATATTAATAAAACCGTTGCCGCTGCTTCTAAGCAAGTGGAAGATATCCTATTTATCAAAGAATTAATTGGATTTGGTGAATTAGATGAAGGATTAGAAGAGATAGCGACCCTTCGATTGGCTCACCCAGAAGCATCCTTGAAAGAATTAGGGCAATTGCTTAGCGTACCAATTGGTAAATCAGGAGTTAATCATAGATTAAGAAAATTAAGTATTATTGCAGATAATTTAAGGGAACACAAGGAGGAGAAGTTATGATTACAAAACAAATAACAATTAAGATTCCAACAGGATTAGAGGCTAGACCAATTGCTTTACTTGTTCAAGTAGCTAGTCAATACGAAAGTAGTATTTATGTTGAAAGTGAAGAAAAGAAAGTAAATGCCAAGAGTATTATGGGTATGATGAGTCTTGCTATTGCGGCTGGTGAAACAGTTACAGTTATAGCTGATGGAATTGATGAAGAAACAGCTATGGAGAACATTGAAAAGTATTTAAGTAGCAAATAGTTGGTAATAAAGAAAAAAGGCTATAGTAAAAGTTGATTGGTGATCTACTTTTACTATAGCCTTTTTTGTATGAAGGTGAATATGCATACTTTGGCGAAAAACCAATGATGGTATGGTTTGACTATGGTGACAACGGATGATACTATCAATATGTAAAATATATACAAAACAATCAGATGGGAGGAATATGTAATAGAGTGAAACGTATAAAAGGTTGTGTTGTTGTAGCTACTTGTATGCTAGGTGCAAGTCTTCTACACGGGTCAATGTTCAAGGAAGTTACGATGAAAGCTAAGGAAAATGGTAATGCACAAATTATGCAAGTTAATACGGGGGAAGGATCAAAAGTAAAATCTGTCGTAGTAAGAGATAAAGGTAATAAAGTCATAACATCATTAGCTAAAGTTTATCCCGGTGTACATATGGAAATAAGCGAAGATCAAGTAGGAATCAAAACTGCTGAGGTTATGCTAGAATTTTCAGAAGAGAGAATAATTGAATTATCACAGGAAACGTCAGAACAACAACCACTCAAAATACATATAGAATGCCCTACAGATGCAATTAAGGAGTATATAGAAACATCAGAAATAAATCAAGTTGAAATAGCAATTCACATACCAGATTCTATTATGAAAAAAAGTAATATACAAATAGAAGAGATTATGCTTAGACAAGAAGCAATTGCAACTCTTATAAAGAGTGAGAAAAGCATAACAATACGTATCGTGGGAAATGATAAAATAGTGAGATATGCTTGGTTTCTTGATGGAAAACAAAAAGGGAAACAAGTAAGGAAGGTTACAGATCTAAATCTTATGTTACGAGTACGTGCAGCAACGGAGATAGAAAGTAATATTATTGAACAATTCTTTAATGAAACGAATACGAATAAAGAGTATCTAATAATTGAATTTTTACAAGAAGGTGTATTTACTGTACAAGCTAAGGTAAGCGTAGCACTTGATTATACAGTTATAGTGGACAGTGGTGATCGACTAAAACCCATACCAAGTAACTTAAAACACAATAGGAGTACTGCATATGAAGTAGATGTAAATGGGCAGGTTTCTCTGAATATAGCAGAAGGAGATGTTTATATTTTTGAAATCATTCACTAGCTTTCAATAGTAATTGGAGAACATTTGTACTAGTAATGCTATCAAAAAAATGGTATGATAATAGAGAAAATATACGGATTTACATAGATTAAGGTCGAAGGCGCCAATTGGGGCTCGCTTCTAAGAGAGTGTTTTGGTGAATTACTACGTTACGTCCTTGTCTTACACCAGAAACACATCACTTAAGGAGGAAAATCATGAACTTTACACACTTGCACGTCCATACCGAATATAGTTTGCTAGACGGATCGAATAAAATAACAGAATTAATTGCTAGGGTCAAAGAATTAGGAATGACCAGTGTGGCTATAACGGATCACGGTGTAATGTATGGAGTAATTGACTTTTACCGAGCTGCAAAAGCACAAGGAATTAAACCAATCTTAGGTTGTGAAGTGTATGTTACATCAGGATCACGATTTGATAAAGAGAACAACAATAATGTTCGTTATAACCATCTTGTGTTATTAGCTGAGAACGATACAGGCTTCCATAACTTGATGAAGATTGTGTCCAGAGGTTTTACAGAAGGCTTCTATTATAAACCTAGAGTGGACTATGAGGTATTAGAGCAGTACCACGAAGGAGTAATTGCATTAAGCGCCTGTTTAGCGGGTATTGTTGCAAGTAATCTAAGAAAAGGTTTCTATGAAGAAGCGAAGAAAGAAGCATTACGCCTGCAGGAAGTATTTGGTGAGAATAATTTCTTCTTAGAGATACAAGACCATGGAATTCCAGAGCAAAAGACGGTAAATCAAGGTATGCTTAGACTGAACCGTGAAACAGGAATTCCACTTGTTGCGACGAATGATATTCATTATACGTTAGCAAGTGATGAAGAGCCACACGATATTCTTCTATGTATTCAGACACAGAAGAAGGTTGAAGATGAGAATCGTATGCGTTATGAAGGGGGACAATATTACGTGAAGTCTCCAGAGGAGATGGAAGAAATATTTCCTTATGCGAAAGAAGCACTTGAGAATACCAATAAGATTGCCGAGCGTTGTAATGTGGAAATTGTATTCGGTGAGTATAAGTTACCAAGCTATGATGTACCAGATGGATATTCTGCATGGGATTATCTTCAGAAATTATGTAATGAGGGATTAGAAGTGCGTTATCCAGATCCTTCGGATGAACTTAGAGAACGTTTGACATACGAATTAGAGACCATTCATAGCATGGGGTTTGTTGACTACTTTTTAATTACGTGGGACTTTATTAAATATGCAAGAGATCATGGTATTATGGTGGGACCAGGACGTGGTTCAGCGGCCGGTAGTATCGTTTCCTATACACTTGGAATTACGAATATTGATCCAATCAAATATAATCTACTGTTTGAGAGGTTCTTAAATCCAGAACGTTTAACAATGCCCGATATTGATATCGATTTTTGCTTCGAACGTAGACAAGAAGTAATTGATTATGTTGTACGCAAGTATGGTAAGGACCGCGTGGTGCAGATTGTAACCTTTGGAACAATGGCAGCCAAGATGGTTATACGTGATATAGGACGAGCACTTGATTTACCATATGCCTATGTAGATAGTGTTGCCAAGATGATTCCAACAGAACTTGGAATTACGATTAAGAAGGCAATTGATATGAATCCCGAGTTGAAGACCTTATATAATTCCGATGAACAAGCAAAGTACCTTCTAGATATGTCAATGAAGTTAGAAGGATTACCAAGACATACTTCTATGCATGCTGCGGGTGTTGTAATCAGTAAGGCATCTATTGATGAATATGTACCGTTGTCTAGAGCATCGGACGATACAATTACAACCCAGTTTCCTATGACAACTTTAGAAGAATTGGGACTATTAAAGATGGACTTCCTAGGACTTCGTACGCTAACGGTTATACAGAATGCAGTTAAGTTAGTGAATAAGAAGCTACCAGAGGATAAGCAGCTAGATATCGATCATATTGATTATGACGATAAAGGTGTATTTGAACTAATTGGTTCTGGTAAGACAGATGGTATCTTCCAGCTAGAAAGTGCTGGTATGAAAAACTTCATGAAGGAATTAAAACCGCAAAATCTTGAAGATATTATAGCTGGAATCTCCTTATATCGGCCGGGTCCAATGGACTTCATACCAAAGTATATACGAGGTAAGAATGAACAAGATTCCATTGTATATGAGTGCCCACAACTCGAGCCTATTCTCGCACCAACGTATGGATGTATTGTATATCAAGAACAGGTTATGCAGATTGTTCGTGATCTTGCGGGATATAGCTATGGACGAAGCGATTTAGTTCGTCGTGCCATGTCTAAGAAGAAAGCTTCGGTAATGGAAAAAGAGCGTCAGAATTTCGTATATGGTAATGAAGCGGAAGGTGTTAAGGGTTGCGTAAACAATGGAATACCTGAAGCAGTTGCAAATCATATCTACGATGAGATGACAGACTTTGCAAAATACGCATTTAACAAATCTCATGCAGCAGCATATGCCGTTGTTTCTTATCAAACTGCATATCTAAAGAAATACTATCCAGTAGAATTTATGGCTGCGCTTATGACATCGGTAATGGATAATCCATCAAAGGTATCAGAATATATCTATAGTTGTAGACAGATGGGGATTCAGATTCTTCCTCCAGATATCAATGAAGGAGAGGGCAATTTCTCTGTGGCGGGTACAGATATTCGTTATGGTCTTAGTGCAATTAAAGGACTTGGTAGACCTGTAATTGATGCGATTGTAGCAGAGAGAGAGGAGAATGGTAAGTTCCCTAATCTGAAGGACTTTGCGAAGCGACTAACAGGAAAAGAGATTAACAAGAGAACCATCGAAAGTTTTATAAAGTCAGGTGCTGTAGATAGTTTACCTGGTACAAGAAGACAGAAGATGATGATCTATGTTAAAGTATTAGAGGATGTGAACCGTGAAAAGAAGGATTCCATCTCAGGGCAGTTTTCCTTATTTGATTTTATGGGTAAGGAAGAAAAAGTGGAAGAGATTCAGATGCCTGATGTGGGCGAATTTACTATAGATATGTTATTAGGGTTTGAAAAAGAAGTGCTTGGAATCTATGTAAGTGGTCATCCGTTACAAGAATTCGAATCCTTGTGGAAAAAGAATATTACAGCATACTCTACAGACTTTGCATTAGACGAAGAAACAAACTGTGTAAAGGTAGGAGATGGAGAAACCGCTATAATTGGTGGGATGATAACAGCAAAGACGGTAAAAGCTACTAGAAATAATTCAATGATGGCATTTATCACTATAGAAGATTTATTCGGTAATGTAGAAGTAATCATCTTCCCTAGAGATTATGAACGTTATAAAGAACATCTACTAGAAGATAACAAAGTATTTATTAGAGGTAAGATTACAGTAGAAGAAGACAAGCCGGCTAAGTTGATTTGCGGCGAGATTATACCATTTGATTCTTTGCCAAAAGATGTGTGGATAAAGTTTCCTTCAAAAGAGGTATTCTTATTAAAAGAAAAAGATCTATATGAGTTATTAAGTGAAAGTGATGGGAAAGACCAGGTTATTATCTATTGTGAATCAGAGAAAGCAAAGAAGCTACTTCCAAAGAGTAGAACAATCCATGCGAACCTTGAATTAATACAGAAATTAAAGGAGAACTATGGTGCTGATAATGTGAAAATAATCGAAAAGAGTATTGAAAAACGTAGAAAAATGGATTAGAATGTAGAAGATTATAAGCAGTTACATGTAAATAGTAATGAATAAAATGAATTTTATTCATTTTGTGCATTCAGCTTTTTAAAAGTTGTATAGCTATACAGTTACTATATATAAATATCTCATGGAGGTTTTTTATTATGGCAAAAGAAATCAATACAATTGGTATATTGACAAGTGGTGGCGATGCTCCTGGTATGAACGCCGCAATCAGAGCAGTCGTAAGAACAGCACTTGCCGCAGGTAAAAAAGTTAAAGGTATCAGAAGAGGTTACAGTGGTCTGTTAGAAGAAGATATCATTGACATGGACGCGAAAAGCGTTGCAGATATCATATCAAGAGGTGGAACAGTTCTTTACACAGCTCGTTGTGCTGAATTCAGAACAGAAGAAGGACAAAGAAAAGGCGCTGAGATCTGTAGGAAACATGGTATCGATGGTGTTGTAGTTATTGGTGGTGACGGTTCATTCCAAGGTGCTAAAAAGCTTGCTAATCTAGGGATTAACACAATTGCTCTTCCAGGAACAATCGACTTAGATATCGCTTGTACAGACTATACAATCGGTTTTGATACCGCTGTTAATACTGCTATGGAAGCGATTGATAAAGTAAGAGATACGTCAACTTCACATGAAAGATGTAGCATCATTGAAGTAATGGGAAGAAATGCTGGTTATATTGCTTTATGGTGTGGTATTGCTAATGGTGCAGAAGATATTCTTATTACTGAGAGATATGATCATAATGAGAATAGAATTATCAACAACATCATTGAAAAGAGAAAAGTAGGTAAAAAACATCATATCATTATTAATGCTGAAGGTATAGGTGACTCTTATGCAATGGCTAAGAGAATCGAAGCAGCTACTGGTATGGAAACGAGAGCAACAATTATTGGTCATATCCAAAGAGGTGGAAGCCCAACATGTAAAGATAGAGTTTATGCATCTGCTATGGGTGCAAAAGCTGTTGACTTATTAAGTGCAGGAGCTACAAACCGTGTAGTAGGTTACAGAAGTGGTGAGTTCGTAGATTATGATATCGATGAAGCACTTAACATGACTAAGGATATCGATCAATATTTATTTGATATCTCTAAAAAACTATCTAGATAAATTATATGTAATTATATTACCAAATACATGAGAGCTGTCATATAAAGGGGTTATCCCCAGTGTGACAGCTCTTTATATAACTTACTCAAACTTCGTACTTGAAGATTCATTGGAGTAGCGAACTGCTATAGTAGGCGAAAAACCCGCTCTCGCTTAGCTTCACACGTAGCAGTACTAAAATTTCGCGTTGTTCAATCTAGTACTGACGTGTTCAGATAGTTTTTCTTATGAATATAGCAATTACCTACTCTAAGTGAAATTTTTTATGTGCGAAGTTTGAGTAACTTATGATAAGTAGGAAAACTACTTCTTAGGAATCGTAAATAATGGATAGACCAAAGGTCTATAGCACAATAGTAGGAGGAAATATATGAGTCCAAAGGCTAAAAAATTCATATCGTACTATAAACCATATAAAGGCTTATTCTTTGCGGATATGTTCTTTGCAATAATGGCAGCAGCAATCACACTAGTGTACCCTATGATCGTAAGATATATAACGAATACAGTGTTGGTTCAATACGAGATGAGCGAAGCATTACAAATTATTATCAAATTAACATTAGTTATGATTGGATTAATTATTGTTGAATTTATATGCAAATTCTTTATCAACTATCAAGGTCATGTGATGGGGGCCAAGATGGAACATGATATGAGAAACGAAATATTCGGTCATTATCAGAAACTATCTTTTAACTTTTATGATAATCAAAAGATAGGCCAATTAATGTCTAGGGTCACGAATGATTTATTCGATCTAACGGAACTTTGTCACCATGGACCAGAAGATATCGTGATTTCATTAATCAAATTCATTGGAGCATTCGTTATTCTTCTATTCATCAACGTACCACTAACTTTAATTGTGTTCTCTATAATCCCAGTTATGTTCATATTTGCATATAAGCTAAAATCCAAGATGCATCTTGCATTCAAAAGGAATAGAGAGCGTGTTGCGGATATTAATGCACAAATCGAAGATAATCTTTCTGGTATACGAGTTGTGAAATCCTTTGCTAATGAAGATGTAGAATTAGATAAATTCCATGAAAGTAATGCGCATTTTGTTGAATCGAAGAGAAACAGTTATTTTATTATGTCAGTATTCCACTCTGGGTTAGGTGCATTCACAACGCTTATTAACGTAGCCGTTATTATTGGAGGTGGAGTATTTATCGTAAAAGATATTATTCAATTATCCGATTTACTGACATATCTATTATATATAAACAATTTAGTAGATCCTGTAAAACAGTTAATTAATTTTACAGAACAATTTCAAAATGGAATTACTGGATTTGATCGCTACTTAGAAATCTTAGCAGTAGAGCCAGATATCGTAGATAGTAAAGATGCCATTACTCTTACTAATGTAAAAGGTGAGATTGAATTCCAAGATGTTGCTTATCAATATATCGATACAGTAGCGGAAGTATTTCGTGACATTAACCTTCGTGTTAAGCCGGGTGAATATGTGGCATTGGTTGGTCCGTCGGGTGTGGGAAAAACCACCATGTGTAGTTTGATACCACGTTTTTATGAGGTAACTAGTGGAAGAATCTGTATCGATGGAATAGATATCAGAGATTTATCGTTATATTCATTACGCAAGAATATTGGTATTGTACAGCAAGATGTATACTTATTCGCTGGTACTGTTATGGATAACATTAGGTATGGTAAAATGGACGCTACAGATGAAGAAATCATAGAGGCCGCTAAGAATGCCAATGCACATGAATTCATAATGGAACTTCCGGATGGGTACAATACGTATATTGGACAACGAGGAGTTAAGTTATCAGGTGGTCAGAAACAGCGATTAAGTATAGCTAGAGTATTCCTAAAAAATCCACCGATTCTAATTTTTGATGAAGCAACTTCAGCCCTTGATAATGAGTCAGAAAAGGTAGTACAGGAATCCTTAGAAAAGTTAGCTAAGAATAGAACAACCTTTGTTATCGCTCATAGACTATCGACAATTCGTAATGCAGAGAATATAATTGTGTTAACAGAAGATGGAATTAGCGAAAAAGGCACACATCAGGAGTTACTTGAACTAAATGGAATCTATGCTGAATTGTATAACATGACTAATAAGAAGTAGCGAAGCTACTTCTAGGAATTACACGTTAGTGTAAGACCGTACTCCGAAGGAGTTATTAGTCAACGAGGGAAATTACGAAGTGATTTCTCGAGTCTGTTGATAGAAGGAGA
>JAHAJA010000055.1 GCA_018372435.1 Clostridiales bacterium | reverse complement strand
AGTGGTAATTTCAACTGTCTTGGTGTAGAATTAATATTAGATTTTTTAGTTAATCGCATAACTAATTATATCAGAAAAACGCTGTACGTTCTATGAACGACAGCGTTTTTTCTTTAGGGGAGTTTTTTTTTACAGCCCCTATCTAATATCTTTTAATTATGCTTCACTATAATTTTCAGCCTGTGCCTTGAATAACTTACAATACAAGCTTTCTCCCTTTTTCATGAGATTCTCATGGCTATCAAAATCAGATACACTACCTCCGTCAAGTACAAGGATACGGTCACAGAACACACTACTTGACATTCGATGCGAGATATAGATCGCTGTTTTATTACTAACCATATTGTTAAAGTTGTGATAGATATCTGCTTCTGCTAATGGATCTAGCGCACTTGTTGGTTCATCCATAATTACCATAGATGCATTCTTATATAAGGCACGAGCGATAGCAACTTTCTGACTCTGTCCACCAGATAATTCAATACCATTCACGTCATATGCTTTCCCATATAAGGAGTCTAAACCATTTGGTAGCTCCTCAATTTTTTCTTCCAAGCCAACTTCTTTAACGATCTCATTTACCTCGTCTTTATCAACCCTTTCTTTATCTTTCGATGTTATATTCTCAAGCAAAGAAAAAGCAAATAATTTATAGTCTTGGAAAACAGCTGCTATATTCTTGATATAACTTTCGTAATCATAATCGAATATGTCTTTGCCATTAATCAGAATCTTACCTGAGGTAGGATGGTAGAGGCGGCATATTAATTTAATCAATGTTGTTTTCCCTGCACCATTCAATCCTACAATAGAGATTTTTTCTCCTTTATTAATCTGGAAGGATAGGTCCGATAACACTTCTTTCTCACTTCCAGGATAACAGAATGTTACATGTTCAAAACATACACTCTCGATATCCCCCTCAAAAGGAATATCTCCTTCTTGTTTTACCTCCGGAAGGTCCATCAATTCAAGAAATGGATCAAGATAATCAAGCATCTGCTTAGTCCCCACAATATTATCTGTCAAAGTACGAAACGTCGCCGTAAATTGTATCGAAGCATTCACATACATCATAAAAGAACCCAGACCTATTTGTTTTCCAAACTGATTAGTTACTACACGAATACCGACGTATCCATACGTTAATGCCGCTTGAAGATTTGCTATAATATTTACTGCTCCACGAATTTTTCCTTGCTTCTTATAGTATTTATTAAATTCTCCCATAAACTCATTCGTATAGTTAACAACCCTTGACAAAAGCATTGGCTCCATACCATATAATCTAGCATCTTTTTGAATCTCATCATCTGAATACCCAAGTCCTAGATAATATCCATACTTTCTATTTACCGGAATAATTTTTTCAAAAAATTTTACTTGATAACTTGAGAACGAAGCCAATACTACTACAGTTAGTATAATTGTTACCGCACTCACTAGGAATAAGACAGGCCCTAGTGTAAGCATAACCGCTACCATACTTATCAACGTAACAAGAGATTTAAGCAAATCAGCGCTGTTATTTATTAAATTATAAACCGCACTTTGATTGGTACAGGCAAATGCTGCTCGTTCTTTCAGATCTAGATAATACGGATTCTCAAGATACGAATAATCGACATTCATAATTTTAATTCCTAATGCCTGATTCATCTTCTCATTCATATAACGGTTTTGAATTGCGAGATTCCTTGTCATCAATTTTCCCAAAAAACTGAATAACAAATTGCTTAATACAATTGCACCACCTATGTACAATAAACTCCCGGTATTTCTACTGGTAATCAATTCATCAATTAGATACTTCGGAAGTACAACGTTGGCTACTATCTGCATCGCTCCAATTAATGAATTCATGATAAGTAATATAATATACAAGGGAGATATTCCCCATGCTAACGTAAATACTTTTTTTATCTTCTTTACCTCTTTGTTATTCCCCTGTCTCATAATAACATACACACACCTTTCCTAAGTCTAGAAACCTGATGCATAGCACAAATCTCTGGTTGTAAAAACGTCGTTTTTCTAAGCTATACTCTCCTCTTTGTAATACTTGCCTTGAACTGAGAACATATGATAATATTCTCCCTTAAGCTCCATAAGTTCATCATGATTTCCATACTCCGCAATTCCATTGCCATCAAACAAGGCAATCTTATCACAGAACTTCGTACTAGAGAGACGATGTGATATATATACTGATGTTTTACCAGCTACTAAATCGTCAAAATCTTTATAGATTTCTGCCTCTGCTAATGCATCTAACGCTGCAGTTGGCTCATCAAGTATAACCATATTCGCATCTTTATATAGTGCTCTGGCAATCATTAATTTTTGACTTTCTCCTCCTGAGAATTGTGTCCCGTTCTCGTCGATAATCTTAAGCATCATCTGATCGAGTCCCTTATCAAAGCTTTTCACCTTATCTCCAAGTCCAACACGTTCTAAACAAGTTATGATCTGTGCTGTCTGTATATCGTCTGAAGCACATGAAACGTTCTCTCCGATTGTAAATGCGATCGGTTTTGCATCCTGGAATACTACCGAAAACATCTTGAAATATTCTTGTTTGTCGAATTCTTTCTGTGGAATACCATTAATCAAGATTTCTCCTTCTGTCGGTTCAAACAGACCTGTCATCAATTTGACCAAGGTGCTTTTACCTGCTCCATTAATACCTACAATTGCAAGTTTCTCACCTTTATGTATGGTAAAATTCAAGTTTTTGAAAATATCCTTCTCTGTACCTGGATAACGAAAAGTCACATTGCGAAACTCAACCTCAAGTGTCTCTGCTAGTGCCTCCCTGTCTCCACCTTTCGTACCTAGATCTGCATCAATAAAGCGATAGAAGTCTTCTACATATAACCCTTCTTTGTATACGAAAGCAACATCTTTTGAGAAGGTAATCAATAACGTTGTTAACGTTATAACCGCCGACAGATACATGGAAAAATCAGCAATAGACATGCCTCGAATTACTCCCACTATAAGTAACCCATATGTTAAAGCATCACTAACTAACGCTGCCAATAGTGACCATACTCCTAAACGAAGTTGTTTATTCTGTACCAACCTAGTGATCTTGACATATTGACTAATCTCAAAATTGTAATTGTCAATAATTCGTTTCTCAAAGCCAAACAGACGTAAGTCCTTACCATATGCAAAATCATAAGTAGTTTTGTAATAATAATCTTTTCTTCTATGCGCTTTTCCTTCTTCTTCTCTCATAGAATATTGATACCCGTTTGCAGTCTTCTCTACTAAAAGCCCTACCACTATATTCAATAGAATACCTAGTAAGATTAATGGATTCTTCCAACCAATTAATAAAGCTAAGATGAGGATTGATACTACTCCTGCCGGCATATCATATAATTTATGATAGATACCTTCCACTCCATTATCGTTGGAGCTCGTTGATTCAAAAGCCAGATTATATTGATCAAGAAATTGTGCATCTTCTCTATACTTATAATCCATGGTTAATAGCTTCGTAAATGTTACATTCAAACAATTTAAGCGAAGCCTAGATATCTTATTGTAGTCAGCATCATGGATATATGCTTGTAAAAAGCCAAACACTCCTGCTAGTATGAAAAATCCCCCAACAATCATTACTACTTGCTTAATGGAATCTTCTACATTAGTTCCGTTCGTTTCTAATACTCCAATTAGTAACTTTGGTAGCACAACCGCGAAGAATGGGTAGATACCAGCAATGATCATATATAAAACTACTCGTCCATATAACTTCTTATTTTCTTTCCATACATTCGCAAGCATACGCTTTAGCGTCTTGCTTAATGGATATTTCTTTGTCTCCATATTCTATCTCCCCTCTAATTATAATTATTTATTGCAAAATTCTTTTCCATGTAGATAACAGATGTGTTTATATTCCTTCATCACTCTCTCATATTTGACATATTAAGAAATGTCTCTGAAAGTTGTTGCAGACGTTCTCTATTTGCCTGATAGTACACCACCTTTCTATCTTTTTCTTTCTCTTTCAATAACATGGTAATCAATTCAGCTTCAATAAGTAACGTCAGATGATGGGAGGCAGTAGCTGGCGTTATCCCAATTTCTTTGGCCAATTCCTGTAGATACATCTTCTCGTTTCTCAGAAAGAGCTTAAGCATCTTATAACGATTGGCATCTCCTAATGCTTTACAAACGGTAGTCATCTCAGAATCTGTAATCAGATTCTTTTTAATCTTCTCCATAACTAATTCTTGAATATACATACCAACATGCACTAATACAAAGTTTCTTATCCCTTCAGTCATATCCATAAAAGCAAGACTGTTAAATTGAAAGATATTCAAACTTACTTTATAAATAACTTTCTCATCAAATTCAAAAGCAACACCATAAGAGCCATTTTTCAAATATTCTACAAACATAGGACTACTAATTTCCTCGATTCTATGTCTACACTCTTCTTCGATTATATAAAAGTGTTTTTGCAAACAAGGAATCATCTCCTCCATCATCTTATAGAATACTTTGATAAAACTGTCCATATTAAGATATAAATCCATATATTTCAACTTTATATCATCTGATATTTCTAGATTTTCTATTCTTCGAATTACATAAGCTGGATTTTCGAATTCTTTCAGCAAAGCAGAATCATCAAGATCAATATCCTCCTCAAGTAAGGCAGCCAAAACAATTGCAAGACAACGTTTTTGGTATGACTGGTCTTCTATGAGCTTAGCATCTAAAGACTCTAAGTTATTATTGTCTAATGCAGTCATCGCTACAGCCATAAGCAAATCATACTTTTTTTCCTCTTCTGCGATTAGGTATCTCTTCACTTCATCATAGCGAGAAAAGATATCAAGTATTTCTGGAAGCACTGCTTTTTTATAATTCAAATATGGTTGAAACATTGCTTCCATCTCTGTTTCCGTCTTACCGAATTTCTCTGGATGACTCGTGATTCTGTCATAATCATCTGAAACTTCTTTTCTTAATACATTAATGGCTTCTAATGGCCAACATGGCTTATCTATAATTTGTATCATATGTACTTAATCTCCTTCCTACTTATTATTTGATAGCAAACATTATATTAGTCATCTATCATCTATAATCATTTCATGTTCATCTAATATATATCATTTAATATTATATTTGTCAATAATTTTATTACATATTTTTCCCATACAAACATTTTCAAGAATAAGCTGTATGAGTAACTCTAACTATACAAAAAAATCCCCAAACCATATTTTATCTTGGTTTGAGGACAATATTTAATCATTAACTTCTCATCTGTCTAGTTAAATTCTTCAAAATGAACAAACTCTTTAACAGTTTTTCTATATCCACGCATACGTTTATTCTTTGTATCTTCTTTACCTAGCGTAATTAATAGTACAGGTTCATATCGATCTGGTATCTTAAATGACTCTTTCATTTGAACCGGATCGAATCCGATCATAGGACAGCTATCAAAGCCGAGATCCTTGGCAGCCAGCATGAACAACATAGCTGAAAAAGATGCATTTCTAATAGCTTCATCTCGCTGGAATACTGAGCCTCCCCCCTCATATAGCTTATCTATGGATTCGAGCAACTCCTTATAATCCTCATCTTTAATAATACCCAAACTATTCATTCCCGAATATACCGCTTCTGCATCTTTATATGCTTTCTTATCACCTAGAACTAGAATAGCAGCCGATGCTGTATGTACCTTGTATTGTTTAAAAGCGGCATCACGCAATAATTCCTTTCGTTCCTTATCCGTAATCACTAGATAATGCGTGTGCTGTATGTTGAAACAAGACGGAGCTAACCTTACAAGCTCAAATATCTCTTGTAATTCCTCCTTTGATATATCTTCACCTTCTATAAAGTTATTCGCAGACCGTCTTGCTTCAATTACTGATTTCAATTCCGACATATATAATATCTCCTTTCTCTTAGGCATATCCTTGTTATATGTAGCACTTCTAGTACCTCATTCTCTAATAAGCAATAATTAAGAAGCTACCAATACTTTAATAACTATTTTATACCTCATATTATTGGGATTTTATATTAAAAATCATAAACTGTCAATCAAAATCTAACTAAAGTTAGCAACAACGAACAAATAACACATCTTACAACAAAATTCACTTAATATCTCAATTATTATGAAGCACTTTTTCCTATAATATATCGATATGTTCACCTGCCAAAGCTTTGTTCATACTACGTACTGCACAGAATTTACCACACATCGAACAGGTATCATCATGCTCTGGTTTTCTATCTTCACGAATTGCTTTTGCTGTTTCAGGATCAATGGCACATTCCCACTGCGCCTCCCAATCTAACTCTCTTCTAGCGTCAGCCATACGGTCATCCATCTCTCTAGCACCACGAATTCCTTTTGCTATATCTGCTGCATGCGCTGCTATCTTAGACGCTATAATTCCCTGTTTCACATCCTCTAGATTTGGCAATGCAAGGTGCTCTGCAGGTGTAACGTAGCATAAGAAAGCGGCTCCCGATGCTGCTGCTATCGAACCACCAATTGCGGCCGTAATATGATCGTAACCAGGTGCGATGTCAGTTACTAATGGTCCGAGTACATAAAAAGGTGCTCCATTACAGATTGTTTGCTGGATCTTCATATTGGCTGCAATTTGATCAATTGGCATGTGCCCTGGTCCTTCTACCATAACTTGTACATCTTTCTCCCAAGCACGTTTTGTCAATTCTCCAAGGCGAACTAATTCTTCGATTTGACAAACATCCGAAGCATCTGCAAGACACCCCGGGCGACAGGCATCACCTAAGGATATTGTTACATCATATTCTCTACAGATATCTAATATTTCATCATAGTACTCGTAGAATGGATTCTCATTACCAGTCATACACATCCAAGCAAATATTAATGAGCCTCCTCTTGATACGATATTCATCTTACGTTTGTGTTTACGAATCTGATCAATCGTCTTTCTTGTTAAACCACAGTGCAATGTGACAAAATCAACACCATCTTCTGCATGTAAACGTACTACGTCAATGAAATCTTTAGCTGTTAAAGTATCTAAATCTCTCTGATAGTGAATCACTGAATCATACACGGGAACTGTTCCAATCATAGCGGGACACTCTGATGTTAATTTACGACGAAATGGTATCGTATTACCATGAGAAGATAAATCCATGATAGCCTCTGCTCCCATATTCACTGCTTGCATAACCTTTTCCATCTCAATATTATAATCTTTACAATCTCTGGATATTCCGAGATTAACATTAATCTTAGTTTTTAACATGGAACCAATTCCTTGTGGATCAATACATCTGTGATTCTTATTGGCACAGATTACAACCTTACCTTCCGCTACAAGAGGAAGTAATTCCTCTACTGTCATACGTTCTTTCTCTGCCACACTTTTTAATTGTTCTGTTACAATACCTTTTCTTGCAGCTTCCATTTGTGTTGCATAATCTCTCATAATATTCTCCAATCTTATTTAGTTTTACATGGTTTGCGTGTCAAAATCTAATTTAATTTGCACAAATTTATGTGTGAGCATGTTATGTCAAAAAATAAAATTATCATCGCATTGCATCATCTTCCACATATGATTCAATGGGCCTCTTCCCTTACCAAGATTCATATTGTCAGCAATCGCTTTCGCGACATAGGTTTTTGCAAGTTTCACTGCTTCAATCATAGAATATCCTTTTGAAAGATTGGAGGCGATAGCACTTGATAATGTACAACCAGTTCCATGGGTATTGGGATTATCTAGTCTTTCCCCTTTTAACCAATGTATCTCTCCGCCAATATACAATAAATCATCTGCATCATTTCCAAAATGTCCTCCCTTACAAAGTACAGGACAACCGTACCTGTTATATATCATCTTCGCAGCCTTCACCATATCCTCTTTTGTCTCGATCTTGATCTCAGCAATTACTTCTGTCTCAGGTATGTTAGGGGTAAGAAGATCTGCCAAAGGAAATAACTCCTCCTTTAATACCAATATCGCTTCTTCAGTAATTAATCTAGAACCACTAGTCGCTACCATTACAGGATCAACTACCACATTCTTTGCTCCATATTGTTTTAATTTCTTTGAAATACTTCGAATCAATCCTTCTGAAGACACCATACCTATCTTAACCGCATCTGGCACAATATCTGTGAATATGCAATCCATCTGTTCTTCCAAAAATTCTTTACTTACATCCATGATTCCTGTAACACCAGTTGTGTTTTGTGCCGTCAATGCTGTAATTACGCTCATAGCATACACACCATGAGCCGTCATAGTTTTAATATCCGCTTGAATACCAGCACCACCGCTTGAATCACTACCAGCAATTGTTAATGCCTTATACATATTAACCAATCATCTCCTTTGTCTTATTGCAAAGTTCTTTCGTTGCTGCCTCAATGTCTTTACTTGCGAATATTGCACTAACTACTGCAACACCGCTCACTCCGCTCCCCTTTAGTTGTATGATATTTTCTCTTGTGATTCCTCCGATTGCTACAACTGGTATATGTACAGCATTACAGATTTCCTGTAATCTATCATAACCAACCTCTACGGCATCAAGTTTCGTACCTGTTGGAAATACTGCACCTACTCCTAAGTAATCCGCTCCCTGTTTTTCTGCTAATAGTGCTTGTTCTACTGTCTGTGTAGAAACACCTATTATCTTATCTTTGCCTAACTTTTCTCTTACATTACCCGCTTCCATATCACTTTGTCCAACATGAACGCCATCTGCCTCTACCTTTAAAGCAAGCTCTACATTATCATTAATGACAAACGGTACATGATATCTCTTACATAATTCTTTAATTTCCATGGCTTCGTTTAAGAATTGTTCTTCATCTAATTCTTTCTCTCTTAACTGAATAAATGTAGCACCACCCTTTATAGCTTTTTCAACCTGACTATAAAGATTCTCGCCATGTAGCCAACTTCTGTCTGTAACTGCATAGACTAACAAATCTTCACTTTTACAATTCATGACTAGCCCTCACTTTCTTTTTTCCTAATAAAATTATAGAATTTCAAATTTGGCACCACTTTGTAATTGTTCACCTGTCATATTGCTAATTGCATCAATAATACGGTTTCTGTAAATTGAATTACCGTCACCGTCCTTCATATTGTTGTATCCAATCTCTCCAGCAAGTCCCATAGCACATACCGCTGCTGCAGCTGCCTCTAAGGTATGTTCAGGATTTGCAACTAGATAAGCAGTCATCATACCGGATAACTGACAACCTGTACCTGTGATACGTCCCATTTCTTTACGTCCATTTCGAATAACATAACAAGTGTTAGCATCACTAACCAAATCTATAGCACCAGTAATGGCGATTACACTTTTTGTCTTTTTCGCAAATGCTTTAGCGAATGTAACTGCGTCGTTCAGATTTTCTTTCGTTACAGCATCCGCAATATCAGCATCTACTCCTTTCGTACTACCACTGCCATATGCAAGTGTTTTAATTTCTGATATATTCCCTCTGATTACATCGAATTTTATTTCCTTCATAAGTTTTAACGCTGTTTCTGTACGTAGCGTACTTGCTCCTGCCCCTACTGGATCAAGTACTACTTTATGTCCTAATTCATTGGCTTTCTTTCCTGCTAATAGCATAGATGGAATGGTGTTTTGATTTAACGTTCCTATATTGATATTCAGTCCACCACAAATAGAAGTAATCTCCTCAACTTCATCCTTATCATCTGCCATGATAGGACTTGCTCCACAAGCTAACAGAATATTAGCAACATCATTAACTGTTACATAATTGGTAATATTATGTACTAAAGGTGCTTTGGTTCTTACATTTTCTAAACATTGTCTTAACATAATTATAAACATGCTCCTTTCGTATGATTTGAATGCTAAATAAAAAAGAACGTGGTATGCCACATTCTTCCACAAGGTGCAGTCGCAAAAAAAAGCGACGCCAAAAGGCATCGCAATATAAACGAACTCTGCATATGTCCCTACGTTGGCATTATCCAAATCAGGTTTTGGGTCAAAGCGATACAGCTTACTCTCAGCCCACTTACGTGAGCCCCCCGTTGTAATAGTTGTCATATAAGTTACTCAAACTTCACACTTGAAGATTTCAAGGAGTAGGTAATTGCTATATTCAACGAAAAGCCCGCTCCCGCTTAGCTTCACACGTAGCAATACTAAGATTTCGCGTTGCGAAATCAAGTGCTGACGTGTTCAGATAGCTTTTCTTATGAATATAGCAATTACCTACTCTAAATGAAGTTTTTATGTGCAAAGTTTGAGTAAATTAATGCTATAATTTCTCATAACATTATTAAGGTATATTATAGCATCTATTCGTAATAATACAAGTCTAACTTTACAAGCGCAAATTCTCAACTATTGTTTCCCTTTGAATGCATTTTTGCCTAAATAAACTGCATCTTCACCTAATTGTTCTTCAATTCTAAGGAGTCTATTATATTTGGCAACACGGTCACTTCTTGATGGAGCCCCTGTTTTTATTTGACCTGCATTGGTAGCAACTGCAATATCCGCAAGCGTTACATCTTCTGTTTCACCAGAACGATGAGAAACTACTGCTGTCCAACGGTTACATTTCGCAGCTTCAATTGCTTCTAATGTCTCCGTAAGCGTTCCAATTTGGTTGAATTTAATCAATACAGAATTGGATACTTCCATATCCATACCCTTTTTGATACGTTTTGTATTCGTTACGAATAGGTCATCACCTACTAATTGTACCTTATCACCAAGAGCTTTCGTAAGTTTTTCCCATCCTTCCCAGTCCTCCTCTGCCAGCCCATCTTCGAGAGATTTAACCGGGTATCGATTACAGATATCTTCCCAATAAGCAACCATCTCATCTACAGTTTTATATTCTCCAGATTTCCAGAATAGGTATTCTCCTTTTCTGCCTGCTTTCGCTGCTTCTTCGTACATCTCTGTAGCCGCTGCATCCATTGCGATATAGAAATCTTCACCTGGTGTATAGCCTGCTTCTTGTATTGCTTTTACAATATACTCTAATGCTTGATCATCTGAGTTAAACTTAGGAGCAAATCCACCTTCATCACCTACTGCGGTTACATATCCATCACCTTTTAATAACTTCTTAAGCGTATGAAAAACAACCGTACTCCATTCTAGTGCTTCATGAAAAGATTCTGCACCAACTGGCATAATCATAAATTCTTGAATATTCAAACTAGAATCCGCATGTTTACCACCATTAATGATATTCATCATTGGAACAGGTAGAACTTTCGCATTCACACCGCCAATATATTGATATAAAGGAAGTTCAACAGATTCCGCCGCCGCTTTTGCAACAGCTAAGGAGGCTCCAAGTATTGCATTAGCACCGAACTTACCTTTGTTATCTGTTCCATCCGCTTCAATCATTACACGGTCGATTTCACATTGATTCAAAGCATTTCTTCCTACTAATAATTCTGCTATAGGTCCATTCACATGCTTTACTGCTTTCAATACACCATTTCCCATATAACGCTTCTTGTCTCCATCGCGTAACTCAACCGCTTCGAAAGCCCCTGTTGAAGCTCCTGATGGTACAGCCGCTCTACCAATGTTTCCATCCTCAAGTAAGACTTCAACTTCAACAGTAGGATTACCTCTTGAATCAAGAATTTCTCTTGCTTTTACAAGTTTAATTTTTCTTTCCATGTCAATAATTCCTTTCTATTTCACTAATATTATCAATATAGTACTATCCACATGAATTGATTATTTTATTCATCGTAAACGATGGGCAATGGAAATTTAAACCTAATTCTTATCTAATTGATAACATCGTGCCATAAGAGTCTTGTTCCAAAATCTAATTTTTATAAGAATAATTGCCAAACTTCAAAAAAACACCATAAGATGAATGATTCATCTTATGGTGTATATATTGATTCACTTATTAACTTCAGCTGCTAAATTATATACTTTTATAATGCTTATAGATTATATAATTTCGTATACTTTTCTTTTAAGTATCTTACATAGTAATCAGCATTCAATTCTTCACCCATCATATCCATAAGGAACTCATTGGTATTCTTCGTTGCACCAAATCTATGAATATGTTCTTTTAAATACTCGCGGATTGGTGCTAGATTTCCTTCTTTTAGATACTGATCAAATGGCATAATCGTTTTAATATGGTAGTAAATCTGTGCTGCAATCGCGTTACCTAAAGCATATGAAGGGAAATATCCGATACTGCCCATTGACCAGTGAACGTCTTGAAGGATTCCTTCTTTGTCACTTGATGGAGTTACACCTAGATATTCTTCATATTTTTGATTCCAGATTTCAGGTAGTTTCATAACGTCAAGATTACCTTCGAGGAACATCTTCTCGATTTCATAACGAATAATAATATGAAGTGTATATGTTAACTCATCCGATTCTGTACGAATAAGAGAAGGTACGGATTTGTTAATACCTGCAACAAATTGTTGAAGTGATACATCTTTTAATTGCTCCTTAAACATCTCTTGTAATTTAGGATAGATTGGAGTCCAGAATTCTTCACTTCTACCGATTACATTCTCAAAGAAACGGGATTGTGATTCATGCATACCCATAGATGCCCCTTGACCAACAGGCGTTTGTGTTAGTTCATCTGCTACCTGCATCTCATAGATAGCATGACCACCTTCGTGAATAATGGAGAAAATTGAACTTTCTAAATTGTTTTCATAATAATGAGTTGTAATACGTACATCATGATTATGTAGGTTTGTAGTGAATGGATGCTCGCTCGCTGCGATTACACCTTTCTTAAAATCAAAACCAATGTACTCAGCAAGATATCTGTTAAATTCCTCTTGTTTCTTTATATCGTAAGATAAATAGTTATACGATTTATCTATCTGATCTTGTCTCGCAGCAACTTCTTTAATTAATGGAACGATTTCCTCTTTTATTTTATTAAAGAAAGCATCTAACTTTTCAGTATTAAATCCTTCTTCGTAATCATCCAATAAGATATCGTATAGTTTTTCTCCATCTTTTCTACGATACTCTGCAAACTTCTTTTGGAAATATATAATCTTCTCTAATGTGGGTGCATATTCAGCAAAGTTATTGTTATTCTTAGCTTTAGCCCAGATGTTTCCTGCAACCGCTGTTAATTCACTGAATTCTTTGTTTTCTTCTGGTGGAATCTTCTCCATCTGTTCATAGCTTTTTAATAAGTTCTTAAGGATCGCTTTCTCTGTATCTTCCAGTTCCTCTTTATGTTCATCTAACTTTGTTAGAATTTCACGAACCTCAGGATTAACAAATGAGCGGAATGCTTCATCTGCAAGAACTCCGATTGCCTTTGCAGTAAATTCAATACTTTCTTCTGGTGCTAATGTTTCATTATCCCAACTTAACAATGTTAAAGCTGTTTCAATTGCCATGTTCTTATCAAGAAATGGTTGTAATTCTTCAAATAATTTACTCATATTCTAATGTACTCCTTTCAAAATAACTTCGAGTAGATTCTTGAAACCACTCGTATACGGTAGCCAGAATGTATATAGATTATGTATATAAATTCACTGTGCGTTTATATTATTACACATCTGATTTTATACTGTTTACTCTATTTTCTTATAAAAAACTACCTTAATTTCAGTTTATCATAGTCCATATATTTTTCCAGTATTTTTTTAAATAAATTGAATTTTTCTTGTATTTCAACATTGTTTGTATTGCTTTTCTTGAAAAAACAAGGTAATATATTGATATTACTATGTATTTAAACTACATATTTAAGTAACAGTATATTTATTCACTCCGTGAATGTTATTTACATTTTTGCATGTTTATACATAAAACTATTTTAACAGAAAAGAGGTACCTAATATGAAACTTTGGGGCGGTCGATTTACTAAAGAAACAAATCAACTTGTACATAATTTTAATGCATCTATCTCCTTTGATCAAAAATTCTATAAACAGGATATTACAGGAAGCATTGCACATGTTACTATGCTTGCGAAACAGGATATTCTTACTGATGCAGAAAAGGCTACTATCATTGATGGCTTGAACGGTATTCTTGAGGATATTGAGAATGGTACTCTCGTTATTGATAGCACACATGAAGATATTCATAGTTTCGTAGAGGCAAACCTCATATCACGTGTGGGTGACGCAGGTAAGAAGCTTCATACAGGTAGAAGTCGTAACGATCAAGTTGCTCTTGATATGAAACTATATACTAGAGATGAAGTTATCGAGATTAAGGAATTAGTAAAAGCTCTATTGGTTGAATTGAATATAATTATGAAGGATAACATTGAGACTTTCATGCCTGGATTCACTCATCTACAAAAAGCTCAACCAATTACACTTGCTCATCACATGGGAGCTTATTTTGAGATGTTCAAACGTGACTATTCTAGACTTACTGATATCTATCATCGAATGAACTATTCACCAATTGGATCTGGTGCTCTTGCAGGAACTACTTATCCACTTGACCGTAAGTATACTGCTGAATTATTAGGATTTGCTGGTGCAACTCTTAATAGTATGGATTCAGTAGCTGATCGTGATTACTTAATCGAATTATTAAGTGCTCTTTCCACTATTATGATGCATCTAAGCCGTTTCTGCGAAGAAATTATTATCTGGAATTCCAATGAATATCAATTTGTTGAAATAGATGATGCCTACAGTACCGGAAGTAGTATTATGCCACAGAAGAAGAATCCAGATATTGCGGAACTTGTTCGTGGTAAAACTGGTCGTGTCTATGGCGCATTAATGTCTCTACTTACTACAATGAAAGGTCTTCCTCTTGCTTATAACAAAGATATGCAAGAAGATAAAGAACTTACCTTTGACGCCATTGATACGGTAAAGGGTTGTATCTCCTTATTCACCGGAATGATATCTACGATGAAATTCAATAACAAAGTTATGGAAGCCAGTGCTAAGAATGGCTTTACCAATGCCACTGATGCAGCTGATTACTTAGTTAATCATGGCGTTCCATTCCGTGATGCTCATGGTATTGTTGGACAGCTGGTTCTATATTGTATTGATAAGAAGATATCACTTGATGATATGACACTTGATGAATATAAGAAGATCAGCCCTGTATTCGAAGAAGATATCTATGAAGCGATTAGCTTAGAAACTTGTGTTAACAAGCGTAATACCATAGGTGCTCCTGGTAAAGAAGTAATGAAACAAGTAGTTGAATTGAATGACGTGTATTTATCTCATCTAGAATAAACTAATGACAGCTTTAACAATCAATTCTGATAAACGATTCATATTATGGCTAAAATCATCAAGCGAAAGAAAAGCAAGAAAATCGAGTAGGAGGGAAATTCAACTAAATTTCCCGACCTCTCACACCACCGTGCGTACCGTTCGGTACACGGCGGTTCAATCAACTTAACCTGAAAC
>JAHAJA010000019.1 GCA_018372435.1 Clostridiales bacterium | reverse complement strand
ACAGGTCGCCCAAGATATGATGCACAGAAATTACTAAAAGTGATACTGTTTGCATTTATGGAACACGGAATAAGTTCCTTGAGAGATATTGAAAAACTAAGCAGAAATGATATTCGATACATGTATCTTTTTGATGATATGAAGGCTCCGTCGTTTGTTACTTTTGGAAACTTTATCCGTAATGAACTAACATTTTCAATAGAAGAGATCTTTAATGATATCAACAAATATATTTTTGAACAGGATCATGTAGATTTAAATCATACTTATATGATGGAACGAAGATAGAGGCGAATGCAAACCGTTATACCTGGGTATGGAAGAAATCGTGCATCAAGAACCGGGATAAGGTATTTGAGAAAATCTCGCCTCTTATAGATACAATGAATTCAGAAGTGCTTCACTTTCAAGGCATCAAAATTGAAAAAAGAGAGGTGTATGCCGTTGATTATGTGGAAGAGATTCTTGAAAACTACATTCGTGCAACAAACCTTGATGTATCGCGATTTGTATCAGGAATCGATCATAGAAAAAGTATACAGCAAAAACAGTATCAGGAAATGCAGGTATATGCGGAAAGACTGAAAACCTATGCAAAACATATCGAAATATGTGGGAACTTCAGAAATAGTTATGCAAAGACAGACCACGATGCAACATTTATGAGACTAAAACGTGATTATGACCGGCATGTTCGTGGAAATAAATATGGGAGGACGGAAGAAATCTATGAATGCGAAGACTGCCGCGGATGTCCATATCGAACCGAATGCTTCAAGAAAACGGGACAGATCTTATAACCGACTGTTTCGAAAAGGTGAAAAAACAGTTATTTTGGAATTTACATTGATTTCATGTGGTTTTAACCTGTATAAATACCATAACAAGAGGAACAGAACCCCGCTTGCTACATAAAAATATGGCAGAACGAACTGCTTTAGGGCCTATATTAAGAGAAGGCTTGGTTCGTATACTCATTTTTTCAAGAGAAAGGCTATAATAGATAAAAAAAGGTCACTCGCATCAGCTGATGTGAGTGACCTTTTTTATTAAGAGAGTTTTTTTACAGCCCCTTTTTTTGTTATTTAGAAGGTTATATGTGTCCTTACTAAGTGTTTGGAGGTGGTTTCCCCTGAAATCGCTCCAATACTGGATAGATGGCTCTTTTTAGAAAAAAATTTTACCCATAATATCAATTGTTAATCTCTTGACAAAAAAGTAAAAAAGTGGTAGCATGAAAATGTTAATAAAAGTAAAAATTTAAAATAAAAAGGAGAATTATTATGGAAGAAACAATTCAAATGAGGGTAAAAAAATGTATTATTGAAAGACTTAACTTAAAGGTTAATCCAGAGGACATTGATAATGATGCTCCAATATTTGCGGGTGCAGAAGATGAAGTTGGACCAAATAACTTAGGGTTAGATTCTATTGATGCTCTTGAATTAGTTGTTGCTTTAGGAAATGAATTTGGTGTTACGATATCAGATGAAGATATGAATATTTTTGGAAGTGTTAATACTATTGCTCAGTACATAGAAGAAAAAATGGATAAATAGAAATAAACCAATCTGAAAAAAAGATTGAACGGAGTGGATTGCAAATGGGAAAAGAAACGAATAAATTGCAAAATATATATGATTGTATTGTTGTTGGTTCTGGAATGGGAGGTTTAACTTCTGCAGCGCTACTGGCTAAAGAGGGAAAATCTGTTTTGGTTGTAGAACAAGCAGATAAACTAGGAGGATTTGGACAATCGTATGTTGAGAGTGGGTTTGTATTTGATTATGCAATCCATTCCATTGCTAGTTGGGGATTTGTGTATGATTTATTGCAAGAATTAGGAGAGAAAGTTGAAAACGGTGTGGTAAGTTCTAGAAGAGGCGATCACATTATTTTTAGAGACGAGGATTACTGGGCAACTAATGTAGATCATATTGTTGAAAGCTTGAGTGGAAAATTTCCAGATGAAAAAGAACATATTGAGAGTTACTTTGGAGATTTAGTCGATGTAATGACGTTGGTATTAGAATTTAATGAAAATCCGAGCTTTCAGCTAGGAGCTAAAATTTCAATGAGATACTCTGAACTTCTTGAAAGCACATTGGAAGAAGTATTAGATAAATATTTTGATTCTAAAGAGTTAAAAGCTTTGGTTTATGGAACCCATGACGGTTATCTATATGATTATGCATGGCATTATTCTGCATATCATCTGTTTTATATTAAATATATTAATGATGGACACGCAGTAAAAGGCGGCAGCAGATATTTGGTGGATGCATTTGAAAGGGCCATAATTAAATTTAATGGGGACATTCTTTGTAACACCATGGTAAAAAAAATAATAATTGAAAATGGTAGGGCGTGTGGAGTTGAATTAGATAATGGTCAAAGGATTAATGCAAAAGAGGCTGTAATTTCAAATGCAGACGCAAGACTTACATTTAATAAATTGCTTGATATCAATACTATGCCGGTTGATATTCAGGAAAGTTTCAGAAAATGGGATGAAGACGGTCCGTCTCTATCTTATTATATAGTCAATCTTGGTCTGGATATAGATGTGAAGAAGGAATATGGTATGGAATATGATTTATCCGTATATTTTCCTTCTTATGACTTACCAAGGGTATATAAAGACATTAATAATGGAATATTGCCAGATGATTTTTGGTTGTGGATGGTATTCCCCTCTGTGAATGATTTAACATTAGCACCTGAAGGTTGCTCGACTGCAATATTAGCAATATTAGTACCATATGATATTGAAAAATGTACGGATAATGAAAATAATGATTATTTTGATGGATACAAATCAGTTAAGGAGAAGAAACCATCGTACTATTTTAAAAAGGAAGAAATTGAGAAAAAACTAATAGCGAGAGCAGAAGAAGTATTCCCGGGTATGGGGGAACATATTGTTGTAAAAAAAACATGGACACCCCAAACGCTTCAAGAATTTACTTTAAACCACATGGGTTCTACGATGGGATTTCGAGTAGAACCGCCGAAAGATGGAGAAAAGAAGTATCTAAGTAAATTGGGTATGGATATCAAAACAAGTATACAAGGGCTTTATTTAGTAGGTGGCTGGTCTCAATTTGGATTTGCTACGGCTTCTGTTGTACAATCAGGAAGGTTTGCGGCATATCATATTCTTAATAAGGAATTACCAAAACAAGCGATATCGAAAATAACAGACAGGGTTATTTCTTTTAATAAAAAAGTGGGTGATTTTAATAATGTTACTATTGAATAAAATGGTGAATGTACATCAAATTGCAAAGCATCATCCACATGCTGTGTTAGCAAGAGATATATTAGAATACTATGGCTACGAAATGCCACAAGAGATTGCCTATGGTCTTAGCATGGGGATAGGATTCGAATATATAAATCATGTAGACACACGTTTGACATCTGACTATAAGTTGGACAATCTATATATTGGCGGATTTTTTTCACTAGATCGAAGAAAGATAGCAAATAATCTGAGGATATGGCTTGATATATATCGCTTTGGAGACGATAGTAGGGAAAAAGGTTTTCAATATATTTATAACTATTTAAATATGGGCAGACCGATCATAGTTGAAGTTGATATTAACTTGTATCGAAACTATGTTAGTTCATATGATTTTGACTCGACTTTTCTCATTGAACTTGATGTAGAAGATAATATCTTATTACATGGTTATAATATAACGGTAATCGGATATGATGAAGAGAAAAATGAATGCATTTGTTTGGATCCCTATATGGATGAGTTAATACATATACCGAGAAGCACCTTTGATGAGATGTGTTATTCCCAAAAAGAAAATATACATATAGAAGGTGAAAGATCCTTAATTGTAGTACCTCGACATAAGAATGTTATTAATTTGGAAATTGCTATTATAGCTAGTATAAGAAATAGTATTTATGAATTTAATAATCCATATATCATGGGAGATAATTATTTTTTGGGGAAACAAGGATTAATTCAGTTTATTGAAGAGTTCTCTACATGGAAACAAAGATGTAGTATTTTGCAACTGAAAAAGAGCATACAAATGATATATTTTAATTCAGAAGTAATTGCAGGACACACGGGTCTATACAGAATAAAATACAGTGAATTTTTGGTTACATCAAGTAAAATAACTGGGAATGATACATTATTAAAAGCAGCTAAATGTTACAAAGAGCTTGGAGAAATGTGGAGTGATATTTTAGAAATTATGTATCAAGAAAGCCTAGAGGTCACTTTTGAATTTGATAAGATAAGTAAAGTAGTTGAAGAAAAACTAAAAGTTATAATAGAAAATGAATTTGAGGCTATAAAAAATCTAAGTGAAGCAATATGTGAACCCTGTGATGAAAGAGAGGATATTGTATGAGAAAAATTATATCAAATTATCATCATAGAGTAGGTTCTCATTGTGGATCAACCTTAATGAGCAATATATTAAATTGTTATGGATATAATTATAACGAAGATATTTGCTTTGGTTTAGGAGCAGGGCTAGGTTTTTTGTATAGGAAAAGCTGGAATCCTCCTCTTTATATGGTGCTTGGTAGAGGACATGATATTGAAGATAAAGTTAGTCAGCATCTAGGTTTTTTCGCATCTACTAACATAACATTAGATAACGAAACAGCTTGGAACGATGTAAAAGAAGAGATTGATCGTAATCATCCTGTACTGGTTGATGTTGATGCGTCTGTACTTACTTATATCAAATCAAAATTTAATTTATTTGATTATGTACGGTATGGTGGACATCGTGTTTGTGTAGTTGGATACGATGACGAGAAACATACAGTATTATTATCTGATTATGCATGGAGCGAGATACAAGAAATTAGCTTGTGTGAATTTATAGAAGCAAGAAGTTCAGAAATTGGTGAATTTCCTTCAAAAAATTTAAATTTTCGTTTTTATTTCCCAGAAAAATTAGTTCCATTGGAGGAGGCTATTATTAAAGGGATAGGTTCTAACGTACATACTATGATGTATCCAACGACAAGACAGACTGGTTTAATGGGAATGGAAAAGTTTACCCGTCAAGTGACATACTGGACAATTGAGAATACGGAACAGCATGTAATGAAAAATGCATACATTACATATATGATGTTAGAGAAAGTAGGAACTGGAGGAGGTAACTTTAGGAGAATTTATTCTAGGTTTATGAATGAAGCGGGAAAACGACTGAAGGACGAATGGTTTTTTGGAATGGCAGAAAGGTACTGGGAGTTGGCTGAGATGTGGAGCCAAATCTCAAAATTACTTTTTCAGTCTAGTAAAGATATTCATGTGGGGATTTTTTCGAAGGAAAATGATGCTGCCCAACAATTACTGAATGAAGTTTATGAGAGAGAAGCCGACTGTATATATGAGTTAAAAAACAGGATAGAGAATAATTATAGTAATGCTAGATATGAATTTTTAAAATAAAGGAATGATTAACATGCTAAGTTATCATAATACAATAGTTGTAACTGGTGGAACCAGAGGGATAGGAAGAAGTATAGTAATTAATCTGTTGAATTCTGGGTACCGAGTTGCAGCGATATATAGTAACAATATGGAACAGGCTGACAGAATGAAAGATGAGATTATGAATAGCGGTATTGATATGCATAATTTTGAAACGTACAAAGTATCTGTTTCGAATTCAAGTGAAATTGCAAAGACATTTAAAGAGATTAGAGATCGATTCGGAATGATTTATGGTCTAGTAAATAATGCTGGAATAACAAGAGATAACTTTCTTATGATGATGAAAGAAGAAGAGTGGCAAGATGTTATATCAACGAACTTAGTAGGGCTATTTACTTGCACACGTGAGATTCTTCCATATCTAGAAGAGGGAAAATTAGGAAAAATTATTAATTTATCTTCCATTAGTGGGATAAAGGGGACACCGAGTCAGGTTAATTATGCTACTACAAAATCTGCAGTAATTGGCTTTACAAGGACATTAGCAGTAGAACTTTTATCCAAGAATATTAGTGTATATAGTATTGCACCAGGTTATATTGAAACCGAAATGCTCAACACAATTCCAGCTAAAATATTGAATAAATATAAAGAAGATATTCCGATGAAACGATTTGGTGACACAGATGAAATAAGTGAACTTATTACTCTACTTATGAATGACAATATGAAATATGCAACTGGTCAAAATTTTATTCTAGATGGCGGTGTTTGCCTTGTTTAAATGTATATATAGGAAGTTATAGCAGGGAATCTTAAAACACGGATAAGTTATTGACATGGAAAAGAGTTTCACAAAACCTAATACATATATAGCGAGAAAGGGGAAAAAGGGATGCAATACGATTATATAATTGTTGGTGCTGGTATAGGAGGATTAGCCGCAGGCAATTTCTTGACAAAGTACGGAAAAAAAGTACTCATAGTCGATAAAAATGAAAGAGCTGGAGGGCAATTAACAACTTTTCAACGAGAGGGCTTTTCTTTTGATTCTTCTATTTTTCATCTGAATTCCATGGGTGAAAAGGAAATTATCAATCAAATCCTTGGTTTTTGGGGCAAAAAAATTAATTGTGAGAGAGTTTACTACGAATACAATGTAATTACAAAAGGTCGTAGGGTAAAGATTAATACAGCAAATTTTAAAGAAGACTTAATCAAAGCATTTCCCAATGATACTGATGATATTAATAAGTATTTTGTTGAAGTGGAGCGATTAACTGTTGCAATTGGTCAGATGAAGTCAATGAAACCACCTTTCAAAATGACAACTGGTGAAAAAGTAAGTTTTTTAATTGATGTTGTAACAAAAAGACGTTTGATTATGAAATATACGAGAATTGATTCTATAAAAAACTTAAGAAAATTCTTTAAAAATGAGGAAATTATTAAATTTATCTATTCTATTTATCCTGTGGAATCACTAACAGGATATTATCACATGTATGGAATTGGTATGCCTGTTTATTATCCAAAGGGTGGCATGCAAACAATAACGAATGAAATTGTAGATGTTTTTAAAAACTTTGGTGGAGAGTTAAGATTAAGTACCAAAGTTGACAAAATCATAATCGAAGATGGAAAAGCCGTTGGTATTTTGACAGCAGATAAAGAAAAAATAATGGCATCTACTGTGATATCAAACGTTGCACCACATTATACATTTGGTAAGTTGGTTGATAGAAGTCTTGCATCACCATTACTTAAAAATATGATAGACAATAGAAGAATTTTTGAGTCATTTTGTTTTGTTTACTTAGGAATGGATAAGTCTTATCAAATGAATCAGAATTCATACATAATACCTACGGAAACGGTTGATTTCTCTATTAAAAATCAGGATGCAACACCTGAAAATTGTTCTATATCTGTGATCAAGTATCCATGTCAGGAAGAGGGAGACGATTACTCCGTTATCCTAGTTGGGTTTATTCCATATGAATATAATAATTGTTGGGGAACATATGGGAAAAAAGTACATGATGCAGAATACAAAAAAATTAAAGAAGAAGTCAAAGATAAATTAATCAATAGAGCGGCAAAGATATTAGGAGACGATTTTAAAAAGAGTATTAAGGTCCAGGAGATTGCAACACCACTTAGTTTTGAAAGATACACGAATGTTGAAAAAGGTGGAGTAATGGGCTGGAGCAATATGGGGTGGAAAGTGTCACCTAAGATGACATATATTCCATATGAAACTCCAGTAAAGGATTTATATCTAACAGGACAATTTACTTTTCCATCAGGTGGTATTCCTGGAGTACTATCATCTGGTTATTATTTAGCATGTGAATTACTTGAAAAAGATAATATTGACTTATATAGGGCTTTTAGAGAATATAGGGGGCTTATAAAATAATATGATAGTATCCAGTGAAAGTAGTTCTATTGTTATAATATCAAACAATTATAATTACCAATATAAAGAATTAGTTCAGAGTGATGTTGAAAAAAAAAATAAAATGTCATTTTTTGAAGCAAAGACAAATACAGTTGCACACATTTTCGAAAGCAGTAGTATAAAAATTGATAACTATTCAATGGGGATACCAGAATTAATGAATTATTTAAAATTTGGTGATGACTGGTATAAGAAAAATCCTACGCTCCTATATGATACACAAAACTCCCCTACTCTCAATGGAATATTCTTGACTCAATATTTGAGAAAAAATGGAATTAATAGTGAGATTATTGATAATTTTCAGTGTGAGAAGAATAAATTGAATCAATTATTGGAAAATGGAATTCGATATTTAATTATTTCTACAACCTTTATTACAGATGTTAAACCTATTGTAGAAATATGTGATTTTGTTAAAGAAAGAGACAGGCAAGTCAAAATTATTGTAGGTGGTCCGCTCATTTATAATGCGCTTAATTCAGAAAGCGTATTATGGAGTTCTAACGTGAAAAAGATATTAACAACGCTAAGAGGAAGAGCGGATTATTTTATTAATAACAGAAAAGGCGAGAAAACTTTAGTTACTGTGTTACAAAATCTGATGTCTGAACATAATGTCTTTGAGATACCCAATATCATTTATTATAAGGATGATGGAGAATATGTGTATACAGACATTGTGGAGGAAGATGGAGTAATAGATGATATCACATTAGATTATAGTCAAGTAGCCAATATAGATAAGGAAAGATATCTAAGCCTGATTACCAGTAGAGGTTGTGTGTTTAAGTGTAATTTTTGCAACTATCATGAGAACTTTCCAAAAGTAGAATTAAAATCCATTGAAGTGCTTAAAAAGGAACTAGAATCGTTGCCGAAGTCAGAATTTAAGAGAATGATTCGTCTTGCAGATGATAACTTTGCAATTTCTGAAAAGAGATTGGTTGAATTTTGTCAACTAGTCATTCGGGGGGGATATAATTTTAATTGGTCCTGTTTTGCTAGTCATCATTCAATGATGAAGATAGAAAATGTTCAATTTATGGCAGAAGCAGGTTGTAAATTAGTTTTTATCGGTATAGAGTCTGCTAATGATAGTATTCTTAAGGCTATGAATAAGAAAGTAACGGTCGAAGATTTCAGAAAAGTAATTCATAATCTAAAAGAATGCAATATAAAGGTAATAGGTTCCTTCGTAATTGGGTATCCAGGTGAAAATGAAGAAACAATTGAAAACAATATAAAGTTTATTAACGATTCTGGATTAGATTATTATCAGTTGAATTTATTTAATGTCATGCCTTCCATGCAGGTATACAAGCAAAGATATGACTATAGATTAAAAGGATTCATGTATGGTTGGGAGCATGGAACAATGGATTCAATTAAGGCAGCAGAATCCATGATCCATATTGTGAGTTCGGTTGAAACCGCATTGACATGTGGAATCAGTGACTCGAGTGTTCAAGGTACGTTGGAATACTTGTATTCAATTGGATTAGAAGAAAATAAAATAGAAAAAATGTTTCAGTACTATACCTGTTTATTGAAAGAAAATCTGAAAAATAAAAACGAGAAATCTTCTATTAAGGATAATGTGAATCTAAAAAAATTTGCAGAGCTCGTGTTAGATATGCAGAACAACAAATCAACGCAAGAGAAAGGGGTGTATATATAAATGGAGAATTACTCAGTTGCTGTTGTAGGAGGGCATTTTGATAAATTGTTTGAAACAAAGCCAAGATATAAATTTATTAATTCTGGACAAGGTACTAGAAAGATGTCTGATATTGAACTCCTTGAGCAGGAAGTTAATGCCGGAATGGATGCAGTTCAAGTTAAAATAGATGGAATAAATGTAGGCGTATTAGAGATATTAAACTACATAATGTATGGAGAGAATTGGTATAAAGAGGATATCAATAAGCTATATTCTTACCTAAAAAACACAGCCTTAAATGGAATATATCTGCAACAATTCCTAGAAAAGAACAATGAAAAAGTTTTATTAGTTGAAAACTTTATTGCTGAAAAAGAGAGATTAGGTAAATATTTAGCTGAGGTCGGGGATTCTACTAAATATGTAATAATATCAACCACTCATATGACAAGTTTAGATCAAATTATGGACATATGTCAGTATAGTAAATCGTTAAATAAAAATAGTATTACAATAGTTGGGGGTGCATTAGTACGTCAATTATTTGATCAAGATAATGTTTTGTGGAAGTTAAAAGTAAACGAAGTTCTTTTAGAATCCAAAGGTTTTATTGATGTTTTTATAGATGAAAAACATGGAGAAGACTCTTTATTGGAATTAATTCATGATAAAGAAACGGTTAATAAAGAAAAGTGGAAAGATATACAAAATATTATATTCTATGATGATAATGATGAGTTGATAAGGACAAGGATTGTTGAAGAAATCCGTAATGTTGATTCGATTACTGTAGATTATAGTAAGATTGAACATATCGAGCAAAAAAAATACTTAAGTGTTTTGACAAGCAGGGGCTGCCCACATCATTGTAAATTTTGTACATATCACAAAACATTTAAACATTTCGAACCTAAATCATTAGAAGTAATAAAGAAAGAGCTGGATTCAATACCGAAAGGGAAATATCATATTCGATTTGCAGATGATAATTTTGCGGTAGATAAGAATAGACTTATTAATATCTGTAAAATGATTATAGAAGCTGGATATGAGTTTACTTGGTCTTGTATGAGTACTCCACACTCTATTACAGAAGAGACTGCAAAGCTAATGAAAGAGTCCGGATGCAAATTGGTCTTTATTGGAGTGGAATCAGCCAATAATAACGTTCTTAAGAATATGAATAAGACTTCAAAGGTTGAAGATTATTATCGAGCAATTAAAATACTGAATGAGGTTGATATTGAAACAGTTGCATCTATTATTATAGGTTATCCAGGTGAGACGCAAGAGTCAATCAAAGACAATATTAACTTTATAAATAATTCGTGCGTAACATATTTTCAAGTGAATTTGCTTAATATTATGCCTTCTATGGAAGTGTTTCAAGAAAGGCATGATTATGGGTTGAAAGGATTAATGTATGGATGGAGACATAATACACTTAATTCAAAAGAAGCCTTAAATGAGATGATGAAAATTATCGTCTCGGCTGAAAATGCGTTAACGAATGGATTTGGTATAGCAAGTGTACAAGCAACAATTGAGTATTTATTATCTCAGGGATATATATTGAAAGAAGTACATCAGATGTTCCGTGCATATACGAAAGCAATTAAGAAAAAGGTATCTGCTTATATGGAAGGAAAAAGTGTTAATGTTGAAACAGACTTGATCCAAGAGATATCGGCAGTATATGAATTGTATATGGAGAGAAATGTGTTGATCGAAAGTTGACTTGGCTATTAGAAAACAAGGAGGAAATACGAAATGGCAAAGATGGATAAATTAAAAAGAAATTTATTAGTTATGTTTATGGATGCCTTTCGAGGTGTATCTTTACTAATGACTCACTATCCTATGCATGAACAGAAAAAAATCTTGAAAGCAGTATTAAAAAGAACAAAAGACACAGAGGTATATAGAAAATATGGCTTAACACAATCAATGAGTATAGAGGAATTCAAAAAAAAGGTACCTCTTACCACTTATGTTGATTATGAGGCATTTGTAAAGAAGATGATGGATGATAATGCAAAAGATGTTTTGACTAAAGATGAAATCGTATTTTATACAGTTACCTCAGGTACAACAAGTAAAAAATCAAAGATAATACCTCACACCAAGGAATCTTTGAGTAGACAGTCTGTGCTAACGTATGTTGCTATGGCTAATATTATTAAAGAGTTGTATACACAAGGTAAATATTTTGATAAGGGTGTTAATTTTATCTCAACTAAAAATGATGGAAATAATAAGTATGGAATTCCATATGGTTTAGGATCCTGTCAGCCACAATATTTTATGGGGAGACGGATGAAAGGGGATAATCAAAGGATTGTTCCAGCAGAATGCTGTATGATATCGGGAGAGAGATTGGAATATATCTGTTGGTTATTTGCATTAAGTTCAGATAAGGTGACTTTTTTAGCAACCATTTATCCTTTGTATATGATCTCAGCCTATAATACACTTCAAAGACGTGCAAATGAGCTTTTAACAGATTTGGAAAAGGGAACATTATCTGAGGACCTTCAAATTCCTGAAGAACTTAGGAAACAGGTATTACGCTATTTGAAACCGAATGTAAAAAGAGCAGAAGAAATTAGAAGAATCCTGCAAGAATGTGGATATATGAAACCTACACAAATATGGCCAAAGTTAACTTGTATCGTTACTGCAAGAGGTGGCACTTCTAAGTATTATGTATCACAAATTGAAGAATTATTTGATGGAATTCCAGTATTTTGTCCTACTTTTAATGCAAGTGAAGGTATGGGCGCATTTGGTTATTCTGCAAAAGACGAAATGATTACGTCTATAAGTTCCACATTTTTGGAATTTATTCCGATGGATAAAACAAATGAAGAAAATCCAGAAACTTTGCTGATAAATGAAGTTAAAGTAGGCGAATTATATGAAATAGTTTTCACTGTAGTAAATGGATTCTACCGATATCGGATGGGCGACATTGTGAAAATTACGGGTTTTATTCATAAAACACCAAAACTAGAATTTCAGTATCGTAGCGGTAGTATGTTATCCGTAGCTTATGAAAAGGTGACGGAGGATGAGATTATTGCTGTCATGTCAGACATTATTAGAGAGTTAAATCTCAAAGTGAAAACTTTTGTTGTTGGGGTTGATTATAATAAGTCGGATAAACCAAATTATAAAATTGTTCTTGAGAGTGATGAACAGTACTCAAAAGAGGTCAAAAATGAAATACTTTCCATGTTTGAAAAGGGCTTAATGAATAAGAATGTATGCTTTGAGAAAGTATTTGGTGGAGGAATGATTGCTCCTACAATATTATATTTGGTTAAAGATAAAACAATTGAGCAGTATTATTCTAAAGGTAAAGAAAATACGAATCAAGTTAAGATATCGCATATTAGTGAAAATGAGGATTTTTGGAGACATATTTATGAAGAACAAGTAGATTAAATTTGGAGGGCGTAAAGTACTTATGGGAGATTTGCGTGTAGGACAAGAAAAATTCCAACAGTATGTAGAACGTTGTAAAGAATTAGGAGTTCAAGATGCTAAAATAATTTCAGTAAAAGATGTTGTAGTGATGGAAGAGTGGGTGCGCTTTAAATGCCAATTTGGCTGTGAAGAGTATGGTCAGCATCTAACGTGCCCACCACATTTACCAGGGTTTTCTGAATGCAAAAATACAGTACTATGTTATAATAGTGGGATTTTACTGAAATTTACTGAAACAGAAACAAATAATACTATGGAAAAATACAACAACTATAAGAATAAATTAAGAAAAATTATGGCTAGACTTGAGCGACAGATATTCCTAGAAGGATATCACAAAGTAATATCTTTGCATAGTGGGCCTTGCACGTTGTGCGAAACATGTGTTATACAGGGCAAACAAATAGAGGGAATTCCTAAGTGCAGAAAATATAAAGTCAGCAGACCTGCTATGGAAGCGATGGGAATTAGTGTATTTGATACAGTGAGAAATGTAGGCTGGGAAACGAAAATATTAAATAGTTTTCATGATATCCATACCTATTATGGATTGTTATTGATTGAGTAAGAGTTTATGAAAGAAAGAAGGAAAACTATGTTAACGCAAAAACCAAAGTCAAGTACTATTAAAGTAAATAAAATATTATTGATACAACCCCCTTCTGTAACAATAAAAGGCGAACGCAAAATCTGTCAAGTACCACTAGGACTAGGATATATTAGTGCGAATGTGAATGAAGAGTATGACATAAAAGTAATAGATGCTATTGTTGAAGGCTATGATCATGAAGTCCCAATGGGTGAAGAGTATATTATCTTCGGGTTACCTTTTAGAAAAATAAGAGAAGAAATAGTTCAATATGAGCCGGATATGGTTGCGATTTCTATTCAATCAACAGCATTTTATTTAAATGGACTTGCCATTGCTAAAATAACTAAGCATATTAATAAAGATATCATTGTTTCTGTTGGCGGTGCATATCCATCTGCTGACTATAAGAAAGTTATTGATAGCGAATTTATTGACTACATAATGATTGGTGAAGGGGAAGAATCTTTTAATGAATTATTAGAAGCATTAAACGAAAAAAGAAAACTCAACGATGTAGATGGATTAATTTATAAAGATTCGAATAAAAAAGTGATAATGAATCCAAAAAGAAACTATATTACAGATTTGGACTCCTTACGCTCACCTTTTACTAAGTTACAGAATGTAGACAGGTATTTTAAAATTAATAGTGCGCATTTTGAAACAAAGTCCTCAAGAGCAACCCATATGATAACTTCTCGTGGTTGTCCAAATGATTGTGATTTTTGTACGATCCATGATGTTTGGGGCTATAAGTATCGAATGAGAAGTACTGAGAATGTATTGGAAGAAGTGGCAATGCTTAAAGAAAAGTATGACATTACAGAAATTCATTTTGAAGATGATAACATTGCCTATAACGAAGAACGTGCAATTGAAATATTTAAAGGGTTAAAAAAATATAATATTAAATGGGGATTACCAAATGGTATTTCATTAAAAACTATTAATAAGGACTTGTTGAAATTAATGAAGGAAAGTGGTTGCTACACAATGGCATTACCATTTGAATCAGCTAGTCAGAACACATTACAGAATATTATTCATAAATATGTTGATCTAGAGCATGGGGCTAATATGGTGAAGGAAGCAACAAAACTTGGTATCGAAACCTATGGATTTTTTATTGTTGGTTTCCCAGGAGAGACAATGGAAGATATTAGACAGACGATGGAATATTCTGCTGGATTAGGTTTGACAGGTATTTATATTTTTTACGCAACTCCATTTCCGGGAACACAGTTATTAAAGCAAGTTGTGGCAAGAGGGTATATGTCAGATGATAAGGACTTGTTCCAGCTTACAATAGAGAGACCTTCCTTTGGAACAAAGAATTTTACAGTTGAAGACTTGTGGGATTATGTTGAAGGTTATAAAAACCAAATGAGGAAGAAAGGATATAATTATTTATGATAGCTACAGTAATTATACCAACCTTTAATAAAGTTGAAAGATTAAAACTGACTCTACATAGTCTGGAGAACCAAACGATATCCAAGACGGATTTTGAAGTGATTGTAATTAATGATGGAAGTGTTGATGATACAAAAGAATTTTTTGAACACTATTCAGGAAAGTTGAACTTAAAAGCATTTCATCAGAAAAATCTAGGACAGGCAACTGCACGAAATATTGGTATTCATAATGCACAAGGTTCGATTTTGATTTTTACTGATGATGATGTGTTTTGCGAAAGTACATATGTACAAAAACATATAGAGTGGCATAAGAAACATGAAAATTTTCTTGCTGTGATTGGAAGAATTCTATATGTACCGCCTGATAAATATGAAGAAGTGGAAGAAAGGCTATATCGTACGGGATTTCATGATAGTAGTTTTCTAAGTTCGTATCACAAAGAAGACCCATATATTAATATGCGAAGGCTAATATGGGAAAATGAATATGAATATGTCAAATGGATTTGTTTTACTGGGGCCAATGCATCAGTAAAAGGTGATTTATTAACACAGGTAGGAATTTTTGATGAGAATTTTTATGGGTGGGGACCTGAGGATGCGGAACTTGGTTATCGCATTTTTAAGGCAGATGTTCCATTTATATATGATGATACGATTCTGAATTACCATATGGACAAGTTAAAGAATAATACAGAAATGTATAGTGTACTGTCCAAAAATTTGAAGTATTTTAAAGATGTTAAGTATAAAAACAATATAGAAATTAACAAATATGTAAGTTTCGGAAGTTGTGGCATCAGCCTTGAAGAGTTAAATCATATATGTTCAGGAGCAGAGATAGAGTTTAACGAAGCTGGTTATAGTCAGCTCTACTATTTTAAACCACTGAACTATTTTAATAATAAAACAAACCTGGTTTAGACTAAGGGGGAACGAATTATGGAAAAGGTATATTTTACTGGTATGGGTATTATATCCAGCCTAGGAATTGGAAAAGAAAAAAACCGACAGCAGTTCTATCAAGGCACTTCAGGAATTTCAGAAGTGGAATTTAAAGATAGGCATGTACGAATAGCAAGAAATCAATCATTTGATGTGGATACATACTTTTCGCCTCGTATTACGAGACGAATGGAAGAATTCTCAATAACATTGCTAACAGCGTCAAAATTAGCTATGGAGGATGCTAATTTCAATGTAAATGATTCAGAACAGTATGGAAGTGTCTTTTCCACCTATTGGGGGCCGTTAAAAGTTACAGAAGAATTTTTTACGCAATTAGTGGAAAATGGTCCGTTGCAAGTACAACCTATGTTGTTCCCATGCCTTGTTACAAATGCATCACTTGGAAGAGTGGCGAAATATTTTGGATTAAAAGGTGTTAGTTCTTATCTAGTAGGTACTTGTTCCCTTGAATATGCATACAATTTTATTTGCAGAAAGAAAGTTCCAGGAATTTTAGTTGGCGCATATGATGAGATTTATGAAAATAATTATGCAGCATTAGCAACACACAATTTATTAAAAGAGGATAAAGAAATTGATAAGCTACCCATATTTTCCAGTGGCACAGATGGAGTTATATTAGGAGAAGCTGCTACCGTTTGCCTTATAGAGTCAGAAAACCAGATAATAGAACGAAAGTCAAGAAAGTTGGCAGAGCTAAAAGCTATAAGTAGTAGATTTTGCCCTTTATTGATAAATCAAATTAAGGTCGATGATGCTATTGAGAGATTTACTAAAAACATGAAACAGACAATTAAGAATGCAGATCTAAAGATAGAAGATATCGGCTGTATTGTATCAGCAGCAAATGGAGATCAAAGAATAGATTTTATCGAACGGAAAGCATTCGTGAATGTGTTTGGAGATAGACTGGAAAATATCGCTGTTGTAACTCCGAAAGAAAACTTTGGTGAAGTAATAAGCTCAGGTTCGATTCTTTCTTGTTACATAGCAATTGAAATATTACAAACGAAGAAATTACCTCCATGTACCAAGAGATATGATGAACATGGGAGTTTTGTGGAACTTAAAGATAACCTTAATGAACATGAATCTCCATACATTTTGTGTAATTCTTTTATACCAGGAAGTAACATTAATTCGATCATAGTTGGAGCAGCTCATTAGCTGTAATAGCTGGAAAGAGATGTCGAGGAGGTAATTATGGTTAATGAGCAAAGAAGAGTAGTTGTCACAGGAATGGGAATTGTAGCTTCAAATGGAATAGGAAAAAAAGCTTTTACAGAAGCAATGTTTGAAGGAAAAAGTGGTGTGACCGAAATTGATTTATTCGATGCAAAGGATTATCGAATTGATCGGGCAGCTTATATAAAAGAAGTTAAGAAAATAGAATCAGATGAAAGAAAAGATCGTGTGTATCAAATACTAGATATTGCATGTAGTGAACTAATGGAAAGTTCAAACATTGATTTTTCAAAAGAGAATTTAGAGGAGATTGGAGTTTCTCTAGGAACCTGCCTTGGTAATGTCGATTGCATTGATAAATATATTCGTTCTAAAGTTAATCAAGATAAGAATAATAATGTAGGAGAAATTATTGATCAACCTCATATTAACCTAGCTATCTATATTGCTAACAAATACAATTTAAAGAATGTTGTTTCAGTTGTAGATACAGCATGTGCTTCAGGGACTAATGCAATTGGGTATGCGCTTGATCGTATCAAATTCGGAGATGCTCAAGTTATGGTTGCAGGAGGAGTAGATCCTTTTAGTAGACTTTCTCAAAGTGGTTTTGGTGGCCTAAAAAGTTTAAGTGTCAATAAAACAAGACCATTTACAAAAGATCGAAATGGATTGATTTTAGGGGAAGGTGGAGGACTAATATTATTAGAAGAGCTGAATCATGCAATTGCTCGAAACGCCACCATATATGCAGAAATAATAGGATATGGATTAAGTAATGATGCATATCACGAGACAACACCTGATCCTAATGGCGGTGGAGCTGAATTGGCAATTCGTAATTGTATTTTGGATGCGGAGATTTCTTATGATAGAGTTTCTTATATCAATGCACATGGAACTGGAACTGTATTTAATGATGCAATGGAATTAAAGGCAATTCAGAATGTTTTTAAAGATAGGGCGAAAGAAATACCAATTTCGACGATTAAGCCATTAGTGGGTCATACTCTTGGTGCAGCAGGTAGTATTGAGTTGGTAGCAGCAATTTTAAGTCTGACTCATGACAAAATACCCGCAACTATTAATTTTACTGAAGCAATGGAAGGGTATAAAGAATTTGATTTTGTTCAAAATACGAGCAGAGAAGAAGGCAATCTCGATGTTATATTATCGAACTCGTTTGCTTTTGGCGGAAATGGTGCTTGCATTGCGGTTGCAAAATATAAGGAGTAGGTATTATGGAATACGATATAGTTGCGGTTGGTCATAGTTTATCAGTATTAGTTACAAGTGCAATTTTAGCTAAGAACGGTAAAAAAACATTATATATTCCTATGGAATCACAAGAACAAGAAGAAAGGAAGTTGTGGAATCAATATGAGTGCTTGCGGCATCATTTTGACATACAAGGAGGTGTGTTCCAATCATTATTAGAGGAATTGGACATTTCTTCTCTAGAGTTTGATACACCTCCATACCATTACCAGATACAGATAGGAGATTTTGTGCGAAACGTACCAACTAAGTGGAAAGATTACTTTGAGGTTCTAGTGGAGACATTTCCAGAGGAAGAGGATCAGTTATTCGAATTTTTTGAATTGGTTAGGAATGTAGCAATAGAATGGGAACATATGATTACATCACCTAAAAGAATGGGATTTCGCGAAATGCAAAATATTATACGTTTGAAAGATGTGAGATATGTTGAATACATACAAACTAAATTTAAAACAGCCTTATTGCAAGATACTTTATGTATAGATGTCCCATATAGCGAAATTTCATTTGTTGCTATGGCAGGTTATCTTATGCAGATCTTTCATTCTTCCAGAATTAAGGGAGGATACAATAAATTGAAAAATGTATTTACTGTTATTATTAAAGAAAATGGCGGAGAAATATGGCAAGAAAAAAGTTTAGAAATAGATATGGTCAAGAGAAGGATTGTTGAAAAAAGGTTACAAGATACGTTAGATGTGAAGTCTAGTATATGGTTGGTAGATTATGATAAATCAACATACCATGACACGTTCATGGTTGATGCAGAATTTAATTCTGAACTACAAAACCGTTGTAGCAACGTCATTGTTTTTTTGCAATGTAAGTATGAAAGACAAATGGATGAAATGGTTTCCTGCATAAAATTTAGCCCTCATGGTAAGATTGTGTCTCAACTTCGTGATATTGAACAAGGTAATACAATAGAGGAATATCCTTTTACGCTGTATACATTAGGAGAGAAACAAGAAGATAAAACATATGAATACGTAATGGTTATACCAGTTAACCAAAATAGTAATAGTGCGCTAGTAACTCGAATCGTTAGAGAGTCGATTTTACGCATAGAAGAAAAATTTAAAAGTCAGAAACTACATATAACAAAAAGACGTATATTTAATCAATTAGAAATTCAAGAGTCATTGCATTTATATCGTGGAATCCAATCACATTGGGCATATAGTCCGGAAGAGATGAAAAAAAATCCAGTTAATAAAATGGGAGTATATGAGGACTTATATATGTTGGGAGATTGGGGGGAAGCGTTTATACCATGTAGTATAAATGTTTCGAGACGAATACTGGGAAATGGCCTCATTGATGGGAAGGAGCAATGATTTGAAAGACATAGTACTAAAAGCAGATAATATATCAAAATCTTTTAATATGGGAAACGCAGAACACAATGTTCTAAGGGGCATTAATTTGGAAATATGTTCTGGAGATTATACTGTGATTATGGGAAGTTCTGGATCTGGTAAGTCAACATTATTATATTCTTTGAGTGGAATGGATCAGCCTACAAGTGGGGAAGTCACCATTCTTGGGCAAAAAATAAATAAGATGAAAGAAAAGGAACTTGATTATCTGAGAAGAGAAAAAATATCAATTATATTTCAAGGGATACATCTTATACCGGAATTGTCTGTTTACGAAAATATTGCAGCTCCAACATATAAACTTAAAAGAAATAAAAGTGAGCTAAAAGCCAAGATTTTGTCTTTGCTTCAGGAAATGGAATTAACAGATCATATAGATAAATATCCATCTCAACTTTCTGGTGGACAAAAACAAAGAGTTGCCATATGTAGATCATTAATCAATAATCCACATATTATTTTTGGAGATGAACCAACAGGCGCACTTAATTCATCGCAGGGGCAAGAGGTATTAGATATCTTAACAAAATTAAATAGAAATGGTCAGACAATCGTTTTGGTGACCCATGATGTAAAGGTTGCCGTCAGAGGTATGAAATTACTGTATATTAAAGATGGAATTATTCATGATGAGATGGAATTAGATCAATATCAAGATGAAGATTATGAAGAACGCTTAAAAGAGGTAAATAAATTTCTAGAAGAGCAAGGTTGGTAAAAAAATTGTTGCATGGAATAAAGCGAGGTATTTTAAATGTGGAGAAATAAGGTGAAATTTCGAAAGTTTCAAATGACAATTATGGTGATTATTGTATCGCTTAGTTCTCTTATTTTGTCTGTTGCTATTACTATATTACTAGCATCAGATAAACCGATGAAAAAGCTTATTGAGCAGACGAATGCACCAGACTTGTTTTTAGTAGTTAATACGAAAGATAGCCTTCAACAAGATACGGATGAAATTGTTCAAATCTTCCAAGAGATAAAAGATGTTTCAGAAATACAATGCATAGAGAATGTAACTAAATTAAGAGGAACTATTTATTATAAGGATGAAAAAATTACGACTACTTCGAACTATTTTATGACGTATAACGAGGGAGATTTCGGAAATCTTCATTTTTTATCTGATGTAAAAACATTGCAAGATGGGGAATGTTATATCGGAACAGCTACAGCGGACAATTATGACATAGGAGTGGGAGACTTTATTGATGTAAAGTGTTCGGACTATATAATGTCATTAAAGGTTGTTGGAATATATTCGGAACCTTATAGTGTTTCAGCAAGTTTAGGTTGTAGTCGTATATATATAAATCAAAAGCAACTAAAGTTAATTAGTGGTGACAATGTTAATTTAATTGTAGTATACGGTAACGATTCGACGAGTGATCAAGTTTTGTTTGATACCTTTACAGAAAAGAATATAAATAATATTAGAGTATCGAGTTATACTCTGAGTGAAGCAAAATTAATTAGTGAATTATCCCAAAAAATGCTTGGAGGATTTATCATAGGCTTTGCATTCATTATTCTTTTAGTTTCATCAACTGTAATTCGTTCTAGTATTATGGATAATATATCAAAGGAGTTTAAAACGATTGGTATATATAAGGCAATGGGATATTCTTCGAATACAATCATAGGTATATACATAAAAACTTATGCTTATGTATTGATAATATCTACGGTAATTGGAGCTGGGTTATCAACAATTGTTTCAAACTATATTGTAAGTAATAACTATAAATTATATGGAATTGACTGCCATATTGATTACTTGATACCACTGTCGAGCACAATTGTTTTTTTGTCTATCTATATTTTAATTGTCGTATATACAGGAATTAATCAAATCAAACATATTGAACCAGTCGAAGCTTTAACCATGAATGATCGTGTTGATACAAGTCGAGCGTCAATAAAGGGTCTGGAAAATAACTTTTCACCACTATGTCAAAGTATTAGGAAAATTGTTCGCCATAAGAAAAGTTCAGGATTATTGTTTTTAGTATTATTCATATCTTCTTATATGGTTTGTTTTTCTATAACTTGTTATTCAAATGTTTCGAAATTAGGAAACAGTGCAAGCTTTTGGTTTGGAATTGATAAATCTACATATAGAGTTTATGTAACAGACAATAATATATCCAATGAAGTATATCAATTTTTAGATGAAAAAGAGGAAGTAACTTCTATTGTCAAAGGATCATTACTTTACTTAGGAGCACAAGTATCAGAAAACGAACATAGTGTAGTAAAGGATTTGGCGTTACAATGCTATAATAATTACGAGAATAATTTACAAGGGGACATAATAGAAGGTCGAAATCCCATTGAAGATAATGAAATAGCGTTATCAAAAAAAATACTAAATAAAATGAATAAAAAAATAGGTGATTCAATAGAATTGTTAATTACAAATAAGAATGTGACATTTGAAATCGTGGGTTCTTTTCAGACGATGTTCAATAATACAAAATATGCTCGTGTCAAGGAATCGGCAATAGAATCCGTTGATCAAACTTATGGGAGTACTAACATCTGCTTTAATATGAAACGTGGTAGTGATTATTCAAAACTCAAGAAAGAACTGCTTAACAAATACGCAAATAAATTAGATGTCGAGGAAAGCGATAATTATTTGAAGGATTCACTTGAACCAATTGAGAAGACGCAAAAGATTGTATTAATTCCATTTAGTATATTGGTTATGTTAATTGGTGCTATCAATGTATTTTCTATTGTATCATTGTTGAATGTTAACAGTAGAAAAGAGTTTACTATTTATCGAGCCATTGGATATCCCGCGAAAGACTTAATTCATACCAATGAGATATATGTAACATTGAGTGGGGTATTAGCGATGATAATTGGAATACCTGTATTTATGGTTTCATATTCTAAAATTATGAATTTTTTATTCAGTATGTTAGGTATTTATAATTATCCAACGGATTATAATATACCAGTTTTGATACTTAGTCTCGTGGTTGTTATCGCAGTATGTATTTTAAGTACAGCAATTTCTTCCTCTTCTATTAAGAAAATACAAGTACAAAATCTTAATGGAGAATAGTCAGATTGATAGAGCTTTTAGAGAATTAATATTAAGCATTTATACATAAAAGAAAAATGGGTACTTAACTACTTAATAGAAAGGAGATATACAGCATGAAAATTATGTTAATAGTTCCTACAATTCATAGGGAGGGAGTTAAGCGAATAAGCCCATTTTGGCTGCCACCTTTAAGCTTAGCAACAATTGCAGGACTAACACCAGAGGAGCATGAGGTTAAGATAATTGATGAAAATGTGGAAGATATAGATTTTGAAGATCCTGTCGACATTGTGGCAATCTCGTGTTTAACGAGTCAATCAACAAAAGCCTATAAAATTGCAGATAAGTTTAGAAATAGAAAGATTTGTGTCGTGATAGGAGGATATCATCCCTCTGCATGTCCAGAAGAATGTTTAGAACATGCCGATGCAGTCATCATAGGTGAAGCAGAAAATAATTGGGAAGAACTATTAGAAGATTTCAAGAATGGTAAATTAAAATCCTTATATAAAAAAGAAAATTTTCCATCTCTTGAGAATATACCTTTTCCAAAAAGAAATTTATATCAGACAGATAAATACTTAAGCACCAACACGATACAGACTTCAAAGGGCTGCCCCTTCGTATGTGAGTTTTGTAATATTTCCACCTTCTTTGGAAGAAAGTATAGAACAAAACCAATAGAACAAATAGTGGAAGAGATTAAAACAATGAAGAAGAAAGATGGGGATTTGTTTTTCTTCGTGGATGATGAGATTACAGCTGATAATAGGAGAGCAAAGGAACTATTTAAAGCATTGATACCGCTGAATATTCGATGGTGGAGTCAAGCTACGCTTAAGAATCTGACAAGTGACAAGGAATTGTTAGATCTAGCAGTAGAAAGCGGTTGTATTATTATCGTTGCAGGACTAGAAAGTATATCTGAACAAAACCTAAAAATAATTGGGAAATTCCAGAATAATACCAACATGTATGAAGAACAAATTGCGATGATACAGGAAAAAGGGATTATGCTAAATCCAAGTTTTACATTTGGTAATGATGGAGATGATATTACAGTTTTTGATCAGACACTTGATTTTATCTATAAAAACAAAATTGCCTTAGCAACATTTAATATATTAACTCCGCTACCAAGTACAAGATTGCATAGCCGCCTAATACAAGAAAATCGTATATTAATTGATGATTGGAGTAAATATGACATGGGGCACTGTGTATTCCAGCCTAAGAATATGACGAAAGAAGAATTGGAAGAGGGTTTCAATAGGATTGGGAAAGAATTTTATTCCATAGAAAGCATCAAGAAGAGGCTTGAGTTTGTAGGAAAGGATAAAAAGCAATTAATATTTGGCTGGAACTTAGGATATAAACGATTACTGGATACGTTTGGGGTGTTGATGTAAGAAATGGATATGCTAAAAAAAATTGTAATGAGTAGCAATAAAATTATTCCGAGGCCTAAATATTCACTTCCTCATATAGATAGTTCTATCTTAGTTTTAGCGCCACATTATGATGATGATATTATTGGTTGTGGTGGTACCTTGTATCAATACAAAAGGTTAGAATGTGAAATAAATATTGTGTTTTTTACCGATGGGAAAAGAGGCACCATTAGAAATACTATGGATGAATCTATTTCATCCATCCGTTATGAAGAAGCAAGAGAAGCGTTAGCTATACTTGGAATACAACAGGAACATATTTATTGTATTGATTTGGAAGATTGTAACTTGCAAAAATCAGTAGAGCCTGGTGTAGAGCTTCTAAAGAAAATCATCGAAAATGTAAATCCAGGCTTGATATTTTTGCCATATATGTTAGATATTCATCCTGACCATAGGGCTGTGAATTATATCATGTATCAATTATTGTATGAACATTCAGAACTATTGCTTGAAAAGAGTCGTTTTGTTATGTATGAGGTTTGGACCCCATTGATACCAAACTTATGTATTAACATTACCATGGACATGGAAAAAAAATTAGAAGCATTAGATCAGCATAAATCGCAGATAGAGATTATGAGATATAGAGAATTAGTATGTTCGCTTAATAGTTATAGGGCTTGTTTAACGAACCGTGATGATATTAAGTATGTGGAAGGATTTTATCATTGTGAACTGAAAGAATATAAGGAATTACTAGAAAAGCAAATGATGGAGGGGGGATGGTAATGAGTCTAGAAAATTCATTAAATTGTATTATATTTGGTGATTTAACGCTTCAAAATAGACACTTATGTTTAGAGATGGCATCTCACAAGTATAATGTAGCTTTTAATTATTCAGATGTAACGGAGGAGTTCTTAGAGCCTTTAGTTAAGAAGATAAAAGAGTATGGAGTTGAGGTTATCGCATATAATACGGAAACGGATAATACAGATGGAGTTAAGAATATGATGCAGACTGTAAAAGATACATGGAAGACAATATCTGTTTTAATAAACTCTTGTGATTACCAAAAAAGTAACAGTTTGCTAGATGTATCATATGAAGATTTTAATAAACTAGTAGCTTATAACTTGTCTAGTATATACCAAAGTAGCAAAAGTATTTTACAGGCTATGATTTTTAAACGGCGAGGAACGATTATAAACATTAGTTCTTCGTATGGATTTAAGGTATCTACAAATATAGGCTCAGCATATGCAGCAACAAAAGCTGGAATAGTAGGATTTACTAGATCCTTGGCAAAAGAAGTTGCAAGATATGGTATTACAGTGAATACTTTACTACTAAAAGAAATAGGTGAAGATATAAATTATAGTGAGCATATGGATTTAGAGGAAGTAACTAAACAAGAAATAGCAAAGGATATCTATCAAATTTGTCATTGTTCAAAAAATATAACAGGACAAGTCATCGGTTTGGATTCTGGTTATACAGATTTTATGTTCTAATCATGGAGGAAAAGCATATGAGAGTTGTAGTTACTGGTCTTGGAAGTGTAAGTAGTCTGGGTAAAAATACAGAAGAGTTTTGGTCCCGATTAATAGCGGGAGAGATAGGAATTAAATCATCTATAGAGAGGAAATTTATTGATGCAGGACTTAGTGAGGGCGGATTTATTAATCAAATCGATTCGCTGTCCATTGAAGAGAAAGAACTAGATAGAACGATTCAACTGGGGTTAGTTGCAGCTAGAGAGGCGGTAAAAGATTCTGGGTTAGAACTTGAGAAAGAATCACCATTTCGAGTAGGAGTTTCAGTAGGAACTTCGATTGGCGGGTATGTGGAAATGGAAGAGCATCTTCGGTGTCAAAAAGATGGAAAATCAGAAGACTCGAATAGAATGAAACAGATTCCGCCTGCTGTCATCGCAGGATTTATCTCCAAACAGTTTGGAACAAGGGGACCGCAATCGACAACAGTAACTGCATGTGCTGCAGGAGCAAATTCATTAACCAATGCACTTGATTTTATACGGGAAGGTCATTGTGATGTGGTGATTGCAGGTGGTAGTGATCCACTATCCTTCATGTCACAAACAGGATTTCATAGTATGAAAGTTTTATCTAAGGACTATTGTCGACCATTTAATAAAAATAAAACAGGAATTTTAATTGGAGAAAGTGCGGCATTTTTAATATTAGAAAGTCTCGAGCATGCTAAAAAACGAAATGCTAAAATATATGCAGAATTTAAAGGATATGGACTTAGTAATGATGCATATCATGCAACATCACCCAATCCGAACGGAGAAGGTGCAATTCGATGTATTAATAGGGCATTAGAGGATTCAAAGATAGATGTAAGTGAAATTGATTATGTAAATGCGCATGGTACAGGAACGAAAATGAATGATAGCTCAGAGCTGAATGCGATAGGTACTGTATTTAAAGAAAAAGGAGACAAATTACCTGTCATCACATCGATTAAAGGTGCAGTTGGACATACATTGGGAACAGCGGGATCGATAGAAGCATTGGCAACAGTATTAGCAATTTATCATAAATTAATACCACCTACTGCATTATTAAAAGAATCAATGGATGAGCAATATAATTTCGTGCCAGATACTGCTCTAAAAAAGGATATAAGGAATGCTTTATCAAATTCTTTTGCATTCGGTGGGAATACAGCAGCACTAATTTTTGGAAGGTATGAAGAGTGATAAGACTAGCTTTCATAGTACAAATAGGAAAGGGGCAATGAAGACATGACTAGAGTAGTAGTGACTGGTGTAGGAGTAGTTACTCCACAATGGGTATCAGCAGATGCGTTTTTTCAGGCTGACATCAAGAAAGAAAAAGATGCAGAGAATTATGTAGAAAGATTTGATGATTTTAGTGTAGATAAGTTATGCCAAGAGCATAATGTGAGAAGAAATGATTTTTTTACTAAGATTGGGTTGGCAGCATTGATACAAGCGGCAGATGATGCAGGTTTAGCACCAAGTCTATATGAGCAAGAAAGAGCAGGAGCAGTCGTTGCTACTACATATGGACCTCTAGAAACCATACGGGATTATTTGGAACCAGTAATAAAAAAGGGTAATGATTATGCAAGTCCTTCTCTGTTTTCAAATACTGTAATCAACGCATCATTGGGGAAGTTTTCTATAGATTTCAAATTGAAGGGTACAAGTTCGATGGTATGTGGAATGAATCCTGTTATGAAGGCTTATGAAGAACTTAAGAGTGGAAAAGCAGATGTAATATTCGTTGGAGGTATCGATTGTCTTTTAGATGAGATAATAGATAATTGCAATTGGAATAAACAAAAGGAAAATTCATGCACGTTGAGTGAAGGGGCTGGTTTTATGGTTCTTGAAACACTTGAGCATGCAAAGAAAAGAAAGGCGACTATATACTCTGAAGTTGCTGGTTATGGTTGTGCATCAGATCCATTACTTCTAATGGACATAAACAAGGTAGATGGAGATTCACTTCGTTATGTAATGGAAAGGGCCATAGAAAGTGCTCAATGTTCTTCTAATGATGTACAGATGATTGAATTACTAGCTAATATTTCCGAAGTTTTTTCAGAAGAAAAAAGAGCTATTGATGATTTGTTCAAAAGTAATGATTTAGATATTAAAATTGAAAAAGGAAAAGAGATTTATGGAGAGTCCTTTAGCTGTTCAGAAATCCTGGCTATGATTCATGCAAATCTTGCTTTAAAAAAGAATAAAGACCTAACAGGGTATGTGATGGCAAACTCCATGCACATAGGAGGTAATGTATATTCTATCCTATTTGAAAAATTTCAGGATACTTCTTTATGAAAATATCTACTCAAAAATATCCAATGAACATGGTTGATCAGTTCGAACAGAGAGAAGGTGAAGAGTTTGATATAGGAAGAAAGAATTGGTCTAATGATAGTTTTTATACAATAAGTCAAACAAGTCCGAGCATAATCCTTGAGGGGATGGGGCAGACGGCTGAACATAACATAAGAGATAGATATTATAGTGAGGAGCAAATCGTGAAATTATATTTAGCTGGATTAAATGAAGTTGTATTCAAGGATAATGAGAGAGATTATTTGCGTACTTACTATATAGTGGATAGCATAAAAAAGATGGGAAAGATATTTGTTTCTAGTGTAAAAATGCAAGGTTGTATCAGTAATCATGATACATGTTTTGATATTGCACAAGCTATTATTATTCATAGTGTTTAATTAAAAAAACTATTAAGTAAATAAAAATTCTATTTACGAAGGAGATAACGTGTATGAAGATTTTATTTGTTTTTCCATTTTATAAGAAACATATTGATGATCATCCCAATTTGGAAAAAGATACAAAGGGATATTTCTGGGGTTCAAGCCACCTCCCTGGATTAGGAATACCAATTTTAGCATCATTAACCCCAAGTGATATTGAGATAGAGTTTATTGATGATAATTATAACGATATAAACTTTGATATGGATGTATCATTAGTTGCAATTAGTGCATTTACACCACAAATATCAAGAGCATATCAAATTGCTACTGAATTTAGAAAAAGAAATGTTCCTGTTGTTCTGGGAGGAAAACACCCTTCTATATTTCCAGAGGAAGCAATACAATATGCTGATTATGTTATGGTAGGTGAAGGAGAAGGAATTTGGCAACAATTCATTGAAGATTTTCGAATGAATAGAGCAAAGAAATTATATAAGCATGATTCACCAATTGATATTACGAAGTGGAAACAGCCAAATCGAAGAATATTCAATTTTGATAACTATCCAACTAAAGCAACTCACCTACAGATTATGAGAGGATGTTCAATCAAATGTGAAACATGTACCATACCGACATACGAAGGAACAAAATTTCGTCTTAGAAGTGTGCAAGATATCGTGGATGAAGTCAATGGTTTAGAGCCAGAGATTGGTAGAGATTGGTGGATTTATATTGCCAATGATGAATTACTTTCAAGAAGAATACCTCCCAAATACGTAAATGAACTTTTGGATGGTTTAGCATCGACAGGAAGAAGATATCAATTAAGCACTACATTGTTTTATTTAAAGAGTTATTATGACTATTATCCTGATATATTAGATCGTTTATATCGAGCAGGAATTCACTCTCTTTATTTTGTATATGCAGTTAATATGAGTAAATATAATATGCCTGAGGACTACATCATGAAACTATATAAATGGATGTATAGTGATGAGTCAGTTGAGTTTATTTATAAACTTCAAGATAAGGGTATCGATAGTATTTTACCTTCTGTATTCTTAGGTGAAGATTTTCACGATAAATCTACATTTGATACAGTATTAAATTATTTAGATAGAAGTAAAATCAATCAAGCAGAGTTTACTTTACATACACCATATCCTGGAACATTGTTCTTTAAGCAATGTCAAGAAGAGAAAAGATTGTTACACACGGATTGGAAATATTATAATTCAGCAAATGTTGTTTTTCAGCCAAAGCATATGAAACCAGAGGAATTACTAAATGGGTTCTATTATTGTTGGAAAGAATTCTTTAAGGATAAGTCTTTTGAAAAATTTGATTTAAGTATCACAAATGATAGTTTTATGAATGGTGAATACTCTAAGCTGAGACAAAGAAAACTAAGAGAATTGGAAGGTACAAACCAATGAAAGTTTTGCTGATTAATGGGAGCCATAAAAGTATTGCAGCGGAAGACAGAAACAGTTGGGTAAAATATCTCATCATTAAGTTTACACGAAAAATGAAAGAATTATATCCCACTGCAGAAATAACAACCATTCGCCTACAGGATTATACTACTCTTTTTTGCACAGGTTGTGGTGTATGTGTTGCACCGGGAATCAGTTGTCCTCAAGATAAAGAGGAGGGGGATCAGGTTCGGGAAATCATGGAACGGATGGAAGATTCGGATGTAGTAATATTAGCGACTCCAGTTTATTGTATGAATGTTACGGGAAGAATGAAAGTGTTTTTAGACAGACTAACGCACTACTTTTTTCAGCCAAGGATGATGGGGAAAATTGGTGGAACTATTATATCTTCAGGAGGTCTGGGAAACAAAGATACTTCAGAATATTTAAAGAACATCCTATTAACAATGGGTATGGAATATGCTGGTGAGATGGATACCGAAGTTATAAAGCCAGACGATGCAAGTGCTACGAAACTTGTAGAACGTATTATTGATATCTACGAAAAAAGGGCGAGCTATGAGCCAACGTCAGAAGATAAAATGATTTTTCAATCAATTCGAGATAGAATTGTAAACAATAAAGCCAGAACAATGAATAATTATGAATACTGGAAGGAGAAAAGCATACTCGAAGGAGAGTATTATTATTAAGAATGAAAAGCAAAATATTAGTTCAAGGTTGTGGATTCCCGAATTTTACAGGAACATCAACATATGTTCAATTAAATGAACGTCATATAGTGGTTGATACTGGAGCTCTAAACCATAGAAATGAGCTGTTGGATAACTTAGTATCTATAGATGTGTCTTGTGATGAGATAACAGACTTAGTAATAACACATATGCATATGGATCATTTTGCAAATATGGGTTTGTTTATGAATGCGACCATATATTTAACGAAACGAGAATATTATTTCCATAAGTTGGTCTTAAGGAATAAGGAACTTGGTGGGAAAAAGCAAATTGTGAAGATGTGGAAGAGCATGGAAAGTTGGAGAACAGTTGCGGATAATCCACTATTATCATCCCAAGAAGATGTTGTATATGACACAATAAGGCCGTTCACAGACGATGAATTAAATCGAATTAAAATTATTGATTTTAGTAAATCAATAGCAGAAGGAATTTATCCAATTGAATGTGTTGGACACTCCTATGGACATATGGCTGTTCATTTTCAAGACCATGAGGAACATATTGTTGCAATTGGAGACGGATTACCGAACAGACGTTGGTTTGAGAGAGTTCAAAGTGGAACCTTAAGTAGGCATAAGGAAATAGGGGCGTATAGAGCTAATATAAAAAAGATACAGGAGATAGGAAGATGTATTGTTATTCCAGGACATGATAGCCCTTTTGATTCAGAAACACTAGAGTATATAAATTTATCAAAGCAATTTTAGAAAAACCCAGAAACATAAATTCACAAATTTATAATCTTTAGTCAGAGAAAGGCAATAATATGAATGAAGAATTAAGAACGAAACTAAAACGAATACATTGTCCAGGCTTGTATTGCGAAACTGCTATGATTCGAGATGTATTGGAGTTGTATGGTCTGAGATTGTCAGGAAATGAGTGTCTTGGATTGGCTGGCATCTTAGGGTTTGCATTTGTAAGGCCAGACTCACATCTGTTTGAATTACCTCATTGTAGTGTAACAGGTATACCATATAATGCAATTGTTCCATTAATGGTAAATCTAAATCTACAATATGCGAAATTCGAGAATCAGACTTTTGATGATGCTGTAGAGGGAATTAAGTATTATCTGAAATCTAATATACCTGTCATAATTCGCGTGGCATATAATCAGTACTATTCAAAAGTGTTTAAAGAACAGCAACATGCTACAGGAAATCAAGGTGCGGAAAATATCTTTTCGGTATTCTCAAACTATTTGCCATATAATACAGGAACTCACTATATTTTGGCAATTGATTATCATGAAGAGAATGATACGATTGAATTTGTGGAGAATTTGTTCCGAGGCAGCTATGAAATGAATATGGAAACTTTAAAGAAAGCAATGAATAGTGGGCAGAAGATGTGTGCAGAGAATGAGTGGACAGTTATTTATCCATTTGATAACGTCTCAGTGAATCATGGACATGTGTATAAATCACTTCGTAGGATTGTAAACGGGATGGAAAGCAGCATTGATTATAATAATGAAGCTCAGAATGGATTATTCGGTCTAAAAGAATTCATAGATGATTTTTTCCTGTGGGATAAGAAGTTTGATAAGCAGACGCAATTGGAGAACATGGCATTGCTATTTTTATCAGGTGGGGGCATATATAAAAAAGAAGGTTTCTACCGCAACTCCTTTAGCAAATATCTTGTAGCTGCAGAAAAGATAACAAATGTTTCTGAACTTGGAGATGCTTGTGCCTTATACAAGAACTTAGCCACAAAATGGGATACTTTCTTGGGCTATATAAAGTTTACATTAAGTGATTCAATGGGGGATATCTATTCTGACCATGTAAAGAGTTTACTAGATGATATTTATGATGATGAATCTAAAGGAGCAGAGCTACTTAAAAGATCTATGAAAAGGATGTGGTAGATTGAGTGAGATACGAAATAAATATGTGAATTCTTCTGCTTTACAATATTATTTGGAAAGCTTACATATAACTTGGACAGAAGCGTTATGTTTTGGGATAGGAGAAGGTCTCGATTTTCAATACATAAATTATGAAAATGACAAAAGGATATTGGTACATAAAGAAGATTTGTTTCTTTGTTTCTGTGAAAACATGTACTTTGACTTGAAGACGATATGTCTAGTAGGAGAAGGAAAGAATTGTCTTAAACTAGTAAAAAACATGTTAAAACATAATTGTACAGTTCCAATTCTCTTCTATGATAAAGAAACTTCCAGAAAAAGAATCAAATTCTTAAGTAGGATTTTGTCCGATGAGGAGATAGAAGTTTTTGACGTATATTCGCAACAGTTTATTAAGTACAAAATAGGAGAAGAAAATAACTTATTAAATGACAGTGAACTATTACATCGTATTCCCCTTGCTTATATTATATATCCAAGAGTAGAACTCTTAAATATAGAGCATATGGTGGTATGTGCAATCAAAGATAATGCAGAGAAGATGCTTCATCCATCGAAGCTTAGTAGAGGGATACAAGGTATGGAAACGTGCCTTTGCGACTGGGAAAAACAAGATAAAATAGATATTTATTTCCAAAAAAACAATTGGTTTGAAATTGAAACAGGTCTATTAAGAGAGTTTTATGCAGATTTCTTAAAGGAAGCATATGAAATAACGAAATTAGAAACAATTAAACATTTAGAAACTGGATATAGAGAACTGGCATTCAGGTGGAAGTGTGTCATCAGTCATGATGGAATTCTACCGAATCAGAACAGAAACACAATATTGCGAGAGATTATAGAAATGGAGCGAAAACTTTGTGAGGAAGCAAGTAACCTAAAAATGAACTGCTGTGAAAAGAGCGGTTAGAAAGGTGCTGTTATGAAACATTCTCAAATTACAAATTACTATCGAGAGGACTGGGTAGAACACTTTAAACAGCTATGTTATGGTTCATTACAATCAAGAAGTGCTGGTCGAGGTAGAATACAATTTTCTGGCTGTCATAGTCTATATGGAGATAAGTATGACTCATTCGCTACGATGGCAAGATTTCTTCCACTTTTAGGATGCTGGCTTCGTAATCCAAACAATCCTAGAGTATTTCAATATAGAGATTTGACTATCGATGTTGTATCCATGTTTCAGGAGGCCTTCTTAGCAGGAACAGGAGAAGGAGAATCAGACTATTGGGGAAAAATGTATGATAGGATTTCAAAAATAGTAGAAGTGAACGATTTAGTCTGGGCATTGTGGCTTGCAAAGGAAACTGTTTTAGAGGTATTTACAAAAGACCAGCTTGATCAGATTTTTGGCTGGATGGATCAAATATATAATAAAGTCATATGGGATAATAATTGGAGACTGACGTCAATATTAGTACATTTGGTAAAACTAAGTTTTGGCTATATAGATTGTTATGACATAAGCGATGATGTGGAAAGTATCGAGAAAATGTACCGTGGAGACGGATGGTATAGTGATTCAACAGGAGTTGCCACCTTTGATTATTATAATGCATGGCAGCTGCATTTTGGCACATTGATCATGGTAGAAGTGGGAAATGATATTCTGGGAGAAGAGTTATGCAATCGTTATAAGGATAGAACACGGACTTTTTTAAAGAGTTTTCCATATTTTTTTGGTAGTAATGGTGCGCATATCCCATTTGGGCGCTCACTGTCATATAAATATGCTGTACTAGGGACTATGTTGTTAGCAAGATATATAGGTATTTCACCATTAGAACCAGGTCTTGAAAGAAGGATAGCAAGTGGAAATTTAAAATATTTTTTAGAAAATGGCTCTGTTAATGAACAAGATTTTTTAGAATGTGGATTCTTGAAAGAGCCGAAAGAAAAATATGAAGTATATATGTTTTATGGATCACCTTACTGGTGTTGCAGAGGATTACTATGCTTAATGTTTGATGAAGAAAGTGAATTTTTTTCAGCAGATGAATTAGAACTTCCAGTAGAGAAGTCAGACTTTATCTATCAAATACCTTCCTGCGGTTTTACTTTGATTGGAGAAAAAAAGACAGGACATGTTCAAATGTTATGTTCAAAGAATTTCTCACAATTACTGAAACGTTCGGAGCCATTTTATTCAAAGTTCATGTATTCTTCTCATATGTATTTTAATTATGTATTTCAAAACGGGAAATTCCCACGAGATAGTATAATTTACTGTTACGATTCAGATGGTGATTATATGCGAGTGAAAGAAATATCTAATAGTAAAAATGAGGATAATTATATTTACCGTGTTATGATTCAAGGAAAAGATAGATGTAAGGATACTGTCACCATAAAGAGTTATGTTATTTATTCTGGTATTTTTCAAATTCGATTACATGAATTAGAAAATACAGTAGATGGGGTAAGAGCGGAAGAAGGTACCTATCCAATAGAACAAGTTGATAGCTGTAATATAGAAATATCTTCCAACTGGATTTATGCATCCAATGAAAAAGAAACAATTTATATTGAAAATGCATATGGGTATGAAAAGGCAATGATTCAAAATGATGAGGACCTTAATTTGGTATATCAAAAAGATCTCTATTTAATGCTACATACGGATAATGTAGTAAAGGGTAGATATCATTGTGCATCCATTTGCGTGGGACAACCTGATAAATTATACCTTGAGGAAATCCAAAGCCAAAGACCAAAGATAGAGTTTTTTGAAAAAGAGAAGGCTTTTCGAATTAGTCAGAATGAAAAGAGCACAGTATTTCGATTCGAGTAATAAACTAGTATCTTAAAAGGAGTTGGTGAAAATATGAACATTAATGAAATTATGGAATATTTGCCACATAGGTATCCATTCCTATTATGTGACAAAATATTATCAATTGATTATGGTAAATCGGCGATAGGTCTTAAAAATGTTACATATAACGAACCATATTTTCCAGGTCATTTTGCAGATGAACCCATCATGCCAGGGGTGTTAGTGTTAGAATCAATGGCGCAAATTGGTGGATTTGTATTTTGTGATATGAGTCATGAGGAGAAAGTTCAGTTAAAAGCACTCATTGCTCGATACGATAAAGTGAAGTTTATTAAAAAAGTGATACCAGGAGATACCATGATAGTAGAAGCTACCTTTTTAGAAAAGATAAATTCTTTTCGAAAGGTTATGGCAGTCGCTAAGGTGAACAATATGAAAGTTGCTTCTGCCGAGATAACTTATAAGTTCGACGACTAGTAAGGAGTGAGTGAATGAATTTTTGTATGTATATAAATGGTGAATTATGTAGTTCTAGCAACAAGGAATCTGTTGTAATACATTCACCATTTCAAAACGAAGAGTTAGGAGAATGCCCAGTTGCTACTTATGAAGATTGTGAAAGAGCAATTGCAGCAGCTCAATATTCACATAAAGAAGGTGTTTGGCGTAATCTTTCGATGGAAGAAAGGACGAATAAACTCACACAATTACTTCAATGTATGAAAACCCATATGAAGCAAATTGCAGAGATTGAAGCAATGGATATAGGTATATTAACAGCATCAGCACAATCCAATATAGAAGAGGCTTTTATTAATTTTGAGAGTTATCTTACATCTGCCTGGAAAATAAACTTGAAAGAGAAAGTGGAAAGTAATTATAGAGAGACTGGAGCAAAATCATGGGTTATTCGGGAACCTTATGGTGTATGCGGAATTATTCTTCCATGGAATTATCCTTTTGACATTGTTATAAACAAACTGGTTCCTGCACTACTTATGGGAAATACAGTCGTGATAAAACCATCGTTATTAGCTCCTTGTTCGTTATTGTATTTGGGAGAACTACTTGAAGAGATTCAATTTCCTAAAGGAGTTATAAATATTGTATCAGGTGGTGACGAAGTTGGAAAATACCTTGTAGAAGACAAGCGTGTTAAATTAATTAGCTTTACTGGATCTACTGCAGCGGGAAAGGATATTTATATAAAATCAGCAAAAACATTTAAGAAGTTAATTTTAGAATGTGGAGGGAATTCGCCATTTATCATATGGAACGATGTAAATATTAAGAAAGTAATTGAATCTTTATTAACCTCAATACTACCGCATAGTGGACAAGTATGTGTTGCTTCAAGACGCGTTCTTGTTCACGAAGAAATCTATGATAAGGTTGTTAAGTACATTAAGGTTAGAATGAATTTTGTTCAATACATAAAAGATCGTAGTGAAGAAATTAAATTATTTCCTATAGAGCCTATGATTAACGAAGAACAAATGTTATATATACATGGACAAGTGTGTGAAAATATAAAACAAGGAGCAAAGATTGAATGTGGTGGTGAATATATTCTTGAGGGAAATGGAGAGTGCTTTTATAAACCTACATTGTTAACCAATATATCATCAAATATGAGTGCTTTTCAGGAAGAAATATTTGGACCTGTTTTAGCATTAATTAAATTTAGTGATGAAACAGAGGTAGTGAATTTGGTGAATTCATCGGACTACGGTTTAACATCATCCATATGGACAGAAGATATGGAAGTTGCTCAAAGGATAGCGAGGGAGTTACATTGTGGATCAACATATATTAACACCACTTTATTTGAAACACATAATGATTTTGCTCCTTTTGGAGGATATAAATTAAGTGGTATGGGCCGAGAGCATGGCATTTATGGTCTTTATGAATATGTTCAGATAAAGCATTTATTAGTTAAGCAAAATGAGTAAAGGTGGATTTGTGCTATGTTTAGTGTATCTAAATTTCTAGGAAGTCTTATCAGTTTGAAAAGGAATGAGAAGAGAAGTTACAAATCAATTGTCAAAATACGAGAGAAAAAGTTAAGAGCAATGCTTAAATATGCATATAAAAAATCTGAATTTTATCGAGAATTATATAGTAAAAATGGTATTCAATATGAGAACCTAAATACAATTGCAATTGAGGATATTCCTAGTATTACGAAAAAGGATATGATGGATAATTTACAATCAGTTTTGACAGTAAAAGATATTACTGCAGAAGAAGTTATGGACTTTGCTCATAAATGTAAGGATCCAAAGGTTCTACTTAAAAATAAGTATCAAGTAATACATAGTTCAGGAACTACAGGTTCTCCAGGAGTGTTCTTATATAATGAGGACGAGATGTCAATTGCTTTTAGTTGTAGTTCAAGAATGCATAGTATCAATTATTTAAAAAAAACAAAAGTTGCATATTATGCGGGAGTAGATGGTAGATTTGGTGGTGTATCGTTGGTTCGATTTGGGCAAACGGATTTCTTTAAAAAGTTTTATGATGTCTGTTTTTTGGATATGAATGAGCCACTTGAAAAAACAATACAAACGCTTAATGGCTTTCAACCAGATATTCTGATTGCATATGGAACTGGTCTTTCTATATTAGCTACATGTCAAATGGAAGGACAATTAAATATCCACCCGAGTATACTAGAAAATGGTGGAGAAGGACTAACAGAAAAAGATTGTGAGTTGCTTAAAAAAGTTTATAATGTTCCAATAGTAAATATGTATGCTGCATCGGAAACATATTATTTGGGCATTGGAAAAGATGAATACGATGGAATCTACCTGATGGATGATTTTAATTATATTGAAATTATGGATGGCTATATTTTAGTTACAAATCTTTATAATCATACTCAACCAATCATTCGTTATCGTATTAATGATAATCTTACTTTAAAGGAGGATAATAAAAAAATCCTACCATTTCGCTTAGTCGATAATCTAATAGGACGGTCCGAAGAATTGTTATGGTTTAAAAATGAAACGGGAGAAAGAGATTATATCCATCCTTTAGTATTAACTGGTATTAGTATCGAAGGATTAGATAAATTTCATATTGTTGCTTATAGTGAGGAGCGGTTTGAACTACTTGCAATCTTACAAGAAGATGAGGAGCAAGAAAGAATATTTGACCAACTAAAAAATGGTTTAGACAATATATTAATGCAAAAAAAAATGAAGAATGTTTCTTATGAAATCAAGAGAATTTCATATCCTATTGTTGATGAAAAAACCAGAAAATATAAAATGATTATTAACCAAGTAAAAAAGTGATATTAATAATGATAAGGGAGAAAAAGTAAATGCAAAGATATAAAAAGATTCAATTAATCTCACCACCATCTAACCGTACAGTAGAGGGACAACAGAAATGGGTAAGATGGGCACAACCACTGGGAATTATGTCAATCGCAACTTATTTGCAACAAAACATACCAGAACTAGAAATAGAAATTTTGGACTTTGACTGTATACTTGATATGGATAAAGAAGAAGATAGAGCTCAAGTTGGAAATGCGGATGTTGTAGGATTGTCAATTACATTTGCACAAGTTGATAAAGGGCTTGAACTTGCACGTTTGGCAAAAGAAAGAGGTGCGGATGTAATCATTGGTGGAAATATAGCGACTTCTTTAAATCAAAGACTATTAATATATCATACATATGTAGATTATTGTATTTGTTATGATGGAGAGGACGCATGGCTTGAATTAGTAAAAGGGACTGAGTTATCAAAAATACCGAATTTAGTTTATCGTGAAAATGGATTATTTCATCAAAACAATTATGCAGCAGTAGATTTAAGAAGACTACCAATAATTGATAGGAGCTATGTAAACTTCAAAGATTATTTTAATAATACAAAAGATGCGGATTATAAACCAATGCCATATTTTGATCGTCCAACTAATATGTATTCCTTGAAAGGCTGTTCATGGAGAGCTCAAGAAGGTGGTGGATGTTATTTCTGTAGTATTCATGATAAAGGCTTGAGATCAAGATTACCACAGCAGATATGGGAAGAACGAAAGATGTTAGTGGATAAATATGATGTGAATTACATTTGGGATCCATCGGATAATTTTATAGCAGATCCACAATGGTTTCAGGAATTATATGATTGTAGACCAAAAGACTTTTTTGTACCTTTTTCAAACTATATTCGAATCGACTTTGTTACGAAAGAAAGAGCAAGGATGTTACATGAGATAGGTTGTGTTCAAGTGTTCTGCGGTATGGAATCAGGAAGTAACAAGGCTCTTAAAGCACTGAATAAAAACATTGATAAAGATATGATTGAAAATGCTTTGAAAATACTTGGTGAATACAATATTACGGTTGTATTAGGTATTGTAATTGGAGCGAAGGGAGAAACGCAGGAAACAGTTCTTGAAACATTGAATTTCATGAAGTATTTATTAGCAAAGTATGAGAATCTGGATAGATTTGAGTGGGGAACATTAGCACCATTACCAGGCTCTAAGGCATTTGTAGATGTTATGAATCATCCCGAACTACGAGAAAAGTATCAGGAGTTTGGTAAAGGAAATATTATGAGTATGTTAGAGCAGATGGTAGAAGATTGGCCAGAATATATGTGTGATGATGATATTGATTTTGATTATTTTTTATACATTCAGCAACTTGCGCAAGAGCACTTGCCATATAATATGACAAGATATCAAAAACGTGCTTGGTGTGGTACGCCGCATAAGGCCTATATTGATGATAAATTAGTCTATAGGGAGAATTGGTAAATATGACACTAATTGAATTGTTAAAGCAAAGAAGAATAGATTTTCCAGAAAAGGAGTTTTTACATATTTGGAATCGTGCAAACCAAAAATATACTTACTCGTATCAGAATATATATGAGAATTCGTTAAAGTATGCGAAGTATTTAAAAGGTAAGGGAATTAAAAAAGGTGATACGGTATTTATTATGCTCCTAACTCGTGTAGAGTTCTTTTATCTTTTTTTTGGTATTATTATGGCAGGAGGAAATCCGATTCCTGTTCACCCACCTATTTTTATAGTAGAATGGGACGATTATAAAGAAAAAATACTGCATATGTTTCATACCTCAAAGCCGAAGTATATATTTTGCTATGACCAAGTATTTCGTTCTATTAAAGAAAAAATACTAAAGGATCAATTTGACGAAAACAATATCATTATGATTGAAAGCATTCAGATTGAAGAGTCGGTAGAAGATTTCGAACCTTATATGCCACAGGAGGAGGAATGTGCATATATACAGTATACGTCTGGTACAACACATTTACCGAGAGGAGTGATGCTAAGTCACCGTGCACTTATGAATAACATAAAGGCAATTGGTAAAGCAATTCAATTATCAGATCAGGATATTGCAGTATCTTGGTTGCCACTATATCATGATATGGGCATGATTGGAAACTTTCTCACTAGCTTTTATTACGGCTGTACAATATGTTTAATTCCTACTGATTATTTCATTATGGGTCCATATGTTTTCTTCGATATCATTTCAAACTATAAGGGAACCATTATCAATGCACCTAATTTTGGTTATGTAATATGTAATAAGTATGTTACAGAAAGTAAACTAAAGAAGACAAGAATTGATTCACTAAAATATGCGCTAATAGGGTCGGACCATATTGAGTTTAATGATATGGAGGAATTTGTAGACAAATATACCCCATATGGATTAAATGAAAATACGTTTTTACCAGTGTATGGTTTTGCTGAGTCTTGTCTAGCAGTTACATTCTCAGAATTAGGTCAACCTATGTTATGGGATTATATTGACTGGGAAATACTAAACAATGAAAAGAGAATAGTAAGTTGTGATAGAGATACGAAACATAGCTTAAAGGTAATTAGCGTAGGCATTCCAATTGAAGGACAACAAGTAAAAATATGTGATGACCAAAATAATCAAATGAAAGAGTGTTATCTGGGACAAATTTTTGTAAAAGGAACTATGTTAATGAATGGGTATCACAATCTTCCTGCTGAAACAAATCAAGTTTTTTGTGATGGCTGGTTTAAGACAAATGATTTGGGGTATATCAAAAATGGATTGCTATACTATTTTGATCGAATAAGTGATGTAGTTTTGCAAAATGGTAAAATCTATCGTCCAAAAGATTTCGAACATTACTGTTGGAATATAAAAGACATAAAAAGAGGCCGCTCAGCGTTAATTGGTATTGATAAAGAAGAAGATAGTGAAACGCAACTTTATTTATTGATTGAAACTGGCACATTATACAAGGAGCGATATATAGCAATTGTGGAAGAACTTAATGAAATCTATTTGAAAGAACTAGGTAAAATTCCTGATATTGTTCATGTTGTAGCAAGGGGGAGTATACCACAAACATCAAGTAGTAAGACACAACGTTACAAATGTAAGACGAAAGTGTTAGACCAAACATTTGATACGAACTTTATTTATGATAATATCAATAAAAAAGTTTTGTTTTGTAAGATTTAGTACAATATTTTACAATGTTAAGGAGAAAGTATTAACTATGAAAAAAAAATCAAGTATTATATTTAGTTTGATATTCATAACTTTTTTCATTGTATGGCTGTATTTGTTCACAAAGTATTTTGGATTTGCACTATACAAAAAGCATTATCCTATGCCAATAACAATGTTTTTTGGAGGATTTATAGCAGGTTTTACGTCAGAAGGCGGAGGAGCAGTTGCTTTTCCTGTATTTACAAAACTATTGAAGGTATCACCTCATATAGCGAGAGATTTTTCATTTTGTATTCAATCCGTTGGAATGACCTTTGCTAGTATTGTAATTGTATTAAGAAAGATTCAGGTGGATCTTAATGTAATAAAGTATGCTACCCTTGGAGGAGTTATTGGTATAATATTTGGTTCATTGTGTTTAGACCCATACATTGCACCTGCAGTTGTTCGAATTATATTTTCCATAGTGTTAGCTTCCTTTGGAATAATGATCTATATGAAAAACTTTAAACTAAAAATTATAGAGATTGAAAAAATATCAAGATTAAGAAAGAATGAAATAATATATCTTCTTATGGTTGGTTTTGCTGGGGGTATTTTCAGTTCTTTAATTGGAACAGGAGGGGACTTTATCACTTTTGGTTTTGTAGTTCTTTATTTTAAACTAAATGAAAAAATTGCTACTCCTACCTCTGTCATTATTATGGCATTAGAGTCCATTTTTGGATCTTTGTTTCGATTATTTGTTGTACATGATTTATCATCAGAGGCAGTTACTTATTTTTCCTTATGTGCACCAATTGTGGCATTGATGGCACCTTTAGGATCGGTGTTGTGTTCAAAAGTAAGTCGTTTGTTTATTGTGAAATTTCTACTTTTCTTAATTACAGTGGAATTCATAACAACATTGATTATTTTTAAATTCAAATTAATGCTTGTTATACCAACAATTATAATGTTCGGAATTCAACTCATTCTATACCGCGGATTTTTTAAAGAAAAGACTACTTATCCAATTTAGATTTTAATATAATTAGAATAGTTTGCTATTATTTTAACTAAGGAGGGAAAATAATGAAATACGATGCAGCAAACTGTCCATGCAAAAGGTTGAAATGTGAAAGGCATGGAGATTGTAAGGCATGTATTGAACATCATCATACATCCAAACGAAAGTTATATACATATTGTGAGAAAGTGGAAAATAATATGGAACGCAAAAGAGAGAAGTTAAAATGTATAAAAAAGTAAATTTCAACAGGAGGGAAAGATGTTACTTTCGATGTTAAAAGGAAAGATTCACAGAGCAATAGTAACACAAGCTGAATTGTCTTATATGGGTAGTATCACAATTGATGGTAAATTGCTTAAGGAAACAGGAATTTTGCCAGGAGAAAAAGTACAAGTAGTGGATAATAATAACGGTAATAGATTTGAAACTTATACTATAGAAGGTGAATATGGTTCGGGAATTATTTGCTTAAATGGAGCAGCTGCTAGGAAGGTTTGTATAGGAGACGAAGTGATTATAATAGCGTATGCACTAATGACTCCGGAGGAGGCAAAGAGTTTCAAACCACAAATTGTATTTGTTGATTCTAATAATACAATTACTGAAAAAATTAGTTACGAGTATAATGACTAGCAGTCATTTAAACTTTTTCTATGTTTTATTCTATAGTATCGTTTTCAGGAAATACTAAAAAACAAGTGCCAGTCTGTTAAATTTCGGCGCTAAGTCAATAGTTGGGGTAGGTTTCTTATGAAACCGCCCTATTATTGTAAAGAAGCAAAATAAACCACCGGCTCTGCCGGTGTGTCCCCAGCCAGCTTTAGCTTCAAGTAAATAAATCCTATATTATAATGGAAAAATAAAAGCAGATGTATGTCAGATATAAAGACTATAAACGTAATCCATAAATCCATAAGTTCGTGTTATTTTGAATATTTTACCTCCTTTTTGATTTCATACAACAATTATTTCTAGTAATAAGCATGCCTTAAATTATTATGATAGAAGCATGATATCTACTGCATATTGATTTTCCTGAGATAAATCATTGTAGGGTGCTAATATCAGCTTTCTGTCACTCTAAGGCGTTCCGACCTAGGAATATGGATAAATTAGTGAAGATTTATATTTTAACAGTATAGTTGTTAATTGTATGGGACAGTTGATACTATGTACGATTTAGTAAATGAAAGGTAGCAAGAATTAGCTAATGACGTGGAAATACAAGTGAACTAGATTGTTCGCATATAGTACTTGCCTACAACCATATATTAATAACAAGCAATTATCTTTAAGGTGTTAGATATGGACATTGATGAAGAAAGAGAGAAGATAGGTAAGTTCATTAAGGCGGGTCTTGTTGTGATGAGTATAATATTGCTTCTTGGAATCATCGGAGGCTCTGTGAAAAGGGTGGTTACTGTTTCAAAGATGCAAGATGAGCGTAAACTACCTATATATTGTGTTGACTGCTCGGAGAAGAAAGTAGCTCTTTCTTTTGATGCTGCCTGGGGGAACGAGGATACGCAGGCAATTCTTGATATATTAGCAAAGTATAACGTCCATGTAACATTCTTTATGACGGGTGGTTGGGTTGAGACTTATCCAGACGATGTGAAAGCGATTGCGGCAGCAGGGCATGATCTTGGCAATCACAGTGAGAATCACAAGCAGATGTCACAGTTAAGTAAGGAAGAGTGTAAAGAAGAGATTCAGAAGGTTCATGACAAAGTTAAGGCCTTGACGGGGATTGATATGACATTGTTCCGTCCACCTTACGGAGATTATAATAATACATTAGTAGAGTCTGTAAATGAATTGGAATATCATTGCATTCAGTGGGATGTGGACTCTTTGGATTGGAAAGATTATGGAGTGAAGTCAATTATTGACACTGTGGTAAACAATCCACATCTTGGTAATGGTTCCATTATTCTATGCCACAATGGAGCAAAGTTTACGAAAGATGCACTGGAATCTATGATTACAGGGCTACAAGACAAGGGATACACCATTGTCCCAGTATCAGAATTAATCTATACAGGTGAGTATCATATGGATCATGAGGGAAGGCAATTTAAGGATTAGTCCATTAGTTGATGGCCTGCCTGTGTTAAGTTCATATTGATTATTATGAATATTAATGATTTTCTGAACCATTTTAATTGGCGAGAATAAATTGGCTTTTGAAACTCGAATCCTATAAGTTACATGATACCGGGTCAATATGAACTGGTACTGTTAATCATGCTAGGTAAAGAAGATAAGATTAATAAACGTTTGCGTGGGTATAGAAAAACAATGAATACGTAATGTCCTCAAGCCAACTAAATGTGGTTTGGGGATTTTTTTATAAACGGACGGCTTGGATGACCTAATGCTTCAGTCAGATCCAGGATTTTGTCCGCATCTCCAATTTCATTTTACCGTTTATAGAATTAATATTATCTGATCCGAGACATAAATGGTATGCATATATTTATTCAAATTACGTGAAACTATAATTCATTTTATTGAGACAAAAATAAAAAACATACCTAAATGTAAAAGTTGAAACTTGTAAATAAAAGGGTTGGCATGGTAAAATAACCAATATATTAAAAAAGATTAAATCATACGAAATATCCATTAATAGTTATCTAGGAAGGAAGGCGCTAAAGTCTTTTATTCAAACGATAAGTTATATAAAGACCGAGTTGTTTCAAAGAATACTTATTACCGTTTTCTCTATGAAACTTCTTATGACCAAATGCGGCAGCGAAGCCAGTTGTGGTGGGAGTTAACTGTCGAAATTCATTTAAAATAATGAAGAAAATGCTAAAACGCTTAGTAAATGATGAATGGGTAGAATGATTTATAGTATAGATAAGGAGATTTGAAAATGATTAAAGTTGGAATATATGGCGCAACAGGTTATATGGGGGCAGAAGCTTTGAGAATTTTGCTTCAACATCCACAGGTAGAGGTAGTTTGGGCAACTAGCAGAGATGGAGAGGAAGCACTAAATTATCATAAGAATTTCTATAAGAGAGGTATTCAATTTACAAAGCCAGAAGAAGTGAGTGGGAAAGATTGTGATGTTGTATTTTTTTCAACACCTACTGGATTAGCAGCAGAAATGGGTGGCAAGTTTTTACAGGAGGGCTGTCGGATTATTGACTTTGGAGCAGATTTTCGTTTAAAAGACCAAGCTACATGGGAAGAGGTTTACGGATGTAAACATCCTAATTGGGAGCTTGCAAAACAGGCTGTTTATGGTATAAATGAACTTCATAAGGAAGCAATCGTCAATACGAAGGTTGTAGCCAATCCTGGATGTTTTTCATCCTCTGCTATATTAGCGCTTGCACCATTAATTAAAGAAAATCTGATTGATCGTGACAAAATAATTGTGATGGTATGTCGGGTACAGCAGGAGCGGGCGTTGATTTGGATTTTGCACTTCATCATCCACAAATGCATAATAATATTTTACCCTATAATGTAGTGAACCATAGACATTCATATGAAATTGAGCAAGAGTTGATGGGAATCTGTAATGAAAAGGTAAATATTAATTTTACTTCTTATTATGTACCAATCTCTCGTGGCATTCTATCGGCTTGTCACTGTTTTCCAATTGAACATGTTACCAGACAGTCACTTTTGGAATTGTACAATGAATTCTATAAAGATTCCTACTTTATTAAGGTTATTGATATTCCTGAGAACAAAGATTGTGCTTGGAACTATATGCCTTATCCATGGGTGTCTTCAGTTGTTTCAACGAACTTCTGCCATATCGGTTTAAGTGTGGATGAAAAACGTAATCGAATCGTGGTGTTTAGCGTTTTGGATAGTATAGGAAAGGGCGGCGCTCAGGTTGGCGTTCAAAATATGAATCTGATAATGGGATTAGATGAAAGAGAAGGCTTAGAGAATTATGGTCTCTATCCTTATTAATACAATGGTAATGTAGCAGTATTTAGTCTATAGAATAAAGAGGGGTTTTGAAAATACGGTTCGTCAAATACAAGAATATTTTGGTTTTGAACAACCGCAGGCGGTTTATAAATGGCAACGAGGAGAAAGTCTTCCTTCTGTTGATAATTTATTTGCATTGAGTAGATTATTGAATACTACAATAGATAAAATCCTGGTCGGAAACGACCAGGATTTTTTGAATTCTAAGCATTGGCTAAAGCATAGTCTAGTCTTTCTAGTAAGAAATCAATATCAGATTCTTCAATTACAAGAGGAGGTTGAAAAGCAAGAACGTTACGGTGAAGTCCATTTTTTCCAAGAATGATTCCATCATCTTTTAACTGCTCTAATACGGCATCAGTTTTAGACGCATTAGGTTCATTACGTTCATCTCGTAGTTCCATACCTAACATCAAACCTTTTCCACGTACCTCACTAACAAAGGAATATTTATCCTTTAATTCATTTAGCTTTTTATAAAGAATCTCACCAAGTTTTTTAGCTTTGTCACATAGATTATGTTCTGAGATATAATCCAGTACAGCTAATGCAGCGGTACTTGAAACTGGATTACCACCAAGGGTTGAGGCAGATGGGCTTGTAAAGCTTGCAGCTATTTCTTTTGTAGTAGAGAATGCAGCCATTGGAATACCATTGCCTAAAGCTTTTGACATTGTCACAATATCAGGAACTACATTATATTGTTCAATTGCAAACATAGTTCCTGTACGTGCGAAACCTGTCTGTACTTCGTCACAGATGAATAAAACACCATAACGTTTTAGTAGGCGACTGATCTCGGTGTAATACCAATCTGGAGGAGTAATAATACCACCGTTCCCTTGAATAGGCTCGCATATAAAGGCTGCTATATCGTTATCTTTTTCTAAGACTGCTTCTAGATCTAAGAGAATTTGATCAGGAGAAGAGGATATAAAATATACATCGTCAGTAAGATACGGATCTGCACGCCACATAGGTATATCAGTAGCAGACATGGTTAGATATGTTCTTCCGTGAAGGCTATTATTTAAGGCAATGAATTTTCGTTTTCCAGTATAAATTCTCGCTAATAACATAGCACCTTCGTTTGCCTCAGAACCAGACATACAAAAAAATGAATTGTGCAAATCGCCTGGTAAAACTTCACTAAGTTTCTTCGCCAATTCTACTACAGGACTAGTAAGGTAAACGTTAGTTAGGTGCTGTAAAGAGGACATTTGGTCAATAACTTTGTTTAGTATTTCAGGGTTACTATGTCCACAGTTCATAACGGATACACCAGCAAAAAAGTCTAAATATTTTTTGCCCTTATCATCATATAGATACTGCATATCACCCTTAACAAACACAGGTGGGTTTTTATAGAAATACCCTAGACATGGCATTAGATAATCTTTTCTCATTTGTACAATTTCTTCTAAGCTATACATGACTTTCCTCCTTATAATCCTATAGCAGCAAGAGTGAAACCTGATCCTTCTTGCTTAAGTTCCTTGTATAAAGTTTCGCAAGCATTAAAGTCTTTTAAAGCCTCTTTGTATACAGTTACTATCTTAATGAATTCTTCTTTGTCTAGATGGGCGATTTCAAGACGGAAATGTGATAATCCCGCTTCATGAAGTCCTTTTAGAATTGGAAGACAGCAAATATTCTTGTATAAAAGCATATGGTTTCTACCATGACAATCTTTAAAAATCGGATGATTAAAACCAGCTTCATCCTTTAGATATAATAAAGAATCATTCTTTTGATTCACATTATCATAAAGATCATGTTCCATGTACATGACAGTTGGTGAACCATGTACAATCAATTCGGCCCTTTCTCCTGTAGTATTTAACAAGGAGATTGTTTCTGAAAGATTCGCTTCTGGTGAGATAGTATAACGCTTAAGTCCTAATTCCCCGTATAGACTCGCTGCCTCTTTATTTAGTATATTTAACGGATAATCACCAATTAAGTTATAATCTTTAAAAGCCCACACGCCACCGATATTGGTTGCTAATAGTCCATCAACCTGTAGTCCCTTCGCCAGAATATGTGCATATTCATCGAATTGGGGATCAAAGGTCATATGTGGCATACCAAGATAGATATTGGTGTCACCTTTTATCTTCATAAGTTCATTGATTTCTTCTTTTGTAAATGGTTTATCGTTTAGGAATACATCCCCTGATAAGTAAATATCATCTACTTTTAGATCGAGACAGATTTTAGCTTGTTTGATATTATTTACTTTCACACTTAATCTTGGTTGTTCCGTTTTATTGATACGATGTTCTTCTAGTTGACTATTGATTTTTGGAATTTTCTCATTGGTAATATCTCTTTCTTCCGTTGCCGTACTAAATACTTTTCCGCTGCTATAAAGAGTACCTGTTCCTTCATATCTAGTATTAATATTGCTAAGCCCTGGTTTACCGAATGCATAGGCCGTAGAAACATCTCTTTTACGGTTTTCATAGAGAAGGGAAGAGTCTTTTGTTCGGTCATAGGAAAGCGGATCATCAATATAGCGATCAATTGCATCTGAATATGCATTGATAATCATTGTAAGATAATCCAGATCTCTCATACGTCCTTCTATTTTAAAAGACGTAATTCCACCATCAATTAATTCAGGGATATTCTCATACATAAACATATCTTTTACTGCTAGTGGAAAGTGTGGCTCGGACTCTTTATCCTCTTGCTTAACTTGGTATCCCCAACGGCAAGGTTTTAAGCAGCGTCCTCTATTGGAACTTTGCCCAAATAACATACCACTGTATATACATTGGCTACCATGAGCAACACACATATCCCCATGTATAAAATATTCTAATTCCATGTCAGTTTTAGCAGACAGGTATTTACTATAATTAAGGGAAGCTTCTCTTGAGAGTACTACCCTCGTTACACCTAATTCCTTAAGGGCATACATACTATTAAGATTGTGGGTATTCATCATAACAGAAGAATGTACGGGTATATTTACATTAAGTTCCTTAAGAAGTGGAATAACACTTAGATCTTGTACGATTAAGGCATCTGGATTTATTTTATCCAGTAATAGAAGAAACTCCTTTAACTGGTCGAGTTCTTCGTTATTATACATATTATTTACGGTAATATACGCTTTTTTTTCGTGATCATGAGCCATTTTTACAGATTCAAATAGTTCTTCATCAGAAAAATTATAGTTCTTTCGGTGAAGACGCATGTTTAAATTCTTACCACCAAAATAAACGGCATCACAGCCTAGATTTATAATACCTTTGAAAATCTCAAAGTTACCAGCAGGAGCCAGTAATTCTATCGTTTTCTTGTTAAAATATCTTGACATTTTTATACCTATAATAGAGGGGGAAATGTATATATAAGTAACCCTCTGCCACTAAAGCTCAGTAGATAGAACTAAAGTGTGACAACCCTTTCCTTAAATTAAATTTCTTATATATAGTAGCATTTTGTCGAAATAGTTTCAACCTAGAAAGATGAATGAGAATAGTTACTACGAATATAATGTTGTAAATATGTTTGGAGGTATTATTTATGAAAACTTTAATTGTATACAATCACCCTTATAACGGTAGCTTTTGTCATTCCATCTTAGAATCTGTGAAGAAAGGATTATTAGAAGCCGGTCATGAAGTAGATATAATTGATTTAGATAGCGACTGCTTTAATCCTGTTATGTCTGGGGAAGATTTACTTGCTTTTAAAAATCGCCAAGCTATTGACGAACAGGCAATTGACTATGTTAAGCGATTACAACAAGCTGATCATTTAGTTTTAATCTTTCCAATTTGGTGGGAACTAATGCCCGCTATGATGAAAGGTTTCATTGATAAAGTGATCTTTCCTGGCTCAACATATGGCTATGCAAAATCAGGGCATGGAATGATAACTATGCTGAATAATTTGAAGTCAACTACTGTCATCACAACGATGAATACTCCTAAATTAAAGTACAAATCTGTTTATGGAAATGCTATAAAAAAATCTTTCATAAAGGGAACACTGAAAAAAACAGGTTTCAGAAATGTTAAGTGGATTAGTTTTAATAAAATTAAATCGAGTTCAGAGAAAATAAGATACACGTGGTTATCCAATGTAGAGAAGAGATTTGCCAAACGTTGATATCTGTTCGTATAAGTATTGAATAAGATATTAGTTGGAATCCTGGTCGCTACTGACCAGGATTTTTTAATAAAGATGAAAGCTACTAGAGAACTTAAATCATAGTTATAAGTGTTGCTACAATTAAAGAAATTACTAAGCCTAATAAATTTCTACGAAGAAAGACTTTAAAAGAAACAATCGAATAGTAGGTTTCCAAATTAACATATGATCAATTAGATAGAAATATCCAAATATTACTATAGTAAGAAATTAATAATGATAGTATTATAGCTTTCGAGTTTATGATAGGATGAAAAAGTATTCTTTTCCCCATATGAGATTAGATACGGGGAATAAGTTTGATACCATACAGTTAAGAAACTTAGGTGTAGAGTTTATATAAGTACAGTCAAATAATTTTTATAAGGAGAAGCGTATGAAAGTTGGAGTGGTTTACTATCCAGAGCATTGGGATAGAGAGTTATGGGAAAATGATGCTGATTTAATGGTAGAAACAGGAGTTAAGGTGGTACGTCTTGCAGAATTTGCATGGAGTCGTCTTGAACCGGTGGAAGGGCAGTATAATTTTACGTGGTTAGATGAAGCTGTAGATATATTTGCGAGGAGAGGGATTGAAGTAATTCTTGGTACACCTACTAATTGTCCACCGCTATGGCTATATGAGAAGTACCCAGATGCAATTCTATGTGATGAACATGGGAATAGAGTGACTATAGGGGTAAGAGGTCACCGATGCTATAATAGTCCATCGTTAATTAAGAAGACAATCCAGATTGTCACTGAGATGGCAAAACATTATAAAGATAATAAGGCAGTTGTTAGCTGGCAAATTGATAATGAATTAGAAGCAAATCATTGCACATGTCCAGTGTGTACAGATAAATTTCGTAATTGGCTTAAGAAGAAATATACAACCTTAGAGAAACTAAATGATACATATGGTAATGTTATGTGGAGTGGTGAATATAGTGAGTGGTCACAAATTACACCTCCACTTGGTGATAGACAGAATTGGCTAAATCCTGCTTATCTTCAAGATCATTATCGCTATGCATCGGAATCCATGGTTCAATTTGTGAAGTTACAAGCAGATATTATTCGTTCGTATTGCAAAGATGTAACAATTACAACCAATATGTATCTAGGTGCTATGACGCCAGACTTCTACAAGACATTCGAAGAGTTGTCATATGCATCGTATGACAATTATCCAGTAGCCGTAATTCCAGAAGATCATGAAGAAATCTATTCTCATGCATTTCATCTTGATCTAACAAGAGGTATTAAGCAACAAAACTTCTGTATTATGGAAGAACTTAGCGGTGCACCGGGGTGTTGGATGCCAATTAGGAGAACGCCGAGACCGAATATGATTAAGGGATATTCTCTACAAGCATTTGCAAGAGGCGCTGACTCTGTATTACATTTTAGATGGAGAAGTGCAACCAAGGGTGCAGAGATGTTTTGGCATGGAATTCTTGACCACAACAATAAGTTAGGTAGAAGATATGATGAGTTCCACTCCCTGTGTGAGACAGTGAATGAAGAATTGCAGATACTAGAAGGAACATCAATTCATAATAAAATAGCTCTCTTATTCTCACATGAACAAGATAATGCCTTCAAATTCCAACAACAGGCAGATGGATTTCATTATTACAACCAGTTGAAATTATTCCATGATGGAGTAAGCAGACTTGGAGCTGGAATCGATATTATTAATATAACGGCTAACTTAGATCAGTATGAAGTGGTTATTGCACCAACTGTGTACATAGCTTCCGAGCAGATAGTGGACAATCTGACTGAATACGTGGAGAAGGGTGGAAAACTAATACTTACAAATCGTTCTGGTGTAAAGGACGAAACCAATGCTTGTATTATGGATTATCTACCTGGCCCATTTGCTAGTTATGTCGGTGCGGTAGTAGAAGAATATGATGCACTTGGTAATGATACGAATGTGATCCGTATGAAGAATGGGAAAACCTATCGTTGTAACCAGTGGGCAGATATCATGCAATTAGATACGGCGTCAAGTCTTGGTACGTATATGGAGGATTTTTATCAAGGTAAGCCTGCAATTACTAAGAATACCTATGGTGATGGTGAGGTTTATTATGTAGGAACGATTCTTGAGCGGGATTTCTATAGAGATTTTATGAATGATGTAATAGAAGGAACGAATGTTGAAGTATTCCAAGGATTACCTGACGGGGTAGAGGTTAGTGTTCGAGAGAATACTGTATCAAGATATTTATTGATATTTAACAACACAAATCATGTACAGGAAGTCAATTTAACAGATATCGAAAGAACAATACTGAATCCTTTTGATCTTAAAGTGGTGCCATTTAACTAGTATATGTAACTCAAACTTCACACATATAAATCTTCACCTAGAGTAGGGAAATAGCTGTTTCTTACACCTTGTAATCTTCAAGTGCGAAGTTTGAGTTAAAAAATAAGGAGAATTTATGGAGGAATACGTTATGGAGACGTTACATCTTGTTTTACGAAAGTTTGCAAACAGTGATTTTCAGGATTTCTCGGAATTGATACGCGATAAACAGGCATCAAAATATGCAATATATGACGATCAATTCCCAACAGATGAAGAAAACTTACGAAACATTTTGTTGTATTTTGCTGGGACTGATGAATTTTTCGCAGTGGAATTGAAATCTGAAAATAAAGTCATTGGATTTATCAGCTTAAATTACACAGATGATAGCACAAGAAACCTTGGATTCTGCATACATACTAATTATCAAGGAAATGGATACGCAAAAGAAGCTGTTTCGGAGTTGTTGAGTTATGCAAAGCATAAATTAAACGTCCATAGACTGATATCGGGTACGGCTGAAGACAACATACCATCTGTTGAGCTTTTGAAGAGTGTTGGCTTTTCAATAACAGGAGAGAGTATTGGAAGTTTTGTAAACGATGAAAGTGATAATCCGCTTGAGTTTACGGCGTATTCCTTTGAATGTATACTATAAGTATCATTCGCAAATCAAGCGAGTAACCTCTAATTCATTTCAAGATATCATTGAGTAATCTTAGTTACTTAAACTTCGCACTTTAAGATTTCGAGGAGTAGGGAACTATTCTATTCAACGAAAAACCCCTTTCATTAGACTTTTGTCTAACAAAAGGGGTTTTCTTTAACTTGCATAGGCGATTTTTTTGCTATTTATAATCTAATTACCTTCTTGAGTTGCAATAGAAGCACCAATAAACCCTTTGAATAATGGGTGTGGTCTGTTTGGTCTTGATTTGAATTCTGGATGTGCTTGCGTAGCAACAAACCAAGGGTGATCCTTTAATTCAATCATTTCAACAATACGACCATCTGGTGATAAACCAGAAAGTACAAGTCCATGTTTCTTGAAATCATCACGGTAGTAGTTATTTACTTCGTAACGATGTCTATGTCTTTCTTTGATATCTGTTGAACCGTATAATTTATGAGATTTTGTACCAGCTTCTAATACACAAGGATATGAACCAAGACGTAGCGTACCACCAAGGTCCTCAACACCATCTTGTTCTGGCATCAAGTGAATTACTGGGTGCGTAGTACCTGGATCTAGTTCTACACTATGAGCATCAGCAAATCCAACCACATGTCTTGCGAATTCAACAATTGCTAATTGCATACCAAGACATAGTCCTAAGTATGGAAGGTTGTTCTCACGAGCATATTTAATAGAAGTAATCATACCTTCTATACCACGGTGACCAAAACCACCTGGAACGATAATACCAGATACGTTTGCAAACATTTCTTCTACGTTATTTGGAGTAATATCTTCTGAATTAATCCATTTGATAGTAACAGAAGCATTGTGTGCAACAGCTCCATGTTTTAAGGATTCTACAACACTGATATAAGCATCATGTAAAGCAGTGTATTTACCAACTAAAGCGACAGTAACTTCCTTCTGAGGATTCTTAAGGGCGTAAACCATGTTTTCCCATTCTGCCAAATCTGGTTCAGGACAATCAAGTTTTAAGCACTCGCAAGCTACATTTGCAAGATGTTCATTTTCCATTGCAAGTGGTGCTTCATATAGCGTGTCCACGTCAAGATTTTGCATCACGTGATTACTTGGAACATTACAGAATAATGCAATTTTATCTTTAATACCTTCTTCTAAAGGAACTTCAGTCCTACATACGATGATATCTGGTTGAATACCCATACCTTGTAATTCTTTAACGCTTGCTTGTGTTGGTTTTGTCTTCATTTCTCCAGAAGCTCTAAGATAGGGGATTAAAGTAACGTGAATAAGAATTGCATTTTCACGCCCTATATCGTGTTGGAATTGACGGATTGATTCTAAGAATGGCTGACTTTCGATATCACCTACGGTACCACCAACTTCTATGATTGCGATTTGAGTTTCGTCACAGCCATCATTGCGATAAAAACGACTCTTGATTTCATTTGTGATGTGAGGGATAACTTGAACCGTACCTCCACCGAAATCTCCACGTCTTTCTTTTGAGAGAACAGACCAATAGATTTTTCCTGTAGTTACGTTTGATTGTTTTGTAAGACTTTCGTCGATAAATCTCTCGTAGTGACCAAGATCAAGGTCAGTCTCTGCACCATCATCTGTAACAAACACTTCTCCGTGTTGGATTGGATTCATAGTACCCGGATCGATATTGATATAAGGGTCAAACTTTTGCATGGTTACACTATAACCACGAGCTTTAAGCAAACGACCTAATGATGCAGCAGTAATACCCTTTCCAAGACCTGATACAACACCACCTGTTACAAATACATACTTGACAGCCATAATTGTTCCTCCTTTTACGTAAAGTGTATAAATTAGTTATTTAGTTTCACGATTCAAAAAATCGTTAATGTTCCTGTAGTATTGCTTTATATGTGAATAGAATATACGATATCCTATTTGAAGTGTGTTTAAAACATTAACCAAAATATTATACATTAATCTTATATAGAAATCTAGACGAAAAATGGAAAAATGCATTATGATTATATTAATATGAAAATAACTATTATTCTTAAGTGGAAGATGAAAAAAGATATGTATTTCTAGTTGTTGCACTAATTTTTGTAAGGAAGTTAAAGGAATCTATAGAGTAATTAGATGATAAATGAAGATAGAAACATTATTTTTTGGTTTTAATTTGTTCCATTATAATAAAAATTATGTTATTATAGATAATTATTTGATAATATTATTTATTAGGAATTTATGGAGGAAATTTACATGAAAAAAGTTGCTATTTTTTTTGCAGATGGCTTTGAAGAGATTGAAGCATTAACTGTTGTAGATGTATTAAGAAGAGCGAAGATGGAAGTCACTTTAGTTTCGATGAAGGGAATTAAAGAAGTATATGGTGCGCATAAAATTGCAGTTGTAACAGAAAGATTTTTCGATGACATAAACTATGAAGCAATTGATATGCTTGTACTACCAGGTGGTATGCCAGGAACATCACGCCTTGCAGAGAGTAAACCATTACAAAAATTAATTAAAAAATTCAATGATAATGGTAAATGTATCGCTGCAATTTGTGCTGCTCCAAGTATTCTAGGTACCCTAGGATTATTAGATGGTAAAAATGCTGTTTGTTATCCAGGTTATGAAGATAAATTACGTGGTGCTACAATTGTTGATGCAGGAGCTGTTATTGATGGTAATATCGTTACTGGAAGATCAATGGGATCAGCTGTAGAATTCGCATTAGCAATCGTTGAAAGATTAGAGAGCAAAGAATTAGCTGATAGCATTGCTAAGTCAATTGTAATTTAAGTCTTCTTAGAATATTTTGGTACTAATTTATATAGAAGAAGGAGTGCTATTAAGTTAGGTAAAGCCATGATGGCATTCACTAAATCAGACAATTCCCAGACCAAATCAAGGGAAAGTACTGCTCCGATGTATATCATTACAATATAGAATATCTTATAGATTTGTATACCTTTATCACCAAAGAGGTAATAAGCTGCACTCTCACCAAAGAATGACCAACCAATGAGTGTTGCAATTGCGAATGCTATGAGTGAAAAACTTAAAAGGACTTTTCCAAAAGGAATGACAGCGAATGCAGCAGTTGTTAGTTCGGCATTACTAAGTCCTGCTGTGGAGTTTGGAAAATGTAATACATTACTAACAATAACTAAACCAGTAATTGCACACATTACGACAGTATCCCAAAAAGTTGCGGTCATAGATACAAGAGCTTGGCGGCTTGGATCTTCTGTCTTGGCACTTGCCGCAGCAATGGCAGCAGAGCCTAATCCTGCTTCATTGGTGAACAGACCTTTGGCTACGCCTTGTCTTGCAGCTATAATAATTGTACTACCGATGAAACCACCTGTTGCTGCATGGGAAGTAAAGGCCGAGGACACAATAAGCCTAATTGCCTGTAGTAAAAAACTACGATTAATTATTAAGATAATGAAACAACTAATTATATAAAAAAGGCCCATTGCAGGTACAAGCCTGGTACATACAGTGGAGATGGATTTAACACCACCGACAATAACCAGTCCGCATACAATTGCTGTTATAAACCCAACAGTAGATGGCGACAGGTTCCAGGTTGCTGAAGTTGTGGTGGTTATTGAATTGGCTTGGGTGGTACAACCCACACCAAAAGAAGCTGCTAAAGTGCATAAACTAAAGATTATGGCAAGGCTTTTAGAATGAAGGCCTTGTTCAAGTACATACATAGGGCCACCAACATAGTTACCGTTTGATGTTTTTTTACGGAATTTTATACTGAGATAACATTCGGCATAAGAAGTGGCCATTCCGAATATTCCAGTAATCCAACACCAAAAGATCGCACCTGGTCCACCTAAAGCAACGGCTGTTGATATACCAATTATATTTCCAGTACCTAATGTTGCAGCTAAGATTGTCGCAAGTGAGGCGAAGCTACTAACATCGCCTTCTCCCACGTCATCTTTTTTGAATGATAAGCGAATACCAAGGAAGGTAAACCTTTGAACAAAACGCAACTTAATAGTATAGAAAGCATGAGTTCCAAGGAGCAGAAGAATCATAGGAAGTCCCCAAACTACTTGATTAATATTTTTTATAAATTGATAGAATGCATCCATTTTAATTCCTCAGTAATGTAATGAATTATAACAATGTATGTTCGAAAAAAGGCAATTATGATAAGTGTAAATGAAGTATGCGACAACTCCCCCTCAAAAATAAGAAAAAATGAAAATTCTTTGATTTTATCGTGGTTTTAGTATAGTTATTTATGAGTTGTGTAATACTAGCAATAAGATGAGTAGCGAAATGCATCGTTTTGAAAAGGATGACTTAACAAGAGCGAAACCTAGATAAGCGTATGTTAGTAGCCGCTTATCTAGTAGTGTGAAAAAACAGGAATATTCAAGAGCAGAATATCCTCATAGATACACTGGGATAGAGGTTGGTTCGTATCATTCGTATGATGATAGTACCGACCTCAAAGTCCGTCTTGATATAGTTCGTCTAAATTAAAAAAAAAGAATGCTGAAACCATAACTTACCATAATAATTTTTTCATTATGGGTCACAATAATATTACAGACATCACATACGGTGTCTGAAACAAATCCAACGGACGATTTAACAAAAATCAGTCCTATATTTTAACCACGGAGGTGCATTATAATGGCAAACAATAATAGCGGTTCTAACAGAATGGAAGTACCACAAGCAAAAGAAGCTATGAACAGATTCAAAATGGAAGTAGCATCAGAACTTGGAGTGCCTTTAAAAGCAGGTTATAATGGAGACTTAACAAGTGCTCAAAATGGTTCTGTTGGTGGAGAAATGGTTCGTCAAATGATTAAAAAACAAGAAGAATCTATGTCAGGTTCTACTGGTCAATAATCGACAACCTTTCTGGTTGAAAAATGTGAAGCTTTAGCGTAATAACGGTGTAGCTTCACCATAATGAAAGAAACATCGCCATGTATTTATGATTGTGTTGAGAAAGCACCTACAGCAATGTACCGGCTTTACTTAGTGCTATGAGAGAAGAAATGATCAATTGCCTCAATCGTACGTATTTGGTGATGTTTTTTTGTATGCATACTGATTGGTATGTATACTATAGATAAAGGGAGTTATACTGGTCACATTACATATAGAGGATGTTAATACTTGACTTGATTTATAATTATGTTAGAATACAATAAAAGTAGGAGTTATATATTAATAGAAGAACAATGTTGTATAATAAAGTAATAGGGTAATAAAGAGATACAGCAATAAAAGAAATTAACAATAAAGAAATATAGCAATAAAGAAATAGAGAAAGGAGCCATGCACTGTCATTCACAAGGTAAGATTTGTTTTATACAATGCATGGGTATAAAGATGGGAAAATATTTTGGTACTGATGGTTTCCGTGGAGAAGCTAATGTTGATTTAACAGTAGTGCATGCGTATAAGGTAGGACGTTTTTTAGGATATTATTTTGGAAGAGAACATAAAGCTAAGGTAATTATAGGAAAAGACACAAGAAGATCGAGTTATATGTTTGAATATGCATTGGTTTCTGGTTTAACAGCAAGTGGAGCTGATGTCTATCTACTACATGTAACACCAACACCTAGCGTTTCATACGTAGTGCGCAGTGAGAATTTTGATTGTGGTATTATGATATCGGCTAGCCATAATCCTTATTATGATAATGGAATAAAAATAATTAATTCTGATGGATATAAATTAGAATCAGAAGTAGAAGAATTAATTGAAGAATACATTGATAAAGAAGTAGATGATATCCCATTAGCGACAGGTGTGGATATAGGTAGAACGGTTGATTATTCAGTAGGAAGACATCGTTATATAGGCTATCTAATGTCTCTTGCTACACGTTCTTTCAAAGGAGTTAAAGTAGGCCTTGATTTGTCGAATGGTTCCGCTACAACAGTAGCTAAAGGAGTATTTGATGCACTTGGAGCTAAAACAAATACAATCAGTAATGAACCAGATGGAACGAACATCAACAATAATTGTGGTTCTACGCATATTGAAGTGCTACAAAAATATGTTTTAGATAATGGATTAGATATTGGTTTTGCGTATGATGGAGATGCAGACCGCTGTTTAGCAGTGGATGATAAAGGGAATATTATTGATGGTGATTTAATACTATACTTATGTGGGACATATCTAAAAGAACGTGGGGAACTGAATAATAATACAGTAGTAACTACGATTATGTCTAATATTGGTCTATATAAAGCTTTTGATAAAGCAGGAATTTTTTATGAAAAGACTACGGTAGGAGATAAGTATGTGAATGAGAATATGGTTGCCAATGGTCATACATTAGGTGGTGAGCAATCAGGACATATCATCTTCAGTAAACATGCAACTACAGGGGATGGCATTCTTACATCGCTTATATTAATGGAAGTTATGTTAGAGAAGAAGCAAAAACTATCTGAATTAGTTGGTAAAGTGAAGATGTTCCCACAATTACTTGTTAATGTCAAAGTGTTTGATAAGCCAACTGCAAAGAATGATGAAGATGTTAAAAAAGCAGTCGAAAAAATCACAAGGGAACTTGGAGATGATGGTAGAATTCTTGTGCGTGAAAGTGGTACGGAACAAGTACTACGAGTAATGGTTGAAGCACAGACAGAAGAAAAATGTAGAAAGTACGTATATGAGGTAGTTGACATATTAAAAGACAAGGGTCATGTCAAAGAAGATTAGTTAGCATCAAGCTAACGCTTTACGTAACGGATAATAGACAAATTTACTAAATTTTCGCTAAGAAAATTAATTTGTAATTACCAAATATATATGATATAATATAGCAATGCACAAATTCGCTTGCTTGCAAAGTTGAATTTGAAAACCGATAATAGACGCAGTCTATTGTATAGCTATGCGCAAAATCACTTGTTTGCAAGGGTGATTTTGTTTACTGAAAATAGACGTAGTCTATTGGATAGCAAAGCACAAAATCATTTGCTTGCAATGCACAAAAACTGTGTGATTATGCAGTTAATAAGGAAAGTGTTAAATACAGGAGGAAATCTTAGAATGAGTTTACAAGTTGAAAAGTTGGAAAAGAACATGGTAAAGCTTACTATTGAAGCTACAGCTGAAGAATTCGAAGCTGCAATCCAAAAAGCATACCTTAAGAATAGAGGAAAAATGACTATTCAAGGATTTAGAAAAGGAAAAGCTCCAAGAGCAATCATTGAAAAAATGTATGGTGTTGGTGTATTCTATGAAGATGCAGCAAATGCAATCATCCCTTCAGCTTACGAAAAAGCAGCAGCTGAAAGTGGTTTAGATATTGTTTCTCAACCAGATATCGATGTTGTTCAAATCGAAAAAGGCAAATCATTCATCTTTACAGCTGAAGTTGCAGTTAAACCTGAAGTAACTTTAGGTGAATACAAAGGTGTTGCAGTAGAAAAAGCTAGCACAGAAGTAACGGAAGAAGAATTAACAGCTGAATTAGATAAAGTTAGAGAACAAAATGCTAGAACTGTAACAGTTGAAGATAAAGCAGCTGAATTAAAAGATATCGTTACAATCGATTTCGAAGGTTTTGTAGATGGAACTCCATTTGAAGGTGGAAAAGGTGAAGCTTATCCATTAACACTTGGTTCACACTCTTTCATTGATACATTCGAAGATCAATTAGTAGGTAAAAAAGTTGGAGAAGAAGTTGAAGTTAACGTAACTTTCCCAGCTGAATACCATGCACCAGAATTAGCTGGAAAACCAGCTATGTTCAAAGTTAAAATCAATGAAATCAAAGCAAAAGAATTACCAGAATTAAATGATGATTTCGCTAAAGATGTATCTGAATTCGAATCTTTAGATGAATATAAAGCTGATATCAAAGCATCTTTATTAGAGAAAAAAGTAGCAGCAGCTAATAATGAAAGAGAAGATAAAATCATCGAAACAATCATTGAAAATTCAACTATGGAAATTCCTGAAGCAATGATTAATACACAAATTAGACAAATGGCAGAAGATTTCGCTGCTAGATTACAACAACAAGGTTTATCAGTTGAACAATATTTCAGCTTCACTGGTTTAACACAAGAAAAATTATTCGAACAAATGAGACCACAAGCTGAGAAACGTATCAAAAGCAGATTAGTACTTGAAGCAATCGTTAAAGCTGAAAACATCACTGTTTCTGAAGAAGATTTAGATGCAGAAATCGCAAAGATGGCTGAAATGTACAAGATGGAAGTTGAAAAATTAAAAGAACTTCTTGGCGATGGAGAAAAAGAACAAATGAAGATGGACATGGCTGTTCAAAAAGCTGTTGACTTCGTAGTGGAAGCTTCAAAGGAAGCATAAGCTATTAAGTAACTGTAATTCAGTCGTGATATTAAGTAGAATTTAAAAGTTATACTATTCTAATAAATGCTGATTTTGAAATGAAATCAGCATTTACACGATATAAGAGTAATAAAGTAACTACCCAGAAAACTCCGAGAAAAAGCTTGTTTTTTCGAGTGGTTCAGTGCCAAGGTGAATGCTTTTTATTCATTTTGTGTACACCAGCTTTGAAAAAGCTGGGTAACTGAATAGTTATAATAAAGATAAGGAGGATTAAGTATGAGTTTAGTACCTTATGTCATTGAGCAGACAAGTAGAGGAGAGAGATCTTACGATATTTATTCCAGACTTCTTAAAGAGAGAATTATATTTTTAGGAGAAGAGGTAACAGACGTTTCTGCTAGTCTTATTGTATCCCAATTATTATTCTTAGAAGCTGAAGATCCAGGAAAAGATATTAGCTTGTATATTAATAGCCCAGGTGGTTCCGTAACTGCTGGTATGGCTATTTACGATACTATGCAGTTTATTAAATCAGATGTTTCTACAATTTGTATGGGTATGGCAGCAAGTATGGGAGCATTCCTTCTTGCTGGTGGAGCGAAAGGAAAGAGATTCGCACTTCCTAATGCTGAAGTTATGATTCACCAACCATCAGGTGGTGCAAGAGGTCAAGCTACTGACATTAAAATCGTTGCAGATAATATCTTACGTACAAAGAAGAAATTAAATGATATTTTAGCTCAGAATACTGGAAAGCCAGTTGAAGTTATTGAAATTGATACAGAGCGTGATAATTATATGACTGCAGAAGAAGCTAAAGAATACGGCCTAATTGATAGTATAATTACAAGTAGACAGTAGGAATGTTATAGTAGTTTAGTGCCATAACGACAGATTTGTATTGGAATCTGTCGTTATGGATTTACTAATTTTACTAAAATGGAGGTGTATTGCATGGCTAATCGAGCAGATGAAAGAAAACAATTAAGATGTTCTTTTTGCAATAAGACGCAAGATCAAGTAAGAAAATTAATTGCAGGCCCAAACGTATATATTTGTGATGAATGTATAGAGATTTGTTCGGAGATTATTGAAGAAGAGTTTGATGATACAATTCAAGAGAATGGTATTAATTTGTTGAAACCAGAAGAAATCAAAGATTTCTTAGACCAATACGTAGTTGGTCAAAATGAAGCGAAAAAAGTGTTAGCAGTATCTGTTTACAATCACTATAAGAGAGTGCTTGCAGAGAAAGATTTAGATGTAGAACTACAGAAAAGTAATATTATTATGGTAGGACCAACAGGTTCTGGTAAAACATATCTTGCACAGACGTTAGCCAAATTGATTAATGTACCATTTGCAATAGCAGATGCTACTACATTAACAGAAGCTGGATATGTGGGTGAAGATGTTGAGAATATACTATTAAAAATAATTCAAGCAGCAGATTACGATGTTGAAAGAGCAGAATACGGTATTATATATATCGATGAAATAGACAAAATAACAAGAAAATCAGAGAATACTTCAATTACACGAGATGTATCAGGTGAAGGTGTGCAACAAGCTTTACTAAAGATTGTTGAAGGAACGGTAGCTAACGTTCCACCTCAAGGTGGAAGAAAGCATCCACATCAAGAATTTATTCAGATTGATACTTCTAATATCTTGTTTATCTGTGGTGGAGCATTCGATGGTTTGGAAAAGATTATCGAATCTAGAATTGGCAATAAGTCAATCGGATTTAATGCAGAAATAGCTGCAATCGATAAAGATAATATAGGTAAGTTATTCAAACAAGTATTACCACAGGATTTCGTTAAGTATGGATTAATTCCTGAGTTCGTAGGTCGTGTTCCTGTAAGTGTAGGACTTGACTTACTTGATGAAGATGCATTGTATCATATCTTAACAGAACCTAAGAATGCGATCGTAAAACAATATAGAAAATTGTTTGAATTAGATGGTGTTGAGTTAGAATTTGAAGAAGATGCAATCAGAGAAATCGCAAAACGTTCTTTTGAAAGAAAAACTGGTGCGAGAGGATTGCGTGCTATTATGGAATCTATTATGATGGATTCTATGTACAAAATTCCATCTGATAGTAAAATAGCGAAGTGTATTATCACAAAACCAGCTGCACAGGGACTTGAAGAACCAACTTTTGTTTATTCCGAAGAAGGTGTAGCTAAGAAGACTACTACAAAAAGACTTCCAAAAAAGAATAGCAATGAAATTGCATAATTATAAAAAAGTCTGCTGAAGGTAATACTTTAGTGGACTTTTTATCTAACGATAGATTTACTTGTACAAACAACAAGTTTGTTGCAGATAGAGTAAAGTTGAAGGAATACTAAATCTATGAAAGGAGCCATGCACAAAGGTCCTTCAACTCATTAATATTGGCAGTATCACAAGCTAACTTGTGATATGCATGGGGATAAGTATGACTGAGATACGAAAATTAATGCCAATCGTAGCATTGCGTGGGATGACAATCTTACCGGATACATTAATTCATTTTGATATTAACCGTAAGATTACCGTTAATGCTGTAGAGATGGCAATGGAACAAGATCAACAAGTATTGTTGCTTATGCAAAAGGATCCGAATATTGAAGATCCAAAACCTGAGGATTTATATAGTGTTGGTACTGTAGCTGAAATTAAGCAATTAATCAAACTTCCTGGTGATATAATCCGAGTTATGGTACAAGGACTAGAGCGTGCAGAGGTATGTGAAATATATACAGATCAACCTTATTTGTATGGTGAGGTTGAGGTGAAAGAGGCTACTGGATTAGAGGAGCTTACAGAAATAGAGACTACTGCTTATCTTAGGGGAATTAAGAGTATTCTAGAAGTATACGCTATCGAGAATCCAAGATTAAGTAAGGATATCATGAAAACGATGTTGTTAGATGAAGATATTGTACATCTATTGAATGCTATTGCTTCTAACATTGCGTTTAGCTATGAAGAAAAACAAGAATTGTTAGAACTAAATGATATCACAGAACGCTATGAGAAAACGTGTATAGCATTAACGAATGAGATAGAGATTCTAAGAATTAGAAAAGACCTACAGGCTAAAGTGAAAGAAAAGGTTGATAAGAACCAAAAAGAATATATCATGAGAGAACAACTCAAGATTATTCGCGAGGAACTTGGAGATAAGGATTCGCTTACTGAAGCAGAAGAATACTTAAGTAAAGTAAAGAAGTTGAAGGCTTCAAAGTCCGTGAAAGATCACATTGAGAAAGAAATTGAACGTTACAAGAACTTAGGGAATAACTCCTCTGAAAGTTCTGTTTCACGTGGTTATATTGAGACGTTATTAGCTCTTCCTTGGGATAAAGTAAGCAAAGATAATACGGATATAAAGAATGCTATGAAAGTGTTAGATGAAGATCACTATGGTCTTAAGAAAGTAAAAGATCGCATTATTGAATTCTTAGCAGTACGAAGCTTGACGAAAAAAGGAGATAGTCCAATTATCTGTTTAGTGGGTCCTCCGGGAACTGGTAAGACTTCGATAGCACGTTCCGTAGCGAAAGCGCTTGATAAGGAGTACGTACGTATTAGTTTAGGTGGTGTACGTGATGAAGCAGAAATTAGGGGGCATAGAAGAACGTATGTTGGAGCAATGCCAGGACGTATTGTTAGTGGACTTAAGAATGCGGGGGTTAAGAATCCACTTATGTTGTTAGATGAGATTGACAAGGTAAGTAATGATTACAAAGGTGACACATTCTCAGCTCTCTTAGAAGTTTTAGATGCAGAACAGAATAAACGTTTTGTGGATCATTATATTGAACAACCAGTAGATTTATCTGAAGTTCTTTTTATAGCTACAGCGAATTCAGTTCAGACAATTCCACGCCCATTGTTAGATCGTATGGAATTAATTGAAGTGAACAGTTATTCGCAGAATGAGAAAGAACATATTGCAAAAGAACATCTGATTGTGAAACAAATTGAGAAGAATGGATTGAATGAAAAGCAGTTAAGTATATCTGATAAGGCAATTAGCCATATTATAAATGGATATACGAAAGAGGCAGGGGTTCGTAATCTCGAGAGAAAACTCGGTGAGATCTGTCGAAAAGTCGCAAGAGAAATCCTAGAAAGTGATAAAAAAAGTGTTAAGATTACAGATAAGAACCTTGAAAAATATCTTGGTAAAGAGCGTTATACCTTTGATGAAATCAACAAGGAAGATGAAATTGGTATCGTGAGAGGACTTGCGTGGACAAGCGTCGGTGGTGACACACTTCAAATTGAAGTAAATGTAATGCCAGGAAAAGGTAAATTCGAACTTACAGGGAAACTAGGCGATGTAATGAAGGAATCAGCGAGAGCTGGAATTAGTTACATTCGTTCTATTAGTAGTAGGTATGGTATTGCTCAAGACTTTTTTGATAAAAATGATATCCATATTCATATACCAGAGGGTGCAGTTCCAAAAGATGGTCCATCAGCAGGGATAACTATGGCTACCGCGATGTTATCAGCCATTACGAACACGAAGGTGCGTGCAGATGTTGCCATGACAGGAGAGATTACACTTCGAGGTAGAGTTCTTCCGATTGGAGGATTAAAGGAAAAAATTCTTGCAGCGAAAGCAGCAAAAGTTAAATTGGTTCTTGTGCCTAAGAAAAACAAGAGTAATATAGAAGAATTGGAAAAAGAAATTGTTACAGGAATTGATATAGAATTAGTAGATACCATGGAAGAAGTGTTGTCTTATGCACTTGTGAAATAATGTAGCAATTTAGTTGTAATAAAAACATTAGTAAAGATACACACGTATATGGTGTCGTGTGTAGATGGGAGTAGTGTGAAAGATGATCTTTCACACGGCGATTTGTGCCTTACACAAAGTCGCCAGACTTTTGAAAGGGTATGGTAATTGATATGCATATAAAAAGTGTGAACTTGGAAACCGTTTGTGGTGTAACAAGTATACTACCAGAGAATGACAAAGTTGAGATCGCTTTTGCTGGTAAATCGAATGTAGGTAAATCGTCACTTATTAATGCGCTGATGAATCGTAAAGCTTACGCTAGAACATCTTCGCAACCTGGTAAGACACAAACCATTAACTTCTATAATATTAATGATGAGGTATATTTTGTTGATCTTCCGGGATACGGATATGCTAAGGTTTCGTTGGCATTAAAAGAAAAATGGGGTAAATTAATCGAGAAGTATCTTGGTACTTCCAAACAACTACGGATTATCTTCTTACTAATAGATATTCGTCATGAACCTTCAGAGAATGATAAGAATATGTATGATTGGATCGTTCATAATGGATATAATCCAGTTATTATAGCTACGAAGTTAGATAAGATTAATCGAAGTCAGAGAGATAAACATATTAAGATGATTCGTAAAGGTTTGAATACTGTTGAGGGGACTCCGATTATTCCGTTTTCATCCATATCAAAGCAAGGTCGTGACGAAATCTGGGAACTGATTGAATTCACAATGAACGGTGGATTTGAGGAAGAAGATGAAGTTGATGAAGAAGAACTTGTAGATGAGAACGTTGAAGCTAGTGAAGGTGTTACTGTAATAGAACATTTTGAAGCTGACCAAATTTCAGAAGAAGAATAATAATGACGTAAGAATGGCATAACGTATAAGTAAATATAACTTATCAGATGACAGTCTAGAATCAAGACTATGAGTACTTGATTCACTTAAGAAAACGCTATGTGAGAAAATCTATATTAGATTCGATTCTCACATAGCGTTTTTTAGGCTCTTTGTCAAACCTGCTAAGGAAAGTCAAGCTTTTTTTATTTAGTTTCTATGCTGATTTTGGGGTAAACTTAATAAAGAGTCTTACCTC
>JAHAJA010000006.1 GCA_018372435.1 Clostridiales bacterium | reverse complement strand
TTGTTGGCTAGACTGGCACTTGGAGGTCTTTTTTATTATAAAATAAAATGTTGGAGTTTACGAGTTAAATCGTGTACCCCAACATTTATTATAGAACCGTTATTTATAATTATTTATATTTTAACAATTTTTATTTAATAACTATAGATTATGATAGAGATATAGGCATCAAGAACGATAGCGTATAACTTGTAAAATAGTATACGTAATGCAAATATAAGAGTTTAACAATCGCCTTATAATTGCATCTATGAGAGGAGCAAATAAGATGTGGACCAAGTTATTTAGACAACGAAAAATGCAATCGTTAATGGTTTTCTTTGTTATATTGTTATGTACGACATTATTAAATGGATCGATGACAATGTTGTCATCTATTAATGAACCCTACGAAAGATTAAAAGGTGACTGTAAACCTGCCGATATCACGGTATATTCATTCGCACCTGAACGTAGTTCGTGTGAAGTACTACAAAATCGATTTGAAGAACTAGAAGAAGTTGATAGTTCAATCATTGTACCGTATTCCTATATAGAAGATGATATGTATGTTGGTGGAGAAAAGTTGGAAGCATTTGTGGACTTAATCACGTACAATCCTGAGGTATATGGAAGAATTCGTTTATTGGAGGGTACTTCTACGTTAGCGGATAAAAATGGACAAAAAAGTTGTCTAATTCCAGCTTGTATTAAGAATGAATTTCATTTGAATATTGGTGATACGCTGGTAATTAAGAATGCTAAACAAGAGCTTAAGTATACGATTAGCGGAATTTTCGCGGAACCATATTCTACTTCGACTGCATTTGATTCAGCCGTTTTAGTAAAGGATATCCCAGAGGAATTTCATCAACAATATTTATTGAAAATCTATGCAAAAGATGGCTATATAGGTGATGATATAAAATCTGCATATCAGGAAAAACATACGGAGGTTTTCCCAGGTTTTATTGTAACTGTTGATGAAATGTTATCCAATGCGTTGCTATCAACTAACATCGTATCTGCTTTATTCTTGGCTATTGGATGTATTATGTTAATTGTAAGCTGTTTAATTATTAACTTCATGATTCGTCATGCAATGATTGCAGACGCTAAGTCTATTGCAGTGTATAAGACAATCGGATATGATACTAATGATATATTGAAGTTCTATCTTACTTTTTATTTCGTAATTGTTTCCGTAGCAAGTGCCTTTGGAATATATGTATCAAAACTAATCTCTAAAGTGGTATTAAGCAGAATTTATGAGAATCTTGGAGAAAATTCTGATATTAATGTCATACGCACTGGAATTCCTTGTTTTGTAATTATTGTCGTATTCGTTCTTGGGATTATCTATATGATTATTCATAAAACTAAGAATATAAAGCCTACCTATGCTTTGAATGGTTTACAGAATACCAATACCAAGAAACAAAGATTGAAAGGGAATGTGAATGCTGTATTTTCTCCAATGGGAATTGCACTACGAAACATAGTAAGGGATAAAAAAGGTATTATAGGTATTCTAATAACAGCGATTGTAACTGTATTTAGTATCAATTTCGGCATGATTTCTTTAGATGTTGCTTACTCACAAAAAGACAAGAATGATTACTGGCTAGGGGTAGATGCCTCCGATGTAATTATTAATGTTACCAATTCAGAGCAATATACTTATGTGAAGTCTGTTGTGGAGGCTGATGAGAGAGTTACGCAAGCAGTGGATGTTGTTCAAGATGAGAGAATCCTTCTTGATTGGAAGAAAGAAATAGTTAACCCCAGCCTATCGGCCTTCGTCTATGATGATTACAGTGAAGTTAATTTACCAGTAATTCAAGGCTACAATCCAAAGACCAAAGATGAGATTGCTATATCAACTAAGGTTGCAAATGATCAGAAAAAAGAAATTGGAGATTATATTGAATGTTATCTCGGCGGTAAATATAAGAAAAAGTTATTAGTTACCGGGATTTTTCAGACATATTACCAACTAGGCGATGCATGCCGTTTACGGACAGATACATATACATCGAGTAAAGTTTCGATAAGCTACAATGCCTGTTCTATTTACTTAAAAAAGGGTACAGACATAAATCAGTTCATCCAAGATATGAAAAAGATAATCGGAAATAACGGAAAAGTAATTCCTAGAACAGAAGCATTTGCATCGATTATGAATATGATTACGGCACCTCAGATTAGTGGAATACCACCTGTTATCTTGCTAGTTTTCTTAATAGGAGGGATTAATATCTTCTGTATTGTAATGCTTAAGAATGCAAGTAACGAAAAAAGTAATGGCATATACAAATGTATCGGTTATTCAACAAGAGATTTAATGTTGTCTAATCTATACTATGTAGGAATTGTTGCTATCGTAGCAATAGTTATTGCCGTACCATTAACAATAATGTCGTATGGACATATCATGTCAATTGCACTTAGTATCTTTGGATTTAGAAAATATCCAATTACCATTAATGTTGTGCATCTCATTATTCTTAATGCCAGTGCATTTTTATTATTCATAATTAGTACCGTATTATCTAGTCATTCTTTATATCATGTGGATGTAAGGGATTTAGTAACGGAATAGGAGGAGTTAAGAGTGAAAGATTCAATTATAAAGACGCAACTATTATGCAAGAGCTTCATAACAGATGGAGAGATCAATAACATAATTAAAAACATGGATTTAGATATATATGAGGGGGATTTCACAGTAATTATGGGGAGTTCCGGATCTGGTAAATCAACACTGTTATATTCACTTAGTGGAATGGATAAAGTTACTACAGGTAAGGTATTCTTTGATAATGAGGATATTACAAGAATGAAGGAGAAAGAAATTACGAAGTTACGTAAGAATAAGCTTGGATTTGTATTCCAAGGTATTAATCTTATTCCTAACCTTAATGTCTATGAGAACATTGTAAGCCCCACTTATAAAACAAAAGTTAATCATAAGGCAGTAGAAGAACGAGCAAAAGAACTAATGGAAAAGTTAGAATTGAAAGAGCATAAACATAAGTTCCCTAACCAGATGTCTGGTGGACAACGACAACGAGCTGCAATATGCAGAGCGCTTATTAACAAACCTAAAGTATTGTTTGCAGATGAACCAACTGGATCTTTGAATTCCTCACAAGGTGAAAGTGTATTGAATATATTTACTGCGGTTCATGCAGAGGGACAATCAGTAGTTATGGTTACTCATGATTTGAAAGCAGCCCTTCGGGGAAATCGTATTCTGTATATTAAGGATGGTCGAATAGACGGTGACCTAGTATTAACGGAATACGGAACAGATGACTTGCCTCAAAGAGAAGATACCTTATATCGATTTTTAAAATCGAAAGGTTGGTAACTTACAAGTATTCCTATAGTGTTTTTAGGAATATAATGGTATACTTAGATTATCTTTTACGAAGAAGTAGAGGTGATCTCATATGCGTAATATTATTAAAATGATAACCGAATGGGGGAAAAAGAACCCACAAGTAGAAGCAATAGTACTTGTTGGTTCTTTTGCACGTAAAACAAATCAGCCCGACTCTGATATTGATGTATGTATAATAACCGATAATAAAGAGGAACTTTTGAATAAAAGCTCATTTATATATACATTTGGACATGTAAAAAACTATGTCATAGAGTATTGGGGAGCTTGCACCTCCATACGAGTGTGGTTTGAAGAAGGTGAGGAAGTAGAATTCGGCTTTGTTAAACCTAGTTGGTATTCCATGCCATTAGATGCGGGGACTCGCAAAGTATTAGAAGATGGATATCAGATACTAGTAGATAAACAAGGTGTTCTTACGAATGAAAAATTCTCGGTAAGACCATTAGATGGTCAATATTCTGATAGTTAAAGGAGTGGTTATGATACACACAATTCTAATAGTCGATGATGAGAAAGAATTAGCTAATATTGTTGCAGCTTACTTGAAAGTAGAAGGTTTTCAAGTAGAGATTACCAATGACGGCAAAGCTGGCTTAGAAGCATTTCATCGATGTAATCCTAGTGTAGTATTATTAGACATTATGTTACCTCTTATGGATGGAATAGAAGTATGCAAGGAAATCAGGACAGATTCTGATGCATCCATTATTATGTTATCAGCTAAGAACGGGGAGATGGATAAAGTAATTGCATTAGGAATTGGTGCGGATGATTATGTAACGAAACCATTTAGTCCGATTGAAGTAGTAGCACGAGTGAAGGCGCAGATAAGGCGTTATGAGAAGTTAACCTGTAATTCAGGTTCTGTGAATGCCAATCAAATCATAGTGAGGGACTTAATTCTGAATAAAGCATCCTACACAGCAACTGCCAAGGGGGAAGAACTAACGCTTACAACAAAAGAATTTGATATTCTATATTATCTAGCTTCTAGCCCTAATCAAGTTTTTTCAAAAGATCAAATCTATGAAGCTGTTTGGGGATATAACGAATGTAGCGACGATAACAGTGTTACTGTATATGTTAATAGAATTCGATATAAATTAGATGTATACAGTCTAGATTATATAAAGACGGTTTGGGGCGCAGGATACAAATTCTTTGCTCAATAGTACATATCTTCAGGAAGGTGTTTATGATAAATAATAAGATTAAAAGATGGAATCAGATTACCTCACTAATGATTATATTAATTCTAGCGGCTGGTTTTTTAATCAGCTTATATAACTATAAACACCTTGATTTTACTATATTTATTAATAATGCAAGAGTTAAGCTTGAAAAAGAACGTGAACAAATTGAACGAGGAATCTATCCAGAAAGCGAATATCCTTATATAGTGTTTGATACATCAGGTAAGGTATTATTCGCTACATCAGAATTCAAACAGGAAAAAGACGATACGATAGTCGTTGATGAGATGCTTCAGATGGATCAAAGTTTTGCAAAACAATATCCGGGGTATCAAAAATGCTCCCTAGTGCTGAATAATAATAATGCTTGTGTAGGTTTTGTTGTATATCTATTACAAAGAAGTCATGTTGTATCTGATTTGTATGCAAGAAATGAGGTGTTAAGTTTCTTACCAATAGGTATTGGAATAATCTTAAGTATCATCATATTAATTCTACGATCCATATATTGTAACCTACGTATATTAAAACCTCTTCAAAGGATTTCTTCTTCTTCGCAAGCAATTATTGCAGGAAATTATGATATAGAGGTACTTCGTGTATATGATAATAAATTACAAGCCAATGAGATTGGAGATTTAACCTATTCCTTTGAATTAATGCGTGATGAACTAAAAGCGAAACAGATAAGTGAACAAGCAATTCGAAAATCTCAACAAGAATTAATCTCTTGTATATCCCATGATTTACGTACTCCAATCTCAACAATTAAAGCATATAGCGAAGGAATTCGTGATGGTATTGCATCAACAGATATAGAACGTCAGGAATTTTTATCTATTATTATAAATAAGACAAACCTTCTTGAAGGCATGATAACCGAGTTATTAGAATATTCGAATACGCAACTAAACCAGATGGATATTCAAAGGAAAGAAGTATATTTTCAAAGTTACATCAAGGAGATAACCAGAGAATTACGAATCTATATTGAACAACGTAATATTCAGTTTGAATGTACCTACCCTGAAGAGGATTTTATTATATCAATTGATCAAAAGCGAATAACAGAAGTATTGTATAATCTTATAGAAAATAGTATGAAATATATGGACTCGACTCATGGTTTTATACAGTTAATAACAAAACGAGAAAAGGGTATATTAAGCATCCATATCATAGATAATGGCATTGGTATTAGTGCTGAAGATATTCCTTATGTATTTGATAAGTTCTACCGTGCGGAGAAATCTCGTAGTTCCAATGTACCTGGTTCAGGATTAGGGTTATCCATCTGCAAATACATAATAAATCAGCATGATGGCGAAATCTATTGCCGCAGTCGTAAATCGAATGGAAGTGAGTTTTGGTTTACATTAAGTTGTATATAACGAATCTCTCGAACAACTTTACCACCTGTCGTAAAGTATTTGGTTGAATCCATAGCAATTATAGTGTATACTTCTATAAGCAAAATATGACTTACAGAAAGAGGAATTGTTATGGAAATTATTAATGTATTAGCAGGACCAATTATTGGAGGGGTTATCGGATATTTTACCAATTATATTGCTGTTAAGATGCTATTTCGCCCATTGAAACCTATTAAAATCGGAAAATATACGTTACCGTTCACACCAGGCATTATACCCAAGAGAAAGCCAGCATTAGCACATGCTCTGGGTCAAGCGGTAGGCAATGCGTTGTTAAGTAAGGATGAACTCACTAAGGTACTTACCTCGGATCGTATGAGACGAACCATTACTGATAGCATTGTAATAAGAATCAATGATACTCTTAATGAACGTACTATTGAAGAAATTGGATTATCTGTATTCGGACAAGATTCCTATGAAGATAAAAAAGATTTATTAATCGAAGGTGTTACGGATAAGATTGCAACTGGTTTCTTGTCTATGAACGTTGGTAATATCATTGCCACCGAAGGTGCCGCTGCGTTAAAACAAAAGGGTGGTATGTTAGCCATGTTTATTAATGAAGATCTTATTGCATCTCTAGCTACTCCAATAGGTAATAAGGTAGATAGTTATGTAAGGGAAGGTGGCAAGAATAAGATTAGAGAATATATATCAAACGAAATTGATACCATGGAAACGAAATCTATTAATTCAATTATAGGTGGTATCGATACTACGAAAGTAGAAAGCATTATAAACCAACTATATAATAGCATGATAGAGGAACATGTATCTGATATTGTAGATACATTCGATATCCAAGGAATTGTTGAAGAAAAAATCAATAATATGGCTGTGGAAGAGTTAGAAGATCTTATTATGTCTGTTATGAAGAATGAACTTGGAATGATAGTAAATCTTGGAGCGATTATTGGTTTTGTTCTTGGGTTATTCAATCTTTTCTTTTAAACTCTATCTTAAAAATTATTAGTAAATAAATAGTGATACAACGAAATTATGCGTAATTTGTATGAAACGGTACTTGGAATTAACGAATATAGAACTGTTGTTTATAGGGTTTTCATTAAATTAAAATTATAGTAGAAAAATTTCTTCAAATGTTGTATATTATTAAGTGTAGTTGTAAAAAATAAAAATAAATAAATTGCAAAGGAGCATACTATGAAAAAATATGTTTGTATCGTTTGTGGATACATATATGATCCAGAAGTTGGTGATCCAGATAACGGTGTAGAACCAGGAACAGCATTTGAAGATATTTCTGATGATTGGCTTTGCCCACTATGTAGTGTTGGAAAAGATGAATTTGAAGAATGTGAGTAATTAAATATTACGATCTAAGGGAGGAACTTTGTAAGGAAGTTGCCTCCCTTAGATTATGTATACATTGTAAAACAAGACTTTGAATAATATTAATAGATAAGTTTAATAGATAAGAAGGAATGAATATGTGGATTTTATTTGCATTTGGTTCAGCCTTGTTTGCTGGACTTACTGCTATATTAGCAAAGGTCGGTATCAAGAATACAGATTCTAATGTTGCTACAGCTTTAAGAACAATTGTTGTTTTGTTGTTTTCTTGGATTATGGTATTCATATCAGGAAGTTATTCTGATATAGGAAATCTAACTAGTAAGACATGGACTTTTCTAGTCTTGTCAGGTTTATCAACAGGGGCCTCATGGTTATGTTACTTTCGTGCACTTCAAATCGGTGATATTAATAAAGTAACGCCAATTGATAAATCAAGTACTATAATTACAATGATATTAGCAGGAATTTTCCTTGGTGAAGGTTTTTCGTTAATAAAATGTTTCGCAATAGCAGCGATTGGTGTTGGAACCTATCTAATGATTCAAAGGAAAACATTAACCACTAAGTTACAAACCAAAAAGTGTAGCTGGATGTTTTATGCCTTTGCTTCTGCCATTTTTGCTAGTTTAACCTCGATATTAGGTAAGATAGGGATCGAAGGAATAGATTCTACCCTTGGAACAGCTATAAGAACAGTTGTAGTATTAATAATGGCATGGCTTGTAGTATTTATTACAAAAAGACAAAATACAATCAAGGATATCGATAGTAAGAGTTGGTTATTTCTGATCCTTTCTGGTTTTGCAACAGGAGCTTCTTGGCTTTGTTATTACCGTGCATTACAAACAGGTGAAGCAAGCATTGTGGTCCCAATTGATAAACTAAGTTTACTCATAACGATCGCTTTTTCTTATTTCATATTTCATGAAAAGTTAACGAGAAAAGCAATGATTGGTTTGGTATGTATCGTTGTAGGAACATTTAGTTTGTTACTTTAACAAAATATGAATACGTATGTATGATTATTTATTTAAACGTATATATCAATAAATTCTAGGTGGTGAATAATGAGTAGAGATGCATATAATAGTACGGTAACAAAGCGATTGTATTATCTGATAATATTTATAACCTTAATGATTATAGAGGTGCTAATAGCAGTTTATGTACATGATTCATTTATACGGCCGTACGTAGGAGACATTCTTGTAATGGGGGTTCTTTATACACTTATTCGAGTGATTACTCCGGAACGCTGTCCGTATTTACCGTATCTATTATTTGCATTTGCTACAATTATAGAAATCTTACAATACTTTGAATTTGCCAGCATATTAGACTTCATGAATTCTAAGCTTCTAAGGATTGTGTTAGGGGCAACATTTGATATGAAAGACATTCTCTGCTATGCAATTGGTACAATTATAATTGTAATTATTAATCACGTGAAAGTAGAAAATAGAATATAGATATTACATAATAACTATTCGGGACCGTGTCCTTTATAGCCAAAAATTAAGGAGACAACTTTATGAAAATGTATCTTACTAGAAAATATATAGGAGTAAAGATTATAACTATACTTGGAATCTGTGCGATAGCATTTGCAATTACTTCTTGTAATAACAAACAAACCGTGATAACAACGGATAACGCTACTTCATCCTCACAAGCATCAACAACAGACAAATCAATAGTGTCAGACTCAGAAACGACTCAAACCACTAATACAATAAATACATATTATACGATTGCAGATAAAAACGATACCACATTATGCGCTATCTATTATCTAGGTTATTCGCAAACACAAGCAAAGGAAAATGCAAAGGAACTTATTAGCTCAAATAATATGAAACTATCCTTAGATTCATCAGAAGATCTAGAACAAGTAAAATTAGATGGCAACGAGTGGTACCTAATTCTTCCTAAATATGTTGATACACAAATATCTGTATCAACAGTTGAACTAAACAATATGGGAGATTTAGTACCTACAGAAGATATATTATCTACTACAAAACCGATACTTTTACAATGTAATCCTAGTGATATTGTTCCTTCGTCACAAGTATCAGTTACATACGACAAGGATAGTATAACATTTAATCCTTCCTTAAGTTTAAAAGATGGTGATGTTACACCTGTAGAACGAGCTTACACAAAGTCAATGATCAGCTCAGGGCCGGATATGGAAGCATGGAACGCATTATTAACAGATATCTATAATGTTGCACCGGGTTCAGCCGGATGTTCTCTTAAAAGCGTGAAGGCTGCAGGTAAGTTGTTAGATTGGTTAGAAGATTATGTACAGCTGACAGATATGGATACAATAAGGGAAGCGACAAAAACTTGGTTATCGGATAATAAAGATATGATTACGGTATTACAGGATTTAGCAGATGCTTGGAGCAGTGTTGCAAATGATGCTAAGGCAATTATAACGGACCGAACTAACATGGCACCTTTACTTGATGATGCTGGATATACGTTACAACACGATCAGTACACAGAAAACTACTATGATACTGTTAGTCTTGTACTAGACGAGCTTTTTTAGCGTAAGAGTTAGAGATACATATAGAAGATGGAGGATTACAATGGCTTCAAGAATTATGCATCTTGCTATCTGCAAACAATTAGTGCCGATAAAACACCCTACAAAAAACTTCAAAGAAGAGTATATAAATCAAATCTGTCCTTTTGATTTGGAATCTTTTTTAGCAAACATGCAGTCTGATTTTATAGAGCATATAATAGAAAAACCAAAACATTTTACAGAAGACTTTGCTGAGAGATATATTGAACAATGTGGGGAATATTGCCTTAAGGAATACAAAGCTATATTAAAAGGTAAACATGCTTTTACTCCAATTGACTTTGCTTGGGATAAGAAATGATTGATTTATAAATTGCCTAGGTAGCATTTGACCAATTAGATTAAGAATAGTATAATAGAAGACAGTAAAAGCTTCGATTTTCTTACAAAAAGAATCTCTTTTTGTGTATTCAAAACCTTTTGTAAATAATGTACATTCAGGACTTGCTTTTAAGCAAGTTCTTTTAATAGGAGGAACTATTATGCGGACACAAACAGAGATGTATAAACTGATACTAGACATTGCTAACAATGACGACAGAATACGTGCTGTTTATATGAATGGATCAAGAACAAATCCAAACGCCCCAAAAGATATCTTTCAAGATTATGATATTGTATATGTGGTAACAGATACCAAAGCATTCTATGAAGAGAATGGTTGGATCAATAAGTTTGGTGAGCCTCTCTATATGCAAAAACCGGAGATGATGGATAATTTACTGGGGGAAGAATGTCACTTAGAGGATACATATGGTTGGCTTGTCATATTCAAGGATGGTAATAGAATAGACTTACATGTGAATTCCATACCATATGCGAAAAAGGACATACTAAATGATAAGTTGTGTCAAATACTCTTAGACAAAGATCATATACTTCCTCACATGCCTGAATCTACAGATATTGATTATCACGTAAAAAGACCAAATGAGAATGACTTCTTATGTGAAAGCAATGACTTTTGGTGGTGTTTGAATAATGTTGCGAAAGGCCTTTGGAGAGAGGAAGTTCCATATGTAATGGACATGTTAAACTCCGTAATACGACCACATTTAGTTACTCTATTATCTTGGAAGATTGGGATAGAAACAGATTTTTCATGTAGTATTGGAAAATCAGGTAAATATATGAACCGTTATCTATCTCAAGAATTATATAATCGATATTTTGAAACCTATTCAGATTATAAAATTAATAATCTTTGGGATTCTGTATTTACAATGTGTGATTTATTCAACGAGGTTGCTAATGAAGTAGCTACTTCACTTGGATTTACTTATAATCAAATAGAAGCTGATGCTGGTATGAAATTTCTACAAGTTGTTCATAATTTATCAAAAGATGCGTTAGAAATTCCATCATTTATTTAAAAGTATTAGAAAGGATTCAATCATGGATAAGAAACGATTAAAACTTAAAAGTGTAGGTATAGAATATCTGGAACAATACAATCAATTATTACGTTATGTATTCCAAGTTACAGACAATGAATTACATCAAATTGGTTGGGAAGAAAAAGAGATGATTAGGGCAAAATCACCTACCTTAAAAAAAGCAGATGTATTAGGCTGGTTTGATGGTGACAACTTAATATCACAAGTAGCGGTATATCCAATGAAAGTCCGTATATTCAACCATACGTATAATATGGGAGGACTTACTGGGGTTGGTACGTATCCCGAATATACCAATCTAGGTCTAATGCATAAATTGTTATATCAAACATTAACTGATATGAGAGAACGCAAACAGTATATTTCCTACCTCTATCCATATTCCATTCCTTATTACAGAAGAAAAGGTTGGGAAATTATATCGGATAAGATAACCTACGAGATTCAAGACTATCAATTACCAAAGAATCGTCAGGTCAAAGGAGAAGTACGTCGTGTAACAACTGATAGCACACAAGTTAAAGAAGCCTATGACCGATTTGCTCTCAGAACACATGGTGCATTACTTCGTGATGAATTAGCATGGAATGAATATTGGTTATGGGATTCGGATGATTTAATGGCTGCTGTATATTATAACGAAGATGGTGAACCAGATGGCTATGTAATCTATTGGATTTCAGATGACGTATTCCATATAAAAGATATGATTTTCATTAATGAAGACGCACGAATTGGTTTATGGAACTTTGTTGGAGCACATTTTTCTATGATTAACAAGGTGGTTGGTAATACATTTACAGATGAACCTTTATCTTTCTTATTAGAAGATGGCGATATTAAAGAAACTATCTCTCCATATTTTATGGCCAGAATTGTTGATTTCGAAAAATTCATTGAAGAATACCCATTTAAACCAGATACAATTGAACGTAATTGGACTTTTACATTAAATGATCCGTTACTTGCATGGAATCAAGGTACTTTTATGTTAAACATATCAAAAGATGGTAAAGGAACAGTTACACATTCTACTCAAAAAACCACAGATTCAATCAATATCCAAACTATGACTACCATGTTATTAGGATATAAACGTCCTGATTACCTCTTTCGGATTGGTCGCCTTGATTGTAGTGCTGAAACTGTAGACATGTTAGAAGATGCAATTGAACAGCAATCACCATATTTTTCGGATTATTTTTAATCATTCTATTTAGATACATTAGATTATATTTTGTATGTGATGGAGGTGAAATTTCATATCATCAATACCTAACCGATGATTTGTTTCATTAAAGTAACCCCTTATTAAATCTTGGTAGGAAAATCAATAGGAGATTCTAGAATGAAATAGTGCGTTTATTTTTATTTATTACAGTATTGATAACATTAGTAGCATGTGATAAAAACAATAAGAAGATGACTATTGCTGCTATTACGTTAACTAAGAATGAAGAATCTATAATGAAATTATTGAATGCACAAAATAATAGTAAGATTTTTGATTTTACATTAGATGATACTGTAAAATCCATAATTATTTCTTACCATACTCTTAATAAAGATAAAAAGTGGGAAGATCATGGCGCAATGTCAGGTAATATTAATGCTTCATCTGGTAAAATGGGTATAACGATTGATGACGAATTACAAATATCACTGGAGTCAGGTTCTAAGGGGATTTCCACTATGAAAATGAGTATAACCGATTTATTGAATAAGTTTAAGAATTCTTCACAGGGTACCTCTTGGTTATCGGAATCCTCTATTGAACTTGACAAAGAGATTCCACTCCTCGTTAAAGTCTATACAGATTCCAATAGTATAATGAGTTACGATACAACAAGTTACTTTAATCCAGAAGAATTAGAGGGTAATGATTTAGTTATCGCAGTAACTGTTTGTTTTTCAGCAGAAAGTATGGAATGATAAAATGTAAGCTTCGGAGCGAATAAAGAAAATTAGGATTTTATTATAATTAAGGATAAGGGCCGTATGCAAACAGAAGAAGTGAAGCAATATGAAAAGTTTTTACCTGGACTAACCGAAGATTGTCCCGATGAATTCGTGTATCTAGCGCAGATATTTAAAGAAAATGTTTTTGAATTAATGGAAAAAAAAGATGAAACTCAGTACTATGTTGTATATATGATGAACGATGCAATTGAGAGTTTTCTAGTATTTGAGAACGCTGTAATGATAGGTGAATACGAGAAAGAGAATGAAGATATCGTGCAAGGAAGTCTGGACAGAATCAACAATAATTATATTCTGGTTGTAAGACAAGGAAATCGTAATTCCTTTACCATTCGTTTTTCTAGATTACGATTAGAAAACAATCTCTATCAATATCATAACATAGGACATTTTTGGGTAAAACATGATGAATATTTAAGACAGATTAATTATAGACTTGGTATTTTACAGGATAAGTATCAATTTCTGGGTAAAAAAGTGTGTAACCAAGAAGAACTTGAATTATTACCATTATTTGAATTCGCACCATTACGAAATTACATTTGTGTTTCATGGGAAAAGGCAGTATCATTTAGATCGACAGAACAGGGAATCGAAGCTTTTTTACAATTGGCAATAGAATCGAATGATTATACAATGGAAAAATGGATTGTCAGATATCAGAAACGACAGACAAAATGTTCGGAATGGATATTGACAAAGATGTTGAAAACAGTTTCACATAAAAGAGTGATTGATTTGCTTTTTAATAAGATTGATCAAGCATCAAAAAAATATAGTGAAAGAAGTTTTGGAGACATGGAAGATCAGTTGATTGTAAACTGTCGTAGAAAAATCAAGGAAATCTTGAATCATCATAACGATATAACCCTTTTAGAGGAACAGCCTTTTAGTGTAGGTGATGAATTTACCTACACCTTTCATCTGCTGCGTTGGAAAGAAAATTGGATATTTCGTAAGGTCCAAGTGCATTCCATTGTATTAAAAGGAAGCGATCCTGTAACATTGGAGAACGTATTTGATTTAAATTTACAGAAATATGTGCATTAAACAGAATCCATTTCCTTTATTACCACAAAATCTTTTTCATAATCTAAAGTTGGTATTTCATTTGCCACTACAGTATGAACAGATGCCCTTTTTAATGATTTCATATAGGTAATAAGGAAATTGATTTTGTCAGTTTCTCCTTGTATCTCTGCCTCAACATTCTTATCTAGTGTATTTTTAACCCAACCAGTTAAATTTAACCTTTTTGCTAATTCATAAGTTTCCAATCGAAATCCTACCTTCTGAACTCTTCATGAAAACATTAACTTCTTTCTAACGATAGGTGATGATTCAAAATTAGGTGACTTAATGTGCTTCACCTGGTTAATCACATATGCATCTCTTATTTTTTTGAAATAGTCTATAAAGCGCAAACTGAATCCTCCTTTTGTTTAATTGCTAATGAACGTTTATTTAATTATTTACTACATAATTATGAATATTCATTCATATAAATTTTCTTACTGCAACTCCCTATATTCACTTGGAGAGCAATGATAGTACTTCTTAAATTGTCTTGCAAAATAATTACTGTCATTAAAACCACTTTGGATAGAGATATTGGTAATCGATATAGAGGTATTCTTTAATAACAAACTAGCATAATGCAGTCTTAGCTTTATAACATACTGCATGGGAGAGATATGATAGGTACTGGTAAATACTCTAGAAAAATGTCTTACTGATAGATATGCCATCTCCGCGAGTTGCTTAACTGTAATAGATTCAATAAAATGATTTTCTATGTAAGATATTGCATTTGCTATATAGATTAAGTCACACATTTCTGTCTTTTCTGGTAATTTATATATTCTTGAAAGATAGATGATCAAACGCATAAAGCAAGAATTAAGCATCTCTTGCCACCCATCCATGCGGACTTTATATTCATACATCATCTCATCAATCATAGAACTTACCTTTTCATAATCAGTAAAGTTTAATCTTAATTTACTCTGAAACTCATATTCTTTTGTAATATATGGTTCTAATACAAATAATGCATGAAATCCTTTTGATTTTTTAATATCAAAGTCCTGCGAAAACATAAGTTCTGGACGAAACATAATATTGCATAGGCGAAAATTTTTTGAATCTTTAAAACCATGTGCTGTATTACTCCCAATAACGAATATATCACCTTTCTTTATCTCATAAGATTCCTCTCCAACAACATGAACCGCTGTACCTTCCATTACAATTACAAGCTCTGTAAAATCCTTATGTATATGCATAAAGAAATCGCCTGAATGATGTCCATATTGAATAAAGAATGGAAAATTACGATCCATTGCGAAAAACTCTAACTTCATTTCATACATAATGCTTACTCCCTGTCTTTTTTGTGCTAAGTTCTGACAGAATACTCATTGTCTCCCTTTATATATTAATGATACACTATATACAGTATAGTGCTAGCTATATATGAAGTCAAGTTTAAGAAAATGCCTATCAATTCAGGAGGAAAATACAATGATATATCAAAATCCAATAATCAAAGGGTTCTATCCAGATCCAAGTGTGTGCAAGGTTGAAGATACCTATTATATGGTTTGCAGTTCTATGCAATACTTTCCTGGAGTACCTTTATTCAAAAGTACAGATTTAATTAACTGGGAACAAATAGGTCACTGTCTAACGAGAAAGAGCCAAATTGCATTAGATAAAGTAAATAGTTCTGGTGGTGTATTTGCGCCATCAATTCGATATAATAATGGTCGTTTCTATATGACAACAACAAACGATACAACTCACCAGAATTTCTATGTTTGGACAGATGACATTAATGGGGAATGGTCAGAACCAATCTATGTTGATCAAGGTGGAATTGATCCCTCTCTATACTTTGAGAATGAAAAGACATATTTTATGAGTAATGGTAGTGATGACTATGGTGTGAGCGGAATTGTTCAATGCGAGATCGATATTGCCACTGGTAAAAAGCTTACTAAGAGCCAAACGATTTGGCAAGGAACAGGCGGACGTTATCTTGAAGGTCCACATATGTACAAAATTAACGATATGTATTATCTTCTTGCTGCAGAAGGCGGAACGGAGTTTGGACATATGGTTACTTATGCAAAGAGTGATTGTATTTTCGGACCTTTTTTATCTGATCCTGCGAATCCAGTACTTACGAACCGTAATTTAGGCGGCTATGAAATCCAAGGGGTTGGGCATGGTGATCTAGTAGAAGATAATAATGGTAATTGGTGGCTTATTCATCTTGGTTTTCGTCAAATTGGTAGATGGGCAACCTATCACCATCTCGGACGTGAGGTTTTCTTAACTCCAGTTACATTTGGTGAAGATGGTTGGTTTATCGCTGGGGATCATGGTACAACAACACGTCAGTTTGAAACAAATCGTATTTCCGAAGATGTCATCCAAGAGGAGAAGAGACTCTATACATTCGAAAATACAGACTGGAATAGGGATTGGTGTTTTCTTCGTTTACCTTATATTGAGAATTATCAATTGGGAGAAGACGGTATTAAACTTACTGGTACTACAATCTCAATAGATGATATCGACAGCCCAACCTTTGTTGGTCTAAGACAAAGAGATTTTAACGGAATTATTACTTGTGATGTAAGTATAACGAATGGAGAAGCCGGTATTACCATGTACATGGATGAAAATCATCATTATGATATAGCAATACGTGAGAAACTAGAATTTAAGGGAACCTATGAAGTGATTGAGCGACTTAATATCGGGAATATTAAGAGTGTTGAAAACAGCTTTGAACTTACGTCTAATTCGAAGGTTACACTTGTGATTTATTGCGCTAACGAATCCTATACATTTGGGTTAAGAATGAATGGTGAGGAGAGAAGTCTAGGAAATGCCTATACGAGATATCTATCTTCAGAAGTTGCTGGTGGATTCACAGGGGTTATGATTGGTCTATATGCCTATGATTCCGATGGATCAAGTGTAGCAGAGTTTACTAATTTTACATGCGAATATACAGACAATCCATTACAAATTAATTAATTTAATTAAAAACTGTACCAAACAGAGGTATTCTACATACATATCTGTTTGGTACAGTTAATTTAGTAGCTTTTTAATTAAAAACAAACAGGTCCATCTTCGGTATTCGTTTTACAACTACATTGTCCTTTCGTTGTACCACATACTTGCGTTTCAGCTGGTGTTTTGGATGGGACGCGTGCAAGAGTTGTGTTATCACAACGACGATTTTGAAGTACACATAATGGATTAGGAGCTGTTTCGAAACGATAATCATGACCTTTGCATTTAATATATCGATCTATTACATTATGACTAGCCACACAATTAACATTATGATTTACTATATTTTGATAACAGAAAAATGGATCATCTGGAGATAATTCATTTAATGGAACTACACATTCCCATCTTTGCGTATTACCCGTTGTTGTTGCGATAATAGATCGAACATAATCAATGTTTGGACGTAAGCATAATAGCTCAGGGAAGTTACCGCAAGGAATTACCTGTTGCCACTCCTTACCCTCATATTCCCATAATAAATCTTTTGCTTTATGAAGATGTGCAATTTCTTGGCACAAACATTCTTCCCAGATACAACGAATGCGTTTGTCGCATTCTGTTTGCATACAGGAATAGTAAAGATAACATTCTGTATATTCATGTAGTAACAATTCCTCAAGCCATGTGCCAGTAGTATCTTTTAAACTTTCATATTGGCTAACATGTTCCTCTTCAATCATGCCAATTTCTTGGTAAAGTCTACGTCCTAGATCGGATTTATCATATAAGGAAGCAACATTCATATAATAATTCATAGTCTGTTGTTCTGCTGCAGTGATGATGCCGATATTAAGTTTTGTAAGTATGTTCGATTGGTCATTACATACATATGGGAAGATACTATCCATTGGATCACGATGTTCGGATATAGTTGGACGAGCAGGTGTTATTTCAGTATAACCACCCACCAGTTTCTTAGGACAGACACCATATTCATAATTAAGTAGGTTAGAATAGCGATAGAGATGATCAAAATCTTCTAATAAAGCAAAATTAAGAGCATTTCTAACGTTACAATCTGGTTCTTGCTTGGCAAGGACAGAAGTAAGATCTACCGCGAGTTGTTCATATGTTATTGTATGTTCGAGTATAGACTCGTTTTTTGGCTTTAAACAACTTATTCGTTTTTGCTGTTGTTGTTCTACTCTTCTTAGAGTTGCTAGTTCACGTCTTAAATCATTATCGGTACAATGTCTTGAAAAATTACGTGAAAACCATTGTGCTTCAAATTCAGTACCATTCATCAAAACTATACGGCATTTCGTATATGGGTCCACTGTCTCTTTATTATATGGACAGGGATACATGGTATTCCAATCCATAAAGGTTCTCTCAATTGGTATAGGTCTTTCTTCAAAAGGATTAAAACTCTGCATAACGCCTCTTTATTTTAATTATTCCTTATAATATATGAAACATCTTGTGGATATTGCATGTATGAATAGAAATTATAATCGTATAAGGATATTGTTTTCAAACAGTATATTTAGAACGAGCTTTTCCTAGAGGATTTGACTTGACAGCGTCACGTAATGCATTATCATCAATATGGGTATAGATTTCAGTTGTTGATATACTTTCATGTCCCAAAATGGTTTGCAATTTTCTTATATCAACACCATTTTGATACATAATGGTAGCAGCAGTGTGACGCAACTTATGTGGTGTATATTTTTGAGCATCCGCTACACCAGATTGTACAATACACTTTTTCACCATAATCTCAACTGTTCTATGACGTATTGGTGTTTTATGAGTGGATAAAAAAAGAAAATCTCTATATTGTGAATCTGTCTCAATCTCTAATCGTACTTTTAAGTATTCCTCCAATGCCTCTAAACAGGCATCATTTAGATACACTGTTCTTTCTTTGTTTCCTTTTCCTATAATCGTAAGAATATCCCCAGTTATTTTTGATATCTGAATACTACATAACTCGGAAAGTCGGAGTCCACAATTCAAAAACAAAGTCAATATACAGTAATCTCTCGTATAATTTTTCTTTCTGGAATCTAATGATTCTAGCAAATTAAAACTTTGTTCTAATGAAAGGTGAACAGGTTGGCGTTTTTGAATCTTTGGGGATTCTAATTCAAGCGCAGGATTGTGAGTTATAACTTTTTCCTTTGCATACAAGTAGTTATAGTAAGATTTTAACGTTGCAACCTTTCTTGCCCTAGCGTAAGTTCCGTTATCTCGATATTTCTCAACAAATAAAAGAAACGCATATAAATCACTTAACTGTATAGAGTCTATGAAAGTATAATCGATATCACGAATATCAATTGTTTCAAATGGAGTATTGCCAGGAACTTTTTGCTTATATAGCAATAGAAAGCGAAAGAAGATAGTTAAATCGCTTTTATAACCTTCAATGGTATTACTCGATTTTCCTCTAATTGTGCCTAGATATAACAGAAAGTTCTGTGCACTAGTTGGTAAATTATCTTGTTTGGTATTAAATATATCGTAAATCAATTCTTTCTCCTTAGTATGTTTAACACATGACAACTTCTTAATAATAGTATTATAGCAGAAAGCAAACATTAGTTCTACAACAATTATGGTTTACACAATATAGATTTCGTTGTATTAAATCAAGTTTCCGCTATTAATAGACAAGTATTCCCTACAAATAACGAACTAAACAATGGATTACTTGGAGCTGACATACTAGAAGAGAAAAGTTGGACTTTAGACTATAGTAACCGAATCTTAGATATTCTTTCTTTTAATTATTACTAAAACCACTAAGATAATAATTGTAACAACAGCTAGATATACAAAACTAAACTTTAAGATCGTTGATATAGTGGCCATGAGATATAATAAGGTACTGTCGTTTGGAAAAGTTGTAAGTAAACTACTTATAGATACATTCTCCAACCAATCAAAGCACATCCCACACACGGGAATAAGTGCCAATAATTTTATCGTTTTAGAATGATTTTCTAATTTCTCTAAAACATACAAAATAGTGAAGCCATAGAAAGCAGCATATGTAATTGGATAAAAGAAATCCACAATGAAGAATTTGGTAAGATAAAAATCACGCCCTTTTTGACCTAGTTCTTGTAAAGTTTGCATAATAAACTCTTTAGAATTATAGAAATTCAAATCCATAATACCAGTCCCTTCAGATATAATAGCTACTTGTTTAGCTACCTGTCGCATGGAAGTTAGCATAATAAGAAATAGCGCGAGTAATAGAACTACGTATGAAAATTTTATTTTTATCATCTTTCACCTCTTGTAGGTTTTACACTTATGTGTCATTATTAATTACTATACTTATGCTTATTTCTTTTGTCAATACATCAGGAATAAGATATACATATCAAGGAAATGTGTGTCAGGAGGCCATTATGAGTAAAAGTTTAAATCCATCAGCAATTCGTTCAAGAGAGATGATAATACAAGCATTACTATTACTTATGGAAAGCAAACGCTATGAATCCATTACAATTAGTGAAATTGCATATGAAGCACAACTTGTAAGAAAAACCTTTTATCGACACTTTGTAAACAAAGATGCAGTTTTGAATGAATATGTAAATTTATTGTTTTCTCAATATATTAGTTTATTAAAGTCATCTAATTGTCACAGCGTGTATCAAAGTGCAGTAGTCTATTTTGAGTTTTGGAGTAATAATATCGCTTTTTTAAAGGTGCTTCAAAAGAATGATTTACTGCATTTTATTTTGAATAAGTATGATGAATTGTTACCATTAATCAATAAGATATTCCCTTGTAAAAAGACTGCAAATTCAATTGAGCAAGAATATTCGATCTCTTATTCAACTGGAGGATATTGGAATATTCTGTGTAAATGGATTGACCGAGATTTTATAGAATCTCCAACGGAAATGGCAAGGATATATGAAAGCATAGTTTTACATTCGATTATTTATGAATAACCTCAACGTTAAATCATTTAGAAACCTAATATAACCATTGGTTAATTTTTGTGAATAAAAAGTAACAACAATTCACTTGTTTGTATATCGGGTCTTTGCTATTCTATAAGTAGCAAAGGCCTTTGTTAGTATGAAGAATTGGAGAGATATGAATGAAAATTAACGAATTAATCCGTATGTACAGAAAAGAACGACATCTAACACAAGAACAAGTGGCTAACTATCTAGGCGTAACTGCGCCTGCCGTGAATAAGTGGGAGAATGGGATATCCTATCCAGATATCACTCTCTTAGCTCCTTTGGCAAGGATTTTAAAGACAGATATAGATACACTACTTTCTTTCCGTGAGGAACTAACAGATATGGAAATTGATAAAATAATCCGTGATATCACCGTAGAGATATCAACACGAGGATTTAATCAAACATTCGAGAAAGTATCCCAGATGATCAAGGAGTATCCGAACTGTAATAAATTAATCCTATTTACTGCACAGCTATTGAATGCATACTTATTAATGCAAGACATAGAGGACAAGGACAAGTACAAAAAGCAAATTACTGCTTGGTATAAAGTGGTTGCTTTTGGTGAAGATAAAGAATTATCAAACATGGCGACTGCGTCACTATGTCAGGATTATGTGGTTAATGGTGAGTATGAAGAAGCACAGAAGTTACTTGATCAAATTCCTCCAGTTGGATTTGATAAAAGAATGATTCAAGCAAACCTTTACAGTAAACAGGAAAAGTACGATGAAGCTTATAAGGTACACGAAGAGATGGTATATCAGAATGCAAATGGGGTTATTGGGAGTTTAATGCAAATAATTCAGTTAAGGTGCAAGCAGAAGGAGTATGAGGAGGCTTTGATATATGCAAAACTTGCACGCAATGTAGCAGAGAATTTTGAATTAGGCCAATATATTGCAAGTTCGTCAGAATTTATGATAGCACTGGAGCAGAAAAACAAAGATGAGAGTCTAAGGCTTTTAGAAGAAATGGTTTCTGGCATAAATGATTTAAATGGTATTAGACAGTCATTATATCCGCATATGAAAATTAAACAAGATAATGGTCTTAGTAGTATGAAAGAAATGATTAAAAAGTCATTTGAAAAGGATGAAGAGTTAGACTTTTTAAGAGATGATCCTATGTTTATACGAATTATGAAAAAGTTGGAAGATGAAGATGCATAGATAGGAATAAAGACTTTAGAATAAAAACTCCCTAATCCATAGTTTCATCTGGTATTGTTTGGATCATTATGGTAATATTTTTATAAAAGTAATATATTTCTCATTAAAAGATAGGGAGGGAAGTACAAGTGAGTAAATTCAAAGAAGAATATCCGAAAAGTCATAGACCAGAAATAACTGATTTAGACCAATTTTTTGATAAAGAAATTTCCTACTTTTTTCGTGAGTTCTCTAACGTTATTTTAGATAAATATGATCTGAGATTTGGTATTCCCACATGGTCGGAAAAAAATGGTTGGATGTACCGGATTGGAAAATCGGGAGTGTATTTAATTACTGGAATCAATATAGAGAAAGACCGATTTACTATTGATACTATATCGGTCACAAATACGGACACGTATCACTTGCTACTTGATTATATCCAATCAGTCTATAAAAAGGAGAATAAAAATTTCCTAGATAAAATCGCAGAGAAAAACAAGCGTCAGGCAGAGCGAAACAAGATAAGAGTTCAAAGAGAAAAAGATGAAAATATAATGCAGCAAGATAAAGTAATGAAAGATCGGTACAATAAATTCAGATGGCCCGACAAATTGAATATTAACAAATTGAAACAGCTTTATTTGCTTGATTCAAAAGGCATACAAGATGAAGTACTAGCGGACGAGATTGGATTAACTCTTTATCTAAGATGTAAAAATGGTAAGGAGGATATGGAACTTCTGGAAAGATACATGATAAGATGCCATAATTGTAATAGCGTAATTGAAGGTCATGATGATTTCAGAGAATGCAAATGTGGTTATCAATATTCCTATAGAGAATATCGAAGAAACTATCGGAAAAACAATATGCCTTCGGGTGCAGCAGCTAAGGTATTTGATGAGTACATACAAAATTGGATTCGTGCGCAAGGTTACAATAGTAAAATGATTTTAATAGATAAGCTTTTACACGAATTTCATTTATCATTGGTTTCCGGGGCTATACATCGTCCTGTGGCCATGAACTTCATTGATGGTACACGTGAAAAAGTAACAAATATTATTAATGAGCTAGCTTATAATTAATATTAGTAAATAAAGCAATCCTAAGTACATAGTGTTTATATCTTAAATATTTCGTTAAATAACAATTTAACGAAATATTTTTTATGCTTATATACTTCTATACAAAAGATAAACAAGATCACCATTAAAAAGAACATTATGGAATTATATACCACGCCGTAAAATCGATTCTAAGACATTTATTTGTGATTTATTACTTGTTCTATGCCTGTTAAATAAAAACGAAAATATACAAGTAATAGAGCGTTATAACGAAAATGTATTTCTTAACCAAATTACTCGCAAGAAACTGTAAGTAAAAAAATCGTTATACCTTGAATCACCACTCTCGACCATATATAATGTAACTTATCGGAAGGAAATCAAGCGCGAGCAAAGTGAGCATTTGATTTCACAAGGTAAGTTAGCGATAGAACGAAGTTCTAGAGCATTATTAGATCACGGAGTGTATCTAATAATTTCTTATCGGAAGGAAATCAAGCGCGAGCAGAGTGCACTACGAATATACATTTAGAAGGGAATCAATACTATGAAGATAATTGCACATAGAGGTTATAGCGGATTATATCCAGAAAATACAATGTTAAGCTTTCAAAAAGCTGTAGAGGCTGGATGCGATGAAATAGAATTAGATGTTCAATTAACAAAGGACAATGTACTTGTTATCATACATGACGAGAGTATAAAACGTACTACAGATGGCGAAGGTCTTGTGCGCAAATATACATTTGAAGAACTACGAAAATTCAATGCAGCAGAACTACAAAAGAAAGAGTTTGATTTTCTACCCATTCCAAGTTTCGAAGAATACCTTGCATGGATTAAGACCACTAATGTTACTACCAATATCGAATTAAAGAATAGCAAGTTTTATTATACAAATCTTGAGAAAAAAGTAATCGATTTGCTTACGTCATACGAGATGCTAGATAGAGTAATGTTTTCCTCCTTTAATCATCTATCAATGGCCAAATGCAAACAACTTGCGCCTGAAGTTCCATGTGGAATATTAACAGAACGTGAAATTGGTAACGCGGGATACTATGCAAAGAGCAATGGTATGGAATGTTATCATCCAGATATTACAAAACTTACAACAACAGTAGTGAATAACTGCAAGAAACATAGTATTCTCATTAATGCATGGACTGTGAATGATATGGGCGACTTGAAAAAATTATATGACTGGGGTCTTTCTGGTGCTATAACCAATTATCCTGACGTATGTAAAGCATTTATTGAGAAAATCGAGGGTTAGTACCATATCAGAGATAATTTATTATTACTTGCAAAAATATTAACTAAATAAACAAATTGGTGTCTAAGAGGAATATTAGTATGAATATTAAGATTTCTATCAAGAAAAGAGCAAGCGAGCTAAAGATTAATTTACCAGCTGTTTTTTTGGCATTAAAAGAAAAAGAAACACCTATTTTAGCTAAGTGTTTGGCAGCAATTACTATCGTATACGCATTGTCTCCAATAGACTTGATACCAGATTTTATACCGGTATTAGGTTATTTAGATGATATTATATTGTTACCGGCATTAATAGCTTGTACGATTAAACTAATACCAGATGAAGTGATGGAAACCTGTCGTTCAAAATCTCAAAACCTATGGAAAGATGGAAAGCCTAAGAAATGGTATTTCTCTATTCCAATCATAGTTATATGGGTATTAATATTATGCAGCATCTTTCTATTCTAAAACTATCGTACATGTTTCATTACAACACTTACAGCTAATAAATAAGAAAAAGCCTACATCATTAACATACAATGGAGATATAAAGGAGAATATACATGACTAAAGTAACAATTTGGAACGAATATTACCACGAGAAGGAATACGAAGATATTAGAAAGATATATCCAGAAGGAATTCATAGGTGTATTGCTGATTTTCTAGAAAAAGATGAGGAGTTATCTGTTAGAACTGCAACCTTCGATATGCCAGAACATGGTTTAGCGGAGGAAGTACTGTCAGATACAGACGTACTAATTTGGTGGAGCCATGCTAAGCAAGATGAACTCTCTGATGAAGTTGCTAATCGTATTAAGGATCATGTACATATGGGAATGGGATTTATCGTACTTCATTCTGGACATTATAGCAAACCATTAAAACTATTACTTGGTACATCAATGACATTACGTTGGAGACATGATGATCGAGAACGACTATGGTGTACTGCACCAGCACATCCAATTGCTGCAGGTGTTCCAATGCAATTTGAAATTCCACACGAAGAAGCATATGGCGAATATTTTGATATACCAAAACCTGATGATGTTATCTTCATGGGTTGGTTTGCAAGTGGAGAAGTTTTCAGAAGTGGAGTGACTTTTACTAGAGGACTTGGGAAAATATTTTACTTTCAACCAGGACATGAAGAATACCCAGTATATTATCAAAAAGAAATACAGACAATCCTACATAATGCAGTTTACTGGGCAAAACCACAGTTTCATAAATTAGAACGCCTAGATTGTCCCGAGATAAAAATACCGTTAGAATATTCACATTAGACTTAACGAATAATTATGTATCGTCTATATAATCAAACATAGGAGTAAATAATATGAAAATATCAGTATTTTATGATCATCTACTTGAAGCTTGTGAGCAACAAAACATCACTATACAAGAAGCATTGCAACTTACAAAATCCTGCGGTATTAAGGGGATAGAAATTAATCTAACATGCCTACTTGAGAACGAAGAAATCATCATGAAAAATCTTCGTGCTCTTGATATGGAAATCAGTTGTATCTATGAATTTTATGACTTTGGTAATTCCATTGACCTTTCTTATGGAATAGAACATATCCTTGCGGCTAAGAGAACAGGTGCAGATAAGATTTTAGTAGTTCCAGGTTTCCTTACTGAGGAGGAAGCATTTATCATAAACCAAGTATCGGATAATAAGGATACAACCACCAAAAAAATGAATAAGAATTCCAAAGTGCTTCAGATGAAGGAAGCATTAACAGAACTTACCCAAATTGCATCTAAAAGTAATATTACTGTAACGTTGGAGGATTTTGATTCTAATACTGCTCCATACGCAAGAGCTAACCAACTATTATGGTTTATGAAAGAAGTTCCAGGCCTTCGATTTACTTTAGATACAGGTAACTTTGTGTATAGCGATGAAAACGTATTAATAGGTTATGAACTTTTAAAACCATATATTGTTCATGTACATTGTAAAGATAGAGGTATAGAAGAGAAAAGAGATGAGAATGGTATATATAACAAAGGTATGGCAGCTTGCCCTACTGGAAGCGGCTATATGCCAATTGGTGAAATTGTAACTAAGTTATTACAGAATCAGTATACTGGTTACTTTGCTATTGAGCACTTTGGTGCAGATAATCAGATTGATTTCATCAAAAGTTCAGCAAGCTATATGGAATTAATTGGTTGACAAAGGGAATATGTGTGCTATAATTGTTAAAAATATCTGAAAGGACGTAATGTTATGATAGCAAAATACAATGTGTGCAAAATTAGTATGCTACAAGTGATAATCGGTAAAGTCATTATGTATACCGATTTATTTTGCTACCATAAAACATAAATCCTTCCATAGATCTTCATATTAATTGGACAGTAGGACCGATGTTTTGTGCGAGCAAAACATCGGTTTTTTGTCGCTTGTAAACTAATAGGACTTAAAACGAGTAGGAGGAGTACACATGTTTAAAAAATTGTTCTCAGGAATCCCTAAGAAATTATTAATCCCCAGTGTAATATTTACTTTAATATGGTCATTTATGAATTCTTATATGACAGTTGCACTATCTAAGACTACATCAGCACATTTAGTTAAAAGTGAGTTTATTCAAGCAGCAATCTTTTTCATTGTGTATATACTGTTGTGGGAATTACTAGAATTCATATTGGATTGTATGCATGGAGTTATACAAGCATATGTAAGTAATTCTAGCTATGACTATTATTATGAAAAGTTGTATTATACCAAGCCGGAATCCTTACAACGGGGTAATACGGGCTATATTGCTGGTATATTAACACAATTAATTGAGAAAAAATCTACTCTATTAAACAGTTTATTGTTAGCAACAGTTAGTTTCATCTATATACTGTACCTAATGGTATATATAACCCATTATTCTATATGGTTTTCTATTATTATACTAGCATTATCCTTGTTATCCATTGCAATTCGTATGATTTGCTCTAGGTTTCTATCTTTGCATCTAAAAAGGATGACTGTTGTAAAAGGAGAACAAACAAGAATATTCATGGATGGGATTAACAACATCTCAACTGTTCAGAAATTGCGTGGTTTAGATTTTATTATGCATAAATCACGGAATGTTCAGCGAGAAAACTTGCAAGCAACGAGGCGATACCTTGTTGGTAATGAACTTGGTTTTACACTATATAAAACGGTAAATTACCTATTATGCCCAATCTGTATGTTTGTAGCACTTGCACTATATAAGAAAAATTCATCATTTCCAATTGTTGAATTCATGTCATATTTATCTTTAATTACTATACAGCTAGTTTTTAATAACAGAAATATATCTGGATTTATAAGAGATTATAACATCTTCTGTGCATCACAAAGGGAAATGGATGGGATTATCAGAGATCAATCTAAGATTTATACCACTACGTCTATAAGTGATACATTTCATGAGATAGCAGTACATAGTTTGGAATATCAATATGATTCAAACGAAGAAGCATTAACGATTACAATACCAGAATTCCATATTTATAAAGGTGAGCGAATCTGTATTACTGGTGAAAGTGGTCAGGGAAAAACAACAATACTTAAGATATTATCAGGTATTATAGAAACTACAGATACCATGTTTCTTGATGGAAAACCACTTAACAAAAACATTGATGCCGTATATATCGCACAGGATACCGAGATGTTAGACCTGACATTACGAGAAAATCTAGCTTTTGGTAATAAGGCAATATCAGATGAACAACTGTATGAGATGCTTGATGCAGTGGGTATGACCGATTGGCTATCCAAACAAGAGAAAGGACTTGATACTTTACTTGGTGAGCGTGGAGTATTCGTATCAACCGGTCAAAGACAACGTTTGAATGTAGTTCGTGGACTTTTGATAAATAAAGAAATCTATTTTTTAGATGAACCTACAAGTAACGTAGATGATGTTACTGAAACTAAGATGATCGAACTTATTGATACCTATCTAAAAGGTAAGACAGTAATTATCGTTACACATAAAGAACAGATCTGCATGATATGTGATAGAAGGTATATTTTTGAAGAAAATAGAATGAAGGAAAGCATAATATAAGTAAATTCATATTGAGTAAGTATCCAGAATGAAGCTAACACAGTATTATATACTGAGCTAAAATGACTACAGTCAAATTCGTACACCATTAGTTGGAATGACCAATGGGTCATTATGACCACTTAGTCAATATGAACTCCGGGACATTATGACGAATAAGTCATGTTGACTGAACAGTCATAATGACTTATAAGTTACATAGACCAATGAGTCATAATATTTAACAGACTATATGACTACATGGTCATTATGACTTTTTAGTCATTATGAATAGTGGTTTATCATAACTTGCAGTTCAGTGTGACTAATCATAATCTAACTATAAGTACATTATAAAATAAAACTAAGGTATATTTATGTGTGTATAAGGGAATAACAACTTTAAGGAATATTAATGAAAGTCTTGCGATATGTATATATATAAGATATAATGATTTAGAAATTCAATATTATGTCATAGGTGTCAAATAAAGTAATTTTATTTGGTGAAAAGGGAAACAGGTGCGAATCCTGTACGAACTCGTCACTGTAATCAGGGAGTTTGTAACCAACGTTATACACGTTAAATCACTAGGAAACTGGGAAGATGGTTACATTCTATGATCTGAAAGTCAGGAGACCTGCCATGACTGGTACAAAGGCTTTGCCTAACCACGAGTAACTGGTTGTACGTTAATGAAATTGCACTCTACATATGCCTTTTTATGCGTATCCTTTTACTCAGGTAAACCTTCCTGTATGAAAAGGATATTTTTATTAGAAAAGGAGAACACATATGGAACAAGAAAAAAGCAAAATGAGTAGTAAGAAAATAATTCTTGGTATAGCTATTTTAGTTGTATTAGTAGTAGGAGCAATTTGTGCCTATAAAATATTTTCGCCAAAGCCAGTGGAAGGTTCAAAATCAATTACTGTTACAGTAATTGATGACAAAGGAACTAGTACGACATATAATAACAAAACGGATGCTGAATTCTTAAGAGATGCGTTAGAGGAGATTGAAGATTTAAAAATTGAAGGTGAAGAATCCCAATATGGATTATTTGTTAAAACAATTAATGGAGTAACTGCTGATTATGATGCCAACGGTGCGTTTTGGTCTTTCTCTGTTAATGGGGAGTTATGTAATAACGGCATAGAAACACAACCAGTTTACGATGGAGATTCTTTCGAGATATCATATGAAGCACAATAAATTAGATAAAAAATGTAAATTAACTGTTAATGATGTTGCACTTATAGGTATAATGACCGCCACTTTGATTGCTTCAAAGATGGCATTATCCTTCTTACCTAATATCGAGATTGTATCCTTATTAATAATCGTATTCACTCTAACATTTGGCTATAGAGTATTCTATTCAATCATAATATTCACTTGTATTGAGACCTTCATCTGGGGAATGGGGATTTGGTCTATTATGTATCTCTATATTTGGCCCATACTTGCGATTATAGCTTATGTGTTTCGTAAACAAGACTCTGTTTGGTTTTGGAGCATCGTATCTGGTATATATGGTTTATGTTTTGGAGCGCTTGGTTCCCTATTGTATCTATTTATTGGTGGTGTTAGGACAGCATTTGCTTGGTGGATAGCAGGAATTCCATGGGATGTCATTCATTGTATGGGTAATTTCGTTCTTGCATTGGTTTTATATAGACCTTTAATAAATGCACTAAAAAAGCTTAAAAAGTTTTCTTATACTAATAGTATATAAAGTTTGTTAGGATATAAAACAATAGCGGTTGGTCCAAGGAGCCGTAGTATGAAACTGCAATAGACCGATAATAGGGCAACCCTATAAAATATATGTTATCACATTACACAGTATACCGCCCATTGGATAAACAGGGCGGTATTTCTGTATCTAGAATTACGTTGACACAATAAAATTACTGGGGTATGATTACAAATATTATCTATATTTGAAACATGAGGTGGAATATATGATTTGGTTAGTAATAGTTTTGATTGCATTAGCAATCTTAGTGATGTACTTGGCAATGCCCGGCAGCGGACTATGGAAGCAATATCTGATAGATGTAAAAAGCTCTTTGGTTGAAACAAATAGAAATAGAAGCACACAAAGTATATTAACAGAAGATTGTGTTACAGAACTACCTGCTCTACTCCGTCAGCATATAATCAATGGGGGCTATATGGGAAAGCTATATATGGATAACATGTTAATATATTTTCACAACACAAAGTTTCGCATGTCGGCGGGAAAAGAGCCAATAAGATTAAATTTATGCAAGTTAATTTTGTATACAGACCTGACCGACACGCTTTTTTGAGAGGAAAAATTGCGGGAATTCCATTGCAAGCTAAAGACAGTTTGTTGGACGGATTCGGCTCTATGACAGGTGTTCTTGCCAAGCAGTTTCAGCTTTTTCGTTCTACCGGGGCAGAGATGGATCAGGGTCAGTTGATAACGACGCTTGCCGACGCAGTATATATGCCGTCCTTGTTTTTACAGGAGTATGTGTCATGGACAGTTATTGACGACCACACCGTTGAAGGTGAGCTTACATGGAAGGGCGTTTCTGCTAAGGGAAGATTTACTTTTGACAATAATGGCTACATAATACGTTTTGATACGAATGACCGATATATGGACGAAAACGGGAAAGGCAGCTCGCTGGTACCGTGGTATGTAACCTATTCTGATTACAAAGAGCAGAATGGTTACTTTCAACCGGGAAGCGTTAGTGTAAATTGGGTACTCCCGGGTGGTGTCGACACTTATTTTGAGAGTGATAACATTGAGATTCAATACTCAATAGATGAAACAATTTTAAACTACTAGACACATTTAGGAGGAAATCTATGATTAGACATATTGTTATGTGGAAATTTAAAGAAAATGAAGCGGAAAATAAGAAAAAGTTTTTAGACGGTTTAAGATCGTTATACGGAGTAATTCCAGAGATTAAGTATATGGAAGTAAAAGAGAGTATTAATGATAATAATAAGTTCGATGCTTGCCTAATATCTGAATTTGATTCACTTGAGGACTTAAATGCATATAAAGTCAATCCACGCCACGTTAAAATATCTGAATTATGCAAGAGTATTCGAATTGATAGAGCAGCAATTGATATTGAAATATAATGAACGGATGAGAAATAAAGCATTATAAACCAATAAAATATGATCGGCTCCCTTTATAACAGGAGGTACTTCTTAAAAGAAAGTATCTCCTGTTTTTTAAAGTTGGAATTTTTATGTCTTATTAACTTATTTTGTTATATAGCTATTTTAATTCAGCCTTATAATCATTAAAGAAGCTCCTACACCTGAGATTAACGTAACAAGTACAGGTAGTATTGTCGTATTTACAAATTGTAGTGATATAGTACTTCCAGCAGTTAAATTAACTTCGACTTCATTGTTATAATTAGATACGCTAACTAATGGAGAGATAATAGATCCTGCTAATGGTGATCCGTTTACTAATAATCTAGTGCCTAGTAATAAAGCAAGGGTAGTATTGACACTATATGATAATCTGTAAGTGCCTGCATTAGCAACAGTAAAAACAGAATTAGCGCCACTTACTGTAATATCGGGTGAAAAAACTTGAGCATTTGGTAAAGAAAGAGTAAGTGTACCACTTAAAGGGACGGTTAAAATAGTTCCTAGAGTATTAATGTTAGCTGCAGAACCAGCTGTTGTGGTAGTGGTAGTTGGGGCAAATGCTCCTGTAGGTCCAGTAGCACCATTGGTTCCAATAGTACCATTAGCACCGTTAGGACCAGCTGGACCAGTTGGGCCAGTAGCACCTTCAAAGGTACCATCCGCACCAGTTGATCCAGCTGGACCAGTAGGACCTAGAATTGATGGAGCATTCATTGCCAAATCCAATTTGTTCTTTAATAGAAACGTTAACTCCATCGAACTATTTAATAAATCAGATACGCTATCATTCGCATCTAATACTTCTTGATACGTTGCAGGTCCGCCTGATAGTCCTGGAAGTGTTCCTAATATATATTGTAGCTTTTCACCTTCAGCATTGAGTATGTGACTCATACCTAATTCTTCGGAAGCGATTGAAGATATTAACTGATTTAAAGCATCCTCTCGTGTAATAGGAGGGGTAATACTTGGAAAACTTGGTAATGACATATTTATCCCCCCTTATTAGCTTAGACGCATTATCATAAGAGCTGCGCCCTGAGAACCCGAACCAGTTAATAATGTTGCACTTACAGTAACGCCAAACAATTGTAGTTCCACAGTTGACCCTGCGGTTAAATCGGTAATAAATTCAGCTTTATAGCTAGATAACGATAATACAGCATTAATCGAAGAAGCTGCTACAGGATTTGAATTAACTAAAACTCGTGTTCCAAGAAGAACACCAGCTGTGAGGTTAACACTATAGGAGATACGGTATCTACCAGCCGTAGCTACAGTGAATACGGTATTAGCACCATTAACAGTTATACCAGTTGGTAATACTTGATTGTCTGGGAGAGGTATTGTTGTTCCGGTTGTAACAACTGCAAGTGGTGTTCCTGTAGTAGTATTAGCTGCAAAAGAAGTTGTAGTTGTGAAATTAGCACCAGTAGGACCGGTAGGACCAGCAAGACCATTGGTTCCAGCTGTTCCAGTAGGACCAGTAGGACCGGTAGCACCAGTAGGACCGGTAGGACCACCAGCAGGGCCTGTTGCTCCAGCAGCACCTGTTGGGCCAGTTGGTCCAGTTAAAGGTGAAGCTGCCAATACTGTTTGAAGTTTACTCTTATATAATAATTGATTCTGAGAAATAGCGTCTAAAGTAGACTTTACACTATCATTAGCGGCAAGAACATCCTCAACGGTTGCAGCAGGGCCAGTTGCTCCAGGAATAGTACCTATAATATACTGAAGCTTTTCGCCCTCGGTATTAATAATATGACTTAAGCCCAGTTCTTCATAAGCAATAGAAGATATAATTTGATTAACGGCATCTTCTCTAGTTATACTAGGACTTAAGGAAGGAAAAGTAGGTTGTGACATAGAAACACTCCAATTTTGTATTTAATTCATTATATGTATAAGTTCTCATAAGATGACAAAAAGTTACATAATAATGGATATTTCATGTTGATTTGTTCCAACTCTCTCTCTGCTTCTTTTTCTAGGTGAAGATATGAATAACATAGATATATATGATAAGAAGATAGAAAAGAATTAACTCCGACTAAATAAAGATATCCGCAGTTAACTTCACTCGGTATCAAACAAAGTTGAAATGTCTTAATTGCTTCTTTATATTCAGCGGTACGTTCCAATACAATTCCTTTATAGAAATACAAATCAATATAATCTGGATATAATAAAATTGCCTTCTCTAAACTTTCTAAAACATTTACAGTCGTTCGTGCATAAAGCAAAATTTCGTATTTTAATTTATAGTATATAGCAGGCGGTTTACAATTATTATCAATACTTAATTGAAGTGCTCGATTTACCATTTTGTAAGCAGTACTAATTTCGTTTTGTTTAAAAAATTCGGAAGCGATATGATAATTCAACCACATATTATCGGGTGTCTTATTCCAATCCTCTAACAACATAGTTAAATTTCGTATGCATTTTTCATTCTTATTATTTTGACCATACCCAAAATGGTTAATTTTTATGAATTTATTCAAAGTATACCGCATTTTATTGCTTATCTGAAGTCTTTCATGGATTTTCCCTTCATAGGTAAGTGATGAACTTTTATTAAATAGTCGAAAATGATACGAAACATGCGAATTATTTAAGTTGTCAAGATTGTGGGTTTCATAATGCTGCATTTGTACATAAAATAAATCTTGATTATTTGTTAATGATTCTTTAAAAGCTATAGGATCTTCAATAATAACCTCCTCATCCGCATCTAGGCACAATATCCAATCGTATTTTGCAATTTCAATGCTATAGTTTCGCGCTTTTGAGAAGTCATTTTCCCAAGGAAATGAGTAAACTTTAATTTTTTTCTTCTCACAGATTTCTATTGTTGCATCGGTTGAACCAGTATCAACTATGACGACTTCATCCACGAAAGGTAAAGCATGCTCTAAACATTGAATAATATTTCTGGCTTCATTTCGTACAATCATACATAAACTAATTTTATTCATAGCACCATCTGTTTTTTTACATTCATATTCTTATAATCAAAAATTATGAATCTTATTTCAACAGAATTCTATTGCGACAGGGACAACTTTATATGAATATGATAAAGTAATCAAAAAAATTGAGGTCAAACTATGTCAATGCCAGATTTTCCTCCGATAAGTGTAGACTTAACAAGAGAAAAAGCCCTTGATATGATATTAGCTTCCATAGCAATGGAGGAGCTTGCATTGAGTCATATTATCAATGCTGAAGGGGAAAAGATTCAATATATAATAAAAAAATTAGATGAAGAATGCGATCCTTCCAATGATGAGTTGCTGGCTGTAAATGCAAGCGTGGAATCTTTACTACAAAAAATTACGGAAACACAGCTTGTATTAAAGGGCAAAATGCAAAGGGTATTAGAAACAATAGATCTTGGCATAGGACCAACGGGGCCTACTGGTCCAAGAGGAGCTTGTGGAAAAAGAGGAGCAACTGGTCCGAAAGGAGAAACTGGTGAACAAGGTCCTATTGGACCACCAGGACATGATGGAACATGTAAAAGTTCTTTTGTATATCTCACAGAAGTATGCACTAATTTCAAATGGTATAATAATTCTCCGTTGTGCTGGAATACTCGCTTTGCATGTGGGAATGAAATTGCATCACTCAATGATACTGGGAAAATAGTATTAACTAGAAATGGTATATACAAAATTTCTTTTTCGTTATGCTTAATTGAACTATATAAATCTAGAGATAACAGCCTACAGATAAAAGTTAATATAGATTCTAACAATGGAAGTAAGAACATCTTTTGTTTTTCAAAGTACTGTATAAATAATTCACAAGTACCATTATTTATAATTGGTAATGATATATTCTTCTCAACAGAACATTGTGATGAACCAATATATTTGACATTTGAATTACACACTCCAAAGCAAGTAATTGTTCACGATGCGCATTGTTCGTTAACATTGGTGGATTAATTTTGAATACCAATAAACAGGGGTCGCACAATATTTTTAGATATGTGCGATCCTCGTATTATATTAAAATACTCCTAATTATGGTTTAAGAACATTACGATAATAGATAAAGTCATTCTAATCCTAGTATTATGTGATAGAGATTGATATTCTTATAAAAAACAGGAGGAGAGATTTTATGAATACATTAAACTATTAAAATAATTCTATTATTTTGATCCAAGACATGTAAAGATATCTGAATTATGTAAGAGCATTCGAGTGGATAGAGCTGCAAATGATATAGAATTATATAAAGCATATTAATATAATACGATCAATTATTAAAGAGGTTGTTGCGAATATAATTTTGCAGTAACCTCTTTAAATATTAAATAATTATTTTTTTTAAAAAAGGTATTGACCTAAAGTTAACTTTAGGTTTTATTATAGTAACACCGGTTAAATTAAGTACTTAGTTTGAAAGGAGTTTTCTATGACATATACAATTAAGCAAGCTGCAGAAAGAATGGGAGTTACAGTCCCCACACTTCGTTATTATGATAAAGAAGGACTACTTCCCTTTATTGATAAGAAACCAAATGGTACAAGGGTTTTTAAAGAGGACGATTTCAAGTCATTAGGTATTATAACATGTCTTAAAAACTCAGGGCTATCGATTAAAGACATCAGAAGGTACATGGATTTATGTGCTGATGGTGATAATACCTTGGAAGAACGATTACAGCTATTTTTAGATAGGAAAGCTGCTGTTCATAAGCAAATGCAGGAGTTAAATCAATTGCTTGATACAATAGAGCATAAGATATCTTATTATGAGACAGCTATTGAAGCTGGAACAGAAGCAATTCATTATTCGGATTCTTGCTCAATAAAATAATATTGTTGTGGAAGAATGAAATTGGTTGAAAGAATTAGAAAATCTATGAAAGGAGCCATGCATCGCCATCTATCAACCATGAAAAGGAATATCATACAATAGACTTCGTCTATATAGTATGTGATGTGCATGGATTTAATTATGAAAATATTAAACAAAGTAACCAATCCAAAGGATTTGAAAAATTTAACAATTGAGGAGTTAACCTCGCTATCCACTGATATAAGAGATGCATTAATTCATAAAATCAGTACTACTGGCGGTCACTTCGGGCCTAACTTAGGTATGGTAGAAGCTACAATCGCATTACATTATGTATTCAATTCACCTGTTGACAAAATTGTGTTTGATGTATCTCATCAATCCTATGTTCATAAGATTCTAACAGGAAGAAAAGAAGCGTTTACTAATCCAGATAAATACGGCTCTGTAACAGGATTTACAGCTCCTGAAGAAAGTGAACACGATTTCTTTACTATAGGACACACTTCAACTTCTGTAAGTTTGGCATGCGGTTTGGCAAAAGCTAGAAACTTAAAAGGAGCTAAAGAGAATATCATCGCAGTGATTGGCGATGGTTCCTTAAGTGGGGGAGAAGCATATGAAGGCTTAAACAATGCAGTAGAATTAGGCAATAATTTTATTGTTATAGTCAATGATAATGATATTTCAATTGCCGAAAATCACGGTGGTTTATACAAGAATCTTCATTTGTTAAGAGAAACGAATGGAAAAGCAGAGAATAATTTCTTTAAATCCTTAGGATTTGATTATTATTATGTTGAGGAAGGGAATAACGTAGAAGCTTTAATAAACATATTTCAAACAGTAAAAGATATTGACCATCCAGTAGTGGTGCATATGCATACAATTAAAGGTAAAGGTTATCAAGACGCGGAAGAACAAAAAGAAGCTTTTCACTGGACAATGCCATTTGATCTAGAAACAAAGAAACCATTTATGGAAGAAATGATTGAAAGCTATGAAGATATCTTAGGCAAATTCTTCGTTCAAAAAGCAAAAGAGGATAAAGAAGTTGTTGTAATTACTGCAGCTACACCAGGTCCAGTAGGTTTTAACTACTTTAGAAAGGAAGCTGATCTAAAGGATCAATATGTAGATGTTGGAATAGCAGAAGAACATGCTGTAGCGTTAGCGTCAGGTATTGCATCACAAGGTGGGAAACCAGTTTTATCCTTATTAAGCTCATTTATTCAAAGAACATATGATCAATTATCCCAAGATCTAGCGATCAATAACAATCCTGCATTAATTATGGTGCACTGGGGTGGTATTTCCGGAGGTGATATAACTCATCTTGGAATATTTGATATTCCCCTAATCTCTAATATCCCTAACATTGTATATCTAGCACCTACCTCCAAAGAAGAATTATTGGCTATGACAGAATGGGGTATGAATCAAACCAAACAACCAGTTGCCATTCGTGTACCTAATATGAATGTAATATCCACTGGAGAACAGTTAATTTGTGATTTCGACAATATTAATGTATATCAAAAAACAGTTGATGGTAGTGAGGTTGCTATAATCGGTTTAGGTTCCTTCTATCAACTTGGAGAAAAAGTTCAAGATATGTTGAGAGAACAAACAGGAATTCAAGCTACCTTAATCAACCCAAGGTATATAACGGGAATTGATAGTAGTTTGTTAACAAGCTTATTAGATAATCATAGGTTAGTTATTACACTAGAAGATGGAATCCTTGATGGTGGCTTTGGTGAGAAAATCACTAGATTCTATGGTGATACGGATATGAAGGTATTAAACTTTGGTGCAACTAAGGAATTTACAGATCGTATTAGCATGGATGAACTATATGAACGCTATCACTTAAAGGAAAATATTATAGTAGACGATATAAAGAACATTTTATTTAAAGAATAGTTAACCTTGTAATAGAAATAGATAAAGAAATAAAAATAGAAAATGTGGTTTGTATGTGAAGTAGAGGTAGGAGTATAATTCCTACCTCTATTACTGTAGAAGAACTAGATTTCTAATTTACTTTATTCTAATATTTATAATAAAGCAAAATGAGCACTTCCGAATATATCTTTCATTTGACATAAGCAAAAAGGGTGTCCGGCGGGATCAAACATAACTCTCCAATTATCAGAAAATTGCTCTTCTGCAATTGTAGCTCCACATTGGATTGCATATCGAACTGCTTTTTCTAAATCATTAACAGCGAAGTCTAGGTGTGCCATTTGCTGTTGAGCTTCAGGCTCCTCCGGCCACACAGGTGGTTTATACTCTGGATTTTGTTGAAACAATATGCCAGGATACGTACCCTGACCTGTTCCTGGAGCGCATACACATGCCCATTCTTCATTACTAAATCCTATTTCCCAATTGAGTAACGCCGCATAGAATTTTGCTAAATCAAGTGCATCTATACAATCCAGCGTAAATGAGTACATTTTGATTTTCAGTTCATCATCCATAACACGAACACCTCCATAAATTTCTATTTTCTCTATTATACTACACAAAAATAAAAAAGCATAGGAATGAATATAACTTTCTTGTTAAAAATCACCTTGTATATTGATAATTCATAGCACAATATGGTAAAATTATGTATATGCTAAATAGTTATCATATCGAATTCATAAATTTTTAGTTCTTTAATAAATAATAGTTAATCTTTGGAACCTTACTACAAGTGAAATCGTCTAATTGATGAAAAGGTACTAACCTAAAAAAATATGAAGTGAGGTAGTAATCATGAGAATATCTCTAGAACAACAAGATTCATTAAACAAGGTACGTTGCGAGCAGTTAAAAGATATAAGAAAAAAAATGGCAGATGAACTTGGCATATCATTAAATCAAACTGAATGTCAAAATAATGGGTATTGTAGTGGAACTTGTCCTAAGTGTCAAGCAGAAGAGAAACTACTGAACGATGCTATTAAGAAGCAACAACATAAAGGTAACACATGGAAGAAAAAAACCATGGTGGCTGGATTACTTGTGGCTACTTCGATATCAATGTCTTCTTGTACACTAAACAGTAATGATAACTTAGAATTAGGTGGAGAGGCAGTTATAGATGAAAACATTGATTATAATAATCAGCTAAATGGTGATGTTGCGTGGACTGAGGAAGATGAGGAGCAGACACCACCTATCAATCAAGATTGCGAAGCAAATAGTAATTCTTCTACAATTTACTTTAGAGATTACGTGAAACCATGAATATTCTATGGATCAATCGGCATCGTATTAATATTGATGGAGTTGGTATTACCTCTTTAGTAGCACTACCAGGTTGCCCGTTATCTTGCGCATACTGTATTAATAATGAATTATTGCTAAGGAATGATTTGATAAAGACTGTAAGCGAAGAAGATTTAATTGGACAACTTTCCATCGACCATAGTTATTTTCTCTATACCAATGGGGGAATCACATTCGGAGGTGGGGAACCTCTTTTACAATGGAAGAATTTATTACGATTTGCAAGTTTATGTCCTAATGAATGGAATTTAACCATCGAAACTTCCCTCAACGTACCAACTAATTGTCTAGAACCATTAATTCAAGAGAATTTTTCATTTATAATAGATATTAAATCAATGAATCCACAAATATATAGAGAATATACTGGTGAAAACAATGATCAAGTCATAACAAATCTAACGTTAATAAAACAAAGGGTTCCTTCTAATAGATACGCCATTAAAGTTCCTATCATACCGGGACATGCTGACGAAAACTCACAACAAGACTCTATATGTAAACTGAAGGAATTAGGAATCAATGAGGAGATGATTGTACCATTTACGTATATTATATAAAGGAACTAAACCACTTATAACAGGAAAACGACCACTTATCGATTTCCTGTTTTCTTTTTGTATTCGGAAAACTATACTATAGACAGTTTCAGAAAGCATGGGTGTAAACATGAAAATCAAACTAATAATTGATAAGAAATACGAAGATACACAAATACTTATTTGTGCCAAAGAAAATACCAAAGAAGTAAGGAAAATATTTCACACAGTTGAATCAGCAGTAAATGCTGGGATTACAGCTTATGATGGAGATAAGGTTTGTATCTTATCTAGTGCCGATATTATACATATCTATACGCAAGACCTTAAGGTTTATGCAGCAACCGTTAATGGTATCTATCGATTACATCAGAGGTTGTATGAATTGGAACAGGAACTTGATGAAAGTCGTTTTATACGAGTTTCAAATTCTGAAATCGTTAATATTAAAAAAATAAAACGTTTGGATACAAGTTTAACAGGTACAATTCATATGTATCTTGATTGTGATAAGGAAGTTTATGTTTCTCGTCGATATGTAACGAAGATTAAGAAAGCATTGGGAATTTGAGGTGATAGGATATGTTGAAAAAAGGTATTTTAAGAGGTATTAACAGTTTTTTATATGCGATAGTAATCAATGTGATATTAAGCATCATTATTATGGCAGCAGTAAATAAACCAGATTTTATTCCCATCTTACCGGATTTTGCAGCAAGATTTTCTTCTGGAACAATGGCTTTACTCGTTCAATGGATATTGATTGGTATATCAAGTGCTGCCTTTGGGTTTTGGTCAATCATTATGGAATTTGAACGTATTAGTTTACTCTTGCAAAGTGTTTTATATTTTATATTAACTGCAATGGTATGGATACCAGTATCTATTCTATGTTGGGATCTAGGGAAAAATAGTTTTTCTTTCATAACAATTGTTACGAGTTACCTAGTTTCTTACGTTATTACTTGGATAATCCAATATCGTAATTGCAAAGATTCAGTTAATCAAATCAACAAAAAGCTAGAAGAATTGAGAAATGATTGATGTATTTGCACATAGGCTATTTGCCTCGTGCAGTGAGGAGGGTTTTATGAATAGTGCAATCTTAGTAAAGAATTTACGAAATGAATTTGGTAACAAAATAGCCGTTAAAGATAGTACCTTCGAAGTAGAAGAAGGATCTCTATTCTCTTTACTTGGAGTAAATGGAGCAGGAAAAACAACTACCATACGCATGTTAACTGGGTTATCAAAGCCATCAAGTGGCGATGCCTATATATGTGGACATAGTATCGTAACCGAATTAGATGAGGTAAAGGCCATTAGTAATATATCTACACAAGAAACAGCCGTAGCACCTAACCTAACTGTAGAAGAAAACTTACTGTTTATGGCTAGAATCTATGGTATGTCAAAACAAGAGGCTAAGGAAAAAGTAGAGCAAATTATAAATCAGTTTTCTCTAGAAGAGATACGAAGGAGTAAAGCCAAAACTTTATCTGGTGGTTGGCAAAGAAGACTTAGTATTGCTATGGCTCTAATTAGTGAGCCCAAAGTATTATTCCTTGACGAACCAACGCTAGGCCTTGATGTACTTGCAAGAAAAGGACTCTGGAATATTATAAGAGACTTAAAAGAAAAAGTAACCATTGTATTAACAACTCACTATATGGAAGAAGCGGAGAGTTTATCGGATCAAGTAGCTGTTATGGTTGATGGTGAAGTTAAAGCCTGTGGTACGGTAGCACAATTAAAAGAGTTGACTGAGAAAGACACATTAGAAGCTGCTTTCATAGCAATCGCTGAAGGAGAGGTGTAGAGATGAATAGTGTTGTGTTTGGAAAAAGAACGTTTACAGAGATTGTTAGAGATCCGCTAAGTTACATCTTTTGTCTCGGATTTCCATTAATTATGTTAATTCTTATGTCTATTATTAATCAAAGCATTCCAAAAGAAGCCAATATGGATATATTTCAGATTCAGAACCTTGCTCCTGGCATTGCAGTATTCGGTTTAACCTTTGTAATGTTATTTACTTGTTTGCAGGTATCAAAAGATCGATCTACCGCTTTCTTAATACGCCTATACGCAGCACCTATTAAATCAAGAGAGTTCATAATCGGATACACGTATCCCGTAATTATAATTGCAATCCTACAATCCATATTCACCTTCCTAGTAGCAGTGATAATTGGTGGAATACATGGTTACAGCTTTAATATACTTAATATATTCTTATGTATGTTGGTGCTTATTCCTTCCGCATTATTGTTCATTGGATTTGGACTGTTTTTTGCAACCTTATTAAATGAAAAGGCAGCGCCAGGTATCTGTTCCATCATTATTACAGCCTCTTGTATGTTAGGCGGTATCTGGCTGGATGTCGATGGTATTGGTGGGGCTTTAGCTAAACTGTGCAAGGTGCTTCCTTTTTATCATGGGGTAACTGCTGCAAGAATGGCATTACGTGGTGATTACAGTGATCTATTAAAACCTTTCGCTATAATAGTTGTATATGCAGTTGTGATTTATCTATTGGCAGTATTAATCTTTAAGAGAAAGATGCAGAGTGATGTGAGTTAAGTGATTCTGTTATTGGAATCCTGTTTTTAGATGTATTGTGTTGTAATATTATGGATTTTAAGATAGAATAGTTGTAATATATTAGGGAGAGTATTATGCTCTGTTAGAGAGGAGTTTTTACTATGGATTTGCAAGATTATAGAGATATTACAAAAATCTATAATGAGAAAACCTTTAAAAAACAATTAGTTCTTCAAGGAATCTTCACATCCTTTATTGTTCTTTCTATTCCTATTGTAGGTTTGTTAATGAACATTTTTAGAATGAATCATTACTTCTTTAGTATACTAATGTCTCTAGCTTTTATAATCTGGATAAGTGTCATGAGTTTCCTAGAGAAAAAGGAGACTTTTATTCCAGCTAAATATTTTAGTTACATAAGATATCGAGTGTGTTATTTTTTAGTATTCTTTATCTTAAATATTAAAATTAGTAGTATAGATAATCCCATCTTACCACTATTAATAATAGCTCTACTCTATATCCCAATTGAAATCTATTCCGGTTATAAAGAGTTTGTTATTTTCAAAATGAAGATGGTTGAATCACAACAAAATTAAGTATGTTTATTAATTTTGATTTCACGGAGGCGAATTAATATGACTGACAAAATTATAGTTATAAACGAAAATGAAATTACTCCTACGCATAAACATATTCATGACCCTTATGAATACTACAAGAAGAAAGTAACACCAAGTTCTGAGATTAATCAATGCTATGTAGCGTTCTACGAGATTCCACCACTGAAAAGCAATTATCCATACCACTATCATGAAGAAAATACAGAAGTCTTTTACATAATAGAAGGTAATGGTATTCTAAGAACAGAAGATGGTTCAATAGCCCTTAAAGCTGGTGATACGATTGTTTGCCCACCTGGTAAACATGGAGTACATAAAATAACAAATACCTCCAAGGATACAATGCTTAAATATCTTGATGTTGATACGACAAATTCACCTGATATAATTCATTACCCTGATTCGGATAAAATAGGTATTATAAAACATAATCAAGATCCCGCTTTTTATAAGAACAACTCTACTTATGATTATTATGAGGGAGAATAATATATAAAACCATAATCTATTTCATCTATATCTGTATTAGTGATAACAATTGATTTGTATAATCAAAGAACTTACTTGGAGGAAGCATAATGACTACTAGGTATGCCGATTTACATATACATTCTTACTATTCTGATGGAACACTAACACCTCAAGAAATAATCGATAAAGCCTTATCTAAGCAAATTGATATAATTGCTATTACGGATCACAATGAACTAAATGGTTCAAGAGAGCTTATGAGGCTCGATAAACCAAAAGGATTCACCTGTATACCTGGTTTTGAATTAGATGCTATGTATTGTAGTACGAATATACATATATTAGCTTATAATGTTGATTTATATGATAATGATTTTATTCAATTTGTTAATCGTAATGCTGATTTACTAGAGCAAACAAATATTGAATTAATTAAGAGATTATCCAAAGATTACAATGAAATCACTCAAGAAGAGTATGACCGATTTTTATACGATCGGAGAAAAGGTGGTTGGAAAGCACTTCATTATTTTCAATACAAAGGTATTGTAACAACACTTGAGGACTCCTTTAAACTCTATTTCAAATATGGTTCTGCTTATAACAAGACAAAGTTTCCATCGGTCGAAGATGTAATTAAGAACATTCATTTAGCAGGCGGCAAGGCCATACTAGCTCATCCAGGACGTGTTTTTAAATCATTAACTATTGAAAAGTTAAAAGAGACGCTCGATAATCTATTCTTACTGGGAATTGATGGCGTTGAATGTTATTATCCCTCTCACACGAAAGAACAGCAGAACTTATTTACGAATATATGTAAGAACAATAAGATTATAACTTCAGGATCTGACTGCCATGGAGACTTTGAAGAAACCGAAATTGGTGAGATGAACACATCTATTGAGGTACTTAATAATATTGAATTTTTGCTATCCACTAACACAAATATTAAATTAGCGAACCAAGGAGAATAATATTTTGAAATTACATTTTAAAAATTACAATGGAGATCCAACTACATTACCATATAAAGAACATATGCCTGGAGCAACACCCTTTAAAGAATTTGATGTTAAAGAAATGCAGAAATTTATATTAACTAAAGGCTCTATTCTCATTTTTTTGATATGCCCGTATATTGTAATTCATGGAAAAAATCCAGATTCAGGTGTGGTACTAGGACTATTATGTTCTCTACTTGCGATATTTCCACGGGAACTTATACGTGCCCTATGTTTTAAAGACGATGTTACCATCTATATAAATAAGAAAAAACTTTCTCTTTTAGTTCATGGAACAGAATCTATGAGTAAACACCGCTTTATTTTAATGAATCTACTACCGGATATTATATTAGGATTTATTCCTTTTATGATTTTTGTTTTTTTACCAGAATACATCTTTCTCGGTTTGTTTGGAACAGTATTTTTAGCAATGGGTGTAGGGGATTATTACAACGTTATTAATGCAATTGAGCAAATGCCTAAAGGTGCAAAAACTTATTATTACCTAATGCAGTCCTATTGGTATCTCCCAGTTTAGATAGAATATTGTTTGATTATAAAGATGAGATTAATTGACATAAACGATATAACACTACAAACGGATCATCTTCATTAAATAAACCATGAAATTAAGGATTATGATCATATCTCTATAAATTATTTATGAAATTGTATAATATGCTTATAAATTACACTCATATTATAGAATAATCCATGATTTTGTAGAAAAATAAAAAAACACTTACACACAGCTATTTTAATACGTATAATATATTAGTAATAGAAAATTAAATATCGGCAGCAGATGAAAATGGTAGTGAGATTATACGCTTATAATCGTAATGAAAGTTATTACAAGGCGTAGTCTCACTTTTTTTGTTGTCAAAAAAGAGATGGAGGACTATAGGAATGCCAAAGACAAAATTACAGGATGTTATATTTACGATTATGATGGTAATCGTAATGGTGTATGCGATGGTGGTATACAACATTGCAATAGACAAGGGAGGGGTAAAGAATGAGGTATTTGTACTAGCATTTGGTGAATTAATCCTTATGGGTATTGTTGGTTTTATACTAGAGATGCTCGTTGCAGGACCATTAGCAAAAAGACTTGCTTTTCGACTGGTGACACCAGGTAAGGACAAGATGATTTATGTAATTCTTGCAATTTCCTCTATAACTGTGTGTCTCATGTGCCCAATGATGAGTTTTGTTGCAACTGTTTTGTTTAAAGGATTTAATTCACAATTAATTGCTAATTGGGTACAAACAACTGCATTGAATTTTCCAATGGCATTGTGTTGGCAAATCTTTTTTGCAGGCCCTTTTGTCAGATTACTATTCAGACACATGTTTCCAGAGAAGTAAGGAACTTAGTTGCCCGACCGAGTAATTCGGTCGGGTATTATTGAATAAGTTAGTGTGCTTGGTTTTAATTTTACTAATAAGCTATTATTTTGGTCCAAGCAAAATAGAAGAGATGATATTGATATTTGTAATTATATGGGATACAATGAATTAAATGGAGGTGTCTTGATGAGGATTGGTGAAGTAAGCCTATTAACAAACAATGTAATTACACTCGCGAATTTTTATAAAACGTTGTTACAAACCGAGAATGGAAGTAATGATGACATTCATCAAACAATTATATCAGAAGAAACTATGCTCACTGTGTATAATGATGGATCAGTAAAAAATAATACGAATCAAAATATATGTTTGGCATTTACTGTAGATGATATTAATAAGGAATATGATAAACTAGTTAAACTGGGAGTAGACATTATAGAGAAACCAACATCTCGTCCTTGGGGGGCAATCAATATGAGCTTCTATGATCCAGACAGAAATATCGTATATCTGAGAAGTTTTAATAAGTAGTTATATACACACTAATTACATAGGGGATTTGACTAATCATGGCATTACGCTAGAATTAAATAAAAAAGATACATGTTGTTAAAACTACATATTAATAGATGGTAATTTATGGTGTGGTCTTAAGAAAAGATAGATATGTAAGGAGGTTTTGTAAGTGATTACTATATTCAACAGGAAGGAATTAATTATAACATATGATCTTGTAAAACAGGCAGAACTACGTAATTTATTAGCAAGCAGTAATATAAAATATTTAGTAAAAACACGTAATCGAAAAAGTCCTTCTCCTTTTTCGGTAGGTTCAGTTGGAAGAACTAGAACATTTGGTGAAAACCTTTCACTTGAATATGAATATACAATATATGTTCATACTGACGATTATAACGAAGCATTATCAATTATTAAGAGAGGTATATAGAGGTTATTATTATTATCAACCAACAAATGTTACGTAAAATCAGTTAAAGACAGACAATGAGGAGTTATCTGAAGAGGTAACTTCTTGTTTTTTGACTGTTACTTAACAACAGTATTCTCAATATTTGTACTTAATTTTAAGATAAATACATATTAATACTTATGGTATAGTATGCGACTTCATACAAAAGTCACAGACGATACACTATTGTGTCCGTATAGACTTTGTGTTATTATGCAAGGGTAACACACTATATACACATAATTAATTACATCCCGATTGGAGGTATAATATGTTTGAAATAATAAAAAATTCAGAGAATAAGTATAGAAATCTAAACAACGGTGTTTGGTTAACAAGTGAAAGTAACAAGTTTATTGATATCTACTCACCACTTGATCAGCGTCTGGTAGGAAGTGTACCAGCAATGACTTCCGCTGAAGTTGATAAGACAATTGCATCGGCAAAAGAAGCTCAAAAAAAATGGAAACATATATCTGTAAATGAAAGAGCTGAAATCTTATATAAGGCAGCGGATCTGCTTATTAAACATACAGACGAATTAGCCGAGTTAATGATGTTAGAAATCGGTAAGGATATCAAAAGTGCCCATTCTGAAATTTCAAGAACAGCAGATTTTATTCGTTTCTCTGCTGATAGTGGAAAGAGTGTATCAGGAGAAAGTATTCCAGGTGATAGTTTCCCAGGATTTAAGAATAATAAAGTTTCTGTTGTAAAAAGAGAACCTCTAGGTGTAATCCTTGCAATTTCACCATTCAATTATCCTGTTAACTTAGCAGCATCTAAAATTGCACCTGCTCTTATCATTGGTAATACCGTTGTACTAAAGCCTGCAACCCAAGGAAGTTTAAGTGGTTTATATCTAGCACGTATTTTCCAAATGGCTGGAGTTCCCGATGGTGTGCTTAACACTGTTACAGGTAAAGGTAGCGAGATTGGCGACTATATAACGACCCACAAAGATATCAATTTTATTAACTTTACAGGTAGTACAGAAGTTGGTCAAAGGATATCTGGTATCACGAAAATGGTTCCATTACTTATGGAGTTAGGTGGTAAAGACGCGGCAATCGTTTTGGAGGATGCAGATCTAGAAATGACTGCGACGCAAATAGTTGCTGGAGCATATTCTTATTCAGGTCAAAGATGTACCGCTGTAAAGAGAATTATCGTAATGGATAGTGTTGCAGATGAACTTATTGCAAAGCTAAAAGAAAAAATAAGTCAATTAAAAATAGGCAATCCGTTAGAGCGCGATCAACTAGATGTTGTTCCATTAATTAGTAGCAAAGCAGCTGATTTTGTTATGGAACTTATTGCAGATGCAAAAGATAAAGGAGCTTCTCTAGTACTTGGAGGTAACCGCGAAGGTAACCTTATTGAGCCAACACTATTTGATAATGTTACTAGAGATATGAGATTAGCTTGGGAGGAACCATTCGGGCCTGTTGTACCAGTTATTCGAGTTACTAGTAAAGAAGAAGCAATTGAGATCGCAAATGCTTCTGAATATGGTCTACAAAGTTCTGTATTTACACAGAATATTAACGATGCTTTCTTCATAGCAGATAGTCTAGATGTAGGTACTGTTCAGATCAATAACAAAACAGAGCGTGGTCCAGATCACTTCCCTTTCCTAGGTGTTAAGTCGTCCGGTATGGGAACACAAGGTATTAAGTATTCGATTGAATCTATGTCAAGACCAAAAGCAACGATTGTTAATTTGCATATTTGATAATTGAGTGAAATTTTACAGCTTAAAGAGAAAGTCTTTCGTCTCCTTGGTAAATTGCCGAGGACGAAAGATTTTTTATTTAAAGATTTTCAATTACGATTTATATAATTAATTAATCCATATATATTTCTTGGTAGTTCTTAATGATTGCTTTATTATAACAATAATTTGAAACGCCAAATGTAAGGTAGTTTTATTTATTTCCAACTAAAACTATTTTTTTTATTACATAAATGGTATAATTAGTAAACTAATAAAGGGATATATTATAATTACATTGAATGAGTGTATAGGCAGTTAAATACAGCATACTCATTTAATGAGGAAGTTGTTGCAAAGTAACAGTAAGAGAAGGAGAAACGTAAAATGATTAAGATACATAAAGCCATTTTAAGTGAAAGCAAAATTGTAACGGAGTTATTTATTCGTATGTGGGAAGATCATAATCTTGAGGAACTTCAACAAGAGTTTGAGGAGGATATAGCTTCTGATGAGTCTTCAATTTTTTTGGCGTATTCCGGTGAACTTCCTGTAGCAGTAGCACAATGTAGATTAAGAAACGATTATGTGGAAGGAACGTGCTCAAGTCCTGTAGGATATCTCGAAGGTATCTATGTAGAACAAGAATACAGAAAACAAGGTATAGCTAAGTTGTTATGCAACGAATGTGAAAACTGGGCTAAGGAAAAAGGGTGTGAAGAATTTGCTAGTGATTGTGAACTCTCTAATGAAACAAGTTTGAAATTCCATTTAGGAATAGGTTTTGATGAGGTAAATCGGATAATTTGCTTTACTAAGAAATTATCATGGTGACGTATAGTTGATTGGTTAGTCTTATAAGTGATCTGCTTGTAATACAACTAATTGAGTAGATTTCTCTTAATGAGATAGGTGGTTGTAAAGTGCCTCGAACTTATAAAAATGATGACGAGATCAAACGAAAGTTAAGAGAACTTAAGAAAATTGAAATGAAAGTACGTCTAAATAGCTTGGAATTACAGGTAAACAGTAAGAAGTCTTTTAGAGAGTCCCAAAATATAAAGCTTGTATGGGATAAATTCTTTGACCTCAAGGGAGAAAGTACAAAAGCCGTAAAATATACAATCAATCAACTTGCATTAAGACTAAAGATGAGTTCAAGGACGTTATTAAAGATTACTTTTATCATGTATACTATTGGTGCTACAAAGAAGGTGGATTGACAGATAAGTATATAGTTGATTCAGAAATACTTACACAACTGGGGCTACCAATTACAGAAACTTCTGAAGTAAAAAAGAAGTTCAGAGAGCTTGCCAAGATATATCATCCTGATAATGGTGGAGATAGTGATAAATTCAAAGCACTAATGGATGAATATAGAGATTCAAATTTTTGGTACATAAACGCCAGTATTGATGGCACGATTATGCGTTATGACAAATATTGAGGAAAGGAGCGAGTGCGATGATGAATATAAATGCTACTAACAAAGGACGTGTAAGGAGGGCTCACGTAAAATAGACCCTCCACATTTGAATGGAGGATTTATATGAAAATTATAAATTTTGATAAGAACCATATAGAAAGAGCAAAGCTAATTGCTGTTGCGAATTATAATGAAGAGCGAGAACATGTTCAATCTTTACCTAGCATAGGGGGACTTCCAGATTTAGAGTATTTTGCGAGTAATGAACTTGGCGTTGCAGCATTTGATGAAGATCGATTAATAGGTTTTCTATGCTGTTATGACCCCTGGGACAATGCTTTTGGTTCAAATTCCAAGGGAACGTTCTCACCTATTCATGCCCATGGTGCTGTAAAAGAAAATAGAAGATTAATTTATCAAAAGATGTATCAAGCAGCTGCAGAAAAATGGGTAAAGCGGAATATTACATACCATGCAATAGGACATTATGCACACGATGAGGAGTCAATAAATGCATTTTTCACATATGGATTTGGTCTTCGGTGTATGGATGCCATAAGGCCAATGATCAGCTTCGAGTGTCCGTCGTGTGATGGAATATATTTTGAAGAACTGGCTAAAACAGACGTAATGAGAATTAGAAACTTACGCCAATTGCAGTCGGAACATATGGGAAATAGTCCATGTTTTATGCATTCTTCTTTCGAGGAGTTTGAAGGTTGGTTAGCTCGCGCAGAGGAACGTAACTCCAGGCTGTTTATTGCCAAGGATAGCGAGAAACTGATTGCATTCATAGAAGTAACCAACGATGGCGAAAATTTTGTTACCGAAGTCGATGATATGTGTAATATTTGTGGAGCTTTCTGCCTTCATGAATATCGTGGAAAAAGTATCTATCAGAATTTATTGAATTTTACTATTACAAAATTAAAAGAAGAAGGATATATACTATTAGGAGTAGATTTTGAGAGTTTTAATCCTACTGCTTATGGTTTCTGGCTCAAATATTTCACTGCATATACTAATAGTGTAGTTCGTAGAATTGATGAATGTGCACTACATGATTAATAATCACTAACAATTGAATTGACTTTTATAAAGCAACTCAATAGTTAATCTAAAACTTGAGTTTCTATGCCGGCAATTGTTTGATGAATAGCTTTTTCGTTTGTTATAGGCGCTGGAGAGATTGAACGACGAAATTGGTTAGGGGTGCAGTCACACACCTGTCGAAACTGTCTGCAAAAATGTTCGACGTTATTGTAGCCGCAGTATTCGGAGATTTCACTAATAGTTTTTGCGGTATACATCAACTGATCCTTAGCCATTCGGATTCGCCCTTCAATAACATCCTCCATACAAGATATACCAAACATGTTTTTATACAGAAGTTGAAGATAGCCCGTACTTAAATGGAGTCTTTCGGCCATATGGCTGATATTCCAGGCAAGCTGCGGGCTATTATATATTTGCTTGCGTAGATTAAGGAGACTACCTGCGTGAATTGTATGCTCATGTCGAGTAGAATCCTCGTTTAACTTTAAGAATAGAACTCGTAGGAGATTAGATATAATTATTTCACTGTTCAAAGATGTAAAGGAAGATTCCCAAGTTAGCAGCTTGATCAGATTATGGCAGTACTCAGGATCGCCAACTGTAAATGGAACTCCCTGTACAGGAAATTTTGTCACAAAAGTTTCATCTGTTATAAAACGCAACCAGTCATTGCGATATTCCATGCCACAAGCGCGGTAATAGATTTTCTGTCCTGGGGCGTATAGAACTGCAGAATGTGCAGGATATGCCTGGAGAGTCCCATCGATAAGAAAGTTAGCAGGAGTATTTGTTAAAATAAATAAATAGAAGTCATGATTTTCAGAAAACTCGTATACAAAATCTTCGGTATGTTTGGCGCTGTAGCCCATAAACTGGATTTCATTCATCTGATATGTTACTCCTTTCATGTGAGAATACATCAATTTTCCATAAGTATAAATCATTGTTGCATATAGGTCAATCCAATATAATATAAACATGTTGACGCAGGACAACGCTACCAATTTAATTCACTCAAAATAGGTCGTTGTCTATTGTTATGAAAAGAACAATTTGGGGCAAAGAGAGGTATCTAAAAGAATGAAACAAGAACAGACAAGAAGCAAAAGTATCAAAATACGTGGAGATGAAAGAGTAGAATTTCACAATCAAGTTGATTATTGCATTGGTACAGGACGAATGGGGTTGGCATTGCAACAGGAGTATCAAGAACAACTTCGTCTAGTACAGGAATTAATTGGTTTCAAACATATTCGTGGACATGGATTGTTTTGTGATGATATGGCTATTTATCAAGAATATACAGTGGAGGGGAAAGTCCATGCAGAATATAATTTTACTTACTTAGACCGTGTTATGGATAGTTATCGAAGTATGGGATTAGCACCTTTTCTGGAGTTAGGATTTATGCCACAGAAGATGGCTAGGGGTGAACAGACTATTTTCTACTGGAAGGGAAATACCACACCACCTAAATCCTATGAAGCATGGAAGCACATGATACAGGCTCTCTTGCGTCATCTAATGGAACGCTATGGTGCGGATGAGGTGGTTACCTGGCCAATTGAAGTTTGGAATGAGCCAAATCTAAGTGGATTTTGGGAAAATGCTGATATGCAAGAATACTTTAAATTGTTTAAGGAGTCATTTGTGGCAATCAAGGAAGTTGATAGTCGATTTAAAGTTGGAGGTCCTGCCGTTTGTGGTGGCAGTGATAAACCTTGGATTCAGGGGTTTATGGAGTTTTGTGAAGAACAGAAAATACCAGTAGATTTCGTGACAAGACATCATTATACTACAGATTTTCCAAAATATGAGGGACACTATGGTTACGCCGATCTGATGGATCCAGAAGAAGGCTTTACTAATCTACATAGTACCCGCGAAATCGTTGACAATTTTCCACAGTACGAGGGATTGCCTATTCACATAACAGAGTTTAATACATCTTATATACCTAATTGTCCATTGCATGATACCAACCAAAATGCAGCATATATTGCTCATCAGCTATCGCGTCTAGGTGATGACAACGAGTCCTACTCTTATTGGACCTTTGGAGATGTTTTCGAGGAACAGGGTGTACCATTTACTCCTTTCCACGGAGGGTTTGGGCTAGTTGCAAACGGCTGCATCCCGAAACCTACTTTTTGGACCTTTGCATTCTTTAAAAAACTCAAGGAACTAGAAGGTTACTGTGTTTATCGAGACGACAATACTGTAATTATGCGTATGGAAACTGGTGAATACCGTGGTGTTGCCTGGAACAGGACATGTAAACGATTGGACGATACTATAACTCTTAACTATGAATTCAAGACTGAAACTAATGAATTATGTCTTCTTACAAAACGTGTAGATGAGTCTACTTGTAATCCTCTGAAAGTCTGGCACGATCTAGGTGAACCTGCAAATCCATCTCAAGCACAGATTGCTGTTTTACAGGACGTTGCACACCCATTTGTACAGACTAACAGCATATTCTCTAAAGATAGTCTGGTATGTTTTCGAATAAACCTTCCTGAAAATGCAGTAGTTTACTTCGAACTCAAACCTGTACATAGAAACGCTGACAGAGGTTATGACTACAATCGAATCATGCAGAGTTAGAATTGTACCTAAAAATGTTGTAAGAACAGTATGAATTTAAAAAATAACAGAAAGATGTGAAAATGATTATGAAAAAACAATCTTATAACCCATATTTACCATCATGGGAGTATATTCCTGACGGAGAGCCGTATGTATTTGGAGACAGAGTCTATGTATATGGATCTCATGACTTGTATAATGGTCATGTATTTTGCCTTGGGGATTATGTATGCTGGTCTGCACCAGTAGATAATCTGGCTGATTGGCGATATGAGGGCGTGATTTATCCTAAAATCACAGACCCACTAAATAAAAATGGTAAGATGTGCCTGTATGCACCAGATGTTACAGTAGGACCGGATGGCAGGTATTATCTGTATTACGTACTTGATCATGTATCCATTGTGTCCGTAGCTGTATGCGATACTCCAGCGGGGCAATATGAATTTTATGGATATGTGCACTATGAAGACGGAACTCGTCTGGGTGAAAAGGAAGGAGATGAGCCTCAGTTTGATCCTGGTGTGTTGACAGAGGGAGATATAACCTATCTGTACACGGGTTTTTGTTCTAGAGGTGATAAATCCCGCCATGGAGCCATGGCAACCGTTTTGGCATCGGATATGTTGACTATCGTTGCGACACCAGTAATTGTGGCTCCGGGTTGTGAATATAGTGCAGATAGCGGCTTTGAGGGGCATGAGTTTTTTGAAGCGCCATCTATCCGTAAAATAGGAGATATCTACTATCTCATCTATTCATCTATTGTAATGCATGAGCTTTGTTATGCTACTAGCAATAATCCAACAAAGGGGTTTGTGTATGGTGGCGTGCTGGTAAGTAATTGCGATTTACATATAGACACTTATAAACCTGCTGAACAGCCAATGGCTTATGGAGGGAATAATCACGGTAGTATAGTTAAAATACAAGATGATTGGTACATTTTTTATCATCGTCAGACTAATGGTACATGGTACAGTAGACAGGGTTGTGCAGAAAAGCTAACAGTATTATCGGATGGCAGGATTCCACAAGTGGAACTTAGTTCTTGTGGTCTGAATGGAGGACCTTTAGAAGGAAAAGGGGAGTATCCTGCATATATTGCCTGTAATCTATTTCGTGAAATTCCTTCCATATATGTGGGAGATAACCGATTTCCTAAGATTATGCAAGATGGTAAGGATGGAGATGAGTATCCGGGATATATTGCAAATATTCAGGATACCGCCACGGCAGGTTTTAAATACTTTGATTGTAAAAATGTAACGGAAATTAGTATTAAGGTAAGAGGATATGCAAGTGGCGTATTTGAGGTGAAAAATGCTTGGGATGGTGACGTACTTTCCACCCTTAAGGTTGAGAATTCGAATGTGTGGGAGGAGTACACTACTCCCCTTAAACTTCCGAACGGAAAGCAAGCAATTTATCTGACCTATCGTGGAGTTGGAAATGCTAATCTGCTATCCTTTACGTTAAGATAGTGTTTACATGGAATAGCCGCCAATCTATAATTTTTATCTTGATATAGATGTATTTTTTTGATATAGTTTATTTATCACAAATTGGAAGAATGTGTAAGTTATGCTAAAAGTAAGCATTGAGTTAGAGGTGGCATTAGGATAAAGCCGAGGGTATTTAATTAAATTTAAAACCGCCTTTGGTTATTTAATGGTGGCAAGACCTGTGGCAAAAATCTGATTTGGTAAATGTTACATATGCTCAAGATATACCAGATGGTAAGGCGATTTGGAGAACGACCGCAGATTATAATCTTCACGATGCAGACACTGAAGACTATCTTACGTTAATGCTCATGACAGCAGTAAAAAGATAAATAAAATTATTAAAATGGGGAAAGCTTTGGCTTTCCCTTTAGACAGTAGTCAGCATATCAACGTAAAAGAGTTGGAAAAGCACTTATTCATGCCATGATAGACAAAGTAAGGGAACATGAACATGGAGCAATCATGTTTTTTGGTCGTCCAGAATATTATCCGCAATTTGGTTTTGTTGAGCCCGATCAGTATGGTGTAACCGATAAATCTGGCGATAATTATCCAGCATTCATGTGCATGGAATTCATTAAGGGTTATTTATCAAATTCATTTGGTGGTAAGTTTATCGAATCATATATCTTTGATGATGCTCATAACAAAGATTCTGTAATCTTTTTTGATAAGGAATTTGTATAACTTAATTATAGTACATTGTGATTCAGTAAACCAATTAAATCTTAGACGTAAAGGGGCAGATTATTTGTATTTGTGGGGTGATTAAATATGGATTTCAGAAAAACTTTTGATACAATTCCTGAACAATTTGAAAAATGGAGGCTACGTTATTGTGATGAAATCTTTACTGAGATTATTATGATTGCAAAACTCGATTTAGAAAAATGCGTACTTGAAATCGGACCAGGAACAGGTCAAGCCACCGAACCATTCCTGAATACAGGTTGTAATTATCTTGGTATAGAGCTGGGAGAGCATTTTACAGAATTTATGAAGAACAAATTTAACCCATATAATAATTTTCACATCGTAAATGATGACTTTGAAACACATGATTTTGGAGAGCTAAAATTTGATTTAATATTCTCAGCAGCTACAATTCAGTGGATACCGGAAGAAATCGGTTTTACAAGAACATACGATCTTTTGAAACAAGGCGGCACATTAGCGATGTTTATGACGATCTCCGATGAAAAAAGTGCGAACGAAGAGTTGTATAACAAAATTGACCAGATATATAAAAAGCACTTTCATGTTGAAACAAAATACACTTGTAAATTGCATTATGATAATGTAGTAAATTATGGTTTTGTTGATTATAGTTATCGTGAATGGAAAAAAGTTAGAGTACTTAATGCAGATGAATATATTTCGTGGATTAGTACGCATATTGAACATATAACTTTGCAGGAACCCTATAAATCGAGATTTTACAATGGAATCCGGGAAGTAATAATAGAAGCAGGTAACATAATTACAATCAATGATACAATTGCACTACATATTGCCAAAAAACCTTAACGGACGAGATTTTATTATGAATTTAATCAACGAGCCTGATAAATCTGTTCAGATATACAACTTAAACCAAAAGGATTGAGTCCTATATCAGATGGGATTCAATCCTTTTACATGGGTAAAGGCCCTGTTTTTGTGAATCTAAAGTGTAGATGGAAGAGGGTATTAATGAATATAGAATTTAAAAAATTTAGTGAATTACAAAGAGGTATTATGTACGAATTATTAAAAGATGGATATTCATTTGACAGCAGATATGAAAGGGACTGGATAATAAAATGGAAAGAAGAAGATGATTTTTTCTATGATAATCTGCAAATAGCTGATGAATGTGGTTTTGTTACAACTTTAAATGGTACCCCAATTGGCTTTATATGCTGGGACCCAAGAAATATGCCTGACTACATAGAAATTGGTCATAATTGTATTGCAACGAAGTATAAAGGGAAAACATTCGGAAAAATGCAGTTGCAAGAAGCAGTTAATCGAATAACTAATAAAAATGTTAAAAAACTTATAGTTACTACAGATGAACAGTTAATACCTGCACAAAAAAATTACGAGAGCGTCGGTTTTAAATTTGTACAAAAGCGTAAAAACGAATGGAATTCAGATTATGCTGGAAAGTCGATGGATTACGAAATAATATTGTAAATAGAATAAAAGGCTAGATTAAGTTAACCACCTGATTTGAAAGTATGAATTTGTTTGAATTGTAGTGAAATATCAAAACAATACAATGAAGTATGACATACAGTTGTCAGCCTTCTTTTGTTATACTAATTTTACAAGGAAGATGTGAATAGTAAAGTTTGCGTCAAACTAAATGAGGAGGACTTCAATGAACAAAAATATGGATTTTTTGAAACTAGTAGAGGAACGATATTCGGTTCGCAAGTTTACTGACAAGGTTATTGAACAAGACACTATAGACAAAATACTAAAAGCTGGTCACCTAGCGCCAACCGCATGCAATCGCCAACCTCAACGGATTTTAGTTATCAATAATGAAGAAGGAATAGCCAAACTAAGAAGGTGTACTCAATGCCACTTCAATGCTCCTTACGCGATGCTTATCTGCTATGACAAGAATGAATGTTGGCAACGAGAATATGACGGCAAGACCAGCGGCGTTGTTGATGCGAGTATCGTTACAACACATATGATGCTTGAGGCTTATTCCCTTGGTGTGGGTACGACGTGGGTTATGCATTTTATTCCCGATGCCATCATTGAGGAGTTCTCGCTTCCTGATAACATCGAGCCAGTCGCTCTGCTTGTTATGGGTTATCCCGATGAGAATTCAAAACCATTCCCTGGGCATTTTGAATGCAAATCACTTGAAGACATAGTATCGTACAATATGATAATGAAATAGTAGATTAGAAGTAGTATAACTTTTGGGAGTATACTTTTCACTTAAATCTGCACATAGAAGTTATGATAGAGGTTATGACTACAACCGAGTATTCTTATAGAGTACTGCCCTAAGTTTCTCCCTATCCCATTGTTGAATATTGCATCTTCGAGCCAGGTTAACAGCCTGGCTCGTATCTATACCACACTTGATCCAAATGGCATAAGTGCTAGTTTGGCAATCTTAAAACATTGAAGACCAAAAGGAATTCCCACGATAGTAATAGAGAAGATTACACCAATAACTACAGCTTCTAATGCAAGAGGCAGGCCAGAAAATATAATCCAAAGGATATTCAACAATACGGATCCAGCACCTCCGCCATATACAACTTCTTTACCAAATGGGAAAAATGATAGACTAGCAAACTTAAAGCACTGTAATCCAATCGGTATCCCTACAATTGTTATGCACCATAGAATACCAGCAATTAACCAGCTCATTCCCATAATGAACCCACCGAAGATAAACCAAAGTAAATTACCTAAACAGCCCATAGTACTCCCCCTTTTTTCTAGCTATTATATCATATGCTGTAGGTATATCCAATTCTTATATTCATAAAGAAGTAAAATATTAATATAGCAGTTTCAATTGAATTAAAGGTATTTGCTTTCTAGTTGACATATAATGGGTAATTATGTAATATATGATTATGTTTGATTGGGGAGGTAATAATTCCATTGATATAATTCGATTACTAATCGCGGGAGGAATTGCAGGTATTTTGGATTATTTAATTCAATCATTTATTGTGAAAAAAGTATAAGGATATGAATTAGGGTAAGGGGGGTGAACAGAGGCTATAAAGTTAATTGTTGTAGGTAATGAAAATAAAGAAGATTTAACGCTTTTAGTGTACAAGAAGCTTGGAAAAAGAACTAATTGAACAAGGCTATTTGAGGAGGGGAATTAATATGATTATGAAAAACAAATGTAAAAGATTATTTGCTTTACTACTTACGCTACTGATAGTTCTATCGTTGGCGGCATGCAACAAGGATAAAAATGACTCACAGAGTGAGACTGTCAAAAGTGACGGTTATGCTAAATTCAGCCAATTGGAAATAGGTATGACCGAAAGTGATGTTAATGCAATTTTAGGTGAACCTGCGAAAGTTGACAAAGCTTATTACTATTACAACATAACGGTAAATGGACAGGATTTAGAAATAGAAGTGTGGATTGACACAACAAGTGGTTTAGTTACTTATTTCGCCGGAAGTTTTGAGGGGGATGAATATAGAGCTGAATTTGCCGATAGTGAAACCAATCTTTCCTCAGCTGATGATCTTGACAGTGGCAAGCTGAACACTTATGAAGAATGTGTAATTGCTTTCAAAACTCCCGGGTACTTAATTAGTTCCAATGAAGATGGTACAAAAAGATATCTTTGGGTAAATTCTAAAGATGGTCATTTGTGTGTTACATTTAGAGCTGATGGAAGTGTAAAATCATATGTAGGTTATTGCGCTAATAACAAGTTTTCTGTTTTGAAGCTCAGATTAACGGAAAGTAGAAGCTTATAGGTATAATGCTATTATTGTATGGGATACAGATGATTTACGCAGTGCTTTTAAACTTTTATAAAGATAAAAAATCATGTACAGGATTAAGGACTGAAGGGCATAGCGTAGCCTCAAGTGATAGGATTGTAAACTTGGAGTTAGGTGGTGGAATTTTTGTGTTCAAAAAAGATTGGAATGCCTCATTTGTTCCCAAATAAGACATTGTACGGATATGTATTCAACAATACTTTTATTAGTGGAGGAATTAATATGCAAGAAGTTATTCCAACAAATCAAGACCTTAGTGAAATGCTCGGTACAGAGAAGTATAATGTATGGGCGGATGTTTGTAATTTGATAGAAAACTTATACGAAATGGATATCTTACGAAAAAACACCAAGTGGAATAATTGGAAGTATGAACATAAATATCGACGTGGTGGTAAAACCTTATGTACGCTGTATGCTAAAGAAAATTGTTTTAGCATACAGATTATTTTTGGAAAAGATGAAAGAGCTAAATTTGAGAATGAGCAACATACTTATTCAGATGAAATTCAGAGCATCTACAACAATTCAACAACATATCATGACGGTAAATGGATGTCTTTTGAAACAATCAATTCACAGCTTGAAGATATTCAGAAGTTATTACGTATTAAAAGAAAACCAAATAAAAAGTAGATAATACCGTATAAAACACTTTTCACCCTTTTATGTCCTTATGCTCAGGTGGTTATTTGCCTCAATTTGATTAATTCATTTTAAAAAATTGTAACTTTATTCACTTTTGTAACATTTCTATCAAGATGTACTAACTAAGGAGGTATAAGCATGATTATTAGTAGCTATATTTATATTCCTGTGAATAATTTAGAAAAAGCAGCAAGTTGGTATGAGAAAAACTTAGGTTTTAAAATAAGGCATAAAGATACCTTATATTATGATTTGAGAACTGCAAATGAAGTAAAGATAATGTTACTTACTAATGAAAACCATATAAATTCTCAGATGAATTACTCATCAGGTCAACAACCTGCCTATGGTTTTTGTGTTAGCGATTTTGATACTATTAAACAAATATTGGCTAACAATAATGTGAAAATCGGTGAAACATTTGATTATTTTGGCCGTTCATTTTCTTTTTTTGATTTGGATGGCAATAAAATAGAAATATGGGAAGATTATAATTATGATTAAGTGCAATTTTTTACAAGTTTTATAGGTATAAAGGGGAAAGTAAGAATGTCAAATAATGCAATGAATTATTTTGAAAACATAATCATACCACTAATTCAAGCAAATTATCCTAATATCATATCAGATATGGATATAATGATATTAGGCTCTGTTGGATTAGGAATTGATGATGAGATTTCTGATCTTGAAGCATCTATATATTTAGATGATGCAATATGGAAAAATCAAGGTAAACAATTACAATTATTATTAAATGATTGTCTTGCTAAAACCAACAAGTGGAAGAGAGAAGGCTCGATTCTATGTGTCCATCCAGTATCTTGGCTGTTAGACGGTAGTGCCAATAAGTTCCTATCTAATAATGATAATTTACCTTGGGAAAATATATCTTTTGAAACTTTATTTACAATGCAGAAGAATACTATAATTTTAAATTCAAAAGGAACATTAAAACATTTACGGGAAAAAACTGATGTAACAAAATATCCAGAGCAACTATGGAAAAAATCATTAATAACCAATTTAAAAGAGCTGTCCGTTGAAGAATTTTTTGAATTAAATAAAAATGTACAGCGAAATCATATTCCTGAAGCTAATATATTGTTTGGCATAATGATAGAAAGAATTTATCACATTGCCTTTTTGGTTTCGCATGAATATTATCCATGGCGTACACATCTAGACTGGGCGTTTAGAAATTTATCCATTTCTAAAACAGAACTTAGTAGCCAAATAGATAAGTTATTGTCTACAAGTAGTTGGAACGAAAGAGTGGAAATAATAAAATTCATCATTGAATTTTATAAAAACTATATAACAAATAATAATCTTATTCCTGAAATCGATGTATATAGCGATGACCTTGAGAAGGAACTGATTTGGGCGGAGCGGCTTTCTGCCTGGAACACACCTGACTGGCGGAATTTCATTAAAGAAAAGGAAAAGAATGCTGTAGATAGCGGTTATTCGCCAGAGCAATTTTGGGTTTGGAGTCTGTGGGGGTAATCCCTCTTAATGATAGGTGGTGGAAAAGTGCTGATACATCATTTTACCGGTTTTGTGTCCTTGATGTTACCAGATTTGTGTCTCTCGACATCGATGTCAATTGAAAGAAATCTTCGAGTATATATTTTATTTAGAATCTTGAAAGCCTTGTTATTAAAGGCTTTTTTCTTTTTTTCGTTTTTGCCCCCTGAATATTTCCTTCATTATTTATGTGAAGCAAATGTTCGTGAATGTCATATTTCTTATATTATTGTACCAATTTACAGCCCTAACAGTTACTTCAATTATAACAGAAAAGATATAGTAAGAAAATGTTAATATTAGTTGTATAATACAACAGTTGTGTGTTAAACTATAAAAAATAGAGAAGGGAATATTATGAAATTCCAAGATAAGGTTTATGTAATAACTGGAACGAATTCAGGAATAGGCAAAGCCTGTGCGACATTACTACTTGATAAGGAAGAAACTGTAAAACATAATATTTATCGGGCGGATTGCTGAATCTGAGGATATTGCTAAAGTAGTATTAATTCTTCTATCAGATATATCAGACTAAATTAACGGAGAAACTATATTTCTGATGGTGGCTATAAGATAAGCAAATAATTACAATAATTAAAGAAAGGTGAGTATATGATTAACCAAGGAAGTGAGTATTTAAGAGAGCTACTAAGAATACTCGTAAGAAATCTAGGTATTCTTGAAAAAAGTGATGTCTCTTGCTGTGGTGTAACTATTGCACAATGTCATGCTATTGTTGAGATAGGACGCATTAAGAAAATTTCATTGATAGAACTTGCAGATTTGCTTGGATTGGATAAGAGTACTATGAGCAGAACTATCAATAACCTAGTAGAGGCTGGTTTAGTGAAGAGGGACATAGACGCAGAAAATAGGCGTTATATATCAATACAATTAACGGATCAAGGAATTGAGGTTTTTGTAAGTATTGAGAATAGCATGTACAGGTATTATTCAGACATCTTTAAATCTATTCCGGAAGACAAAAGGAATCAAGTTTTAGATAGTCTGGAGATTTTAGTAAAGTCCGTCAAAGAAAATAAATGATTGAATTGTACTTATGACAATAAGTATCAATTGCAAGTGTGTTTGTTAAACACGAATGAAAGGAGCAAATATGGATTATATTATTGATGACATGAAAGAATCAGATTGGCAGCAAGTTTCAGAAATTTATTTGGCTGGAATAAAAACTGAAATTGCGACTTTTCAAAACGATGTTCCAAATTGGGAAGAATGGGATAAGGGACATATTACTGCCTGTCGTTTTGTTGCTCGTTCGGGAGAAGAAATATTAGGTTGGGTAGCTTTATCTCCAGTTTCAAGTCGTTGTGTATATTCAGGTGTAGTTGATGTCAGTATTTATATTAGGGATAAGCATAGGGGGAAGGGTGTAGGTACTACTCTTCTTAATAATATAATACAACAATCTGAAAAAGAGGGTTATTGGACCTTACAGTCCGGTATTATTAAAGATAATCTCCCTAGTAGGATGTTACATAAGAAATGTGGGTTTAGAGAAATAGGATATAGAGAACGAGTTGGAAGAATGAATAACGGAAAGTGGCACGATGTTATTCTAATGGAACGTAGAAGTAAACTTGTAGGCACGAATCAATAAAAAGAGAAACTATATGCTAGGATTGGTGAGGCTTCAGGATGTTGAAGGCATATAGAGAAATACAGCGATTATGGAAAAAAGAAGTAAATCTCTAGGCTTTACTAGACACAGCACCTACAGGGCACACATTGTTGTTACTATATTCGACTGAAAGTTATCATAGAGAAATAGCTCATACACAAGGAGATATTCCTGAATCAGTAAAAAGACTTCTTTGTTGAGAGATGTAATCTAGAAAAGTGCACCATTACATGTTGAAGTATTATGACATTTAGTGGTGTATTTTTCTTTTTACTCGAGTACAATCGCCAACCTGAAATTACATAAAATATAGATGTTTATCTATATATTCGGGGTAGAAAAGTAGATTATATTGAATGCTTTGTATTGTACCTATGCATTTTTACTTTGTATAGAACATATATTATAGATAATTATATATATGATATAATATGTACACAAAACATGTTGATACATATTGACAATATAGATACACATATATATAATGCATTATATAGACGAACATCAATATATAAGAATTAAAGGAGGTAATCATGAATTACTACGAAGATAATTCTAAATTAATGAAGGCAATCGCTGATCCCAATAGATTAAAAATCTTAGATATCCTATCATGTGGTGAGCAATGTGCATGTGACATATTGAAATTGTTTGATTTTTCACAACCTACTTTATCCCATCATATGAAGTACTTAATGGATTGTGGTTTAGTAGTAGGTCAAAAAAATGGTACTTGGATGCGATACCGACTCAATTTAGAAAAAGCAAATCAAATGATGTATTTTTTAATGGGTATTATTACACCAAAAGAGGAATGTATCTGCAATAAATGTAATAATACAAATTGTATTTGTGAAAATAAAGAGGAGGTTCTAAATGAAAACAATATTTGAACCAAACAAAGTTAACTTAACAAAATACTTGTTTTATACTGGAAAAGGTGGCGTTGGTAAAACTTCAACAGCATGTGCAACAGCTGTTTCCTTAGCTGATCAAGGAAATAAAGTATTACTAATTAGCACTGATCCGGCTTCCAATCTGCAAGATGTATTTGATACAGATTTAGATAATAAGGGAACACCAATTAAAGAAGTACCAAACTTATACGTGGCAAATTTAGATCCAATTGGTGCAGCCGCAGAATATCGAGAAAGTGTTATCGCTCCTTATAGAGGGGTTTTACCAACAGAAGTTATCTCGAATATGGAAGAACAGCTTTCTGGTTCATGTACGGTCGAAATAGCAGCTTTTAATGAATTTTCAAACTTTATAACAGATGATTCAGCTAGTAAAGAGTATAACTATATTATATTTGATACTGCTCCAACAGGTCATACATTAAGAATGCTACAATTACCGTCTGCTTGGAGTGGATTCATTAGTGAAAGTACGCATGGAGCTTCTTGTCTTGGTCAACTTGCTGGATTAGGTGAAAAGAAAGCTATTTACAAGAAGGCAGTTGATACATTAACAGATAGTAACTTAACAACACTAATTCTTGTTGCAAGACCTGATAATGGACCATTAAAAGAAGCAGAACGTGCCTCAAAAGAACTAATGGACCTTGGCGTTGTAAATCAGATACTAATAATAAATGGTGTAGTAACAAGTTTTGATGATTCATTATCTGAAAGTCTTTATCAAAAACAACAAAAAGCATTTGCTCAAATGCCAGATAACCTTAATAATTTAAATACTTATTTCATTCCTCTTCGAGCTTATAACGTAACAGGTATAGATAACATAAGATCTTTATTTACATCTGATCAAAGTACTACAGCAAATTATAAACTTGAACATAATGATTTATTAAATCTACAAAATATTATTGATGAATTATATCAATCTAAGAAAAAAGTAATCTTTACAATGGGAAAAGGTGGAGTTGGAAAAACTACAATAGCAGCCGCTATTGCTCTTGGGTTAGCAGAAAAAGGTGTTAAAGTACATCTATCTACTACAGATCCTGCAGCACATCTTAATTTTGTAATAAGTGAACAGGAGAATATTACCTTAAGTCATATTGATGAACAGAAAGTATTATCTGCCTATAAGGAAACCGTCTTATCGAAAGCTCGTGCTAATAATTTGAACGAAGAAGATATTGCATACATTGAGGAAGATTTAAGATCTCCATGTACACAAGAAATTGCTGTATTCAGAGAATTTGCTTCTATTGTTGATCGATGCGAAAACGAAGTCGTTGTTATTGATACTGCACCAACGGGTCATACTTTGTTATTACTTGATTCGACTCAAAGCTATCATAAAGAAGTACAACGTACTATGGGAGATACCCCTGAATCTGTTAAAAAACTATTACCTAGACTACGTAATGAACATGAAACATCTGTAATAATTGTTACTCTACCTGAAACTACACCAGTTTATGAAGCCTTACGATTAGAAGAGGACTTAAACAGAGCTAATATCCATTGTGGTTGGTGGGTAATTAACGCTTCCCTATACAAAGTCAAAACAGATAATTCGTTATTAAAAGCAAAAGCAAATAATGAAATCGTATGGATTAATAAAGTTTATGATCATACGAAAGGAAAGGTTGCTATAACGGAATGGTCAAAAGACGATGTAAAAGGCTCTAACTTAAAAGCTCTTTACTTATAAAAATCGATAGGAGATATAAACTATGGAAACTAACAACAATTCTAGTGGAATCAGTTTCTTCGAACGCTATTTATCAATCTGGGTAATCCTTTGTATGATTATTGGTATACTAATTGGTAAATATTTACCCGCAATACCAAGTTTACTAGGAAAATTTGAATATGCAAATGTCTCTATACCAATCGCTATTTTAATATGGTTAATGATTTATCCGATGATGATGAAAGTGGACTTTAAAAGTATAAAGGACGTTGGACATAATCCAAAAGGCTTGTTCGTAACATGGGTTACTAATTGGTTAATTAAACCATTTACTATGTTTGGTATCGCATACTTGTTTTTCTATATTATATTTGGTAATTTAATTTCGCCTGAACTTGCTAAAGATTACTTATCTGGCGTAGTTTTACTTGGCGCAGCCCCTTGTACAGCCATGGTATTTGTGTGGAGCCATTTAACCAAAGGTAACCCTGCATATACGGTAGTTCAAGTAGCAACCAACGATTTGCTTATCTTAGTTGCATTTGTTCCTATTGTAAAGTTCCTCTTAAGAGTATCTAATGTATCCGTACCTTGGGATACCCTCTTTTTATCAGTGATTCTATTTGTTGTAATTCCTCTGGTAGGAGGTATCTTCACTAGAATGATAGTAATTAAGAAAAGAGGAGAAGAGTACTTTAAAAATACTTTTATACCAAAATTCAATAATACTACTATAATAGGGCTTTTATTAACCTTGATTATCATATTTTCATTCCAAGGTGAGATCATTCTAAAAAATCCCACACATATTGTACTTATTGCAGTTCCTTTAATTATACAGACAGTTTTCATATTCTTTATTGCTTATATCGCATCAAAATTATTGAAGTTACCTCATGATGTCGCAGCTCCTGCAGGTATGATAGGTGCCTCCAACTTCTTTGAATTGTCTGTGGCTGTGGCCATTGCATTATTTGGTGCAACATCACCAGTTGCTTTGGCAACAATTGTTGGAGTAATAGTAGAAGTTCCAGTTATGTTGTTACTTGTTAATTTTGCTAACAGTACTAAAAAGTGGTTTATATAAAAATAAATTAATAAGAATGGAGAATTAATATGAGTAAATTAACTATTTTCGAACCAGCGATGTGTTGTGAAACAGGTTTATGTGGAGTTGGAGTAGACCCTGAGTTACTCAGAATATCAACAATAACAAATACACTAAAAAAGCAAGGTGTTGAAGTAGAACGTTATAACTTATCCTCTGCACCAAATGCTTTCGTTCAAAACATACAAATCAAAGAAATACTTAACAAAGAAGGTATTAAAGTGTTACCTGTTACTATGGTAAATGATAAAATTATTAAGAAATTTAGTTATCCTACCAATGACGAACTAATGTCTTTACTAGGAATTACTTTGGATTCTTTAGAAGAAGGCCAAAACAAGGGTGGAGATTGTGGTTGTTCCGGTGGCGGTTGTTGCTGTTAAATAATAGGAAAACAATTTTATAGATAAAAGAGATTAGGAAGGAACTACAATAATAATGAATAAAATTATATTAAATGATAATAAAAAACCAAAAGTTGCGTTCGTATGTGTTCACAATTCGTGCAGAAGCCAAATTGCTGAGGCTCTAGGAAATCTTTTTGCCAGCGATGTATTTGATAGCTATTCTGCTGGTACTCATCTAAAAGACCATATTAACCCTGATGCCGTAAGATTAATAAAGCAACAATATAATATTGATATGGAAGAAAAACAGTACAATAAATTAATTGATGATATTCCTAGCCCAGATGTAGTCATCACTATGGGATGTAATGTGGATTGTCCAATGTTACCTTGTAAGTATCGTGAAGATTGGGGCTTAGATGATCCTACGGGTAAAAGTGATGAAGAGTTTATTAAAATAATTCAAATAATCGAAAACAAGATTATAGAATTAAAATCAAGATTAAGTTAGTCTAAATAAATCAGTCGTTTAAAAGGTATTTAGTTTATATAAAACTAAGTACCTTTTTTTATATTATTGAACATTAGCAATAATTGATTTATAGATAGCAATATACAATAAGATATTAACTGAAAATGGTTATATAATGAAATGGAAATATATGTTATCACTAATCAGTATATTGTAAATAAGTTCATAATATTAAGTGAACGTTGTTGAATGAATATACAGAAGAGCACTCTCAAAAATTACAAATCATAAAATATACGATCTAAAGGATCATTTATACTATAAACCCTAAAAGCAAACTTTAGAAGTATTAGAAGTTTAAAATCGTATGTAGGTAAGTATGAATAATAAATTTAACATTTTTAAGGAGGTATTTTATGTTTCAGTTTAACAAAAAGAAGCTCGCAGTATTGTGTGCAATGGTAATGATTTTTTCATGTTTTATTCCGGTATCAGCTTCAGCAGCTGTAGATTATTGGCAAAACTGGACAGATGGGGGTGGTACAGTAACTTCTACCAATGGAAGCAATGGTAATTACAGTGTTAACTGGTCCAATTGTGGGAATTTTGTTGTTGGTAAAGGTTGGACTACAGGGAATGCTAGTAGGATTGTAAACTATAATGCTGGGGCTTTTAATCCATCTGGCAATGGATATTTAACATTCTATGGTTGGACACGTAATTCGCTTATAGAATATTACGTTGTTGATAGCTGGGGTACTTATAGACCTACTGGAACTTATAAAGGTTCCATGTCTAGCGATGGTGGTACTTATGATATCTATACAGCTACGAGATACAACGCACCTTCTATTGATGGTACTCAAACATTCACACAATATTGGAGTGTTAGACAGTCAAAAAGGGCAACCGGAAGTAACGTACAGATTACTTTTAATAACCATGTAAATGCATGGAGGAATGTTGGTATGAATCTTGGTAGTAGTTGGTCTTATCAAGCGTTATGCGTAGAAGGATATCAAAGCAGTGGCTATGCCAATGTAACTGTGTGGTAACAATTCATAAGTTAATTGTTATTGGGTAATAAGCAGTCATCCGAACTGTTTGATTTAATTTTGTAATGTATAGAAAGACTAACCAGCCTTGAGACTTTAGTCTGTTTTATCATCACAATACTTACCTACATACAATAGCAATATAACTATACAGAAGAGTTATGTTTAAAGGAGATAAGTAAATGAAAAAACTATTAGTTTCACTCTTATTGTCAATTGTAGTTTTCATTTGTGCTTGTTCTAACGATAAAGCTGATCGCCTAGTGCTAGTTGAAGGCGGAACTTATATAAACACAGAATCCGATTATTATAAAGACGGCATATCAATAACAGACTTTTATATTGGTAAGTATGAAGTCACCCAACAAGAATGGATTGATGTAATGGGAAGTAATCCTTCTAATTTTACAGGTAATAATCTTCCAGTAGACACAGTGAGTTGGTATGATTGCATTGAGTACTGTAACAAAAGAAGTGAAAAAGAAGGCTTAGAACCCTATTACAACATAGACAAAAATCTGAAAGATCCAGATAATATAAATGAAGTAGATAATATCAAATGGATTATAACGATGAATGAAGAAGCCAATGGTTATCGATTACCTACTCAAGCAGAATGGGAATATGCTGCAAGTGGAGGACAACTGAGTAAAAATAATAGATATAGTGGTGATAATAACGCAGACGAAGTGGCATGGTATTGGAGAAATGCTGGAGATACCTACTTATCAGGAGATTGGACCTGGGCTGCCATCGAGAATAACAATAACAATACGAAACCCGTCGGTGAAAAAAAACCAAATGAGTTAGGAATCTATGATATGTCAGGGAATGTAAGAGAATGGTGTTGGGACTGGTTTCAAGACGACGTTTACGATAGTGGTTATTTTCGAGTGTGTAAGGGCGGCGGTTGGATCGGAGATGTGATCTGCTGCGAAATCTCTTATAGTGGTAAGTTCGATCCGAATGGTATAGGTTCTGACCAAGGGTTTCGTGTATGTAGAAATAAGTAATGGTAAGAAACAAGTAATAACAAAAAAATCACGAACAGTATTCATGTCGTGATTTTTTTGCTTAATGATAGAAAGTTGACCCAACTTAATCCAGACGATGAAATATTAAACTATATCAAATACATTAACGATATATTATTTCCCGACGAAACAGACTATGGTTATAGATTTAGTATTTTGGTTCATATAGCTATAACACTTATGAAAGATAAATATACAAAATGGGAAAATCTCATGAAATATCTTTATAAAAACAATGATAATATGAACTTACAAAGAAACCCTATGTTTACATTCATTTTATCTGTATTTCCTAAGAATTGTTTTAATTATTGTAATAATAATGACCCTTTTAGGAGAGATAGGTAGCTAATGAATAGAATTCCATAACTTTTATTTGCATAATTGTAAATATGAGGTATAATTTTTGTATATGTCTACAAATATTATTGAATTAGTAACTTCTTGTTAAAGTATTTATACCTGATGTTGCTGATTACTTAAATAATCCGGAAGGTAAATAAACTATGAGAACAGAAAGAGTTATTACTAAAAATGCTACTTACCAAAAATTTGAGGTTTTAAAAAATAACAGAAATAAACGTTATAAATATCAAGAATTTCTTGTAGAAGGGGTACGTAATATAAATGAAGCAGTAATAAAAGGATGGAATATAAAATCTTTTCTCTATGTCAATGAGAATAACCTATCAGATTGGGCAAAAGGAATAATTAGCAGTACATCTACTAAGATTAACTTTATTCTTACTGAATTATTGATGAAAGAGCTTAGTGGCAAAGAAGAAACGTCAGAGATTATGGCTATCATTGGTATGCGTGCAGATGATTTGGACGCATTAGTATTGTCAAATAATCCGGTAATTGCATTATTTGACAGACCTTCGAATAAAGGTAATCTCGGAACAATCATCCGTTCTTGCGATGCACTGGGGGTGGAGTGTCTTATTTTAACTGGACATGCTTTGATTTATACGATACTGATGTAGTGGTTTCATCTATGGGTTCATTTTTTAACATGCAGATAGTCAGAGTTCCTGAAACTCAAAAAGTTTTGGATTTTATAACTTGTATGAAAAGGCGATATCCAACTTTTAAGACAATAGGAACTACAGCCCATAAAGAACACCCTATTTATGATTTGGATTTGTCCGGTCCCGTATTATTCATGATAGGAAATGAAACAGATGGCTTGTGCAATACATTTAAAGACTGTTGTGACATTTTAGCAACCATTCCGATGGCAGAATCTTCTTATGCCACCTCCTTTAATGTTGGATGCGCTGCAACTGTAATGTTTTATGAGGCGTCAAGGCAAAGGCAACTTTATTATGGAGAATAAAAAATAATGGAATATAAAATACATTAAATGGTAAATATGAGGATTTCGCTAGGGAAGAGTATTATATCATGTAGGTGGTGAAACCACCTTCCCGGTAAGATTATCTTTGGAGATTTATGAAAGATGTTTGCAATATTCCAATAAAAAGACGGATATTTCCCTTTACGATTGTTGTTGTGGAGGAGGATATTTACTTACAATACTAGGATTTCTGAAGAAAATTCGATATCATCGCTTTATGGAAGCGATATAAATTCAGTAAAACTAATTAAATGAATTACATCTAACCACATTTGTGTCCATATTACAACATTTTACCGTTTTTTATTGATAATTTTTATAGTTGAGTTATTATAAAAGGCAATATGTTAACACTTTTGTGTCACTTTTTTAACTGGATAGAGCACCCTGAATAGTAGATGCACGGCATTTTACCAGTTTTGTGCCCTTGATGTTACCAGATTTGTGTCCCTCGGCAGCACGGTACTTAGAAGATGTCGATTGAAATAAATGTTAGGGAATTAATTATATAATAACAGTTGTTGAAAGCCTCGTAAATAGGGGCTTTCTTTTTTTATGTGGCTTTTATTCCCTAACTTTTTCTTCAATTTATTATGAAAGAAATGTTAGGGAATGTTGTGAATTGAAACAAAAGTTGAGGAATGTTGTATGTAATGAAGAAAATATTCGGGAATGTTGTTGAATCTTATTATTCGACAATCTTGGCGATTGTACGTTTATCTATACGTTTTGATACATAATTAATTTTATCCTTTGAATAATCTTGCTTCATTTGTTGCAAATCTAATTTTATAGATTTACAACAATCACTAAGATATTTTATCAAATGTCTATTCATGTTTATTCCAGCATATACGTTTGATACTTTGAAACCATGATTAACAGAGACATCACATTTTCCATTTTTATTGTCCGCAGCTCTTTTAGGTATGTATAATTGACGCCACTCATTTTCGTATTGCCAAGGTATATTTTTGAAAAATGCTAAGCGTAATATATCAATACCATGAGATTGAATAATATCTTCTATATCTTTTTCCATTAGTTCTGGAATAATAGCAGGGTGAGGTATGTAAATAATAGGACTGTAAATAAGCGTGTAATCAGATGTATTATTTATACAATCAGATAAATCAAATTCATATTCTACACAAAAGCCTCTATGACAGTTTGCATAATGTGACCACATTAATACAGAATCATTCGTTTCAGCAAAACTGGTTGAATATATATGTTGGGAAATATCATTTAGACGAATTACATTTGTTAATCCGTTTAAAAGATATTCGGGCATAATTGAAATTGATTTGTCATTAAAAATCTCATCTAGATTATGCATAAGTAAAACGGAATATTCATCGGGATCATTTAAACATTTGATTGAAGTATATTGAATTTGATTTCCTATTATTATTTTATTTATTAATTCTTTTGAATTAGTAATATCGGAAGAAGATTTGTCATTTAGTGCAATGAATTTATATACTTTCATTTTTCTTTTAAGCTTCTCTTTACTCAAGATTCTATTTAATAATTCAAATTTTTCATCATTATTCATTTGTTTTTATCCTCTCTTTTACTTTTTATGTTAATCTATCGCACTACTTATGAAAATTTTACTATATAAGTACTATATACTATATTTTAACGTATAGCAAACGCTAATTATATGGCGCTAATTACCCGCTAATTATATAAAATAGTAAATACTATCCTTAATGAGCATCTTTTACGTAATTTTACGTAATACGTAATATATTTATATTCTGAGGGTTACTACTGGGTTTGTAATTTATAGGGAATTAATAACTCTGAAAAGAAAAAAGTAAAAAGTGGTATTTTATTACGGATTTAGGTATAATATCTTTAGTTAATATCAAATTAAGTAGAATTGAAAAAGGATTGTATTATAAGAACTTTTTATGAAAATTGGGTGGAGTAGAAATTATTAAAATTGATTATGTATAAAATATGGAAAGGAGAGATGTACAAAATGGATTCTAAAAATCAATCGTTGATAACAGGGAGTATAGGGGAAAAAAATCGTGATGCATCTTCAGGTATACGTGGATTTGTTTATCAAAATTTAATTGCAATAGAAGAATTAATAAATGAAAAAACCAAACGTATATTCTGTGAGTATATTGAGGATGTTACTGTAGAAGATTATGATGGAAATTGTAAAATTATACAGGCAAAGTACTATTCTTCTATATTTCCTGCTAGTATGCATAAAGATGTGTACAGAGAAATGTATTGTCAATATTTGAAACTATCATCAGAAGGTGGATTTAAGAAAATTATTCCTGTCTTAAATGTTTTTTCTCCTCCAAAGAAAAAACCTAATATGTTAAATGATAGTCTCAACATTAAAGATATACAAAAACCTAATTATGAAACAGGAAAAAAATGGGTGGTGGTAAGCGAAAATCATATAACAATATTATCCTTAGATGAATTGGAAACGAAGAAGTTAAATATGGTTGATAGAGAAAATGCACTTATTACTTGGGGGGGATCGGACGAACAATTAGAGAAGTATCATAAAGCATACGATGTTATTAATCAGAAAATGGACCTTGAAGAGTATAGAGAACAAATAGGTAAAATGCTTGTGGACTCACTGAGTAAAGATATTGATTTTGACAATTCAATACTGGCGCATTTGAATGATGAGAATAGAGAAAAAATTTTAATTGGACTTTCCTATATGATGATTTTGAAAACTTTTGATCGAATGCCAACAACTGAAAATGTACAGGATGAGAGAATTACAACATTGAATCACAAGCAGATTATGCGTGATGAGTTTATAACGCAACTAAAGAAATTGATTCAGGAAAAGTCTGAGGATAGTCAAGAAAGAGATATAGCATTATATATTGAAGCTATTGTCACAGATACATACTTTCAGATATTAGATGGGAATCCAAATTTGTTAGATAAGCAGGAGGAAATTCTGCTTGTGATTTATGAAAATACAAAACAGTGGTTTGTAGAATTGGTAGGAACAAAGGAAGGTCAGTATCAACTAATAAATACTACTAGTTATGAAAATGAAAAAAGTGTTAAAAAATTTATAACATCATCTGCAAAGAACCAAAGTATAATGATAATTGAATCAATATCCGGAATTCGGGTATTTTTGAAATACTTTTGGAAAATTATACTGAATATATGTATGAATCAGGAAGCATTTGATTTTAATTCAAATAGAGATTTACTTGATCCAAGAAGTTATGTCGTGGATGAAGAAAAGAAATATATTTGTTTGTATTTTCAACAAAGGGATTTTGTAAAGAAAAGTGTAATATTACCATCTGTGAATGCAGATGAAGGAAAGCAGAAGAGAAAGAACTTTTATTCCAGGATGTATGAGTTGAAGCCTAAAAAGTGGTTTTTAGGAGGCGATTGTAGAATAAGAGGAAAATTTGACTATCAATATAGTCCTGCTAATATCAGAGATTTAGAAAGCATATCAGATATTAGGGATGACAGCGAATTTTTCTATCTGGAGTGTATGGGTTGTATAGGAATAGATGATGATGAATGGCATATTATTGAAGACTGTAACAAATGTATTTTTGCACAGAAATGTGTGAAGGGAGAAGAAAGATGGTACTAAGAGAACAATTTGAGAAATATAAATACCAAAGTATTTTGCGAAAGCAGGATGCATTAGATAGAAAACTATATATTAATTTCTTCTATGATGATGATAATGAGATTCCTAAAGAGGTATTTGATATTTATATTAGTGCTCATGGAGATGAGTTGTTTTTAATTTTAAACGGGGATAATCAGAATGTTCCTAAGTTATGTAATGAATGGGATGAGAAAATCAGCTCCTTTATGGTATTTGGTTCTGATGAGAGGTCAGTGCTAAGGAAACTCAAATATAATGTTATTCAAATTATTCTTTGTTCAGGAGAAATAATAGATCGAACTGCAGAAGGATCATTAAATATTTCAAGAAAATTAATTCTATCCTATGAAATGAATGCAGAAGGTGAGATAGAAATACCAGACGAAGATGCAGTAGAAATCCCTTTTTATCTAATCCCTGTTGGTGATTCTAGGGTTGATGAAAAAATAGCTAAAGAATTAAGTATATGTATGCCCGAGCCAAGTGACTTGGAATTTCTTTATTCACCAAGAAAGAAAGAAAAAAATGTAAAAACAGGTACTCTCAAGATGTCTTTTAGTGAGAATGAATATAAAATAATTGAGGAGTGGTTAAAAGATGCTCATTCAGAAAGTTAAGATAACTAATTTTAGAGGATTTAAAGAAAGTAGAGAGTTCATATTTAATGATAGATCATTTATTTTTTTATCTGCACAAAATGGGCTTGGAAAAACAACAATTATTGATGCAATTGAGTGGTGTCTTACAGGAACAATTGGAAGACTGAAGAATTCCTATGATTCTAGAAGCACAAATGATGCTGAACGCAAGAAAAATTTAGACGGTATATTAAAGAATAAAAAAGCAGCCAATAAGGAAAAAATAACGGTTGAAGTGAAAGTTCTCGATCACAAGGAGAGTTATATTATTTGTCGTGAACAAAAGAAAGACGAATTGAATCCACAAAATAGTGTGGTTACTGTAAATGGAAAACCACATGTAGAAGGCGACTGGTTGGATACAAATATTGATAATAATTTTTATAATCTTCATTTTTGTGATATTCAAAAATCTTTTGGTATTCAAAATAAAAAGCGTCAAGATTTGCCTGAAATGTTCACTGAGTTTATAACAGATTATTCAAAACAGGAAACCGTTGCTGCAAATTTGGAAGTTTTTCTTAGTGATATTAGTAGAAAAAAAGAGGACTATATTGAAAGAGAGAAAAAGCTAGAAGGTGAGATTGAAAAATTACAGGAAAAGTTAATAAAATTTCAGGATAGACCCACATTAATGTCTTATCCGCAAACTTATTTTTATGAAGGCGAAGAAATAAATTTGGAAGGTAAAAATGAAGAAGATTTGCAAAAAATGAAAAGTCTTATTTATGCATGTGGATATTCACACGTGACAGAAATCTTGCGTAAAAAAGTTCGACATCAGACAGCGGAAAAGATAATAACTAAGTTGAATGAATTAAAAAAAATCTTATCTGAGAAGGGGAAAGATATTAATAAGGCAATCAATCTTGGATTAGATCAAAATGATGATTGTATAATAGTAATTAATAAAAGATTGACAGAGAACCGAAAAATAATTATAACAAAAGATAATATATCTCGTTATGTAGAGAAACTTGATGGATTTAATAACCTCAATTTCACAAAAAAAATATGGGAAGATAGAAAAAAAGAAATAGATAATTTAGAAGGAAAAGTTAAGAAACTGAATGAATCTATAGATAATCTTTCTGATGGGAATACTCTTTTAAAACTCCTTTCGGAAATGGTAATACAGAAACCTATAATTATGACATTTCGCTCAGAATGTGTGAAGAATAGTAATGAAGCTAGATGTCCAATATGTGGTTCTGAGAGTTTTGGGTTGGTTGAAGAAGAGAAAGTTTTAGCAGAAGCCCAGAAGTACATAGAAAAAAATGGTGTCATTGTTCAAACAATGATAAAAGAAAAAGAGGTGAAACAGAATCAGATTAAAAATCTATATAATGAAATAGTTGATGTAGCTAAAAAAGTACTTCAAGGTCATATTGATAAAGATCAAAATGAACAAAATGATTTGGAATTATTAAAAAAGGAATCTGCTAGATTCTTTGATGTGGTGAAAAGTCTAAATAAATTATGCAATTTACAATATACTAGCTTGGAGTTGGCATCATTGGATACATTAGACGAAATTGAAAAAACAGAGAGAATACATCTTATAGGTGACGAGCAATTAGAGAAAATAAATGTTGAAGTAGATGAACTCCTTGAGTTGCTTGGGTATAATAAAGAAGAACAAGAATCTGACAGTGCAACAATACAACGCACAGAACTTGCAGCAAAGGATGCACCTGCTATCAACAATTATTCCAAAGAACTCCTTGTAGGAAAAATTAATGCATTAACTAGTGCTCTGAATGATAATGATTATATGAAGACAAGCGAAGAGTTGTGTAATGCTAAGGAGAGTAGAGATAAACTGAATGTGGAATATAACGCACTTAAAGAAACTGAACAACGTGCACAAGAACGTGCAAATGAAATTCGTGATTTAATTGTAAAGTTAAAAGCACAGGAATATGAAATGGTTGGACCGAATCTTTACAAGTTCTATAAAAAACTTACAAGAATTAATACCATAGAAGGAGTACAAGTTTCTCTTGAAGACAAACAGGTTTCTATAACAGATGAGGAAGGAAATTTAGTTGTTAATATTCTAAGCAATGGACAGTTAAATGTATTTATGCTCGCTTATTTCTTTGCTGGAATAATCTCTAGAAGTAGAGAGGAAAAGTTCAAGGTCTATTTTATTGACGATTTGACTTCTTGCATGGATGATGTGAATATGCTTGCTTTTCTGGATTTGATGAAATATCAGTTGATGGAACAGAATGGGCCGATTAATCAGATATTTTTTGCAACTTGTGATGAACGAATTTGTAAGCTTCTTCGATATAAATTGGATGGCTGTGGAATGCAATATCGTGAAATTGCTGAAGTGGATTTTGTTGGGTAGTTAATGAAGTGTAATTGCAGTTGGATCAATTCTAAGAATATACAGATTTGTTATATTTATATTGAGTTATATAGTATGTAAATGAGATTATCTTGTGGTCACTTGACTAGAACAATATCTAATGTTGCAATTTGGTCATAAACATAGGAGTTTAATAAATTTATACATGCGAATAATTTGGTAGAGTATCTATTTATTGAGGGAGATGCAGGGATGTAATGGCTCCTGGTGTTATACATGTACAGAAAATTATTTTAACCCGTATTGAACTAGAAAAGCAATATATTTTACTTAGTCAGACAGGCAGATATATAGATAAAAAAATATTAGATAGACTAATAGATGAATATTTCGATATTATATCCATTACATTTCAAATTTGGATGAGGGATACTGAGTTTCATAATCTATATCCTAATTCCCCTAGAACATTTACTGCCATGGATTATACTATTGTTTGTTACTTAGAAAACATTGATAAGATATTATCATACAACTATAATATTGAATGCGAAATGGATGAAACTACGTATTATTATTTTAAAATATATATCTATGGTTAATATAGCTAAAGATCTAATGTACGAAAAATTTTATTCACTGCTATATTATATCAAGCAACTAACAAATAAACGTGATAAATATGAATTGCTAAACATTTTAATAGATTTTCCATATGTTTAAAATAATACTTCTAAAGTATTCTTAAGATTCTTAGAGGATGATACAAATCAATATTTAATATATTCGGATTAAATACTAGTATATAAAAACTCCGAAGATAAAATTAACTGTAGTTTTTTTTAATATCAAATTTATAATAAATTTTTGTTACTTAATACTTTCAAAAATACGATGTTAAACTAGATAGGAGATGATTTAATATAAATATTAAACATGAACTACTTACAAAACAAAAGAAGCGCAAACAAGGGCTAAAGGTAAACGTTGATTTATTTCCATGGTGAGAAGGACTATATAAGGAGTTAGATAGTATTGGTATTATTGATAGAATCAAAGAGGTCCCACAATTAGGTATAATACGAGTAAATCGTAAATTATCAAAATCAAGATATGATTATGTAGTATTGCAGCTATATTTTCATCAATACTGAAGAAAAACCTTCATATGCTAAAAAATGCTTGGCCAAAAAGTTAAAAAAGTTAGGAATAACATACGATAGAAAAGAGATTGTTATTATTGGTCACGATGCATATTATGAGATGAGTACATAAAATATATTGTGAAATGATAAATAAAGTCAATTATTAACAAAATCTATCTAATTAAAGTAGATAGTTTTTGTTAGATGATCCAGTTGTAAATTTTTACAATTAAGAGTTAATGAACTCTGTATAAGTGGGTTCTATTAATAAGCTTGTATCACGATAAATAGGGTATACTCTATTAATACAGAATAAATGGTTTGATTAATACATCATATTTGTATAAATAAAGTTAGAAATTTATTAATTATACATAATGTCACGAATACTAGAACCTATTTATACTTAAAACATAACTTTATCCATGAATATTAGCTTATATAATTACAAATGCTATTATCAGAACAAATGTACGATTTGAAAGGTAATATAATGAATATAGCTTATGTACGAGTATCATCAGTAGATCAAAATGAAGCAAGACAAAGAGAAGCATTAGCTAAATTTAATATAGAAAAATGGTATGTAGAAAAGGTTAGTGGTAAGAATACAAATAGAATTCAACTACAGGCTATGTTAGAATTTGCAAGAGAGGGTGATACAATTTATATTCATGATCTAAGTAGATTAGCTCGAAATACGGTCGATTTACTAAAAATAGTAGATATTCTTAATAGAAAGCAAATCCATCTGGTTAGTAATAAAGAAAATATCGATAGTAGTACACCAACAGGTAAACTAATGCTGACAATGATCGGTGCAATCAATCAGTTTGAACGTGAAAGCTTAAAAGAACGTCAACGAGAAGGAATAGAAATTGCCAAAAGAGATGGTCGTTATAAAGGTAGAAAACGAATTACAGTATCAAACTTTGATGATTACTATCAACGATATATGAAACGAGAGATTAATAAAGTTCAACTCGCTAAAGAGCTAAACATTCATAGAGCAACACTAGATAGAATTATTAATGAGTATGAAGATAAAATAATAAAAGAGTATTTAAAAAGATAGAACAACAGAATGTAAGGTTATCAGTATAACTAATCAGCTTTAATTATATAATTAACTTAAGTAAAAAACACACCTATTGTTTATATGGGTTCTATAATAAATGGGTGTGTTTTGTTTTTACAAATGTAGATATCAAAAAATGTAACATTAAATTATTTATCAATGATAATAATTTCTTTATTATGTACTAGAAGTCGAAATCTCATATCGATCGTGTTTCCTCCGATTGGTCTAAATTTAATGTATTTCCCTATAAGATTACGATTCTTTTCTCCATAAATTTCTATTAAATTAGGTGGTAGAACACTTGATATTGGGCATGAGATGCCTAATATATAAAAACCATTACTAATAAAATTATCTTTATCAGTAAACCCCTCAGACAATGCAATGCAGTTTACTACAGTAGCACATGATTGTGCAAAATAATTATCTCCTTGTAAAGAAAAAATAAGAGGTGTCTCATTGGGGATGTTACTGTCTAATTTAAGTAAAAGTTGATCTCCATTAATATTAGTGGATAATTTACCATCGATTAATATTTTCTTGCCTTCTAATGGTTCCAATGGTAATAAGTCATCGCATAACGGTAAAGGATCTCCCATCTCAACATATTTTTCTTTATAATACCATCTTCCATTTTTTTTGTCTGAACACAAACCAAGTGAAAAATTCTTTTATCTTGAAATGTTAAATGATATAGGACATTCATTAGCATTATCTTATCGGTCTACATCTGATTTAAAATCTAATTTAGTAAATCACTTAATTGCAGTTGGAAAATCAAACAAAATGGGGCAAATAATTTTATTTATCGATGAAGCAAATTTTATGAGTATGGATGACTTTAACTATCTGATTGATATCTATAATCGATTAGAACGTTCAAAGGTAAGAATGACCGTTTTACTAGTAGGAACAAAAGAAGTAATTAGTACGAAAACAGCATTGATGCAAATGAATAAACAACAAATTATTGAACGTTTTATGGTAAGAGAATATAATTTTCGTGGAATTATATCAAGACAAGATTTACAAATATTTGATTATTTGGAGTGTGATGTAATGTATACATGGGATATTAACTGGATATCCGATTATGAAAGTCCCTGGAGTATTGTAAATAAATTTATGTATGTTAATAGTTTGAAGGGATTAGATGCAGCACGGCAATTTACAACCATGAAACCAAGAAGTATTACAGATCAAGTTCGAGAAAAAAATATACGGTCAGGATTAATTTCAAATTACTTATTTAATGATTCTAAATGGTGTATTGGTAATTTATCAATAACTGAATATGGTAGTACTATTACAGACGAATTATTAGGACCTATACTAGCTAATTGTATGATTGACAATAATCAATTAGCTATATATAATCTATTAATTGAAAAACACATTAGATATTGTCCTAAATGTATTAAAATTGGACAACATAAAATATATCATCAGTTTACCTTTTTAGATAAATGTCTTATTCATGATGAAGATTTGATTGAGTTATGTCCTTACTGTAATAAACCTATTATGTATGAAATAGAGTTTAAAAATGAAATAGGAAGTTATCAATGTAAACATTGTAAATATCTATTATTTGATGAAGTTTTCGAAGATGTTATTGATATCTGGCTTTGTAATAAAAAAAATAATGTAGAGAAGTGTATACCATTCACAAAAAATAAATTTAAAGCTATGTTTTTGTGTTATCTCAATGATTATTCTGCTAATAATAAAAGTGTTAACAATGTATTATTATCGTTGTTCAACAATAAAAGAATAGAAGAAATACCCAAATATTATGGATTCATTAACCAATATAATAATATAATAACAAAAACTAACCCAAATCTGCTTAAAAATCATGCTTATATACAAGCATTTATTGAGACAAAACAGCAATTAGTAATGGAATTAGAATTAGATGAAATAAACTCTGAACTGGCTAATCAATATATTTTACTTAGTCAAACAGGAAGATATATTGATACTAAAATATTAGATAATCTTATAGATAAATATTTTGATATTATAGCTCTAACATTTTTAATATGGAAGAGGGATACTGAGTTTCATTATTTGAATCCTAATTGTCCCAACACATTTAATGCTATGGATTATACAGTTATTTCTTATTTAGAAAATATTGATAAGACATTCTCATACAACTATAATATTGAATACAAAATGGAGGATATTACTTATTGTAATTTCAAATATATATCAATGGTAAATATAGCGAAAGATTTAATGTATGAAAAATTTTATTGGTTGCTAGATTATATTAAACAACTAACAAATATACGTGATAAATATGACTTGCTAAAGATTTTTAGAGACTTTCCATCAGTGCCAAATAATAATTCAAAGACTTACTTAATAACCTTAGATGATGAAATGAATCATTATTTAATATATTCAGATTAAATATTAAGTTAAAAAATTCCAGTTACAAAATAAACTGGAATTTTTTTGAATAAAATAACATGTAATACAAACTTTATCTTCAACTTTATAGAAGAGCAGTAGTCGAATTCTGTATTAATATGACATTTACAAAGATTTGTTTCAAAAACTTACAAACATTTGCTTCAACGGACAGAAGACTAATAATTTGTATATCATTATACATGTATCTATTCGCTAAACTCAGGTTTAACGAAATAATATGCATGATATTTAATATTATTTCCCATAAATCTATAACCATATATAAAATATCATTAGAATGAATTATACAGGATTTATTCTCTAAAATTTACGATTTCACTTTAATTTTAACATACTTTGTATATATATTAACTATTTCATGGCTATTTTTACTAATATTAATAACACCCATATAACTAATATTATCTATAAGTCATGCTGAAAACATATATTTATATAGTCAAATCACAATATAGCAATTTTTTATTACATATTCATACTATATACATTATGTATTAATAATACATAATTCGATAATGATGGTTAAAGATCAAGTTAAAACATGTAGATCTTATAACTAAATAAACGATTAATTGGACAATTAATTCACATATTACAATATATCTTTTAGCATAATATCATGTAATTTTCTTGATAATATATATAATATTGTTAATAATGTATCCTATTAGTTATTATAATTTTATTAATTGTATATATTGCCACTTTTATATATTGATTATATAAACATTATATGTTATCATAACGATGTGATAATCATTTAACAAAGTCTACAACATTTAAGGAGGATTTTTACTTATGAAAGGTTTTGCAATGCTTGAAATTGGTAAAGTTGGTTGGATTGAAAAAGAAGCCCCTACTTGTGGCCCATTAGACGCTATATGTAAACCATTAGCTATTTCTCCATGTACTTCAGATGTACATACAGTCTGGGCAGGTGCCATAGGTGATCGACATAATATGATTTTAGGACATGAAGCGGTAGCTGAAGTTGTTGAAATTGGCTCTTTAGTAAAAGAGTTTAAAGTTGGTGACAGAGTTGTTGTTCCTGCTATTACTCCTGATTGGGGATCACTTGAAGCACAAGCAGGTTATTCTATGCATTCCGGTGGAATGTTAGCAGGCTGGAAGTTCTCCAATTTCAAAGACGGTGTATTTGGTGAGTTTTTCCATGTTAATGAAGCGGATGCTAATCTTGCTCTTCTACCAGATGGTGTTGATTTAGCTTCGGCTACCATGCTTTGTGATATGGTTCCTACAGGATTCCATGGTGTTGAATTGGCAGATGTTCAATTTGGTGATACGGTTGCAGTTATCGGTATTGGACCTGTTGGGCTTATGTCTGTTGCTGGTTCTGCTTTACGAGGAGCTTCTCATATTTATGCTGTAGGTTCACGACCAAATTGCATTCAAATCGCAAAAGAATATGGCGCAACTGATATTATTAATTACCGTGAAGGTGATATCGTTGAACAAATCATGGAAAAAACACATGGTAAGGGACTAGACCGAATCGTTATTGCAGGTGGTGATGTTCATACCATAAATCAAGCAATTCAGATGCTGAAACCAGGCGGTAAAATTGGTAACGTTAACTACTTGGGTGAAGGTGATTATATTGATATTCCTCGAGTTGAATGGGGATGTGGTATGTCGCATAAAACGATTGCTGGTGGATTAATGCCAGGCGGTAGATTAAGAATGGAGAAATTGGCTTCTCTTTTAGAGACTAAGAAACTGGATACAAGCAAATTAATTACGCATACATTCAATAGTTTTGATAAGGTTGAAGAAGCCCTCTTCTTAATGAAAGATAAACCGAAAGATTTAATTAAACCTGTTGTAATTTTATAATAATATTATTAGTAGAGTCGATGGAATTACATTGGACTATAATAAACGATAGCGTTTAAGTGATTACAAGAAAGAAGCAAGCGAATTATTCAAATTCACTTGCTTCTTTTATTATAGATATTGCCGATGCAACACTAACACCGAAACGTTCACAACCTAAATTAGCCATCTCTATCACAGTGTCTAGTGTACGAATTCCTCCAGCTGCTTTTATAAGAGCACGATCTCCTACTACTTCTTTCATGGATTTTATTATTTCTGGGGTAGTTGGTTTTCCTGACCAACCAGTTCCACTTTTTACGAATGTAGCACCAGCTTGAACTGCAATATCACAGGCTTTACGTAATTCGGATTCTGTTAAATAAGTCGCTTCAATGATAACCTTAACAGATATTCCATTTGCCTCCTCCACAACTTTTTTTATATCTTGTAAAACATAGTCGTAATTCATTGATTGCAACATACTATAAGCCATTACCATATCTATTTCTTTACAACCAAGAGCTATAAGTTCTTTCGTCTGAAACACTTTTGATTCTGTACTATCGCACCCGGATGGAAATCCAACTACACCACCCACTTGAATATCTTCTTCATCACGTAATTCATTTATTACATAAGGTGTATAGCATGGCAAAGTAAACACAGTAATAAATCGATATTTTTTCGCATATGTAATCATTGAATCAATATCTGTCTTCGTATCTGTACTTTTTACACAACTTATGTCCATATGTCTATTTAACTGTTTTAGGAACGTATTATTTATTCTTTTCATCGCCACGATATCTCCCCATCATACTTGTATTTAACTCATATTTACTTCCGATAATTTTAACTTTATCAAAACAAATTGGTTTGTTCTCATAGTAACAAACTCGTTTAATACAAAGTAAGGCTTCACCCACAGCTATATTTAGCATCTGGGCTTCTTCAAATTCAGCATTTTTAGCATAAATTGTATCAGAAGCTTCATCAATTTTAATCTGGTAAGTATCTTCAAGGAACTGGTATAATGCAGTAAATTTATTGGAGTATTTGACTACATCAGGGACCAAACTAGCTTTTACGTAGTTTTTCATAATAACAATAGGGTTATCATCTGCTAATTGAATACGTTGAAATCTGGCAACATAATCCCCTACATTAAGCTGCAGTGCCTCTGCGATCTCATAATTAGCCTGCATTATGTCAATATACATACTTTGTGTTTTAACATCATATCCCTTTTGTCGTAACGTCTCGGTAACAGATACGACGTGATTCAAACTTTGTTTTGGTTTAAAATCTAAAACAAGTGTTCCACGCCCTTGTTTTACATCTACTAGTTGATCTTCCACCAACATCTTTACAGCTTTTCTTATGGTTATTCTACTAACACTAAATATTTGCTCAAGATCACTTTCGATAGGAAGCATATCACCGATCTGATACTTTCCATTTATTATTTCTTGCTTTAATTGTTTATAAACAAGCATATAAGACGGTAGTTTAGTACTCATTAAACTTTCTCCTATTTTCAGTTATAGTATTTTCTATTATTTACTATAAATCAAAATAGAAACAAAGACAACCACTCTTTGAATATAACCCATTTATTATAAGTAATATGTTATCAAATTCATTATAATATTATAAAATATTATAATTTGGACATCTTCCCCTGATTATTATCTCAAAGCTTACAAATTTCTTGTAATAAACAATTTCATGTCTATTACAAGAAATATTTTAACTTATATTTAAAGTAGATTAATTCATATCATGTATAAATTCTTTTATATGATCACAATCTGCCCATTGTCCCGGTTGAGCTTTAAACATTTCACTTGAATGAACTCGATTATTCATAAATGTAAGTTTCCCCACATGTCTTGCATATAGAACACGATTATCAAAGAGAATAAAATCATTATCTTTAATTGATATATTTTTATGATAGTTAACAGTGTTTTGATCCATAATTCTTGGAGTAACTTGGATAGGTGCAAATCCCCAATCAGATACATAGCTACAATTTTCAAATTTGTTTTCTCTAATTATAATATCATTTGTGGAACCGCTTTCAAACCAATTATTAGAATCGCCCTCAATAAGAATTGCCGCTCCAGCATTTTGAAACACATTATGTTCAATAATTGTTTTTCCAGCGCTGGTAAGCAACAAGCCTCTAGCTCTATTATTACGAAATACACAATCATGAATATATATATCGAGTATCCAATTTCTATTTTCTATAATCTGGCCAATTGCTAGATCCTCAATTGCATTATTTGTCTTAATGTATTGATAATCCTTATTTATGAATCTCGACTCACTCACAATAGCTTCCTCTATATCCTCTAATGAAGAACGATTCAATATTGCAATTTTTTCACCATTTTCTGCAATTTTAACACCTTTTTGCATGTTATGTACTAATTCAATAATGAATTCATTTTCGGATAGTATTTTATTTATCACTGCATAAATTCCATGAATATTTGCAGCATCGTCTAATTGATTTTCAAATAGACAATTTGAGATTTCAATTGAACCGCTACAATATACGAAATGTGTCGCATCGGCTGCCGCTGTAAAGATTCGGGATTGGTCATTTTCTCGACAAATATCAAATTTATTTAACAAAATATTATGTGTATGCTCTGCCATAAAACCTATTCCTGTAGCATGATAACATGTTACATTCATTACACTTATAGAATTGCTATACGTTACGTAAAAACCAGGATGACTTCTTGGATGATGTCGCAATACTAATAGATTTCCTTCGCGACTTTGGGGTAAGAATCGCTTTCCATCCGTTCTCTCAAAAAGAACCTCATTCTCATCTATTTGTGTACACATCATCGAAGTGTCTTCTGGATCTTGATTAATATACATATCTAATATTTGTTCTACTGGCGCTTTTCGAACAGAATCAAATTCCAGCCACTCCGTTAATTCATGTCTGTAATTATCCCCATAGAAAAATAGCCTTCCATGTTCTACATTATGAGGATATCTATTATTATCAATATAAACTTTGGTTTTATCCGAAGCTACAGACAGTATTTTACCTTCACTATAAGATGGTCTGGCATAATCCATCTTAAAATTCTTTAATTCGACGTTCTTTCCTTTATGAATGTAAAAAGGAATACAGTCCGTGTAGAACATAAAAGTTGCATTTCCACCATCTATTATTAAGTTTTCATATTCAGATAAATCAAATATCTTAGATACTTTAAATTATATCAATAACCATTACCATGAAGATATTACTTTACTAGATATTGCAAATAAAGTTCATGTTAATAGTAGCTATCTTAGCAGAAGCTTTAAGGAACATACTGGCGCAACCATAATTGCTACTCTAAATAATAAAAAAATCGAAAAGGCAAAGGAATTATTACTTAATAGTGATTTGAAAATATATGAAATTTCAGAAGCAGTTGGTATAAGCGACACCACTTATTTCTCTCACTTTTTCAAGAAAAACACAGGATTATCACCGAAGGAGTTTAAGGAAAACAATATCTAAAAGTTATAGAAACCTATTACTTATGATTAAACTCATAGGTAATAGGTTTCCAATAATTCTGTCGATTGTAGTTTAGTTCCTATAGAATACCATACAATAATATCTGTTCAATTCTAATTACTTTGCCACCTAGTATAATAGGTACCAGTAGCTTTTGCAGGACTTACTATCGAATGATTACTTCCACTCTCCCATATTATTTTCCCTCTATTATCTTTTTGTATATATTTGTACTCAATAGCGCAACCGGCTGGCAGATTAATATCATAGAACCAGGTTGGATACTTACCTATAGACTGTGTATTATTAAAGAACGGGCCTATTGCTTTTGACGTGTCCCATTTACCTAACTCATATATATTCCCTACTACATAGACATTGGCCCCTAGATACGTATTCGCATTACTAACCATAAAGCGGACGGAAACTTGTTGTCCAGTAAGAACTTCAAACCCTTCGTAAGCTTTACTTTCCACTCCATTATCTTTAACAACGGTAATATCATATTTATCAGCGGTTACATTTGGTACAACAATCTTAATCTGTGTATCTGACCAAGAAACTATCTTGGCATTCTCTACATCGAATTTCACCTTTCCTTCTGTTTTACCGAAACCTCTACCTGTAATTGTTACTGGATTTCCTGCAATTCCCATCATAGGGTCGATATTTCCAATCAAAGGTTTTTCGTAATTCGAAGTATTGTATTGCCATACTGCTGATTGACCAGCACCAAGAACGAATGTATCTACATAGCCCTCAGTTGACACTGTAATCTTACCACCACCTAGTAAACCTGACATTACATCCGTATAGATACCTTTTGGCAGATTTGTGTTAAGACTGGCGATTGTATATCCAGTATCCTGATTACGATTTACAGCTGTAACAACAACATTATTACCAAATTGACGCTCATAGATATACACATCATTATTAACCCAACGTTCTTTTGTAGTTCCGTATGCTAATGCAGGATTTGTTTTACGTAATGGTGCTAAGCTAGCTATTACCTTATAGGCAGTTGAATTCGTATCGAAGGAAGGCATATCGCCTCGATTATACGGATCCTTTTCACCTTTCGCATATTGTTCTGAACCATAGTAAATGGTTGGGATACCACGAGAAGTTAGAAGAATTACATAAGCATTCTCAACATCTCTTTTGTCGTTATTTGATAGAGTCATAAATCGACTCATATCATGATTATCTATAAATGTAACTTGATCATTCACCTCTTCATAATTAGCTCCAGTAACTGAAACTATCGTGTTAAGATCCTGCATGGTACCCGAATTATTCCCTAAAGTATTTCGCAATGCATTCGAGAAATTAAAATCAAGCAAACTCATCCCACTTTCATTCGTAAATGTTTTCATATCGGAATTCACTGCAGTTCCATTATTAAACCATTCTCCAAATACAAAAACAGGCTTATAGGAATAGATAGAGCTTAACCAATTCTTTTGCCAGCCAAGGCTCATATGTTTCACTGCATCTACACGAATACCATCAACACCAAGTGCTAACCACTTTCTTACGGAATCTTTTAGATACGTGTCGATTGTAGCGTTCTGTTGGTTTAAGTCAGCTAAACCATACAAGCTATGATAGATACCGTTTTCATATGTATTGAAATCTGTCCAGCTTTCATGATTAAAAAGTCCTAATGCATCCGATTTGAATCCACCTAGATATACACCATCTTTATATAGAGCACCATCTTCCGGAAAAACAACCGATCCTTTTTCTGCTGTTGAAGTATGATTTGGCGTAAAATCAATTACAATTTTAATCCCCTTATTATGTGCCGTATCAATCAAAGTTTTAAAATCATTAATGGAACCAAAGTACGGATTCGTTCTAAAATAATCTTTTGCCCAATAGCCATGATAAGCTGCACTTTGGTTAGATGGGTCTATGGTTGATATGTTTTCCACTGGTGAAGAAATCCACAATGCTGTGATTCCCATACCAGTAAAATAACCATCGTTTATCTTCTTAGTAATGCCTGCCCAGTCACCACCATGGTATTTATTTGGGTTACTTTTATCAAATATTTCTCCAGTTGGATTGTTCTTTATGTTACCGTCAAAGAAACGATCTGTTACAATCTGATAGATTACATCCGTAGAAAAACTTGCAGTATTCTTAACATCTGCATCTTCTGTTGTCTCAGCAGCCTGAATGGATATATATGGATAGACAATACCGACTACTAGAACAAGAATTAATAATAAGCTACTTACTTTTTTCCCAAAATACATTTTTTGCATACTTTCTCCCTTCAATTAAATATATTTTTGCGTTAGTAAAGCGCCAAAAACCGTGTAGAACACGGGATTTTTATACTTAAGTCAATATTAACTTAGTAAGTTAGTTCGTTTAATTAATACTTATACCCAACAGTAAAATTATACCATTCATACAACCAAAATACCACTATTAAAATTGGTAAAGATTTGAATATGCTGTTTCAATAAACTTCCGGATGAATCAAAAACAAAGCAAGTACAAATTTTATGTAGCTAATCGTACTTGCATTGTTTTTCGTTAACTTGTATTACTTGAACTATAGCCAATAATATTATATATAATAATTTATTAACTTATTACATCTATAACTTCCTCAATACATTTAACTGGCTCTACCATTGGAACATCAAATTTTTCCATTAACTGCGCTTTTCTTTCCTGAATATCTTCTATCGTTTTTACTTCATATTGTCCATAGCCTACCTCAACCTTGTCCGGTAATAAGAATGCTAATGGCTTCTTTCCCTCACAATAAATCCTTATAAGTTCTAAACAGTCTTTTATCGCATCATCATCGTCAAAACCTACAATTAGCAAAATTATATCTGGATCATATTCAATCATATTAGATAACCTTATTAGATTACCATAGATATTATCCTTTCCGTTATAGGCTAATCCTTGTTGTGAAGCCATTATAATATACTCATCGCCATTATTTCTGCAATTGGTAGCTAGAGCCTTTGTATATTGGTTATACTTTATAGGATCTGGTAAAATCTCCAAGAATCTAATTGGATCAACATCATATTGCTGAAACAAATCTGCCGTAGGCTCTGTAATCAGGGCACTTGCTTTACGTCCTCTTTCTTTTAACGCTCTTAATAAATACATTTGTGCAGTAAATTTTCCAATACAGGATCTGGTTCCATAGATGCCTATTTTTTGGGATTCAGACATAGTTTCTATGCTTTTCGTATGTTCAATATATTCTAATACTTGTTCTCTCGTTTTAGTAAAGGTATGTAGCACAATATTATTATCCTTAAGCCATCTAGATAACTCTGGATTCGTTATCTCATGGGTGCTAACTATCTTGATTCCAAGATCATTCGCCTTTTTTAATACTTCTTTCCACCGTTCTTGTAGATTGTATTTGCTATAGATATCTGCGAAATGATGAATCGGTGCTCCGCCATCATTCAGTATTAAAGTGTCAACCTCTTTAAATGCTTTGTCAATATCATCTTCTACGGTTATGCCTATTGGTTCACCGTTTATTACCTCTCCCACATCATCACCGATATTTACGGAAAAATCAATTACGGAAGTTATATTAAAAGCCAATAAGTCTCTAAACCTTATTAACCCCTGTGATATTTTATTGAATGGATATAGTGCTACGTTATTCATATAAGTTTCCTCCTGTACTAATAATAATTCATATAGTTAATGTTTCAGAACCACTATTTCACAATAGATAGTTTTGAAATTTGAAACCCTAACCAGTAATATAATTTAAAGATTAAGTTTCTAGTAGTTTATTCTACGGATACGTTAAATTTCTTGAAGTATGTATTCTTACTTAACAATACACTTACTATGAACATAATGATACCCGACACCATCAGAATCTGATCCCACTTTACAAATTCTAATATTCCACCAAACACCCATATACCAATTGTGCTTGAGAGCATTATAGTAACATTAAAAACAGCAAATACGCGTCCCCTAAGGTGTTCTGCTACTCTTACTTGAAAGTATGTATAGAGTGGAACATTCTGCATAACATTAAGAATTCCAAGAATGATTAATAATAAACTAAAGGTAATCGTGATGACCCATCTAGACTCAAAAAAAGGCACCTTAAGATTTGGAAAACAAAACATAATCATAATTAACGCTTGCGCCTGTATTAATACAAAAACATGTTTGATTAACCTAAAGGTGTCTTTCTTAAGCGACATTAAAAATCCACCAATGATTGCGCCTGCTGCCCAAGATCCTTGTATTACGGATAACTGAATTCCGGATACTTTTAATACATTATAATTAATGTAGGGTATCACTAAAGCTGATAAAGGGGAAAAAATCAAATTAACCAATAACGTAATTGTTATGAAAAAAGTAGTGGTTTTCTCTTGCAAGATATATTGGAATCCAAGCTTAATTCCACTAAGAAATCCTTCCTTTTTGGGAGTATCCGTGTTCACAACTTTTTTCGTTTCCATGATGATAAAGATTTCGGAAATACCCGATAGGATAAAGGATATCCCATCAATTAATAATATGTATTGTAGACCGATGGTTTTATAAGCCACTGCACCAACAACTGGACCTAAGATATTTATCAATGAACCAACTGTAGTAAAAAGCGAATTTGCTCTTGCAGTATTCATTTCTCCTACAATATTAGGAATTGATGTACTAATTGCTAACCCGAAAAATGATTGTGTAATAGCTAGTATAACTTTAAAAACAATTAGCATAAGTATACTTTGCGGATTTAAGTGAAACATACACATAAATGTTAAAACTATTATCCCACTCAAGATATCCGTAATGACTATCGTTTTCTTCTTATCGTGCTTATCCACAAAGGAGCCAGCTATTAGATTAACAAGCATATTGGGGATTATAGAAAAGCTTAAAACCAAGGAAAACGCTGCTGCGGAATTTGTAAAGTCAAGTACATAGAGACTTAATGCAAATCCGAATACAGATGAACCTAGTTCTGATACAAAGCGGCCAAAGATTAATAAGAAAAAATTCAACTTATAGTTTATTATTCTTTCACTTAGTATTGTTTGATTAATTTCCGACATAAATCTTTTCTCCCTTGCAATTTTTATCATCTTCTTTTTCAATTTCTAGGATAGTCCTTAGTCCTTCAAAATAAGTAGTTTGTTGTTCATAGATTGTTTTGAGTTTCCTACACATATCCGAAACGAATTTATCCATGTTATTTATAACATTGTTATTATCGTTAATATTATTAATGTTATGATTGATAAATTTATTAACATAGATATCATTATTAATAGATTCAATTTCAGAACAGGTTTTCGTACACTCTGTTATAAAACGAACGCAGAAATCCATGTATTCTTTCGGAAGTTCTATATATTTTGATAGATCTTCTAAAAACTCCTTAAAGAACATGAATTTATACTGCCATGACCCAAAGCAAGATAATAGTAATTTCTTAATCTCCTCAACATGAATTTTATTTTCACTAAGCATTGTAGCAATTTCTAGATATGCTCTTACGCCTATATAGAAGGTGAAATTGTTACCACTTACTTCAAAATCTAATCTTTTATTGGACAGATTAATGTCAATATTGTTTTCTAAGACTTCAAGGGCAACTTGTAGATTATTCACTTGATTAATCTTGCTTAAATCAAGCTCCGTAACTGCATAAGGTAAATTCGTTGTCTGTGCATACAGTCCGTCTAAAAATCTCATACCTTTTAATCCTGCAAAGGACTGATTAAAGTCCTCAGTTGGAATCACTCCATAATACTTGAAGGTAGTATCGTATACTAGATATCCGTCTTCTAGAATATCAACTAGTAAGAATGTATGTGCTCTACCACTACTTTGATCTGTAACTGCAATACTGTTCTCTGGGCGTATATCAAGTCTTCGTCTCCATTCCTCCTCACCAATACAATAATCTGGTGTATAGTTTAGATAATAGGTGGTACCAGAAATCATGACAAGCTCATTACTTCTTAAGTGTTCTCTACAATACGCCAAGCCTGCTTCTAAATCATTGAAAGACTTTACTTCCTCCGTTACACCTAATTCATCAAATATATTAACTACACCAGGTATCATTTCTGTTGGTAATTCCCTGTATTGAAGATTGTTTTCAAGCCCTTTACCATTCACATGACCATAGGTTAGAAAGAATTTTCCTCCACCAACTGCAAGAAAACTTCTCTCTAGGTTTACCTTTCTCTCATGCTTTAGTTTCTCAAGGATTACGCCGGTCATACAGCCGTAATAACTTGGATATTCTGTTGTTACCTGAAAGCTTTTATTGTATACCCTTCCTTTTACTAATTCTTCAGAGCCATTTTCTAATGATACAGCTACTTCTTCACATATTCCTACACTACTATCTACATTGCAATGCTCCATAATATTTGCTATGGTTCTATATTCTAGAATAGCCTTAACAGATACAGGTATTTTAAGATTATTTGCCTTAGACAAAATCTTGATTGCTTTAATGGAATCTCCCCCAAGTTCAAAGAAGTCATCATAGATCCCAATCCTACTCACCGAAAGGACCGTTTCCCATATGTGTAACAGTTCTTTTTCACCATTGTTTCTTGGTGGACAATAACTAGTCTGTTGGTTCATTAGTCTACTAGTTATTCTAAGGCAGTGAGTGATTACCTCCTTTTGCTTCTCATAGAATATTTCCTTTAACTTAGCGATATTACCTTCCTTGAATTCATTACAATCATATCGAAACGATATGGATAGTTGCTTATCTATAACTTTGCATATGATATTTAAGGCATATTGTGTCTCATCATTACTATCCACACAATCTCCAATAGGTGCATCTGATAAAGTAAATACATCGTTATATGTATCTTCACCGAATTGTCCAAGATAATTAAAATTGATCTCTGGTTTATACCTAAAACTCTTTCTATCTTCTTCCTCTAGTTCAGACATGTATTTGAGTATTCCATATCCAATTCCCTTATTCGGCACATTCCGCAAAGAATCTTTGATGGTATTCACATATTGACCTAAGGATTTTCCCTCGCTCATAGTTAGAACAACAGGATAAAAAGAGGTAAACCAACCAACGGTTCTTTTCATATTCATATTACTTATGATTTCCTCACGACCATGACCTTCTAGGTTAATCAATACGTTATCAAGACCATTCCATTCTTGTATTGCTAATCCAAGTATAGATAACAAGATCTCATTCGCTTGTGTACCATACGCCTTATGTACATTCTTAAGTAAATTTGTAGTTTCTTCCTTAGAAAGAATCAACTCTTCAGTCTGTACATTTCTAAAGCGTCTAACAGAGACCAGTTGATCTTTTGGTAATTTATTGGCTCTCGCTTCATTAATACCTTTCCAATATGCTAACTCTTTCAGTAGTTCTTCATTCTTTGAATATAACTTTAATTGGTCGGCCCATTGTTTAAAGGAATCTGTCTTATCAGGCAAACATAAGTTCTCCCCATTAGCTATTTGCTTATATCCAGTTGCAAAATCCTCAAGTATAATTCTCCACGACACGCCATCAACTACCAAATGATGAATGATGATAAGTAAATGGTCTCCTTCCTTAGTTTTACATAATCCTAGCTTTACTAATGGACCGTTCTCTAGGCTAATTCCTACCTGCAGACAATTCGCTACATCTTCTATATCCTTATATGGATTAATGCAATCGGTGAAGTCATATACCTCAAACGTTAAGGAATTCTCATACAGTCCAGTATTGAATTGAAGAACCTTTCCCTCCTTATTGGAAAATCGCATTCTCAATGCATCATGATGTTCTACAATCTTATCAAATACTTGCTTTACAATTTCTTCATTGAATCCGTCTTCTTTATATAGACAAAAAGCTTGATTCCACCGTTCTTTGTGGGACAGTCTTCTTTCAAAGAAATCCTTCTGAATAGGTGTTAGTTCTACATCACCAGTTACAATTTGTTGACAAGCAGTTCCTTTGTTATACTTCATATGTTCGCTTAGCTTCTCTATGGTAGAATATAACTTCAAATCAGATACCTTTAATGCTATATTGAGTTTTTGTAGCTCCATTACAACACTTAATGCAGATGTCTCATCTCCTCCAAGGTCAAAGAAATTATCACATATACCTACCTTATCTACGTCAAGGATTTCTCTCCATACATCTGCTACGATTTCTTCAAGTGTATTCCTTGGAGGAACATATTGCACCTGGTCTCCCTCTACCAGTCTAATTAATTGTTTTTTATCAATCTTTCCATTATGTGTGACTGGTATTACGTCTATATTCATTAGATAGGTAGGTATCATATAATTTGGCAGGTATTTAGAGAGATGCATTCTCAAATCCTTAAGATCTATTGGAGCTCTTGAAACCACAAATGCAGCTATATACTTACTACCTTGCGTAGATTCACCACATATAACTACTGCCTCTTTTACCTCCGTAAACTCACGTATTTGCTTTTCAATCTCTTCTAATTCGATTCGAAATCCTCTGATTTTTATCTGTTGATCGATTCGACCTAGATACTCAATTTCTCCATTATTAAGACGCTTTCCAAGATCACCTGTTCGATACATCTTACTTCCTTCTATAAAAGGATTTGTGACGAATCGCTCCTTGGTAAGTTCTTTCTGATTAATGTATCCACGACTTAAGCCTTCTCCTGCAATATAGATCTCCCCAGGAGTCCCCATTGGTACAGGATGTAGATATCTATCCAATATATAGATTTGAACATGATCAAGATTGTAACCGATTGGTATGCTTACCAATTGTTCTATCTTTTCACAATCAATCTCATACATCGTTGATACATCACAACACTCTGTTGGTCCATATACATTCGTTATCTTTAACTCTTTTTTATGATTTAACTCAAAGAAATTACGTACTAAGTCTATTGATAATTCCTCTCCTCCAATTACAAAATGCTTCGTTGGTAACGCAATCTTCTTGTCAATAAGCATATCCCTAATTATACTTAAATGTGCCGGTGTCCCATCGGACAAATGGATGTTATGTTCGATATAATAGTTGATAAGCTTTTCGCCGTTTAATCGTTCCTCCTCTGGGATGATAACTAAGGTCTGTCCATATAAGATTGCGGGAAAGATTTGCTTAACAGATGCATCAAAAACATACGGTGACAACAACCCTACATTCAGTTTATTGTTATACTCCTGGTAAATGTTCTTATGCAGATTCCTAGACAAATTGATAACACTCTTATGCTCAATCATCACACCTTTGGGGTTCCCCGTTGTTCCAGATGTATAGATAACATAGGCTAAATCTTTGCCTGAGTTGACCTTCTCTAGATTTGATTGATCCTTAACATATATAGTATTCTCTCTCAAATCTATGACATTCCCTTGAAACATCAATTCCTTACACTCCGTATTCGTTACCAGAATAGTAGCCTGACTGTCATCAAGCATATAGTTTACTCTATCCACTGGGTAGGTTGGATCAATTGGCAAATATGCTCCTCCCGCTTTAAGAATAGACAGTATTCCTATTATCATCTCAATTGATCTTTCAGTAACAAGTGCTACTATCGTATCTCTATTAACTCCCATATTTCTCAAAACTCTAGCCACGCTGTTTGTCTTCTCATTCAGTTCTTTATAGGTTATTGATAGATCTTTATATTCTACAGCATACGCATCCGGTGTTTTTTCTGCTTGTGCTTCGAACAAATCATGTATGGTCATATGGACATGTGTTTTCTCATACACATCTGTTGACAACTTGCTTAGTATTGTTGTATCTTCATGCTTTGACACATCGTCAAGTATAGATGTTTCTTCATACATTGAAACATCGTCATGTATCGAAGTAGTCTCATACATTAAAACCTCCTCAAGTCTTGATGCCTCTTCCTGTCCCAAATCATAGATAAGTTTCCTTTTACTTTGATTAAACCGATACACTACTTGCTCATACTCATTATCCGTAAGCATTCTTATATCTTTTAAACAGATTTCTGGATTGTCGCTAACGCAATTAACGATTTCAATGATATGGTCTTTTATTGCCTCTACTACATAATTCTCATAGATAACTGCATTATATTTTAGTTTGATATGTATTTTCTCTGATGGTATGATAATGACATTGAAATCATAATTTGTTTGTTCAAAAGACCTAGCATCCTTGATCTTATACGTATCACTAGTATTCATATCTCTAGCAGGATAGTTCTCGAATATGAACAGGTTATTAATTAGATTTTGTTTTACATTACATGCATTTTGTATTTGTGCTAGTGATACAAAATCATACCTTGTTGATTGATTGTAATCATCTCTGATATTCATAATCAAGTCTGTAAATGTAAGATTCCCATCACAATTGACTCTAATAGGAATGGTATTAATGAATAATCCTACCATTTTTTCGATACCTTCAATTGGTGCATTTCTTCCTGATACTACTGCTCCGAAAACAACATCATCCTGATTATTATAGCGCTGTAGTATGATTGACCAGATTGCTTGAAATGCATTGTTTACCGTTACATTTGATTTTCTACACATGTCGACAATTTTTAATGTCTTTTCTTTATCAATAGCAAAATGGAGCTCTTTCTTGTTGTATTCATGTACTTTAATCTTTGTTTTCTGAGGTAACACAATCTCATTCTCATAATCCGCTAAGTAATCCTTCCAATAACCATTAGCCTTATTATTATCTTGCTTTACTAACCAATTGATGTAGTCAACATACTGATATGCTTTATCTAGTTTATGTTCTTCACCGTATCTAAGGGATTTATAGATCTTAATAAAATCACTAATTACTAATCCTAAGCACCAACCATCCATAATAATATGATGATGACTCCAAACAATCTCATAATCGTTTGCTCCTACTTTTATAATAGCAATTCGCATTAATAGATCCTTTGATAAATCAAAACCTTTCTCTCGGTCTCTTTCCTTGAATTCGTCTAGATAATACTTCCTCGACTGACTGTCCATATGAGAAATATCTTCATAGAATATCTTGGAGGTTCTCTCTGCTAATACAACCTGCTTGATTTCCTCAACCTTCTCATAGATAAATATGGAGCGGAATATATCGTATCTTGCAATAACTGTATTTACACTTATTTCAAATACGTCAATATCCAAATCAGCTTCAATAGAAAAACTAAGTTGCTGAAAATATGCTTTCGAATCTCTGTTATATAAATAATTAAAAAGCATTCCTTGCTGCATTGGCGTTAATGAATACACATTTTGTATTTTTGCTCCTTTGGCCATAATGATTTCCTCCTAAAACATCATAATCATATTTCTATCTCTTGAAGCATTTCATTCAAAGTATCCAGTTCCGTAAAAGAGAGACTATCGTCGTCAAAATCACTAGGTGTATACTCTTGTTCTTCTCTGTCAGAACAGTGTTCAATTACTTCTTGTAGTAACTTAATATAACTTCTTGATAGAGTTTCAATTGTTTCTTTATAAAATTCCTTTGTGTTATAGGTGAATTTTATAAGAAGTTGATTTTTAGCAATCATACCTCCCACTGATAACGCATACATACTAGTATTCTCCTTACTACTATTATCTCCAGAGTCAATACTTGAAGAAGTAAATACGTCACTGGTTAAATCGTTATCAAATTGACCAAGATAATTAAAACATATTTCTGGTTCTAGGCAAAAGCATTCCTCCTTATTCCACGCTGGTAGTGTGATATATCTTAGAATTGAATATCCAATTCCTTTTTGTGGAACGTGTCTTAGTGTTTCCTTCACATTCTTAATCTCGTCACTTAAATCATAACAATCGTCTAGGCGAAGCAGTACCGGATATTTTGATGTAAACCACCCAATTGTTCTAGTGATATCTAGATTCTCTGCTATATCTTCTCTTCCGTGGCCTTCAAGATTAATTAATACTTGCCCATTCTTCGTCCAGTTTTTAATTGTCTTTACCAAGACTGTCAAAAGAATATCGTTTATTTCTGTTTTATAAGCAGTATTCGTTTCTCGTAAGAGTTTATCCGTATATAATTCATCTAAGATCACGCTAATGGTCTCACAATCCTTGAGTTTTCTAGTCTCAGATAGCCTAATGTCTTTCTCTATAGGAATAAAGTTTTGTTTTTCTATGTTACTCCAGTAAGAAAATTGTTCTTTTAGCTCAGGAGACATTGCATATTGATAAATCTGATTCGCCCATTCCTTATAAGAATCTGTTTTACTAACCAATGAGGTCTCTTGGCCTTCCATCAATTGCTTATATGCCAACTCAAAATCTTGTAATAGAATTCGCCATGACACTCCATCAATCACTAGATGATGAATTACAATTAATAAATGATCCCCTTCATAGGTTTTAAACAATCCAAGCTTTACAAGTGAACCACCTTCTAAATCTATGCCACTTTGGATTTCACTTACCTTTTCTTCAATATAGCTTTCATAGTCCTCAACCGCTACATAATATATAAGGAATTCAAATGACTGTGAATCGTAACTTTCATTAATTTGTATTACTTCATGACCATCTTTCTTAAATGTCATACGTAATGCATCATGATGATTCATGATCTTCTCAAACGCTTTTTCAACAAACTTTTCGTTAAAACCCATCTTGCTATATAGCATAATGGATTGATTATAATGATTTTCAACCTTATAATGACGTTCAAAAAAATCTTTTTGTATTGGCGTTAGTTTAACCTGTCCAGTTACCATTTCTTGACTTGTCTTAATGTCTGTACTGATAACATATTTGCTAAGTTCTTTGATGGTTTGATGTTGTAACAAATCTCTGATTGCTACTTTGAGATTATAGTCTCTAAGTTTTGAGCTTATCTGAATTGCCTTAATGGAATCTCCACCAAGTGAATAATAATTATTATGTATGCCCACTTGTTGTAATCCTAAGACCTCACACCAAACCTTTACTAGCATCTCTTGCGTTTCATCTTCTGGTAACTCAATTGGCACTTCCAGTTCTGTTGCTGTTATTTCTGGTTCAGGAAGTAATTTTCGATCAACTTTTCCATTGATTGTTACCGGTAATTGATCCAACCGTACAAAATAAGAAGGGATCATGTATTCCGGTAATTCCTTCGAAAGATATCTTCTAATTTCATCAATACTAATTTTAGAATCTACCGTAAGATAGGCACATAAATACTTACGATTAAAATCATCATCCCTAGCTATGACGACAGCTTCCTTAATCTCCTTATGATTTAGTAACAGCTTCTCAATTTCTCCAAGTTCAATTCTAAATCCTCGTATCTTGACTTGATCGTCAAATCGCCCTAAGTATTTTATAGTACCTTCCTCAGTCCACTTAACCAAATCACCCGTTCGATACATTCGCATTCCATCCTGGTAACAATCCTCCATGAAGGCTGATCTAGTCAGTTCCTGATTGTTCATATATCCCCTCGCTACACCTTCACCTGATATGTAGAGCTCACCAGATATACCAATAGGAACTAACTTTTGGTACTTATCTAACACATACAATCTAACGTTATTCAGTGGTTTGCCAATTACAATGTCTTCGTTACAGTTATCTTGGTTTATTAAGTAGGAGGTTGCATCCACGCAACATTCCGTTGGCCCATATACATTGACAATATCAAGGGTTTTATCACCGCGGTTACACTTGTCCAAAAGGCTTGTTACAATGCCATTGTGTAATGCCTCTCCTCCAATCAAAAAACATCGTATTGGGATTCGTTTTAGTTGTTCCTGGTTACAATTTGACAGAATACTAAGATGTGTCGGCGTTCCATCTGATATGTCTATACTGTTTGCAATATAGTAATCGAGTAACAGCTCTCCATCTACTCTAGCTTCCTCTGAAATTATGTGCAGCGTATGTCCTAAAAGAAGGGATGCAAAAATCTGTTTCACCGATGCATCAAATATATAAGGAGCGATTAAAGCAATCTTTAAATCTCCTTCATATCTTTGGTACACCTTATCATGAAGAGAATAAATCAGATTGACAACAGATCGATTCTCAAGCATTACCCCTTTTGGCTTTCCAGTCGTTCCAGATGTATAGATAACATATGCTAAGTCTCTACTATCCCCTGTAATATCAGGTCGTTCATTACTGTAATTCTTATATAACTCATCGTTATCGATACATACAACATGGTTCATGTTACTATTTTGCTCCACGTAACTAACTTGTTCCATTAAAACCTTCTCTGTTAATACAATTGTAGCTTTGCTATCCTCCAACATATATTGAATTCTGTTCACAGGATACTCTTCAGAAATTGGCATGTAAGCAGCACCTGCTTTCAATATTCCCATTATACCAATAATCATATTCACAGATCGTTTTACCAAGATTCCTACGATGGAATCCCTGCCTATTCCCTTATCCTTTAACATATGAGCTACACAATTTGCTTTTTGATCCAGTTCAAGATAAGATAAACGCTTTCCTTTGAACTCAACCGCTGTTTTCTCTGGATATAATAAGACTTGCTGCTCAAATAGTTGTGCTATTGTTTGATCCTGTGGATAATAGGCATTCGTATCATTAAAGCTTACTACTAGTTTCTTTACTTCTTTCTCATCAATATAATTAATTTCGCAAATCCTTTGCTCTTGATTATGAACTAGAGCACTTAGAATCTTGATAAAGCTGTCTCTTAATCGTTCGATAGTTTTGATATCAAATAGTTTGGTACAATATTTGAATTCAAATTTTATCGTATCTTCAACCTCTTCACCTACAAGCATGAAATCAAACTTAGAAATCGTATTATTTAGTTCAAAAGGCTCAAACGTTGATCCATTCATATCAATCGATGAATACTCCACATTTTCTAAGATAAACATGGTATCGAATAATGGGTTTCTTCCCATTTCTCGCTTTACATTCAATTTATCAAGAAGCATATCAAATTGATAATCTGAATTATTGAATACTTCAAAGCAGGTTTCCTTCACTTCCTCCATATATTGAAGTAAGGTTTTGTTCCCGCTAGGATAGGTTCTTAAAGGCAAGGTATTGATAAACATACCAATTAGATTCTCTAAATCAGCGTGATGTCTGCCGGCTTCTGCGGTACCAACAATGATATCTTCCTGCGAGGAATACTTGGATAACAGTATACTATACGCTCCATATAGTATCATAAACAAAGTTGTTCCTGTTTTTCTATTCAAATCTCGTAACAATTGTGTCATGGTATTATCGATTTCGAATTTGATACAACTACCTTCAAAGCTCTGAATGGTAGGTCTTTCATAATCAAGAGGTAATGTAAGGGGTGACCATTCATTCTTATATGCGTTGAGCCAATACTGTTCCTGATGTTTGATGGTATCAGAACTTAAGAAATCCTTTTGCCATACTGCATAATCCTTGTACTGTATCTTCAATTCTGGTAACGAATTCCCTTTGTATAACTCATTAAACTCTTTTACAAATATTCCAATGGATACCCCATCAAATATAATGTGATGCATATCCATAAGTAAAACATGTTCTTCTTGTTTCACTTTCAAGAGTTTAAATCGAACTAATGGTAACGTTCCCAGTGAAAACGGTTTTATAAACTCCATCATGATATGTTCGGTAGTATCTTTGCTTTCATCAACACAAACCTGTACTTTAACTTGGTCCTGTACCTGTTGTACTATTTCTCCATTAACAATATGAAAGCTCGTTCTGAAAACTTCGTGTCGATTAATTAATATAGCTAAACAATCTTGTAATCGTTCAAAGTCTAAATCACCTTTTATAATGTAGGCAGCAGGCATATTGTAACTCATACTTTCAGGATCAATTTGTGCCAGTGTATATATTCTCTTCTGAGAAGAGGATACTGGATAATATGGTTGTTTTTCAACTTTTGGAATCTTACAATATTCAGATTGATTCTTGTTGTTCATACAGGTACTGAGCTCTCTGATTGTAGGATAGTCGAAGATATCCTTCATATCAATTAAGATATTGAATTCTTTTTGTATCTTTGACATCAAAACGGTTGCTTTCAGTGAATGACCACCGATTTCGAAAAAGTTATTATCAATTCCAATCTGCTCTACACCAAGCACTTCTCCCCATACAGTTGCAAGTCTTTTCTCTGTATCTGTTCTCGGAGCAACATATTCATTCGTATCGACATGATCTTTATTTGGTTTTGGTAAAGCTGCTTTATTGACCTTTCCGTTAGAAGTTATCGGTATTTCATCTACGATCACAAAATATGACGGTACCATATATGGTGGTAATTTATTAAGTAAATACTTTCTTAGATTGTGAGTTATTCGCTCATCCCTAGTAACAATATACGCGCATACTTCTTTATTACCGTAGGAATCATTGGTATCAATAACGCATACTTTATCAATATCCGGATAGGTAAGAATACTATTCTCTATCTCTCCAAGTTCAATTCGATATCCTCTGATTTTGACTTGATTGTCTATTCTACCTAAGAATTCGATACTACCATCTTCTAGATACCTTCCCAAATCTCCCGTCTTGTAGAGTCTGTCCTTATTGTTTTTAGTAAAAGGATTCTTAACAAATTTCTCTTTATCTAATTCTTCAAGATTCATATATCCTCTTGCTAGGCAAGAACCACCTATATATAATTCACCTGTTTGGCCAATTGCTACGGGTTCCATTTTATTATCTACAATATATACCTTAGCGTTATCAATTGGCATTCCGATTACAGGACACCTTTTATATTCATTAAGATGATGCAGATCAATCAAGGTTGCAATACAGCCAACTGTACACTCTGTCGGTCCATAGTGATTCATAATTTGGGTATCCGGGTAAATCTTGTTATATTTCTCTACTAAGGATACATTAATTGGCTCGCCTCCAAGCACAATTAGTCTTAACGAATTACATATATCTGATTTATGAAAGCTATAGGTATTCACAAGCATACTGAACAATGATGGTGTCGCCTTAATATATGTAATTTCATGGGTTCCTATATAATGCAACAATTTCTCCGGATCTGTATATTCATCTTTTGATACAATATGAAGTTCTCCACCACATAATAAGGAGGTATACAAACTTGTATAACTTAGATCAAAGGCAAATGAAGATAATAAAATTGTTTTATCCTTTTCCCACAAGTTAGATTTTCTAGTAAACCATGCAATATAATTTGCCAAGCTACGGTGTTCTACTTTAACCCCCTTAGGCTTTCCTGTACTTCCCGAGGTATATATGACATAAGCAAGGTCATTGACTGTACTAATTGGTTCTATATAACTTGAATCATTTGAATAACTGCAAGGATCTTCTATTGTAATCATTGTTCCTGAAAAATTAACAAGGTCTCTCAAATCCTTTTGCGTTATCAAAACACTTGCATCACTATCTTCAAGCATATACGTTATACGGTCAGGCGGATATTCAGAATCAATCGGCAGGTAAGCTCCTCCCGCCTTCATCACCGCAAGTATCCCTATTGCTATATAGACGGATCGTTCTACCAATAACCCAACAATCGTATCTTGTTTAACCCCATTCTGCCGTAAAGTCCTTGCTAAGGAATTTGCCATTTGATTCAATTCAACATAGGTCAGTTTTTCCTTACCGAATACTACCGCTACGTTATTAGGAGTTTTCTCAACCTGAAGCTCAAATATTTCACATATGGTAAGACTATTATTATTTATAACATCTGTATCGTTAAATGTACTTACTATTCTTTCCTTCTCTTTGATTGGAAGTATTCCAATAGATGATACCTTCTTATCAGAGGATACAATTATGCAATTCAGTGCCTCCAGATAATACTGTATGAACCTATGAATCGTCCCCTCTTTGAACAAAGATGTACTAAACTGAAACCAACAGATAATCTCTCCATCTCTTTCTTGAACCTTGAGCGTTAGATCTAGTTTCGTTCCTTTTGGTTTATAATCATAGATTTGGAATCGAATATGTTCATCATCATTTGCTGGTATCTCCATGTTTTCCATAACAAACATGACATCAAAGATAGGATTCCGGCTAAGATCTCTATTCTTATGTAGATCTTCTATAAGTTGGTCAAATTGATAATCACTATTATCAAATGCCTCTAAAGATGTATCCTTTATTCTCAGTAAATAATCAGTAAACGATTCCTCTTCATACAGCTTGCTTTTAATAGCAAGGGTATTGACAAACATACCCACAACATCTTGTAAAGAATCAAGATTTCTTCCGGATGTAACGGTTCCTATGATTATTTCTTCCTGATTAGCATACTTATGAATGAACAAATTAAAAGCACTTAGCATAACCATATATAGTGTCGTATTCGTAACCCTTGACAAATTTTTAAGATGGCTCGTTAACTCTGTGTTAATGCTAAAGCGAACTGAGTTACCTTCAAATTGTTGCTTAGATGGTCTCTTATAGTCTGTAGGCATATTAAGCAATGGCATGTGACCTCCAAACTCCTTTAACCAGTATTCTTTTTGCTTCGTGATTTTCTCGGAATTTTTATTCCTCTCTTGCCATACCGCATAGTCCTTATAGTTTAATCTATGCTCTGACAATTTTTCATTATTATAAATCTGAGTAAATTCTTTCATAAGGATTCCAATAGAGGTTCCATCGGATATAATATGATGGATATCTAGGATAATATAATAGTTTTGTTGTTCTGTCCTTACTACACAAGTTCGAAGAAGAGGTGCTTTATCTAATTCAAACGGAACGATAAATTGGTCGATTATCTCATCTATATCTGCTTCTTCTGCTTCCCTATAAGTAAAGTTATCCTCTACGGAATCATGTATGCGTTGTACGATTAATCCATCCTGCAATTCGAAGGAAGTTCTAAGAGCTTCATGCCTCTTTATAAGTAGATCAAAGGACTCTTTCACTCGCTCTACATCTAGATTATCTTCTACCATAACCACTTGTGTTATGTTGTAGGCAATTCCCTTCTTATGTAGCTCGTTTAGTGCATATAGTCTATTCTGTGCAGATGATAAGGGGTAATATTCCTTCTTCTCTACAGATTGTATGTCCTCAAACGAATTAGTTTCTGCACTAGAGATGAATTCAGTCAAACTTTCTATCGTGATATGATTGAATATGTCCCTTAGTGTTATATCAATATGAAACATCTTATTAATACTATGCACTACTAAAGCAGCTTTTAATGAATCTCCACCTAATTCAAAAAAACTCTGATCAACACTAATATTGCTATTCTTTAAGATATGGCCCCAAATCTGAACTAAACTTTCTTCTGTTTCGTTATTCGGCTTCTTAAGCTTTCTAGATAAATTGCTTAATGATACTTTGCTTAGAGATTGAATAGTTTCATCAAAACTTCCTTTTTGATATTGCTCCATTAGTTTAAATCTTTGAATCTTACCGCTACTTGCCTTAGGCAATGCTTCGACAGGTATTATATTACTTACTTCTAAGCCAGTACAATTATTCACATGGTTCTTAATTGCAACTGCTTTTACTGCAAAGGATTCAACATTTTCTTTCGTTAGTACAAATATAGCGACCTCTTCCTTTTGCTTTTCCTTATTGAATATTCCACATGCAGCTACTTCATTAAATGCTAGTCCGTTCGTTTCCTTAACAATCCTTTCAATATCAATAGGATAGTAATTTTGGCCATTGATGAATATAATATCCTTCTCTCTTCCTGTTACTACTAGTTGATTCTCAAATAGGAACCCAATATCTCCAGTCTTAAGCCAACCATCTTGCGTAAATGCTTCCCTATTAGCATCGTCGTTACTAAAATACCCTTTCGTTACATTCTTTCCTTTGATCTGAATACTACCAACATATTTTTCATCAAGAATGTCGTTATTCTCATTACAGATTCGTACTAAACAATCATCAAATGGATAGCCAACAGTAACTACATTCATTACATTCGTAACTGAATGATTACATACTTCTTTTATCTTGTTACCATATCCAACAGAATCTCTTTCTAGTTGTAAAAATCTAAACCCATCACCAATCATAGGAGCAGTTATACCAACCGTTGCTTCTGTCATACCATAGCTTGGCCATATCGTGTTTTTACTCAATCCATATCTACTTAGAAACTCCATGAAATTATTACATACGTTAACATCAATTGGTTCTCCGCCCGTAACAATAATCTTTATGCATGATAAATCCCAATTATAAGAGATTTCTCGATTCATACATGCAAGAAAATGGTTAAATCCAAAATTAGGCGCTAATAACATAGTGTTTTTATGCTGATCAACTTTTTGCATCCACAAGGTAGGATTCTTTAAAAATAACAACGTAGGCATTAAATATTGGTTTATATCAGCATACATAGAGGCGATATGCCCTACTACTAAAGAAAAACTATGTGAAATAGGGAGCCAATTCAATATAGAATCCTGTTTATTACAGTTTGCTCGATTGAAGATAGCTTTCGCATTGGAGATTACATTCTCATGGGTAATCATAATACCTTTCGGATTTCCAGTTGAACCAGATGAAAACTGGATATAAGCTACATCTTGTGGTAGAAGCACGATTCCATCATCATAATTCGTTATCTTGATAATATCCTTACAACAAATGGTATTTTCAAGAATACAGTTTTTTAAGTTCTCAACACACTCTTTTTCCACAGTGTTACTATCCGTTATTATTTTGGGATTTTTCAATACTTTGAAAATGTTAATTATTTGATTCTGTTGTTCCTTATTAACTGCTACATGAAGCGGTATAGGAATAATTCCACCAAGAATACAAGCCCAAAATACATAGATAAAGTTCTCATTATCCTCAATTTGCATGATTACTTCATTTTCTCTCGTTATTCCTTGTTGCTTCAAATTATATAATATTCCCTTTGCCGTATCATATAGCTCCTTATATGTTACTAGTTTTTCAGAATCCTGGTCCTGAATAAAAACAATTCCAGCTTTATTCCTACTTGCAGATTCTAAGACTTCACACAAATTTTTAGCGTTTGTCATTGTAATATTTCACCACCTTTACTTTAACCTGTAATCACAGGTAGTATCTTTGCAACATCACTAACTAGCTCAACATTCACTATCTTAAATCTGTCTTTCAGTTCCTTCTTTCTTTGTTCAATTTCATCTTTTGTTTTTATCTCATATTTGCCATAAGTAACTTCTAATCGATCTGGTATTAATATTGATATTGGCTTTTTACCATCACAGAATATTCGAAAGATATCCAAACAATCTTGTATATTTGCATCATCATCATATCCTGCAACTAGTATGATAGAATCTGGATTATATGCTTTCAGCAATGATGTGTTAGAAGCAACTTCTTCAATATAATACTGACTGGTTATGCTTTGTTGATCAGCCATAACAATATAATCATTTCCCGCAATCTCCGCATGCTTAATAAGTGTAACCACATAATAAACATACCTCATAGGATTTTTTAGAAGTCTATGTCTTAATGGATCTGCATCATATTGTCCATACAACAATCCTACTGGTTCTGTTATGAATGCTGCAACTTTTAAGTCCTTTTGCTTCATAGCTTTCAATAAATGCATTTGGGTTGTATATTTTCCAACACAAGGTCTTGTCGCATAGATAGCTACCCTATGTGCATGATCTACAACATTAATTTTCTTACCTTCGCAAATAAATTCTTCAATCTCATCATCTGACTTACCGTATGTTGTTAATTTAATTTTATTTTCCTGAAGCCATTTGTTAAGCGTTTCGTCATTGATATCATGAGTGCATATTATCTCAATACCTTTTCTACTAGCGCTTATTATCATCTCCTTGCATTTCTTTTCAACTTCATAATCTTTATATAACTTCATATACGTTTCATTATAGAATGGACCAGACATACTGTTAATAATTAATGTATCAATATCTTCTAATGCCTTAGTAGCGTCATCAACTATCGTTATACCTGCATACTTACCATCAATATTCTCCCCTGCATCTTCTCCTATATTGAATACAAAATCTATTATAGTATTAATTTGAAAATCTAATTGATCTCTGAATTTAACAAGTCCTCTTGTAATTTTGTCAAATGGATATACCGCTACATTTTTCATCATAATTCCTCCAGTAATTATTTAAAATCTTCTAAACTAATAGTAAGCAGCTATATGGGGACAGCTCAAAAACCACGTCTTTATCGAAAGAATATTCTCTCCCCGATATAAGATCTGTAATTGTATTGCTGCCGCCACACCAATCTACCTTGGCAATAACTACAGACGCTTCATTGGAATTATTAAGCACTACTCCTACATGTTCCATATCTGTAAATCTAATATAGCCATATACACCTTGCTCGTCATCTTCAATCCAGGTACTAAACTCACCATCTGTTAGTGCTTCGTATCTTCTTCTAATGGCAATTAGTTTTTTATAGAATTCTAAGATACTATGATTTTGGCGTTGACTATCCCAAATCATCGGTTTTCTACAGTCAGGGTCCATTGTTCCCTTCATTCCGATTTCATCCCCATAGTAAATAATAGGTATACCAAGGTATGTCATTTGAAAAAGTACTGCGAGTTTCATCACCCTTATTGAATAATCCTCGTTTTCTAACTCACGAAACTGAGCACAATCCGTTAAAAATCGTTCGGTATCATGACTATCCAGAAGATTAAACAACGTTCTATCTGCCTGGTCAATATAAGTCATTCTATTTTTAGTAAGTAAACTATTAAATTCACTGACACAAATGTTGCCTTTGGCAAAGAAACTATGTACGGCTTCTCTAAATTTATAGTTTGTTATTCCATCAAACTGTTCACCTCTAAGCCATGCTCCCGCATTATGCCATATCTCCCCTATGATCAATGACTCTGGCTTTATGGTCTTAATCTCTTTTCTAAATAGTCTCCAAAACTCGTGATCAATTTCATTTGCTACATCAATTCTCCAACCATCAATACCTATTTCCTCTATCCAATAACGTCCAATACTAATTAAGTATTCTCTTACCTCTTTATTATGAGTTTTGAGCTTAGGCATGCCACCTAAAAATCCAAATGTAGCATAATTAGGGCATGGACTCTGAACGATTGGAAAACTGTTGATATAGAACCAATCCTTGTAGCGAGAAGCTTCTCCATTGGTCATAACATCTTTGAAAGCAAAGAATTGCTCACTGCAGTGATGAAAGGTAGCATCAAGTATAACGTGGATTCCCATTTGATGTGCTTTCTCGACTAACTTTTTGGCTACATCTAAATCTCCAAAGTAAGGATCCACACTAAAATAGTCTATAGTATCGTATTTATGGTTGCTAGGAGATGTAAATATAGGAGTAAGGTAAATCAAATTGATTCCTAACTCTTCCAAGTAGTCAAGCTTATCTATTATTCCCTTTAAATCTCCGCCGTAGAAGGAATCCGTAGTTGGTTTTTCCTCCCATGACACTATGTTTTCTGGATCATTACTTCTGTCCCCATTACAGAAGCGATCAGGCAATATCTGATATACGACTGCTTTATTTGCCCAATCTGGAATATCAAACATATCTTGTTCTGAAATATATGGAAATTGAAACACGCCTGCTTTATCTAATGTTTCTGATACACCATTCTCTCCATACCAAAGTTCACTTTTGTCATTACCAACTAAATTAAATCTATATTTAATCCGTTTTGTGACTGAATAAATAACTCCTTCAAAATAGTCGAAGTTTTCATCCCAAGCTACTCTTTTCAAATGAATTTTTTCTTCTTTATCTTTATTTGATTCATAACGATCTCCATGAAACAAATAACAATCACATATATCAAGTTTCTTGGCTTGTAGTCTGACTTTTAACTGGTGATTACCTATAGGAAAAGCATATGGCTCATCACATACATGGTAAATTGCTTCTTTAAGCATAAAGTCACTCCTTTCATGTATTAACTATGATTAGTTTAGTGTGAAACTCTTACTTATGTAACCTATCCTTTCTCTTCTATAATTCCCTAGTAATCCTACAACTTTCGTTTCCATGTATTTCCATTTTACATTATATTTTTCCATATATCAACACATTGTTATATAATACTATAATATTACATATATATCCTTTCAAATGAAGTAACAAGCCCTCTACATCTATTAGAGAACTATTAGATATAAAGGGCTTATTATCATTAACTAACTAATTAATAACAAAATCATATAATTAATTCTGCCAATTCGCTGTAGCTTCTGCTGTTCCAGTATTCGGAGTCGTTACAGTATGATTACTACCACTCTCCCACACTACATTACCGCTGGCATCTTTTTTAATAAATTTATACTGAATTGCTGTACCTGCTGGTACACTAACATCAAAGAACCATGTAGGATACACACCAATTGTACTTGTATTATTGAATAAAGGTCCAATAGCCTTAGTAGCATCCCAATTGCCAAGTTCATATACATTACCAACAAGATATACGTTAGTACCATAGTTAGTTGTAGCATTATTAACCTTAAATCTAACCGATACCTGTTTTCCAGATAATACTTCAAATCCACTATAAGAATTACTTGCAGATCCTGTTGATGTAGTTACTTTAATTGCATATTTTCCAGCAGATACACTAGGAATACTTACTTTAATTGATGAGTCAGTCCAAGAAACTACTTGCGCAGTATTCGTACCAAAACTTACGCTACCTTGTGTATTACCAAAACCTCTACCTGTAATTGTTATCGTGTTTCCTGCTACACCCATCATTGGATCAACGTTACCGATTAATGGTGATGATGAACTATTCGCTGTATATTGCCATACTGCTGACTGGCCAGCTCCTAAAGTAAATGTATTAACTGCTCCACCACTCGTTACTGTGATATTACCACCACCGAGAGTACCTTGCATAACATCCGTGTATGTACCTTGTGGAAGGTTTGTATATAATCCTGAAATACTATAACTGCTACTTTGATTGCGATTCACAGCTGTTACAACAACATTGCTACCAAATTGACGTTCATAGATCATTACATCATTGTTTAACCAACGTTCTGTCGTTGTTCCATAAGCCAAAGCTGGATTTGTTTTACGTAATGGTGCAAGTTTACTAATTACTTTATATGATGTTGAATTCGTATTAAAGGAAGGCATGTCCCCACGATTATTAGGATCCGTTGTTCCCGTTGCGTATTGTTCTGAACCATAATAGATGGTTGGAACACCGCGTGAAGTAAGAAGAATTACATAAGCGTTATCTACTGCTCTTTGATTGTTGCTTGCTAGAGTCATAAAACGACTCATATCATGATTATCAATGAATGTAACTTGATCATTCACTTCTTCATAATCGGAACCTGTTGCTGTAACTACATTAAATAAATCCTTCATTGTTGCAGTACCTGAACCAAGTGCATTACGTACTGCATTAGCAAATCTAAAATCTAATAAACTCATACCACTATCATTAGCAAACTTAGTCATATCCGTATCTGCTGATACTCCACCATTAAACCATTCGCCAAATACAAATACAGGTTTATATGAATAGATAGAACTTAACCAGTTTTTTTGCCAGCCAGCTGACATGTGTTTAACAGCATCCACACGAATACCATCCACACCATAATCAAGCCATTTTTGTATTGCTTCCTTCATATAAGTATCTACTGTTGCATTCTGGTGGTTTAAATCTGCTAAACCATACATACTGTGATAGATACTATTTTCTAATGTACTAAAGTCAGTCCAACTTTCATGATTGAACAACCCTTGTGAGTCGTTTTTAAATCCACCTAGATATGTTCCATTTTTGTATAATGCACCATCTTCAGGGAAAGTCATATTTCCATATTCTGCTGTAGATGTATGGTTTGGTGCAAAATCAATTACAATTTTAATTCCTAATGCATGAGCTGTGCTAATCATTGTTTGGAAATCGTTTACTGAACCAAAGTATGAATTCGTCTTAAAGAAATCCTTTGCCCAATATCCATGATAAGAAGCACAGTTATTAGAAGGGTCAATAGTGGTGATATTCTCGACTGGAGATGAGATCCAAAGAGCGGTTACTCCCATACCGCTAAAATAGCCTTCGTTAAGTTTTTGTGTAATACCAACCCAGTCTCCGCCATGGTATTTCTGTAAATTTGACTTATCAAATATACTTCCTGTGGGATTATTACTGGTATCCCCATCAAAGAAACGATCTGTAACTATCTGATAGATAACATCTGTCGAAAAACTTGCTGTATTCGTAACTTCTGCATCCGTTGATGTTGTGGCAGCTTGCACTGGTATATTATTGAAGATAACTCCAAATGCAAAGATAAGTACGAACAGTAAACTAGTTAATTTTTGTACCAAAGAATGGTTCCTTCTATTCAATTGCAAATTCATCATACTTACTCCTTTCAGCCCTTATATAGGGACATTTACTTCGTTTTATCAAGTGACTATCGTATAGTTGCTTTTACAATTTTCTCATGATACAATTAATGGTAATACTACCATTGGAGGTGCATCATGGGAAAAAATAAAGCAACTATGCAAGATATAGCAGATTTATGTGGTGTATCAGTTGCCACCGTTTCTTATGTAATTAATAATTCAGATAAAGAACATATTAAACACGATACCCGCATTAAGGTTTTAGAGGCGGCAAAAAAACTTAATTATGCCCCTAATATAAATCGTTGTACAACGCATCCGAAGAGTAATTTAGTTGGTATAATAATCAATTGGAATAAGCGTAACGCTCCTAGTAAAAAGATGCTTTATTATGATTTGGCCATTGAGCTACAGATGCAGTTGTCATTGTTAGGTTATGACACCATCATAGCGACTACAAAAGCATTCGAGGAGGAAGCTGATATTATATCCAAACGTTCTCTTGATGCTGCTTTCATAATTGATATACGTTCAGAGGAAGTTCGTAGAGTTACAAGAAAATACTATGTTCCTATTATTTTTCTTGATTGTGAAATTAATGATCCCCTCTTTTGCAAGATATATCCCAATTATGAAGCGATTATTTCTAGGGCAAAACGCATGTTACAAGAAGAAGATATCTTCTTAATAATGGAAGATATTCTGAATGAAGAGCTAAAAGATATCATAACCAATACAATTGGTGCGGACAAGATATTTATTAATGATATGAAAAATGATTTGCGAGAATTTCTTCTTCAGCATCAGAACGAAAAAGGGATTGTCCTAGGTGAAATTCTCGGTCTTGAAGTAGAACGATATATCCGCAATGATCATATTGTAGTTGTAACTTCGCTCGATAATTCAAAACTTCTTTTACCTGATACGATGACAATTTCAATAAAAAACAAGACGAAGGCTATAACTGCTGTGAAAATTCTAGAACAACTCCTTCGTCTTGTGTATGTGGGTACTCCTTGTAACCAGTTCTTCATCAATCCTGATGCGGATTAAGAGATCCCCCCTTTCAGTACTAATTTTAGAATCTAATGCTAACGGATTTATTTATCTCCCTTTTTCTTCTTAGTGATTACTACACCTGCAATTATAACAACAACTACTACTGCAGCAATTACTACATATAGAACTACATTATTACTATCCTTATCTTCACTTGTAGTTGCTGGTGCAGTAGTTGCTGTATCGGCTGCAGGTCCTTCAGGCCAACCAGCTTTTGGTTCTGATGAAGCTACCAAACTTACTCCACCACCCATACCAGAATCATTAAGTAAATCTTCACTACCATTAGTGATCCAATATGTCTTACCAGGCTCAAGATCTTTACAATCCGATGTCTGACCACCTGCATTGTCGGTGAATAAAACTCCAATATTTTCATCTGCAGTAATTTCAGCAGAAAACCAACCATTTCCTTCATCTGTCATAGCATCTCCAGGCCAGGCATTCTTTGCTAAATCTACGGTAGTCTCAATCGTCCATGCCCACACATTAACACTTTCCCATTTGTTTTCGTTATAATAATAAACCTTAACTACATTACCTGAATCTGTTGATGTACTTGCGGTATCGGCTGCTTTAGATAGCCTAGCTGGTAATACACATCCCATAATAACAAAAGCAAAAACCAATACGAAACTTAAAACCTTCTCCAATTTCTTTTTCATACTCATTCTCCTTTACAAATCTTAAAATAATGTGCCGTATAAGGCGATATTTCATTACAATCCAAAGACTGATTTGATAATAAATCAATACATGAAGATTGTATGATATCTGTTGGTAATGACTGTACTTTATCTGTTTGATTAATTACAACATAGATATCGATTTCCTCATAACTACGTTTCATTACAAACAATTCTTTCGTACTCTCAAATGCAATCATTCCATAGCGAAGAGCTTTCTCACTCTTTCTAATGTATATCAACTTCTTATAAAAATTATGTAACTCATGATCCCATTCTTTCGAATTCCAATTAAATCCTTTTCTACAACCCGGATCATACCCTCCTGTTAAACCAATCTCAGTTCCATAATAGATACATGGAGATCCTAGATATCCGAATATAAATGCTGCTGCATTCATCAGATTTTGCTTGTTTTCTTTACACATAAACAGGAATCGTTCCGTGTCATGACTGTCTAGTAGATTAAACATCATTTCATTAATCCTATCTGGATATTTCATAAGTTGCATCGTAAGAGCATCTGAAAACGCCGTTGCATCAATATCTCCTTTTGCAAAAAAGTTGACTGCTTGATGCATTATTGGATAATTCATTACGGTATCAAATTGATCCCCTAATAACCAAGGCATAGAGTCATGCCATACTTCTCCTATAATGATAAGGTCATCATCTAGCCCTTTGGCAACTTTTCTAAACTCTCTCCAAAAACAGTGGTCTGGTTCGTCTGCTACATCAAGTCTCCAGCCATCAATATGAAATTCTGTTGTCCAGTAGCGAACCACATCAAAGAGATACTCTTTCACTTCTTCGTTTGCTGTGTTGAATCTTGGCATATATGGTACACTTGCAAACACCTCATAATTAACTTCTGTCTGACTAACTGGGAATTCTTTAATACGAAACCAATCCTTGTATATAGAGCTCTCACCATGCTCTAATACATCCCTAAATGGAGCAAATCGATCACTACAATGATTGAACACTGCATCAAGTATAATACGAATTCCTTTTTCATGTGCTTCGTTCACTAATTTACGAAAAGTTTCTTTATCACCGAAATGTGAATCAATCTCCATATAATCAATCGTGTCATACTTATGATTTGATATGGATTCGAATATTGGTGTAAGATAGATGGCATTAATTCCTAAGTCTTGTAAATAGGATAAGTGCTTGCGAATTCCTTCTAGATCACCTCCATAAAAGGATTTTGGCGTTGGATTTGAATCCCATGGTACAATTCCATCCGGTGAAATCTCAGGATTTCCATTATCAAACCTTTCCACAAAAATCTGATAAAATACAGCGTCGCTAAACCAGCTTGGTTTGTGTGGTATATCTACATAATGTGCACTAGGATATTGGAAGAATAAACAATGTGCACGATTATCATCAAAAGCATCTAGGATTCCAGCTTCTGTATAGAAGATATCCTCCTTATCTGCTATAACCTCAAAATAATAACCTAACCTAATATCCTCTTGTTTAATATTATATTGATAATAATCAAAATACTCATCCGAACCAATTTTAGTCATAATACGATATGTTTTGTTCGCCCAATCAAATTTCACTCCATAATAGAGTCTAACTTCATCCACGTCATCCTTCGCTGTTCGGAATCGAATTCTGATATCTGTTAGATCGTATGTATATGCGTAATTGCTTTTTGAGCAATGGTATAGTGCTTCTCTGTTCATGCATGCTCCTTTCAGTACAATACTCTGTCTTATTCTGTTGCTAATAACGCCTTCCAGTTCTCAATTGCTTTCTTACGTGCATCAGCTGGTGTTAATTGACCATCAAACACAGCGCGGTCAATGTCTGCTGCAATTGACCAAAAGTATGAGATTCTAGAAACACTTGGCATTGGTACGGAATATTCGAATTGTTTTACGAAGGCTGGAAGATATGGATCTTCCGACAATCCTTCGACGTTATCAATGTTGCTAAGGGTAGTAATTCCATTTGATTCGTTATATAAGATACTTGCACCTTCATCACTAATTAAGAAGTTTGCTAATAATTCTGCAGCAATTGGATACTTAGTAAATGTAGAAACAAAAGCACATTGTACACCTGCAAATGGTTTCAATTGATTTCCTTGATACGTAGGTAATGTTGTAATACCAAAGTTAACTCCGCTCTCTTTAATTTGTGTTACATCCCAAGGTCCAGTTATATAATAGGCAACATTGCCATCAATAAAGTTAGCTTTTAGTGAGCTCTTATTATTAAGATCGGTAGATGAGATTGGCATAGTTTCATGCAGCGCGGCAATTAATTCTAAACCTTTTTCATATTCATCTGTATCAAATCCTGGGTTATCTCCATCATCACCGTTTGGCCCAAACAATTCAAAACCTTGTGCAGCAACGAATGGGAATTCATAATAACCATCTCCAATGGTGCATAAGAAGTTGAATTTGTTGTTAGCTGGGTCATTAAATGTTTTTGCCCCTTCCATGATTTCTTCTAATGTTGTGGCTGGAGTTTGCACTAAATCCTTGTTATAGAATAAACAGTTAACTTCGATTGATATTGGAATGCCATACATCTTTCCATCCTTCATAACAGTTTTAGTACCTGATTCCGATACTTTGCTATTAACGTTATCAACAATTGCGTCTTCTAGTTCCATGAACACACCAGAGGATAACCCTTTTTGAAAATTATCATGACCTGTAATAAATACATCTGCACCTTCTCCAGATGGACCACTTAATGCAATCTTATCAACTGTCCCCATTCCCTCTTGTGCAACGGTAACAGGAACATCATATTTTGCCTCAAATGCTTTGGCAACTGCTTCTCCGTATTCTTTGTTGCTGGTCCAAAAAACCAGTTTGGCACCTTTTTCTGGTGTCATTTCATCTACAGTGGCAGCTCCGCTACCTGTAAATACTTCTTCATCTTCTGGTAGAGTTTTCTTACAACCTGTTAAACTACTAATCATTACTACAGATAAGACCACTGCAAAAATTTTCTTGCTCATATTTTTCTTCATAACTCATCCTCTTTTCTATATATTTACCTGATAAAGATATATCTTAACCGACAAAGAATATTGCATTTGCATCTTTACTCCTTAGATGCACCTGCTACAATTCCCTGTACTAAGAATTTCTGGAATAATAGATACATAATAGTGATTGGTACTGCAACTAATACTGCTCCAGCAGCAAACAAAGTAAAGTTTGCATTCTGATCGTTTGAGATCAAGGAATATAGTCCCACAGCTACAGTCTTGTTCTTGTTTCCAGTTAATAATAAATTAGGAATGATATAATCCATCCATGGCATCATAAACTGAGATACTGCACAATATACAATAATCGGTGTTGACATTGGAACAATAATACGTACGAATGTATTCAATTTACTACTACCGTCTATATATGCTGCCTCATCAAGAGAACTTGGTATACCATCAATATATCCCTTTACCAGCCATACATTATATGGGATAGCCCCTGCTGCATAGAGTATTACTAAGGCAATAGGCTTATTCACAAGTTCAAACACAATGAATAATGTGTAAACTGCTGTCATGGATAAGAAACTAGGGAACATAGATAATACTAGTAAAGTAAGTAATCCCGTCTTCTTTCCCTTAAACTTAAATCTTGATACAATCCACGAAGTTAACAAAATCAAGATAACTGAGATTAACGCATTCAATGTAGCAACGGATAAACTATTAAAGAACCAACTCCCAAATTCAGTCTCCTTAAATAATTGCGTATAGTTTGATAATGTCAACTCTTTTGGTATAAAACTTGCTGTCGATAAGTTTTGCCCTTTGTTAAAGGAAGACATTACTATCCAGATAACAGGTATAAGAACTATGATTGATACTAGGATTAGTTCTGCATTAATTAAAATCGCTTTCGCTCGTCTCTTCCACATGTTCTTACACCTCCTTGAATGCTTGTGTTCTTCTAAAGTTCCAGATAGACACTACTGCTATTAGTATGAAAATCATAATATTCATAACAGCTGCCATATCATATAGTTTCTGTTCTAAGGTTAGTTTATAGATCCATGATATCAAGATATCTGTATCTCCTGCAAACTGATAACTCGAATTGACAGGCCCTCCATTGGTTAAGAAGTAGATAATACCAAATCCATTAAAATTACCTGCAAGATTCATAACGATTAATGGTGCCGTTGCACGTAGAACAAGTGGTAATGTAATAAACCTAAATATCTTAAATCCACCTCCGCCGTCGATTTCTGCGGCTTCATATAAGCTCTTATCTATATTCGATAAGATACCTTGAATCATAATCATGAACATCGGGAAACCAAGCCATAGGTTTACAACTAAGATGGTAATCTTTGCAATGAACGGGTCTGCTAAAAATGCAATTCTATGATCGGTTAATCCAATGTCCATTAAAAACTTACTTACTGGACCAAATTGTCCATTTAAGAAATTACGAAATACTAATAACGAAATTAATTGTGGTATCGCCCATGGCAAAATCATAATTCCTCGGTAAAGAGACTTACATTTGGTAAATTTACTATTTAATAAGATTGCTTGAAACATGCCAAAAAAGTAAGTTGAAAACGTTGCCAGAACAGCCCAAACAATAGTCCATCTAAGTACGGAGAAGAAAGTACTTGACCAGATGGGAATCTGGAACAATTTCTTAAAGTTACTAAAGCCCACCCAACTAATTAGGTTTCCAGGCGGTAAATGATTGGTGTTATAGTTTGTAAATGCAGTTAATATTGCAAATATAATAGGCATTATTACGATAAACATGATATATATAACAATGGGAATTAAGATTACGTAGGCAAAGAATTTAGAATATGTATTTTTGAAATATTCTTTCGTAGTTGGACAATGTCCTGTTTCATCTAATAACTTACCTGTCTTATACGCATCTCGTATATTGAAAAAATAGATGCCCATCACTACAAGTAATACCATTACTGCTATAATACCTGTTATTAATAACATGGTTGAGTGGTCACCGTTTCTTCCGCCTTCTTTTTCACCTAATGTAATTAGCCCCCAGATTCCTTTTGCAAAGAACCCACCATGTAGGCGAAATGAAAAATGTGTTATCTGCCCAGATAATGCTTCTAATAGGTAGCCACTGAATATTTCTGTTCCAACAAAAATTAACTGTAACAAAAATAGTATCATACCCTTTAATCTCTGCTTACACACAAAAAACTGGCCAGATCCCCATATGAGTATGGAGCATATCGTACTTACTATCCGTTTATTCTTATTCAAATTCTTTCATCCTTTCTCCTTACCGGCCCATTAATTACCATCTTTGACTATATACTACTTCATCATATGTTCTCAGTCAAGTATAATTGCACGAAAAACTGTACAATTATTTGATAATTTTATGCATATTTACCTATTGAAAATACTTAAAAAAATTATTTAAGTATTTCAATTACCGTCAAAAGCCTTGCTACTACAATATATTTTCATATGATTACTTAAATTTCAGTTTAAGTAATCACTTAAAAGAAATTCGCAAAATTTCGATATTGTGGTATAATTAAACAATAGAAAACAAACTAGAGGACTTTTTATTGTCTAAATAAAATTAATCTTCAAATAAATTGATATTTTATTAAATTAATTAGGCATTTACGAAACTCTTCTTTGTGGCGACAGCATATAACATATTGATATGTTTGTTAGCATTACAAAAAGTATCGGAATTACCTAATTATATTCAAGTCAGAAAGGAGCCATGCTCGATTACTATATGCATGGATAAGAGAATGAAAGAAAGAAATTATCATGAAAACCTTAATATAGAGAACACTAAGAAATTACGAGAATTAATTAAGGAACATCCCCCATATGTAGCTACATATTTTCGTGGAATAGAACATACGACAGCACCAAGAACTCGTATTGCATATGCGATTGACTTGCGTACTTTCTTTGAATTTATTCACCAGACGAACCCACTTTATCAGGAAAAAGAGATTCGAAACTTTGAATTTGATCTATTAACCAAACTAGAATCCACAGATATTGAAGAATATCTTGATTATCTTAAATTATATACAAAAGATGGTAAGGAATATACCAATGATGAACGTGGCATCAAACGTAAATTAGCCGCTCTACGTTCCTTCTATGGGTACTTCCATAAGAATAAGATGATTAATGAAAATCCAATTCTACAAGTGTCGATGCCTAAACTGCATGATAAGGCAATCGTTCGACTCGATGTAGATGAGGTTGCAACATTATTAGATACAGTAGAATCCGGTAACAAATTAACAGATAAGCAACAAGCCTTTCATTCCAAAACAAAAGAACGGGATCTAGCAATCATGACTCTTCTACTAGGTACAGGTATCCGTGTATCGGAATGTGTTGGTTTAGATCGTAAGGATGTTGATTTTAACAATACGCGTATTAAAATCACAAGAAAAGGTGGTTACGAAGCGTATGTGTACTTCGGAGAAGAAGTTACTGCTGCACTTCAAGACTATCTTGTACTACGCAATGAGATTCCTGCTGCCACAGGACATGAAGATGCACTCTTTCTATCCATTCAAAAGAAACGTATGGGGGTTCGTAGTATCGAGCTTCTTGTTAAAAAGTATTCCAGTACCGTTACTACGATGAAGAAAATTACGCCTCATAAACTTCGTAGTACCTATGGTACCTCTCTATACCGTGAAACAGGTGATATTTATCTAGTAGCAGATGTCTTAGGACACAAAGATGTTAATACAACAAAGAAACACTACGCAGCGATTGAGGAAGAACGCAGACGTAGTGTGAAGGATGCTGTTAGGTTGAGAGATACGAAATAACTGAAAAAATAGCATATAATAAAACCCCCGCCCCCGGGTATAATCAACATTAATAAAAAGAAAACCAACAAAACGATTCCTTTATCTCGCGATGTATATTACACCTACCTGCATTTTCGTTATGTTGGTTTTATAATTTATTGATTAATTATCGCGTTCTTCTTTAATACTACCCTTATTACATAATTCCAACTAACAATTGTATAATTATTAAGTCAATGATAATAGCCCCTATATAAACACCAATACAAGCTAATACCCTTTTGATTAATTTCTTTGAACTATCTCCTGCTAATGTAACCGTTATTGCTATTGCTAGGGCAGTAATCGCTCCTCCTATTGCACCACCAACTAATAAGAAGAGATTAACTATATGTAAAATAACAAAGATCCAACTCCAACCTTGCATCTTTTTCGCAATATATGCCTCTCCAGTCTTACAATCAAATCCGTTCATTTCAAGAACAACACTTCCCATGTAACCTATATGTAGATTTGCTTCTCTACCTCCCACAGGAATCTTATAGATTGCCTCTATGGAGTGCGGCAGAGGCTTTCTTTCAAGTTTTCTTAAAGCAACTGGTGGAGCGTTATCAATTGCTACCTTATTTTTCTCTAATACAATTTTGTATACATGCTCACCGTCTGTAATATTCCAATTTGTACTTTTCATCTAAATCCTCCCTCGAATACTCATAATCTTCGTTAGGATATCATATTTTTAGCACGTTGTAAACATAATATTACATATCAAGGAATTATATGCCGTTTATCGTAAAATACCAGGTTCATCTCAACCTATTTTTCTTCGATGTTTTTAATTTCTTCATTCTTTTACTTATTTATTCCAACCATTGGTCAGCTTGATGACCTCCAATCCCATACCAACGAGGATTCTCCAGCTGCCAAAGATCGTCATTAATATAACCTGTAGTAGACAGTTGCAAATCTCGGAAAACGTTTCGGATTCGATAAACACAACGTTTCTGGGTTCCATAGCCAGCAGTCATACCACGTATTTGAATGTGCACCGCCAAAAGTATTCAAGATAATCACATCTCTATATCCGTCAAAATTCACATCTACAACATGCAGACCCATGGTGTTCATCATTTGATTATAGACAGCGTTTCCGATTATCTGATCATAAAAAGTCTGCGAAAAGTCCGCCGAGAGGAGGAGAATGCTGTTTTCATCATAAACCACTAACCCCATAACATAGCCTGATTCCCAATCGTCCGTCGTTCGCGTCATCCCTGTAGCCACAAAACGGTATTCCGGCATATCTTCACCCAAACGTGCGCTGATTTCATAGGTCACATCCTTGTACATATCACTGCCCAAATTCGCTAAAAGCCGCTTGTCGTCGCCGTCTATATTCATAGAATAGATATTCGCACCTGTTATCGTATAATAAATCCGGCTATCTCCAACGACGAGCCAAGCCGCGCTATCGTCGGATAAGAGCTTCCTATCGCCGCCGTCCGTATTTATGCTGTAGATTTTTCTATCATTTCCATTTTTATAATAAATCCGATCATCAACCACATTTATGTCTAACGAATAGTCGTCATTCAGTTTATGCCTTACCAAATGATGCTTATCTAGCTCTCGAATCATATGACTTCTAATAAGACCGCGATACTCCTCACTTTGAAAATAAACCTTGTCTTCATCATCCGAAATAATCTCATCTAGAAGCAAATATTCAAAATGTATTTTCCAAAACTTATCTAAGATTAATAAAAGATTCAAGATTTGGAATATCGTATACACTAATATTGGGCTTATTAAGTCTTAAATCTCTATTTGTGTGTACATAGCTACTCTTCTTAAACCTTTGGATAAACTCATATTCCAGATAATCAATAGATAACTTATCAAAACTATTATTATCAGTAACAAATAAGATAGCATACGACCAAAAGTCTTTACCTCTAACATGTTCTTCAATTCTTTGTATGCCATTAACTGATTGCCCAATATAAATAAGGTTTTCATCTTCACTGTCATTAAATAGAAAGTATATAGCATAGTTCATTGAATTAGGTAATTCATAAACCTGTTTATAACTTTCTCGTGTGAAGTAGAAAGCCTTAATTTGATTGGTACGATCTTGATACATTTTTAAATTTGCTGCATTACTTGCATCTGGATATAAGTATGTAATTGTCTTTTGCATAGTACCTCCTAGCATATTTTTAACTTTACTAATCATTTCTTAGTTAACTATAATTTTTGCTAATTATATATAATTTCACCATCTAATAGTACTAAATTACAAATATACATTTCATTATAAACAGCCCACAAACATAAATCAAGAAAACCAATAAATTATATGTAATTATTTCCTGTGTTTTTTCCAAAATGAAATAACCCCTCTATCCCAGATATCAAAGGGCTAGAGAGGCTATTTTATTATTCATTAACTTAAAATTATTTAATGGCTTATCAATACATTTATCTCATAACTTAAACTTAAAATCCCATCACCTTAATATCCCATAAAGAATACCCATACGGTAATGCTCTTTCTACTCCTTGAAACTTAATATACCTTGCTTTTACTTTGTCTAAATTCAAGGTTTCCACTCCGCCTGCTCCATTGCTTTGTTTAATAACAGATGTATAATTAACTCCATCTGTTGAAACTAAAATCTCGTACTGCTTACCATAAGCTGTTTCCCAATTTAGAATTACCTGATTAATTGTATAGGTATTGTTAAGATCCACAATAAACCAAGCATCATCAGCAAAGTTAGAGGCATATCTTGTTGCTGGATTATTATCTACCAAATTATTAGTAGAAAATACTTCATTTTCAGTGCCCGATGATTGTACTGTTTTACCAAAAGCTTTATCTTCTAAAACTGGTGTTACCTCTGTCGTATTATCTGTATACGAGCCGTTCGTACTGCCTTCTGCTTGATATACTCGAACATAATCCACTTGCATAGATGCTGGTATATCACCTTCTCCTGGTGTAACTCCGCCATCAAACCAGCCACCTACAGCTAAATTCATAATAATATAAAATTCCTGATCGAATGGTGCGTTTGGATTGTTCGGATTTCCTGCAGAATACCACTGATCATTAGTTGCCTTAAAGAAGCACTTTCCATCCACATACCATTTGATGTTATCTTCTTCCCAAACAAGACTATATACATGATAATCCGAATTAATGGATTCTCCTTCTGGAAATACATAATCACTTCCTAAGTATGTATTAGTTGGCCATGTTCCACCATAGTGGATGGCGCCGCTACTTGCATTCGGGATACGTCCTCTGGCTTCCATTACATCAATTTCACCGGAAGAAGCCCATGTTCCATATTTGTCTTCGTTTGGTAACAACCAAAGAGCTGGCCATAATCCGTTACCAGCTGGAAGCTTTGCTCTAAAATCAATTCTTCCGTATTTAAATGTGAATTTGTCTTTTGTTGTTATTTTTCCTGATGAGTATGGTGCTACTCGATTAGGATCAATTTCAGGAAATGTTGTTGGTTCATAATATGTGGCAAGATTTAAGCTTCCATCTTTAACAAATGTGTTTTTTTCTGAATCCGTATAATATTCAAGCTCATTATTTCCCCAGCCCCATTTATCCGGATCTCCATCAATATAGTATCCTGTATTATAGTTCCACTTGGAGGTATTTAATTTATCTCCAGCAAACTCATCATTCCACACCATATTCCAGCCGTCCAACTTAGAACTGTCGCTTGTTCCTAATTCTAATTCTCCCAAATCTGAAACATCAGGCCTTGGTGCATCCGGATTTCCAATAAAGGAATACACAATATAGTTATTACCAACATTGCCGCCTTTTTCCCCATTCAATGGATATCCGATACGAAGCTCCATATCCTGTTGAATCGGCTGGAACCATAACCCGTAAATTCCATCTACCCAATATCCCCATTGGTTTTTATCTGATAATTTATTATAACCGTTACCTTGATAACTAAAACTACTTAAAGCTGTGTTGCTTAATTCAACCCATGCTCCATTTACCTTTACTTCATAGATGTAATTGTCGAGTTCAGTTGATACTGGATAACCACCATCAATCTTTGGAAGTGGTATACCAATGGCTCCAGTTGTTCCTGCTGTATAGGTTGTTGTATCAGCAGTCAGTACATGCTTATCTCTTACAGGTTTCGTATAAGTAATTGTATAATCTAGATATACCCCTGGTGAAGAAACAGAAGCAAGACGAACATAGGTTGTCTTTTCTACATTAAACCAATAGCCACCTGGTCCATCCCAAAACTGTCCGAAATTCTTATCATAGATCCAACCGCTAGCAGCATTGTTGTCGATATCTATCCATTTTGTATCATCTACTGTTCGAACATATACTTTAAGATCTTTTGCTATCTGTTCATATTTAATGGATGTATCACCATTAAAGGTCGGATAAGTAAATCCACAACCACCCGTAACTCCAGCAGTCAATTGAGGTCCTTGTGTTGCTGTCATTGAGTTAATTGTTATAGATGATAATTGTGTATACTGCAATGTATACTCCAGTGTTACATCTTTATTGGTCTTTGATTGTAATTGCAGATATGTTGTTTTATTTACATTAAACCAATAACCAGAAAAGCCACTATCATTCCAATTTCCCCAGTTGGAATTATAGACAAAACTAGATACAGTATCGATGTCAACCCATGTTCCATTTACTTTTACATTAACTCGCAAGTCACTTGCAACCTCCGCCCATGTTGCGGAACCGCCATTGAATTTCGGCATTACGAACCCATAACTGGCTCCAGCCACTCCTGAACCTGTAAGTATTGGGCCATCCGTAGCTGAATAATACTCCATGGATGTGATTGCCTTTGCTGCTGCTTTTGCAACCTTTCCATTGTAGTTTGAATACCCAGTTAATGTACCAATTAGCAATGTGATTGTCAGAACAATGCTTAATACACTATGTAGTTTCTTTTTGTTAACTTGTAACACTCGCTTTTCCATAAGCGCCCTCCTTTAAATTAATGATTCCCCTTGGTTACGTCAATTTTCACAAAGAAGTCGTTTCATATCTCCCACTAACATTGATTATAATGGTAAATCTTACTAGTTATAAGTTTCTAAAGTTACATAAGGGTATACATTTTTTATAATTCATTGTAACAATCTGTTAATTAAATGCTTCTTGCGGACATAATTGAAATAAAAAATCTATTATTAAGAATTTCTCTAACCAGAATCTTAATAATAGATTTAAACTATCATAATATACTTTTTATGAAAAATAATCTAATTCATCCAACTATAAATATCAATTGAGCAGTGCTTGTTTTTAAAATTAGCTGCTATAACTTTGCAACAATAACTCCCTTTGCCAAAATAGCTACCGCTCCAGACACTAATATTTCTTTTTCAGAATTGCTCATAGAAACCCTAATTTTACTAGGTCTGCCGACAAATCTTCCTTGATTTATTATAATCTCATGTCCTACATTAAACATATTATGCTTATATAAATATGCACCTAATGGTCCAGCTGCACTTCCTGTTGCAACATCCTCAACGTTTCCTTGATTATCCCAGGTCCGTCCTTCTATAGCATTTACATCAAATATATAAGCAAATTTAGCACCTACTTCTCTTAACATTTCTTCAAAATTTGAACTAAGTATTTTGGTATTCTCTATTCCTGAAGTTAATGGTACTAATAGGTATGGTAATCCCGTTGATACTACTTCCATAGGAAATTCTTCGCTTAAATTCTCTTCTGACAAATTCAATGCTTGAACATATTTATTTCTCTTCTCTTTTGAAACTTCACAGAGGAATTCTGCTTTTCCTTGATTCATTTGTACCTCATAATACTCCGCTGACTTTTTGGAATTAACTATAATTGTTTTTTGATTTAATTGAAAGGTAATTGCTATATCTTCTTCATTTCCAAAAATATGACTATGTATAGTAGCAGCTGCTCCCAAAATAGGATGCCCCGCAAAATCCAATTCTTCATCTACTGTAAAAATTCTTGCACTAAAGATACAATCAACTATTCTTCTAACAAAAATAGTTTCATATTGCTTAAACTCCTGTGTTAATTTTAACATAAGATCATCTTCTAATTCCTCGTTGCAAAAAACAACAGTTAATCCATTACCAGACAAAATTTCATTACTAAAAACATCAACATGAAAATATTCCATTTTAATTTCTCCTTATGTAAAAAATATAATTAACATTTATTTAACCTAATATTATAATATAAAGTAAAATACCGCATTTCCATTACTATAAGCTAAAATACAATATATTTCAACATTAATTTTCGTAATTCTTTTGAAATTATATATTTCCATTCATCATATTATAATCTACTTCTTTTCAAAGTTTTCAAAGTTTCCCAACAGAAAATTAAAATTGAACTTTTATTTATTAACTATTAGATCCCAGTAATTTTCTAACAATTCAATCAACTGTAAATTCCTGCGTTGATAGCATACCATTCAATTCATGTCCATCAGATCGGTAGTACTTTCTGATAACTGATTCGTCTGTCATTGTATAGTCGATCACAAATATCTGTCCTGTTTCTATTTTCATCGGATAATTATTGTAAGGCAGTTCATCTTGCGTTAGAGGTCTATCTTTAAAGTCTTCATATGCGTTTTCGAGACGCCAATATTCTCGGTATGAATAGCCTTCAAATATTCCCTTAAGATTCTGCTTTCCGAAATATGAAGCCTCATACTCTTTTCCATTAATTTCGATTGTATCTACTCTAGATGGTTCAATATCCTCTACTATAATATCTAAATTTTCAGAACTTATAGCATCGCCATAATACTTCTTTAGCTGATTTGCCATGCATGGTATATCATTCGTATAGTTCATTGATTCAAGCCCAGTATGTGCCGAACCATAAATCCCCATGATACTTTCGTTGCTTAACTTGTCAAATTCTCGGATAAAGTTCTGCACCATCTTATTTTCACGATATACATCGTCTGACCGTTCGTAATAATATCTGCCTTGATCTATCGCCTCTTGCGTTAAAACATATTGCTCTGAGTCCACTAAATTGTTACTTTGCATATATTTCAAAAATCGTCTTCCTGTAGTGTCGTATTGGTGTCCAACATCTGTTCCATGAAATATGGTTTCAGGACATTGATTTTTTATTTTCTCATAAAATTCCTTATTTGCGGTGGTGTCTGCAGCAGTACCCTTCAAATCGTTAAATATCTCATCTAATATATCATTGCTATTAGATTGCATCCATAGATTTAAAAACTCTGCGGTATAGTATGGAAATTCAATAAATAGATGTCTCATACCCTGATTTTGATAGTATTCATTCCATAACTCAAATTCTTGATCTAAGATGCTTTCTACCCCATGTGCTTCTCCATATAAGTAAATATCCCCAACGGATTTTTGCCCGGAACTATTAGTCTGTGTATCGTTATTAGTATTAGCGGATAATACTAGTATCATAATTACCATAACTAATACAGAAGATATTAGAGCCATTACATTAACCACGGTGATTGCCCTATCTTTAAAAAGTCTTTTAATCAAACCATACATAGCAATTCCAATGATTCCACCTAATGTATTACCAATAATATCAGTAATATCACTCGCGCCAATTGCAAATATATATTGTATAACCTCGAATAGTAAACTAACACCTAAACATGGTAATATCTTTTTAATGAATGACCACTTAGATTTGAATATACTTATATAGATTCCCATAGGTATAAAAACCAAAACATTATATATAATTTCTCGTAGTTCAATCTTACCATTCACTACCATTGATGCGGCAAATGGAATTAAATTAATATTCCTAATATGACTTAAGTCTGAAATGTTGGTTTGAAACTTAAACAATATCAACCAAACTAGTAAAAAAGCATACACAGTAAAAAGTCCTAAGGTTAAAAATTTCTGTCGATTATCTTTGAACATCATAATACCCCCATAAATTCCGATTTGTCTTAGCGACTATTTATTTTTTTGTAAATATCAATTAGGATGAATTTTATTTTTTATACGTAAACAAGCTTCAATGTGCATAATCAAATGTCTTGAAAATGGCATTTGTATTAATCCTTTTATATCCTTCCCACACCAATAATCAATTAGCCAATAAGCATTTTCATCTCTACTAACCACTTCCAATGATTCCAAATAATCTTTACTTTCATTCGTTATCCTACGTTTTAAATCTTGGTAAGATAAATTTTTTAATAAATTATCTGTACTGTGCATGACTTTTGATATGTATAGATATAATTCATTTAAATCTAATGCTTTAGAGAAATCTGAAATTTGTTCCTTAATCAGCTCATTTCCTGTCGTTATAATGGGCGATTTAATTCTCAAATGATAATTTTCTCTCAATAAAACCTGTTCATCACCCATAATTAAAGTGTGTGCCACAATATCTTCAATACGAAAAATGTGCCACAATGAATACGCTATTGTTTTACTGTGATAACCAGAGGAATTAATAAAAGGAATTGCATTAAATTCGTCTCTGTTCAAATTCTCTTTAAATGAGTATATCTCTTCAATTAGCTTTTCCCGTAACACCAAAAGTGTATTTATTCCGTCTTGATAGGTTACTTCTTTTTTAATTAGATTTTGCATTGATTTATTTAATTCAGACCATTCTACATTCATTCAATCCCTCGCTTAATTTCTATAATCATACTCTTTATAATCATTTCAACAAATACATTTATAACATTTATAATATAACTTCAACTGTACATTAGATTCAACTACTCATCACATCCTGATATATGTATTCAACTGTATCATTTAATTCCATATCTTTTGTTATTCCTTTTTCATGGATAAAATTTATGAAATCTTTCTCATTCCACCAATCGCTCATATCAATTTCATTAAAATCATCTTTATTTGGCTTCGTCTGATGTCGTTTCACCGTTTCATCAAAAGGAATATCATAGTAATAAGCGAATATCTTATCTCCAAATTCGTACATTGCTAGTTCAAACAATGACTGATACCAACTTGCCTTTAGAATTCCTTCTAGTATAACAATCTCACAATTATTTTTACCATATAAAAGAAGTTCTTTCATAAGTGGTAATGCTTTTGTATTGACACCATCTTTTACACGTAACATATCTCGTCGTATAACATCCTGTGATATAAGCATGCAATTATGCCCAAATTTTTGTTGTAATGCTTTTGCTGCTGTAGTTTTACCACTACCTGAATTTCCTCTAATAATAATCAATCTAGGCATTCCGCCCTCCATAATTTCTGATTTGTATAAGTTTTCACTTGTGCTTCTAAACATAATGGGTAGTTCACATGTCCACTAACTGGGACTTCTTACATAATTCTACATCTCATTATAAATAGCTCATATAAATAAAGCAATAAAAACAATAAATAATTCTAATAACTTCCTGTATTATACTTTCTACGATTTTAAAACAACGACAAACCTCATTAATCCTATCTTTTATAAGACTAGTGAGGTTTGTATATTTTATCATTTATTATTATGTTTTGTATTAACTCCAAGATTAGCTTAATAAGTTTGAATTCTTATTTTGTTTATAAGCAGTTAGTTTAGCAGTTGTTGGATTTTCAAGCAAGGTTCAGATTTTATACGCTATTTACGAAGTGCTACTGCCGGTTCAGTTCGAATCAGCTTATAGCTTACAATACTACTCATAGACCTAACAATAATGAATGTAGCTACTACTGACAGAATAATCTGCACTCCAGTAAAGATAAGTGTATATTCCATCATCTTTCCAATCAAGATACAAACACTAAGTAATATCAGATTTACCACAGTTGCAAGTAATGAAAGCATCAGATTTTCATAACGAATCATAGCACTGATTTGTTGGCTGCTAAATCCAAGTGCAGAAAGCAATCCAACCTCACGAAAGCGGGCATTTTGCAGTTTAAAAAGTAACACGACACAAATAAATAGGCCAATACTTAAAATCAAGATAGAAATCACTAGGAACAGTTTATTCAATCTATTAAAAGTATTTTGCAAAGCAGATACCTCACTTACAGCTGTTTTAGCTGTAAGACCACGGAGTTCCACTTCGTTGCTAACCGCTACAATATCCTTAAAATCCTTAACATCATAATTTATAGAGTAGTTTTTCTCGTCCGTGACATCCTTGTAAATTTGCTGTTCAATATCAGAGCTAACAAAGAAATCATCGTAACCTGCGTTATAAATCCCACTGATAGTAAGATTGTATTCTTGATCATCTAATTCTAAGGTCAATTTTGTATCAATCAAGTTCTTGATATCTAAATCAAATTTCTTAGCCAGGCTAGGGGTGATTGCAATCTCATTCATTCCATATCGTGGCATGACACCATAGGATAAGCTCTCGGTTGCTTTTGGCATTGGAAACTTTTCAGCCAATTGCTCGGTTTTATTGTAGGTCGACAAACTAATATTCTCAAGCTTATATTGATAATACACGTTCTCAATGCGTTCATCATTTTTCAGAAAGTTAAGAATTGTTCCATCGTCCTCCCCTTTGATATAACCGTTATTAAAAGCTGTGTTTTTTGATGTGAAATCGTCAATAGAACGTTCCATGATATTCCCAAAGGATAGCGAGAACAGAAAAGCAAGTAATCCTATTGATATTGCCAGTGATACCGCCGCATAACGCTTGGCATGTACCATAAAGTTTTTTAAAGCGTGTGGAACCATTGATATTTTGGTTTTTCTACCAACCACTAACAAAGTGCCACCTACCGTATTACGAGGTTTCTCCTGCTCCGTTATGATTTTCTGATCCTTAATGTGAATGATTTCATCGGCAAATTCACTAATTTTTGCATCATGCGTAATTACTACAACAAGCCTATCCTTTGCGATTTCTTGCAAAATCGTCATGATTTCTGTCGAAGTGTTACGATCAAGTGCTCCAGTCGGCTCATCCGCAAACAAAATCTGTGGATTACTCATTAATGCTCTTGCGATAGCCACACGCTGCTTTTGCCCGCCTGATAGATTTTCAACTTTTTGATTTTTCTTCGCTTCAATACCCAGCCGAGTCAAAAGTGTAGTTGCTCTTTGCTGACTCTCTTTGCCAAGTGTTTCTAACAATTCAGATGCAATCTGCACATTATCTAACACTGTATAGCCAGGTAGCAGATGATAGTTCTGGAACACAAATCCTATGTTGTCACAACGATACCTGCAAAGACTATCCGCATCCATTTCGCTAATAGATTTACCACCCACCAATATCTCACCTTCGTAGTCGGTATCAAAACCTGCAAGAAGGTTCAACAGAGTAGTTTTTCCGCCACCAGATGCCCCCATCAGGCAAACAATACCTTTTTCAGGAAAAGAATAACTAGCATCTTTTAGAATGACGGTATCACCATATTTTTTAGATACATTACTAATTTGAATCATGATTATCGTTCTCCTGTCTTTAATGTGGCAGATGCCTTAGTTGTGATGCCGATGGCAGCTGTAACAACACATGCAAGAATACCCATGCCAAGTACCAACAATGAGCCGGTTACTAGCAGTTTACTATTCAATATATTTACATCCCAGAATACTGTCGTAGCAAAGTTTGTTAAAGGAGAAACACACATAAACAAAACTGCCGAACCGATGGATAAAATTACAAATTCTGAAACTGCAGTCAATAAAAGGTGTTGATTTGCATATCCGCTCACTTTAAAAATCGCGTACTCTCGTTTTCGAGTCAGTGCCGTCATTATAGATACTGCCAATACGACTACCACTGCTAATATGCCAATAACGATAACGGCTGAACCAGACTGTTGTGTAGTTTGATCATTCAAACGTACCATATCCTCTACCAATTCAAATTGACCGAGAGGGACAATGCCACCAGCATTTAGTTCATCTTTAATTGAAATCATATCGGTTGGTGTTTTTGCACGAACGGTAAAATTGCCCTCGCCACTAGTTATCTGTGCTTGTGCGCGCATATCGTCTATGGCAGATTTACTAAAAAAGAAAGCGTCATCTATGGAATATTCAAACAGCTGACCATCGTACTCATATTTTACCGTGTTATCTGCCACTCCGACTATTTTCGCATTGATAGCAACTGGCATAACAACTGGCTCTCCACTATCCCAGTTGTAGACGGTTCCCTTAAAATCAATGATTTTACCTAATGCTTCTTTTGCTGAAATACCTGCTTTTTCTAAGAAGCTCTTAGGAATCACAATCTCATTGCCATCGCCCATTGGCATTTTTCCTGCTATCAGTTCATTGACAACTGGAACAGAATTGCTGGTATCGATACTATATTCATGTCCATCTACCATAACCTTAATATTGTTGTAGGCTTGGGTATAAACAATATGTGATATTCTCTCATCATTTTGATATTTTTCAAAGAGACCATCAATATTCTGGTCTACATTGGCATTTGGTTCATCATTTTCATTGCCATCCGTTCCACCAGCGCTAATAAAGCTACCAACTACACTAATATCCAGAATACTTTCTCCATAGGTGTCAAATAATTCTTGAAAAACAGATTGACTGCTGTCCATAATGGCCCCGCTAACAGTTACAAGCAATAATGTTGCTGCAATTACCATCGAAAGCACCGTTGTCGTCATGCGTCCTAATTTGCTTTTTATACTTCCCATAGATAACTTACAGGCACTTGAAAACGAGAGCTTGTGAGATTTGCTTGTATCAGGTTTATCTGTTTTAACAGGCAACTCATTAGAAACAGTAATCAGTTCCCCCTTTTCAAACTCATATACCTGTGATTTTCCATCAATCAACGAGGTGTCATGAGTGACTATGATTACAGTCCTGCTCTTTGCGATATCGCGCAGAATTTCCATTGTAGTCTTTGCTGATTTTTCATCAAGAGCACTCGTGGGTTCATCAGCAATAATCACCTGAGGATTTTTAATTAGTTCTCTGGCAATTGCCACCCTCTGTTTTTGACCTCCTGACAACTTACTCGCCTTTTGATTGGCTAACTCACTGATTTTCAACTCTCGCAGTACTCTCATAACAGCTTTAATATCTTGATTCGGCTTTAAATACTGAGGTAACATAACATTCTCAATAACCGTCAAGTCCTCCAGTAGATTAAAATCTTGCCATACAAAACCAAAAATATTATTATAATAATAACTTTTCTCCTGCGATGTAAGTGATTTCACACTCTTACCACAATAGAATACTTCACCATCAAAATTTTGGTCCATACCGCTGATTATTTTAAGCAACGTAGTCTTTCCACTACCGGATGAGCCTATGATAAAATTCAGTCCTTTTCCAATAGACATGTTAATATTATGAAGAGCATACTCATCTCCGAATTTTTTTGAAACATTATTTATTTCAAACATATACTTTCCTCACTTCTTCATTTGATAAGCCTATTGTAACAAATGAGACTTAAAATCCGTGTTAAGCAAATTTTATCTTCAATTTTATATTCTTAACATAGCGAAAGACCACGAGCAATTATACTCGTGGCCTTCTCTATAACTGTATAGTAAAGCAGCTTCCACCTGCCTCATTCGTGCTGACAGTGATGCTACCATTGTGTTTCTCAATAATAGTTTTAACAGTTGCAAGCCCTAAACCTGCGCCTCCCATTTGACGCGATCTTGATTTATCCACCCGAAAGAAAGGTTCGAATATAAGTTCTTGTAGTTCCGTCGGAATGCCGATTCCTGTATCAGAAATAGTGACTAACCCTTGTCCAGAGGCTTCTACTACGCGTATATGAACCTCTCCATACTCAATATTGTAATTGATGGCATTTTCAATCAGATTGTAAAATGCTCTATGCAACAAGCTTTTGTTTCCAGGAACATCTTTTTCAGTGCCTTCTACGGTAACTATAATATTCTTTTTCCAAGCAAGGGGAGCCAATTCCTGAGTAATATCATTAAGTAACGGTTTTAGCTCAATCTGATCATTACAGTCCAGTGCATCCATATTGATCAAATCAAGTAAATCCATAACCAGCTCGGCCAAGCGATCTGTGTGGGTATTAATGACCGATAACAACTTGTCATACTCATCAGCTGTATGCTCTTTCTTCTTATTAAATACATCCACTTTTGTTTTCAGTACCGTTAGTGGTGTACGAAGCTCATGAGCTGCGCTTTGTGAAAACCGCTTTTGCATTGCAAAGGCTTCATCAAGCTTGATCGACATCTGGTTAAAAGAGCCCGTCAGATCTGCTATCTCGTCATTGCTTACTGGAACTGGCAATTCCTCTGATAAATTGTGTATAGTTCGATTTTTCATCTGATAACTGAGCTCTCTAAGTGGTACAAGCGCCTTCCCCGCAACAAAATAAGTTATTCCACCTCCGGTAGCTACTACTAACAGCATGTACAGAATACTTTGGTATAAAAAATTAGTACGCGCTATCTGTGATTCCATCGACGGGCTCAATGGAATCATACTAATCGGTGGAGGTGTCTGCGCTGTTGATTCTTTGTTAGTCTCTAGTGCTGGTATTATTGGCGTAGCTTCAATAACATCTGCCATTCGATTGGCCGAAATATTCAAAATAATTGTCAGACCCACGCAGCATACAATAAGGGTCAATATACTCAGCACTGTCAACCGCACCCGAATTGATATCTTTTTTAGCATGATTGCCCCCCATTCAAATAGTACCCCGCACCAATCTTTGTTGCAATGGGATCATAACCCATGATGGCTTTGAGCTTTTTACGCAGTGATGCTATATGCACCCGAACAGCGTTACTGAAGCTGTCCGCTTCCATATTCCAAACGTGCTCCATCAATTCCTCTTGACTTATTACTTTACTTTGATTCAAGAGAAAATACTCTAACAAAGCAAGCTCCTTTCTTGTTAGCAGAATTATAACGTCATTTACATATGCAGTACGACCAACCGTATCAAGAGAAAGTGTCTCCCAGGTCAAAACAGTATTTTCTTGTATAAAAGTACGACGTAGTAGACTACGAATACGTGCCTCTAGTTCTTCAAATGCAAAAGGCTTCGCCAAATAATCATTAGCACCAACATCCAATCCCAGAACCTTATCAGCGATACTACTACGGGCTGATAATATCAAGACCTTGATATCCTTGTGAGTCTTTCTTACTTCTTTTAATATGTCTATCCCATCCATACCTGGAAGATTCAGATCAAGAACAATGAGATCGTAGATTTCTGTAGTGATTAGTTCAAAAGCAGCCTTTCCATCATTACAAGTATCAACAGCATATCCATCTATTTGTAATCCCTCCGCGATTGAATCGCATAAATCAATTTCATCCTCAACAATTAGAATCCTCATTACTGCACCTCCAACATTCTTCTAATTATTATATCAGATTGACATAAATTCTTTGTTAAGAAATTTAACACTTTACCTTAAAACAGATATTCAAAGCGGAGTTGTTACACTAAATGTAGCAACTCCGCCTTACGTAACTATTTACAAATCTTACATTAAATATTTAATATTTACACAACGTCAAATCTCTTTCTATTATTATGGTTAGGATAATAGATTTATAGTAACTTAATCAGCTCTTCTAATTTTTCAGATAAAATTTTTGCTTGTGCAAAATCAGTATTCTTTAAAGCTAATTCTATTTTGGTTTCAACCTCTTTTTTCTTTTGTTCAATTTCTAAATAATCTTTATCAAAATGATTTGAATATATCATCTTTCTAAATTTTCGTATACTCATCTTTCTAATCGTCTTATCTTCAATGATTAATACATAATCCACACAATTTGCTATGGTATAAAAATCATGTGAAACCATTAGAATTGCCCCATTATAGTTTTTTATAGCATCTTCTAGGGCTATTTGGGAATAGGTGTCTAGATGACTCGTCGGTTCATCAAGAAGCAACATGTTTGCTTTAGTTGCTGAAATTTTAGCTAATTGAAGTATATTCTTTTCTCCACCAGATAACGATTCTATCTTTTGATTAAGCAATTCTTCCTCGAAACCATAGCTAAGAACATATGATCTAATCTCTTGTTTTGTTTCAAATCCAGCTTCGAATAACTCTTCAAGTATCGTATTCGACTCATTTAACATCTCACCTTGTAGTTGAGATAGAAAGGCCACTTCAATCTTTTCATTTATCTCAATTGAATCATTCTTATTATCATAAATCTCTCGGAGTAAAGTTGTTTTCCCAGTACCATTTGGACCGATAAGAGCAACTTTCTCATTCGATTTAATCTCAAAGTTAACATTTTCTATGAGTAGCTCATCAAAAGCGACACTATAATTATTAACTCTTAAAGCAATCGTTTCTTCGATTTCATTATCTGTAACTAGCTTAATTTCTGGTTGCTTAATATCTACAAATGGAGCTTTAATTCTACGGGCTTCTAACCTTTCTAGGAATTTCACTCTAGCATGTACTGCTCTTCCTCTTGCAGCATTCGTATGAATCGTTGCAGCTGATCTTAATTGTTCGACTATGAGCTCATTTCTTTCGATTTCTTCCGCATCAGCAATTGCTAGCTCTTGTAACTCAATTTTACTTTGAAGTAAAGAGAAGTTATAATCAATATACCTTCCATTAAATTCTTGAAGTTCGGTGTTTTCAAGGTGAATAATCTTATTAAAGCAATGATTTAATAGATATCTGTTATGTGTTATAATTAGTAGGATACCTTTATGTGAATTAATTAGAGTTTTAAGTGAATTAAGGTTTTCAAAATCTAAAAACACATCGGGTTCATCCATAATCATTAGGTCTGGACTTGTTAACATAACTTTAATTACTTGAATTAGCTTGAATTCTCCTCCACTAAGATTAGATACCTTAAGATCTGCCTGCTTACTAAGGTTCGCTAAATTTAATTTCTTCTCAATGTTGTTTTCGAAATTATCCCCATCAATTGCTTGAAATGCATCTAACGTTTGTTGGTACTTTTCTAGTAAAGTTTCAATATCCGAAGATGTTTCCATTTCAGCACAAATCGATGTTATTTCGTTTTGTAGCTTAATAAATTCTTCGCCAATATATTCGAAAACTGTTGTATCTTTTGTTTTGTCAAGCCCCGAGAACTGACTTACATATCCAATTCTACAATTTGGCTCTATCTCTATCTTACCATCGAATATATATCTTTCTGGCTCCATAATCATATCTATCAATGTACTTTTACCGCTTCCACTAGCTCCTATAAATGCACAATGTTGACCCTCTTCTAGTGTAAATGAAATATTTTTATAAAGTTCCTTTTGTGGGAAGGAATAGGATAAGTTATCAACTTTTATCATAGTATTACCTTTCTTATCAATAAAAAAGAGCTTATAAAAATAAGCTCTAATATATTATTACCAATCGTAATGTTACAATTAATCTTTTAATTAAAATATTATTCTAAGTTTATAATTTAGAATAACATTTTTTTCGATTAATTTCAAGAATTTAATATGAATACTTTCGTTTCTAGTGACATCTGAGGCTTTTACAAAACACAAGAACTTTTGTGATTGTTTGGAAGTCGTTATATATACTTAGCATTCAATTCCAAAATTACAGAAACGGCTTGAGCCCAAAACCTCTCAGGTATATCAGGCCATATACAATTGCCCTCTTGCTCTTTACATAACTCCATGGCTCTTTCTAGCACAATTGGCGGCATCTCCCTAATATATCCAGTACCGATTGCAACTGTATGAAAAACTAATGGAACTGTGAACTGTCTAAACCATTTTACCTACAATATTCCAAAACTGACAATTACCAGCATCAATTCTCATATATCTAGGATTATCAACGTTTAATTGTCTACCTGCATGAACTCTTGAGTCTCCACCGAATACATCCAAATCGAATATTTCGAACATTTCGTGCGGGTTAAATCGATCAGTAACAACTGTGTGAATTTTAATATGATCGAATTCATACTTAGTCATACATCATCACTCCCATATACAATATATTAAAATGATGCTCGCAAAGCATTCATTAACTTTCTTGTTAATGTCGTCGTACCAGAATTTGTCTTCTGAAACATTAATAAGAAGGTTAGATTATCTTTAGGTGAATTCATAAAGAAAACTCCTAGCCAACCGTCCCAACCATATTCACCTTTCGTACCAAGATGATTGCAAAGCTCTGGTTTCGTAAGAATTCGCATGAGATTACCATAACTATACCCTGCTAACCCTTCCCATGATTCAAGGAATTGTTCTTGTTTCGGGTTAAGATGATTGGTAGTCATATATTCAACGGTTTTCTCCGCTAATATTCTTCTACCATTATAAACGCCTTTGTTCAGTAACATTGTTGCAAATTTACTATAATCTTCAATTGTTGAGGCTAGACCTGCACCACCTGATTCAAATGTCGGTTTATGCAACATCTTATTTTGAATGCCTAAGTTATCTCCTTCGTATTTTTTAAGACCATCTTCCGATACCTCATAGGTCGATGCCAACCTTGCTTGTTTATCTTCTGGCACATAAAATCCAGTATCGTTCATATCTAATGGTGTGAATATATTATTCTGTAAAAATTCAGAGAATGGCATTTTAGTCACTACTTCTACAATTGCTCCTAACACATCTGCACAAGAGCTGTACAAAAATTCATCCCCAGGTGAAAACATAAGCGGTATTTTACCTAATTCATTCATCGCTTCTACTGTACCGAAATTTTCATATGGACTACCTTCCTTTAAGCCATCTACTAATTTATCAAAAAGTTTACCAGTTTCTCTCTCTGTTAAACTATTCTCCCCTGGATAAGTCAGACCTGCTGTCATGAATAGCAAATCCTTTATGGTCATTCTACGTTTCACATCTTTTAGAGTCGTTCCCTCATAGTACTTCTGATCCTTAAATCCTTCTAGATATAGTTCAACTGGATCTAATAAATCAATAAGACCTCTCTCTAGCAAAAGCATGACGGCCGCACTGGTAACAGGTTTAGACATTGAATATAAACGAAATATCGTATCTTTTTTAATCGGAGCTTTAGTCTCCTTATCTGCATATCCGTATTCAAAGTAACCTTGTTCAATTCCGTCTTTTAAACACAGAAAATTCCCTCCTGCAATTTCTCCATCTTCCACTGCTTTAATTAATATATCATTCATTTGTGATAAACTCATCTGTATATCTCCTTTTGACTTAGTTATATATTTAGGTTTTTTCAAAACTCATCCCCATAATGTGTCACGACATGTTCTATCATATCGCTGATATTCTTTAAATTACCGTTAAAGAATTTGGGAAACGCTTTATATGAATCCAAATCTGCAATTGGTAACCAATACATATATTCTTTCACACCGTTTGTGTAACTATTACTATGTAATTCTTTAGTTCCTCTAGGTTTCATAAGAAAATATAATGCAATTTCATGACAGTTTAGACCGTCAAGTGTACCGGTTCCATTAAAGAAATTCTCATGAACATATACCAGCCGTTCGACCTCATAATGAACTCCCGTTTCTTCATACACCTCGCGCTTAACCGCATCTTCTGCAGTTTCACCAATCTGAACGCCACCACCGATTGAATAGTAATAATCATCTATTTCATTCTTGGCAAATAATATACAATCTTCTTCAATTATTATAGCACAAGCTCGATATCGAAACCATCCGTTATCTCTTGTAAATCCACAGTCATTATTCATGTATTCACCTCGTTGTTATTCCTTAACACCATGGATTTTTTTGTAACTGGCCAAATGCAGCCCCTACAAATCCACCATTTAAAAGATGTTCCTTCATATTCCTTTGTAAGCTTGAATCTTCCGGTAATTCCTTATAATCATCATACTTCTTTTTAAATACCCACTCAACAAAATCATCTTCTTCTTTATTCCATTTTGAAACTTCAAAAGCTTCTTGGAAACCAATAATATTAGAAGTAGACGGCAATAATTCTTTAAGTGCAGGCGAAAGTAACCAAGATTGACAGATATATCTACTTTTCTTATAATCTGGGAAATATGTCTCTATAAATTTCTGGCTATCAACATAGGAAATTTTACAATTTTCACTTGTTAATCTTGCATTTGATGGAATATGTATGCTAATCACCTTTTCTTCGTCCTCATATGTTAATTCATACTCCAATTCTCCGATTCGAAATAATTTCATCCCAATCTGCCTTGTAGTCCACCAATCTCTATCAAATCCATAGGTTCCATAACTTGCTTTATGTTCAGCTATAAATCGTGGGAAACAATTCATAGTATCTATGAATAATTGTTCTGATATACCTAATTTACTATATTGATCATATGTACGTTCTAAGCACCTTACCATGCACGTTAATATTTTGATTCCATTTTTATCTTCCCCTAACTTCTCTTTCATCCTTATTCTTGCTTCATTCGCTGTTTGGAAGTTTAATAACTGATCCATCTCATCCTTTACGCTATCATACGCAAAAGTTTTATCAAAAGCTAATACCTTTTCTATAATCTCTTGTTGTAATCCAATTCTTTCACTTATACACAAAATAGAATTCATCCTCACGCACCCAACCTTATCAGTATTTTTTCTTTATTCTTCCAATCTTTAAACAAAGTCTTTACTCTCTTTAAAAATGATTATATAATATATATGAAACCATTTATAAAATAAATAGTACAATTTATATTTCATTATTATATAACTTGTATTTTATGTTTTGTTTAGTCGTTTGACATAGAGTGCATAGACTTTTTGTTCTTTCATATATAATAATACCTCTTTGCAATCTCAATAGCAATAATTTAGAATATATTCTTCTAAATTTAGATTTTCTATCACATTTATGCAAGATATAATGTCTAATCTTGCAGCATTTTATTTACAAGGTATTTAATTCCGCTTGACTTTCTTGTATTTACCATGTATATTTGATAGAGAAAAGTATTTAACTTCAAGCAAAATGAAGCTTTTGAATTATCTTATTTCATTTTGTGACAACTATGCTTATATATATATACAATCATATATTTGGCGGTTCCGTATTTTTCTTATTATTCTTGCATTTATTTTTGATAATGAAGGATGAATGGAAAATTAGTTCATAGCAACAGCAACGAATTAATAATAAGATGAAATGAATCGTTAGCAACACATTTTCTTGCACATCGAATAAAAACAAGAGCGTATTTGCTAGTTCTAAGCGTGCATTAGAAAATAGCATCAAACAATTACTAAAGGTAATACAAGGAGGATTCGTATGAACCAATTATTACAGAAATTCGATTTTTCTAATGAGTTAAAAGATTTATTATCTAACTGTGCTGGTGTACATACACCTACTACTAAAGCTGAGCTTTATAAACTGGTTTATGGATCAGAGGAGACAATGATTCATGATGTAGTCTATACAATACCAGGAAAAGGTGAAATTAAAGAAGCAAATGTTGTTCGCTGTAAAAACGGTGCGGTTGTTAACTACGTTGAAGATTATATGCGTCGTCGTGATCCAAACTGTATGGTTATTGCAGATCACAATCCAACGGATAAACCTAAATATAAAGATGTTTACGGTATGGAATTTGATTCTGTTCGTAATGAAACATTTGAATGGTTAAAGACGCAAGAACTTATCGTTATTCCATTCAATGCTGGTGGTAATATTCATGGATATGGTTCCTTACTAGTTTGTCCTTTAAATGCTGCTTTCTTCGCTTATGGCGTTGCATTATTACAAGGTTTTATCAATGCAGAGGAATCAGAAGGTTTCCGTCCACATGCGGTTATCTATGTTGCTCCACCTTTCCGTCATACACATTTTAACGGAAAACAAGTTTGTGTTCATAACCGATTAGATGATTGTCATGAAATCTTCTCCTATAACTTATATCCAGGCCCATCAGCTAAAAAAGGTGTTTATAGTGTTTTACTTGACATTGGAGAAAGTGAAGGTTGGGTTACAGCACATGCATCTTGTGCTAAAGTAGTTACTCCATATGAAAATGAAGTAGTTATTATGCATGAAGGCGCATCTGGTGGTGGTAAGAGCGAATTACTTGAAGAGGTTAAGAAATTATCCGATGGACGTGTCCTTTTAGGAACGCATTCAATCACTAACGAAAAGAATTACATCAATATGGGTGATACTTGTACAATCAAACCTGTAACTGATGATATGGCTATCTGCCACCCAGAATTCCAAAATCAAAGTGGAAAACTTTGCTTGACAGATGGTGAAGATGGTTGGTTCTTACGTGTTGATGGTATCACTCAATACGGTAGTAGTCCTGAACACGAGAAAATATCGATTCACTCAGATGAACCGCTAATCTTCTTCAACCTTCAAGGAATACCTGGTTCTACTTGTCTACTTTGGGAACATACACTTGATTCAGACGGTCAACCTTGTCCTAACCCTCGTGTAATCATTCCTAGAAAATATATTGAAAACATCGTTGATGAACCTGTTGAGGTATCTGTAAGAAGTTTTGGTGTTCGTATGCCACCTTCAACAGCTGAGAATCCAAACTACGGAATTATGGGTATGTTACACATAATACCACCTGCACTTGCTTGGTTATGGAGACTTGTATCACCACGTGGTCATAACAACCCAAGTATCGTTGATTCTAAGGGTATGATCAGTGAAGGTGTTGGTTCATATTGGCCATTCGCTACTGGTGAACGTGTAAAACAAGCAAACCTTTTATTAGATCAAATTATGTCTTCACCAAATACAAAATATATCTTAGTTCCAAATCAACATATCGGTGTATATGAAGTTGGATTTGCTCCAGAGAATATTGTTGTTGAATACCTCGCACGTCGTGGTGGTGTTAACTTCAAGATGGATCACTTAGTTGAATCTCGTTGTCCATTACTTGGATACTCATTAAAAGAAATGAAAGTAGACGGTCAATACATTCGTCCTAAATTCCTACGTACTGAAAAACAAGCTTTACTTGGTACTGAAGGTTATGATAAGGGAGCTGCTATCCTAACAGACTTCTTCGCTCGTGAGATTGAAAAATTCGATACACCGGACTTACAGCCATTAGGAAAAGAAATTATTCAATGTTTCAGAAATGGTGGTACAGTTGAAGATTACTGCAAGATCACTCCATTAGGACTTTACTAAGCTTGAATTGATTGATATAAACATAAAAAATCCTCACATTTTCACTGTTGAAATTGTGAGGACCCCTAAAAGTTAGACTTTATGGCGAAGTGAATTTTTCACTTCGCCTTTTTTATGTTGCCAAGAGGCTGATCCTGTATTCAACCGGACTCATCCATCCTAGCTTCTCCTTATCCGAGGACACATCTCAGGGCAAAGTTTATTATTGATATGCAATAAAAACCGGTAGCCTATAGTAAGCTGCCGGTTTAATTAATTTTATTCTATTAACGAATGCTCTTAGTTTAAGATATCTAGTAGATTTCCTACTTCTGCTTGTGTAGCGTCTTTAAAGAAGAAATCATAACGGAAGAAGAAATATCCATCAACTTCACCAGTACTACGTCCGTATTCTACCATACGTTGTAATACATCATCGTTCTCTTTCCATTCTGGCTCAATACTTGATCCTGCTCGATAAGTTGGGATTCCTACATACATGTTAACAGTTGAACTTGTACGAAGGGATAACCAATAATCTAATGCTTTATCATACGCTGCTGAGAATCCAGTATTCTTGTCTGTATATGTGTTCTCGAATGACCAGTATAATTGAGGACATATATAGTCAATATACTTATCAGATGCCATCCACGTATTCACGTCTACATAATTCCCTTGAGTAAGGTATAGATTGGCTGGATTACCTGCTGGACTAATACCGAATTGAACACTTGAATCAATATCTTTAATTGCAGCATATACTTTCTTAACCAGTGTGTTAACGTTATTTCGTCTCCAAACATCAATCGCGTTTGGTTTTTTCCCGCTATCAATAGTTTTAGTAACGTATGCATTGTATTCTATATTATCAAACGCAGTTTTGTATTTGGAACCAAGGTTAGGATAGAAATAATCATCAAAATGAATTCCATCTACATCATAGTTTGTTACGATTTCTTTTACACCGTTGACAATTAAATTCTGCGCAGCAGTTGAAGCCGGATTAAAATAAATATTAGGTACTTTATCTCCATCTGTATCAAATGTTAAGACATTACGATTCTTTGTTGTATCCTTGTCTTCATACCACTTTCTAGCAGGATTGTCCTTTGATAATGCTGAATAATCTCCTGACTGAAGAGTTACGCGATATGGATTAATCCATGCGTGAAATTCTAATCCACGTTCATGTGCTGCTTCTACCATGTATTCTAATGGGTCATATCCAGGATCTTTTCCTTGTGTACCTGATACATATTTAGACCATGGGAAATATTTCGATGGATATAAAGCATCACTGAAAGGTCTAACTTGTACGATTACGGTATTCATGTTTAAATCTACACAGTTATCAAACATCCCATCAATCATAGCTTTGAAATCTACTTCAGTATATCCAGTAGCCTTGAATTCAAGGTAAGAAATCCACATGGCACGCATCTCTAACGTAACAGAAATTGTTTTTATCGAAGCATTACCTGCCTTATCGGTCACTTTAACACTATATGTCCCATCAGATTTAACAGTAAAGCTTTCTAGATCCGAAACCTTCTTAGCCTTAGTACTCCACTTTTCAGAAGCAACATCAGTAACTTTGCCTTTAATATATTGTACGCTTTCTATTCCTGAATCATCTTTTGATGTTACATTAATTGTAGCTGCTTGATTCATTACAGATGACTTTAATGATACGGTTGGTTCCGTTTTATCAATATTCTTTATCTCTAATTTCTTAATTTTTGTATTACCAGCTTTATCAATCGCATAAAACGTATATATTCCATTCTCTTTGATTGATACTGTACTTGTACTTTTACTTAGCTTAACGGTAGTTCCCTTTTTAGTAAAATAAGAAGTTTTTTGGTCACCCATCGCCCACTTTACAGTCTTAATACCTGAGGCGTCTGTAGCTTTGAAAGTAACCTGTACCGCAGAATTAGTAGGTGTTGTATTCTTTACCGTTAAAGTAATTGTAGGTTTTTTTGTATCTTTTGCTGCACTAACAACGTTTGCACGAGAAGTAAACACGCAGAGTACGAATGCAAATGCTAACAGTAATAGGTGGAAACGTTGTTGTTTTTTCTGTCTCATTCTAGCCCTCCTATATTATATGCAAGTATTATCTACCAGTAGGATACTGGTCAAAAGTATCTTCTGCTAATTCATAAATCTTAGATGCATATTCTTTTTGATTTTTTGTGTTATTTAACTTAGCAAAATCAGAACTATTAGACATAAAACCTAGTTCTATTAAGATTGCTGGTACTGTATTGTTTTTAATAACAGCAAAATTGGCTGTTTTAACCTTTCTATTATAAAAATCAAAAGTATCTATAATACCATTTTGGAAAATTGATGCTAACTTTGCACTACTTAAACCATTTGATTGTGCCTTGTTATTAACAGTTGAGTAGTAGGTTTCTGTACCATTTGCACTAGGAGAAGCTGAATTCATATGAAGACTTATGAATAAGTCAGCACCTACTTTTTTAGCAAATGCAGCGCGGTCATTCAACGTAATAAAAGTATCATTTGTTCTTGTCCAATATGCCTTAATGGTACTATCACTACTGTTAAAGTAATCCTTTGCATATTTATAAAGAATATTATACGTAATGGACTTTTCTTGCACGCCATTATGGATTGTACCTGGATCCGAACCACCATGTCCTGGATCTAAAACTACAATCTTATCATAGATGTCCTGAGGATCTCCGATTTCCACTCCAATAAAAGAGTCCCCTTTTGATAAACGGAATCCTTGCAGACTAAATGTTGAAACAAGAATTTCTGTGTTACCACTACTACTTAGAGAAACCTGTGTATTACTAATCATACTTGAGTAGTTCTTAACAGGATTTTCATTATAAAAACTTACATAATCACCTGGAATAATAATTTTAAATTGATTCTTCGTATATAAATCTTCAGTAGTAACTTGTGAGTAAGACACGCCACTTGGTAAGTCAATTCTTAAACTAATTTCAGAACCACTATCTGGATATACTAACGCAAATGATAGGTTATTTCCTGATTGTGAGGTATAATAAGTACTATCTTTGGATTTAGTCAAAGTAATCCTTGTCGTTGTTCTATCGGTATTAACAGCTGATACTGCTTTTACACAATACCCATCATCAATGTTATAGTTAAGACTTCCGATACTATTCACTGTATAAGGTAAATCAATATAAATATTCGTATTATCGGAGCTTATATTCGCAGTAGCAGGATATAACATATCTATAGATGCTAAATCGGTATAAAAATCATAATTTACATCCAATTTTTCAATATAATTATAGTAAACCACTACTGTTAATGTCATTGCATCATCAGACAATTTAATCTCATACTTAGGTTGTTTTACATTCGTAGTCAGAACTAATTTACTTGACTGAGAGGCCTCATTATAAGTTACTGTCGCACTATTAATAATACTATTGCTATATGTGTAAGTCTTATTGGTTGCTGTTGATTGTTCAACATCAATAACAAGAGAGTTATCCGTTGTATAATACGAATGTACTTTGCTAAATGTCGAATATGCCTTTAACTCAAAGACTTCTCTGTCAGCATACACTTGCGTATCCTTATTGAAATCTCCTAGTACTGCTGTTGCTGTGTAGTTCGAGTTGAGTTCTGTTTTATAAGTACCATTCTTTAACTCATCGTATATATTCTTATATGCATCTGTAACGCCGAAACTGGCATACTGTTTTTCATCTTCAGATGGTGTTGGATTATCTGGTCCCATTTCTTCAGCTTTCTTAGTTATGATAGAGGTATTAGAGGCACTATCCCAAACAAAATCGTAACCTAAATATCCCGCTACAGCACTAGCCGGTACCATAATATAAGTTTTTCCGTTCGCTTTATTTTTAATTTTCATAGGTGCATGTGGTAATGTTATATCCTTACCATTCAATGTTGCATCTTTACTGTATAACGTCATTACAAGAGTTGTATCATCTCTTACTAAAGTTACAGTTTGCTCATCTTTATTATACGTATACTCTGCACCTATTGGTGATGATGAGAATACTTTCTTAGCTTGAATCATTGTTGTAGATTCATGTAAGATACTTGGTAACGTAGTGATGCTAACATTCTTACCTTCAACTTTTACTTTACCTTGTGCACCGCGATAAGTAAACCACTTACTCTCATTAAAATCATAAAGATTAAGTGCTGCTGTCTTTGGACTTGTAATAGTTGCTAAGGCATTGCTACTACTATAACTGTACGAATAACCAAAAGCTTCTGCAACAAATCTTGCTGGAACAAGAATCTTTGTAACTCCCGTAGCATTATAAGTTACCTTTCTTGGTGCTTGGGATACCGTTTGTTTTTCCCCGTCCACATAAACAGTTTTACTACCTAGTGTAAATTTAATAGTTGTATAATCCTTCTTTAAAGTGAGTGTTCCTTTACTTGAAGAATAAGAGGAGGTAACGCCAATATTGGAATCTACGAAAACATCTTTATAGGATACTAATGATGTAGATCCAATTATAATTCCTGGATAATTCTTTTCACTAACTTGTTTTCCATCAATCTTATACACAATTTGCTTTCCGGTATACGTTACATTCTTTTTATCATAATACAACTTTAATGATGACGCTGCCTTTACTGAAAGAACAGGAGTTATGATTAGTAGTAACGCGAATAGCAGCATATAAATAGATTTGTTTTTTTTCCATTGAGTTCTTTGAGCATTCAAAACTCGGCTAATTACTTTTGTTTCTCGTTGTTTCATTTTCTCACCTTTCTTACTGCTATAAATAACATATCGCATCAAGCAAATTTCTTATAATTTAAAGGGTTTTTCCCCTTAATTATCAATTGCAAATATATGACATTTTATTTACAATTAACCACTCAAACCAATATTTATATCATAATACTAGGTTTTAAAAGTGTTAGAATTGTGTCAAATATTGATTTTAATTATGTTATTTATAATAATATTGAAGGTTATGAATTCCCCCCTATATTTGTTTGCGTACAGCAAAAAAGCCCACTTATCAATTGTTAAAAATGGTTATTACTTAATATTACAATGTTAATAAAGCAGGAAGCCATTTAGGTGGACTCCCTGCTTTCCTCAATCTATGTGGTTAATTTATCGGGGTGCTGTAGTACGGTATAATTAAAAACTGTCCTTCATGTATGGTATCAGATGTTAGGGAATTACATTCCATAATCTCTTCTATGTACTCATCTATACTTTCATAGTGACTTGTTATGTTCTCCTTAGCAATGCCCCATAATGTGTCACCTTTTTCAATTCTTATACTCATAACGTACTTCTCATCTTTCGTTGTCGATGCACTAGCAACCGTCTTTTCTGTTATAACTCCAATAAAAATAACACACAACACAATAAGTGAAATAATACTTGCTACTATCACTTCTTGATTAATCCTTTTAACATTCATACAATTTCCTCCTTCAAAAGTATATATGTATTCTTAAGTTAACCATAATCTTACTTACTAGTTCCCTCTTTTATCAGCACCGAACATATGTACTGTACGTCGTTTTTTATATCATAACGAACATTTGTTCTTTTGTCAATAGATTTTTTCATTTACGAACATTTGTTTTGCAATTTCTTTTAGAGCATGATATAATGTACCTAAATCAAAGGAATTTTAATTGAACGAAAGATTATGAAGAATTTATTATTGGAGGGAGCAATCCATGGGATATGGTAAAATTAGTACAAAACAAAAAGAAATTTTAGAATACATAAAGGCACAAATTATTAATAAAGGGTATCCACCTGCTGTTCGTGAAATCTGCGAAGCTGTGAAACTCAAATCCACATCAAGCGTACATTCCCATCTAGAAACATTAGAAAAGAACGGATATATTCGTAGAGATCCAACAAAACCTCGAGCTATCGAAATTGTAGATGACGGATTCAACGTTTCAAGGAGAGAACTTGTGAATGTACCAATTGTAGGTGTTGTAACAGCTGGACAGCCTATACTTGCAGTTGAGAACATAGAAGGTTACTTCCCAATGCCAGCAGAAGATATACCCAATGCTGAGACATTCATGTTACGTGTCAAAGGAGAAAGTATGATTAATGCCGGTATCTTTGACGGCGATAAGATTCTAGTAGAAAAAACATCAACCGCAGTTAACGGAGATATTGTTGTAGCATTAATTGATGACTCTGTTACAGTAAAGACTTTTTATAAAGAGAAGGGTCACTTTAGATTGCAACCGGAGAATGACACTATGGATCCTATCATTGTAGAAGAATTAAGTATTTTAGGAAAAGTTATTGGTTTATTCCGTATGTTACATTAGTAGTTTGAAATCTAGAATCAAATAGCGAAACGGCTTTTGAATTCACAAAAAAGACAGCACCACTCAATATGAATGGTTCTGTCTTTTTTATTGTATGATTAATTGTAACAATTATTGAAGATCTTCAACTGATAATGTTTTACCATCTCTCCAAATTCTTTCTAAATCGTAGAATAAACGATCTTCTTTAGAGAATACATGAATAACGATATCGCCATAATCCATTAATATCCAGTTGGAAGAACGATTTCCCTCAATTCTTTGTGGTTCATAGCCTTCTTTTGATAACGCTTCATCAACGCCATCTACAATAGCTTGTACCTGCGAACTATTCGTACCATTAGCAATGATAAAATAATCTGCAATTGTTGAGATTTCTCCAATTTCAATAATTCTTATATCTTCTGCTTTTTTATCATCCATTGCATTATATGCAATTTGAGCCATTTTCTTTGCTGAATCCATTATAAATTCCGCCTTTCTAGTTATTTATTACCAACAATACCCCTATAATATTCATATGCTTCATTCGTGGTATTGTCAATGATTTGACCATTTGATTTTAAGTAATTAAGTGTATTATGAAGCGTTGTATATACTGCTAAATCTAGATCTTCGAATGCAAGTTTTCTGATTTGTGTAAGTCCAGGAATCATTCTCCTTGATGGCTCCATATAGTCAGAAAGAAAAACAATTTCCTCAAGCTTAGTCATTTCTGGTTTTCCAGTTGTATGGAAGGCAATTGCTTGCAATATTTCTTCTTCCTCTACGCCATATTTGGATTTTGCATAATATGCACCAAGTTTTGCATGTAGCAGATACGATTGTTCTCTCTCTACATCAGAGATTGGAATATTGTACTTTTCACAACGACGTATTTGTTCAATGTTATCATAACATTTCGCTACATCATGTAGAATTCCTGCTACTTGCGCTTTCATAATATCGCATTCATAACGCATCGCCAATGCGGCACAGGTATACTGAACACCTAACGAATGTAGATATCTTTTCGGCATTAAAACTTTTCGTATCGCATCTTGTAATTCTAATAAGTCATATTCCATTACTCATTCCTCATTCCAACTAAGATTTATCTATACAGATTGTTTTTTTGAATATACTTCGCCACATTAGGCGTTACATAGTATTGAATATCCATACCATTCTTAGCAAGTTCTCTTATCTCAGTTGATGAGATATCAATATTCGGTGAGTTCAACAGATCAACGGAAGCATGAAATGTTTCATTAAGTTCTGCGATTTTTTGAAGCATCTCCTTATTCGATTTCTGACCCCGAACCGCAGCCAAAAGTTTAGATAACTTGAAAATCGTAACCGGATCTTTCCATCTATCTATATAGAATAACGAATCTGCTCCAACTATAAAGTAATATTCTTCATCTGGGTTTTGTTTCGTTAATTGGAATAAAGTATCCGCCGTGTAAGTTATACCCACTCTATCCATCTCAAAAGTAGATAATTCAAAATTAGGATTACCTTTTATTGCTATACCAACCATCTCTGCACGTACTGCATCATCAAGAATATGATCACAGCTCTTATGCGGTGGATTCTTTGTAGGCATGAATAATACTTTATCCAATTGGAATTGTTCTAGGGCGGTCTGTCCTAATATAAGATGCCCTATATGAATTGGATTGAAAGTTCCACCCATAATACCAATTTTCTTTTTCTTCATACTTACTCCTATCTACACCGAGATACTTAATTTTGTTTCTTAACTTTTGGTAATTCGATTTTTTTCTTTTCTTTTGATTCACGATAAAGAACAATCTTCTTACCAATAACTTGAACTACCTCTGATTTTGTTCTCTCTGAAAGAATTTGTGCTATTTCTTTTGGATCGTCCATACAGTTTTTTAATACACTAATTTTAATTAATTCTCTTGCTTCTAACGCTTCATTAATACCTGACGTGAATTCAGGAGTAATACTTGCTTTACCTACTTGATATATAGGGTCTATCGTCATTGCTAATCCTTTTAAATATGCTCTTTGTTTGGTTGTCATACTCTATACCTTTCTTTAACAATAATAGTTTCTATGCAAGGGTTCCGCGCACAAAGAAAGTATCCTTTCTTTGCACTATCCTTACTTTACATACATTACGTAGAGTAAACATGCCCTTACGGTTCTTTTATTTATAATAATCGAAGGATAATCCATACATATGCACAGTATCTCCTTCTTCAATTCCTAGTTCTTCAAGCTGATCTAGAATACCATTTGTCTTCAAGAAATTCTGGAAGAATTCGAAGCCCTTTTCAGAATCAAGGTTTGTATAACCAAGCATTCTTTCAATTCTAGGTCCTTCAACACGAAACTCATGTTCATCAACTTTATCAACTGTATATGGTTCCTGCGAGTAATCCAACTGTTCTGGGAAGTATTCTCTTTCAAAAGTAATTGGCTCTGCAGCTAAATTGTTTAATTGTTGTTTTACATAATAAAGAAGCTCTTTAACACCTTTTCCTGCTACGGCAGAAATAGGAAATACTTTAATTCCTTGTGGTTCAAATTCTTCACGTAATAAAGTAAGTGTTGTTTCTTCATCATCGCCATAGAAAACATCAATTTTATTTGCCGCTATTACTTGTGGTTTCTTAAGTAATTCTGGGTTGTACGCTTCTAATTCCGCATTAATCTTCTTAATATCATCTAGTGGATCACGACCTTCAACACTTGCCGCATCAACCATGTGAATAATCACTTTCGTACGCTCAATATGTTTTAAGAACTCATGTCCAAGTCCGATACCTTCTGATGCTCCCTCAATTAATCCTGGAATATCTGCTATAACAAAACCATCTGTACCTTCTAAGTCAACTACACCAAGATTTGGATTCAATGTAGTGAAATGATAGTTTGCAATCTTTGGTTTTGCATTCGTAACCCTTGATAAGAATGTAGATTTACCTACATTCGGGAAACCTACTAAACCTACATCAGCAATTACCTTAAGTTCTAATGTAACACGCATCTCCTTACCAGAACGTCCTGGTTGCGCATACTTTGGTACTTGCATAGTTGGTGTTGCATAATGTTGATTTCCTTTACCGCCAGAACCACCTTTAAGAATTACCTCGCGGCGATTCTCATGTGACATATCAGTAATAACTTTACCTGTTTCTGCATCTTTAACGATCGTACCTTCTGGTACTTTAACAATTAAATCTTCTCCATCTGCACCGTGACAACGTCTCTTACCACCAGCTTCGCCATCCTGAGCACAGTATTTACGAATATGGCGAAATTCATTAAGTGTATTGATTCCGTCATCTACTTCAAAGATTAAATCTCCGCCGCGACCGCCATCCCCGCCATCTGGTCCACCGGCTGGAACATACAGTTCTCTACGGAAGCTAACATGTCCGTCGCCACCCTTACCAGAGCGGATAAATATTTCTGCGCTATCTGCAAACATTTGATTACCTTAACCTTTCTATAATTAAATAAATTCTTTATCTAAAAGACTTCTCATCTACTTGCTAAATTACTTCGTAATTTTACAAGTTAAATAATAGCGTTGTTATTTATTATTATTTATATTTTAACACATTTCATTCAATCGTAAACATGTTTTTCATGAAATGCTATTATATGACACTATTTATAAACAGTTTAATAAAGCCCCATTCTATGATGTAATCAAGAAATGGGGCTTCATCTACATATATTACATTATTTAGCTTCTACAGGGTATACACTAGCTTGTTTCTTGTCTCTACCCTTTCTTTCGAATCTAAGAACACCGTCTACTAAAGCAAATAAAGTATCATCTCCACCACGGCCTACATTTGTACCTGGATGAATTTTAGTACCACGTTGTCTATATAGAATATTTCCAGCTAATACGAACTGTCCGTCAGCTCTTTTAGCACCTAATCTTTTAGATTCTGAATCTCTACCGTTCTTAGTAGAACCAACACCCTTTTTATGAGCGAATAACTGAAGGTTCATCTTTAACATAGTCTTACACCTCCTTGAATCGTGTATAAAATCAAATATGTTATTTCAATTTCATGAAATAGTATCACTGGAAGTAATTATACTTTCAGCTCTATATAATCTTGTCCGTACTCTTCTACAATGCTATTTAAACCAAGTGCTAAAGAGTTGAGTAACAAGGTTGATTCCTTGCTAACCTCTGACAAGATGACAAATTCTATTTTACTAGTAACATCTCCACCTATCAAATCAAATTGATCAGATGTAAATGTTTCAATAGAATTAATAGTATTTATAATTAGTACTGAAACTGCTGAGCATACTATGTCATAACCACTCTCGGCATAACCCGCATGTCCTTTTGTTTTAAAGCCATTATAAACACCGTTCGCATTATGAGTAAAAGATATTGTTATCATATCTAATTCCTATTCAATTATGCGTTAATTTTTTCGATCTTAACTTGAGTAAATTGTTGTCTGTGACCGTTTTTCTTGTGATATCCAGATTTTCTCTTATATCTGTAAACGATTACTTTTTTAGCTTTACCGTCTTTAACAACTGTTGCAGTTACACTAGCATTAGCTACTGTAGGATCTCCAACTGTTAAACCGTTGTTGCTTACAACAAGAACTTGATCAAATGTAACAGTTGATCCAGCTTCTACTCCAAGCTTTTCTACGTTAATGATATCGCCTTCTGCTACCTTGTACTGTTTACCACCTGTTGCTATAATTGCGTACATATGGCACCTCCTATTATCATTACTCGCCAGCTATGGTGTCTGTATATACAGAACTTGTACCTCGCTGTGCGGCACACTAGACTAGTTTATCACCACGATTTGGATTTGTCAACCATATTATTTGCTCTTTTTATTTTTTTATTCTTAAGGGAAGGTAAACAGATTCTCCTGTACGGTGTCACCAAAATACTTACCTGAGAGTGCTTCCTGGTTATACACACCTTGAAAACATGTTAACATCTTTACAGGAATAGCTAGATGCATTCCTTTTGAATTGTTTATAGAGACTGGATTGTTTGCTTCCTGATTGGTTGAATCTGATCCATCGCTGCCAGTATCTCGGATTAAACTTTCCGTTGTTTTAATTCCACTTGTTGCAACAGACACCGGTGTTTTGATACCTTCTGTCTTAAACTTATCTGCCATAGATGGATTTTGATTGGTATTGTTTAACTTTACGTCAATGCTTGTGGATATAGCATTTGCCCCCATGTCCAGTAAAGCTCCTACCCCAATATCAAGCCATGTTCCTGGATCCTTAAGTTCACCGTTAATAGCACCAGCAGTTGTACCAGCAGCAATACTCCCTGTCGCTGCACCAACCACCGACTTTGTTATTTCCTTTGTAAATCCGTTCGCTGCATCAAAAGCACCTCCAAAACCACCTGTAATTCCTCCACCAATCACGCCACTTGCAAAAGAGGATAAAAGCATGGTTGCGGTAATCGGCTCCGCATCAATTGCAGCGGTCACCGTTGAACCTACAACTTCTGCAACTGCTCCTCCAACAGCACCGACAGCTGCACCAGCCGCAATACCTGCTATTGTGGCTGCGGTAGAAGCTGCAACAGTGGCACCTTCTACTGCGGCACCAACAGCTACCCCCACACCGCACGTAACTATCCCTATAGCTATACTTAATATACTCCCAATTAGTATGGCCCACCAAGAACTTTCACCGTTTGGATCACTTAATAATAATGGATTGTTTTTACAATAAACATACGGAGAAGCCGACTCCAGTTTTGGATCGACACTTAAAAATCTCTTAAGAACTGGATCATAATAACGGCTAACTGCATAGTACAATCCCAATTCTTCTTCCCATTCATATCCTGTATAACTATAACGCAATTCATTCTGCCCATCTATCGCTTTCAAATCGTTTCTGTCACCAAACACAGAATATTGAAGAGCATTCTTAACTTTTCCAGCTGTATCAACGCAAACACGTGAAGAACCAAGATGATCCAGACACAAATAATATAGTTCTTCATCTTTTCTAAAAGCTACCATACCGTTTGATCCATAAATATATTCCGTATGATTTATGCCAGTATTATTTTTTTCAACTTCCTCTAATGTCTTATGCTTTGCATTACGAAGATACAATCTCTCCAAGTCTTTTGTCTGTTTTACCAGACGTTTTCCGTTTGTATTATACTCATATTGTATCTTATCTTGATTAACACGAACCGTATGTGCCATGCCCGTTGCGGTTTCATATTGTATCTCATTAATTTGATGAAATTCCGATGAAGTTACAGAACCGTTTTCATTATAAGTAAATGCCTCCACTCCCTTTATCTTCTTTACCCTGTCATTCCTTTCCTCGTATTCATAGGTAAGGTTTTCCTCCGATAATACTACCAATTGAATGTTTCCGTTCTTATCATATCGAATTTCATGTATTGACCAAGGTTCTACTATCTCTTTCGTTTCTTCGTTAATACAGATTGCCTTTTTTATTCTTCCAAAGGAATCATAGCTTAATGTATAGGTAACAAAAACTGGTGTATCAGCATCTGATTCAATTCCTTTTAGATAATAGCTAACATAACTAATCTTGCCATCGAACGGACCAATAGATTCCGATTGGTTATACACTAACTTCTCATCAAAATAAGGATTACTGATCTGGGTAATCCAGCCTACACTGTTATACTGATATCTTGTAGTAAACGTATCTTTTGATCCATAAGAACATGACGTGATTAAATCTCTCTCATTATAGGTATATCGACAGATTACATTACTGTCATCCGCAATTTCTATAAGTCTTCCAACACTATCATAATCATAGGTTACGGTATAACCAGAAGCATACCTGCTTTTTAATAAATTATCAAGATTATCATATTCGTAAGACTGGCTGTAAGCCTGTTTTGAATTTTCACTTGATATATTAGTTTCATAGGTTTTTATTCTGTTACGATTGTCATATACTATGGAACAGCCATTTCCATAAACACCCGTTTCCTTATATTGTTGTATTCCTGTAAGATTACCTAACTGTTCAGGATCTTTTTCAAAGGAACCATAATCTTTTTGCTGCAACACAATTGCTCCATTCTCTTTTAATGGCCAGTCTGCGAAATCTACGTATTGCTGTAACTTTGTAAACTCACCCCTACACGCAACCAGTCCGTTTTCCCTTGAACGACCAAAGCAATCCCATTTCTCATATCGACAGGTACCTGTTGCACACATCTGTTGGTCTTGTGTAAAGCGAAGATGACCTTTGCTGTCATAGAGGAATCTGGTGGTTCCTGAATTAATCTCCGTCGTGGTAATTGTCTCACCTAATAGATTCTTTATCTGTACCCTCTCAGAACCAGTAGGAAGTATTTGTTTATATGCCACACTATCATCTGCATACTGGATTAAATACCGTGTAACAATATCTTCTTCATTTTTATTTCCTGATGCAATCGTTGCTACTTTATTATTAAGCTGATCTGTTATTTCTATCTGCTTTTTGTTATCCGCATCTATTGTTAGCTGCATACGATACTTATCTTTCGGAAGAGTTATGGCGTTTTCCACGGAATACGACGATATATTCGAATAATGTATTTTAGTTGTGTTCCGTTCATTTTCAGTGGTTTCACTGAGGTTTACCATAGAAAATGCTTTTCCTGCCACACCTTTTTCACAGATTCTCCCTGTTGGATTGTCCTCATACCTTTGACGAATGTAGGGATATCCCCCATCATCTTCATAATACGTTGCAATTTCACCAATAAGAATTCCACTATCCGCATCAAAGCTTGATATGAAAGAATCCCTGTATTGAAAGCACGTACCATCTCTTTTATCTTCAAATGAAGCCGGTTTGGTATGAAGCATGACACGTCCCAACCCATCATATAGAATTTCGGTAACTGTTATTTGTCCGTTCTCCAAACAAATACCTTGTCTGAACTTGCCACACAAATCATAATACTGTAGTCCTATCTGTGGTTCAAATCCCAGATATACATTACTAAAACATGCATTTTCCTTCGCAAGTAAGCCAAAACACCTGTCTTCCTTTGAAGATATCGTATAATCAAACAGAATCTCCTTGTTTGCCAATAATAGAATCCTTTCTCCGCATAAGATAAACCATTCCTTTGCAAAGCCAATTTGAGAATTCGTAAGTATTGTATTCGTATTTTTATCCGATAAAATCCATTGCAATCTCTGTGCATCCCAGACAATCGAGATATTTTTACTAACCTGAACTCCCGCCAGCTCGGATGCCTCTTTCAGCGTTACATAAGCAAAATAATTTTCCTGTTCAGACAAGTCACGATACAAAAGACAATCTTTTGAGTTCTTCGTATGATATAGTGAACCTGATTCACTATAAAAACCACCTTCATTATCATAAATCCACCTTGCGGAAAGATCATTAGCCTGAAAAAAACGTTCGTAATATGCTGCTTTTCTAGCTTTTGCGTATAGAACACTATTCATCTTCTTTGAATTACTATTAACTTGATTAAGTAATTGCAACTGTAAGGTAGTTCTTTCATTATCTACTTGTGCTATTAACCGCTTCTGGTAATCATATATCCTGTCACTACATTGATGGTATGCAGTGATGGTATGTAGCAGCATGCTGCGACTTTTATCATATATATAGAATTTTGGTGATAAGGCTGCGACGCTGAGGTATAGATTGTCAAGATAGATTACCCCATCTGTATATTCCTGAAATTCTATTGTTACAACTGCTTCTTCTTCCAAAGTAAATTGCTTTCCACAAAATTGCCAATCTGGTGTATCAGGAAGAGTAATTGATTCCATCCTGCTACCATTTTGCTCTTTAATAGTAAGTAATATTCTAGGAGTATCACCATGATTTTTACTTGTATAGCACCAGAACCCAAAGAAATATTCCTTTTGCTTTGGAGTAATTTGTAGAGTGATAGATGGTACTGTAATCCCCCTTCCCCATTGCAAACAGCAAGTTCCTGTATGGGAGATGTCATAAGCAATTGGAAGAGAGCTCTTTGGCTTCCAGCCAAATATCTCTTTTTCATAATCCTCAAATCCATAGTAAAAGGCTTCCCCCTCCCTTATAGAAGCCATTTCAAATTCTGCCACAACATTTTGTTCGTATCGGTCATATAGTGTGCTTACGTACATATCTTTTGGTGATTCCTGCATGGTTATACTTCCAAACTTATTTCTTGAAGTAATATCCGATTTCACTCGATAAATGGCATTTCCCTGTTCATCTGTTCCACCGGTCAGCCCTTTTGTAAGCTTTGCCGCCATGACCTGGTAATTTCTATTTCCCCACTCTGTTTCATAGGAATGATACGACACCAAAGTTTCTTCAATAACTACCGTATTATCCTCAGTGATAACTTCTTTTGCAATACGGCACTTTTCTTTTAAACGGTTGCAATAATATAATATTGGTTCCTCTTCATGAACATAGGAATGCCTTTCTCTATGTACCTCATCTTTTCCTTCTCCATTGTAATTCGGCCTGCTGGTAACAGCAAGTTCTCCGTTTGTATTACAGAAAAAGTATTCAAACGCAGTTGATACATTATCCATAACACGCGTAGCGGTACTATTAAAAAGATACCTGCCATATATCTGTTCCATTTTTTTAGATAACACATTCCATACTTGGTTCGATAAAGTATACGTACAAGAAAGTGAAGAAACCAAAATACCTTTACCGTCATAGACTTTCGTACAGATTAACTGACCGTCTATATCCGAAGAGAGTGACGGATTCTCATAGGCTGAAATCATTGCAAAACTATTGTTATACTCATATTGCGTGTAACCACTCATTCGCTTACCGTCTAATACAGGATATACACGACTTTGATAGTAACGGATATATTGGCCTGATGGATCACACACTGCCTGGTCGTTATTATAGTCATATTCATAAACAACTTCCTGCACTCCATCATGAATTTTGCTTCGGATAACCTGATAGCTTTCCACTGGCTTTTGTACACGATCACCGCTAAAATGATAAAGTTTTATTTTCTCGATTTCATTATTTGAATCCAAACAATAGGTATAGAAAGAACCATAGCCAGCCACTCCCATTTTTTGAAGCTCTTCATAATTTTCATTCTCAAAATATTGAAAAGCTTCTTGTAAATTTTCCTTATATTTAAAATGAGAATCTTCCATAACGTAAGCAGTTGTATATCCGTTCTGTGTGCCATCCTTTTGCATAACAGCCATAAAACTGGGACTCCCATTCAGAACACTTGTTGTAATTACTTGCTCTGAAAGAGTATAGACTGGTGCCTTCATGCTTTGTGCCTGTGTACCATCTTCTTTAATTGAAAAAACCATTCTATCCCAAGTAAGCAATGTCCCATTGGCACTAGGCTGATATCGGTATTTATCTAAAGTACCCTGCTTCTTTAGAATAGTTATTGCATCTTCATTCCAAACCTCTGTATCTGTATTCGGCATATAGAATAACACCTGCCCAAGTACCTGATTGTCAGTACGTTCGGTTTTTATTACACAATCACTTCCGCAAGCATAGATTGACTGGCTTGTTTCTTCTTGATTCAGTTGTTCCCTGAGATTGGTATTTACAAGCCATGAACATCCATTGTAACGATATAGATATCCATTGATTACCACCATGGAATTATCAATAATAGTAGGTGACCATACGCTACGCGCTACACTAAAGATACTTCCCTTACTACAGGTCTGCACATCTTTTCTTGATGTTATAATCTTACATTCATTGTTTTCAATCGTAATAGTATAAAGATATAGACAATATCGAAACCCTCGTTCAAATAACTCGGTTACTCCTGCAAATGCAAGATGATTACCTGATAGATTCCATTCAAACAAGGTTTCTTTCTGATCTCCACGAAAATACAAATCATCTACATGTGTGCTCGCCAGATTAACTATACCTCCTATTTCTTCATATCCATAAAGGGATAGCATGTTACTCTTATAGTCTGCCGAACTTTCATAATCATAATCCAGATGTATAACACGGTTTTGGCTAGAAGTAAAATATTGCCTTCTATTTGCAGTATATGAAACCTTTTCTCCCTCACTCCACTTTAAAGAACGCTCTTTCCAACAATTCATTTGGTACCAACGTGAGAGACTATCATTAATTACATAAAAATTACTGCTACAGGTAATTGTTACTTTATTAGATGCAATAGTTTGCAGATCTTCTTCTAGCCAGCCTCCAATCACGTGACTATTCATATGTAATACTTTATAAACCGTTGACTGCTGATTCTTCGTTAAAGCCTTAAGAATCAAATATGATTGTTGTACGTAAACCTCTAGGGATTGTCCATCTACATTATGAAGTTCCTCTTTCAGATTCCATTTCTGCCATCTTCCAAGCCAAGTATATACAGCAATACGACAATCCTTATTAGTCAGCCAGGCACACACAACATAGTCCAAACCAAACCATACCTTAGGTATAGCCCCAGGAATTGGTCTATTGATATCCATTACTCTTTTACTACAATTAGGTAGTTCCGTTTTAGTGTAATCATATGAGACAGTAGCCCCTTCTGGATATACAATTTGACTTAATGCGCCAGGATTACAATCACTATTACTACAATAATAAAACTCCGTGATCTTTTTCTCCTGTTCATTCAAATCTGAATAAGTAACTTCGATTTTTGATAACTGTCTCTTATAATAGTCTCCCAGTGCAAGGGAGGATTCATCTAGATATGCATTCTTTTGATAATTATTCAAAACATAAGAAAAGGAGACTCTTTTTAGTAATATTTCCTCCACGTAACAAGATATTGCTAAAAGATAACGAGTTTCATAACAGGTTTGATATGCATCAGCGTTATTATTGGGATTAATTTTATGGGGATCTGCATATTCCCTTGGAGCATCTTTTGCATTCTCGTTGTACTCTTTCTCCCCATATTCATAAACTGCCTTGTATCCATTTTGATCCTTAATCTGTTTCAGGTAACAAGCCTTCGTATAAGATAATCCATTCTTGCCAACAGGCTGCATAACCATATCATAAGAATACGTAGTTTCATCTCGCCAAGGGGATATCGCTCTTACTAGATTCCAGGCTTTAACGTATGTTTGCTGAACTGATTTCCCATTGGCATCAACAACCAATGCCGAATTACCTTTCCAACCTCTAAAGCTCACTCCATATTGCAGCGCATTAGCTCCATACTCTTTTTGTATCCCTTCTGAATTTACAATGACCCATTTTTCAAATTCTTCGTAATATGATATTCTAGAAAAATCGTAATTACTGTTTTCATAAGCGATTCCTCCGTCGTATACATACAAAGTTTCCTCTACATATGAAAGCAATAGTGAGAATTGATTCCTATCATCTCTTACATACCATTGATTGGGACACACTGCCTGAATCTTTGCTTCTTCATCCAATAGGGTTTCCTGCTTTCCCATCTCTACAGAAACCTCTCTAATGACAAATTCGCCATCTGTTTGATTAGACGATTCACATAATTTAACATAAACTTCTTTTGATAAGATACCACGCATCCACATACGATCCGTTCGTTTTAGCACAGAGTGATTGATTCCATCTGTAAGAACATAATTCTTTAACGTAGAGATTTCTTCTCCCTGCTCTTCACATATAATTCTTTCATAATCCATATGCCAGCCAAGTCCAAGAATTCCTGTAGGCTTTGTAAGATTATTATGTGTAATGGTTCTACTAATATCACTTTGATACATTGCTGATATAGAAATTCCTACACCATTATTCTCTGGCAATGATAGAATTGGCAGTTGAAAACTAACAGCACTTCGAAAAAGATTTACATTCTCTTTAATCATACCATCACGATTACTTCCATATTGGAACGGCGATATCCGTGGAACTATATTCTGCTCTTTATTTCCCATAAGATTTAATTCCTTTCTGTGTAATAAATTAACCTCTTTCCTCGGAAATTCCCTCAGCGATGAAACAATCTCCTAGGATAGTTCGAATTTTCTGAAACTGATAATTTAATACCCCTCTCTATAACATAAAAGACGAGAGGGCATGAAGTTTCTTATATAAACCCCTCTCAATAATGCCCTCTCTAATCACTTATGTAAGATATACCTTATTATTCATAACCAATGTTGCTAAGTAAAAACCAATTAGAATGTGATTAAGGATACACAAATATTTCCTGGATAACCACTGATGGCACCTGATTTCCCCATTTCTCCAGGGTCACCAGAAGCACCGTTACCAGCAGATTGTCCGCTATCAGAATGCTTGCCAGCATCGCCGCCAGCTCCACCAGCACCGCCAGCTCCTCCTGCTCCTCCGACTCCTCCTGCACCAGGCTGTGCCGTATCCATAACCTTAATTATCTTAGATGATGTTTCGGTTACTGGAATATTTATATTAATATCATAACCATTCACAGCATTGCCACCATCTCCTCCATCTCCTCCTTGACCACCAATACCGCCCATTCCTCCTGGGCCACCATTATTACCTTCACAGCCTGTTGTTATTCCATCTCCGCCCTTTCCTCCGGCTCCACCAGTACCACCTTTGCCACCATCTCCTCCATCTCCACCGGCTCCAGAGCATGTAGAAACAACAAGCGAGGATACCCTCGTCAAATCCTTGATAGTAATAGTAGCTGGCATACAAGGCAGTCCATCTTGACCCATTCCACCTTTATGACCTTTACCTCCATTATCGCCCTTTGAACCTGGTCCACCACCTTTACCAGCAATTCCAGGCGAAGAGGCCTCTCCTTTGCTTCCTGGCGCACCCGCTCCTCCGGTACCTCCAACAGCTCCTACAGTACCTTTCGTTCCATTAACTCCAAAGAAACCAAAATCATAATTAACCTTACCCTTTGTAGAACCATTTTCTTTATTCAACTTTTCAATTCGTAAATTAACAGCTGTGTTATATGCACGAATTGCTGAACCACTTTTCATCGTTAACGTACCAATATTAATATCTACAGGTGTAGAAGAGGTTCCAAGCTCCCAGATTTGGCCTTCCTCTATTGTCTTGTCCACAATAGAAATTTGCTCAATTCTTTTTGGAATTACATTATTTAAAGTTTCTTTCTCTTCCTCTAGTAAAGTTCCATTACTAAATAAATAATTCATACCTTTTTGAACTAAATCCTTTTCTGGAAGTTTGTTCCCATCGTTCTTTTCATTTCTCATAGTATCCATCAAAACTTCATTCGATGGAGTACTCTGCATACCATTTTTCGTAAACCATCGTTTTAAATCATCGATACCATTAATCTCCTGATAGGAATGCAATTCCTGATTCTTTTGTAAGACTTCTACACTCTGCCCAAACTCCTGTGCAATTTTTTTAAATGTACTCATTATATATCCTCCTTAAATTATATTGGTTAATCTGTACTTGACAGTTTAACTTCGTTTAGAAATACCGGTGGTGCCATTCGGTTATGTCCCCTTCGTCCTGAATTTCCTTCGGTACCATCACGGCCCTTTTTACCATATGAGATTCCTTTTCCCGGTGCCCCACCGCGTCCCCCCATTCCACCTTTGCCTGGAAGTCCGCCAAATCCCTGTTCGGCTATGACCTTAACACTGTCTATTTGCTCCTGCTTCACAGATATATATATATTCGAGGCAATTCCACCGTTTCCTCCATGACCACCATGACCTCCGTTTCCTCCATGGCCACCATGACCTCCCTGTCCCTGTGCAATCCATTTGGACAAAGTTTGATAACCGCTTTGTCCATTGCTTCCATGGCCTCCATCACCGCCATCACCACCGTTTCCTCCGCTTCCTCCATCTCCCGTCTTGGCAAATATACATAAGCTTCCTTTTTTTGCATCAATGTCACGTATTGTTATCTCCGCCAGTTTTGTAGCACCGCCAGCTTTTCCATCCTCACCCTTTTGACCACGTTCTCCATCTTCGCCCTTTTCCCCTGAAATGGCTTCTGTCTGTTCTCCATAATACAACGCTCCAAAAAAAGTTGCTTTTGTTTCTACATCTTTAACAAAATCAGCATCTTTTCCATTCTTTCCTTTCTTTCCATCAGCCCCCTCCATATTTAAGGAGCCATCAGAATGAAATGCATATGGCGTTGGCAAAATCCCAATATCATATTTTCCATCTGTATCCGTACCTAGTTTTACAATATGCTGGCATATTAAAGAGAAAACATTTCCCCTTACAATAAGAGATGCTCCAGGTTCTAATATCAATGTATCAATATTTACGATACAATATAATTCTTCCATATGATCAATATTCCAGTCCACGCCCCTGGTGCTTACCTCCAAGCATTCTCCTGCTTTAATACGCTTAACCTTTACCGAGATTGCTTTCACGCGTAGGGGAAAATGTCTATTAAGACCATGTGTGTCACTCACTAGTGGTTGACCATATGCAAAAACAACTGATTCTCCTCTGTCGTGAATTCCCTGTCCCATCCGCTCACGTCCTCGAATTGCATCAAAGAAGGTATTTGCCCGTTTCGCTCTTTGTTCCAAATCTGCCCTTGATAATATGTTTGCAGCTTGTGTAATTGTGGGAATTCTAATATATGTAATGATTTCTTCTCCTAGCATAAGGCGATTCGTATCATGTCCTAGTAAACCAGCTACTTCAAAAAATTCATTTGGCCCTTCCAATGTCGTACACTTCCTTTCCTTTTTATAAAATGTAAATATATTTCTTCCGTTGCTATGTATTGTAGCGTAATTCTCCTTATTTGTTTTCGATTCTGGCTAACAGGCAAATATTTCGTTTAAACGGTTAATATCATACTGGCAATCGCAAAAATAATAAAAAAATTCCAAGAGAATGTGTTCTAATGACGTGCCCTTCATTTCGCCATTACACAATTTCTTGGAATTTTTGTATATCTATTATTTATTTAATTATGTACTATATATGATACCCTTCATAATCCAATGTTCCCAAACAAATTAGGTTTTTTGTATTATGTAATAAATCTTCTGGTGCAATAAAATATTCCTGCATCAATGAAAACTGTTCTAACCAGTTGTCTTCAGCCTCAGAAGTCGCAATTTGCTCTTCTTTCGGAATAAATACCTTATTGAATAATTTACAAAAATGAATAACCTGAACTATAAAATCATGTGAAAGTTCATTAACTTTTTTCTCTTGTGTTATCGGATCCGTCTGTAAATCCTCACTCTTTTGTAGTTCCTTACACAACTCTTCAAGAATTTCCTCAGTATCAGCAGCATTAACTTTCATGTTATCAGATGAATATTGCAAAGAATCTGCCTTCAAATCTTCCTCAAATTCCGTATAATGTTCACGAATTTCCTTCACTACTTGTGTTAGTAAAGAAGGATTTCGTTCTCCTTTCATATGTATCTCATACTGCGGTCCAGCCTCTTTATAACAATGATATGCGAACTGGGAGCACATCATCGGATTCTTCCCATCATGAAGAAGCTGATTGAGCAGTTCAATCATTGTTCCCATTGCTAATTTCATAAGTTTCGTTCCTATTTGACATAGATGAAATGTGTCAGAAATATCCTTTACAAGAAAATACATAGCTAGAAATGGTTGTGCTAAAGAAGCATAGGGCCATTTTGCTTCAACATATCTGTCAACAATATCCATAACCGGCTGCATATCCTTTTCTTCCATATTCAGTCGCATTACATAAGCAACACGCTCGGTTCGATCAAGTAAAGTACTATATGTCGCATACTTTGGTGTTTCCTCTGCAATATAACCCACACCATTATTATCAAGTCCCTCCATGATTCCGCGACTAACGGTTGCATGTGTCACCTTTGATTTTGTAAGTAATGCGATGGCACGTGATATGATATCACCTTCTTCACATTCTAATAATATAATGTCTCCTTTCTTTAAATCGGATACCTTCACCGTATTCAATTTTATCATAATTACCCTCCTTATATTTTATTTACAGTTTTCTTTAGAAAGTATTAAAAACTGCTTTTAACTCTCTAACTTTGTTTCTACTTACTGGAACAATCTCTTTACTCTCACGAAAGAACATATCATATGTATAATTAATTCTTGGTCGAAACTTATCCACCTTAGACAAATTAACTAGATAGCATTTATGCGTTCTAAAAAAGGACTTTTTCTTTAATTTATCCTCGTAGAAACTTAAAGCCTTATTTCCCCTATACGTTGTATCTTTGCAATGAATTTCGGTTCCTCCCTGTACTGTTTCTATATAGTAAATATCACTATAATTCAACAACACAATATTCTCGTTATCGTATCCACAAATAATATCTAAATCATAAGGGCTACTATCACTTACAACTTCAAGCTCTTTCTTCTTCATAGAAATTCTAGCTAATTTACTAATGCAGCTGTTTAAACGTTCTTTCGTACAGGGTTTTAGTATATAATCAAGGGCATTAATTTCAAATGCCTTTATGGCAAAATCATCAAAAGCGGTGACAAAACAAATTTTAATTTCTGGTTGTAATTCGCTAAGTAATTCTGCTATGTAGATTCCACTAATATTAGGCATATCTATATCAAGAAAAAGTAAATCAATCGATTCTTTTATTAGCCATCTAAGCCCCTCACAAGGATCAGTGAATATGTTAACAACAGTAATTGCAGCATAATCTTCTATCAATGAATACAACTGCATTGCAGCATTTTTTTCATCATCTATTATTACAGCTCTCAATCTTAGCTCTCTCCTTTATATAATTTATTATCTTGTATTTGAAATGTTATGGTGGTACCTTCCTCAAGCATACTATCTATGTGCAACCTTGTTCCATAACAATCCTGTAGACGATAGTTAATGTTGGTAATACCAACTCCTTTTGACTCTGTTTTATTTTGTACAATATCCACTAATTGATTTCTACTAATTCCTTTTCCATTGTCATTAATACAATATGCGATTGCTTCTTGTTGCTGTTCAATTAAAATCATAATAGATAAAGGTTTTCCTTGAAATCCATGCTTAATAGAATTCTCCACCAAGGGTTGAAGAATCAATGGTAAAATCTTAGTTTGCAATACAACTTCTTTTACTTCAACTGTAAGATTTATTTTGTTATCCAATCGTATGTTTTCTATTTCAACAAATGAATGTACTAAATCAAGTTCTTCCTTCAATGTGTAGAAAATATTGCTCCTATAATCAAATTTGTGCTTAACATGCAGGAAATCACTAAAACACAATAATAATCTTTTTGCCATAGAAGCATCCTTATCCATTAAATAGTAGATATTATTTATTACATTAAAGAAGAAATGCGGTGCTATCTGTGCTTGTAAGAATGCAATTTCCATTCGCTTAGCAAGATTCGCCTTCCGGAAGTTTTCCGCAATATCAAAGAAGATAATGTAAGACTGGCATAAGATAAACAGTAAAACACCAAGAATATAGTAATCTTCTGACATGTTTAAGTTGCGATGAAGAAGCCACCGCATATCAAGAAATTGTAATATTCCTCCTACCAATAAAAATCCAATTCCAAGAAGTAGAATAAGATTACTCTTTTTGTATGTCTTTCTCGATAGTATTGTGACATATACACAATAGAACCAATTCAAGAACAACACAATCATCAAGATACTATCTGTATAGATAACTGTAAGTGTTGATGCAACTAATATTAAAGCAAGATACAATCCGTCGATACTTCTTATTATGTAAAAAGATTTCTTATTCGTATACTCTGGATACATTGTTCGAACAAATTGAAGCATTGCAATAACTTGTCCGATGAATGCAAGATACTCGATTTTAGTAAACAAGGATACAGGAGCATTTGGAATTAATGAAAATAAAATTTCACCATCAAATATCAACTCCAATAAGAAAGAAGCTATGCAAAACAGTCCAAGCCAACCTGATAGTCGGTTTTTGCGTACCGCCATATTAAAAATAATAAGAAAAAATCCAATCCCAATAATTATTCCCATAAATACTGCATTTCGTAGAATAATCAAATAACCATACTTATAGATTCCCGTTGTACTTCCAAGCACAATGCTCGTAATAATTCCGCCTTCATAACAGGAGTAATTAGAGATCTGAATTACAATCTCTGTGTCAGCCTGTTTCGTTTGAAAATGAATCATTTTAGGTTCCCAGCTTGCTACTTCACCTTCTTTAGTTGTTGACAAACTACCATTAGCAGCCATAAATTCTCCATTAATATATAAACGATAAGCACTGGATAAGAATCGTGTCTTCAAGCAGTAATTCGTATTCTCTTTTAGATGTAGAATTAACCGATAAGTGCCATAACCATATCTGTGTTCTGAATCTTTAGCATTAAAGGAATGTGTCCAACTTCCAGGTACCTGAATATAGTATGGCTTTTTTAAATCATTGGTCTTTAGCTGCATTGGGTAGAATTCCCACTCTCCATCTAAGGTAATAACTGATGTCTCTGTCATCTCCTTGGTAGCTATCATCTCCCCCTTATTCGCTTTTCCTTGTAGTATCTCAAAATTATTGTACAGTAAATAAAAAAAGAATACTAAAAGTAAACAAATTGAAAAATAAATTAATCCTTTTTTCATTTTTATGTAATAATGATTTTTTTGCATCTAAGCATCCTTTATATGTATTTTTTAATGTTAATTATAGCCTTTTTCCCACAAATAGGCAAATAAAAACTCATAAAGGCAAAAAAAAGAAGAAACGGTAAAAGTTCTACAGTCTCTTCTTTTATAGTAAAATTTATTAAAATTCATTCTTTAAGGATCTAGTAAATAATCCATTTAACACTTCCTTGGCATCCTTTTCTCGGTAAAGTATCTCATAGACTGCTGTACAGATTGGTAAATCTACACCGTAATTCTTCCCTAGATTTAACATTGCTTTCACGGTATAATACCCCTCAGCAAGTGCATCAAATGGCTCTTTTTTAATTAAAGCTTCACCAAAACTTCTATTATGACTGAACTTCGAGAACACAGTAGCCTCATAGTCACCTAGATGACATAGACCATATGCTGATAATTCGTTACCACCCATTGCTTTAATTAGCCTAGCAACTTCTCTTGTACCTCTAGACATTAATGCCCCTTTTAATGTAGATAAGTCTAATCCATCAAGCATACCAGCAGCAATACCAATTACATTCTTTGCAGCAGCACCAATCTCATTCCCAATTAGATCCTGTCCATAGTAAAACCGAATCAAATCACTGGAGAATTCGTTCACTAACAACTCTTTTGTTTTGTTATCGTTACTGTCAATTACCATACAATTTGGTATACCATGATAAAACTCTTGCACGTGACCAGGCCCTATCCATACTGCAACATTATTGGAAAAATCCAGATTATCATTTGCGATTTGTGACAATCTCCTACCTGTAGAGATTTCGATTCCTTTCATACATAGCACAAAGATTTTGTCTGTCAGTTCATACTGTTTAAGTTCATCCATAAGAGATTGCAAACCTTGTGAATTAACTGATATCACAATTACCTCAGCTTCTTTTACACAAGCTAAGTCAGTCACTAACTTTATTGATTCAGGGAATACCAATAAATCGTTCTTTCTCTCCTTCATAAAACGTTGCATATTCTTTGAATTCTCACGACCATACAACGTAATATCATGGCCAATACTATCTAGATACCAAGTTATTAAAGAACCCCAACGTCCGCATCCAATTACAGTAATTTTCATACTTTCTCCTTCTTTCTTGCTATTTAAAACTCTCTATTTATTATTACCCACACTTATCAAGTCAAATCAATTTCTTTAGCATCTACATATGAGATAAGTGCATTTGGATTTAATTCTATCTGACAACCCCGAACACCTGCACTTACTGTAATCGTATCATATAAGATTGCTGTTTCATCAATATAAGTAGGATATTTCTTCTTCATGCCAATAGGCGAGCAACCACCACGTATATACCCCGTATGTTTTAAAAGGTCTTTTACTGGTAGCAGATCAATCTTCTTCTCTCCTGCTGCCTTCGCTGCTTTCTTAAGATCCAGCTCCGTACCTACAGGAATACAAAACACTGCTACACCATGTTTTTCACCAAATGCTGCTAATGTTTTAAATACCCTCTCAAACGGTAGACCTATTTGTTCCGCCACATGTTCACCAGCAAGATTGTTTTCATCAACTTCATATTCATGTGGTATATAAGGTATCTCTGCTTGTTCTAATAATCGCATAACATTTGTTTTATTCATGTTAACCTCCTTGTTCCTTCTAGAATAATTAGTATTAAGTAATTTATGCTTTTTAATAAAGCCTAGCGGATATTTATTCATCAGATGTCGAAATAATTGTGTTGTGTATAACAGCGAAACTCATAGTAAAGTAGTTAGATGCTAGAACCGCACATATACTCTGTAAGAAACGATAGCGTAATAACTGTAGAACTTCTTAGTGTGAGCATAAACCAATAGGAAGGCGAGGCATGGACGCCGAGCCAGCCTGAACCACGACAGGATGTCGTGTTGAAGGCGTTTCCGTAAATATAGTAAATTTTTCTGCTCACACTTAGAAGCTTCTAAGTAATGTAGCGTGTTTTGTCAGATTATATGGGCGATTTTAGCATCTTCAAAACCTCAAAAAGTTTCGCAACACTAAACACCTACTTCATCTGTTCGTGCAATGGTTTTCGAACCTTCTTACGTGTTATCTCAACCAAGTTTAACGCAGTAATATCAACTACTGTTGTCTTAACAGGATCTTTTCGAAACAAATCTGTTAACTCTCTCATAAGAATTTCTTGATCCTTTTTTTCTAATAAATCTATAAAGTCAATTATAATAATTCCCGATAGATTACGCAAGCGAATTTGTCTTGCCGCTTCCCTTGCTGCTTCAAGATTAATCTTAAGAAATGTCTCTTGTGCCTTCTTCTTACCGGCTATGGCTTTTCCTGTATTCACATCTATAACGTTAAAGGCTTCTGTATGCTGAATTACAAGGTAGGCACCCGATTTAAGCCAAACATGTTCCCTTGTCGCCTCATCTAGTCTCTTATCAATATTATAAAGCGCACTTAATTTGATTTGATCATCCTGGTAAAGGCGTAACTTATCCAGGTCTTCTTCTTGATACGTTTCAAGATATTCCTTAATCTGAGTAAAGATAAGCTGATCATCCGTAACAATTTCCGTAAGGGCATTAGCATAACCATCTCGAATATCACATAGATACGCTGATGGTGTTTTATACACTAATGAAAATGCACTTCGATGCACACCGAACCCAGTAATCTCCTCATATCTCTTAATTAATGTTTCAATTTCTCCTCGTAGTATCTCTTCTGCTGCACCTTCTGCATTCGTTCGAATAATAAATCCATACTCACTATTCTTATAAGAAGATAGAATCTCCTTTAAGCGCTTCTTCTCCTTATCCGAAGTAATCTTAGATGACACACCAACCTTAATCTTTCCATGTGTTAAGACAACATATTTACCAGTGAAATTCAAGTGGCATGTAGCTACTGGAGCTTTTGTCTTAATATTCTCTTTCTCAATCTGAACTAAGATTTCATCTCCCATAACAAGCCTATTCGACTTTTTATCTTTCACATAAATAGGATACTTATTCTCTTCCAAAGAATAATAACACATAACACCATCTGCAATTTCTATGAATGCAGCATTGATGTTCTTGACAATATTCTTCACTTTCCCAACATATATGTTACCTAATATACTGTCCGAATCCATAGAATCAACACGTAATTGTACAAATTCATTGTCTTCAATTAAGGAAGATATTATTCTATTCTCTTTAGTCGTTAAGACTAGCTTATTGTTCATACATGCTCCTATCTGCACTTGCTGTATAGGTAAAGCGACATCTTATTAAACATCTTCTACCTAATCAATTGTGCACAAATACGGTTATAAAGAATTTCATACTGAAAATCTCTATAACCGTATCATATATTCTTCTAAATTTGTTTGCAAGTATTGTTACTCAAACTTCGCACATAAAACTACTAATCGAAATCTTCAAGTACGAAGTTTGAGTTCGTTACATTTATCTCACTTCATTAAGTGGAACAAGTTTTCTTTCCTCTTCTGTTCCAAGATCTGCGTATACTTCCATACGATGAACTTGATAAGCAAATGGATTGAATACTACATTCTCTGCTTGGCAAAATGCTTGCATAACTAACTCAGGCTTTAAGTTATTCACACTACCAGTTGCTAATTGCATATAGCAGACGCAATCATTCTCATAACTTTCCGCAACGCTGTTTTCACAGTAAGATCCACCAACTTCAGCGAAAGTCTTCGCATCAAAAGCCACATGATAGATAAATGGTTTGATGTCCACTTCATTCTCGCTCTTCTTAGATTTCTTAAGAATTACGATTTGTTCTTTTGATATAAATGATTCAAAATGCTCTTTGAAGTTTTCAATCGTTAATGAAGTTTCAAGAACATGTCCTTCTTCATCTGTAGCAGCCTCGAATGTATAACCATCTTTTAATGAGATTTTGTAATCTGCTCCTGCTACGATAGACATAGAATTCTTACTTGTATCAGGAAGTAGCTTGAAATCTACAACTTGGATGTCACTTACCATAGCTTCATTCATCTTAGCAATCATCTCTTCTTCTGAAAGGGTAGATAACAACTGCATGTCAAGATATTCTCCATCACTTGTTAATCCCACACCAAGAGGTGCTGCAAAGGATAATAACATATGAGGACTATATCCCTTTGAATACTCAATATCAATCTCTGCACGGCGGAATGCCTTTTGAAAATATCGCATCACATCAAGGTGACCAATAAACTTTAAATTACCTGTCTTAGAAAATTTTACTCTTGCTTTCATCTATTGAACTCCTCCTTCGAAGCATACACCGCCACCAAAACTCATAGCACCACAACCTGAACATGCTTGTCTACAGTTTGGAGTTATTTTTTCGGATACCGCGCGTTCATATTCTCTTATAAGGAATTTCTTTGTTACTCCAACATCTATGAAGTCCCAAGGTAAGATTTCTTCAAAATCTCTTTCTCTACTTGTATAGAATAGAGAATCCATATTGTTATCTTCGAATGCTTTCATCCATAAATCATATTTGAAATGTTCAGACCAAGAATCATAGATACAGCCTGCTTTATACGCATCATAAATAATCTTACTTAATCTACGGTCTCCACGAGCAAGAACGCCTTCTAACATTGTAAGCTCTGCTTCATGCCAATTGTACTTGATACTCTTCGCATTCAATTGTTCCCTCATCTTACCATTCAAGAATCGTTGTTTCTCTAAGAATTCTTCGCTTGTATTCATACGTACCCATTGGAATGGAGTGAATGGCTTTGGAACAAAGAAGGAAGTACTTGATACGATACTTACACGACCATTTCTCTCTTCTTTAGGTATTGTATAATATTCTCTTGCAATCTTGTCAGATAATGTAGCGATTCCTTCAATATCCTCATAATTTTCAGTCGGAAGACCTAACATGAAGTATAATTTAACACGGTTCCAACCACTTGTGAAGGCATCCATGGCTCCCTTAAGGATTACTTCTTCTGTAAGACCTTTATTAATAACATCACGAAGTCTTTGAGAACCAGCTTCTGGTGCAAATGTTAAACTACTCTTCTTTACGTCTTGTACTTTACTCATTACATCAAGTGCGAAAGCATCGATACGTAATGAAGGTAGTGAAATATTAACACCTTTAGAACGGAATTCATCAATCAGGAAGTAAACTAATTCTTGTAACTTTGAATAATCACTTGAACTTAATGAACTTAGTGAGATTTCCTCATGTCCTGTTGCTTTTAACATCTCATAAGCACGTTCTTTTAGGAATTCCAAATCTCTTTCACGAATTGGTCGATAAATCATGCCCGCTTGACAGAAACGACAACCACGAATGCAGCCACGTTGAATCTCAAGTACAACACGGTCTTGTATCGCCTTAATATATGGAACAAGTGGTTTTTCTGGATATACAGTTTCACTTAATGCCATCTCAACTTGTTTCTTAACCATATCTGGTACTTCAGGATCATTCTTTGTAAATGATGCAATTGTATTATCTTCATTATACGTAACATCATAAAACATAGGTACATACATACCTTGAATGTTAGTCACCTTACGAAGAAAATCTGTTCTTGTACCACCATTCTTCTTGTTTTCTTTATAGAGGTCAAGAATCTCATCATACGCAGTTTCCCCTTCTCCGATATAGAAGAAATCGAAGAAATCAGCAAGTGGTTCTGGATTATACGCACAAGGTCCTCCACCAACTACGATAGGATCTTCTTCTGTTCTATCTTTTGCATAGATCGGAATCTGTGACAATTCTAATACCTGAAGGATGTTTGTATAACACATCTCATATTGAAGAGTAATACCTAAGAAATCAAAATCTTTGATAGGATCTTGTGATTCAAGCGCGAATAATGGAATGTTCTTCTCTCTCATAATCGCATCAAGGTCTACCCATGGTGAATACACTCTTTCACAATACGTATCGCCTCTTCTATTGAACATATCGTATAGAATCTGAATTCCTAGATGTGACATACCGATTTCATACACATCTGGAAAACACATACAGAAACGAATATCAATTTTATCTAAGTCTTTTACAACCATATTTACTTCATTACCAATATATCTGGCTGGTTTTTCAACCGTTAACAGTATTTCATCGGATAACGCTAATTTTCTCATGTATCTTGTATCTCCATTCTATATTGGCTATCACCTGTGAAAGCACACCACAATGTAATAGCTACATTTATAAAAGTTGTTATATCAAATGTCTATAAGAACCATTTTCTTTCATCTACACATTTACATACGTTTATGAGTATAACACAACTCCCTTAATCAAGTCCATTAAAAACATCAACAATTTTTTCGTCTTGCAATGTGGCAAAGAATTTCTCAGCCTTTTCGTACACGCGATTACTCTGTACGGATTCGATGATCCTATCACTGTTGAATGTTTCATATGTAAAGTTAACCTTATCAATTACCACTATAGCCAAAAAAATCACAGAGGCACATATGGTGCGGATTAATATAAACTTAATTGCTGTTTGTTTCTTCTCCTGCGCTGACATTGTCACAGCTCTTGAAGCCTTAGCTGTAGTAACTTTCGGTGCCTTTGCTATAGTTGTTTTCGTTTTGGTCGCTCCTCTCATTGATAACCCTTGAGAAAACCTACCATTCCCAGAAGACTTAAGGTTACCTTCGCAACTCTCTCTTGCTATTCGAATTAATTCTTGTCTATTCACAGTATAGGTTGTATCCTTTTCCATTATTATACCCATGCATTTCACAAGTAGCTCCTAAACTTACTTGTAATACTGCTGTAATTAATAGGCTGAAAGACAGCAACGCATGGCTCCTTTCTTAATATTTCTTTCAACCTTGCTCCTACATACCACAAGTAAGCTTGCGATATTTATACTGGGGTGCGAGCAATTTTCTTCATACGCTTCCACTATATAATAATTATAACCTCATTAAATATATGCATACATTCGTCTTGAATATGACGAGGGTTTGTGTTACGATAATAAAATGATTGAAGGTAACTAAATCGTTACCAAATTACCTTAAGGAGGAACAAAAATGTCTACAAACGTATATGATATTTTACTCGAAAGAGGGTTTATCGAGCAAACTACTCATGAACAAGAAATTAGAGAATTATTAGGTAAGGAGAAAGTTACCTTTTATATAGGTTTTGATGCTACTGCTGACAGTTTAACTGCTGGTCATTTCTTAACAGTTATGGCTATGATGCACATGCAACGTGCAGGTCACAGACCAATTGCTCTACTTGGGGGCGGTACTACCATGATTGGTGATCCATCTGGTAAATCGGACATGCGTACAATTATGACAAGAGAAACAATCCAACACAACGCTGACTGTTTCTATCAACAATTATCACGTTTTATCAATTTCGATAACGATAACGCAATCATTGCCAACAATGCGGATTGGTTACTTGAACTCAACTATGTTGAATTCCTTCGTGAAGTTGGTGTTCACTTCTCCGTAAACAAGATGCTTACTGCTGATTGTTACAAACAACGTATGGAAAAAGGACTTACTTTCTTCGAATTCAACTACATGTTAATGCAATCATATGACTTCTTAAAATTAAATCAAATGTATGGTTGTTCTCTTGAACTTGGTGGTAACGACCAATGGTCTAACATCTTAGGTGGTGTTGACCTAATCCGTCGTAAAGAAGGCAAACCAGCATTCGGTTTAACTTTCAAACTATTAACAACTAGCGAAGGTATCAAGATGGGTAAAACTATGAAGGGTGCTGTATGGCTAGATCCAGAAAAGACTTCCCCATATGAATTCTATCAATACTGGAGAAACATCGAAGATGTTAAAGTGGAAGAATGTCTTGGTCTTCTTACATTCCTACCAATGGATGAAGTACGTAGACTTGGTGCATTAGAAGGTTCAGAAATCAATCATGCGAAGGAAGTTCTTGCATACGAAATTACTAAGATTGTTCATGGCGAAGAAGAAGCAATGAAAGCTCAGGAAGCTGCACGTGCTCTATTCGGTGGTAACATGAAAACAGATGACATGCCTACTACTACTTATTCTGCTGAACAATTTAATGAGGGTATCGACTTAATTACTCTTTTAGTAGATGCCAAATTAGCAGCATCTCGTTCTGATGCAAGAAGAAACATTACACAAGGTGGTGTATCCGTTAATGATGTTAAAGTAACTGAATTTGACCGTGTATTCACACCAAACGATTTTAATGCAGATGGTGCTTTACTTGTTAAAAAAGGTAAGAAAGCATATCACTTAATTAAAATTGCTGAGTAAATAATAAAAGGTAAAAGGGCTTTTGCAATATAACTTCAAGTTTTGCAGAAGCCCTTATTAACGCAAAGGGGGTTTCAAATATGCCATGGTGTCCAAAATGTAATATGGAGTTTCGAGAAGGGATTAAAGAATGTGCAGATTGCGGTACAGAATTAGTCGATGCTATTACAGAAAATCAATCTCCTAATTCAGAAGTAGTTCGTCTAGAAACTGAAGAAAATGCACAGAAATTAATCGAATTCCTTCGCTATTCTAGGATTGATCAAACTTCTTATTCTTATGATGAAAAAGACAAAGCTTATGTAGTTACAGTTAATGAAAAGGATGTGACGGAAGCAAAGAAATTATTCCAAGCATTCTATACTGCTGAGACGGAAGCTGAAGAAGAAGCAGCTAAAGAGAATCCGAAGTCTAATCAAGATACGGCTTCCGTATCAAGTCCAACCGATACTTCTGATAAGGATTATGAAGATGAAGAGTATTCTTATGAGACCAATAAGGACGACAACTCATTGAAGGATATGAAAACTGCTTCTAAGTCTTCTTCTGTATATGTAAAAAAAGCGGATCAGTTTAAGGATCTTCGTTCTACGGGACATCTATTTATTGCGGTAGGAATCGTCGGATTAGTGGTACTACTCCTTAATATATTAGGAGTATTAAGTTTCTATCAAGGTTACTTTTCATGGATTATTATGGGCGTATTATTCACAGTCTTCCTTCTTATTGGTCTTGGCACTTTAAAACATTCGAAACAAGTAGAGGGACAAATTTCTGAAGAAAACACCCTTACTGATGCCATTAATGAGTGGTTAGAAAAAACGATAACACAAGACGTACTAGATTCCGTTGTAGATTCTCATGAAGTAGATGAGATTAACTACTTCAAGCAAACAGAGTTCATTAAGAAAAGAATTCTTGAAGAATTCGATAAGGATTTAAATGATTCCTATGTTGATCTTCTAGTGGAAGAATTCTATAATTCACATTTTTCAAATTAAAGTAAGTATACTCAGATTCTCGCATCAAGCAAAATTTCTATTAAATTTTTTACTCAAAATCAAATCACAAAAGTAGAATGCCAGTGACGAATGTAATATTCACCACTGGCATTCCACTTTTTGAAGCTCTTTTATTTATATTATCCTACCATATTTCGAATCTTCTCCAATAACATAGATAGCGCGATCTCATTTTGTCCGCCATATGGAATAATCAAATCTGCATGACGCTTCGAAGGTTCTACGAACTGTTCATGCATAGGCTTAACAGTTGTAGAATATTGTGTAATTACGGACTCTAAACTTCTTCCTCGCTCTTGAACATCACGAAGAATACGTCGAATCAATCTCTCATCTGCATCTGTGTCTACGAAAATCTTAATATCCATTAAATTTAATAATTCCGGATTATCAAAAATCAAAAAGCCTTCTACAATAATAACTTCCTTGGGCTCAACACGTACAGTTTCAGCAAGTCTTGTATGTTCCGTATAAGAATATACTGGGCGTTCAATAGCAATACCTTGCTTTAATTGCTTAATATCACTTATTAATCTTTCTGTATCAAACGCATTTGGGTGATCATAATTTAGCTTAACTCTCTCTTCAAATGGAATATCATTATGTGCTAGATAATAATAATCATGACAGATTAATTCAACATTTTCTTTGAATTCCTCTTTGATTCGGCTTGCCACCGTTGTTTTACCAGATGCAGATCCTCCTGCAATACCTATAATCGTAATGTCGTTCATTCTTATTCTCCTAAAACTGTATATTCATCTCATTCAATGTAACGATACCCTTAGTCTTTATAATCATTCCGTTACAATTAATCTACTATTCTCATATTGGTATAGATTCTTCTAAAAACATCATCAGTATATTTTTAATTGCAAAAACTCTCACATAAGTCGGCTGACATGATGCTCTGATATTGATGTCACTACCGATATTGTACCAGTATTTTTGCTTTTTATCAAATGGATTATTAAAGTAATTATTGCAACTTTAAAACCATATTCATTATTTAATCTACTATAACTTGAATATTTCTTCTAATTCTTCTCTTGATAGATGATTGATAAAGACCTCTTTGGACTGAATTACAGAATCAGATAATTCTTTTTTCTTTTTCTGTAATTTATAGATCTTCTCTTCTATCGTATCCCTTGTAATTAACTTAATTACCTGAACCGAATTTGTCTGTCCAATTCTGTAGACACGATCCGTTGCCTGCTCTTCTACTGCCGGATTCCACCATGGATCAAAATGGATTACCGTATCTGCTCCAACCAGATTCAATCCAGTTCCCCCTGCTTTTAATGAAATTAAGAAGATATCACGTTCGCCCTCATTAAAGCTTTTTACATATTCTTTACGCGTTTCAATATTCGTAGATCCCTCTAATATGAAATACGTAAACTCTGTTTTTTTCAATTCCTCTTCAATCAGATGCAGCATAGATGTAAACTGCGAGAAAATTAATACTCGATGTCCTGCTCCAATAATATCCGGTAAGATTTCCATAAGTAATTCCATCTTACCACTGCCACCTTTATAGTTCTCTATAAAAGTAGAGGGATGACAGCAAATTTGACGAAGTCTTGTAAGAGCAGCAAGAATTTCTATCTTTTTCCTCTCAAATCCACCCTCTGCACCATCTTTGAACAAATCATTTCTAATATTGGCAAGATAAGCGGCATAAACTTTCCTTTGATTATCCGTCATCTCAGTCATGTATTTCGTTTCAACTTTATCTGGCAATTCTGATAGAACCTCTTTCTTCATCCTACGCAAAATAAATGGTCGAATATGACGATTCAAATCGGATAAAGCTTCTTCATTCCCATCTTTAATAATCGGTTTCTCATAGATTGATTGGAACTTCGAGCTAGTAAATAGATAGAATGGCATTATAAAATCAAAAATTGACCACAACTCTGCTAAGCTATTCTCAATAGGTGTACCTGTTAACGCGAATTTGTGCTTTGCTTGTATTGCTTTTACTGACTTAGCATTACGTGAGTTAGCATTCTTAATAAATTGTGCTTCATCAATAAACATAGTGTGGAATTGTATATCTGCATACGCTTCTATATCCCTTCTAATTAGTGGATACGAAGTAATTACAACATCAATACTTAAATCTTTCTTCGCACTATTGATTGTAGCTACACGTTCTTCTGGAGCACCTACTACAATCACGGTTTTTAAGAAAGGGGCAAACTTCTCAATTTCTTCTTGCCAATTATAAACTAAGGAAGATGGACACACAATTAGATATGGTCTTTCTTTGTTTGCTGCCATATATACGATAGATTGCAACGTTTTACCTAGACCCATATCATCTGCCAGTATGCCACCCAAATTATTATCTGCCAATGTACACAGCCATTTGTAACCAGTTATTTGGTAACTACGAAGGTCCGCATTGACTTCTGAAGGAATTTCATAGTGATTTTCTTTTGGATTCATAATCTGATTCACTAATTCACGAAATTCAGCATTTGTCTCTGCATGAATATCCTCATCATTCTCAATCACTTGATTCAGATATAGAGCTGTATTCTTTGGTAACAAAACAGCATTACTATCTTTTAAATCTTTATAGGATACATTCATGTGCTCAAGTAAATTAGCTGCTCGCTCCATATCCATTGTCTGAAGATTAATAAATTCTCCATTTTTAAGTCGATAATATTTCTTCTTAAGACGGTATGAATGGAATAAATCTTTAAGTTCATTCGTTGGAATATCTACAAACTCAAATTGCATCTCTAACAAATCGGAATCTGATTTTACTTTCAGATTTGTATTCAGAGTTCCCACATTCCTTATATTAATTGTTCTAAACGATTCCGAATAGAACACTTCATACTTAGAAACTAAATCTTCCACTGTATTCGTTAGGAATTCGTATGCTTCTTCTTCACCCTTAATAGTAAAATAATCGCGATTTGCTTCAAAACCAATACTGCCTAGATAGTCTATGACAACATCTTCATCAATTGGTTTACGTACAATAATAACTTCTGGATGAGATGCCTCATGAAGGGGATTAATCTTATATTCACCATAGAAAAACTTAACATCCGCTCGAATATTCGATTTATATTTATCTAAGTAAATCTCTGTACGTAAAGGTTCATCAATATATCGATTCTTGATTTCTTCAGGTACTTGAATCTCCATCGTCTCATGAATCTGTGGTAAAACGTGTTCTAAAAACTTATGTTTATTCATCCCCGTAAAATGCAAAGAACCTTTTTCTTTACTGATACTACTAAAGAACGGTACAAAATTCTTAATAAACTTCTGATTTGGTTGGTACATTCCATGATGATAAAATAATAACTCACCACTTTGCGTTACGGGAATGATCCCATCATCAGAGATTTGACTCATAATTAGGGAATCTTCTTCTAAATCTATTTGATATTCAATTCTAGGATTCTTAGAATAGAATCGCACGTCGCGATATTCGTTTCCATATAGATTCAGATGGAACGTATCTTTTCCTAATAGGGATAATAACTTCATTAATAAGTTTTTCGTTAATAACATCTGGGATTTTGAAAAGACATTTGAATTATTAGCACGTCCTAATAATTCTTGCACCTCATATACTTCTACCAGGAAATCCATAACTCTTTGAGAAGCCTCATGGAATTTACTTTCTCCTTGTACAAAGCGAAATTCCTTACCAAGTACAATATCCTCTTTATTATAGTAATCTATAATAAATTTCTTCAAACTTTGTACTTTATAAAACCGATTATTGCCTACTTGTATAGATAGGTACGCCTTACCAGTTTCTGCTTTCATTATAGCAGGAACATACACACAAACCTTTATATGAAACGACTCGCCAGGTAAATTAATCTCATCTTGACGGCTAAAATAATCAATGATATTAAACACTTTCTTTTCATCAGGCGAAATATCAGCTTTCGCTTTGGTTCGATTTTCATAATCTGCTATGAAAAGTAAAGTTGCTATAACATGCTTACAAGGCCCATCATACTTAAAACTTGCTGGACAATTACAGGAATAAGTAAAAGAATCTTCTTTATCTTGCGTTACCGTAACGATATAATCGGACTGTCCTTTCACAAATGCACGATACTGCTTATTGGCTTGTGACCAGGTAATATTCTTAACAGCGTTATTCTGATAATAACGAATACCTCTGGCATAGGTCTGTTCGTCAGCCGCAATATTACGTATTGCTGCTTTCGTTATATTTAACATACCGTTACTCCTTTCCAAAATCACTACAAGCGTGGATGTCCACGCGCTATCTTATTATTATACCACATATTTAACATTTCTGTTCTTTCAAACATTATTTTTCTATCGAAAAAATCTACCAAATTATTTACCAAACTTATTAATATTTTATAAATATTTAATAAATATTATATACTTTTCTTTTCACCCTTGAATTTGGTAATTATGAAGTATAGAATTTTAACTGTTGTTATCTACCAGCTTTGGATTGGTAACTTCAATAAAATACACAGGAGAAATTAAAATGGACAAGTTTAAACCCAAACTTCTTTCTGTGACGAAACACTATAGCAAACAACAATTTGTAAAAGATATGAACGCAGGTATCATAGTAGCAATTATTGCACTACCACTTTCTATCGCTTTTGCATTAGGTTGTGGTGTTTCTGCAGAAAAGGGTATCTACTCAGCAATCATCTCAAGTATCATTGTTGCACTATTAGGTGGCAGTCGTGTGCAGATTACTGGACCTACAGGTGCTTTCATCATCATCACACAAACGATTATTAGTAAATACGGATTAGCTGGTCTAATGATCTCAACAATTCTTGCTGGAATTATGCTTATACTTATGGGTGTGTTTCGGTTAGGAAAGTTAATCAAATTCATTCCAGCACCAATTACAATCGGTTTTACAGGTGGTATTGCAGTAACAATATTCACACTTGAAATCAAAGATTTCCTAGGACTATCAATTGACAAGATGCCAACCAACTTCTTCGGTAAGTGGTATGCTTATATTACAAATCTATCGGATGTGAATTATCAAAGCATTCTTCTTGGAACCCTTTGTATTCTAATATTATTGTTATGGCCCAAAGTTAATAAAGTGGTTCCTAATTCGCTAATCGCTATTATAGTAGGCACTTGCATAGCTTACTTTGGTAATCTTGATGTTAAGACGATTGGCGAGATTCCTAAGATGCTCTCAGTTCCAACATTACCACACCTATCCATTGATGATGTTTTTGATTTAATGCAACCCGCATTCACAATTGCTATCCTTATAGCTATGCAAGCATTATTATCTGCAGTTGTAACCGATGGCTTAATACATAGTAGGCACCGTTCTAGCATGGAACTAATTGCACAAGGTATCTCTAATATTGTTCTAGGTCTCTTTGCCTGTATCCCTGCTACAGGTGGTGTAGCAAGATCCATAGCTAATGCAAAGAATGGCGGACGTACTCCTATCGCTGCGATCTTCCACGGTCTTACACTATTCTTATTCTTAATGGTTGGTATGCCATTAATCAAACATGTACCGTTATGTGTATTGTCAGCAATACTGATTATAGTATCGTATAATATGTTCAATGTTAAGGCTTTCTTATCCTATACTAAAGCCCCTAAAAGTGATGTTGCCGTATTAATTGCTTCTTGCGTACTTACATTTGCATTCGATTTAGTACTTGCAATTGAAGTTGGTATGGTATTAGCATGTGGATTATTCATGAAACGAATGGCAGATGTAACAAAGGTCAAGAATTGGAAGTATCTCGAAGAATTCGATGATTCTGATGAAGATAATAGTACAGATAGCCTTCAACTTAAAGAAGTACCTTCTCATACCTTAGTATTCGAATTGAATGGACCGCTTTTCTTTGGTGCCGCTGACAAACTTCTCTATATACAAGATGAAGTAAAGAAGGATACCAAAGTAGTTATCTTAAGGATGCGTAGTGTCCCAGCCGTCGATGTAACCGCATTGAATACTATGAAAAGATTGCAAGCTTCTTTTGAAAAGAATGGTATTACATTAATCCTTTCCCATGTGCTAGATCAACCATTATCTGTCATGAAAAAAGCCGATTTCATTAGCACAATAGGGAGTAAGAATATCTGTTCTAATATTGATTTAGCGCTAAACCACGCAAAACATATTGTTGGTGACGCATAATTAATTGATACTACATATAGATTGTCAGGCATAATTGAATTAATCTATAATTTCACGATCATTATACCAAAAAGCACCCATACCGAAAGATACAATATCATTGCATCAATCGGATTAGGGTGCTTTCTTTACAGAATGGTTTTAGAAGAGTAACTTGTCACCTAAACTAATTCCCCGATATAGTAAAATCCTTTACATTCATTAAGTCGAACATCAACGATCTTACCTATTAACTCTTCTCCACCTTTAAAATGAACTAACAAACTATTACTTAAACGTCCTGTCATAAGACTTGCATCTTGTTCATTGACTTGTTCTACAAGAACACTTTGCACTGTACCCTCATGTTTCTTAGTTAATCCAGAAGCAATTGTTTGTACTTCTTTTAGCAAGCGATTAAAACGTTCTTTTACAACTGCATCATCTACTTGCTCTTCCATGTTAGCTGCAGGTGTTCCTGTTCTCTTTGAATAGATGAACGTGTAAGCACTATCATATTGTACTTTACGAACAACATCTAGTGTTTCTTCAAAATCTTCTTCTGTCTCACCTGGGAAACCAACAATAATATCTGTTGTTAATGAGATTCCAGGAATAGCAGATTTAATACGATCAACTAAATCAAGATATTGTTCCTTTGTATAATGACGATTCATTATTTTAAGAATTCTTGAACTTCCTGATTGTACTGGTAGATGAAGATGATTGCAGATTTTCTTAGAGTTCTTCATAACTTCTATTAAATCATCTGATAAATCTTTTGGATGAGAGGTCATGAAACGTACTCTCTCAAGACCGTCAATCTTCACAATTTCTTGTAATAACTCTGCAAATGTCATTGGTCTCTCTAGGTTTTTTCCGTAAGAATTAACATTTTGTCCAAGTAGCATAATCTCAACTACACCATCTGCCACAAGTTCTTTAATTTCTTTAATAATATCTTCTGGATTACGACTTCTCTCACGTCCACGCACATAAGGAACGATGCAATAACTGCAGAAGTTGTTACAGCCAAACATAATATTAACCCCTGCTTTAAAACGGTATTTTCTTTCGCTTGGTAGGTCTTCCACAATTTCAGTTGTATCTTTCCAGATATCAATAATCATTCCATCTGAGTCAAGTCTTGCTTGCATTAATTCTGCTAACTTGAATATATTATGAGTACCGAAAATAATATCAACATAACGGTAACTTTTCTTTATCTTATCAACTACTGTCTGCTCTTGCATCATACAACCACATAGAGCAATCATCATTTCAGGATTTTTTTTCTTTAATTTACTTAGGTAACCTAAACGTCCATATACTTTAAGATTAGCATTCTCACGCACGGTACATGTATTATATATTACAAAATCTGCTTCTTCTGTATCTACCATTTGGTAACCGATTTTTTCTAAGATACCTGTTATCTTTTCCGCATCTCTTGCATTCATCTGGCAGCCAAAACATTGTACACAAGCAGTTAATGGTCTTCCTAATTCTTCTTTCTTTTGATCATGCCATTTTCTTAGATTTTCAATATATTGATACTGACGCTTTGTTTCAGAAGAAAACTCTTCTACTTCTTGGTTCTTTGTATTTTCTAAATTCATAACGTTCTCTCTTTCTATCCTTATCCATATTATATATCTTATCTTGAGAATTTTGATGTTTCCAAGATAACGTTTATCCAGTCCATCGTATACTATACCTTATTTCTATGGAATTGTCCAGTGTAGCATCAACCCCTATTAGACTTTTCTATCTTAATATCAACACCATTGGTGGTCATCACAATGGTACCGTCTTTGTCTGTTCGATACAATAGAATGCGTTGCTTACTAATTACTTCTAATGTTTCCTTCTCTGGTAATGACGTTCCATCTCCTTCATCACAAGTAATGACTGCCACAGCAGGATTTACCGCATCTAGAAATTTCTCACCGGAAGACCTCGTATCACCATGATGTCCAACTTTAATAACATCTGCTTGTAGATCGTATCCTCCCGCTAACATCTCCTTTTCCGATACCTCCATCGCATCTCCCATGAATAGGAATTTCTTTTTTCCATATTGCATCATAAGAACAATAGAACTCTCATTAGCCGTTCCTGTAGCCATTGCTTTATCACCCGGAGCAAGTACAGTGAACTTTACACCTTCAACATAGAATATAGTCTTAACCTTCGGTATGAGTTGTGTAACTTTCAACTTAGCCGCAGTATTCATCATTGCTATGTAAGGCCTCGTATTCTTTTCCCTTGAGGACATTAGCAAAACATCAGTTGGAAATTCTTTTAATATATCACTCATTCCCCCTACATGATCTTTATCGCAATGGGTTGCAACCGCATATTCAAATTTTGTAACATCTTGTCTCTTAAGATACTCTATAATTTCCTTGGCCTTTTGACTCGTTCCCGAATCAATTAAAACTGCCTTATCACCAATTTTGATTAAGATACTATCCGCTTTACCTATATCCAGAAAATGTACAGAAACTAACTTTTTACCATCTATATTTGCTTCATAATCTGCCTTCGATTGTATAATGGAATTCTCTTGATTCTTAAAAAAAGAATCATCTTTGGTGGAATAACATAAGTAAGAGCTACATATCAAAATAATAGTCATAGCTATCATTAGCTTCCTCTTTTGCTTATGGCAGTAGAACAATTTATTCACGCAGACATATGCCTCCTATAGATGATCAAGAATGTGTTCAATATATAATTTAACTAAATTAATGTCGGTACATTGATATAACATTCTGGCACCTACAACGTCTTCAATTTCATTAAAAATCAGTTCACCATCGTCATCAATAATAAAATCAATTCCTACCATGTCAGGTTTGACCAGCTCAGTAATCAACTGAACCTTCTCTCTTTCTTCTTTATTCAGTTCATAGATAGAAACGTCACCCCCCAAAGAAAAGTTAGATTTGAATCCCTCTTTTGCTCTTCTAAGGATCGCAGCAATAATGGTATCACCAATCACATATACTCGAAGGTCCTTATGCTCCTTCCCAACAAGTGGTTGTAATACTGTATCATGATGGTCGGTATCCATAATTACTTCCTCTACTTGTTGAGAATCGTTAGGATCCACCAAATACACTTGCCGTCCTCCATGGCCATCAACGGTTTTAACAACTGTTTTCGTAGTTCTTCTACTCAAATACTCTCTCAAACTACCATGCTTGCAAAAAGTAGTATCAACAATGTCAATACCTAACGCAGTAACTACTTGATACGTACTCGCTTTATCGTTGCATATTCTTGCAACCTCTGAACCGTTGAATACAGGAACTTTCATACATTCTAGTTGCCTTGTGAGAAGTGGGTATATTACTCTACTAATTACAAATGTAGGTAATTTCACATCCTCACCTTGATATTCTACATACCAAGTATTGTTACGAACACCAAATTCCAATTCTTCCACGATAATCAATTCAAATGTAATATCGAACTTTTTCCCTTCCTCTTGATACATTGTTATGTAGTGCTTATTGTACTCTGCTTCTTTTCGACCATACAAAATCCAACCAATCATTGTGCTTCTCCTTTTTATTATTTCAATAATCGTTTAGTTATTAACTCTTTTTAACTGCTTGCACACAAATTAAACACGAATGTTCAATTTGGCACTGGTTTACTTAAAAACTACGCACTCTCATTCACCAAATTCAACTTATTACAGATGTAATCAAGAATACATTCTGCTACATTAACACCTGTACAATCATATATATTCTTAAAATGTGCATTCGAATTGACTTCACACACAATTGGTTCCTCATTCTCATCAAATAACAGATCAACTCCAGCGAAATCAAGCCCTAACGCTTTCACACAGTCTACTGCTAATTGTATCTGTTGTTTTGTTGGCTTAAACGGTTTCATCTTTCCACCATTTGATATGTTAGCTCTAAAATCTCCCGTATCCGAATATCGATACATCGTTGCGACTACCTGATCACCAACAACGTTTAAACGAATATCACGTGCAAAACTTGATTTAATATATTCTTGAAAAAGAAATGGTTTTGCTCCTATCTTCTCAATACAACGCATCAGTTCTACATCATCATGAACAAGATATACTTGTTGACCGAAAGATCCAAAACATTCCTTTACTACAATCGGATAGGATAACTGTTTTTTCATCCGCTCAACAAAATCATAGTTTGTAAATCCGATATTTTCATAAGTCATAGGGGCAAGTATTGTCTTTGGCATCTTAATATTCTTTTGCTTTAATGTTATGTGTGTCATTGCTTTATTATCACATATTTCTATTGCCTTAGAGGAGTTAATTACTTTCACAGATAAACTCTCAAGAAAACTTGCCAGACGAATATCTTTATCCCAGAACAATACAAACTCTGGCTTCTCTACTTCTATCAGATTTTGAATTATATGATTACCACCTAGATCTACTAATAGCTCCGCATTTGTCTTAACAAGTAAATCTATATTATATTTTTCTGCCGCTTTCACTAACCACATATTTAATTCCGAATATTTTTGTGTATTCAAGAACTCATTTGTTACTAACCATGCTCTCTTCATAACAGTCCTCCCTTCTAGACCGACTTTCCCGTCTAGTTTTGTCACACTAACACCTATGGTGGTACCAACACAAACATACCTATAATCTTTTGTTTGTGTAATACCACCATAGTTACTCTAGACTTTCATCTACACATATTCATCCACATATTGTTCGAATTCTTCTTCTGACATCAGAACCTTCCTTGGTTTAGTTCCCTCTTCAGGTCCTACTACACCAGCTTCATATAACTGATCCATAATACGTGCAGCACGATTAAAACCAATCTTATATACACGCTGTAACATTCCAATGGAAGCTTTATCCTTCTCAATAATAAACTTACCAGCTTCCACAAAGTAATCGTCGCGCTCATTTGCTGGAGCGGTTGATCCTTCTGATGAAGGTGCACTTGTTATCTTATTGGTTATATCTTCATTATATGAAGGCTTGCTTCGCTGCGATGACAAGAATTCTACTACTTCGCTAACTTCCTTATCAGAAACAAAAGCGCCTTGGATACGTACCGGTTTTGGATATCCCGACGGGAAGAATAACATATCACCTTTACCTAATAATTTCTCTGCACCAGAACCATCAATAATTGTTCGTGAATCGATTGCAGAAGATACAGAGAAAGCAATACGCGAAGGTACATTCGCCTTAATAAGACCAGTAATAACGTTAACAGATGGTCTTTGCGTAGCAATAATTAGATGAATACCCGCTGCACGAGCCATCTGTGCTAAACGACAAATCGCATCTTCCACTTCTCCAGGTGCTACCATCATAAGATCTGCAAGCTCGTCTACTATAATAACAATCTGAGGCATCTTTTTAAACTTCTCATCTTTAAATTCTTTTACTTTCTCTATCTTAGTGTTATATCCTTTGATATCTCTTACACCAAGTTCAGCAAAACGATTGTATCGATCTGTCATCTCCATAACAGCCCAGTTAAGAGCAGCGGAAGCTTTCTTAGGATCTGTAACAACTGGGATTAATAGATGAGGGATTCCATTATATACACTTAATTCTACAACCTTAGGGTCAACCATAATTAATTTAACATCATCAGGGTGTGCCTTATATAGAATACTCATAATTAATGTATTAATACATACGGACTTACCTGAACCAGTTGCACCAGCGATAAGAAGGTGAGGCATCTTGGCAATGTCAGTAACAACAACTTGTCCACCAATATCCTTACCAACTGCAAATGCAAGGTTACTTCCATGTTCTTTGAAGTCTTTCCCTTCAATAAGTTCTCGAAACATAACTGAGGAATTCTCTTTATTAGGTACTTCAATACCAACAGCGGCTTTACCAGGAATTGGTGCCTCTATACGTATATCAGCTGCAGCTAGATTTAATTTGATATCATCCGCTAGATTAGTTATCTTACTTACCTTTACACCCTGTTCTGGTTGTAGTTCATAACGGGTAACCGCTGGTCCACAACTTACATTGGTAATGGTTACTCCTACACCAAAACTTTGTAAGGTCTGTTGTAATTTCATGGCAGTCTCTTTCAACTCGCCATCAGAAACACCTTTTGAGGATTTCTTTGGTCTTGTAAGCAAATCTAATGGTGGAAATTCATAAACAAACGGTTCTTCTACATCCTCAATAACAGGTTCTACCTGTGTAGAATCTAAACTATTTTTCTTTTCAACATCTTTATTTCTTATAGTTTCTTTGTGATTCACATTACTACTAATGTTATGCTCGTTATCTGGCCTTAACGTTTGGATTCCTTCTTGATCCGTTGCATTAAGGAATGCCTCTTCCACTTCTTCGTTTTCAGGGGCCTTTAAATCGACACGGAAATCATCAAAATTATCTTCTTCTATCTGATCCTTAAATGTAGTAGTATCGAATTCATCGTTACTAGAAGTTTGATGTTCTTGTGTGAAAACATCGTTACGAACGAAATCATTACTTGTTGGTTCTTCTCCACTCGTAACACCTTCGATCTGCTCGTGTGCTTGACTCAAATTAGGAGTACTATTGTACAATGAATTCATCGAATCAGATTGCATAGTATCACCAAAAACATCACCGCCATTAGCAGATGTTTTTGATTGTTCTATGATTGTAGAATTTTGCGCTGTATCTCTGTCTACTTTTGTAGAATCACTATCAAAACTCTCATTCATTATCTGTTCAGCAAGTTTCTTAATATCATAATCCTTAGTTTGACTAAATTTGCGTTTCATCTCTTCTTTATAGATTGGTGTTTCGTCATAATCATAATTAGAGGTTTGATCTCCTCTATAAATTGGTATCGAATCAAAATCAAATGGCTTTACTTCATCTAAAGGAGCTGATGATGTAGTTACAGATGCTTCTGATGTTGCATGTACTGGTGCAACCGTATCGTTAGACATAGCTTCACTAGTCTGCGCAGAAGATTTGGCATTCTTGGAAGCTCCATGGAATGTAAATGTCTTCGCCTTTTTCCTACGTTCCCCTTTTGTACTCTTTCCTGCATCAAACGGTATTGCATCATCTACATGCCCGTCTTTACTTTGTAAAATATGTTTAGGTTCAGGTTCTACATAAACCTCATCATCATAACCATCATATTCTTCCGAGTAATATGATTCATCACGTGCTTTCTTGACCTCTACTCTTCTTGCTTTCATCTCCTTTAATTTAACAGCACTTTTCTTACCAAGACTTGCAAACAAGAGGCGCTCTGTAATAAACATGATTAATAAAGTCATAATAGCAAGCAAGATTACAAGTGTACCAGCAAATCCGAACAAGGGGTACATAATTGAATAAATTACGCCACCTATGAAGCCTCCACCATTCTTATTAGATGCCGAGGCAGTATAATAACTAAATATCGACCATTCTGAATTATAGTCTAATGTAACTAATTGAATAAAAGCTGCTACCATACAGACGAAACAGATACTACTAATAAGTTTAATTGTTGCCGTATAATTTCCCTTATTTGATATATGAAAAGCGACTCCAAAAAACAAAATATACGGTAAGATATATGCTAATAAGCCAAACATACCGAATGTGAATCGATTAATAAATGCACCTACACTACCACTTAAATTAAAATTACTAAGTACTAAAATAACAGCAACAACAAGAGTAATTACTATTGTTATCTCGTCCTTATAACGACTCATCCCATACTGGTTATTTTGATGGCCGCTATTCTTTCCTGTATTCCCCTTTTTTCGTCCAGAAGCTCCACTTCTACTAGTAGATGTTTTTTTACTAGGTGCTTTCTTCGTTGACGAAGCAGGCTTTCTTTGAGTTGCCGCCATTAATAATTCCTCCTTAAGCTACAAAATTCCATATAACTGCTATAGTACCTACTGCAAAACAATAGTAGGCAAATCCTTTGTATTTTTTTCCACGAACAACAACTAACATAGTCTTAATGCATATATATCCTACAATAGCTGCAATTATTGTACCAATTACATAAGCCACTACCTCAGTAGATTCGGCTGTAAGTGTTCCAAAATCTTTAATTTGTAAGATAACCGCACCTAGTATTGCTGGTATCGACATTATGAATGAATACTTAACAGCAAAATTAGTATCTAATCCACATGACAAACAAGCTGTAATTGTTGTTCCCGACCGAGATAATCCCGGAAGTGTTGCAATTCCTTGTGCTAAACCAATAATTCCTGCGTTAGCATAGGTAACATCATTGGCCCTTTTCTTACCAGAAACGGTTCGGTCCGCAATTAATAATAATACACCAGTTAATAATAAACATAAACCTGGTACAATTAAAGTTTCACTTGTAACTTCTACAACCTCTTTTAATAAGAGTGCAACTATTCCTGTTGGTATTGTTGATACAACAATAAGCATAACAAATTTGCGATAAGCAGAACTTATCACCTTATTATACTCTTTTTTATCTTCTGAATGTAAATTATGTACCAGGCGACCTATATTAACAATGAAATCTCCTAGAATACTAAAACCTTCTATAATTAACTGTTTAATATCTTTCCAGAAAGATACTAATACTGCAACTAATGTACCTAAGTGTAACATTACATCAAATAACAAACCTGTATCCGTATTTATATGCAAGATATGTTTCATAATAGATAAATGTCCTGAACTACTAATTGGTAAAAATTCTGCAATTCCTTGAACAATTCCCATTATGATTGCCTGTAATATTGTCATGGTTTCTCCTCCCACGTTTACTTGTCCCAAAATCCGTAATCATAACACAGAACTGACTTGCCACTCATATCAGCGGCATTACACTCCATTACATAAAAAATTGATTCTATGTATGATAAGATTATACGCTTTCTTAACTTACATTAGAACCAATTTAATTATACCTTTTCTATTTGTGATAAGCAAGAGGTAATCTATATTTTTCAAAGTTACCAACTACTTGTTCTGTTTTCTACTTATTCTGTTTTGCACTTTCTTCTATCATATCATATAATTTCTCAATTGCTTCATGAATTCCACCTACAGCATCCACAATTCCTTCGTCAACTGCTTGAGAACCCACTAGGATTGTACCAAGGTCCCTTGATAACATGGTAGTATTAAACATCATGGTTTCAATTCTCTCTTTAGTCGCATTGCTATGATTTGAAATAAATCCGACAATACGATCTTGCATAATTTTAAAATAATCATAGGTCTGTCTAGATCCAATTACTGTTCCGCTCATTCGGACAGGATGAATAATAACCGTACCTGTAGGTACTATGAAGGAATAATCCGTTGCTACTGCTAATGGCACTCCAATAGAGTGGCTATCTCCAATAATTAAGGAAACTGTTGGTTTACTTAAGGAAGCAATCATCTCAGCTATAGCAAGTCCAGATTCAACAGCTCCACCGATCGTATTGACAAGGACTAAAACTCCCTCAATGTCATCACTATCTTCAAGGACTGCTAATTGAGGAAGAATATGTTCATATTTTGTAGTCTTCGTTTGTTGTGATAAACATTCATGCCCCTCAATTTCACCAATAATTGTTAAGAGATGTAATTTGTGATCCCTTTTGTTCTTATCGAGAGTGACTTGACCATATTCCCGAACTTTATCATTCTGAAGTTTCTCCGCTTCTTTTGCAGTCTTATCATCAACTATTATTTTATCTTGACTATTATTCTTATAGTTACCTGATTTGTTAATTTCATTGCTGTTTTCCATGTTATTTGCAGCATCAATATCACATAGATTCTTTGTTTGCATAGTAACTTTACCTCACTTATTTTTCAAATAGTATGTGAGTTTTTGGCCTTCCCTATTCAAACTTAATCTAAACCTTATTCTATTTCCTTACCAATTAACATATCTTTCTCAACGATATGTTTTACTAACCAATCGCCTAGATAGGAAAGGAGATTCATAATAGCATCTTCTTGATTATTATCAATCTCATCGAGATTAATTTCTTCTAACATCGCTACAAACTCATGATGGTCCATTTTCTGCGAAAACATCATCTTATGTCCTATTTTTTGCATATACTCTTCTTCATATGTAAAATGTAGCTTTGTATACTCTGTTAATTCCTTGAGAATCTCAACAATCCCATCATATTTATCTACAACGAATTCATTAGTTAAAAGAGTATATGCTTTCTCTGCTATTTGAAACAATCTCTCATGCTGTTCATCAATCTCTTTAATACCAATCTTATATTCCTCTTTCATCTCAAACATCTTATTTTCTCCTTCACTTTTATTAATAGAATGCTTAATTATGTACGATAAATAATATTCATTCTATCCTATATGTTTAATAATGTAAATACATTTTTCAATAATCAAATCATAGGTACTAAAACCAACTACTTAGAATACCCTATATTATAAGAAAATATGAGGTAGTAATATGATGTGGTTAATAACTACTATTTTACGTACAATTTTAATACTACTACTTGTTTTTATCTTCTACTCAATCATGATTGGATTTACACTTCTCATTTTACATATCCTTAGTATCCTAGATGCCAAAAAACATCAATGATAAGTACTCCTCAACGAAGCGTCACACCCCAGATTCCTTATTACCCTATTACTTTCTAGAAATCAGGAAAGACAATTTATCAAATTGTATAATATACCTTGATAAATTGTCTTCTTTGTTATTCATAGCAATTGAAAGTACAAAACCGTGCTTTCTATCATTTAAATTTGTTCAAAAGCTTGTTCTAAATCCTTTATAATATCTACGATATCTTCAATGCCTACCGACATACGAATTAATTCTGGTTCAACTCCTGATTGTACTAATTGTTCATCTGTAAGTTGACGATGTGTTGTGCTTGCGGGATGAAGTACACTTGTACGTGCATCAGCTACGTGTACTACGATAGCTGCAAGTTTTAGTTTTTCCATAAGATTTGCAGCAACTTCTCTTCCACCCTTAACGCCAAAGGATACGACACCACAGTTTCCCTTTGGTAGATATTTCTTAGCTAATTCATGATACTTATTACTCTCAAGACCTGGATAATTAACCCATAATACTTTATCATTTGATTCTAACCATTTAGCAACCGCCAATGCGTTTTCACAATGACGTTCTACACGTAGATGTAGAGTTTCTAAACCAACATTTAGTAAGAAAGCATTCAATGGTGCTGGAGTAGCTCCCATATCTCTCATAAGTTGAACTCTTGCTTTGGTTATGTACGCAGCTTTCCCGCAATCTCTTGCATAAATCATACCATGGTAGGACTCATCTGGCGTAGATAATCCAGGGAATTTATCTGTATTCCAATCAAAATTACCACTATCCACAATAACGCCACCAAGGGCAACAGCATGACCGTCCATATATTTTGAAGTTGAATGTATAACAATATCAGCTCCGTGTTCAAACGGTCTACAGTTAATTGGTGTAGCAAATGTATTATCTATGATTAAAGGAATTCCATTCTGATGGGCAAGTTTTGCCATCTTCTCAATATCACATACAACTAATGTAGGATTAGAGATTGTTTCAGTAAAGATACATTTTGTATTCTCTTGAACCGCTTTTTGTAATTCCTCAATTGGTGCGTCCGGATCGACGAAAGTAACATCAATTCCTAATTTCTTGAATGTAACACCTAGTAAATTAGTTGAACCACCGTAGATAGCAATAGAAGCTACAACATGATCACCTGCTCCACAGATATTTAATATAGCAAATGTAGTTGCTGCTTGCCCTGTCGATGTGCATAAGGCTCCAACACCGCCTTCTAGTGTTGCAATTTTTCTTTCAACAGCGTCAACTGTTGGATTACTAAGTCTTGAATAGAAGAAACCTTCAGCTTCAAGGTCAAATAATTTACCTACTTGGTCACTGGTATCGTATTTGTATGTAGTAGACTGAAAGATTGGTAGAACTCTCGGTTCTCCATTCTTTGGTTCATATCCAGATTGAATACAATTTGTACTAATACTATAATCGTTCATCTTATCACCTTTCATGTCATAAATTAAGTGAACGGCTTTACCTTTTAACGTAATGCATTGATAAATTCACTGAATTCATTTTATAACTAATACAACTGTTTTGTCAATGATAAAAGACACGAATCGACGTTTGTCCATCTTCTTCATTTGCAATATTTATTTATACAAATGCAGATCTGTTCGAAAAACTAAAAACATGCTTGTTACTCAAACTTCGTACTTGAAGATTCCTTGAAGTAGCTAAAGTTAGTGGTTAGGATGTCAAAAGCCTTATAACATGCTCACACATAAATTTGTGCATTAGCTTTTGATACCCTAACAAGTTAGTTCTATTAGTTCTTACCAGTCGAACCAATACCTCCACGGTCTTTGCCCGTTAATGCACTTACTTCATCAAAAATTAATGTTGGTTGATGTTTTTCTATTCTAAACTGACAGATACGATCATTCTTACAGATTTTAGTGTCACGTAAAGCGATTGCTGGCATAAACCACCAATCATTTGGCCCACAATACGATTCATCTACCAATCCCATATGGTTTGATTGTATAATTCCGAAATTCTTATACGTACTGCTTCTCGGTATAATATGGGCTTCGTATCCTTCTGGTAGTTGCATTGCTACACCTAACGGAATTAAGCGAAATTCTCCTTCTTTTAACTCTACATCCTCTGCTGCTCGAAGGTCAATCCAATCTGATTTACCATCAATGTATTCCAATCTATGAATTGAGTCGTCTAAATATTGTATCTTTATAGTTTCCATCTTTGTTCTATTCCTTTCACTATCTTCTTATCCAGATTACCAACTAAGGCAATACTGCATGAAGTTTCATCAAGTATATCTTTAGCTAATGTATTAACATTCTCTCTCGTAATTGTGTTAACACGCTCTATCACATCATTAAGTGGAATTATCTTTCCATATTTCATTATGTGCTTTGCATTGCTATCCATACGGTTTCTCGTGCTTTCGCTAGCAATCGTAAGATTAACACAAATCTGCTTCTTTGTCTCTTCTATATCTTTCTCAGAGAAACCTTCTCCCTTCACTTCACTAATGATATGGAATATCTCATCATATATGGTAAGAGCAGGTTCTGGATTCGTCGCAGCATAGATATGAAATAAACCTGTTGTTACAAAACTACTCTCATAGGAGTAGATGGAGTAAGTTAATCCCATATCCTCTCGTATTCTTTGGAATAGCATACAATTTGCGCTTTCTCCAAGTATGTCATTCATAACCGTTAACTCATATCTTCTTTCATCTATGTTCGCAATCGAAGGAAATGCAATATTAATATGCATCTGTTCAATATCTTTCTCGTCTTTATATATGCATTTCTTATATGTTGGAATCGTTAATATCGGGCGAGTTGCCGTAGCAGGTATCGTTCCGAAACACAACTCTAATTGCTTTAATATCGTATCTTCATTATAATTCCCCGCAATGGAGATAATCATATTATCAGCAGTATAATACTGATTTCTAAATTCCATCAACTGTTCTCTGGTAAATGTTCGAACAATTTCTTTTGTCCCTGAGATTAGATACCCTAGAGGATGGTGATTCCATACTTCCTTCTGTAACATTTCATGGCACATATCTTCTGCGGAATCATCGTACATATCGATTTCTTCTAGTACAACTCCCTTTTCTTTCTCAAGTTCTTCTGTATTAAAAACAGAATTTTGAATCATATCACTAATCATGTCGATTGCTATTGGTAGATATTCATCTATCGTTGTAGCATAGAAGTTTGTACACTCCTTACTTGTATACGCATTCACATTCCCACCAATCATAGATGTAATGTCTGCCAAATCTCTCGCAGTTCTAGTTGTCGTCCCTTTGAAGAACATATGCTCTAACATATGAGCAATTCCATTATTACGTGAATTCTCATAAGCAGAACCCACTTTCACCCATACCCCAAAGGATACACTTTTAAGATATGGCATTCTCTCTAACACAACGGGTAAGCCATTGGACAGCCTAGTTGTGATTGTCATGAATCTTCCCCTTTCTTTTTTCAGTATTATAGGCACTTGAGAAACTCTAGTTAGAGTATCAATCGAGTAGGAGGGAAATTCAACTAAATTTCCCGACCTCTCACACCACCGTGCGTACCGTTCGGTACACGGCGGTTCAATCAACTTAACCTGAAAC
>JAHAJA010000054.1 GCA_018372435.1 Clostridiales bacterium | reverse complement strand
ATATCAAAAGTTTGAAAGACTTACTTCCACTATTTAGTTTGAAAGACTAACTTCTATATGTATGAAGAGGTAGGGTGGAATTTAAATTTACAATTTAGAAAATAAAAAATAATGAATAAATTTTTAAAATTATATTGACAATTAACACAACTTAATGTATTATATAGAAGAACCGTTGATGAACGGGCAATATAATTTAATACATAGGGGTATAGTTCAGCTGGTAGAATAACGGTCTCCAAAACCGCAGGTCGTGGGTTCAAATCCTACTGCCCCTGTCATGAAAGCCTTGTAAACTTCGTGTTTACAAGGCTTTAGTTCATTTATTCACCATAAAGCCAAGTGTTTTCTGCTATTAAAAGTTGTCGATCTAATTCACTAAATGAGGAATAAGAGTATCGAGGTAATGTACATACACCACAATCTCTGTCAAAAGTATTATACATTTTACGACCACAAATCATACATTCACTGGAGCTGTAAACAAATTTTCGTGCTTTTGTGTTGTAGAAGTGATGGTATAACACAGTATCAATTTCACCCATTTGGTTATTATGAGTAACTATGTAAAGTCGCCATCTTTTATAATCATTAAAAGCTATATTTGCCGCTTCTTCTGATAATCTAAATAGATTCATTACATCTCTATAATTTTTACAAGAATATTGTATAGCTATACGTGGAGCTAGGAAGTTACTAGCAAAAATGTTAGCAGCAAATTCATCCTCTGAATTAAGTAATATGTGACCCAGCTCATGCATTAAAGAAAATCGGATTCTTGTCTCAGGTTTATCATCATTATAAAAGATACTTTTCTTCTCACGTATTGTAACAGCATCATCGCTAAGTAAGAAGCAAGCATTCCTTTTGGCATTTGAAAGAGAGGAATACTTTATAAGTTTATAATCAAAACTGTGTATTATTTTATGGCAATCTACAGGGAATGATTTTATCTTACAAAATGTAATTGCTGAACAAACGGTCTTTAATATTTCCTGAAAATCTATAGTAATCAGCCTTCTTCCTCATCATCTGATAATATAATTTGCGCAAGTTTCATTTTTTCGGCTTGTGAAAGATTATTTTTACTACGTGTATATACAGTAAGTAGATCTTTATAAGAATTAATTATATTCGTGCTATCTTCAATTGTATCATCAAAATCATCTAATGAAAGCCCCAATACTCGAGCAATCGCTTTTAATGTTTCAAGTTTTGGATCTTTTGTCACGCCACTAAGTATTTTATCTAATGTACCTTTAGGTACTCCTGATCGTTCTGCTAATTCAGCAGTTGTAAGTCCTAGCTTCTTTTTATACTCTTCTATAATCTCTAAGCCCATTTCACATTCCTCCTTTTTATATATCTATATTATCACCGTTAACGGATATAGTCAAGAAAAATATTTCCGTTAGAATGCACAAATTATCCATTAACGGAAAAAATATTCAAAAAACATATTGACTATATCCGTTGAAGGGTATAACATATACAATATAATATCCGTTAACGGAAAAGAAGGGAGTTGTGTTAGTGTACAGAATACTTAAAGCAGAGATGGTAAGAGTTAATATATCAATCAAACAGCTTTCAATGAAGTTAGATATTACAGAAAGAAGCCTCAGAAATAAAATAAATGGCGTAACAGAATTTACTTTATCTGAATCATTAAAAATCCATGAAATTATAAATGAAAAAATGAAGTTAAATATTTCATTAGAAGAATTATTTGAAAGATAACGATCAGAGGGGCAGGAATACATAATTTTCAAGCAGGAATAAGATTCTTGCAAAGTAAGATTTTTATTGAGAATAACTGATGCGAAATGAATATCAATACGAATAAACGTAGAATGTGAGGTGCCTTATGACGGAGATGGAATTAAAACAATATAGAAACATAATCAAGGAGATTCAAGATTTAGATAAAAGAATTGACCAGTTATATGATAAGGAAATTGGAGCTGTGGCAACTAGGGTAAAGGGGTCGTCTAGGACATTTCCTTATACGGAAGTACGGACAAGCGTAATAGTTGATAATCCATTAGAAGTAGCTGCTAGAGATAGGCTGATTGCATCTAGAAAGAAAAAGAAAGAACAGTTACAAACTATAGTGCTTGAAATAGAACAGTATGTAGATGATATAGAAGATAGTGAGCTACGGTTGATATTCAAATATAGGTTTATGGATGGTATGAAGCTAAATGATATTGCTGAAGAAGTAAGCCTTGATCGCAGCGTAATTGGTAAGAAGATTCGTAAGTACATTGATTTGCCCCCATTGCCCCGTAAAGCAGTGTTATAATTATAATAGATCATATAGAACAGCAATCAATAACAAAGTGACGGTTGTAACAAAGGGTGGCCTCCTTATCGTCTCTACTATGAAAAGCTTCATCTTATAGTAATTATGATATTGATAGCAAACTGTACAGTGAAATAATGTTAGCTGATTGGAATCTACAAACAGTTAATAAAGAATATGATCTTAATTATTTATAATAAGAAATTGATTCAAGATATCTAGAACATGAGATCAATAAAGATTAAAGGAGTAAATCAAGTGATAAACAAAATAATCAATGCTATATCTCAAGCAATCTATCAGGAGTTTGGTGAAAACTACGGCATATATTCAGAGAGCGTGGCTGAGGAAGTAAGGAAACCTTATTTTTATATCTATAATACTACTCATAGCCTGGAAGCTAAACTAGGTAATAGATATATCAATAAGAACACATTCATGATTCAGTATTTTCCTTCATTAACGAATGCGAAGGAAGAGATCGGGAATGTTATAGGCCAGCTGGAAGAAGTACTTGAGTTTATTATGATTGATAATAATCTTGTGCATGGCTCTAGTATGAAGAGTAATACCGTTGATGATGTACTAAATTTTCAGATTGAGTACAATGTTCACATGCTTAAGAAAGTAGAAGAAAGTGAACGAATGAAAGACTTTAGTTTAAAGGAGTGATTAGATTTGGCTACAAAGAAAGCAGAAACAATAGTAAATCCTAGTTTTAGTAAAACTCAGTTAGTAAAGAGTAATCGATTTAATACAGAATCGGATTTACTAAACGCATTATTAAAAGATAACAAACTATACACAATTAGCGAAGTTGAGAAGAAAATTCTTGATTTTAAGAAAGGAAAGGTGAAATAAATGGGACTTGGTGGAGGATTATTCGTAACACAAAATAAGGTACTTCCTGGAACGTATATTAATTTCGTTAGTGCAGCTAGAGCAAGAGCAACTTTATCAGACAGAGGAATAGTTGCTATTCCAGTATCTTTAAATTGGGGAGAAGAAGCTACTGTTTTTACAGCTACAAATGAGGAGTTCAGAAAGGATTCATTAAAGTTTTTTGGATATACATATGAATCTGAGGAAGTAAAAGGGATTAGGGAGTTATTTGCTAATGCAAAGAAAGTATATTTCTATCGTCTAAATAGTGGCGGTATCAAAGCCTCAAATACTTATGCAACAGCCTTGTATGGAGGAACAAGAGGTAATGATCTAAAGATTGTGATTGCACCTAATGTGGATGATTCCAGTAAGTTTGATGTATCTACTATGCTTGGTACGAAGGTACTTGATATTCAAACAGTCAGTGATGGGGCAGGACTTAAAGCAAATGCATTTGTTACATTTAAGGCAGAGGCAACGCTTGAAAATACTTCCGGTATTGCACTAACAGGAGGTACAAACGGTACTGTAGATGGAGAAGCAGAGCAAAATGCGCTTAATGCATTGGAATCTTATTCATTCAATGTACTTGGTTGCTTATCTACGTCATCATCGGTTAAGTCTTTATATACCGAATATACCAAACGTTTACGTGATGAGATGGGAGTTAAATTCCAGCTTGTAGTTTATAACCAAGCAGCTGATTATGAAGGTGTAATCAATGTTAAGAATAAGGTATCGGATCAGGGAGCAGAGGAATCATCCTTAGTTTACTGGTTATCTGGAGCAGAGGCTGACTGTGCAATCAACAAATCATGCACCAATATGACCTATGATGGTGAATTTACAGTGGTTACGAATTATAAACAATCGGAATTAGAAGCCGCTATTAGGGCAGGTGAACTTACCTTCCATAAGGTTGGTGATGAAGTTCGTGTGCTTGATGATATTAACTCGCTTGTTTCAGTAACAGATGAAAAAGGGGAAGATTTTAAGTCAAACCAAACAGTCAGAGTATTAGATCAAGTCGGCAATGATATTGCTTTATTATTCAATAATAAATATCTTGGCAAGATTCAGAATAATAAATCTGGACGAGTTAGTTTTTGGTCAGACATCGTTGCTTATGATAAGGAACTAGAAAAACTTCAGGCAATAGAGAACTTTGATTCTGCTGAGGTGGTAGTAGAGCTTGGAAATGACAAGAAATCAGTTATGGCAGTTAATCCAATTCAACCAGTTAATTGTATGACTAAATTATATATGACTGTAATCGTACAGTAAGGAGGAGTAAGACATGGCTAATATTACAATGTTATCAAAGGATGCAATTGGTGCAGCCCTTGCAGAGTGTTTCGTTACAATAGACGATAAGAGATATAATTGCTTCAATTTTATTAACTTTGAATCAAACTTTAACAAGAATAAAACTAAGGTTCCTATCCTTGGAAAAACAGGTAAAGGAAATAAAGCTACTGGTTGGGAAGGTGATTTCAAAGCAACTATTCACTATAACACTTCTATCTTTAGAAATATGATGAAGCGTTTCAAAGATACAGGTGAGGATATATACTTTGAAATCCAAGTAACTAATGAAGATCCTTCTAGTGCGGCTGGTAGACAAACGATTAATTTCTACGGATGTAATATTGACGGTGGAATCTTAGCTAAGTTTGATGCAGATGGTGAATATCTAGATGAAGAGATTTCAGGAACTTATGATGATTTTGAAATGCCAGAAGAGTTTGAATTACTTGATGGTATGTTAACGAACTAGGAAGCGTTTGCGTGAATAATTAGGATTTTTCACTCGCAAATTTGTGCCTGCGGGCAGGAGTCCGCAGGCTATAGGAAAGGTATGGGTATTAATATATGAGTAACTTAAGCAGATTTTTAAAAACGAATAAAATAGTAAAAGAAAATGTTTTCTACCCTGTTACAAAATCTCTTGTAGATGAAAAGGGGCTCCCAATGAAATGGGAGTTCAAGGCAATCACCACAGCACAGGACGAGATCATTCGAGATGATTGTACAATCGATGTGCAAGTAACTGGAAAACCAGGAATGTATCGACCTAAATTAGATACTAAAAAGTATATGGCAAAGATGGTATGTGCATGTTGTGTTGATCCGTGTCTAGATAATGCAGAACTTCAAGATTCCTATGGTGCTAAAAAAGCAGAGGACTTATTACGTGCTATGGTGGATAACCCAGGAGAATACCAAGATCTTTTATTATTTGTACAAAAGAATAATGGTTTTGACGTTACTATGGACGAAAAGGTAGAAGAGGCAAAAAACTAATTCGTGAGGGTGATAGTGAGTCAAATTACGCTCACTATTGCCTTCATAAATTCCATATACTACCTTCAGAATTTATTAATCTCGATGATAATGAAAAAGCATTTGTCATTGCGTCTATCAGAGTAAAGATTGAAGACGAAAAGAAAGAACAAGATAAAGCAAAGAGAAAATCGAAACATTAGAATCACAATAAATAAATAAAAATAAATAAATCAAAATTATGTTGTAAAGGATTGGAGGTGAGAAGATGGCAGGTATACAATCAGTAATGCTATTAGAAGATAAGATGTCAAAGCCGCTTATGAATATTGACAATTCATTATGTGTTGTAACAAATTCTATCGAAAGAGTACAAGATGCAGCATTAACTATGTTTGAAACTGCGCTGTTGACAGTAGCAAAGGCACAATTAGCTGCTGTAAAGATGACAGTAGATGGAATTGGAGATGGAATTGAAAGAGCAATAAGTGAACAAAGCAAATTAAATCAAACATCAGAAAAGTTAACAGAAGAGGTAAATAAAAGTAGCAGCGCATATGATGCGATAAAAGAGAAATTGTCAGGTGTGGCGGGTTTTATAAAAGAGGCATTTAGTATTGAGAAAATCGCTGGCATGTCTGATCAGATGGTTCAAACAAGTGCACGCCTTAATCTTATGAATGATGGCATGCAATCAACTAAAGAGTTACAAGATATGATCTATAGATCTGCGCAAAGTACTGGTACAGCATATCAAACCACAGCTGATAGAGTAGCCAAACTTAGTAGTAATGCAGGAGAGGTATTTGATTCGACAGCTGAAACGCTTAATTTTGCAGAATTAGTAAGCAAACAATTTGCTATTGCAGGAGCATCAACAGAAGATACGAATAGTGCTTTTTCACAATTAACACAATCTTTAAGTACAGGTGTCATGAGTGGAGAAGATCTTAATAGCATATTTGCTGCGGCACCTAACATGATTCAGACAATTGCAGATTATCTAAACGTGCCTGTTGATAAGTTAGAAGATATGGCAGTAGGAGGACAACTGACAGCGGATACAGTTAAGAATGCAATGATATCATCAACAGATGATATCAACAATAAATTCAATTCTATGCCTATGACTTGGGAACAAGTAGGGAATACGATAAAAAACCAGGGGCTCATGGCAATCCAGCCAATCTTAGAGAAGTTTAGTGAGATTGCCAATAATCCGAGTTTTCAGGAGTTTGCCGCGGGTATTGTCGATGCGATGTCAGGAATTGCTAGTGTATTGGGGTGGGTACTTGGCTTAGCTATAACAGTGGCAAGTACCATATGTGATAGTTGGTCTATTATTAGCCCTATCATTTACGGAATTGCCGCTGCATTACTTGTGTATAATGCAGGATTACTTTTGCAGAAGGGATATTTATTAGCCTGTACTGTTGCTACCCAAGCCATGAAAATCGCTCAAGGTTTACTTAATGTAGTAATGGGAATGAATCCAGTAATGTTAATTGTATTAGGAGTAATCGCTTTAATAGCAGTATTCTATGCAGTTATTGGTGCAATTAATCAATTTATGGGAACTTCAATAAGTGCGACAGGAGTAATTTTAGGTGTTTTTAGCACTGTGATAGCGGTAATAGGTAATTTATTTATGGGTGCACTGGAGTTAGTATTAGGGATCATTAATATTTTAATTAATATAGTTATAACGTTTTTAAATATTTTTCAGAATGCTTTTAAGAACCCAATATCTACGGTAATTTATATGTTTCAAGGCTTGGTAGATATAGTATTGGGAGCTATAGAGAAAATAGCATCTGCAATGGATTTCGTGTTTGGAAGTAATATGGCAGATACAATAGCTGGCTGGCGGGTTGATATTAAAGCAAAGGCAGAAGCTGCTGTAGAAAAGTATGCACCTAATGAAGATTATAAGGCAGTTAAGAAGAATGTAAATTTATCTGCAGAAGACCTTGGACTTACAAGAATGAATTACAAAGATGCATATAATTTTGGTTATGATTACGGGGACAATATAGGCGCTAAAAGTAATCTGGTCTCAAAAAACTCTAAAGGAACAGATATTGATAGTACTAATCCCACAAATTCAATACCAACAACCACTGACTTAACCGGTACACAAGCTGGTACCGATTTGGGAAGTACAGCAGAAAATACAGCAACAATTGCAAAATCAGTTAGTGATAGCACCGAAGAAATAAAGTACTTAAGGGATGTCGCAGAACGAGAAGTAATTAACAGATTCACAACAGCAGAGATTAAAGTAAATATGGGTGGAATACACAACAAAGTAAATAAAAATACTGATCTAGATGGAGTGGTTAACCATTTGGAAAATCAACTATATGAGTCTTTGAATTCTACCGCAGAACAATACAACAGTTAGGGGGGTGATACTATGTCATACGAATTTTATTTGGATAAGATGCTGTTACCTGTCACACCTTCTAAGGTTGACACAAAGATTAAGAATCAAAATAAAACAATAAATCTTATTAATGAAGGTGAGGTTAATTTAATTACAGCACCAGGATTGACGGAAATAAGTTTTGATGCATTATTACCTATGCATGAGTATCCTTTTGCAAAATATTTAGAGGTAAAAGATATAAATAATAAATATAAAAATGCAACAAAGGTCCATAGAGCTATAAAGCTTAATCAAGTGTATTCTGGATTCTTATATCCAAACTTTTACCTAGATTTTCTAGAAAAGCTTAAACTAGAAATGCAACCCTTTTACTTCAAGATTGTAAGAGGAGATAGAATGAACCATGTATTTGGAACAAATCTTTTAGTTACCTTAGAGGATTATAGTATTGTAGAAGATGCTAAGGACGGTAATGATATTACTGTTGATATTAAGTTAAAACAGTATGTTAACTATGGAACGACCACTGTTAATTATATGTATGGTATAGGTGTTAAGGAGAAGAAAAAAAGAGGGGCTAACAATTCTGGAACACAATATCATATTGTAAAGAAAGGTGATACTCTTTGGGCAATTGCAAAAAAATATCTTGGTGATGGTTCTAAGTGCTGGAATCTTGCAAAGCTAAATGGAATTAAGAATCCGAACTTAATCTATGTTGGACAAAAACTTAAGATACAAGACGTGAAATCATCTACTGCTAGTGAGGCAGGATACAGTGTTAGTACAAAGACGAGGAGATCTACAAATAAAAGTTCATCTAGTACCAATAGTAAGACTAGTACCAACAAGAGCACTAGTAAAAAGAAGCCTAGTATTGTATATCCAATAAATATGAAGCCTAATCTTAAATCACAAACTGGAAGTGGAGCAGCAGCTGCTGCGTTAATTGTTCTTGGATTAACTGGTACAAAAGGGTATACCAGTACTAAAAAGGGAAAAAGCAGTAAAAATGCAATAACTAACAAATAGGAGGGATAATCATGTATGAGTTAACTATCTATAATAACAACAATTTGTATTATCCTTCCGTCATTGGAAATGTTACTTGGGATACTGAAAGGAGTGGTTCACCAGGTACACTAAAATTTGAGGTGTATCAAGATGGTAAGCTTGACTTTGAGGAAGGTAATGAAGTTAGGTTTATTGATAATAAGGATAAAATATTCTTTGGCTATGTATTTACCAAAAAACGCACATCTGATAATACCATTGCAGTTACAGCATACGACCAATTGCGTTATTTTAAGAATAAAGATACGTATTCGTATAGTAAAAAGAGTACAAGTGAATTGCTAAAGATGTTGGCAAAAGACTTTTATCTAGAAACTGGTGATATTGAAAACACTGTTTATAAAATGTCAAGGGTAGAAGACAATACCACCTTATTTGATATGATGATCAATTCCATGAATGAAACATTGAAAGCAAAGAAAAAGATTTATGTATTGTATGATAACTTTGGCAAACTCAATCTAAAGAATATATACAATATGATTGTTCCAATTATGATTAATTCCTCAAGTGGAGAATCATTTGATTACACTACTAGTATTGATTCTAATACATATAACAAGGTTAAACTTGTGCATGAAGATGACAATACAAAGAAGAGAACAGTTTATGTGGATGAAGAGATAGACTCTATTAATCAATATGGTGTACTGCTATATTATGAAACAATACAAGATGAAACTTTAGTAAAACAAAAGGCGAGCGCTTTGCTAGAGTTATATGGTAGTACATCAAAAGAGTTCAGTGTTAGTAACTGTTTTGGTGACAATAGAGTTCGTGCAGGAAGTGGAATATATGTGAATCTTGCCGTGGATAATATTGAATTTGATGGTCTGATGTTAGTTGAAAAGGTTACTCATACGTATTCGAAGGATTCTCACTTTATGGATTTGAAATTGAGAGGAGCTGATTTTAATAGCTAATATAGCACAATTAATAAAAAAAGCAGCAATAGAAGCTGTAGAAGCAAGTAAACCTACGGACCTAATATTTGGTAAAGTTATCTCTGCTAATCCTCTTAGTGTTAACGTAGACCAAAAGCTTACTCTTAATGAGGAATTTGTCTTTGTAACCTACGCTTACAGCCAGATTATGCAAGATAATGATAATGTTGTTATGATACGAGCCAAAGGTGGGCAAAAGTATCTAATTATAGATAAGGTGGGGTGAGGATGTTACCTATAAACAATATTTTAGTAAATACAGAGGATACTGTATTAGAAGTACCATCTAAAACATTCTTTATTGATTTTATTAATAATAAGGTTGTTGGTACAGTCGATGGTATTGAAGCAGTAAAACAAGCTGTTTTTCTAATCTTGAATACAGAACGATATGAGAATATGGTTTATGATTGGGATTATGGTTTTGAGACACAAGATCTTATTGGTATGCCTATTGGATATATATATCCTGAATTGAAAAGAAGAATCGAAGAAGCATTAACACAAGATGACAGAATTGAAAGTGTAGAGGCTTTTGATTTTGAAAAGAGTGGTGCGATTGTTACAGTTTCTTTTACAGTTATCTCAAAACAAGGAATTTTCCAAACAGAAACGGAGGTGAATATTTAATGTATGAAGAAAAGACATATGAGGCAATTTACAACGAGATGATGACATCAATAAAAACAAGCTATCCAGAACTAGATAGCCGTTCAGAAGGTGTACTTGGTATTGCAATTTCGCCTTGTGCGATGGAACTTGCACAAGCTTATGCAGAGATTGATACCATATTGGATGAATCTTTTGCAGATACCGCAAGTAGAGAGTTCTTGATAAGACGTGCAGCAGAGAGAGGTATTGAGCCAACGCCTGCAACATATGCAATCGTTAAGGGAGCATTTAATATTGACGTTGAGACTGGAGAAAGATTTACCCTAGATGATTTCAATTACATAGTAACTGAGAAAATCAGCACGGGTATCTACAAGCTTGAATGTGAGACGATTGGGAGTGAACCAAATTCTCATACAGGAAAACTTATGCCACTGGATTACATTGAAGGATTAGAAAATGCTACTATTACGGAGGTACTTATTCCAGGAGAAGATGAAGAAGAAACAGAAGCATTAAGAAATAAATACTTTGCTAGCTTAAGTAGCCAATCTTTTGGCGGTAACATTGCTGATTACAAAGAAAAGGTTAATGAGTTATCTGGTGTAGGTGGTTGCAAGATTTATCCAACTTGGAATGGTGGCGGAACTATAAAGGTAGTAATTATTGATTCTGATTACAAGAAACCTACGGAGGAATTAATTGGAGTAGTACAAAATCAGATTGATCCAGTTAAACAAAGTGGTGAAGGATATGGTATTGCTCCAATTGGACATGTTGTTACAGTAGCAGGAGTTGAAGACACTATAGTGAATATATCATCTACCATCACATATCAAACTGGCTATACCTTTGATGATGTTAGATCTTATATTGAAAAAGCTATTGACGATTATTTTTTAGAATTAGCGAAGGAGTGGGACAAAGAGAATGCATTGGTAGTACGTATCAGTCAGATCGAGTATCGACTACTAAATGTTACTGGTATTGTAGATATATCAGGAACGACTATTAATGGTGAAGTTGTTAACCTTGTGCTCAATGATAATAACATACCAGTGAGGGGGACTGTAAGTGGCTAAAGAAGTTGATTTACTCTCATATCAAAGTAATATTATTCAACAGATAAGAGAGTTCAAGGTTTTGTCAGAAGTGAAGAATCCTAAGCTAGAATGTGTATGGCAGGCAGTAGAAGACGCTATTAATGATCAATTTGCCATGACTCTTACTGATAACGGATGCAAACGTTGGGAAAGTATTATGGAGATTAATGCAAAGGATACAGATGATTTGGATTTCAGACGTTTTCGTATCCTTAGTAAACTGAATGAACAGTTACCGTATACGTATCGAATGCTCGATTTGCAATTGCGAACATTATGTGGTGAAAACGGATATACGATGGTACTTAGAAACAATGAGTACACATTAATCGTGAAAATTGCTTTAACATCGAAGAATAAATATTCTGACGTAGAATCTACATTGAGAAAATACGTGCCGGCTAATATAGTACTTGATGTTTCATTAATGTATAACACACATGAAATATTATCACTGTTTACACATGAGCAACTTGCTAAGTATACCTATTATGAATTAAGAGAGGAAGTGATTGTAAATGGCAACTGAAACAAATAATCTAAAGTTAAACAAGCCTAATAAAACCGACTTTTATAGTATTGATCTAGTTAATGCTAACATGGATAAGATAGACGGAGCAATCGCGGGGAAAGCAGATAAGAAAGATATTCCGACAAGCTTACCTGCCAATGGGGGGAATGCTGAAAAATTAGGAAATAAAAAAGCAAGTGAATATTATTCTTTGAAAGACCTAAAAGTTCTTCCTAATGATGCAGACTTAAACAACGTAATAGAACCTGGTCATTATTGTTCCTCACCATCAAATGATGATTCTATAACGATACTTAATAAACCAGTAGAATCTTCGTTTACATTAGTAGTAGAGAACTCAATTGGTGACCTTAGTAAGAATTATATTAGACAAATATTCAAACCTTACTATTCTAATATAGAATTTAAAAGACTATATGATAAGTTCAATAGTGGTGGTATCTGGACTGAATGGGAATCTAATTTTGGTTCTACTGTAAATAAGCCACCAAATCATAATTTGAATAATATCTACAAAAGTGGACTATATGAAATAAGTCCATCTGGAGCAGCTAATCCTACATTAAATTCACCATTAGATGCGTGGGGATTATGCATTCATTATGAACATTCATCAATGAAACATCAAGTAGCTATGTTTGTTGTTGATAGTAAACCTATAACAATGAGACGTTCATTCGGAGGGATACCACCATGGTCTTCATGGTCTTCAAATGATTCTTATCAAACACTTCCTATTGGGACACATATTCTTAATTATATAGCACAATCATATTTAATAGAGAATACTGTCGCACATTACAGAATTCCTAATGGTACTGGTGTACCAACTAATTATGGGTATTTGACTACTGATAACGACTTCTATTATACAGTTTATAGAATGAATACATCATATACTAGGGTTATCGCATTAGACGTTAGAAGTAATAGAGAATTCTATAATGTTTCAACTGCATTTGGTGTTTGGACTGGTTGGGGAGAAAATGTTAAAACTAATCCATATGGCGGAATATTTGCTAGAAGAGAAATTAGCAATGAGTATGAAGGTGGGCAAGTTAATTTCGAAAAGGCTCCAAAAACCACAGTTGGTGGAGATTTTGCTATAGATATATATGCCGACAGAATGAGATTTTTTGGCGGTTCGGAGTCTAAAGGTGCTTATTTAGATATGAGTACTTGTTCAACCAATATTGTTGATAAGATACTGACTAGCAAAAATGTAGCAGTACAATCATCTGCACCATCATCACCAAAGACAAATGACCTTTGGATATGGTAGAAAGGTGGGACTATGAGTGTTAAAAGATATGATGGTTCAAATCAAGTTGATGTAGGTGCAATTAAAAGATTCGATGGGTCTAATTGGATTGACATAAGTTACTTAAGAAGATGGGCTGGAACAGCATGGATTGATTTATGGAATCTAATTAATCCAGATGATCCAATTCTTATAATGTATAGTTATTATTCAAACAGTTCAAATGGAACTTGGGCATATTCGTATACTATTAATTGTAATAAATGCAAGAAAGAAATAGTAAGGTTTACTCATAATAACGAATATACACAAACATCAACTGGTGGTACACACACCGAAACGTGGAAGTGGGGATATAGAACCAGTCCAACTGTTAATGCAATTGTGTATGAAACAATGGACATTAATCAATACAATGGATTATATAATCCTATAATGACAATGTTAAATAAAAATGGTACAGCAAACACAGATGGTAAATACTTGTATACAACAAAAGGAGCATTCGCAGAAGAGTTTGCTAAAAACTTAGCGTCATATCCATACACTCTATACAATAACATAAAGTATTATAAAACAAATGGATACACATTTAATTTATTCAGCGGACAAGGATACTTGATATGTCCATTTTGTGATTAGTAAAGGAGGATTTTATGAAACAAGTAATAATTAACAAAACTATATTAATAGTTGAACAATTATATCCTAACAGATATGAATACGGAAAAGGTAAAGAAGTGCTATGCATTGAAGTACTTGAATCAATTCATAGTTTTGATGAGGTAAAAGTATTTTCTAATTCAGATAATCATGTTATTGAATATTTTGAAGACGATGTAAAGAAAAATGAGTATACGGGGTACTGTAAAGACTTCTCATGTAACTATCAAGATGGTAAATACTCCATCGAAATAACAAGATTATCTGAACAAGATCGCAAGATTGAAGAGCTAGAAAAGAAACTTGCAGAGAACACAGAGGTAATTAATGCTATGTTACTCTCAGACCTAGAAGGAGGTGTAGCAAATGTATAGCAGATTACTCAGCTTATATAAAGATGGGCTTCTAAGTGAAGATGGTCTATCCAACGCAGTCGTGAAAAGATGGATTACAGAAGGTCAGAAACAACAGATCAAAGATTCAGTAACAAAAAATTAGGAACCATTACGGTTCCTATAAAAAGGGGGAGGTTTATGAAAAAAATCTATCTATATTAAAAGGTTATTACTTCCTTCGATATGTTAATAATAACAGTAAAATATGTAGTAAGTATGTAACGTTAATGAAGAATATGTGAACGTTCTGAAAACATTAAGAGCCGAGAGGCTCTTTTTGTTTGTCAACGCAACACGGAAAGGGAGGATAGTATGGAAAAATTAAAGGAATTAATTTGTGGATTAATAGGTATTACAGGTGGAACTATTGCAAGAATGTTAGGAGGTTGGAGCGCAGATCTTCAGACCCTTATTACTTTCATGGTAATTGATTTCGCTATGGGACTAGTTGTAGCTTTTGTATTTAAGAAATCAAATAAGACAGAAACAGGTGCTGGGGAAAGTAATGCTTGTTTTAAGGGACTCTGCAAGAAAGCTGTTATGTTACTAATAGTACTTATTGCGTATAGGCTCGATATAACGCTACAAGTAAACTACATTCGTACAACAGTTATTATTGCACTCATTGTGAACGAGCTTATAAGTATTATTGAAAATGCTGGACTAATGGGTGTTAAGTTTCCGAAAGTAATTACGAATGCAATTGATATATTGCAAAAGAAATCAGAAGAAAGTGAGAGTGGGAAGAATGAATAATACAGATCAATGCAGAGATATAGAGGAGCTTAATCCACTGTGTCAGATATTGCTTAATAAAGCGCTTATAGATATTAAAGCAAATGGTATTAACCCTCTTGTAGTAGAGACCTATCGTAGTCAGGTAAGACAAAACTACTTGTATAGCCTTGGACGTACTGTTAAAGGAACAAAGGTTACATGGACACAAGTTAGTATTCATACAAAGCGAAATGCAATTGATTTAGTACCGCAGCGAAAAATTGATGGTAAAATGACAGCTATCTGGAACGCGCAGGACAAAGAAACAAAGAAGATCATTGCAATCATGGTAGGTTATGGATTTGAAGCAGGGGTAAACTGGGCAACTAGTCCTGACAGTCCACACTTTCAAATTAAAGGAGTTAGTTCATCTTCTAAATCATTTGGTTCAACAAATACAAACGTTTACATCAGTATGATGATCCAGAAAGCCTTAAATGATAAAATTAATGCGAAGTTGATAGTTGATGGTAAGTGGGGAGAATGCACTACAAAAGCTGTTAACAAGTTCCGTAAATTGCAAGGTTGGAAAGAAGACGGAAAAGTAGGTGTAGAAACATTGAAGAAGTTATTAGGTTAGTCAGAAATCGAGTAGGAGGGAAATTCAACTAAATTTCCCGACCTCTCACACCACCGTGCGTACCGTTCGGTACACGGCGGTTCAATCAACTTAACCTGAAACA
>JAHAJA010000071.1 GCA_018372435.1 Clostridiales bacterium | reverse complement strand
AAAAGTTAGTTCGATATCTAAATCTGCCTTGAAAGATACAATGATTGAATATCCAAAAAATCTAGATGAACAAGAAAAAATTGGTAGTTTGTTTTACTACATTGCTAAAATGATTACCCTTCATCAGCGTAAGCTTGAACACTTAAATTTGAAGAAAAAAGCGTTGCTTCAGAAACTTTTTCCAAAAAATGGAGAGTGTTATCCAGAACTTCGTTTCCCAGGATTTACTGATGCTTGGGAACAGCGTAAGTTGTGTCAGATTACTACGAGAGTAACAAGAAAAAATGGTAGTCAATCTGATTTACCACTTACAATTTCAGCACAAGATGGTTTGGTAGATCAACGTAAATACTTTAATAGACAAGTTGCTAGTCGTGATATGTCAAATTACTATCTTATTAAAAAAGGAGAGTTTGCATATAACAAAAGTTATTCTGAAGGGTATCCATTTGGGGCTGTAAAACGCCTTGATTATTATGATATAGGTGCATTGTCAACCCTTTATATTTTATTTGAAATTACAGATAATAATATAAGTTCTGATTTTATTGTTAGTTATTATATGACTCATTTATGGTATAAGGAAATCTCAAAACGAGCTGCAGAAGGTGCTCGTAACCATGGGTTACTTAATATTTCAACAGAAGATTTTTTTGACAGTGAATTGAATATTCCTACTAGCATCGAAGAGCAAGTTAAAATAGGTAACTTTATTAAACAGTTTGATAAGTTTATTACCCTTCATCAGCGTAAGTTAGATCACTTACAATTACAGAAAAAGGCATTACTTCAACAGATGTTTGTATAAATAAAGGAGATTTTGTATGGCAGAATCAAAAGCACAGAATATTTCAAGCCAATTATGGGCTATTGCCAATGATTTACGTGGCACAATGGATGCCAGTTCTTTTAAAGACTACATTCTTTCATTTCTATTTTATAAATACCTTTCTATTCATCAAGAAGAATATCTTGTTAACAATGATTTAGTTGATATTTCTGATGATAAATCTGTTAATGAAGCCTATAAAGAACTTGTTGAAGAGGCTGGTTTAGAGGCTTGTTTAATCGATATTGCAGGTACATTAGGATATGCTATTAATCCGGAGGATACATGGGCGTCCTTGATTGAAAATGTTCATAATGGATCAGTTGTTCCTAGTGATTATCAACGATTATTTGAAAACTTTAATAAGAATGCTGAAATAAATGAAGAAGCCGCTACTGATTTTAGAGGTATCTTTAATTATGTTAATCTTGGTGATTCTGGATTAGGTTCAACAATTGCTGGTAGAACTAAAACGTTGAATGCGGTTGTAACTAAAATAGATGAAATTGAGTACAAAGATGAAAATGGTAGAGATATTCTTGGAGAAATCTATGAATACTTAATAGGTAAATTTGCAGCTAATGCTGGCAAGAAAGGTGGTGAATTCTATACACCTCATGAAGTTAGCCAAATCTTGGCTAAAATTGTCACTGGTAATATAAAATCTCAAAATAATACTTTCACAGTCTATGACCCTACAATGGGTTCTGGGTCATTATTGTTGACGGTTCGTAATGAACTCCCTGATGGTTCTCGTCAAGGCGCAGTTAGCTTTTACGGGCAAGAATTAAATACGGTAACCTATAACTTGGCTCGAATGAATTTGATGATGCATGGTGTTACGTATAATAATATGACACTAAATAATGCTGATACACTTGAAAGTGATTGGCCAGATGGTCCTGACCGTGATGGTATCGATAGACCACGTTCCTTTGATGCAGTTGTTGCGAATCCTCCATACTCTGCCAAATGGGATAATAATGAAAGTAAACTAAAAGATCCACGCTTTAGTGAGTATGGTAAATTAGCACCAGCATCTAAAGCAGATTACGCTTTCATATTACATAGTTTGTATCATCTAAATAATGAAGGTACGATGGCAATCGTTTTACCTCATGGTGTCCTATTCCGTGGTGCCGCAGAAGGTAAGATTCGCCAAACTATTATAGAAAAGAATTATCTTGATGCGGTGATTGGTTTGCCTGCGAACTTGTTCTATGGCACAAGTATCCCTACAACAATTCTTGTGTTTAAGAAGAACCGTACAACACGTGATGTACTATTCATTGATGCTAGTAATGAATTCGAAAAAGGTAAGAACCAAAATAATTTAAGTGATGAAAATATCGCTAAAATTATTGATATATATCGTAATAGACAAGATGTCGATAAATATGCACACGTTGCATCTATCGAAGAAATCAAAGAAAATGACTATAACTTAAATATTCCTCGATATGTAGATACGTTTGAGGAAGAAGAAGAACTTGATCTTGATGAAATCAACCGTATGATTGAAAAAGATAACCAAGAAATTGCAAAACTTGAAAAAGAAATAGCCGAACAATTAGCCCTATTAGGAGTCAAAATGTAAGGAAAAGAGGTAGAAAAGACCGTATAGGACTTTTCTACCTCTTTTGGTGTTCTTGGGAACAGTGTAAGCTGGGAAGTTTGACCTCAGTTGAAATGAACAAACGCATTTTTAAGGAACAAACAACTACAAATGGAGACATTCCATTTTATAAAATAGGAACGTTTGGGAGTGATGCAGATTCATTTATCAGCAGAGAACTATTTGAGGAGTATAAGAATAAATATCCTTATCCAAATATTGGGGATATACTGATATCTGCATCTGGGAGTATTGGAAGAACTGTTGTGTACAATGGTGAAGATGCTTACTTCCAAGATTCCAATATTGTATGGCTCAATCATAATGGTAAGATTGATAATTCATTCTTGTTGCAATTTTACAATCACGTTAAATGGGCAGGATTAGAGGGAAGTACTATTAAACGGCTTTATAATAAAAATATTTTGGAAACAAATATAGCATTACCAAAGATAGAAGAACAACGTTTAATAGGCAAATTTTTTACGTTGGTTGATAGCACAATTACCCTTCATCAGCAAGAGCCATTTCTATGTGGGAACAGCGTAAATGGTGGGGTAAAATTATGTTAACAATAGAGGAAAAGTCCGAACTATTTTATA
>JAHAJA010000005.1 GCA_018372435.1 Clostridiales bacterium | reverse complement strand
GGTAAATGTCTTGCTCCTTTTATTAAATAAGCCTTTAGTTTTTCTCCGTAAAGATATTGATCATTTCCATTAACGATACCCCACTGCATCAACATTGCAGCACTACCAGTGACAAATGGTGTTGCAAAAGAAGTACCAGTATACGTGGAATAACTTGAATTCGGTGCGGTTGACGTAATATCCACCCCCGGTGCTACGATATCAGGCTTAATTGTTTCTCCATCTCTAGTAAAACCACGCCCCGAGAAATTAGCATAGCTATCCGTGCTACCATCATAGGCACCTACAGTAATTGCACGAAACGTAGTAGATGGTATCGTCAGGGTAACATCTGGTGTTGGACGCAAAAATCTTGTCTCCGCGCCAATAGCATTACCTGCTGGCAACCAGAAATCATAATTACCTACAACAATATTTTCTCCATTTAACCGTATCTTCCATATACCAGTCGCCACTTTTTCCATTACTGGAATAAATTCAAAATAGATTTCTTGCGCTTTGTTGAAAGGAATCGGCTCTCCATAATAGAATAATACCCGCGTATTATCAACTACAAAGCTTTGCGTTCCCTGAATCTCACGTATCGGACCTACTGTTACATTACTTGGACTAGTTATCTCAATGGACATAATATCATTATAATTCTTCCAAAGCTGTAAATTGAACGTTCTCTCATATTCCGACACTGCAAGCTCTATAATCTGATTGCTTCGATTTTGAACAAATCCATTTGTGTGCCTTGCCGTTGCTCCTTCGTTTCCTGAACCTATAACAATATTACTCTTCCATAGGTTAGCAATATCATTAATATAATATTCTAACAATGATCTTCCATCATGTGAACCATAATTATTCCCGAAGCTTACATTAACCGCAATAGGTTGCCCTATTCGAATGGCATTGCGGATGCAAAAATCAATTCCTTGCATCAATTGTGTCGTATTGGGAAAAGACAATGGAGTAGGGGCTCCTAGTTTCACTATAATCATATTGCTCTCAGAGGCTACTCCTCTATTCCTACCGTTACTTGCTCTTCCATTTCCACAAGCAATTCCAGCAACTCCTGTACCATGTCCCGATAAATCTACGCTCGGTACAATTGACAATCGTTGTGCCATATCTCTTTCGGCCAAAGCCTCGTTAATATTCTCACGTGTATATAAGGTCCCAATATCATAGCCTTCCGGGGGCGAGCCTTGAATTGTCTGGTCCCATAGCATTTCTATTCTTGTTGTTCCATCGTTATTTCGAAAATCCGGATGACTATAATCTATGCCGGAGTCAATAATTGCAACTATAACACCTTTCCCAAATAGATTAAATTGTGGTAATTGTAGTTGATTTATACAAGATTCTGCTCTACCATTCGCCACTGCGAAAACAAGTCGTTTCGGTTTTTCTATGAATTCAATTTCTTCATAAGCACCAAGCCGACTTATAAGATTCTCTGGTATTACAAGGATTGCATATTCATTCAGTAGTTCCACAGCACTTATATGTAGTTCGTCACGTACACGTTGAAGACTACCAGTATATTTAACAATTAATTCCCAAGATTGTACCTCCGGCAAAAATCCAACATCAAGATCTAGTGTTTGTTCTCTCGTTTCTTGACCAACATCAAGTGCCAGATTCAGTTGATTATCTCTTTTTCCACTATTCATAATCGTTCACCAAATTATTACTTATCTAGATTATATGTATCTACCCTACTATTCAATTCACGAATTCTTTTCTATAAGAGATTATAAAATAGCATCAGATTTCATATAATAAACTCTGAAATCTGATGCCTACTAGGTAGTTGCAAAATGATTAATCTTTATATTTAGCAACGTCCTCATTCATTTAAACGTTCTTATTAACACTAGATAAGATTGCCAGATTCATAAATGAATCGACTTTGTCTTCAAGATTATCACCATTCAGTACTCTATCCGCTTCCAGACCTTGGTGATTATCTTTACAACGAAAATATAGTTGTTCTTTCTCAGCCTCTGTTAGTCTTTTATTATTCTCAATGGCTACCGGGAATGCCCATAAACCTATACCAAAATAGTCCATAACATAACCTCCTATTTTATCTGATAGGTTTATTGTCCCTTAGATCATATCTTTCTATTCAATAACAATTTCAAAAAGTCTAGCCATGACCTGTTTTTCAAATGAAACAATTAATTTCATTTTATCCATATCATATACGAATTCTGTTTCTTCCTTTACAGGATAGATACATCTTACTTCCTTTATTCTTTTACCTTCTGCACATAGGCTTTTCTCCAAATTAATCTCCCAGGCATCTTCCTTGGCATATCGTTTCCATACAGCAAGATATGCTTTATTCTCATTCTTAATTCCAGAGCATAACCAAGTATCTTTGTTATCTGCTAAACCATTTGGCCAGAATGGTAGGGCATTCTTGATATCGTTTCTTATGCCCTTATAACATGCAATGCCTTCTTTCACAAGAGCAAGTCTCTCTTCCGACAGTTCTGCAAGATGTCCACTTTGATGAATTCGCAATAACATAGAATTAATCATATTAAAGATTACTTCTTCTTTATCACCATTCTTCATTGGATAAGACCATACCGCAGCCTGTTCTGGCGTAACACCTGTGATGGCATTGGCGGAGATTGTAGCATAATTTCTATAATCTTCTTGATCCGATGTAGACTGAATGCTATAACGACTTAGTAACGCATAGTCAATTCGCAATCCACCACTAGAACAGTTCTCAATAACTAGATCTGGATATCTTGCAAACACTCCATCTAACCATCTAAGATATGCTCTTTCATGCTCTAATAAACCTTGCCCCACACTATCAGCATCAAGTTCTGTTCCAGCTCCCGGTTCAATATTATAATCCATCTTAATATAGCCGGCACCATAATCACGTACAACACGGTCGATTACTTCATCTACATGGGCAATTACTTCTGGATTTCTAAAATCTAACTGATACCTGCTTCGGTCGAATACTCTCTTTCCATGGCGAACGAAAAACCAATCATCTGGTGCTTTCTTTGCTTTCTCACACTCGATGCCCATGACCTCAAGTTCAAGCCAAACACCTGCTATCATACCTTTACTTCTGATATAATCAGTCACTTCCTTAATTCCATTAGGAAATCGCTCTTTACTTTCTTTCCACTCGCCTACACTATCCCACCATTCTCCTGGTGCATACCAACCAGCGTCAATAACATAATACTCGCATCCACTATCTGCTGCAGCATCTATTAATGGAAACTCTTTCTCTGTCGTAGGATCTCCAAAGAGACAATTCATATAATCATTAAAGATAACTGGTAATTCTTCATCATCTCGATTCGATCTACGTATCATACGACGATATTTTGTTAATTCTCCCATAGCAACTTCGAAGTCATCTTTAGCTACACCAACTGCTACTGGAATGGATTCGAAGGACTCCCCTGGGTTTAAAACCTTGTACCATTGAGACTGTATCTCGGTTGGACCGCTTACATTAAGGTAGTAATTATTATTCTGGTCACCAATTTCATAATGCCAAGAACCATTATGTTCTATCTGCCAATAAAGGCTTGTATGTGCCTCTGTATTCTCAAGGTATCCCATAGGTAGATATTTTTTAGTAGACCAGTTTCCCGTATTGGTAACCTCAATTACTTGAGAAGTTCTTTGGGTCACTGTTGGTTGTGTCTGTGCCATACCAAGATCAGGAAAGCTAAATCTCTTCCAGCTCATCTCTTTTTGCCAACCATTGTAAGGAATCCACATATTCATCTTATCATCGGATGACAACGCACCTTCCTTCTCAATTCCAGTATAACAAAAGGAAGATATGTATTCTAACGTCTGTGCCTCGGTTCCTACATTCGTGATCTGGTTATGAAATCTAACGACAGATGTACCCTTATAGAATTGCATGGTTGTAACCACTCGTGTTTTGGTAACATCGATATCTTCTTGCGTAATTACAAGCTTTCTACCAATCTCATTATTCGTATCTTCCATACCAACATATCGTAAAAGATATCCCGGCGCGGTAACGATATGTTTGTTACCATGTTTCTCATATGGCCTGTTATATCCTGCTAGATTAACCTGCACTAATTGAAAAGCTTCTTGTATATACTGCTCTCTTCTACTGACTTCTTCCGGTTTACATTCTGCAGATGGCCTGCATAAATCCTCCTCATTAAAATCAGTATGCGAAAAATGAAGTAATTTTAATTGATAATCTTTTGTTATTCCAAAAACTACGTTAATCCCGTTTTCCTTAATCTTAATATATTCCATACGCTTATCCTTTCTTTTTATCAGTTACCCGAAACCTTCACGTGCATGTTTAAGTTACTGCTTAGGGTGCCTATAACCAATTTCAATTATGGACTCGTCAATATGCACAAATTTACGTGTGAAAATGTTATGTCAAGTTTTATATGTGCAAATTGACGAAGGCAAGTTTTACGAGAGGTTTTAAACAATATAATCAGTTACTAAAAACTATAAGAATCGCTTAGTGAAGTAACAGTAACTTCTGGTATACCTACATAATCAGTAGGAAGTGCCCCCGTAAATATATGTTCTTTCGTATCTGTTAGATGAAAGAAATTATCCGATAGAATCACATTTACCCCATGAACTGTAATTTCAGTAAATAGTGCCAATGCATCACTTTTTAATGTAATTTGTAACGTGTCATTTACTCTGGTCGTACTACAGTTAATGGACACTTTTTTTAAATTCATATGTTTATATGGTTTTAATACTTCAACTTGCGTACTGGTTGTACCATCTGAATGATGGAACTTAGCTTCGATAATTATCTCGTTCTCTTTGCCATTGACATATGGACTTACATCAATGCCATCCGTATGTGTAACACAAAATGCTTTCGTCTCTATATCTTCTGACCACTGGTGTATGATTCCACAATCCATGTCTTTTACATATAGTTCTACCTTCGAGGTAGTATCTACAAAAGACTCGTTTTGTATATAGGGAATAACATGAGTTCCTTCCATTTTTAAACTTCCAAGTATGTCCGCATAGAAATGTCTAGCCATATAATGAAGCGCTTTCCATCTGCCAAAATAATCGATACTTGCCCATGAGGCTACTGGCCAATTGTCATTAATCTGCCAATAGATAGACCCCATACATCTTCCTCTGTTTCTTCTAAAGTGTTCAACTCCTGCTTTGATTGCAATTCCTTGCAACACTTGACTTACATAGACTAAACTAGCAAAATCTCTTGGATACAAGAAATTGTCTGAGATATATCTAAGAATCTTTGAATTAGCGGCATCATTCTTTTGATGACTCTCCATTACTTCCGAGAATATGTTCCTATCCTCTGGCAACGTGAAAGATTCAATTGTCTCCATACAAGGGAAGGATTGAAATCCAAATTCTGAACAAAATCTAAAGTAATAATTCTCATAATCACTAAATGGCTTTTCACCATGCCACACATCCCAATAATGTCTATCACCAATATCATCACTATCTGGATTGTCAAATCCCCCACCAGACGACGGAGATGATGGCCAATAGAAGGTCTTGTCATCCTCCTCATTGACTATAACAGGGATTAACTCTTCAAACAAAGCAAGATAATCCTGTTTAAGCGCATCAGAATGGTCACAAAAGCCACCCCAATGATCCCAAGCTGATTCCATTTCATTATTCCCACACCAAAGACCAAGGCAAGCATGATGTCGAATTCTTCTTATATTATCCCTTACTTCCTCTTCAATAGTAACTTCTAATTCATTGGTTAATTCGTATACATTACAGGCAAACATAAAATCTTGCCATACAATCAACCCTTTCTCGTCACACATCTCGTAGAAGGTATCCGATGGATAATAACCTCCTCCCCAAACTCTCAAACAGTTATATCCTGCTTCCACAGAAGAGTCAATTAGGTATTCCATACGATTAGGAGTAATCCATGAATAAACACAATCTTCCGGAATATAGTTAGCACCTTTCGTAAATATCTTAATTCCATTCACGCAGATAGCAAATTCCTCTCCCCAGGAATCTTTCTCTCTACTGACAGTTAATGTTCTAAGGCCAATTCGGTAACTTTTTTCATTAAGTATAGCTCCTTTAGTTGTTAATGTTGCCTTTATCTCATATAGCGGCTGTTTCCCATATCGGTTTGGCCACCAAAGTTGCGGCTGCTCCACCATACACATATTATTATGGAAGCTAATTTGATTCCCTTCTGGTGTAACCAGTACATATTCTACTTCTAAATCCGGCAATAATTTTTTTGCTTCATCTAGCTGCACCCTCTCACCAGAATCTAGTTTAACCTCTGTATCTACGATTAGTTGAACCATTCCATCATGATGTTTTTGGTCAATTTTAATATCTTCTAAGCTTGCAACTTCATAACTACGAATATATATGTCCCTCCAGATTCCCATATCTGGTAGTTGTGGGCCCCAATCCCATCCAAACATAGAATGTGCTTTACGTATGTACTGATTTGCTTCCATAGCACCACATGCAGTAAAATGTATCTCCTTGCCTGGTTCAGGTACATGATTTTCAATATAGGTTATTGGTGAATATATGTATATACGAACTACATTATCTCCATTCACTAATGCATCAGTACATGTAATCTGATGTCTTACATGCATGTTATCTACTGACTTAATCAATCTATCATTCATATAGATATCTGCAATAGTATCAATACCATCACACATTAGTTCATATATTTTTCCTTCTTCCTTGTGTATAGAAAAACTTCTAGTAAATATGAAATCATTACGCAACATCTCTCTTGTAAAATATTCATTGGTTCGGTAATAAGGATCCTCTAATAGCTGATTTTGAAGTAAGCCAGATAACACGGACCCTGGAATCTGAATACTGCATTCCGCCACACTACAATCTTTACTTGTGTTCGTTTCAAAGGCTTCCCCATCAGATCTCTTTAGAAGCCACTCTCCATTCAAACTAATAATTTGTTGTTCCATACATATTCTCCTTATCTTTACATGTATAACTCTGTATTTTCTATATGTTCCGAATTAAATTAGCTTCCCTGTAGCTTAAATTAAATATATCAATTTAACTAAATCACTGCTATAATAATCTTATCTATTAATTGTACAAATCTATTCTGTAGGTGATATTATGAAAACTCTTTATGAAAAAATCGATATGATTAACTCTCCTTTTGAAGCCTTCTATGTAACAAGAGAGAATTTTATTGAAAAGATAGCTGCCCATTGGCATTACTTTGTTGAGATTATGTATCTTGTAAGTGGAACCGTCCAAGTTAACTGTGACAATATAGATCATCATCTGAAAGCTGGTGATTTAATATTCTTTCATCCAGGTTCCATTCATAGTATATATAATCCATCAGACGATATGCATTATGCCATTATTAAGCTGAATCTAAGTAGCTTGCACACGATTGGTGATCATTTTCTTAAACCCGTTGCAATTATTCGAACCGCTAAGGGTAACGAAAATGCTCCAATCCATATACAACAAGAAGAGCTTAAAGCTCTACCAATAGCTGATTGGTTCAAACGATGTATTAATGAATTATCAAAGAAGGCATATGGTTATGATATCAGCTTTTACTCTACTGTTTCTAACATACTAATTGAAATCATTCGAATCTGGAAACAACATGGTTTTGCGGTTGAACAAACTTCACCAGCAGCACCGAATATAGGAACGATTCAAACAATCACGGAATACATAGATGAACATTCCCAACAACCGCTTCGTGTTGATGAACTTGCCCATATGTGTGATATGAGTTATTCTTATTTTGCAAAAAACTTCCAACTTCTTTATGGGCAATCTTGCAAAGAATATATTGCTTCCATTCGTATTCGAAAAGCTAAAGACCTGCTTATCTATACTGACCTAGATCAAAATTATATTAGTCAAGACACCGGTTTTTCTGATTGTAGTCATTTTATCCGTGTATTTAAACAAAAGGAAGGAATCACACCAAAGCAGTTTAGAATCAAACACATCACACACCAGTAAAAAGACAATCTTCAAGGTTTTATGTGACTTCATGGATATTACATATCCGTGTTACACCAAACCATATGAAGATTGTCTTCTTAATTATATTACTTATCCTTTTACGGCACCAGCAACCATACCTTTAATTATCTGTTTACTAAACACAAAATAAAGAACAAGGATTGGTGACATTGTTAATAACATCGCTGCCATAATCTTTGGGTAATCCGAAGCAAACTGACCAGTAAATTGCGTCATAGCAAGCGGTACCGTTTGGAACTTAGTATTAGAAATCAATACCAATGCAAACGAGAATTCATTCCAACAAGCAAAGGTCTGAATGATTGCAATCGTTGTTAGGATTGGTTTTGTAACCGGAAGTATAATGCTGAACAGGGTACGGCTAAAACTACTTCCATCGATTGCAGCAGCTTCTTCAAGAGCGACTGGTATACCTTTTACAAATCCTTCCACAAGGAATATTGCTATCGGTAATCCAAAAGCTACGTAAGGTATAATTAATGTATACCATTTATCTGTTAACCCAAAATTCTTAAAAACAATATAAACTGGTACAAGCAGGGAATGAATTGGAATTAACATCCCCATTAAGAACATTACATAGATTACTCTATTTAATTTAAACTTTATTCTTGAAATAATATAACCTACAATGAATCCGCAGGTAACAATCAATAATATAGATATGAAAGTAGTTCTTAAACTGTTAAACATAGATTGATAAATATGATAATCTGGATTAGTAAGTACTTTCGTGTAATTACTTATGGTAGGATTTGCTGGTAAACCAACGATATCAGCATTGAATACACGTTTCTCTTTCAATGATGAATAAAACATCCATACCAATGGGAAGATACAACTTAATGAAAATATAATCAAAATTAAATTAACGAAAACCTTAGAAAACATATGTCTTGATTGTTTTTCCATTATGCCACCTCCTTATCTTTCGAGAAGTAACTAATTAATTTTTGTGAGCCAAGAATAACGATTAAGCTCAATACGAAAATACCAATTGATATCGCACTACCATATCCCATGTTTTGTTGTCCAAAGGAAACTTTGTACCCATAGAGTGCCATAACCATAGAAGATCTACCTGGACCACCTGAAGTCATTACGTAAATATGATCGAATGCTTTCATGTTACCCGCGATACATAAAGTAACACATACTAACAATGTATTCTTAATTAAAGGAAGTACAATATATATTGCTCTTTGGAATGCATTCGCACCATCAATCTCTGATACTTCAAAAATCTCTTGGTCAATGGACGATATGGCTGATAAGATAATAACCATATAATAACCGATAAACTGCCATATCAATGGAATTGCAATAAGTAACATTACTAACTTAGGTTCATTCAGCCAAACTTTAGCAGAATCTCCTTTGCCGATTAGATCTAATAACCAATTTAATAGACCTCTTTTGTAATCATAGATCATGCTCCAAATGAATCCAATCGATACTGCTGCAATAGTACTTGGGAAGAAACCAAATGTACGATGAATTCCTTTTAACTTTGTATATCTTGAATTAATCATTAATACGAATATAAACGCTAAACCAATCTGTCCAATTATACAGGCAATTACCAAGTATATATTATGTCCAAAAGCACTCCAGAAGTTAATATCTTTAATTAATGTTATGTAATTTTCAAGACCATTAAAGGTTTTATTAGGGCCACCTTTCCAGTTAAAGAAACTGTAATAAAATGCAGTAGCCAATGGTACAAAAACAGAAAATACATAAATAAGAACTGGTATAAGTAAGTAAAAGAATACTACTCTTTTCTTGGGACGTATGGAACTAAGCATAGACTCCCTCCTTGTATCCGATAGAATAATTGGTTCTCATGATGTTTACTCACGAGAACCAATTCATTCATTAATAATGTCAAATCAACTTGAGTAGGTTATTATCTTAATAATTCTCTTCGTAAGCTTTTTGTGCGTTTGCTGCAACTGTTTCTGGATCAATTTCTCCATTAACCATTGTTTGTAAATCAGTATTTAATACATCCCAAACTGCACCTGTTAAGAAAGAGTCATAGATTTCACAGCCTGGATTTTGGTAGAAATTATAGAAATCAGTTGTGAATTGATCAAATTTACTCATATCTACAGAATCAACCTTTGTCAATGCTGATAAAGCATAGTTTTCTGCAACATATGTTGAGAAATCTGAACCAGTTAATTTGTAAGCTAAGTCGATACAAGCAGCTAATTTGTCTGGATCATCAGCAACTTTTGCATTGATTGCTACAGCATAACCCATACCAGTGTTGTGAGTATTTGTTGAACCTGAAGCACCAGCAGGTTGAGGTATTACAGCAAATTTAGTTCTAGCATATAATTCTGGATTGCTTTCTTTTAATGTAGCTCCGATATAAGAGATATCCCAGTTACCGCCGATTACTGCTGCTGCAGATCCATCGATGTAGTATTCTCTCGCATCTTCGTTAGTGATTGCATTGAAGTCCTTATTAAATACGCCTGCTTGGAAGATTTCTTGTGTGAATTTTAATGAATCTACGAATGCTTGATCTGTGAATTTAGCACCAGTTTTTTCAATAATTGAGTGATACCAGTCAGATCCAGTAAAACGATCACCTACTGTTGATAAGAAACATGAGTTCATATTCCATTTGTCTCTGTTACCAAAAGCAACTTCTGTAACTTTCTTATCATCAAAGAATGCTTTTGCGCTAACGATTTCATCCCAAGTAGTAGGGAATGAATCAAATCCTGCTGCTTTCCAAAGTTCTGAATCGTAAGCTACGATTGCACAAGAACCTTCACAAAGTGCTGGTAAACCATAAGTTTTTCCATCATATTGGAATGGGTAGAATTTACTTAAATCATATTGAGCTGCATATGGAGACGTATTAATAATATCTGTCATATCTAAGATAAGACCTTGTTCAGCCCAAGCTTTTGTATTCATACCTTGTAACAAGAATACATCTGGTAAGTCATTTGCGCCAGCTAAAGTGGCAATTTTACTTTTATATTCATCATTAGCTAATACATTTTGTTCAAGCTTGATGTCTTTATGAGCATCAGCCCATTGTTGGTTCATAGTACGGAATCCATCAGATCCACCATTTCCTTGTGCTTCTTCTGATGTAGAGAAATGCATAATGTTAATTGTTCCTTTGTAAGCTAATTCACTAGACGAAGTATCTGTCGCCGATGTGTCTGTCGTAGCAGTGTCATCTGTTTCTTTCGTATCATCTGTTTTGGTTGTATCAGTAGCAGTTTCTGTACTATTCGTATCTTTTTTTGTAGAATTATTATTCTTCTTTCCACAACCAACTGCCATTGAAGCGACTAATGTTACACATAACACTAAACTAAGTAATTTTCTTTTCATAACATCTTCTCCTTTTATATGTTTTTTAGTAATCACTTACTGCAACCCCCATCTTATGTGCAGTAGTTATTTACTAACTAGAGTATACCAAATTTTCTCAATATACAGAATAGACAATTCAAACCTGTCAATTGCATATTTTTGTTGTTATTTTATCTTAATCGTTTTAGTATATTTCCTTTATTTTCAATGAATTTTCATATTTAAATGGACATAATTGACATAAGGTTAGTACTTTTTTGAACTCTTCGTAATATTCTATTCAAAATTGTATAATAAAACACCATTATTTTAGTAATTCCATTTACACGTTTAAGAATCAAAAAAGAACGATTTTTCAAAACAAAATATGCTAATCATGCATATTATATTTTGCGAAAATCGTTCCTATCATTGCTTATTTACTACTTGTTCTATATTCACTTGGCGTCATACTCGTATGCATTTTAAACACTCGACTAAAGTAAAACGCATCTTTATATCCTACCAATTCACCAATTCTACTTACTTCCATGTCTTTATACTGAATTAAAAGCTGTTTTGCCTGATTAATACGTAACGTTGTTAGGTATTTCGATGGAGATTGGCATGCTATTTTCTTAAACACTTTCCCAAGATATTCTTGAGAGAATCCTATTGAATCCGCCAATGAACGAAGCGATATGTCTTGCATATAGTTCTCTTTGAAATAATTAACCATTAATGTGTAAATCTCTTCTTGTGATAAATCATGTTGCTTATCTGATAAGGTTCGAATCCGCTGTGATTTCGCATCAAAATAATTCACTATTTCTACTAAGGTTTCTCTTAATTCTTCCGTTCGTATCGGCTTTAAGATATAATTATGTACATTATGCCGCATCGCCTCTTTTGCATATGAAAACTCATCATATCCACTTAATATTATAATCTTTGTATCTGGATACTTTCTATTGACATATTTAATAACTTCTAAACCATCACATTGAGGCATTCGAATATCCGTTATTATTATATTGGGTACTTCCTTTTCTACAAGTAATATCCCATCTACCCCATTACTTGCCTCACCTAGATATACAAGTGGCAAACCTAAACTTTCGATTTTCTTTATTATATTCTTTCGAATTAATGGTTCATCTTCAATTACAATAAACTTATAAGTGATTTCCGTATTCATTAAACTTCCCCCACCTTTCCCACTACAAGACTTTCTTCTCCTTAACTGTCTCAATTGGTCCGCCTAATATGAATTTCGTACGCCCTGGATAGTGATTAACAATTGTAAACATTGCTTTCTCACCGTACAATAATTTCATACGTAAATACGTATTCTTTAGTCCCATCCCTCCAATTTCCATGTTATAGAATGCATTTTTCTTGGTTTCTCTAAATTCCTTTAGCAACTTTTCTTTCTGCTCATCACTCAGCATTCCTCCATTATCCTCAATCTCGATTCTCCAATTCTTTCTTCTCTTAAACGCTGAGATTTTCAACACCCAAGGTGGCTTTTTATTAAACCCATGTTTGAATGCATTCTCAACGATTGGTTGAAGAATGAGTTTTGGGATTGGAACCTCTTTTACAGCATCAGATATATCACATATGTATGTAAGATCCTCACCATAGCGAATCTTCATACACTCGATATACTTCTGAATACAAACTAGCTCCTCTTCAAGCGGTACTTTCATCTCTTTCGTCGAAGATATATACCTGAAATAATCACATAAGGAATTACATAATTGTATAATCTCCTCATTCATCTCCTCCTCTGCCATTATACTCATATGAGTAAGGCAATTATAGAGAAAATGAGGATTAATTAATGACTGTGTCGCGCTTAGCTTTGCTCTCGTCTCTTCTGATCTAGACAAGAGTACTTCCCTTGAAGAATCCTTTAATTGTTCATACATCTTTCGAATAGCCTCGCATAATTGATGAATCTCAATTATATTGCTATCAATGTCATTGATATGTTCATTCTCTTCGTCAAGTACAGAGGTTATTGTAATTTGCCTTGTGGCATCTTTAATTTTCCTTAATGGCCTAGTAATCTTTCTTGATAACATATAACATAAAACAATAACCATAAGGACCGTTATAAAACCAGCACTAACGAATACCACTCTATATTTATGTAAAGGATAATAAATCGACTGACGATTTTCATATACTAGAATCGACCAATTATAGCTATCGATTACTTGATAAGTAGCCAAACTCTTAATATAATACTCGGTACGGACCCATTTGCTTACCAATGGCTCCATATTATTACTTTTTATAATATTATAATTTTTGGTATAGTTTTCACCAGATCCATTGTAAGGATAGACGGTTTCACCACGATCATTGAATATAAAGATTGAGGTATTCGGATTTTGCTTTTTTAATCGATCCACTAAGGAAAATAATCGTTCACAGTCCTGAATCACTTCTACAAAACCCACTTTTTTCCCTGTACCATTATTAAATAAACGTACAAGAGTTATGTACATATGATCTTCCATAAACTTATAAGAAGACTGACTGAATCTGATTTTTTCTGGAGCCGTAAAATATTTTTTTCCGTTAAGAGATAAAGCCTTATCATACCAGCTTTTGTCTAATAGACGTACATCGCTCATGGAATCACTTAATCCCGTACCAATACATTTTTGATTCAAAGTATAGACATTAACTTGAGAAGCAGAATTTATATTCTGCTGTGCTGCATTCAAAGCAGCATAGATTTGTAACATAGGAAAGTTAGAACTCTTCTTTGAGATACTTCCTAATTCCCCTTCTGTTTGATTTAGCTCCACGGAATCACGAATAACATCCGAATATACTACGTTCGTTGCTATACTAGACATCTTATTCAGCTCTGATTCAACTGCACTTTGTATCGAGGTGCAGAATGTTGTAGTTTGATTTTTCGCATCCATATAGATATTAGACTGATATACTGCATCGATTACTACGAAAAATATACCCAGTACAAAAATAATTCCACCTGCATAAATCCAAAATAAATATACGATCTGTGAATACTTTTTCTTTCTCTTCAGTTTTTTCATATGAATACCCACTCTTATATTATTTTATTAGCTGAGATTGGACCCTATCTATTATCTAACAATAATGACACTTCTAAGTATTACGATGCTTATGAATTAGTATAATTACACAAGGAATTAAACTGTAATTACAAGTCTATGATAATTTATGTGATACTCTTTGTCAACTAAAGGAAATTATTTTCTCCCAGTTAGGTAATAGACGGCTACCTGTGTACGATGTGATAGATTCCCTTTCTCAAGTATAACGCTAATGTAGTTTTTCACAGTTCCTTCGCTTAGAAATAACCGATCTGCAATACCTTTGTTTGATAATCCTTCAGCAATTAATTGTATAATTTCCATCTCTCGAGCTGTAAATAAGTTAGCATCAAATCCCTCTAAAGGCTTACTGCGAAAATCTGTAACTTTATGAAATACCTTCGCATCTAGCGAATGTATCCCATTGTAAACTGACTTAATCGTTTGTTTCAACTGTTCTGGTGTATGGTTCTTAATTAGATATCCTGCAGCACCATTTTTAAGTGCAGCCTTAACCAGTTGTTCATCATCAAATGTTGTTAGAATAAGAACTTTTCCTATACCTCTCCTTACAATCTCAGCCGTTGCTTCAATTCCGTCCATTATGGGCATTTGAATATCCATTAATATTACATCTGGCTGGTATTCCTTTGTTAGTCTCACCGCTTCCTTACCGTTTTCAGCACAGCCCAAAACTACGAATTCTTCATCAACACTTAAGATTATCCGCATTCCATCTCGTACAAAATCACTATCATCTGCGATAACTACCTTAATTGGTTCCATCTCTTCCCCCCTCTAGTTCAATAGGAAACAACATCATTATCTCAAACCCTGCCTCACCATGAATATTCAAGAAACCATTCACCGCCCGCATTCGATTTTTCATTCCCTGAATCCCCATTCCTTCTTCTATCAGATCACAGCCTCTTCCATTATCTTGTATATCACATCGAATTCTTTGATTCATTACATGTATCGTAATCCATATCTGTGTACATTTAGAATATTTCAGGGCATTGGATACTGCTTCATATGTATTGTCTAGAATAATCTCTACTAATTTATCTGGAATTCGTTTTTCGTCTCCCTCAATCTTAAACTGCGCTTCAATTCCGTACCTTTCTCTGCATTCTTCACATAGACTTACTATCTGAATAATTGCCAGCTGTTTTTTTGAAGGTTTCTCCTTACGAAAAATCTCTCTAATCTCATCCATGCTACCCCTTAGATGATCAATTACTCCTTGTATGATATACTTACTTTCTTGTGGCTTTTGATCAATTAGAACTTTGGCGGCTTCTAACTGATAAACTGATCCATTAATACTATGACCTAATCGGCCATGAAGCTGTTGAAACAACATTTCTCTATCCTCAAGGATTTTGTTTTCTGAATATAGATTTCTTTTTTCCATCTCCTTCTTAAAGCTCTGTCGTTGAAGATCCATATCTTCTTTCAGCTCATATTCTTCCTTAGCCGAGCTATTAATATAATCATTACATTTACGTATAACTATAGTATTCTGATAGTATATTACTAATAGCAAAGAACAAAACATAAACAGATTACTTGTAGAACCCGCCGTTTGAAACAAAGTAAGATAACACAAACCACTTATCCAAAAATTTCTGTCCCAATATGCTACACAGTCAAGATATACAATGATTGCCCAGGGAGCAATCGCTCCTAATACTTTATTATATGTCATTATGGCTATAACCAAAAGTGATAGTAACAGCCAGATCCATTTCTTACTTTTCTGTAATTCTAATCCAATTGTTACAAATACAAAAACAGCAACAAGTAACCATTCTAGTCCAATGGACCAAAATGGTTTCACCTCATTGCTTATAGAATACAGTATTACACTTAGACAGATCAATAATTTAATTACTATAAATTGATTTCTAGTATTTTGTTCATTCACGATATCACCCATTTCTTTCAAGCTCAATCTTAACATAATTTCTTAATTTTGTCGAATATATCCATTAAGTATCCTTATTCTTTTTCTTGTATCTTAAGGCTGATCATGCTAATAGTAAATAATACTATCATGAATGCTAGAAAGATTAACGTATATTGAGTAAATGCTCCCTTCTTTCCTGTCATAAACATCTCTGATGATTTTATAAACCATCTTTGAGGAGTAAACATAGATATTCTCTCAATTGTTGAACCTGGTATAACAGGAAAGTATAATCCTGCAAGTAAACTAGTGAATGACCAAAGAGTAAAAGAAAAGAAAATCGTACCTAAAAAATTATTGAAAAGAACCCCGATTACTAAACTAATAAAATTGAATAAAATACCTTGTAATAAAACCATTCCTAAAAAGGCACTATAAGGTATACCTACATTCGTTCCCATAGTCAAAGCAATTCCAACCCCAAATACAATCACTTGTATAATAGCTGTTAAAAGTATTAAACATAATTTAACTATAATATAGCATCGATTTGTAGTAAGCGATAATATTACTCTATTAATTGTTCCATTCTCGTTTTCTTTAATTAGTATATCTACAATAAATACTCCACTAAACACAAAGCTAATAATTAAAAAAGAAAGTGCATATCCCATTCTTGCTCTATCTTTCTGTTGCTTTTCGTTTAATACAACACTATCCTCATCCTTCAACATAATGACGTTTTTATCTAAGTCTTCTTCTGTCATCTTGTTTAATACAGTTTCTATGTTATCTCCATTCTTTATAGCTGCCTCGTTTGCGTTTTGAATCTTACTACAATACCATTCAATATTACTTTGTAGTAACCCAATTCGACTATCATCATAACCTTTTATAATCTTGACCGGTGCCTCTTCTCCCTTATTAATCGCATCTTGGAAATCTTCAGGTATATAAAGAATTGCCCTTATAGTAGAAGACTCCATCGTTTTCTTTGCATCTTTTAAAATATCTTCATAGGATTCCTTCTCAGGTACTTTACTATTATTAACCAGATATAATTTATATGTACTCGTCTGTGCTAACTCTTGAAGCAAATATGATGAAACATCTGATTCACTATAATCATATACTTTTACTGTCAATTTTATATTTTCTATATCAGCTGTATCAGTAATACTTTTCCATTCCATTATTGCATTGGTCTGCTCTCCCCCTTCTTTTGCAATGGAGCTATCCTCGTTCATTACTATTACAGCAATAATCGGAATGAGAAATATACAGCATAGATACCCCTTGCTTCTTAGCAGAAGTTTTATATTTGTCTTCAGCATAACTAGGAAACCTCTCATGATTACTCCTCCATTTCCCTTTTTATTAATAACACACTTGCTAAACTACATATAACAATCATTCCTAATAAGATACAAATAGCTGGTATTGCATAACTACTATGTCCCATTGTTCTGAACTCCACTAGGGTTCGATTAACATAATACAAAGGTGATAACTTAACTAATATGTCAGGTGCAATATTCATCATATAATTCTGAAAACTACCGCCATAGAATCCCATAAACCACACACTAGAGAATACTATAATTACGCTAACAGCCATATTTTTAACAATGTGTAAGGCTAGAATACCATATGCTGAAGATGCCACTGCTAACAGAAATAGAATCCCAATCGTTTCTGGATAATTTCCAAATCGGTTGCCGACTATAAGATGTGACAACACCATTGCTCCTATCAATTCTAATGATATACCTAATGTACAAGGAATTAGCTTAGCCAAATATACTTTAAAGTTCGAAACTCTAGCCACCTGCATTCTTCTAATGATACGATTCTTCCTCTCACTACCAACTACCATAGAAATCGTTACTACACCACACATCGCGAAATATGTAAGTTCAATGATCCCATAATAATCAAAGGATGATGGCATTGGTATAACATCAATAGTAACTACCTCACTGTAGCTAACTTCTTTTCTTTCAATATCCATCTTGGATATACTTTGCATCTGCTCGAACATTGTGGTGATGACATTCTCTAATATACCTAGCTGATTTTTATATTTATCATATTCATATATAGTATAAGAATCGCTACCTATTAGTAGAAAAGCTGCGATATCATTATTCTTAATTACCGACTCTATCTGAGTTTCATCAACTTGGTATCTATTAATTTCTACACCTTCCATAATATTTTCATTTTTCATCTGGTCTAGATACCCTTTATATGGAGAGTCATCATCAACGGAATAAGCAATCTGCATCGTATCTGTCTCCGAATAGATATGTAACATATCTTCAAACACACCAGACAAAACCCACATAACACCCACTGGTGCCAACATCATAGTAATTATCATTACTTTATTTCTTAGAATTAATTTGAGATTATTCTTTATGGAAGTAAATAGCATCTTAGAGTCCTCCCTCCGCATAATCTCTTAATTTCTTACCCGTCAAAGTTAGGAAAACTTCTTCTAACGACATCGAATCACATGGTTGGTCCGATACCATCTTCACTAATTCTTCCTTGGTTCCAATAGCAATGATTTTCCCATTATCCATAATCGCTACTCTTGTACAGATTGCTTCAATCTCCTCCATGTAATGACTTGTATAGATTACCGTTGCTCCCGCCTTATTCGTCTCCCTGATTTTCTCTAGAATAAAATTACGTGATTGCGGATCTATTCCTACAGTTGGCTCATCGAATATCAATAGCTCAGGCTTATGACCTATGGCACAAGCAATATTAAGTCTTCTTTTCATTCCCCCAGAAAAATTCTTAGCAAACCCCTCCCTTTTGTCTTCTAGACCCACAAAGCGAAGTGATTCTTCCACCGCCTGCTTTAATTCTTTTCCCTTCAAACCATACAAGGAGGTAAATAACTCTACATTCTCCCATGCTTTTAGATTTCCGTGAATTGCAAGCTCTTGAGGGATATAACCAAGTTTTGCTTTTACTTTATTCATATCTTTCTTTGTATCATATCCAAACAACTGAATATTCCCCATTGTTGGCTTCTTAATGGAACAAATCATATTCATCATAGTACTTTTACCAGCCCCATTAGGACCTAGTAACCCAAAGATTTCCCCCTCCTCTATATCTAGAGATACATGGTCAACTACTGTTTTGTTATCATACTTCTTTGTTAATCCATCTAAGACTACAATTTTATTTTTCATACTCTTATCCATATATAATCTCCCCTCACTTTTAGGCCAATCATTCGGTCGACCTAATTTCCTAACTTAAATATATTTTACTATAATAACTTCTTCGTAAATAGTGAGAAAAGCAATAAATCATATGACAAAAGTCATATATTCATAGCTTTTAATTAGTGTGTTGCTATCGATTGGAGATGAATATATCAAATGCTTTTAGTAGTAATCTCCATTGTTTTAATATATAATATTGGATAATTGATACGTAATTGATTATTTGAGAATTGGCGCCTGCAAAAGCAGAATGTTATTAAACAAATACCCTACATAAAAGAACATAAAACATCGGGTATAGTTAATTCATCTCAACTATACTTTAATCAGGAAGGAGGATGTGGAATGGATTATTTGCAAAGAATGAATGATGCCCTAGATTATATTGAGAATAATTTAGATGGGGAGATTGACTACGAAATAGCTGCTAGTAAGGCTTGTTGCTCTGTCTTTTATTTTCAAAGAATGTTTTCGTTTATAGCTGATGTTACATTATCAGAATATATTCGTCGCAGGCGTTTAACACTTGCTGCTTTTGAATTACAAAATAGCAAAGTGAAGATAATTGACCTTGCCATAAAATACGGCTACGATTCGCCTGACTCTTTTACTCGAGCATTTCAAAAATTGCACGGAATTACACCTTCAAAAGCGCATAATACAGGTATAACTCTAAAAGCCTTTCCTCGCATTACCTTCCATATTTCGATTAAAGGAGATGTTGAAATGGATTACAAAATTGAGGAAAAAGAATCATTTAAAGTTATAGGAATCAAAAGGCATTACAAAGGACCTGAGGATAATCCAAGTGTTGTCGGATCATTATGGGATGAACTTTATGAAAAAGGATTACTAAAAGTAATATCTGATTTGTCTACCGGGGCTCCGAAAGGTGTTCATGGTTTCATCCAAGTATTGGGTGATGAAGAAGTTGATTATATGATTGGCAGTATATCAGATCAGGAGCCACCAGATGGAATGATTAGTCAAGTAATACCAAAATCTACATGGGCAATTTTTGAATTAACAGGTCCAGTTAATTCAACACTGGAAGCTGCTTGGAAAAGAATTTTTACCGAATGGCTTCCAACTTCTAACTATAGATATGCAGAAGCAATTGATATCGAATGTTTTCCGTATGAAGGCTTTAAAGGAGCCGAGGATTATAAGTTTGAAATATGGCTTCCTGTTATAAGAACTAAAGATTAATAGACTTGTGGGATACAGGACAACTCGCTCTATGCAAAATATAGATACTTGGAAGTCCGCCCCATATCTATTATGGAAAGCTTTGAAGGTAATAGGTGGGATTACATTGATCCCTTCTATCCAGAAACAAATTCCAATTCAGGAGATGCTTCTATTCATGATGAGGCATTTCCTGTTTTATTATGATTTCACTGATCAACTTTGAGTCATGAGAATATAATATTCACAAGTTGTAGGAAAAGGTGTAAACAGGCAAAAAAAGAGGAACAAGCACCACTGTACTCATTCCTCTGTAAAACCTTATGTTATCTTAATTCTTATTTACCGAAATATCTTTCAAGTAAGCCTTGGAACGCTTTACCATGTCTAGCTTCGTCTCTAGCCATTTCATGAACTGTATCATGAATAGCATCTAAGTTAGCTTCTTTAGCACGTTTTGCAAGATCGAATTTACCAGCAGTAGCACCATTTTCAGCAGCTACTCTTAATTCAAGATTCTTCTTAGTGCTATCAGTTACAACTTCACCTAATAATTCAGCGAATCTTGAAGCATGGTCTGCTTCTTCATAAGCAGCTTTTTCATAATATAAACCGATTTCAGGATAACCTTCTCTATGTGCTACACGAGCCATTGCAAGGTACATACCAACTTCTGTACATTCTCCAGTGAAGTTATCTCTTAAGTCTTTAAGAATATCTTCGCTAACACCTTGAGCAACTCCAACCACGTGTTCAGCAGCCCAAGTCATTTCACCTACTTGCTCTGTAAACTTATCAGCTCCTGCTTGACAGATTGGACATTTTTCTGGTGCTGAATCTCCTTCATGAACATAACCACAGATTTGACATACAAATTTTTTCATTTTATTCTCTCCTTATTTTCCTTTTATATTATAATGAATATTACTTAAATAATAATAGTAATTATTACTGATATTAATATGATACACTTATTGAGAAACTTTGTCAAGTATCTTTTTATTAATTGCTAATTTTCATTTAATTATCACGCGGGGTAGGCTAACTTCTGCCTTGATGATGGTTTTACATCAATTACTACCATACATTCTACCAATCATCCATGAACGGATACTTCTAGGAACTAAAAGTGCAGCTTTATTATGAATACCAGGAAGTATAACATTCTTTCCCTTCATCAGTCCACGAAAACCGGCATCTGCAACCGCTGCTGCTGACATGGATAGTTTTAACTGTTGCTTTCCCGCACGCCTTGCAAAATCGGAAACTGTTGCTCCTGGACACAAGGTACTAACTGTAACCCCATATCTTTTAACCTCTGCTCGTAACGCTTGTGAAAAATTCAATACAAAAGTTTTGGTTGCATAATAAGTTCCTATATACGGTCCCGGTTGGAACGCTCCATTCGATGCAACATTCAGGATTTTTCCCGATTTGCTGCTCACCATGGCCTTTGCAAAACAGTGTGTTAACAAAACGAGATTATTCATATTGAGTATCATAATTTCCTCTTGTAGCTTTCTCTCACTTCGAATAAATTCTCCTGCATATCCAATTCCAGCGTTATTAATAAGTATACCAACTTCTTTATTCAAAGCCTGTACCTTCTGATACAGTTCTTCTGCTGCACCACTTTTACTAAGATCCTGAACAATCTTAATAACTTTACTGTTATTAGCTCTATTTTCACAATCTAGTATATAATCTTTTAATTCAGTACATACACGACTTAACTTTTCATCATTAGAAGATACCAGTATAACTGGATACCCTTCTATTGCAAAACGCTTTGCAAATTCGTAGCCAATCCCACTTGATGCACCTGTAATTAACACGCATGGTTTCATAGGCTTCCTTCATCCCTCCTTTTCTCACTTGACTATAATATTTTATACATATCTGCTTCGTCAATATATCAACATGTATTAATGCACTCTTCCATTGAAAGGTATTATATGATATGCTTTTATAATAGATAGTTATACTAAAGCTGACCTACGTACTACTATCCTATATCTTATATTATATATTACAAAAGATCTATCTACAAAGGAGTTACACATGAAAAAACAAAAACGTCTATATCTAGCATTAGCTATGTTACTAGTTTTCTTCCTCGGAGGTTGTTCATTCGAAACCAACAGTACAGATGCAACTAATCCTTCTAATGCTATGAAAGTTCATTACATCGACACGGGAGAGTCTGATTCGATTTTAATTGAATCAGAGGGTCATTATATGCTAATCGATGCAGGAGATGTTGATGATAAGGCTACCGTTGTTAATTATCTGAAGGAACAAAAAGTTGAGAAACTGGATTATCTTATCTTAACCCACCCACATGCGGATCATATCGGTGCTGCTTCTGAAGTTGTTAATACATTTTCCATTAGCAAGATTCTCATGTCACCAAAAACAAATAATACGAAGGTATTTGAAACTTTACTAGATACCATTGCTAAGAAGAACCTTAAGATAACAAAACCTGTTGTTGGTGATTCCTATACGATTGGAAATGCAAAGTTCACTATATTAGCACCTAACTCTATGGATTATGGCTCGAACCTAAATAATTATTCCATCGGCCTTCGATTAGTAAATGGAGATAACAGTTTTCTATTCATTGGCGATTCCGAAACCGAAGCTATAGCAGATATACTAGCAAACAAACAGACACTTGATTCTGATGTTCTTCTATGCGGTCATCATGGTAGCAAAACAAGCACTACCGCTGATTTATTAAAAGCGGTTACGCCTACTTATGCCGTAATCAGTGTTGGTGATAACTCATATGGTCACCCTAGTGACTCAACTCTTAGTTTATTAAAGAAAAACAATATTAAAACCTATCGTACAGATGAAAATGGAACGATTATAGCGACGAGTACTGGTAGCGAAATCACTTTCAGTGCGAAAGCTACCGATCTAAGTAACTCGAACACTTCAGATTCAATCAAAGATGATACCACTAGTAGTAAATCAAATGTGGTTTACATTACGGATTCTGGTAACAAATATCATAAATCAGGTTGTAGTTACCTTAAGAATAACAAAACGAAAACTACAGTTGAGAAAGCAAAAAAAGCAGGCTATGAACCTTGCAAGGTATGTAAACCAGCTAGTTAAGTCTACTACCTAGTTGAACTTAGAAAGGAGTTTATTATGACATATATCATAGATCGTTTTGAAGGTTCTTTTGCTGTGTGTGAACAAGAGAATGGTAGCTTCATTACCATTCCTCGCTTTCACTTACCAAAGGAAGCAAAAGAAGGCGATTGTATTCAATATATTGATAATACTTATACAATTAACGAAGATGAAACGAGTGCCAGAAGTATTCGAATTCAAGAAAAATTGAATTCTCTTTGGGAAGATTAGCAAACAAGTTGCTGATACAAAGTTAACTGATTATAAACTCAGCAAACGGTTAACTATTGTAACAGCAACTTTTCTTGTATCCATTATTTTTCTAAACGTAACATCTCCGTATAAGCAAGTAGGAATGGTCCTACACCTTTCGCATCATCCTTAACGATTGGTTCTGACATGTAATAATCATATGTACCTGGACGATTTCCTACTCCACCTAGCCCCGCTACTAGACAGATTCCTCCAAGGTGCATATTTCCTTCTTCGATATTAAGATACTTCTCACAAACACCATTAAAGGCTTTCATACCATACGCTGCATATGATTCTGGTAGGAAGCCTAATCTTACCCCTTTTAATAAAGCATATGCCATAATCGAACTACCACTGGTTTCAAGGTAGTTACGTTCCATACCGCCAAGATTAACAACTTGATACCACATACCACTTTCATCTTGGTAACGTAACATGGAATCCATCAAATCCACGAAGATCTTTTTCATCTTCTCATATGGCTCACTTACAGATGGATCTGCTTTATCCAGTGTGTCAAGTAATGCCATCGCATACCAACCAAGTGCACGTAACCAATAATTAGAAGATAATCCAGTTACCTTATCACACCAAAACATCTCTCTAGAAGAATCATAAGCATGGAAATATAAACCTGTTCTTTCATCTCTCATGTTATTAACTACCTGAAAGAACTGGTTATAGATATCATCGTAATTCTTCTTCTCATTAAATCTAGTTTCATATTCCATATAAAATGGTTGCCCCATATATAAACCATCTAGCCAAACTTGATTTGGGTAGATGTTCTTATGCCAGAAGTTACCTTCACCGGTACGAGGCATCTTTTCAATCTGACTATAAACCAAGTCAATTGCTTTTCTGTATTTTTCTTTACCAGTTAAATCATATAATTCAAATAAGGTCTTTCCTGCATTTACATTATCAATGTTTAGTTCTTCTACCGAGTACCCATCAATACTTCCGTCTTCCCTAACTCGATAGTCAATAAACTCATCTGCAAATTTGAAGTATTTCTTCTCTCCAGTGATTGCATACATCTCTAGAATCGCTTTGATCATGCAACCATCAATATAATTCCAATCAGCTGGTTTTCCTTCTAGAATCTTTTCAATATTCCAAATTGGTTTTTCTGGTGTACTCTTCTCTAGTAACTCATCAATATACTTAAATATGTTGTCTTGCAAAACCTTATCCATACTTATCTTTCCTCTTTTCTTTTAAAATGTAAGTACTTACATAAACTTAATACTATAATAGTATATGTAACGCCTACCTGTCAAATAGTTCTCAAAAGAGTCACATAAAAGTATGTTTTAAAATATAAAAAGAGTTCGAATTTATTCATCGAATTCTACAATAACATAATACCCTCGATCTGTTTTTTCTATCTCTTTCACAATCCCAAACTTTGATTTAATACGTTCTCCCGGTCCAATACAGCCCGACATAGCAACTGCAGGTTCTATGATATAGTAATAGTGAAACGATTTCTTCTCTAAGATTTCAACCTTATCACCAGCTTTTACAAGATTCTCTCTCTCCATCTTGAATTTAACTTCTCTCATATTATAATACTCCTTTCAAAGGACAGGAGACTTATACAACCTGAGCCCCTGCCCAATTCAAATCAATACAATACACATCATCTTCAAGTGGTGGTAATTCATCTGTCACAATGTTTAATACATTCTGATACATTGCTTGGTCAATATCAATTCCATCAATATCTTCTTTGTACATTAATGTGAATTCCAAGCTTCCATGCTCACTTATACGATAGAAATAGATATCTTGAATCGTATCATTCCCTACATGTATCTTTGCAAATGTTATTAATTTTAGTAATTCGATTGCTCGGTCGTTCAGTTTTGCTTCAAATACACGTACTTTTTCTACGAAAGTGTCTGCTGTTTTGCATAATCTCATCGTAAATCCTTTGAACATTTCCTTCTCATCTTCTGTGATGCAACTTGCATCACTTACATTTGGACGCAAAAAAACCACAAACTCCTTCTCTATGTTACAGTAATACGTTGGGTAAACTAACTTAACTTTATGACCACAACTGTCACAGTCCCATTGTAAAAAAGAGGCGCTCATAACTTCCTCTTTCTTATTAGGGCCTAATTGTTCATAACAAGTTACCATATGTTCCGATTTACAACTTGGACATGTGAATGGGATCTTTTTTTCTATACTTTCCATACTTCTCAACTTTCTATTTGAATATTCTAATCTGTTTTGCTGTCATTGAATCAATTGTTGCTACAATTTTTTCAAGTAACGCTAATAATTTCTCTGACAATGCAATTGTTTGCTCATACTGTTGTTTTGCCTTACTTTCGTCATGGGCTCTAACGGAATCTAGAATCGTGTCTCCCATTGTGTGGAATTCTTTGTGCAGCTTGTCCACTTCTCTCCAATCATCAATGATTGCAGTATGATCGATATGAATTGCATGATAGAAATGTCCGAAAGCGCATTTGTTAGAGTTTGTCTGAATAGGCAGTACCTTCATCTTATCAACGATTAAATTCATATTCGCAAGCCAATCTTTGTGTGCTTTCATGGCTTTTTCAATAGCAGTTCTAAGCTCATCATTCGTTACTGCATGTTTTCCAGAACGTAACCCTTCATACAAGGAAGAAACGATTTCCGTTAATTGATCATCAATTTTTGAGATACCCTTTGCAAAACTAACACTTTCCACAGCATCTTTATGAATATTCTTAGTCATCTCGCTTAATTGTTGTGCATCATCGCTTGAACTTTCCATCGCTATATTAATCTCTGTAGCTGCAACTTTAATTCCCTGCATAGAAGTATACACGGTATCGACGTTTTCTATAACATCTTCTAATACTTGTATGTTACTTCCTATTGTTTGTGATACAGCATCTATCTTCTCACTCATCTGACTTGTTGACGTTAAAGCTCGCTCCATACTAGCTTTTCCTTCTTCTGCTGCCGTATGAATACTTGATACGAAACCCCTCATACCTTCTAAGTTATCTTTCGTATTGTCAGCAAGATTACGAACTTCTTCTGCCACAACAGCAAACCCCTTACCATGTTCTCCAGCTCTTGCTGCTTCAATCGCTGCATTTAAAGCAAGGAGATTTGTTTGGTTAGCGATGCCTTGTACACTATCAACAATTTTACCAACTGCAACAGCTAATTCAACTAACTGTTCAATCTTGTCATTCATCTCTTTTGTATCGGTAACTACTTCTTCCTTCAATGATTCAACTTCTACAAGAAGTTCTTTACTCTCGCTATTCTTAGTAGACAGATTCTTTGAATCATTCGATAGATTCTCAAGTGTCACTGTTGTTTGATCTATTGTATCTGTAACCTGATTCATTGTTGCTGTAGTTTCTTCGACAATCGCAAGATTTGAAGCACTAAGAGCCTCCAAATCTTTCGCAAAATCCATCAATTGATTTGAGATATGTGTCATTCCTACATCGAAACTACTTAATGTGGCTGCTACTTCAAGTACACCTTTCGCTGCTTGTGACATTCTCTTTTCATTGACTAATAATTGGTCAAAACGTTCAATAACCTTTTTATGTACGGGGTGATCACTCTTTGGCAATGTTACATCTTTTCCAGCTAATGCCTCATCAACATACTCCAATAACCCTACCATTTCACTACAAGATTTTGTCTTTTTAGAAAAAACCATATTAACTCCTCCTTCATATCTGCTATTATTATAAGCTAAATCTAATGGGTTCTGATACCTTCTTTTTAGAGTAAAAGAATCAGAACCCTTATATTATTAATAATCTAATTAAATTGACTTCTATATCATAAGTCAATTTGTAATTTCCTAGCGTACGGTTTGATAATCATACTCAGAAAATCTATGATAAAACGCTCCCATCTCGCCTAAGCTAAAACAGTATCGAAAAGAATCTAATGCATCATTCTCATAGTAGATTACATAATCAAATTCTTCATCCACCGCTCTCTCACAAATAACGTTTGGTGACCTCTTCTTGAATACTTCAAGGATTTGTTCAATTGAACAGGTAGTCTCTTTCAACACTTCCATCAAATTAAGCAAAAAGGTACTTCCTTTCCTCTGCTCATGAACATACTTCGTTCCTTCTGCTGGTATACCGATGCAAAATCTCTCCTCATTGTTGCTTAGATGCACTTTACCCAGATGGTCCTGAACCGTTTCACGCCATGCTATCAGAAACTCTTTCGCTTCTAGTATAGTTGGTAGTGGTAACTTCACAAGATGTTCTAACGAATCTCTATTATAATAGATTCGTATCATTTCCTCTGTATAACCTAATTTCACTTGCCATTCATGAATCGTATCAATAACATTATTCTCAAGCAGTTGGTATGCTTCCTCTCTGTTCATTCCAACCTCCATCTTCTAAACCTCCCATCATTGATGTCTTCACTTATTCTAACTATATTATACTCGATCTCTCTTTGTAATCCTTCGTTTGAAGAATTCTTGCGGTATCTCGAATACTAATGTAATCCCCAGAACAATCGCTATCCCCATTTTGAATGTCTCAAATCCTTTTGCTGATGCAAGACTATATTGTTCCATAATAGTATAGTATGCTGTCCAATAGATTCCTGCACCTGGCACAAGACAAAATATTCCAGATAACAAAAATAACGTTACTGGACAGTTCATTCTCGTTGCCAAGTGCCTACTTAGACAAACAACTACACAAGTTGCGATAAAACATGCTATCACAATTCCAACATATTTTGAAAAAATCAAGTAAAAAAGCCAACCTGTCCCTCCAACCAATCCGCACCACGGGTAATATCGCTTAGGCACACTAAATAGTAAGGAAAATGCAATTGTTCCAAATGTAGCAGCTAAAAATTGTCCTATCATCCGATTCCCCCCATAGCTTTATGATATACAGTTATTACAATTCCTACACCTAAAGCAATACAGAATGCTATTAATAATGCGTCCACTAATCGAACAATACCACTAATATAATCTTCATTAGCTATATCTCGAATAGCATTCGTGAATGCTACTCCTGGAACAAGCGGAATAATTGAACCTATTATAATATGATTTAGGTTATCCCCAATTCCTAAATGGTATCCCAGAATAGACAACGTTGTTGAAAACATACCACCACCTAGATTCAACATAATCTTTGTCATTCGTTTCTTTCGCTTTGACATAAAGCCAAGAAACACCCATAACAAACCTCCTACTAGGAATGCTGTAAGACTATCAAATATCGAACCTCCAAAGAGATATCCAAAACAAGCACTACCAACACCCGCTGCAATAATCTGCGCAACTTTGGGATTCTCAGGCATGTTTTCTATTTTATGTAGCTCTTCTATTGCCTCTCCCGGCGTATATTTTCCCGTTTCTATTTCTCTAGAAAGCTGGTTCACTGCTGCAACTTTATCCAGATGTGCCGTACTTAGAGGAATATGCTTCACATTGGCATAGAAATGCTTATCGTCCTTTTCCTCCGTAATGAATATTCCACTACTTAGTACAAACGAACTATTTCCTTCCAATCCATATGATTTTGCTATTCTCTCGATCGTCTCCTCTACACGAAAAATCTCAGCACCATTCTGTAACAAAATCCTTCCAGCTAAAGCTGCGGCATCTAAGCCTTCATTACCCTCCATCGTTTCACCCTTACCTTATCAAAATATCAGTATTTCTTAAATGTATTACACAACATCTTTAGTCACGTCCTTTATTATAACTAGTATAATAAATAAAATCTACTACCTATTTTAAATGATATCAATAATTTATATCATAATTTACTTGTCGAAAAAACAGAATATTTCCTTTTTATCTTTAATGTTAGTGTACTGACCACATCTATGTGGCAAAACAAGCTTCTTGCTTGCCACATTATGAAGCAAAGGGCACTTCTATATAGTAACACAGTGATCCTAAAAGAAACATCAAACTCAGAAGAATTCATAAAATGGAGATATTCTTTCATCTAGAATATCTCCGTATCATTTACTGCTTCTTCTGTTATACTATACTTTATTAAAAAGATTTAAATGACTATTTAGTTTCACAAGGAGATACTATGCCAGCTTATATAACACATTACTTATATGGGGTTGATATGTACCAGACCCTTACAGTAAGTAAAATCAAAACAATCTTATATCAGAATCAAAACGCGTACAAACTTGGTCTGCAAGGTCCCGATATCTTCTTTTTCGATATATCCCTTATCTTAGGCCCTTCAGAATATAATGTAGGCAATCATATGCACGAACATAGAGTATCCCTGTTCTTTCAAAATTATCTGAATAAACTCTCTACATTAACAGATTCGAAATATGATTGTGGTCTTGCTTACCTATGTGGATTACTTGCCCACTATTCCTTAGATGCACATATACACCCCTATATCTACTATAGAACTGGTTATTCACCTGACATTCGTGGATCGAATGTCACTTCTTTTAGTCTACACGGTATATTAGAAGCCATAATTGATAAGAAACTATTGCTAGAGCGAAAGGGACTAGCCCCCTCGAAGTTCTATCCTTCTAAAACAATATCACTATCTTATAAAGATAAGGCAATTATTTCAAACTTACTGAGTATCAGTATTAATAAAACCTTCCATTCATTTCTCCTGGATACGGGAAAAGGTTCCAGAATAACAAGCCCTTCTAAGATTAAAAAGGCAATCACCTCCATGAAAATCGAAACTTTATTCTTACACGATCAAACTGGAAGAAAACAACGAACGATACGTGTTCTTGAAAAATTACTAAGACAGGAACATATAGTTTCATCTCTTATGATTAACGATACCCTTATAGATACCATGGATGCATGCAATCTTAGCAATTCCACTTGGAAAAACCCATGGGATACTAGCATTGAATCAACAGACTCTATCTATGATTTATATAGTAAGGCAGCCATCTATTATCAGAATATTCTCTCGCATATTACCGCTTACCTTAATAGCAAATCCAATGGGTTAATTGATTATACTAGGTTCGATCGTCTCATAGAAGCAATTGGTAATCGCTCTTACCACAGTGGCCTAGATGTAGGTAATTCTTAGACGAAAATAAGAAGGCAGTGTCTATTGAAAAAGACATTGCCTTCAATTAACCCACATCTTGCCGATGCTATCTCCAAGATAAGTTATACACTTAATATTGACTTTCTCTCTTCTCCTTCGATAAAGACAATATTACAATATGGTAACGTATTCATTGTAACTGCTACTGATATGATGTCTTATTCTTCTATCATAACCGCAGCTTCTTCTATATTAGAATTCACATACCATCATCTTAACCATACCATGGCAGTTGGACTCTTTAGTGCTTAAGCTTCAAGTGTTGTAATCATTTCACCGTAATATACTCCGCCTTCTATAATATCAATCTTCTATTATAGTACGGTAGTTAATTACTCTCCTCTGATTTGTAATACAACCTTATACCTCTTTGATTTCTTCATCAACTAGATTGTCAAGTTGCTTTAGGAAATCACTTACCTCACATAGCAAGGCTGATTTATTAGTCATCTTCTCATTCAAAGTATCTAATTTGCTACCTAATTTATGTATTACACTAGCTATATCGGTTGTATCATTGCCAATAGATTGAATTTCACTCCCTGTATCACCGATTTGAGATACAATCCTATCACTGAATTCTTTTACTTCTTTCGTATACTCTGTAACTTGCACAAAATTAGTCTTAACATCATTAGCATATGAAAGGTTCTCTTGAATTGTGCCTTTTGTTTTTTCAATTTCTTTCTTTAAACCATCTAAACTATCAAACAATGCTTGTACCGATTCATCAATCCCTGATACCAACTTCGTTGTTGATGTAGATAACTCACGAATCTGTTCCGCTACAACTGCAAATCCCCTTCCGGCATCACCTGCTCTAGCAGCTTCAATGGATGCATTTAGCGCTAATAAATTTGTATTGGAAGCTATCCCTGTAATATTCTTTGACATTTCTTGAATGTTCTCGAAGTTTTTCTCTAATGTACGGAATGTATTCGTAATATTACCTAACTGATCGCAACTTTGTTCTATATAATTCGATAATGTTCCCATCTTATTATCTGCTTCTGTTATTGCATCATCAGACTTTGAAACGATATCATTCACTTGACTCGCATATATATGAAAATCCTTGAAATTCTTTTGTCTATTATCTAAATTCTCATTCATGTTTCCAAGTTTTAATGAAGTTGAATCAAAACCTTCTCTAATCTCTTCAAAATATTTTGATATATCCCCTTCTCCATTCATAAAATACTCAATTGAATCTTCTATGTGCTTTACTCCTATATGTATTTGTTTTGCCTTCTCTTTAACTTCCAGTTGCTGAGTATTAATATTTTCAGTATTACTTGTTTTTTTACTTTTCTTTAATATACTCATAATAGCAAAATGCTCCCTTCCAAAGTCTTTGAACTAGTTTTCTTTTGGCATTCTTACAAAACACAATTTTGTAATATTTGTATATCACAGTTCATATACTATTCTTTGTTTTGTTTATATTTTACCATACTTCTGCTTCAATTTCTAGCTATTTCTCGACTTTTATTTATAAATTTTAAACATATTGTATTGTTTTGTTGCAAATTTTTATCTTTTTTAAACATTTTGATCATATTTTTATATCACATCTTATTTTTTTATATATTTTTAATAATTTACACCCTAATACACTGTACTTTTTGAGCAGTTTGTAGTATAATATAATCAATCCAAAAGATTACTAACATGTAACATAATGGTAAACTTAACAGGTAAGACAGCAACGAGAGGAGCGATTCATATGAAGTTAGAGAATTTAATATCTAAAGGTACAAATGCAAGTGTATACCGAGATGGGGACATTGCAATTAAAGTATTTAATAAAGATTTTCCTAAAACAGAAGTATTGAATGAAGCGTTAAATACCTCACGAGTCGAAGAAACAGGATTAGATATCCCAAGTATAAGTGAAGTATCCATCATCGATGGACAATGGGCTATTAGCATGAATTTCATTGAAGGCAAGATTCTATACCAATTAATGAAAGATAATCCTGACAAATTGCAATCCTATATTGAACAGATGGTGGACTTGCAATTAGAGATTCATTCCAAACGATCTCCACAACTTAATAAGCTCAAGGATAAGATGGTTCGTCAAATCAATAGTCTTGATTGCATTGATAGCATTAAGAAATATGATTTATTAACCAGACTAGATGGAATGCCAAAACACACCAAAGTATGTCATGGTGATTTCAATCCTAAGAACATCATCGTTTCTAACGATAAATTATACGTTCTGGATTGGGTGCATGCTTCACAAGGAAATGCCAGCGCTGACGCTGCAAGAACTTATCTTCTATTATCATTAGATAATCCAAAAGCCGCAGACTTATATCTAGATCTCTTCTGCAAGAAGAGTCAAACAGAAAAACGTTACGTACAGACTTGGTTGCCAATTGTCGCTGCAGCACAATTAACGAAAAACAAACCAGAAGAAAGAGAATTGTTAATGAAATGGTTAGATGTAGTAGAATACGAATAAACCATTCATTTTCCTTCATAAGACTTATTGGTTACATAGATATCAATAATTACAAATAAAAAAATACTCGCAAGTAAACTGAAAGTGAAAAAGGTCGAGGATATCAATTTGATATAATCAAATTGATATCCTCGACCTTCTCTATTTATTTTGTTTCTTCAGCAAATTCGCTCATCGCCTGTTTTAACTTTTCAAGTTGTTCTCTTCCCTCTTCTAAGGACTTCGCTTTTACTCCCATATAGAACTTAATCTTAGGTTCTGTTCCCGATGGTCTTACACAACACCATACATCATCTACTAAATCAAAATACAGAACATTTGACTTTGGTAATCCTGTTGTAGTTTTTTCTGCTGTCTCATAATTAATTACTACATCATTGTCATAGTCACGAAGTGCTTTTACTTTCGTATCTGCTATGGATAAAACATTCTCTGTACGGAAACGATCCATAATGCGATTAATTCTTTCTGCACCGTCTTGACCTTTTAGTGTGATTGTATGCAAGTCTTCCATGTAGTAGCCATATTTATCATAGATACGTAGCATCTGATCCCACAAAGTAAGATTATGAGCTTTGTAATATGCTGCAGCTTCGCAAAGAGCCATAACAGCGGATACTGCATCTTTATCCCTTGCATAGGTTCCAATCAAACAACCATAGCTTTCTTCAAATCCAAAAAGGTATTGGTATGAATTTTGTTGTTCAAAGAATTTAATCTGTTCTCCAATATATTTGAATCCGGTTAAGGTTTCAATACAAGCTAATCCATATTCCTTCGCTACTGCTAATGCCATATTGCTCGACACAATTGTTGTTACTAGTGCACCGTTGTTAGGCATCTTATTAAGTTCTTTTCGTTGCGATAATATATATTCACAGATTAACATTCCAGACATATTACCTGTGAACGATACATACTCTCCGGTTTGTGTATTCTTAGCATAGATACCAAGACGGTCAGCGTCAGGATCTGTTGCTAGAATAATATCTGCATCTACCTTCTTTGCTAATTCAATTGCCATAGCAAACGCTTTAGGATCTTCTGGGTTAGGATAACTAATGGTTGGGAATCTTCCATCTGGTTGTTCTTGTTCTGGTACAACATATACCTGTTCAAATCCAATTTCTTTCAAGATTCTAGTAACCGGAACAAGTCCTGTTCCATGTAATGGTGTATATACAACTTTAATTTGCTTTGCATATTCACGAAGTTGCTCTGGATTTAGTACTAACTCTTTCATCTTGGCGATATATTCGTCATCGATATCACTTCCGATTACTTTATATAGTCCCTTTTCCTCTGCTTCTTTCATTTCCATTGTTTTAACAACTGCATAATCAGTGATTGCATTCACTTCTGCAATTATCTCAGCATCAAGGGGAGCTGTTATCTGTGCACCATCTTCCCAATATACCTTATATCCATTGTAATTAGATGGGTTATGGCTAGCTGTAATTACTACACCTGCGATACAACCTAATCTACGTACAGCAAAAGAAAGTTCTGGCGTTGGACGTAATGATGGGAATACATACGCTCTAATACCGTTAGCCGCAAAACACAATGCCGTTTCTTCAGCGAACTCTCTTGACATTAAACGAGAGTCATAAGCAATTGCAACACCTTTTTCTTGTCCAGCTTTCTTGCAAACATAATTCGCTAAACCTTGTGTTGCTTTCCTAACCGTATAGATATTCATACGATTTGTTCCGTTACCAAGAACTCCACGTAATCCACCTGTTCCAAAAGCTAAATCACGATAGAAACGATCCTGAATCTCTTGCTCATTCCCCTTTAATTCAAGTAGCTCTTCTCTTGTTTCGGTATCAAAATACGGATTTTCACACCACTCTTTGTATTTCTCTAAATAACTCATATAGACCTCCTAAAGTCATCAACCATTCCATATCTCATCACCAAACGACAGAATAAATTCACTTAGTTCATCTGCCATCTCTTCTGCTTCCAAGATACGTATATGTCCTGGTGTACCCTGACCATTTTTCTTATATAGAAAATGTACAATTTTCTCATCACCAAGTTCTTCACATACCTCACCAATTGCTTTATCCCAGTTAGCGTGATGATTCAATATAGTTGTTGACAGTATAATTAACGCATTGGGATAAGTTTTACGAATTTTCTTAATCCATTCTGCGTATTGAATTCTCCACCGGCTTGCCTTTTCTCCTTGATAATTCTCTTTCATATAATCGACTGGATTGTTATCATTCTGACCAATTGCAACAACTACTACATGCGGCACATATTTCGTAAAGTCCCAGGGAGTCTTTGGTCCTAATTCTGAATGATAGCGAAGTTTATCCCATGTATGTTCCATTCCATAGTAATGTGGTGCGCCAAACCAACCAGTCCCATCTAATAGCGATATTCCACCTTGTGCAATATCATGAATCTGAGCTTCTAATTTTCTAGCCGCCATCCACGCATAGGAATACCACGAATTAGAGTATTCGCCATTGTGCTTTGGATCCGGTTTTCCGATATAATCTATTGCCTCAGATAACTCTCCTGCTGAAACCGAGTCACCATATACTTCTATACGTCTAGTTGGAAATGAAGGAGCCGAATTAACGACAGCTCCTTCATCAATAATAAACCCAAAAAGTGTGAAGTAATGGCAAGCATCCATACGTTTAAAAAAGATTATCTCATGTTCTTTGTCTTCTAAATTATCTTTTAGTAATATACATTCCTTATCTTGCCCTTGAGACAACTTAATTTTTCCTTGTTTGCCATCAATTATATATCCAATATAGTTATCATAATAACAATGCATGTTACTTATTATGACACGTATTGTGGTACCTGTAAACTTAAACGTAACGAAACTACAGGCATAGACAAACACTGGTTCTAATTCATTTGTTAAGTCAATACGTCCACAATATTGTAACTCTTTTGCATTTGGTAATATTACTTCTCCTGGCATTTCCATAATAATCACAAACCTTTACTAGAACACTTATAATACATAGCACTCTTTTATTTTTCTTCTTTATTTTTCTTCTTTTAAATATTCAAGATTTTTTCTAATTAATTCACATCTTTGTTGTACACAATCAGGTGAACGTAATGGATCTTCTGGTGTATTGAACACATAGTCAACTAGTTTATCAATAGTTGTTGTTGCTACATGCATTCTTGTATCAGAAGAAGCATAGTAGATATATACGTCACCGTTATCTCTTGCAATTGCTCCGTTAGTAAACACAACATTAGATACATCTCCAACTCTTTCTGAAGCTAATGGTGCAATTAAGAATCCAGATGGCTCAGCGATAACTTTCCATGGCTCTTTAAGATCTGTTGCAAATGCATAGATAACATAGCGAAGACCTGCAGCCGTATTACGTACACCATGAGCAATATGGATATATCCTTTATCTGTCTTAATTGGAACAGCACCTGCACCATTCTTAACTTCCGTAATTGTATGATATTTTCTGCAACTTGTAATAATTTCTTCATCAATTACTGCATGTTCGATATCATCGCATAACCCAAAGCCAATACCACCGCCTGAGCCAGTGTCAATAAAATCATCCATTGGTCTAGTGTAGAATGCATATTTACCATTCACAAACTCTGGATGTAGTACAACGTTTCTTTGTTGTGGGGAACGTAGAGTCTTTAAATTATCAAGACGCTCCCAAGTTTTTAGATCCTTTGTTCTTACTATACCAGCTGCCGCAACTGCTGCAGATAAATCATTAACACTTGTATCTTTGCTTTCTGAACAGAACGTACCATAGATATATCCATCTTCATGCTTTGTTAATCTCATATCATAAACATTAGTTTCTTCTTTACAAGTGTCTGGTAATTCAACTGGATAATCCCAGAACTTGAAGCCATCAACCCCGTTGTCACTCTCTGCAACACCAAAGAAAGACTTACGATCATTTCCTTCAATTCTAGCAACCAAATAGAATTTCCCATTCAATTCAATTGCTCCTGAGTTCATTACAGCATTCACACCTATACGTTCCATAAAGTATGGATTTGTTTCTACATTCAAATCATATTTCCATGTTAGTGGAATATGGTCTCTTGTTAATACAGGATTTTCATAACGATTATAGATTCCATTGTAGAAATCCGCCACCTTATTCTTCTTGTTAATTAATGCATTGTACTTTTCTAATTCTGTATAATAATTTTTATGCAACATCTATATTCCTCCTAATGATTTCAAAGCACATTCTTCCGTTGTGATATGGACATTTCCATGGTTCAACAATTGGTTTGCTTGTATCTGGTAGATGATTATCATCTAATTGCCAATACCATTCTGAACCGTCTCTTTGGTCTTCAAGTTTTGTTTTAATATATTCTAAGATATCTTTGGCAGCTTCCTTATAGCGTTCGTCGTTAGACTTTTCATAGGCATTCAAGAAGCCAACAACTGCTTCTGCTTGAACCCACCAAACTCTCATACGATTAACATTTCCTTTTTCACATTCATTCAATAGAGAATGGTCAACATAAGCCACCTTATAAATCTCGTCTTCTAAAATACTTGTAATACGGCGCATTCTCTTTGTTAACTCTGCGTCATTAAGCACCTCGCAACCTCTGTCTATCAACCATGCTGTTTCTATGTCATGACCATAGGAATGTAAATCAAGAATACTATTCATATTCTTGTCAAAGAACACTTCTTGTCTGCGTAATTCTTCATTGAATACTTGCTTCTCGAATACGTCCATTATAAGATATAATTTTTTAGCAACTTGCTCATCCTTCGTTACTCGATACAACTCCGTGTAAGCTTCAAACACATGTAACAAAGTATTCATTGTTTTCTCAGCAATTACACCATTTTCTGATAACTTATCATTATCTTCTGGTTTGAAATCATATGTAAATGCTTCTAAGTATCCTACTTCATCCGTGCAGTTTGATTCTATGATTCTATACAAGTCATAAGCAATTTTTAGTGCCTCTTCTTCTTTGGTTGCATCGTAATAGGAAGCTAATGCATAGATTGCAAACGCTTGATTATAGGTATGTTTGGTGCTATCAAATACGGTACCATCATAATTTAACGACCAGTATACGCCTCCATATTCTTTATCAATACAATACTTCTTTAAAAATTCATACGCATGCTTTGCATAAGGTAACAACTCCGTATCCTTGGTTGTCAAATATGCATTTGAGAAGAACCATAAGATTCTACTATTTAATATGCAGCCTTTAACTGCCTTTTTATCTAAATTCAACTCATAATCTAACCAGCCATAAAAACCACCATAAGTATTATCTTTTAGATTTTCCCAAAATGGAAGGATTTTATCATTCAGCATTCGATTGGCTTCTTCTACGAACATTCCTACTCCTCCTCGCCTTTATTTCATCGTAAGTATTAGCTTTTGTAAACCCGACTACCGTTCTACTTAATCGCTAATCCGCTAATAATTTAACCTTTTTAGCTTAATTTAATTTTATACTTTACTTAATTTTTAATCACTCTACTATCTTGACTATTTTTATAGTATCTTGGCTTTTTATTACTCTTAAAAAGGTTTGTTAATATTTTTTACCTCATTTACATATCTTGCATTCTTATCAAGTATTAGGTATACTAAATTTAAGTTAAATTATCGAAAATTTATTACCACAAGAGGAGGATATCTATGTCAACATTCGTAAAGCGTTGGAATCAATCTGTTTTATCCCTTCATTCTTCCTATACAGATGCTTTTTACCAGCCTAATTTAAATACAAGAATTTCATCAAGAAAAATCTCCTCACAAAACATTTCCTTAAAGGATTTCTTAAAAGAATCCTACATCCCTTCTCCATCTGCCCATGCTAAAGAATCCCTTTACTACCTAGAGATATTAGCTAAGACAACACGCAATTTTCCATTTACTATAGAGATGAAAGATTTGGACTCTTTCCTTTTACTATACACTAAGAAGGGCCGATATCGCTTAACTTACGATAACAATCAATATGTAATAGGAGATAACTCTTTTATATTTCTCGATTGTACAAATTATCTCAAACTAGATTTATTAGAACAAAATTGGGATTTTGAAATACTGTTTCTCAATGGTCAACAAATTAGCTATTATTATCAATTGTTCCAAGAGAATGGTATTCCTTATTGCAATTGCATTCCTAGTGACGATAGTATAACAACCTTACACAAACTGTTTTCCTACGAAGAAAACAATTCAATCACAGTGGAATTAATACGTTCGTCATTATTAACTTCTTTACTAACTAATATCATACTTACTAAACATATAGATGGTAAACAAAGTAGTTATGTACCAAATCATATCAAACAGATGATGACCATTCTCCAAACTCGTTATACAGAGAAACATACTCTTGACTCTTTGTCTGAAGAGTTAAATTATAACAAATACAAATTAGCGAAGGATTTCAAACGCTATGTTCATAGATCTCCTATTGACTACCTAATTGATCGTAGAATGGAAGTTGCTAAACAACTCCTTCTTACAACAAACAAAACCGTTAATGAAATAGCAGAATCAATCGGTATAGCTAACACACCTCATTTTATCCACTTATTCAAAACCCACACGACCTTAACTCCATTGCAATATCGAGAAAAAAAATCACACTATGAAGATTTTATATAAATGATCTTCATAGTGTGATTTATACTTTTTATAGATTTTTTCCTTTATTTAAAATAACATCACGATACCAATACCCTGAATCTTTAACTATTCTTTTCTGCGTTTCATAATCAACATATACAAGACCGAAACGTTCTGTATAGCCACAATTCCATTCAAAATTATCCATCAGGGACCATTCAAAATAACCTCTGATGTCAACGCCCTCATCTTTTGCTTTTCCTAATTGTAATAAATAACGATTCAAGAAATCGATGCGGTTTGGATCATGTACTTTACCATCTAGGGATATCGTATCATGACAAGACATTCCGTTCTCCGTTATGAATATTGGAAGCTGATAGCGCTCGTGCAAAAACTTAGTGCCCCAATATAAACATTCTGGTGTAACCGGCCAATTTGTTGCTGTTTTAGCAAACCCTACCTCACGATTTACATACTCAGGTAAACCGTCTGCTCCCATCTTAACTTGAAATCCATTGTACATATTTTGACCATAGAAATCGAGTGGCTGTGCAATTAGCTTCATATCCTCCTTTGTTATATTCGGCAAATACTTACTGTACTTGCGGAGACCTTCTTCTGGATATTCTCCTAGTATAACAGGATCACTCCACCAACTAACATTCCAAGTCCAGCCATCCTCTATATCTGGGCATCGGAAGAAACTTTTTCTTGCTGCCTCTACATCTTCTGGTTTCTCACTCGCAGGATAACTAACTCCTGCTGTCGGCGCATAGCCTACTTCTATCGGTTGTTTTGCATGCTCTCGCAACATTCTAGTAGCTTGTCCATGTGCTAGTAAAACATTATGTGCCATCTCAAATGTATCTCTGATTGGCGCCTTAAGACCCGGTGCATGGACTCCGTTAAGAAATCCTAATCCAATAAAGCATTGTGGTTCATTCAATGTGAAATATTTGGTAACACGATCCGAGAAATAGGTTGCAACTATTTTTGCATATTCACCAAACCATTGCACGATCTCCCTGTTTAGCCAGCCACCTTTACGGTATAAGGCGTATGGTAATTCCCAATGATACAAGGTAATGTACGGTTCAATTCCATTCTCTAATAAACAATCAATCAAATTATTATAAAATTGAATTCCTTTTTCATTAATCTTCCCAATTCCGTCTGGCAGAATTCTTGCCCAATTAATCGAAAAACGATAGGCACGTATGCCCAATTGCTTCATAATAGCGATATCTTCCTTATAACGATTATAGTGATCACAAGCAATATCGCCCGTGTGACCTTCCATTATCTTACCTGGTTCACGTACATAGATATCCCATATATCATCACCCTTACCATCATCTTTAGTTCTTCCTTCTATTTGATAGGAAGAGGTAGCAACTCCCCATACAAAATTTTCTCCAAACGTCATAATCATTCCTCCTGTTTATGATTGATAATCATCTTATCCTAAATGAATTCTTTATATAATAACTAACGAAACTACATAACCATTTTTAAACACTAATTGTTAACTTAATACCATTTAATTACCAGTTAATGTTAGTTAATTAATATTAAATTACAATTATAATATTGAGGTACTTCTATGTCAACCCAATAAAATAGAGGTTATAAGCGGCTTTTTTACATATTACTTTTGCATTTTCTAGATTATACATACATTCACAACCAGCTAAAAAAGACAATCTTCAAGGTTTTTATGTGAATACACGAATCTTATATATCCGTGTATTACACACAAACCAGTTGAAGATTGTCTTCTTAATATTGCTTATAAATCACGTATGATTTTATTTACCGTAGTAAACTTTTAAATACATTTCTTTCATTTCTGTCATTAATGGATATCTTGGGTTAGCACCTGTACATTGATCGTCAAATGCTTGCTCAACCATCTTATCTAATGTTTCTAAGAAGTATTTTTCATCTACGCCATATTCAGCGATAGTTTTCTTAATACCAACTTTAGCTTTTAATTCTTCAATAGCTTTAAGTAAGTTATCGAATTTTTCTTGATCGTTCTTACCTTGAATTCCAAGGAAGTTAGCAACTTCAATATATCTTTCCATACAATGTGGATATTGATATTGAGAGAATGTTCCCATCTTAGTTGGAACGCTTACAGCATTGAATTTCATTACTTCAGTGATTAATAATGCGTTAGCAACACCATGTGGTAAGTGGTGGAATGCACCTAATTTATGAGCCATTGAGTGACAAATTCCAAGGAATGCATTTGCGAATGCCATACCAGCTAATGTTGAAGCATCAGCCATTTTTTCTCTTGCTGTTACATCTTCTGAACCGTTTTCATATGCACTTGGTAAGTAAGCGAAGATATTCTTCATAGCTTTAAGAGCAAGACCATCTGTATAATCAGTAGCCATGATTGATGCATAAGCCTCTAATGCATGAGTAAGAGCATCGATACCTGAAGCACTAGTTAATCCTTTTGGTTGGTTCATCATCATATCAGCATCAATGATCGCCATGTTTGGAAGTAATTCATAATCTGCTAATGGATATTTGTGTCCAGTCTTTTCATCAGTGATAACTGCGAAAGGTGTAACTTCTGAACCAGTACCTGAAGTTGTAGGAACAGCGATGAAGTATGCTTTTTCACCCATCTTAGGGAATGTGTAAACACGTTTTCTAATATCCATGAAACGCATAGCCATATCCATGAAGTCAGCTTCTGGGTGTTCGTACATAACCCACATAATCTTACCAGCATCCATTGCTGAACCACCACCAACAGCGATGATACAATCTGGTTCGAAAGCTCTCATAGCTTTAGCACCTTCTTTTGCACATTCTAATGTTGGGTCTGGTGCTACTTCGTAGAATGTAGTATGTTGGATACCCATTTCATCTAATTTATCTGTTACGCATTTTGTGTAACCGTTCTTGTATAAGAATGAGTCAGTTACGATAAATACTTTTTTCTTGCCCATTACGTTCTTAAGTTCATCAAGAGCTACAGGAAGACTGCCTTTCTTGAAGTATACTTTTTCAGGTGCTCTAAACCAAAGCATATTTTCTCTCCTCTCAGCTACTGTCTTGATGTTGATTAAGTGCTTAACACCTACATTTTCAGATACAGAGTTTCCACCCCATGATCCACAACCAAGAGTTAATGATGGAGCTAATTTGAAGTTGTATAAGTCACCAATACCACCATGTGAAGATGGAGTATTAACAAGAATTCTACAAGTCTTCATTGCTGCTGCAAATTGATCGATCTTAGCTTTACCAGTTCCAACATTTACATAGAGTGAAGATGTATGACCATAACCACCATCAGCAACAAGTACTTCTGCTTTAGCAACTGCTTCATCAAATGATTTTGCTTTGTACATAGCTAATACTGGAGATAATTTTTCGTGTGCCATTTCTTCTTCGATTGCTACAGATTCAACTTCTGAGATAAGAATCTTAGTTGCTTCTGGAACATCAAATCCAGCTAATTTAGCGATAGTAATTGGTTTTTGACCAACGATTTTAGCGTTAAGAGCTCCATTGATAAGGATTGTTTTTCTAAGTTTTTCTGTTTCTTCTGGAGTTGTGAAGTAACATCCTCTATCTGCGAATTCTTTCTTAACTGCTGCGTATATTTTATCGTTAACGATAACAGATTGTTCTGATGCACAGATCATACCATTATCGAAAGTTTTTGAATGAATAATTGAGTTAACTGCTAATTTAACATCACAAGTTTCGTCCATAATTACTGGAGTGTTACCTGCACCAACACCAAGAGCTGGTTTACCTGATGAGTAAGCAGCCTTAACCATACCAGGACCACCTGTAGCTAAGATGATATCTGCACTCTTCATAACTTCGTTAGTTAACTCTAATGATGGAACATCAATCCAACCAATGATTCCAGCTGGTGCACCTGCTTCTACTGCTGCATCAAGAACAACTTTTGCTGCTGCGATAGTAGAATTCTTAGCACGTGGATGTGGGCTGATGATGATTGCATTTCTAGTTTTTAAAGCGATCAATGTTTTGAAAATCGCTGTTGAAGTTGGGTTTGTAGTTGGGATAACTGCTGCAATTAAACCAATTGGTTCAGCAACTTTCTTGATTCCAAAACTAGTATCTTCTTCAATAACACCACATGTTTTAGTGTCTTTGTATGCATTATAAATATATTCTGCTGCGTAGTGGTTTTTGATAACTTTATCTTCAACAATACCCATACCAGTTTCTTCAACTGCCATTTTAGCTAGCGGGATTCTTTGTTTGTTAGCAGCTGTTGCAGCAGCTAAGAAAATCTTATCTACCTGTTCTTGAGTGTAAGTTGCGAAAATTTTCTGTGCTTCTCTGATTTCGTTCATTTTTGCAACTAATGCATCAACGCTGTCAACTAATCCAGTTGCTTGTACTGTAGTTTGTTCTTCTTTTTTTGCCATTACGATTATCCTCCTAATTTTGAAATCATCCTGTTATCAGTAGGGGGGTACTTCCTCCGATACAGCTTCATAGATATAAACTTATTAATTACTAAAAATAAAATACGCTACTAAATTATAACCTTTTTTTATTTCTTTCATTTATAACAATGTTATGCGTTAAAATATTAACAAGTTTTTATGTGTTGCTATATTGTTTATCTTTTAACAATGTTTATTTTATATTATTGTTAATTGTTTGTCAATGTACACATTAATCAAAAATTCGATAATTTTCTTAATTTTTTAGTCATTTTAACAAATTCCCATTATTTGTTTGTCTCCATTTCCACTCTCTGTTAATTTAGTTATATGAATTCATTTTGCTTTAGTAAAATTGTACAAAAACAAGAGCAAGAATACTCAAGTAGTCTTCTTGCTCTTGTTTTCATTATTCATAATTAAATGAGGGTACTTCCATAGATGTAACGAATTCCGAATGATATAGACTCTATATTGGTTCTATAATCTCCCCCAATTACCTTCAAATACAGTTTCAGTTGGACCACGCATTGAAATTATATTATTGAATTCGTGCCAATCAACTGTTAGAATTCCTCCATCAAGTACGACATCTACTCTCCGATCCGTATAATCGTTCATTATACTAGCCACCACACTTGCGCATGCTCCAGTACCGCAAGCCAAAGTAATACCTGTTCCGCGCTCCCAAACTCTCATACGTATAATGTTGTTCGTGATAACTTCAACAAATTCTACATTTGTTTTCTTCGGAAACATCGGATGCGTCTCTATCTTTGGACCAATTTCTTCAAGTTTTACGTCTCTAATGTCATCAACAAATATTACTGTATGTGGGTTTCCCATAGAGACACATGTGATATGATATATCTCCCCGTCAATTTCTATTTTTTCGTTCTTTATTATCTCTTTATCAGATATAGCAGGAATCTTAGTCGATAATAGCTCTGGTTTTCCCATATCAACTGTCACCATTTTAACAATTTCATCATCCACTTCTAAGAAAAGTCGTTTCACTCCTGATAACGTCTCTATTAGAATCTCTGTTTTTTCAGTTAGTTTGTTATCATATACGTATTTTGCTACACACCGAATCCCATTTCCACACATCTCAGCCCTTGTTCCATCGGCATTATACATATCCATCATAAAGTCAGCAACATCAGATTGTCTAATTAATATCAAACCATCAGCACCTATACCATAGTGTTTTTTACTCATCTGTACTGCTAACTGTTCAGGATTATCAACGGTCTCAGTTATGGCATTAATATATATGTAGTCGTTTCCAAGTCCTTGCATCTTAGTAAACTTCATGCATCTACAACCTTTAGCTTGATTATTCTATGTTTATGCTGAAAGGTACATGAAGATACTCTTTATTATATAATTATTCACTCAAACTTCGCACTTGAAGAGGAGTCGGTAACTACTATATTCAATAACGCCAATTTGAACTCTATCAAATTGGCGTCGCTTATCTACCTTAATATTTCTTTATAAACTCTCAAAACATTCTTATAGCATATTGCCTCTATCTCTGTAGGTGTAAATCCTGCCTTCTCTAGTCTCTCTACTAACATCTGCATATACGATGCATCTTTGATCTCTAAATCCCCTTCTATACCATCAAAATCCGTACCTAGACCAATACACTGGATTCCACCTATTTTCTTTATATGTTTAATATGGGCGAGTATTTTCTCAATGCTCGCGTATTCCTTTCTACCTTCTTCAGGTGCCACCTCATCAAGGAAATAAGGGTAAAAATTAATTCCTGTTACCCCACCCCTTTCCGATAATCTACGAATCATATCGTCTGTTAAGTTTCTACAATGATTACAGCAGTGCATAGCATTGGAATGGCTCGCCACGAACGGCTTCTTGGTATATCGTAACACGTCATAAAAACCAGCATCCGATAAGTGGGAAACATCGATAACCATACCTAGCCTCTCCATCTCTTCTATAAAAGAAATACCAAACTCAGTCAAACCGTCAATTGTATTACGTGACTTCATATCAGACGTTTTACCTTCTTCATAATGAAAATTCGGATATCCAATACCATTTTCGTAATTCCATGTAAGAGTGATCATTCTTACACCTAGACGATAGTAAGTACGCAAAAACTCTAATTTACCTTCTGCTTCTGCACCTTCTTCCAGGGTTAATAATGCAGACATCTTACCTTCTTTTTCATTCCTTATAATATCCTCATACGTACGCACCATACCAATATAATCCTTGTTTGCTTCCATCTCCTGATAGAAATAGTCGATATACTTAATACTATCCTCAAACATCTTCTCATGCTTCTTAAGTGATTGAAAGATAGCAAAGTTTTGAAGCATATAATTCCCTTGCTTTAGCTTCTCAAGATCAATGTGCATCGAATTACTACGTAACGTATCAGTGCTACCATCTTTTACTCTATGATCATATAATTCTGTAATTGTATCACAGTGCATATCTATTAACTTAGTCATATAATGAATGCTCCTTTATTTCAATTGTTATTCTCTAATCCACTCTTCGTATATCGGTTATTGCCATTCCACAGAATCCACTCTTCATATCCAGCATCATATACACCTTGTATCTGTTCTTTTAGTTCCTTGGCACCGTATTTTTGATGTTTCTCTACCCAGGTAGCAGTAAAATCTTGTAGCCATGGACGTACGATTGCTAGATGTTCTCCCTCTTCCTTCGCTTCAAGTACCTCCTTAGAATCCTCTAATGCACTCTTTATTAAAAGATAGGGTTCTAAATCAGGATAATTAATTCCATAGGAATTGTTTGCATAATGTGAGGGATAAATCATAGGACAGATATAATCAAGATATTTTGCCATCTTCACATAGCTCTGACCAACTATTTTGGCATCCACATTACTACTAATAATCGTTCCATAAACGTCAGCCGATACATATACACCTAATGGACTTAATGCTTCATAGGCATATTTCGTGAATTCTGTAATTGTTTCTATCTTTGACTTATCATTTGCTTCCGAACCAAAACTAACTTGTTTCATACCGCTATCTGTTGAGAAACGAATATAATCAAATTGAATCTCATCAAATCCTAATTCGGCAGCTTCTTTTGAAACACTAACAAGATATTCCCACACTTCCTTCTTATAAGGATTAACCCACGCTAGACCAGATCGGTCGCGAAATATAGTACCATCTGCATTCTTAAGGCTTAATTCCGGTTTATTCTCAGCCAGAATCGGGTCTTTAAAGGCGACTATCCTAGCAATTAGATATATCCCTTTTTCTTTTAATTTTGCAACTAAATCTTTTATATTATTTATGTAATTAGCAGTAGCTCCAATCTCTTTTGCAACTTCATTGTCCATCTTATATGTAATTTCACCTGAATCATTTTTAATATCAATTACCATCGTATTTAACTCTGTAGATTCAACCAAATCAATTAAGGTGTTCATATTATTCGTTGTACCTGCCATCGGTCCAGTTACATAGATACCCTTAACCTTACATGGTGGTATGCTCTTCTTATTAGCCACTTCGTCTATCGTATTACTATCTGCTACGATTTGTTCCAATTCTGTATTCCCAGTATCCTCACCGACTGCTGACTGACTTCCTTGTAGCTCTTGATTATTATCTGCAACACTCGATTCCTCGTCTCGCTGTTGATTGGTTTCTTTTTGTTGATTGGTTTCTTCTTGTTGATTGGTTTCTTGATTCATTTGATTTGGTTCCATATCCTTACTTATTGGTTGCTCCGTACTATCAACCTCAGTATTGCTTTCTCCGCTATCCCCTTCAACAACTATATCTTGAACGGAACTTACATATGTATCTGCTTTTTTCTTGCTCTCTTGATAGGTATCATAGAGATAAACTGCACTTGCTGTCAAACATACTGTACTTATTATTAGCAACCCGCCTGCTAATAACTGCTTTGCACCTGATTTTTTTTCATTATTCTCTTTACTCATATTCCACCCTCTGCTCTGCTAATATATTCTATTCATATATCTGCATAATTAGTATAACATATATTTCGACAGTTTAATATGCTATGAACATACTTGTTCTATTCGAACATATCCCTTTTGGCATAGTTATATAACTGTTTGTTATTTGTATATTTTACTATATTATGGTATATTGGAATAGTCAAAACATTGAGAATTATATACTAAAAAAGCGGAAATGAAATTAATTAGCAAATATAAGGAGAATACCATGAAAAATTCAACTAGTAATACCGCTAAATTGTTATCCCTAGCTATAATAATACTCGGTTTCTTCAGTAGCATTGCATTATCTATAAGATTTGGTAACTCATACGAGTTAACAACCTCAGGACTTGGAACTACTCGTAACTTGGAAAAAACTGCACTCATCTTGCTAATAGGTATCGTTGTTACATTAATCATTGGTACCTTACTTTATTGTTTAGGTGAAATAATTCAAAAACTTCAAAACATAGAACATTTATCTCAAGTAGCAAGTTACAACAAACGTGAAGAGACAAAAAACTTCAATCAGTTCATAGAATCACTTACAGATGAAGATAAAGCACAAATAATGCAACAGTATAATAAATAATAATGTCCACGCTTATATTAAGCGTGGACATTATATGTTACAGCTTATCTACCGCAACATTGTTTATATTTTTTACCTGAACCACATGGACATGGATCGTTTCTTCCAACTTTCTTTTCTTTTACAACTGTACCAGATTTCTTTGATTGAAGAAATAACTCTTTTCTTCTTTCAACAGTTAAAAGATTGTCCCATACTGGTAGTTCATATAACCAGTCAGCTTTACAACCGACCATGTTATAGTATAATTTTTCTTTATCGAATCCAAGATTAACTTTTGTATTCTCATCCATTGTTTCGATTGGATTAGGAGTCTTTAAACTTTCGTCGATTCCATCTAAGAAACCAGTCATTGTTTCGATATCTGTATCATATTTTTCTGCTAATTCTTTCACTGTTCCAGTTACAACAGTTTCAGGATCTGCTAATAATTGTTCGTAGATTCCTTTTTCAATATTAAAGTAATTAGCCCAGAAAAGCTGACCCATCTTTTGGTTTGTATCTTGAGAGTATGCATGCTCTCTCCATTGTTCTAATAAACTCATGTTAACCCTTCCTTTTGCCTTGGTGTTCATTGCTCGTTACAGTATATCATATTTCACCAGTCAATTTCAACCGAAATTTTGCAATTGGTCCTTTGTATATTCTTTTTATCGATTTAATTCGCTAACTTCCTTTAATCCAGAATGCTCTTCCATAATTCTTGTAACTTCATTGATATTTGTCGATAATACATCTCCTGGTATTGTGTTCTTAAGTGAACTTACTACATTACCGAATTGAAGAGCCTTTTCACAACTATCGTATTGAAGTAAACCATATAATACACCTGAAACATAAGCATCACCACTACCAATACGATCTACAACTTCAATATTCTCATATGGTTTCTCCTGGTAGTAACAGCCTTCTTTCGCATTATAGATAATAGAATTAAAGTGATGCTTCTTAGGACTTACGATAGTTCTTTCTGTCGTAGCAACAATCTTCACTCCATATTCAGTTGTATATGATTTCATGATATCTTTCAGTTCACCTTTCTTAGCAAACATTCTTCTTGATGTTTCTTCCGAAACAAAAAGAATATCAACATAAGGGAGGATTGTCATAATTGTTTCTCTAGCTTCTTCTTCACTCCAAAGGTTTGCTCTATAATTTACATCAAAGGATATTAAAGTACCTTTTTCTTTGAATTTCTTAATTACCTCAACAGTTGTCTCACGTAATTGACTTGATAACGCAAGTGTAATCCCGCTTGTGTGAAATAATCTTGTTGTACTATATACTTCTTCTGGTATTTCCTTCACAGTTAGTGTTGTTATTGTAGAATGTCCCCTGTCATAAACGACAGATGTCTTTCTAGGATACGCTCCATTCTCATAATAATAGATACCAAGTCTTGAATCTTTCGCCTGATCGTATAATAAATAGTCATCACTAACACCACAGAAGCGAATATGATTACGAACAAATACACCTAAATCATTTTGCGGTACTTTGGACATAATCCCAGTACGCAAACCAAGTGCCGATATACCAGATACTACATTAAGTTCTGCTCCACCTGCACATTTTTGAAACGTATCACCTCTAACAATTCTTTCATTGTTTGGCGTTGATAAGCGTAATAAAATCTCCCCAAGTGCTAATGCCGCATACTGTTTTTTCTCCATGCTTTCACCACACATGTCATTACAATCTAAGATACTAGCTCAGATCCTACATGATCCCTTTCTTTAGAAATGGTGCCATAAGAACTTTCTTCGTCTTTGGCACCAACTATTATTTCAACAAAACAATACGTTTTTGAACTTTCTATATATTAAATCCGAAATAATTAACAGCGTTGTAATATGAAATATTCTCAATCATTTTCCCAAGGACTTTTTCATCATTCGGGTATTCTCCGTTTTCAACCCAGTTACCTACTAATTCACAAAGAATTCTTCTGAAATATTCGTGTCTTGTGTAAGACAAGTAACTTCTTGAATCAGTAAGCATACCGATAAAATTGCCTAATAACCCTAAGTTTGCCAAGGAAACCATTTGCTCTGTCATACCTGTTTTATGATCATTGAACCACCACGCACTACCCTGTTGAATCTTACCTGCAACGCCAGCGTCTTGGAAACATCCTATGATTGTTCCGATTGCTGCGTTATCATTTGGATTAAGGCTGTAAATGATTGTTCTAGGCATTTGATCTGTAGCATTTAATGCGTTAAGGAAATCGGCCATTTGTGAAGAAGGTGCATAATTATCAATACAATCATATCCTGTATCTGGACCCAATTGATTGAAACGAAACGCGTTGTTGTCACGTTTACAACCATAGTGTAATTGCATAGCCCAATCTAATTTGTGATATTCTTTACCTACGAACACCATGAAAGCAGTTTTGAATTTAAGTTCTTCATCTCTTGTAATCTCTCCCCCTTGCATTCTCTTTTCAAAGATTGCTTCGATTTCTTCATCAGAAGCAGGAGCATACATAACATATTCTAATGCATGGTCAGATACACAACATCCGTTCGCTGCAAAATAAGCGAGACGCTTTTGTAATGCTTCTTTCAACGCAGCAAATGTTGAGACCTTAATACCACTTACTTTGGATAATTTACTAAGGTAGCTAACATAATCAACTTTTTCTATATTCATAGCTTTATCTGGTCTCCATGCCGGAAGAACTTGAACATCAAAAGTATCATCAGCAGCAATTTTTTGATGCCATTCAAGCGAATCGATTGGATCATCTGTTGTACAGATTAATGTTACACCTGACTGTTTAATTATATTACGAACACTCATAGAATCTTCATGTAGTTTCGCGTTACATAAATTCCATACTTCTTCTGCTGTTTCCGTATTCAATGCACCAGTATACCCGAAATACCTTTGTAGTTCAAGATGACTCCAATGATATAATGGGTTTCCAATGGCTTTTTCTAATGTCTCAGCCCATTTTTGGAACTTCTCTCTATCAGAAGCATCACCAGTAATGTATCTTTCTTCCACACCATTCGAGCGCATCTGACGCCATTTGTAGTGATCCCCACCTAACCAAACTTGAGCAATGTTATCAAATTTACGATCGTTAGCAATCTCAGCTGGATTGATATGACAATGATAATCAAGAACTGGTACTACTGCCGCATGTTCATGATAAAGTTTTTTAGCTGTCTCTGTTGATAATAAGAAATCCTTATCCATAAATTGTTTCATATTACTTTCCTCCTATACTTAACGCCTCACGTTAAGGCAAAGTGGATATTTAATCCGCTCTGCTATATCTTTTATTTCAATAAATCTACTCAGCCTTATTTTGATAACCTCATATCGCTCTGTATTAATACAATTATAGGATTACACCATCTCTAAACACTGAGATTTCTTTGTATCCTCTTTCTTCATTCTTTGTCTTCTTACCCGAAGCCACATCTAATAAATATCGAAAGAATTCCTCCGTAACTGTCTCGAAGGATTTACCTTCTAAGATTTGACCCGCATTAAAATCAATCCAATGTGTCTTCTTATTATATAAATTGCTGTTTGATGAAATCTTAACTGTAGGAACTGGAGAACCGAATGGATTTCCTCTACCAGTTGTGAATAGTATCATTTGCGCACCACTTGCCACCAGATTTGTACAAGATACTTGGTCATTACCTGGTCCAATTAACAAGTTTAGACCACATTTTTCAACACGTTCACCATAATTAAGAACGCCAACTACAGGTGCGTGACCACCCTTTTGTGTACAACCAAGTGATTTTTCTTCTAAGGAGGAGATGCCACCTTTTTTGTTACCTGGAGATGGGTTTTCATATATTGTTTGATTGTATTTCTTGAAATAGTTCTTAAAGTTATTAATCAAGTCCACTATCTCATCAAACGTTTCCTGATTAACTGCGCGTTCCATTAATAGTGTTTCTGCACCAAACATCTCCGGTACTTCTGTTAAGATCGTACTACCACCGCTTCCTACTACACGGTCATTGATCCTTCCGCACAATGCGTTTGCTGTGATACCAGAGAATGCATCAGAACCACCACACTTAAAGCCCATAACAAGCTTATCAGCGGGTACCGTTTCTCGTTTGAAAGTTGAAGCATACTCTACTAATTCTTTCATGCTATCCATACCAGCTTCGTACTCATCTTCCACATCTTGCGTTACTAAGAATTTGATACGATCTGTATTGTAGTCACCAAGGATTGGTTTGAATACATCCAAATTATTGTTTTCACAACCAAGACTCAATACTAATACAGCTCCTGCGTTCGGATTGTTGATAATACCTTTTAGGATGTGTTGTGTTCTTTCATGGTCCTTGGTTAACTGGCTACAACCCATGTTATGTGTGAACGCACAGATATCATCCACTTTATCACCATATAATTTTCTTGCTTGCTCTTCAAGAAGCTTAGCTGTCGTATTAACACAGCCTACTGTTGGAATAATCCAAACTTCATTACGGATACCAACTTTTCCATCTTCTCTAACATAACCTTCGAATGTATATTCAGACTTTCCTTCGAATGGTTCAAATATATGTTCTACTTCCTTGTATTCATAACTAAGTACTCCATCAAGATTTGTCTTCAAGTTATGAACATGAATATGTTCGCCCTTCTTAATATCACATCTTGCATGACCAATTGCATGCCCATACTTGATAATGTTTTCATTTTCTTTTATATCATGCAAAGCAACTTTATGACCAAATGGTATATCGTTCAAAACTGTTATTTCCACATTGTTAACAGTTACTACTTCTAAAGCTTTGATTTCACATAATGCAACCGCTACGCTGTCGTTATCGGAGATCATAATTAATTTATTATCCATATAGGTTTACCCCTTTCTTCTCTATTATTTTCAGTGATTTATCTTCATAAGTAGCATTTCCCCTACACAAATTCTCTTTCGTAGAGGATATGACACTCGAAACTCTTACAAACTAGCTACGATTTCTCTCATTTCTTTGTTATTCATATCTTCTAAGTAGGCAGCAACCGAAACTTCTAAACCAGCTACTTTTGTTAAATCTTTTCCACTCCAGAAACTAGTGTTAGAAAGAACAGCTTTAGCGATTTCCGCCATGTTACTATTGGCCCATAAGTTTTCGAAGAATTCTAGTATATCTGCATCGTCTTTTACTTGATACTGTGTACCGTCAGCTCTCTTTCCTATGTATATTTCATCAACCTTTGTTACTTGATAGAATTTAATAAAAGCTGCTAATGAGAAAGTTAATAACTTAGGAACTTCGTTAAATTTATCAACATAAGCAAGTAAAGTTGGAAGGCATCTTGCATTGAATTTCGAGCATGAATTTAGTGAGATATCAAGCAAGTTGTGTTTGATGTATGGATTAGCAAAACGGTCACTAACCGCTTTGGCAAACTCTTCCAATTCCTCTTTTGGTAATTCTAGAGTAGGGATTACTTCATTGTATAATAATTTTTCCAGGTAATTTCCAAACACATCATCTTTCATAAAATCAAGAACAATGTTATGTCCAGCAAGGTATGCAGCTAATACAGTTGATGTGTGTCCTCCATTTAAGATACGTACTTTTCTCATCTTATATGGCGTTACATCTTCCGTCCAAATTACGTTTGCTTCTCCTTTGTGAATTGGAAGAATGTCCGCCCATTCTTTCTTTCCTTCGATAACCCAAAGATTAAATACTTCACTTGTTACAATTACATCATCGGAATAACCATTCTTTTCTTCAAAGTAGCTGATTTGATCCCTTGGATAACCAGTTACAATACGATCTACTAAGGTATTCGTGAATTTGTTAGCTTCCTCGATCCAGTCGATGAATTCTTTTTCTAACTTCCATTCATTAGCATACATTAGAACGATTTTCTTAAGCTCAGTTCCGTTATAATCGATTAGTTCAACAGGTAAGAATAAAAGACCTTTTTTCATATCCCCATGAAAGGCTTTGTATCTTTCATATAAGAATTGTGTAACTTTAGCTGGAAATGAACTTGGAGGGGTGTCTGTTAATTTATCCCCTTCTTTATAAGCAATACCAGCTTCTGTAGTATTCGAGATAATTACTTCAAGGTCAGCACTTCTTGCAATTTCCATTAGTGCATCATAATCACGGTAAGCATTAATACATCTTGAGACACTTGTTATAGCTTTGATTCTCTCTACTGCTTCTCCATTTTCTATTCCCCTCATTGCCAAGGTATAGATACCATCTTGTGCATTAATCATATCGGACATCTTAGGGAATTCACCAATTGGTTGGCAAAGTACGATACTTCCCTGATAATCGCCTCTTTCATTCGCTCCATCAATCATCCAATCTGCAAATGCACGAAGGAAATTACCTTCACCAAATTGTAATATCCTCTCTGGATAGTTACCGTATTCTTTTTTAATCTTCTCATTAACTTTCATTATTTGCTTATCCTTTCCTTAAGTCGAACTTATCGTTCTCATATCTTTCGTTACTGATCTGAACTTATAGTGATTTATAAATCCCTTCTAAATGCTTTCTAGCATAGACAGCATTTTCTGGTGTTGTGTTCTCTAATGTGGTATGAATGTATGGTTTCTTTTCTTTAATAAAACGAAGTATATTCTCATAATTCATCATGCCAGTTCCAGCCGCTACCGATTTCATCTTACCTTCCTCTAAGACAAAATCTTTAATATGAACTACTGCCACATCATCACCAAACAACTCTATTGCTTCCTTGATAATGATTTCACGATCCCTGTAGTTGCCTTCATATAGTAAGTTAACTGGATCTAAAATGATTTGTAAGTTCGGAGAATTAATTGTATCAAGAACTTGTCTTGCACGCTTTGGATTGCATACGATATGCTTATATACTGGTTCAATTGCAAAGATGACCCCCATCTTCTGTGCATACTCCACAACCGGTTTTAGATTAGCGATAAAAATCTGAAGAGCCTCCTCTGTATGGCAAGCTGGTTCATATTCATATGCAGTATTCGGAGCACCAGTTTCCGTTCCTACTACTCCACAACCCAGATGTGCTGCAAACCTAATATTAACAAGATAGCGTTCTTTAATCTTCTCTAACTGTTCTTGATCAGGATTTGCTAGATTAAGGTAACAGCCAAGAACTGCAATATCTATTCCTGCCTTGGCAAACATGTTCTTAAGATACATTGCATATCCCGGTGTTAGTGCACTATTGTCTATCGCGTTTTCACGTATTACCTTTGATAACGCAAGATGCCCACATACAAAACCTTGCTTTCTAACTTCCACTAATCGTTCTTCCAAAGGTAATTGTTTTGCATCATGAAGTCTTAATCCTATCTGCATACTCTCCCTCTTTCCTCTTTTTCGCTGGTTCCTAAGTACCATATTAACTACGTTCAATCCAAATCAAAGCTAGTCTCAAGAAATTACTGCGTAATTTCCCTCGTTAGATTATGACTCCTTCGGAGTAGGTATTTCACTACGTTCAATCCTAATCAATGCTAGACTCAAGAAATTACTGCGTAATTTCCCTCGTTAGATTATGACTCCTTCGGAGTAGGTATTTCACTACGTTCAATCCCTTAAAGTAGCTTCGCTACTTTACATAATCTATATTAAGTAAAGTCATTGCTTCCCCAACTTGACCAGCAATTACAACATTCTCAATACTCATTTTCTCAATGTTGTTTGCATAGATTCCTAATTTAGAGCAAGGTTCAATTCCATTCATCATGGCAGGTACATCTTTCCGTGGATTCTCAGCATAAGTAACCGATATATTCTTCATCTCTATATATTCAATCTTCTTCTCTGGTAATCCGTAGAAATATGCTGCCGCAACATGGCAATCCTTACAAATAATATTACGAAATGCGAGATGTTTAATAAGTGGAGTTCTCTCATCCACTGGGTGATATTCTCTTGATTGTACGTACTCTGTTCTTCCATCTGGATCACAGAAATAGAAGGCATTGACTACAAACGGAGTCATCACATTATCCATTTGGATATTCTCAAATACAATTTCATCAAGAATTGCATCTTTACCACGACCTCTTCTTGTCTTAATTCGAAGCCCTCGATCCGTATGACGGAAGATACAATCCTTAACAATCACGTTATTCACACCACCTGCCATTTCACTACCGATTGTTACTGCTCCATGTCCATTTTCCATTAAGCATTGACGGATTGTGATATTCTTTGATGGTCTTTTATGTTTTCTACCCATGTAGATTTTTCCTGATTTAAGCGCAATACAGTCATCGCCCAATGTAAATCTAACACCTACGATATCTACATTCTGACAAGACTCTGGATCTAATCCATCTGTATTCGGTGAGTTATGTGGGTTTTCTACAGCAACATCATAGAAGCCTATATTGTCACTAAAGTACGGGTGTAATGTCCACGCTGGGCTGTTCCTAAATAATAATCCTTGTAATATTACATTCTTACAATGGTTGATAAAGAATAACCTTGGTCGAAACGCTCCACGCATTACCTTTTCATTAAACCACCAATTTTCTCTACTTGAATTTCCTTCAATAATTCCCTGTCCATAGATAATTACATTCTCAACATTCACTCCTGTAATAATACCAGAATACATAATCAATGGATTACCTTCCCAAGTCCCTAGGTTATATTCCTCTTCTTCATCAAAACTCTCAATTAAACCAGGGAATTTAGGAAAATGTTCACGGTCTGTATCTGCCGATAACATTGCATCTTTAGCAAATTCTATTCGTATATCACTCTTTAAGAAGATACTAGTTACCTTATAAGTTCCTTTTGGAAAATAAACACGACTATCCCTTGGACAAGCCATAATAGCTGCTTGTATATAGGTTGTATCATCTTGAATACCGTCACCTTTTGCACCAAACTTCGTTACATCAAGCGTTACAAATTCGTAATCTGTGTGAAATACATCTTCTGCAAGCACTACACTATCACATCTAATTTGCACTTGATAATCGGTATCTGGCCATAGGCCATAGATACTTGTAATAACTCTATTCGTACTACATCTATATTCACCATTCACAAAAATCTCATACGTTTTCTTTGTCTCGTAAACATCATTATCGCTAATTTCCAAAACAACGTTTCTTGCAGTTTTCATAAGAATATTAAGTTTCATCCCTGTATTCACCGTCCTCTCCATATACTTCTTTCTTGCTACCGTTTTGCTACACCTTGTTTATGAAAACAGACTGCCAAATCTTATATATTCAGCAGCCTGTTTTCATACTATATTATTACCACCTTAGGCCGACTGGCAAAAGATAAACGGTTTCTTAACCTTTTACACCACCAGCTGTGATACCATCAACAAACGTACTTTGTGCACAGAAGAATACGATAAGTGAAGGTACAATGGAAATTAACGAAACGGCTAATACTCTGTTCCATTGGAATCCATTATCCGCATCCATGGATAATTTAACAAAGTATGCTGCTGGATAACGAGATGGTGTTTGTACATAAAGCAACGGTCCCATGAAATCATTAGATGACCACATAAATTGGAATAATGCACAAGAAACGATTGCCGGTTTAAGCATTGGTACAATTACTTTGACCAATGTCTGCACTACGTTACAACCATCAATTTTTGCTGCTTCTTCTAATTCTACTGGTACGTTACGTAAGAATTGAATTAGCATGAATACGAAATATGTATCAATCGCAAAAAGTGTTGGTACAATAATTGGAAGGTATAAAGGGGAGTCTACCCAACCTAACTTGTTGAAAAGGATAAATTGTGGTACATTCAATACTACTTGAGGTAAGAAAAGTGTTCCCATCAAAACTGAAAATAAGAAATTTCTACCTTTGAATTTGAATCTACCAAAACCATACGCTGTAATAACAGATGAAATTATTGTAAAGATTACTTTAGGCAAAACATATGAATATGTATTAATTAATGATTTAATTAAGTTTATATCTCCACCAAAACCTTGGAACGCTTTTTTGTATCCTTCTAAAGTAGGTTCCTTTGCAATTAAACCAATGCCTGAAAAGATTTCATTATTACTTTTAAAAGTTGCACTTATCATCCATAACAATGGATAAACCATGAAAACCCCAACAAAGATTAGTACTGTGTATTTTAAAATGGTAGATACTATTTTTTTTGTTTGTAATGTCATTATCTTCTACCTCCCATCCTCATCGCTATAGTATACCCAGTGTTTTTGACTCCAGAATGCGATTCCTGTAAGAACCATTACGATGATGAACATTACCCATGCCATGGCACTTGCAAGACCCATCTCATGTGACTGGAAGGCACTGTTATAAACTAATAACGACATTAATGTCGTAGAGTTTCTTGGACCACCGTGCGTGATGATGTAAGGTCCATTAAATTCTTGGAATGCTTGACATAATTGAGTTACTAAGTTATAGAAAATAACTGGTGTAATCATAGGTACCGTAATTTTGAAGAATTGTCTCCATTTGCCTGCACCGTCAATAGATGCCGCTTCATATAAATCAGCCGGAACATTCTTAAGAGCTGCAAGGAATATAACCATCGCAGACCCAAACTGCCAGACACGAAGTAAACATATAATAATCAAAGCGTATTTAGGATCGCTTAACCAATGAGGACCTTCGACACCGAAGAAACCTAACATAGTGTTTACCAAACCGTCATCTCTAAAGATAGCTTTCCATAATACTGCGATAGCTACAGATCCACCAAGGATAGATGGTATATAATAAGCGGTACGGAATAAGTTAACGCCTTTAATTTTAAAATTTAAGATATACGCAATGAATAGCGCAGCAGTTAATTTTAATGGCACTGTGATAAAGGAATACTTAAAGGTAACTTTTAATGCTTTAAGGATTTTGTCAGATGTAAAGATCTCCTTATAGTTCATAAATCCTGTCTCATGGATACCAGTAAATAAATGAAAATCTGTAAAACTATATACCAAGGAAGAAGCGAATGGATATAAACGGAAAACTAAAAATCCAATCAACCATGGTAGTATAAAGAAAAAACCTAAATTATTCTGAAATGTTTTCTTCAATGAAAATTTCTGCTTTGGAACAAGAACTGCTGAATTTACTGCATTCTTTGCCATATAATTTTTTCCTCTCTTTCTGCTGTATTACTTCGTCATTAGACTTAAGGCATATGCCATCATAAATGGACCTACTCCTTTAGGGTCGTCTACTGTTACTTCTTCAGACAAATAATACTCGGTACTTCCATCTCTTTGATTGTCAGGTCCTAGACCTGCAGATAAGCAGATATCCGTTAAAACACTTGTACCGTCCTTTGTGGCAAGTTTATTTGCTATAACACTTGCTAAAATTTCTTCTGCTCGTTTCTTATATTTTTCTTCTGAAAGTACACCGAGGCGACACCCCTTTAGAATTGCATATGCAATCATAGAAGTTCCTGATGTTTCCGTATAATTGCCTTCTACATCACTTCTATCTATTATCTGATAAAACATCTTATTGTCTTTGTCCTGATACTGCAAAATACCTTTAACAGCTTCCTTGAACAAACCTTCTAGCGTTTTAAAAGCTTCAAAAATCTCAATCGACATAGCATCTATTGTATCGATTAAGGACATGAGATACCACCCCATGGAACGTAACCAAAAACTCTTAGACAACCCAGTTTCTTTATCCGCCCATTCTTGACTCCTTGATTCATCATAAGCATGATAATAGAGTTGCTTCTTATCATCAAATATATATTTTCTGACATTTGTAAATTGTTTTATTATGTCATTATAATTTTCCTTTTTATTAAATACAGTTTCATATTCCATGTAAAATGGCAAAGCCATATACAGACCATCTAACCATATTTGATTTGGATAAATCTTCTTATGCCAGAAGTTCCCACCTTCCGTTCTTGGTTGACTTCTAAGCTGTTTCATTATATATTCAATAGCTCTATAGTATTTATCTTCCTTTGTCTCCTTATATAAGAAGAAAAAAATCTTACCTGCATTCATACTGTCTAAACTATTCTTGTCTTTCTCATAATTAACAATCGTTCCGTCCTCAGTAACAAACGAATCAACATAATCTGTAATAAATTTCTTGTAAAACTCGTCTTTCGTTGCTTCATACATTTGTTCGCAACCGATAAGTATACAGCCATCTTCATAATTCCAATAATCTTTATAATTATGGTAATTCAAAAGATACTCTTTTATATAATTCATTACTTGCATGACTCTCTCCTGTTCAACATATTCACGCAATAGAACGTATTGCCTCGAACGCTCTATCGTCATGAATTAGGGGATATCCGAAAGGATATCCCCCTTCTCCTTTTATTCATATAACATGTTATCTAAATTACTTCATGACGATGATAACACCATAAATCAACATGAACTTTAGGAAGTGCTACTAATTATTTACCAAGTACTTCGTTAATGCCATCAGCAAGAACTTGAGCAGCTTTAGCGGAATCATATTCTCCGTAGCTTAAGCCTTGGAAAGCATCGTAGTAAGTACCATCTGTACCTTTAAGTTTAGCATCTTCGAATGTTGGATCTAATGCGAATCCTGTCCAAGCTATGATCTTTGAGTTTGCTTCTGCTACTGTAGCATCTAATAAGTTATTATTTTGACAATAAGCTAATGCACTAGCACTTAGAGGAATACCTCTTTGTGACCCCATGATCGCAACGCCTTCATCTTCATTTAATAAGAAGTTGATTAATTTTGCACATTGTTCTGGATATTTTGTGTCTTTAGAAATAGCAAATGCTAAAGAAACTTTAGAGAAACCACCTTGGTATTCTCCCATATCTTTGAAATAGTCACCAACAACAAATTCTTGTCCTTCATTTAAAGCATCTCTGAATTTAGTTGCTGAAGAATCCCACTCAAAGATACCAGCGTACTTTCCTTCCATCCATTTTGGATTTTTATCTAATGATTCAGCACCATCACCTAAGATAGTTTGAATTGAAGGTGTTACATGTGCATCTTCTAATGATTGAATAAAGTCAATACCAGTTTGGATTTCTTCGTTTGTGTAATTTAAAGTACCATTTTCAACCCAGTTTTTTCCGTAAACTGATTCTAAGTAGTAAACCATAAGAATCATTCTATCGTATTCACCAAGAGCTAATGGATAATAGTCATCACCAAGAGTATCTTTGAAAGTTTGACCAGCAGCTTTTAATTCTTCTAATGAAGTAGGAACTGCGATGCCTGCTTTGTCAAAAGTAGTTTTATTGAAGTAGAAGATTCTACCTGTCATAGAAACAGGTACAGCTTGAAGAGAATCAGCTACAACACATTGATCTAGGGCAGCTTGTGAAAATTTAGACAAATCTAACGTGTCTTTTACTTCGTTTAAGTCTAAGAAAGCGCTTCCATCTGAACTGAAGGAAGTAATCCAGTTCCAGTTGATTTGATTAACATCTGCTGCTGTTTTTGAGAAAAATGCTGTTGACATTTTATCTTCCCAACCAGTCCATGCACCGTAATCCATCTCAACTTTAATATCTGGATTCAACTCCATAAACTTGTTGACTGCATCAATTGTTGCAGTATGTCTTTCGTCTCCACCCCACCAAGATAATTTAATTGTTACTTGATCTTTCGATCCTTCTGTAGTTCCTTCTGTTTTTGTTCCTTCTGTTGTTGTTTCTGTCGTCCCCTCTTCTTTTGTTGTTGTGTTAGAAGACGAATTCTTTTTGCCACATGCAGCTAAAGATAATACCATAGTACATGCTAAGCAAAGTGCTACAACCTTTTTGAATTTTTTCATAAAAGCCCTCTCCTTATTTTCTGATTTTCTTGATTTAACTATGACTTTTCTACACCTTCATAAAACCAAACCGCTTTTTACAGACACTCTGTAAGTTATATGTAATATTTATGTAAGTGCTTACATTGATATTACAATATTCCAACGAATTAGTCAATACTCTTTTTTATTTTTCTTGTTACTTTTATCTATTTACCATCAATTGTATGTGTTTTTTTTGTATATTATTATTCTATTACTGTAAATTTAATACTTGTAACAATGCATATTATCATATATAATAGTAATATAGTTGAAAGCACTTACATATAATATGTCTACTATTATATCAAATTTCAGATAAATCAATACAGCAACTATTCCCACTTATAATTAAGTATAGTATAATGAATATGCTTTCCATTAAATTAATGTTGCGAGAGAGGTACAAATAATGAATATATACGACATTTCACAGAAGGCTGGTGTTTCCATTGCTACTGTATCTAGAGTTATCAATGGTAATACTAATGTAAGCGAAAAAACACGACAAAAAGTAATGGCTATTATAGAACAATATGATTATACCCCCAATGCATTCGCTAGAGGATTAGGACTTAATACCATGCAAACAATTGGTATTTTATGCGCGGATTCGTCCGATCCTTATCTTGCAAGTGCTATTTTCTACTTAGAACAAATGCTGCATAAGGAACAATACGACTCACTACTTTGCTGTACTGGATATGACCAAGCTGACAAAGAGAAATATCTGAACCTATTATTATCAAAAAAGGTAGACAGCGTCATTCTTGTCGGTTCAAACTTCGTTGAAACCGAGGAAGAAAAGAATCAATATATTATTGAAGCCGCTAAAACTATTCCTATTATGTTATTAAACGGTGCAATTGATGCTCCTAATATTTACAGTTCACTATGTGATGATTATCATGCCACTTTCCAAGTTACACAACAACTACTTCAATCAGATCACAAGCAAATCCTTTACCTATATAACTCTAATTCTTATAGTGGTAAGAAAAAATTAAAAGGCTTTTACGACGCTCATTCTTCAATGAACATTAAGATTGATGATTCACATGTACAGTATTTTGTTGGTGATATTCACGAAACTAGAGATTTCTTGATAAATTTAAAAAAGAAAGGTCTTACCTTTAATTCTATCATTACTGCAGATGACAATTTAGCCGTCGGCGCAATTAAATATGCTAAACTACAAGGAATTTCGGTACCCGATGAATTATCTATCATTGGATATAATAATTCCATCATAGCTACTTGTTGTGATCCGGAACTCTCTTCAATTGATAATAAGCTAGAAACCGTCTGCAAAAACTGTGTTTCCACTTTAATGAATATATTCAGTGGTAATTCTGTTCCATTTAGATCTGTTTTTTCAGCTGAATTAGTCTCAAGAGAAACAACCAAATTCTAAAATAATCAATCATAAAAACAACAATCATATCACTTCCTATGATTGTTGTTTTTATGATTGATTATTTTTTTATAAGCGAATTTTTAGTTATAATCTACTCTTACTTCTTCACTCTCGTTTTGAATCTTATGAATCTTTCGTATCTTTCTTAGCTCGATAAATGCAATGAATGAAGATAACACCCCAACTCCGATATTACTTATCATCATAACAATTCCCACACTATCACTACCAACGTTGGTATAGTTTTGTAGGAACCATAATACAGGAACACGAAATGCAAAAACTCGCATAAAGTTTACGAAGAATGTATATTTCATTAATCCATATCCATATAACAAGGCCATTACCGAAGCATGGACTCCCAATGCTACTGCACCCATTGCTTCATAACGATAGATTTGTTCAATCAATCCTTGAAATGTCGCATCATTCTTTGCGAATCCCACACTAATTACGTGCAGGTTTGTCATTGTCAGAACATAACCTACTGCACCAATTATAATATTACATACTAGAATTTTTATGAACGCGTCAAATGCACGGTCATATTTCTTAGCTCCTAGATTTTGACTAATAATTGCTGCCCCACCTTCTTGAAAGCCATTCTGTGGGTTTGTTGTCAATCCTCCTATATTATTAGATATGCCTAGTGCTCCCACTGTTAACGCCCCATATCCCGTACTCATTGAATTCACAATGACTTTCCCAATTGCAAACGAGAACTTCTCAACTATAACTGGTAAAGAGATAATAATCATCGGAGAAGCGACGTCTCTATTTATAGATATCGCTTTTTTAGAAAAACCAAATATTCCTTCCTTTCCACCCATATTCTTAATTGCTATCGCAAACAATGCTAGTTGAGATAATAGAGTTGCAATTGCTATAGATGTAACATCTCCCTGCAGACCATACACGAACCACGCAGTTAAGGCTAGTTTTACAACAATAATAAGTACATTCAGATTCAAGATACGCCTTGAATTACCTCTAGCTCGTTCAATTGCAATATATACATTATTAAAAAACATAATCACTAATGAAAAGATCTCAATGATAAAATACTGTTTTCCGACCATAATAAATTCTTCTGGTGTTTTTGCCATTCTTAAAAACTGCTCTGCAAACGGAACAAATACTAATAAAATGATTGCTCCTAACACTCCACATATCATATATAGTGTGCTTACTTGACGTTTTACTTTCTGATAATCTCCTGCTCCATACGTTTCACTTATCTTAAGACTCGCCCCAACGGCTAATCCGCCACCAACAGCGTTAATTGCCATATTTAGTTGTGATAGATATGCTATGGCAGAAACAGCCTCTGAACTAATATGTGCAGCCATCTGTGAATCTAGGATTTTAAATATCTGTGATAATGATTGAAACAATGCGAGCGGAAAACAGATACGAAATACCACGCTCCACATATTTGCATTCAATATATATTCTCTATTTTGTTTGTCTTTATTTGTTAGACTCGTACTCTCACTCTTCATATTGTACCTACTTTCAGTATTTCATATAATTTATATAGCTGATTAGAGTGTCAAAAGTTAATTTAAATTTTGATTTCGTCAATTAGCACAATTTTATGTGTGAGCATGTTATGTCGAACATAGTTCATTCGCAACGCGCTCTCGCTTGGATGAAGTTCGTAGTGGTACATATGGCTCTAAAATACAGAGCCAAAGTACCAACGACTTCATACAGTTGCTCATCGAACTATGTTCGATATAACATTAGTCAAGTTTTATATGTGCAAATTGACAAAGGCAAGTTTTACGAAAGGCTTTTGACACTCTAATCATAACTTATGTACCATATTGACATTCTACCTTAATTAATTTGTTGATTCTACAGTTTTTCTAGGCATTTTTTCTTCTAACTACTGTTTTTTTGTGGTATGATAATTAAGAATTAGAAGGCAGGAGGTATAACATGGTAACTAGTATTCCAAACTTTTATATAGACAAGATTGTACGTGGGCCTTATTTTCAAATGCAATCAAATCATTTTCACTCTGAATATGAACTCTACTTTCTTCTAACTGGTACACGAAAATTCTTCATTAACCACAGTTTCTACACACTTCACCCTCATGATCTAGTTATGATTTCAAAGGGCGAACTACATAGAACCTCTTTTATAACGGATTCTTCTCATGAACGTATCGTTATGTATTTTAATGACCAATGGATCGCTTCTATTAGCAAAACATTTGAAAAAAAAGTTCTTGATCAATGCTTATCCACTCACAAGCGTTCTATTTTGGAAGCAGATCAATCCTCCTTTAACAATCTATTAGAGAAAATGTTAAAAGAATATAATTCCCCAGATGAATATTCAAGCAAATTAATTAAAAATTATTTTGAAGAATTGATTATTTACTTGTCACGCACTGCTAGCTCAAACGAGGAAACAAACGACAATACACCAAACGACGCAGATATCGTTGAAGCTGCCCGTTATATCTGCACAAACTACGCTAGCGATTTATCCTTGACGGAAGTTGCCGATTATGTCAATCTATCTCCAACCTATTTTTCAAGGAAATTCAAAAGTTCTACCGGATTTGGATTCAAAGAGTATTTGATACACATTCGTATAAGAGAAGCAGCACACCAACTAATTGAGACAAGGGATAGCATAACGACAATTGGTATACGATGTGGTTTTACTGATAGTAATTACTTCGGCGATTTATTCCGCAAAGTAATGAAACTATCACCAAGAGAATACCGAAAGAACACAGAAAAACTCTGCAAAGATTTCTGATTAATGTAATTCTACGCAAAAAATACCTCTTATAATGTCACCATTATAAGAGGTATCGAATCACTCGTGTGATTCAAAAAGGGGAGGATAAGTATTTAATTTTTCTTTTGTGACTTGTCAAGAATCTGATATCGTCATGTAGACGACTGTATAATAATTGGAGGGGGAGTCCAATTATTATCTTTTGCAACCAGTTAACTTCATCGTCACTGTGTTGTAATCTAATTTGCGATAATAGTAAGTTCGTAAGCTCACTTCCATCGTTTGTTATTAGATTAATTATAGTATGATATCAAAATACAGTATTTATACATTTAATTTATATTTTTTTAATTTTATTTTAAAATAAATCTTATTATAGTACTTTACTGTTGAAAACATTTCATTCCTCTCTTATAATGAGATATGATAGGGAATTGCGAAACTCTTTTCCATGACGGTAACATATCTGTGTTTTGAGTCTGCCTATTACAATTCCCCTAAAATTGTATTACTTACCTATACAATAAAAACTTGTTTTTAATCTATCGATTGAGAAAGGATTAGAATATGCAAAAATCAAAACGAATATTAGCAATTACTGGTATTATTATACTTGTTGGCTTATATGTAGTCTCTCTTATATCTGCTATCTTCGCTACAGAGGCATCTGCAACATTATTCAAAGTTAGTATCTTCTGCACTATTGTTGTTCCCCTACTCCTATATGTATACATGATGCTTTGTCGCGTATTTCGCCCAAAGGATAACGGAGATAATCAAAAGAAAGACGAAACCAAGTAATAAGACTATTTGACCTCCTATTGATAGGAGGCTATAGAAAAGCCGTAGGAATTTCTGTTTCCTACGGCTTTCCTTTGGGTTAGACCCTGCATTCTGCACTTTACTCATTCTCTGCTTCTTCACGTATTCGATTCATATGCGCCTTCATCTCTTTTTCATATCCTTCGCTTGACAACTCATAGAAAGAACGCCCGACTAATTCATCAGGTAGATACTGTTGCTTAACATAATGATTCTTATAATTATGTGCATATTTGTATCCAATCCCATGTCCAAGCTTAGCTGCACCTCCATAATGTGCATCCTTTAGATACGGTGGTATAGTTGATATCTTTTCTTTATTAACAACCTGCATTGCAGCATCAATTGCCATAATCGCAGAATTGCTCTTCGGAGCACATGCCACATAAGCTGCTGCCTGTGCTAAAACAATTCTCGCCTCAGGCATTCCAAGTCTCTCTACCGCTTGTGCTGCTTGCGTTGCTACCACTAGGGCATTCGGATCAGCGTTTGATACATCTTCAGAGGCACAAATCATAATCCTTCTTGCAATGAAAGTAATGCTCTCACCTGCATGTAACATTCTTGCTAAGTAATAAATTGCTGCATCTGGATCTGATCCACGCATACTTTTAATGAATGCAGATATTGTATCATAATGGTTATCACCAGATTTATCATATCGCAACGCTCGCTTTTGAATACATTCCATCGCAATGTCTAAGGTGATATGTATCTTACCGTCATCGCTTCGATCAGATGTTAAAACTCCCAGTTCAATGGCATTCAAGGCACTTCTTGCATCTCCATTTGCCATATCTGCTAAGAACTCTAATGCATCTTCATCAATTACAGCACCATAAGCTCCTAACCCCTTCTCCTCATCGGAGACAGCACGTACTAGCAAATTACGGATATCCTCATTATCAAGTGGCTTTAATTCAAAGATAATGGAACGTGATAATAACGCCGAATTCACTTCAAAGTATGGATTCTCTGTCGTTGCCCCAACAAGTATGATTGTTCCATCTTCTACAAATGGTAGTAAATAATCTTGTTGACCTTTATTAAAGCGATGAATCTCGTCTACAAATAGAATTGTTTTCTTTCCATACATACCAAGATTTTGTTTTGCTCCCGCTACCACTTCCTCCATATCTTTCTTACCTGCACTTGTAGCATTAATCTGCTTAAAATAAGAACTTGTAGTGTTAGCGATAACCATCGCCAAAGTTGTCTTGCCTGTACCGGGAGGGCCATAGAAGATAATGGAACTTAATTTATCTGCTTGTATCGCACGGTATAGCAATTTATCCTTACCAATGATATGTGCTTGTCCAACCACTTCTTCTAACTTAGTAGGACGCAATCTCGAAGCCAAAGGTGATTCTTTTTCTAACTTTGTCTCTCTCATATAATCAAATAAATCCATATTGATCAGTTTACTCCTTTCCAGACCTTTTGTCCTCTATTTTCTGTTTAATATATCTTTCACTACTTCACTAGCTATAATCATACCTGCCACTGAAGGAACAAAGGACATACTTCCTGGCGTTGCCCTTTTCTTATGCATATCTATCGTTTCATCTTGATTCTGGCCATTCATAGCTTCTATATTCACCAAATCACTCGGTTGAAACAAGGGTTTTGTAGGTTGTTCTTCCGAATACACCACTTTTAACTTACGAACACCTCTAACCTTTAGTTCTTTTCTCATAACTTTACACAAAGGACACACATTCGTTTTGAATAGATCGCTAACTTTTAACATGGTTGGCTCGAATTTATTACCTGTCCCCATTGCACTTATTAAAGGAATATTCAGTTCTTCACTTTTTAAAACAAGTGCTATTTTGGCTGTAACAGTATCAAGTGCATCAACCATATACGTAAGATCAAGCGGAACTACCTCACTGATATTATCATATAGAACAAAAGATTGCATTGTTTCAATCTTAACCGCTGGGTTAATTGACTCCATTCTTTCTTTCATTGTTTCTACTTTTGATTTACCTATTGTATTAATTGTAGCATGCAATTGTCTGTTAAGATTACTCTCACATATTATATCATCATCAACAAGCAGAAAATGGCCTATTCCCGCACGAACAAGCCCTTCTGCCACATAGGTTCCAACTCCGCCAACTCCATAGATGGCAACCTTTGCTTTCTTTAATTTATTAATTCCATCTTCACCAATCAACATCTCTGTACGAATGAATTGTTCTGACATTGTAGCCTCCATACTTAAAAAGTCTTACTCTTATTGTATCTCTCAGATTATGTGATAGCCTCCAGTTTATGCGAAGGTACGTAAGATAGTATACCACAATTTCAGATAAATTCATAACAATACCATTCATACATTACGATTTCATATATTTAAAGACATTAACCACTAAATCAAATATAAATAAGCTTATTAATACTACTATATCGACAATATTCAACTTAAGAAACTCAGGACCAGAGAATACGATAAAGAAAATCGGTGTACAAAGGCAGGACATTACAAATACTGCACCTATATTATACAGCCCCCAAATCGTTACAAAGCAAAAAATTCCCGCAACCAATGTCCATATATTCAAAAGATTTAATGCTTGACTATTAAACTCGTTTCCACTAACTAAGGTTCCTATATATACTGCAAGGCAGTTCAAAACAATTTGCACTACAACAAACATAAGAAGCAGAATAGCCTTACTAATTAGAATTGTTACTTTTGTTGTAGGGTAAAAAACTAGCTTTTTAACAGTAAATTCAAGGCTTAGCTTTTCAAAGACTGTGCTTATATTTACCATAAACAAAATCATTATCATTATTATAACAAGTTCTATTGCCATAAAAACCATAACTTGATTATTATGAGTATATAGACTAATCAAACAGACCAAAGCTATCTGAATAACGAATATAAAATACTTAATTGGATTACTCTGTAATATTGATAAATCAAACCTAATTTGTTTTCCTAACACGTTCTTTACGCTCCTCCCATAACTTTTACTCTTCTAATAACTTTTGCTGTCTATAGATGCGCTGAATATAGCAATTAGTTACTCCCCGAAATCTTAGGGTACGAAGTTTGAGTTAAGTAATATAAGATATCACTTAAATCTGGGTTTTCAATTACAATCTTATGTAGCCATTCCTCCTGGCCTGCAATCTTTTTGCTATGATGTGCTAGCCCTTCAAACCCACTATTCGTACTCTTCACACTAATAAATATCTCCTTAGGTAAACTACGGAGAATCTCTCGTGGTCCTTTTATCAATCGATATTCATCCATCAACTCTTCTTTCGTAGATAGCGAAATCATTTTACCTTTATCAAGTATCATAATGTAATCTGCAATCTTATCAAGATCTGTTGTAATATGCGTAGATATAATCACTCCCATATTTTCCTCTTCTACCAATCCTTGTAATATACCAAGAAATTCTTGTCTAAATATTGGATCTAGCCCCCCTGTTGGTTCATCCAGTAACAACAATTTAGGATGATTTGCGAGCACAAAAGCCAATTGAAATTTAATCTTCATTCCTTTTGATAATTGATCAGGTGTTTTCTCCTCATCTAAATTATACTTGCATAATAATTCTTTAAAATAATCCACATCAAATTGGTCATATAAACTTCCAAACGCCTTCGCATTTTCTAACAACGTCTTTTCAAGTAAAAAGCGATCCTCTTCTGCAATATATCCAATTCGTTGTCTAACTTTATAATCTTTTTTGTAAAACCTTTTACCATCGATATAGACCTCTCCTTGACTCTTTGTGTACACACCATATAGCAACTTCATTAATGTTGTTTTCCCCGCACCATTTCTACCGATAATCCCCATTATAAAGCCTTTATCTAAAGAAAAACTAATATCGCTTAGATTAAATTTCCTAAAATTCTTACTTAGATTCTCTACTCGTATAGCCTCATTTACTTGCAATATAAGCCCCCCTAACTTACTCAGTCTCCTGATATAGCACTTCTATCATATCCTGGATATCCTCTAATGATAATCCTGCCGCTTTACACTCATTCAATATATCTTGCAGATGTTTTTCTATCATACTAATCTTCTTCTCCTTCAATATATCAGTGTTTTGTTCGCATATATAAAAACCCTTTCCTGTAACGGAATATAATAATCCTTCTTTTTCAAGTTCTTCATACGCTCGCTTTGTTGTAATAACACTAATCTGTAAATCTTTCGCCAGACCACGAATAGACGGCATTGCATCTCCAGCCACTACCTCTTTATTGATAATTGCTGATTTTATCTGATTAACAATCTGCTCATAGATAGCAAGATTACTACTATTCGATATAATAATATTCAACCAAATCACCTCACTTACATCAATTTCTTCAAGACTTTCAACTGATTAACTTTAACATTCTCATAATCCGTATCACGATTTATAATTTCTAATATTGCATACATTGCTCTACCTAATGACAACACATTTAATAACACAGCAATTAACTTCATATACAGTGGGTGCTCAAACAAATACCCAATCTGAAATAGTAAAATAGAAGCCAAAATGCCCACAACCACTCCAATGACATAACTGACATAAACACTCTTTGGGTTGTCTTTTTTCTTTTTACCTTTAAACATATTAATTTTTTGAAAGGATGCTACAATACTATAAGGTAATCCCATTATCGCAAACACCTTGATTACTGCCATCCCATACTCTTTATTAATGGCTATTGTAATTCCTATAAACAACAAACACATAAGCAGCATTAATGTAAAATTAATCAATACTCCAATAAGATAATAACGTTTCCTTTCCTCATAAGATAATGGCACAATATATTGACACTTCTCATGCCTAGTAATCTCAACAGCCAATATAGCAACAACTCCGACAATAGCGAATACGCCAGCAGGAATTATATAAGAGCTTCCTTTTTCTCCATTCATAAATCTAATTTCTTCCATAATACCAAGACCGAAATATATAATAAATAAAAATACGTTATACCACCTATTTTTAAAGCATACACCATATCGAATCAAAAGAGCCTTACGCAATTCTTTATTAGACATAAGTAAACTCCTCTCTTTTATCTGTAGAAAAATAATACATAAAGTCTGCTATTGTTGGAATCTCTATCTGACATCCTTTATTCAGTATTGACTCCTCATTCTTAACTAATGCTTCAACATAGTACGGTGTTACTTTCTTACCAATTACAGAAGGTCGTAGTAACTGAATCTTCTCTTCACTTCCTTTCACAACTCGGTATGATTCAAATAACTCTTCTTTCGAAGTAGTGATAACTTGTTTTCCTTCATGTAGTATAGTAACATAATCAGCTACCATATCTATCTCTTCCGTTAGATGGGTAGAGAACAAAATACTCTTATCTCCACTCAATATTGCATCATACATAATCTCCATAAGTTCACGACGAAATACTGGATCCAAACCACTGGCTGGTTCATCCATAACGAACAATTTCGCATCATGTGATAAAGCAAATGCAAGTTGAAACTTGATAATGGTTCCTTTAGACAACTTCTTTAGTTTTCTCTTTGGATCCACATCAAATCTACTACAATATCTTGTAAACATATCCATGTTGAAGTTTTTGTAATAAGACGAATATATTTTAGCATTATCAAGAGAAGAAAAGTCTTCGAGAAATGGATTTTCATCCAGTACAAATCCCAATTCCCCCTTCGCTCTGCTTTCATCCATGCAAAGATCATGACCACAAATCCTCACATTCCCTGTTGTTTTTTGGTACAAGCCTAAAATCGTGTTAATCAAAGTAGTCTTTCCTGAACCATTCCTGCCTATTAACCCCATAATAAAACCTGGTTCTAACTTAAAATCAATGTTTTCCAAAGAGAATGTATCTAATTTTTTATAAACATTTTCAACTTCTAATATATACTCCATTATCAAAAAACTCCTTTCACAAACCACTACATGCTCCAACTGTATATATGTACATATTCCGTATATATCTATATATACAGTATATATACATATATACAGTATGTCAAGGCGTTTATTTTCGTTCTTGTTTCTTAATAAATAATTTACTATAATGAATGTGTTAAAAACCAACCGAGCACGAAAGGAAGTTTCTATGAATATACCAAACGATCCAGTAATGTTACTTAGCTATATAAATACACAATTAAGAGATTTCTACCCAAACTTAAAGGATTTATGTTCTTCTCTTAACATAGACGAGCAATCCTTATGTTCAAAACTTGAAACTATCGATTATCGTTATGATGAAGTCATCAATCAATTTACGTAACTGGTTAGAGTGTCAAAAGAACGCGTTTCGATCACGCAAAAAGCGCTTGGAAAAATTAGCCCAATCTAATTTTTCCAAGCGCTTTTTAACCTTCTACTAGCTCATCATCGAATAATATAATCTCATCTTTGACTTGTGCAAAATACGTACTACCGTATTCTTCTATTTTACACTTTCCACTAGTTGCTTCAATAACTTCTTGTTGTAATAGATGTAACTGATCAAAGGTAACTAATAACTCCATCGTAACTATGTCAGTATAAATGGTATTTAGCACTGTTATCTGCATCTGACAAGTTATATATTGTAATTTACCAACTCCATTATAATCAGTAACAATACGCACTTTCTTGCCAGCCTTTTTTTCAACAATAACACATTGCTTAAGTCCCTCTATAGTAGCATTAGAATAAGCACGAACTAAGCCTCCCGTTCCTAATAACGTTCCACCAAAATATCTAGTGACTACCACTACTGTATTATGAATCCCTTGTCCTAGTAATACATCTAATATCGGTTTTCCTGCTGTTCCACTCGGTTCTCCATCATCACTACATCTTTGCACTTCATTTCTTTTCCCAATGACGTAAGCATAGCAGTTATGAGTTGCATCCCAATAATTTTTACGAAGCTGCTCAATATACGAGATTGCCTCTTCTTCTGATTCAATAGGTTGAACCGAAGCAATAAAACGCGATTTTTTCTCAACAATTTCTTCCTGTCCAGCTGCATAAACCGCCTTGTAACTTTCTATCATATAAACTTGGTACCTCACAATCTGTAAACATTGATAACCTTATATGATACATATCATAACGTATGTCCGCTTATATTGCAAGAATGTCTTCTTATACATTAGCTATCTATGCGATTACATCTTAGCTACATTGCCTTAGAGTGATAAGCTCGTCCACTACTTCTATCATAGTCATGGGAGTTACGGTACACTCCATTAGTGTGCTAATTAATTGTAGTACTACTTCCTTCGAGTACGATAGTCCTTCCACTTCTTCCGATTCCACAATTCCCCCAAATTGTTTCTCGATTTTGATTCCATACACATAACTTGAACTATTCATTCCCCCGTTTTCTTTTGATGATTCTTCAATTAAGTAATAATTTAAAACCATCTCCCTCTGGTCTTCTAACGTAACATTCCTCTCCCCGATTAGGTCAATTCGTTTCATACAAATACCTCCTACAGTAAAATAACCACAACTTTGACAATGCTTATACACTATCTTAGAAAATTATACTACTAATTTATTCCAATTTCTAGGAAATTATATCGCACAATGTTTAAATTTTATTAATAATTCGACTTATTTTTAATATTCCGACAAAATATTTTGTCTTATTCTAGCAACTAATGTTTTATCATCGGTTTTTTTCTTAATTATATATAGGTAGATTTGATACACTTTTATTTTATTCTACAATTTCATATGTAAAGACAGATATTATGAGCCATTTTCAACAAATGTCTAAGCTATTGTAATTTGTCAATACTAGTAAATAATCAATAAGACTTAATACCTATATATTTACACTACACATTGCACTATGTCTCTGGTTATTTATTTTACTTTATTTTAATACAGTTTTTTGATATAATAGTACCGAAAAGGAGGCTTATTATGGACTTTAGTAAACGTGGTACAGCGAATAAACAGCGGAATATACACTCCACTTCGCAGAAGCTTTCAAAAAAAGCACTTATATCTTTTCTGCGTACCTGTATTGTCTGCATTGTTGCTATATCAATAATAGGTACATTCACTGGTCTTGGTGCACTAAAAGGCATGTTAGACAGTGCCCCAAGTATCGATTCTATTGATGTTAAACCTAGCGGGTTCTCAACAATAATATATGATAGTGAAGGAAATGAAATACAAAAACTAGTCGGTTCTCAAGCAAACCGTATCTATGTTGATCTAAAAAATATACCTGAAGTTGTACAAAACGCCTTCATCTCTACTGAAGATGAACGTTTCTGGACACATAATGGTATCGATGTAAAAGGTATCTTCCGTGCTTTCTTCGTCGGTGTTAAATCAGGTAGATTTTCAGAGGGCGCTAGTACATTAACCCAACAGCTTCTAAAAAACCAAGTATTCGAAGGTGGAAACGAAGAAAAATTCTTTGATAAATTGCAACGAAAGGTTCAAGAACAATATCTAGCTATCAAATTAGAGGACAAATTAGATAAAAATCAAATTCTTGAATACTATCTAAACACCATTAACCTTGGTCAAGGAACACTAGGGGTACAAGCTGCATCCTTGCGATATTTTAATAAAGATGTAAAAAAACTTACCTTATCAGAAGCTGCCGTAATTGCGGGCATTACACAAAGCCCTGTATATCTTAATCCAATTACTCATCCAGAAGATAATGCTGCTAAAAGAAGCATTATTCTTAGTAAAATGCTAGAGCAAGGACACATTACGCAAGAAGAATATGATGAAGCACTAAAGGATGATGTATACGAAAGAATTCAATTAGTTAACGAAGAACAAATAAGTACAAATTCAACTACAAACTCCTACTTTGTTGATGAGTTAATTCTTCAGGTTCAAGAAGATTTACAAGATAAATTAGGTTACACAGAGACACAAGCTATTAACGCAATCTATCGTGGTGGTCTTAGAATTAATACAACACAAGATACAAAACTTCAAGAGATATGCGATACAGTAATTAATGATGAATCAAATTATCCAGAAGCCTACCATATATATGAATTGACGTATGCTTTATCCATTCTGAAAGCAGATGGGTCTACTATTAATTATTCAGAAGGACATCTAAAAAATTACTTCACCTCGAAGCAACCAAGTTTCAATTTGTTTTTCAAAAACAAAAAAGACGCAGACGCTTACACGGAAGAGTTTAAGGCTTCTGTCTTAGAATCAGGTGATGAAATACTTGGCGAAAAGAAAACCTTTACTCTTCAACCGCAAGTATCATTTGTTCTTATGAATCAAAATAATGGTCAAGTTCTAGCCTTAGTTGGTGGACGTGGTGAAAAGGAAGGTAGTCTTACTTTAAACAGAGCTACTCGAACATTAAGACAACCAGGGTCTACCTTCAAAGTATTATCAACTTATTTACCTGCACTAGATAACGCAGGTATGACTTTGGCAACTGTTCAAGACGATGCACCATACAAATACCCTGGAACAAATACACCAGTTAACAACTGGAGACGTGGTGTATATAATGGTCTTACAACTTTACGAGAAGCTATTTGGAACTCTAATAATATTGTAACAGTTAAGACATTAGAACAGATTACTCCTCAATTAGGTTATTCCTACCTTATGAAACTAGGCTTCACTTCTATTGTTGATAGTGTAACAACAGAAGACGGCAAAGTACATTCAGACATTAATTTACCGATGGGACTTGGCGGTTTAACTTATGGTGTTAAAAACTTAGAGTTAACTTCTGCATTCGCAAGTATTGCTAATAACGGAATCTACACAGAACCAACACTATATACACAAATATATGACCATAATGGAAAACTTATTATTGATAACACTCCAACAACTAGTCAAGTTATGAAAGAATCAACAGCATTCTTATTAACAAGTGCTATGGAAGATGTAGTTAAGATTGGTACTGCCGCTTCTTACATTAACTTAGGATCAATGCCTGTAGCAGGTAAAACAGGTACAACAACAGATAGTAAGGATTTATGGTTTATAGGCTATACACCTTATTACACTGCTGGCATATGGGGTGGTTACGACAACAACAACGGTGATCAAAACAGAGTTAACACCTCCTATCACAAACGATTATGGAACTTAATTATGAAACAGGTTCATGAAGGCTATGAAAAGAAAACCTTTACAAAGCCAGACTCTATAGTAACCGCTAAAATATGTACTAAGAGTGGAAAGTTAGCCAGAGAAGGTGTCTGCGAATTCGCTCAAGGCGGCAGCACTGTTAAAACAGAGTATTTTGCGAAAGGAACTGTTCCAACCGAAATTTGCGATACTCATGTTAAGATAAGAATCTGTAAAGTATCTGGTTTACAAGCTGGCGAGTTCTGCCCAGAAGGTGATATTCATGATAAGGTATTCTTAGTTAAAGAAGAAACAGGAGCAACCAAAGATACTCCTTATCTATTACCGAAATCTTTAGAGGATTCTGTTTGTAATGTGCATACATCTGCATCAACTGGCGATTTAGAAACTGAACCTAACCCAGATGATGAGTATTACGACGAAGAGGAAGAAGAAACTGATGAAGAAGTTATTCCTCCAATTCCAGATGTAAGTATACCAACTACACCAAATCCAGGAACTGAAAATCCAGGCGAACAAACTCCTTCTGAGGGAGAATAGAATAGAAAAGAGAGACTCACATAGGAATGCCTATGTGAGTCTCTCTTTTTCATATAATATAAATCCCAATCTATATTAAAAGCAGCCGGCTGCTTGAAATATCATTATTCTTTCATCTTTGGATTAAAGATTAATGAAGCGATATATCCAAATATAAGCGCAGCCGAAACTCCTACTGCTGCTGACGTAAATCCGCCCATGAATACTCCAACAAAACCATCGCTAATAATCGCTTTCTTCACACCATTAAATAATGTATAACCAAAACCGATTAGCGGTACGGTAGCACCTGCACCTGCCCATTTTGCAAACGGTTCATAAACTCCAATTGCACCAAGTATTGTACCTAATCCAACTAACATAACCATGATACGTCCTGGCATTAGTTTTGTTTTCTCCATAAAGATCTGAACAATTGCACATATTGCTCCACCTACTAAGAATGCCTTAACATATTCCATATAAAAACATCTCCATTCTCTCTTAGTTTTGTTCTTGCTCCAATCTATAACACAAACCGACTTACGATTCAAACAATAATCTTCTGACGAAGTAAGACTTAATAATTACTGCTCTACTTCTAATACTACTCCATGTGCAATACCTGGAACGGAATTGCCTTCGTTAAAGCTGACCGGAGAAAGTAGTGCACCTGTTGGTACAAACAGAACCTTCTTCCATTCTTTCTTTTTCATCTTCTTAAGTATATATCCCGTTAAGGTAGAGGCACTACAACCACAACCACTACCACCAGAATGGGTATCTTGCTCTTCCTTATTAAAGATTTCTATCCCACAATCTAGATATCTACTTGCAATATCATAACCTTTTTCTTTTAGCATATCGAGAAGAATGTCTTTTCCAACATAGCCCAAATCACCAGTTATAATCTTGTCATACTCATCTGGTTTATAGTTGAAATCCTTAAGATTATGATAGATTACATCACATGCTGCTGGCGCCATACATGCACCCATATTCATAGCATCTTTTACACCAAAATCTAATACCTTACCAGTAGTTATACCAGTAATACTGATATAAGGATCTTGTGGATTGTTCTTTTCTTTATGTTTTCTCATCTCTTCTTCCGATACAATAACCACAGCGCCACTACCTGTTACCGTCCAAGTCGCAGCAAGAGGCCTTTGGTTACCATAATCAAGAGGAAATCTAAATTGCTTCTCTGCACCTGCAAAATGGCTTGAAGTTAGAGCCATAACCTTATCTGCAAAGCCTCCTTCTACTAAAGCAGCACCTAAAGACATAGATTCACCCATAGTTGAACAAGCACCATATATACCGAACAAAGGAATCTGCAAATCCATAACTCCAAAAGAAGTGGCAATAAGCTGTCCTAATAAGTCACCTGCGACAAGATATCTAATTTCTTCTTGCTTATACCCTGAATTCTCTAAAGCCTTATTAGCAGTCTTATACTGCAAACGACTTTCTGCTTCTTCCCATGTTTCACCACCAAACATCGGATCTTCTTCTATCTCATCAAAGTAACAAGAAAGAGGTCCCTCACCTTCCTTCTTTCCAACCAGACTATAGCTTCCTACGATATATGGTGGTGTAGCGAACCTGATACTGCGACTTCCTATCATCTTTTTATCCATAATACAAATACCTCCTTTCTCTAAACTATCCCTAAACGTAATAAGATATAGTAGATAACACCTAAAATCCAAGAGATTACGATACCATATAAGATAACAGGACCAGCTATATTAAAAATCTTACAACCGATACCAAAAACCTGTCCTTCTTTTTTGAATTCAATCGCTGGTGCTGCTACAGAATTGGCAAAACCTGTGATTGGTACTAAAGTTCCTGCTCCACCAAACTTAGCTAGCTTTGCATACCAACCCAAGCCAGTGAGTAAAGCACTTAAGCCAACTAAGGAAATAATATTATATAATGCCGCTACTTCCTTATTAAATCCCATTGCTATATACAGATTCAACAGTCCTTGTCCAATGGTACAGATAATACCACCAATTAGGAATGCTTTACACACATTAGCAAAACAATTATGTGTTGGAGTCACATCCTTAACGTATTGGTTATAAAATTGTTGTCTCGTATTAACATCTGTTTGATTTAATACATCTTTCATGGAAGGTTTATTCATATTCTCTGGCTCTTTCTTCTTATTTTCCTGCATACACACTCACCTTTCTTACTAAGGTCAACGACTACGTCTACCTAACTATTTGAGACATTTATGAAGCTTTGAATATATCCTAATTCTGAACTATTTCCATACATATAGCTGAAAAAATGCTCCCACAGCTTTACCAATTGCAATGCTTGCTACAATATATGGCATACCATATTTTATCTTAATCCGTTTTGCAAATATCGGAATTACATCTAACACTTCAGCTAATGCCATCGCTTGGCATCCTACAAATATTCCACTAAACAATCCAAATAAAATCAAACCGATTATTCCAAATGGGATATCCCATTGATATATAAACCAGGTATTACCTAATATACCACCTAAGATAACCATATTTTCATATAATAAGATGTGTTTTGCAGTATTAGTTTTTGAGGCCAAACGATTCAAAACTCCTAGTAGAGTAATGAATGCGAACACACCAGCTGCTACAACAAGACCGCCAGCAAATCCAATAATTGCAAGTAAACAATATCTAATCAATATCTATCGTCTTCCCTTCTCTACCGGCGTTGCTAAGTATAGCATTTTCCACGTCTTTTTCGTATTTCCTCATCTCAATTTGAATTGGTGTAGGGTCTTTACGCACCTTCTTTGATGAAAAATGATTAAAAAATACTAAGATACCGACAGGGAGTCCAATACAATAGGATAATTCAATAATACCTTGCCCCTTTCCACTCTCACCCATTATAAGGGTACATACATTGGTAAAGACATCAGGTACACTAACATCTGTATTAAATGTCATAATAGAGAAAGCAGCTCCAAAAAAGATGATTGCGGCAACAAAAGTTGTCTTACTATACTCAAAAATTTTGTTATCTGCTTTCTCTGGTTGATACTCAACTAAGAATTCTTCTTCACCCAAATTAACAACATGTAAATTGGAATCAATTGAGTTTATTAATGCAATTACTTTCATTATAGAAATAGCATTTTGTGAATTTTTCTTTGGCTCCATCTCGATGAGTAGAAGTTCATCTATTCTTTTTAGTAGTTCTTCATTCGCACAGTAAATTGTTGCGATATCCTTTAAAACTACATTTTTATGATTTACTATAACACGTAATGGAATCTTAATATAAATTATTTCTTGCATCATACAAAGACACAATCTCCTGATTTTCTTTTAAAGCTATCCTTATCCATTTCATCTGTGTCTCCTTGCTCACCTAAGATAGTACGTGCAGTATCTACTACTTCAATTGATTCTTCTGTTACAAATGTTCCTTCGAATACATAATCAGTTTCATCACTATTACTATAAGCGATCACGATACAGATTACAGCAATCATAGCCAAAATAACAACTCCAGTAATTATAAACTTTCTTCTCTTTGCAATCACTTTTTCATCTCCTTCAAGAAACTTTCGTTTCTTATGCATTAGAAAAGCATCAATCATTTACTATTTTGATTGATGCTTCTATGGTTGTAATGTTACTTACAATACTGTTATTATTTGTTTTTACAAATTGTTTATACTGGTAAATTGTTCTTTCATTATCCGATTAATTTTTCTCGCATTGTTCGTAAAATCTTTTTTTCTAATCTGGAAACTTGTACTTGTGAAATACCAAGCTTCTTCGCTATATCGGATTGTGTACGATTCATAAAATAACGCAATTTAATAATATCTTGCTCTTTCGGTTCTAAGGTATCTAATATTTCTTGAATGGCCAATTTATCAACAACAGATTCATGATCGTCTTGAACTTGTTCTAATTTATCAATTAAAAAAATCGCATTACCATCACCTTGATAGATTGTCTTGTATAAGGATTCAACTTCCGTATTTGATTCAAGTGCCATGACAATATCTTCTGTCGCTACTTCCATCTCTATACTTAATTCTTCTATCGTTGGTTCTCTGTTCAGTCTATTATTCAATATCTCTCTTGTGATCTTCACTTTCACAGCAATTTCTTTTAATGAACGGCTTACTTTAATGATTCCATCATCACGAAGAAACCGTTTGATTTCACCAGTAATCATTGGTACTGCATAGGTTGAGAATTTAACTTCATATGATAAATCAAATTTATCAATCGCTTTAATTAATCCAATACTACCTATCTGGAATAAATCCTCAAGTTCATGTCCTCTTCCAGCAAATCTTCTTACAATACTCCAAACTAACCCAACATTTTGCGTGACTAGCAGGTCTCTTGCTTCTTTATCACCAGTTTTTGATAACTTAATCAATTCCAGTGTATCCATGCTTGCACCTTGCCTTTCCAGTTATCACCGCCACTGTCTACCCTTTCTTATCATTTTTTATGAAAACAATTTAACTTCATCAATTGTTTTCGTCATTGTTACTGTAGTCCCTTCTTCTGGAACAGAAATTACTTCTAAATCATCCATAAATGCTTCCATAAACGCAAATCCCATTCCTGATCTCTCCATCTCAGGTTTTGTGGTATACAACGGTTCCATCGCTTGTTTAATATCTTCTATTCCTTTTCCTTTGTCCATAACCGATACTGTTATTTTACTTCCCTCAATAGCACAAGTTAATACAATCTTACCTTCCCTACCATCATATCCATGTATAATGCTATTCGTAACCGCCTCTGAAACTGCAGTCTTAATATCCGCAATTTCTTCGATTGTAGGATTCAGTTGAGCAGCAAAAGCAGCTACCACAATTCTTGCAAAACTTTCGTTTTCTGATTTGCTATCGAATTCCAAAGACATTGCATTCTTTCTGTCCATATCTACCTATCCTTTCTCCCTTTGCTATTGCAAATTTAATACTTCTTCAATCGTTGCATATTTTTCGATAATCTTATATAATCCTGATAACTTAAAGATTCGATCAATAGAAGAATTAACATTCGTTACTGCTACTTTTCCCCCAGTAAATATAATCTTCTTATATCTACCCATAATTACTCCAATTCCTGAACTATCCATAAATTCTGAATTAGTAAAATCGAATATAATTTGATTTACTGAATTCTTATCAATTAGTTGATCTGCTTTTTCTCTTATTGTAACAGCATTATGATGATCCAATTCCTTACTAATCTGAATCAACAAACTACGGCCTCGCACTTCCATAACAGCTCCCATATTTGTATAATCCATATATCCTTTACTATTCTCCATGCTTTCCCTTCTTTTACATATATTTACATGTACTATTTATAAAAAAAGACGTTCCTTCTATATCTAGATATAGAAGTACTAGTCTTTTCTTTCGTTAATATAACTTAACAGTAACAAAACAGCTCAAATGTAGTGGCCTTTTGCCTCGATAAGTTAGTGACAAAACTGTTTCCAAAGATAGAGTCCCGGGAAATAGTTTGATCGTATAATTACTGAATTTCAGCTAATTTACTCTTAGCCTGCGAAGATCTTGATGTATCAGGATACTCTTCAATAACCTGATTATAATACTTTACAGCGTTTTCTTTATCAGACAACATTTGATAAGAACGTCCAATAAAATACAATGCATCTGGTACTTTTTCATCATTGATATCAACTACCTGTTTTAAGACTTCTATTGCTTCTTCATACTTACGTGTCGAATATAAATTATGACCCTGTTCGTAAATTGACGCTGCAGCATCTGTAAATGTATTTTGTTTCATTAAATCATATAATTCAACTGCTGCCTTACGATCAATCTTAGTCATATCCACATCAAGAAGTGCCTGTATAATTTCATCCTTACTTGCACCAGATATATACACTTTTACTGCATTAAACAACTTATCATATAAGGCTTCATCGAATTTCTCAGATTCTTTGCTTATATCGTCCATCTCTTTTTGCAATTTATCAATTGTTTCTTGTAATTTTTCTTTGTCACTTTGTAATGCAGAGGTTTCTTTATTATTAACTGCAATTTGTGAATTCAGATCCACAACTTTTGCATTGTAATCAGCTGCTGCTTGCTTCTTAACATTAGGTACAACTAAGAAATACAATAATCCAACGCCAATAACGATACCTATGATTAAGTTTAAGAAAACCCAAATATTTGGTTTCTCCTCAAGATAACTAGAAACTGGTGCTATCTTAGAGATATTTGATGATTTCCCAAAGCTGTTATCCTCTTTTTTATCGTTCGATTCTTGAACTGGTTGTCCAGCTTTTAATTCATCTAAATAACGTAATGTTGTTGTATTCGTAACATCAATCTTACGTATCTTCATAAGACATTTGAGAGCTTTATCATTCTCCTTATTCTTCATATATAATAAAGCTAAAAGATGATTCGCTCTTAAGAAATGCGGATTTAAGCTAGTCACTTTCTTAAGCTGTAGAATAGCTAAATCATCATTACCTTGCTTAGCTGCTTGAAGTGCAGCATTATACTTCTTAATCATCTGATTTGCTGATTCTAGACGCGTCTGGTTAGACTGAATACTATTAATATAGTAATCACAATCATTGTCTTGCGGTTGATAATGTTTGCTTAATACCCATTCACTAAGAGCAGCAACAATCTCACCCATCTCATAATATACAAGTCCTAATAAATTTCTTGCATTTGTATTCTCTTTATTAAATTTCAAACTTTTCTGTAATACAAAAACTGCACCTGTTAAATCTCTTACTTTTGCTTTTTCTAATCCCATATTATAATAAGAATTAGAGATACGGATAGCTTTTTGGAAGGCCGATACATTGGTGCCACATTTATCACATTTATTCTTTTTTCCTAAAGCGCTTCCACAATTTGGACAATTCATCTTCCTTCACCTTCTGTCTTTACCTAATGGCACTGTTCTTTAATCTTATTTATTCTTCATCTCACTCAACATATCTTTAATGATATCTGTTACATCTGTTAAATCATTATTATATATAGCATCTTCTGCTTGTTCAACTTCCAAACTAGGTTGGAATTTTTGTAATTCTTCTTCAAAATCGATCATAATAAAACCATACCCTTTCTAACACCTGCAAAACTTTGGTCGCAGGTACAAATCTACGTGTGATAAACTATATGTCACACTTTCCTATTGTTAATTTTTCGAATTAATTGTTGTACATCAAAAATTATACCATAGCAAACACAATTATCAAGTATTTTCTTTCGCAATTCTCGACGCATCATGCATATTTTAACATTTTATGTGCATACTGTCGGTTACATTCTTATTCCATAGCAAACAAACATACATCTAAGCCTTTACGTTTAATAAGAACATTATTAAATTCCTCTTTAATAATGAGAATACTACCATTAATTCGAATGCGTACTCCTGGGTAAATTGCTCTGGTTACAATCACATTACCGTCTTTGGCCTTTTGCATATTCTCTAAGAGTAAATTCCTCTGTTTTATTATTAAACTTATCTGAGAATTACGATCAATTTTTGTTTTTAAAAGTTTAATTTTCTGTGGTAATAAATCTTTTCGATTCTCTTTTTCTATATAATTAATTACAGTTTTAATTCCATCATCAATCTTACGAACCTCTGCTATAAGATCCTTAATTTCTTCTTCTCTTTTAATAATCATAGGAACAGGATCGGTCCTATAGCCAATATTCACTTCGGTTATTACCTCAGCCATACTTCCAATTATAGTTGCAGCCACTCCACTAACAGCATTTATTATGCCACCTACAATAACGCCTCTTTTGCCAGAAACAATTACTTCTCCTTTGGACGTAATGTTACAATGCATTATTGCGTTCGCATTCACGTTACCACCTGATTCTATCGTTACTTGCTCGAAGAATTTACCTGAAACATGTCCTCCCGCATGGACCTTTCCTTTGCCACCACCCTGCATTCCGTTTTGTAGGATAACATCTCCGCCTGCTACTAAATCAGCCGCCTCTACATGCCCAGCAACAAGTATATTCCCACCTGCCCTAACACTAGTTCCTGTCATAACGTTTCCTTTCACCGTAATGTCACCAGAGAAATTCGCATCACCTGTTAATGTATCAACATTACCTTCAATAATTAAAATATTGGAGATTTCTAATCTATCATTCTTATATTCAATCTTACCATCAATATCAGAACGATAGATTGTTTTATCTTCATTAACAGAAAATCCTTTTCCCTTTAATGGCAGCAATTCTCTACCATTCTTTGCAAGCATTTGCTGACCTTTAACATTCCTACCAAGTTCACCTTTTGTTGCCTTATAGTATCTTGCAATAATTTGACCTGCATAAACAGTTTCAATCTTATTCAAGCTACTATAATCAGCTGATCCATCTTCTAATATAATTGGTTTCGTATTCGTTTCTTTATTAAAGAAATATTGATAATGACCATCTACTCCATCAATAGGCGCATTCCCTTCAGCTATTAATATCTCTGTATAAACTAACTGATTCTGCACCATTTCTTCAATTACATCCATTTTAATCCCATATATCACTCTATTTGTAGTTAATTCTGTAAGGATTTGTTCCTTTGTATATAATTCCTTCTTCTCCACAGGAATTACCGTTATATATGCCCTTAATAAATCATCTGTCAGACGTACTTCTATACTGTTAGTTTCCCCTTTTAACTTACTCATAAGTAATCACCTCACTATGAACAGTTTGTTTTCATAGATACACAATCATTTATAGACACAACCTCACTTTAATTATAGTCGTTTCAACATAATATTACAATATTAATTCCTATAAGTAGCCTATTTTTCCTATCCAGTGAGTTGTGTAAAAAAATAGAATTACATAAACTCTTATGAGCCATGTAATTCTATCTTTTTTGAAACTTATTAACAGTTTTTATCTACGCTTTAAAATGGTTAAGTCTTTCAACTACTTGTTCCATCATATTCGCATATTTGTCTAATTTAGCTTTCTCTTCATCAATCTTAGCTTGTGGAGCTTTGCTAACGAAACGTTCGTTGCTAAGCATTCCCTTAACACGATTTAATTCACCTTCAAGACGTGCTTTTTCTTTCTCAAGACGTTCGATTTCTTTCTCAATATCAACCAATTCTGCGAATGGCATATAGATTGTAGCATCTTGAATTACTGTTGATACTGCATCAGTAGAAATTCCTTCGTTGTTTGCCTGAATCTTTACTTCGCTCGCATATCCAAGAGTAGCAAAGAATACTTTACTGTCTTCAAAGATTGTACGAACTTTTTCGTTCTCAGATACTACAATAACAGTTGCCTTCTTGCTTGGTGGTACATTCATCTCTGAACGAACATTACGGATACCTTTAACAGCTGTCTTAATTATTTCAACTGCTTCTTCATCTGCCTCAAAATTCCATTCTTCCTTGAATTCTGGCCAAGAAGAAATCATGATAGATTCTTCTTTATCTTGTAGTGTACAGAAGATTTCTTCTGTTACGAATGGCATATATGGATGTAATAACTTAAGGGAGTTGATTAATACTGTCTTAAGTGTCCAAAGAACTGCTGCTTTTGTATCATCTTCATCGTTATATAGTCTTGGTTTTACCATCTCGATATACCAATCACAGAATTCTTCCCAAATAAAGTCGTAAATCTTCTGAACCGCAATACCAAGTTCAAACTTATCTAAGTTATCTGTTACATCTTTAGCTAAGGTATTTACCTTTGATAAAATCCATTTATCCGCTTGTGTTAATGTCGATAAATCAATTGTATCACTAACTTCTGCTTTCTCAATGTTCATCATGATAAAACGAGAAGCGTTCCATACTTTGTTAGCGAAGTTTCTACTTGCTTCTACTCTCTCATGGTAGAAACGCATATCATTACCTGGTGCGTTACCAGTAATTAATGTTAAACGAAGGGCATCTGCACCGTAGCTATCGATAACTTCTAGCGGATCGATACCATTTCCAAGTGATTTACTCATCTTACGGCCCTCGGAATCTCTTACAAGACCATGAATTAATACTTTGTGGAATGGTACTTGTTTCATGTGTTCGTATCCTGAGAATACCATACGGATAACCCAGAAGAAGATAATATCATATCCAGTTACAAGTACATCTGTTGGATAGAAGTAATCTAATTCTTCTGTATTCTCTGGCCAACCAAGTGTTGAGAATGGCCATAAAGCTGAGCTGAACCAAGTATCTAAGGTGTCTTCATCTTGTGTCAAATGATCATGACCACATTTTGGACAAACAGATGGTTTTTCTGATTCTTTAGCGATTACTATTTCACCACATTTATCACAATAGTATGCTGGAATTCTGTGCCCCCACCATAACTGTCTTGATATACACCAATCACGGATATTCTCTAACCAGTGAAGGTAAGTCTTGTCAAAACGATCTGGTACAAACTCCAAATCGCCATTCTTTAATGCTTCAATAGCAGGTTTTGCAAGCTCTTCCATCTTAACAAACCATTGTTGTTTAATTAATGGTTCAACTGTTGTACCGCATCTATCATGTGTACCAACATTGTGTGTATGATCTTCTACTTTAACCAATAAACCAAGTGCATCAAGATCAGCTACCATAGCCTTTCTTGCTTCATAACGATCCATACCAGCGTATTTGCCACCACGTTCGTTGATTGTTGCATCATCGTTCATTACATTGATTTCAGGTAAGTTATGTCTCTTACCAACTTCGAAATCGTTAGGGTCATGTGCTGGAGTAATCTTAACAACACCTGTACCGAATTCTTTGTCTACATACGTATCTGCAACAACTGGAATTTCCTTATTAACAAGTGGTAACATAACCTTCTTACCGATTAAGTGTTGATATCTTTCATCCTCTGGATGAACGGCTACGGCAGAGTCACCAAGTAATGTTTCTGGTCTTGTAGTTGCGATTTCTACAAATTCATCAGTTCCAACGATAGGATACTTGATATGCCAAAAATGTCCTGCTTGTTCTTCATGTTCAACTTCAGCATCTGAGATGGAAGTTTGACATACTGGACACCAATTGATGATACGAGAACCTTTGTAGATATAACCTCTGTTATACAAATTAACGAATACTTCTTCTACTGCCTTTGAGCAGCCTTCGTCCATTGTAAAACGTTCTCTATCCCAATCACAAGAAGAACCAATCTTCTTTAACTGACTTGTAATTGTGTTACCGTATTCTTCTTTCCATTCCCAAGTAGCTTTTAAGAAACCTTCACGTCCAAGTTCACGCTTATCAATCCCTTGATCCTTTAACTTGTTAATAACCTTAACTTCTGTAGATATACTCGCATGGTCAGTACCGGGAATCCAAAGTGCTTCAAAGCCTTGCATTCTCTTAAAACGAATTAGGATATCTTGTAATGTATTATCAAGTGCATGACCCATGTGAAGCTTTCCTGTGATGTTTGGAGGTGGCATGACAATTGTAAATGGCTTCTTCTTTTTATCTACTTTAGCACTAAAATATTTCTTATTTAACCATTTTTCATAAAGCTTGTTCTCAATGGCTTTCGGGTCGTAATTCTTTTCTAACTCTTTACCCATAGTCTTATTCCTTCTTTCTTCGTATATTCCTACCGTAAACGGTGATGGTTTTGTTAATGCGGCTTGCATAGGCATAGCCAAACACAGTCGCTTAGCGACTTTACCTTGTGTGGTAGTGTGCCTCCTAAAGAGAGCCCTAAAGAGAGCGCAACTATACGTAATTATAAAATTACATAAAAAAGGCTCTTCATCAAAAGGACGAAGAGCCGTGGTACCACCTTAATTTGTGAATCCGTACTCTTTTCGTTAGTATTAACAAGACAACATCTCCTAATACTATAATAAGAATACCAACAACAGAAAGCACGTTTTTCAAACGTTTCTTCTATTGTCATGAATAATTCACCTTATTAGTCTATAACGGGACTAAATCGTGACTTCCTACTTCATACAACACAAGTCGTACTTGTTCAGAAATCCTGTTCAAGAGCTACCTTCAATATGCACTACCTTAGAATGTCTTACAGCCTTTGGACATTCCTCTCTGACAAGATTACATACCTAATCCTCTCTATCATAACATTTTTCATTTTATACTATGTTATGACAAAGCTCGTAATCTGTCAAGTGGGAATAGTGTGAAAATTTTTTTAGTTTCCACATTCGATACTAATACGATTAAACACCTCTAGAATATCTTCTACGCACATAGCTTCCTTCTGTGCTGCATTCTTATCCATAATTGCTTCTCCTTGATGCATCATTAGTAACCTATTTCCATATTGAATAGCATAGCGAAGATTATGTGTAACCATAATTGTTGTTAACTTCTTCTCTCTGACAATATTCCCTGTAATCTCCATAATCAGATCAGCTGTCTTAGGATCAAGCGCTGCTGTATGTTCATCTAATATCAAGAAATCAATTGGCGTCATAATAGTCATAAGTAATGCCATTGCTTGTCTTTGACCACCAGAAAGAGAACCAACTTTTAGATTCATCTTATCCTCTAATCCTAATTTCAACGACTTCAAATTATCTCGATAATAGTCAACACGAGACCGATTGGTTCCAAAACGTAAATTAAATGGTTTTCCTTTATTATCCGCAATCGCCATATTCTCAAGTACTGTCATATGCGGACAAGTACCTAGTGCAGGATTTTGATATACACGGCCAATTCTTCTTTGACGTTTGAATTCTTTCATCTTTGTGATATCTGCATCGTTTATTAGAATCTGTCCGCGGTCAATTGGTATACTACCACAAATTATATTCAACATGGAAGTCTTACCTGATCCATTGCTTCCAACTACCGATACGAATTCATTATCTTTAATTTCAAGATTAAAATCCTTGAATAAACATACTTCACTAACAGTTCCTGGATTATAATACTTATAGATGTTCTTTAATTCAAGCATTGGCCTTCACCTTCTTTCTACGATCAGTAGTTGATACTAAGATTATAAGGAATAATACCGAATACACTAGTTTCAAATCACTTGCTACTAAACCTGCTGCTATGGCAACTGCTATACACAGTTTATAAATGACACTTCCAATTATAACTGCAGTAGTTGGCTTCATTAACTGCATTCTCCCAAATACACTAATACCTATAATAACACTTGCAAGACCAAGCATAACCATGCCTGTACCCATGCTCGCATCGAAGTATGAGGCATCTTGTGCATAGATACAACCAGCTAGTGCCGCTAAACCATTGGCTAAGCTTAGTCCTAATATCTTAACTAACCCTTTATCTTTACCAAGAGAAGTTACTAAGGTACTGTTATCGCCTGTAGCACGTAATAAATACCCCGAACGAGTCTTAAGGTATAGATCAAGTAGAATCTTTATTATCAATACAATAATAGCAACCACGATTATCTTAACTACAGTTGTATTCATATTCCCAAACAACTTTCCGATTATACCACTAGTGAAGATTGTGTCTTTTGAAAAAAATGGTACGTTGGATTTACCCGCAATTCTTAAGTTTACTGTATATAATGCCGTACTAATGATAATACCAGCTAATAAATCTCTAACCTTAAGCTTAACATGTATTAGTCCCGTTAACATACCTGCGAAAGCACCACACAAGAATGCCACTGGTAAAGTAAGAAAAGGATTAACACCTTTGGTTATCATAACAGCTGTAACTGCCGCTCCGAGAGGGAATGTTCCGTCCACTGATAAATCTGGAAAATCAAGAATCTTATACGTTATGTATACTCCAAGGGCTAGAATGGCAAAGATTAGCCCTTGAATTAGTATACTTCCTCTTTGATTATCTATACTACTAAATAAATTATACAAATACGTGAACATTAACTGTTCCTCCTTTGTTTCTACTACATACTTAAACTATTCCTTTACAGGTAGCCGTCAAGTATAAAATTAAATGAATTATTCTGTAACTTCTTCTATCGTATCAAACATATTAACTGCCTTATCTGTTAACTCAGTAGGAATGGTAAGTCCTAATTGCTCAGCAACTGCTGTATTACCATAGAAACTACCTTCTTCAATAATTTCAAAATCGATTTCACTTGCTTTTTTCTCACCTTTTAATACTTTTGCAGCCATAGCTCCTGTTTGCTTTCCAAGTTCAAAATAATCAAGTCCAACTGCTGCTAAGCAACCGATCTTAACTTGTTCTATTTCGCTACCAAACACAGGGATATTCTTCTCATTTGCTTTCGCTAGGATTACTGGTAATCCACTAACTACCGTATTATCTGTGATATTCGTCATACAATCTACCTTGCCAAGGATATCATCTGCAACTAATGGAATATCTGTTGCCGTTGCAATCGCTCCCTTAACGATTTCAAATCCATATTCTGTAGCCGCTGCTTCATAATCAGCGATTGCAGATTCTGAATTCACTTCACTGGTAGTATACATAATACCAATTTTCTTTGCATCTGGAAGAATCTTTCGTATCATCTCTAATTGTTGCTTTACTGGTAACTTATCTGAAGTTCCTGTAATCTCTCCTACTGGAGTTCCATCTTCCTTCGCAAGTTCAGCTAGAATTGGATCAGTAACTGCTGTAAAGATTACTGGTATGCCCGCATCTTTAGCTGCACCATAAGCACTTTGTGCCATTGGTGTTGCGATTCCACAGATTAAGTCCACTTTATTTGCCACATAGTTGGATGCAATTTGAGATGCTGTTCCTGTATCTGCATTGGCATTATCATATTTGATTGTAAGGTTCTTACCCTCTTCAATTCCTTCTTCTTTTAAACCTGCTAGGAAACCTTCTCTACAATTATCAAGAGAACCATGTTGCGCAAACTGCCCGATCCCTATTGTGTATTCGTCTCCATTACTTTCCGATTTAACGCTCCCACTTGCTGCTTCTCTACTACTATTATTATCTGTCTTCGAAGCGCAACCACCTAACATCGTCATCGCCATTACCGTACTTAAAACTACTGCTATAACTTTTTTTGATTTTCTCATCCTAACTACCTACCTTTCAATCATTTATATTGCTATACCTATACTTAGTTCAACATACCGTTAATCAAAGCATGAATAATGATCAATTCCCGTTCTCCTATTGAGTGCTGCTTTATAAGATATGTTATTATCAATTGATTCTAACCAATTTTTGACGTTAATCAATCTTTGATGTTAATCAATTTTTGCATAAAAAAAACGCCTCAAGAAAAATATTCCTGAGACGGATTCTAACAATTCCGCGGTACCACTCAAATTGGCTAATGCCCACTCTTTTCACATACTATCATATGTGCCATATTTGTAACAGGTATGGTTCCCGTCAACGCCTACTAAATAATTCGGGGTTGCCCTCGAAAGCCCATTCATTCATACACTCCATACTGCATTCCCACCAACAGCAGCTCTCTGTGATATCGTATAAGAATTACTCCTCTTTCTCAACGGTTTTTCATATTCATTGCTTATATCATACTCACGTTTATACATTTTGTCAACGAAAACTGTAACTTTTTTGTATATTATTTATTTATAGATACCATAACTTACGGTATCTATATATCGTTATAATCAGTCACGCAACATAGTCTTATGGTTATCCATACGGTTATATACCTATACTTCTATACCTATGCGGATACACCGATATGATATTCTTCCAATACTTTCGCAACTTCTTGTTTTGCTTCTGGTATCTTTTCTACCAAATCAGACAATTGTGTAAAACCTTTTTCCTTAATTTCCGTATTGTATTCAATTCGTTCACGAATCTTTTGACGTCTTAGATTAAGCCGATGTCTTATCTCTACCATTTCTTTGCTATCAATAAGTGCTGCTGCTTGATATGTCCATATATCAAGATCTGACACTTCATACTGTTTCAATTGATCCATAAGCTTTATATTAAAGTCATTCATTCTTTCTGTATTACGCACAAGGTCTAACTGCATCTTCTTCGCCTTGCAATATTGTTCCCATTGAAAACGAAGCTCTAATGCACTATTAACGTTGTACTTCTTACAAGTATAGTCGATGCAATTTGTACTATTTACATATTTAATCTTAACCGTATTCAACATAGTAATTGCCTTATTCAACTTAATTTGTGCTAACTTTAAATTGTATGCGTTCTTACGACCTTCTAAAAATATGAATAATCCACTTATACCTGCTAATGCTACCGTTAACAAAAACGGTAGTTGCATGTCTTTTCCTGCCACCGAATCAAGTACATAGAATAAAGCAAACATTGTTACCACAAGTACCGAGGTAGTTATGGCTATCTTCTTAAGATAACGTTGAGATGCGGCATATTCTTTCTTCTGATGTTTTAATACACTTTTCTCTCCTTCAAGATGGCGCATATCATTCTTGATTTTTGTGTTATAGGCTTCATATTCCTCTAATTTCTTGATATCTTCTGGAAGTTTCAGCTCATTCTTCTCGTAATACTTATATTGTTTCTCAGAAAGTTTGATTTCACGCTTATCCTGATACTCATGGCGCTCTCTTGACAGCGTAACAAGGTTTCTAGCAGTATCTACAAGTGCTTCCCTTTCTTCCCCTTCAATACGATCAATCTTTTGTATATCCGTCAAGTAAGACGTTACTGTTTGATACTCTAATTTGGCCTCTTCGTTCTGCCTTGTAGCTTCTATAATCTGCTCACAATACCCTCTGATATAACGTTCTCTATCTGGCTTAGAATCAAGATCAACCTCATAAGATTCCATCTCCATTGAAAAGTTGTCTTCTTTATCCTTACTACTTTTTTTATCTGTATCAATAACTTTACGATTCGCTTCGTCATCAAGTCTTTCTTGATTTAATTTCTTCATAGCGTATGCCATTTCTAGAAATTCTTGACCAGCATCCTTTTCTTCTTGCCTCTTTTTTTTCTTTAATATACTAAATAATCCCATTTTCTTGACTCCTAGTCTATGAAAGGATTCCTTTACGATAGGTATCCTTATATTGTCGGATTGTGTTTTTGAGTTCCCTGTAGTACTGCGCTACTTTACCCTCTTTCTTCAAATCACTTAATCGCTCAATACTTTCATAATCCGCTGTTTCAAGTGCTGCAAGTTCCTTAATGAAGATATCTTCCTCTAATTGTTCTTGACGTTCCTTTGATATAGCAAATTCCTCACAGGCTGCCTTGAATTCTTCCGTATTCTTTGACAATAACAATGCATATAGATACTGTACCAACGATTCTTCCCTTTGATTTCGTCTATACGCTAATAAATAGTATTTCGCTGCTTCTGAAGCCGAAATTGTTCTAGCCTTCGCAACAGCTAAATTATGAAAGATATCTCCATATTCAACCCCAGAAAACACAGCCGCCTCTTTGGCATCTACAATCGCCTCATACTCCGAGGACGCTTTCGCATACTGCCCATACATAAGATAATTATCTGCTTTAATTTTCCTTTTCTTAATCATCGGCATCCGCTCGATCTGTTCCATCACTTGAATAAGTTCACGAATCTGTTGTTCTGTATAATAATCTGCACTACACAATAGACTAACTACAACATCCTTAAGATTATTACGGCGGTTTAATAAGTTACGAATCTTGTCTGCCACTTCCGGTAATAGCAACTCATTCTCAATCCAATCACATAACGAATACTGGAATGTATCCTCTGAAATTAGATAGATATTATTGTATAAATAATAATTTAACTCCTCCATAGAATAGATTTTCGTCTTAGAAAATGGAAAGGTATACGGTTTTTGTGTAACTTGTCCTGTACAAAAGATTAATTTTCCCATAACTGTACTCCTTTTTAAATCTTAGTAAGACAACATAATCGTCTGCTCTATCACTTGGTTGGTCGAAGGGAAATACTCACCAAACCCCATATCCTTGACCGTTACTATACATGTATTAGGATCGTCAAAAGAAATTCTAAGTTCAATTCTTGTCATCTTAGGGGGCCTTTTTTCTAAAGCAGCCAAAGAGATTTCATGTTTATGAACTTCTTTGCTATATAAATCCTGTACACTAATTATTATTTCATCCATATCATCTAAAATCAGCCTAACCTCACAACTTGCTTCATACCAAAGAGTTCCTGCTTTCACTAAGGTATACTCATTAAGTCGTGCATCTTTATACAGTGTTATGCCAACGGAACTAGCAATCATCTCTTCTGTTAGATATATAAAATCTTCCGCCCGACCTTCACCTGATAATTGCCTTGCATAGTAGCAAGCACCCTTCGTATAAAGGTTCTGTCCCTTAAACACACGTCGCCCTGCACATAGATGTTTAAACACTTCATCGGCCCAAGTTCCTTCGAAACCTTTTCCCGTCATATAAAGCGTTGTTACCAGCTGTTTATAAAGTACACTTTTAGCCAGGTTTTCGAAGATATAAGATAAACTTTCCTTATCATCAAGATCTTCAAGTAAATCATAACTCAAGGTATCAGATAGATCTTTCTGTGTAACAGTAATGGTCATAGGTACATGTTTTCTATTAATCTTTATCTGGTAATACTGAAGTCCATTCTCTTCAAAGTCAAAGATACCCACATCATTCATCCATAAGTCACGATTCTGGCTCATAGCAAAATTCACTGCACTCTGCGTGTGACTTTGTATCGACACACGATCTTTTTCTAAAGCAAGTGCTTCTAAAGCTTTATATATCGTCTTGATTAAATTAAGATCAAGTACAGGTATTGTAACTACTAATTTAGCTACCATATCATTAGGGTAATAGCGTTTTAGTAAGCTTAGACATTTCCTAAAGTATTTTTCAAGTACTGCTTCTGGTGATATCTTCACATCAAAGACATAGAATTCTTCTCTTTTGCAGATTCTATCAACTATTTGATCAATTAGTACTGCTTGGTCTAACTTCACCTTAGCAATAGCATCTTCACCAAACAACCATTCCTTCGTATCTTTTCTTACACCTAATACAGTAGGTATCATATACTTCGTATCATCATCGGTATAACAGATGGATTCCGGCTCAAATGACTTTCTGCTATAACAGCTTATTTGTGAAAAATCATTACATAAGTCAAATCCAACCAATAATTTTCTCTCTTCTGTCATTCTAACTCCTTTCCGAAATCATTGCTACTTCTGGTAATTATATATGAATAACTTATAATGGTTTTAATAATTCATCAATACAATAACTCTGTGTTACATATTGCTTCATGGTATCTAATAATGTCTTCTCATCTTGCATCTGATAAGACGTTATCATTAGATTGATTAAATCAAATTTCGTATCCACATCTTGACTCATACATGATACTTCTCCCGCTTCAATACAATCGGATGCCTTTTCTTCTTCGCCACCATCTACTGTAATATAGTATAACAACTCTTCCTGACTAAACAGCATGAATTCTTTTACATAGATACCTTCAAATACTTCCTTCATCTGCTCCGTAATGTATTCATTCGACTCTGAATCTTCACTACGATCCATATAGTAATGAATAATTACGTTTTTATCTTTCGCTGTGCGATACGAAACATAGTATTTATTGAATAGTAATTCTGATAGTGCAACCTTACCCTTAAAATCTTTGAAGAATGGCATTACAATGCCTTTCTTTGTTAGACGATGCACTTGAAAATCTACAAAGTTAACCTCTTCCTCTGTTAACGCATCGAGTGTACTATAGTATCTTAATAATGCGATATTGCAGAACTCATTCTCTTCTGTCGCAATCTCTTTCTTCATTATAGGGAATAGAGATTCTTCTATCTCTAGATCTTTTAACAAATATTGATATGCATAATACGTTATAAATCCACGTATCAAGATTCTATTATCGCCTACAGGATAGTAAGACAAGAACACATCCCCTACTAAAACATTATGATTTTCTGTAAATAATACTTGACCTAAAAGTCGTTCTTCATAGGAAGTAAGTTTCATATTACGAGCATGTGCCGCCTTCCATATTGCTAACATCTCTTTTGATGTACCTTGAAAATACGTAACTAGATATTCTAATATCACGTCTTGATATTTTCCTGTCTTAAATACTTCATGACAAAGATAAACCAACACTTCATCACGTTCTGGTGTATTCATTACCAATTTAAGGCATAGTTTATGAAGACGATTCTGTGGTACTAGGGCACTACCAAAACGTCCTATTGACTCCATTGCCTTATCTGTTAAATCACGTATAATCATATACTCCATCATATCTATACGTTCTGATTCCGTAAGCGATTTCATGTCTACTTCTTTCAGATATTCATCAAGTAATTCTCCGTCATAATGGTCATGGTAATGCTTAATTAGAGCGAGTAGAAACTTCTTATAACACCATGCCTGCAGATTAGGAATCTGTATAGCAAGCTTATATAACAAGACTATATCCTGTGTATTACTATGATAATTCAAAACTAACTCTGCTAGATTCAGAATTAATAACGGGTTTTCTTTTTCATAGACAAAACAAACTTCAGCGTATTTACTATAGTCCATTAATTGTCTAACCTCATAAGGAATTGTTTCATAATATCTATTGTCATTATTATCAACAAAGAATATCTGCGCATTCTCCGTGAATACTGGAATTACTGTTCTTCCTTCTTTCAAAGGCTGATAAATCTCATTCTCCAATTCTTTATGCACAACATAAACACCTTTGATATTCGGATTATAGCAAGTAATTTCATGATAATACATCAATACCGAAAGATCTCTTGCTACTGTTTCATCTAATTTCTCAGGTGGTAATAAGTCATTATAGATCACTGCGAGATTTCTATTAATCTGTCTTGCATGCAATTGACGATACATAAAACGTTCCATCTGCTTTTGATACGTCTTATATATTGATGGATTTTCTTCCTTATTTCTAATAATCTGCGCATACAAAAATGCCTTTCGATTATCAGAAAGATTACTGTTGTATATATAATACAGATAAATCGGACGACTAAGGCATGCATCTTCATCCTCATTGATGGCATACATATAATACTCATGAAGACTCGTTAATTTTAACTGTGCTTCCACACCTAATCGATACCATTCAAAATATTTATTTTCTGTCTTCTCACTCTTAATTAACAATGCACAGATTGCATATAAGATATCAGTCATAGCCTTCTCTTGATAGAGACGTACCAACGTATGATAAATTACTCCTGAGAATGTTTTTTCTCTAGCTGCTAGATATGCATACTGTACAATTACTTCTTGATTTAAGTAGCCCTCTTTCGCCCCCCAATTTAAGAGGACACGCTCAAAGCCACCTAGTTCATGCAATAAAGAAGGGTCCGAATTGAATACCGTACATGCTTCATAATACATGATTGGACTTTTACATCCTAACTCACATACCCTTCGAATATCTTTTAACTTGTGTAATCTATTAGAATCGTATTTTTTATCCAAATAGAGTAAAAACCAAAGAATTCTCCAATCGGCTTCTTTCTCGTAGAACTCTCGAATTGTTTCTACCGCTGCATCAATTACTTCTTTGTCCTTCTTATATAAAGCATTTAGATATTGATATGCACAGTAGGCAACCGCATTGCTTTTACTTCCATCAATACGATTCGCAAAATTGGCAAGCATCTCTCTTGCCATCTCATGATTATCCGATATGATATATAGATGCGTTCTCGCTAAGTCATAATAAATATCATCATCAATAATTGTTAAGCTACTAAGCACAGCATTCGTCTCTTGTATGTAACTTGGTAAATCAATCTTATTCATACGAAAATTCAAATAGTTCTTAGTTAATTGTAACTCATGACGCCTCAGATGAGTTGCTTGCGTACTACCTACTTGTTCTTTATGAGGCACCTTACAGATTACCGGAACAATAATTGTCTGGTGCACCGTCTTAATGATAATCCGTCCATAATTAATACCCACGCGCATCTTACTTGGATCCAACACTACTTCAAGCGGATAGCTATTCAAAGCAAAATTATCCGTCCATAAAACCTTATGATCTAGTTTAATGAATGGCGCATCAGTAAATAATTTAATCTCTGAATACCCCCAATTGCTTCGTGTTATATAGATTTTTTCCATGAATGGGTCTTTATTAACTTCAAAATATAATTCTTTTTTATCTATATCAATTTCAACAGGTAGCTTTTTATGTATCGCAATTAGGAATTCTTCCATAGCCTGACTCACTGAAGTACTTTTCATTAATGAATCATATATCGCTAGGTATGTTGGATCTTTTTCCAAAAATACATTAACAAACTCATCTGTCTTAAATAAACTTATTGCTGTTAAAGGATCTTCTTTCGCTAGATTCGTGAAGTGGAATAAATCCTTTACTTCACCCTTCTTCGTAACACAATATGGCGGAATAACACGAAAGTGAAATGGTAACTCGAATTCCCCTAAGCTCGTAACACATGTGATAGTGCCCTTTTCTTCGTCGCGAGCTTGTAATCCTGAGGCTTTAAATTTATATTGAATTACATTCTCATCTCCGCGGAATTGTTCATCCGTAATTACTAATAAACGGCTCGACGAATACACAAGCCCCTTCATCTCTATATTGTCTTGCGTCGTAATTGTAAAACAGCCATAATACGTACTTCCCTGTTCCACATCCACTATAATCTGTTCGTCAGAAAGAATTACCCTAGGTAACTCAAATTCGAAGTTTCCTCTTGAAAATTGTGTGATTTTCTCTTTCACTATTATCACCTACATAATTTATTGATACTATTTTGTGATACCACCCACATAGTAACCTATTATTCACATCTTGATTGATATTATATCATACATGGAACATGGTTTCTACTTTTTTCGAACTCTATCAACTTAATTTGCTAATTAGGTTACTGTTGTAGTTAAGAATGAAAAGTGCTATCATAGGTTCTAAAGTAATTGCTATAGACTTAGAAATATGAAAGGATGTATTAACATGATTAAACATAAAGATCATTTTCATGGAAGCGATTTAGAAGCCATTGAACGAGTTTATGGTATCAAAAAAGAAGATATCACTTCATTCAGTGCGAATGTCAATCCGCTTGGTGTATCATATCAATTACGTGAGTGCTTAGCTTCCCATATAGATGCCATAACCACTTATCCAGATCGAGAGTATACTTCTCTACGTAATTGCATTGCTACCTATGCTCATACAGATGCTTCAAACATTATCGTCGGAAACGGTTCAACAGAACTCATCTCTTTAATGATACAAATCAAATCTCCTAAAAAGGCATTGATTATCGGTCCAACCTATTCCGAATACGAACGCGAGGTTTCCCTTGGTGGTGGTAGTTCCTTCTACTTCGCGTTACAAGAAGAAGATGATTTCAGATTAAATCTTGAACTCCTATGTTCCAAATTAACTTCCGATATCGATTTGCTTATCATCTGTAATCCGAACAACCCAACATCCGGTAGTATCTATCGTAAAGACATGCGTAAGATTCTTGATCACTGTAAGAGAAATGATATCTTTGTTATGGTGGATGAAACTTACATTGAATTTGCACCTGATATGGAGCAGATAAGTAGTGTTCCTTTAACGAATGATTATAATAATATTATTATATTACGTGGCATCTCCAAATTCTTCGCTGCTCCTGGTTTGCGTTTGGGTTATGCAATTTGTGGTAATTCTGACCTAATCAAAGAAATCAATAGCAAGAAAAACCCTTGGACGATTAACTCTCTAGCTGCAATCGCTGGTGAAATTATGTTCAATGATATAGAATATATTAATTCAACGAAGCAATTGATTAATACAGAACGCAAACGAATCTACTCATATCTTGACAGTGTTTCAAACATTAAATACTACCCATCAACGGCAAATTTTATATTATGCAAAATCCTTGACGATACAGTTACTTCTAACGACTTATTCGAAGCAGCTATTCGCAAAGGATTAATGATTCGAGATTGTTCAACCTTTCCTTTCTTAGATGACCATTATATACGTTTCTGCTTCATGTCACCCGAAAAGAATGATGAACTTCTTGCTGTAATTAAGGAAGTTTGTAATCGTTAATTATTGATATCAATCAAAAAACGACAATCTTTTGAGATTGTCGTTTTCTTTGCTTATTCACTTATTAATAGCTTTGGTCAAATATTACTAAAGAATCGATAGAATGCATGCAACATATCCACCGCTGCAACAAACAAAACAACTGCCACGGAGAAGTTTGCTATACTTTGCATCGAAATTGATTGCCAAGCAATTGTTGTAACACCTGTACTTTGCATTTGATTAGCGAATTCCGTATTCCAGATTCCTGGGAATCTGAACAAGAAGAAACAACCAATCGCATTCAATATCGTAGAGATTCCTTTCCAGATCAACAGTACAAAATCAGGACGATTTCTCCATATTGCAGCTATATTATACCCCATCGATACCATTAGCAAAATAGTTATGAATACTTTAAAATCTTGAATTCGCCCAGCTAACAAAAGAGGGATTCTTTGAATATTCTCGCCGTCTCTTACTATCGCACCTACAAACAGATGATTACCGGCAACATAAATTACTACTAGTATCACTATTTTAAAAAACAAACCCATTATGTAATCCATTCTCTTATTCGGTCTCTTAAGCTTTGGATAACGTAGATGAAGTACTGTCCATTTTCCTCTAGAATGTTCTTCTTTTTCCTCTTCATTCTTACGAATATAATTTGCAACGTAAAAAACCAACGTTATGAATACATATAAAACAAGAAGGCTAATTACTAGGTTTTTCAAAATGAACAATGCGCCCACTTCGTTACCATTACTGGTGTCCATGCAAAGGTACGCTACCACATTACCAATAACTCCAAAGATTAACGACAACAATAATACTCTATGATAGGATGTGGCGCTCTCTTTCCCAATAATCTTGCTCTTACTTTTACAATAACCTCTTCCTAATTCCCTGGGATCTCCGAGAGCATCTAAAACCTTCATCGTTTCTTCTTCAGACATACTTTCCACACTCTTATGACCTTGCTTTACAGCTTCCTCTTCAATTTTCTTAAAGATATCTTCCTTAACTGATTTTCTCTTTGAAAAAGTTACATGTATTATGACTTCTTCAACGTATCTCTTAATCAAATGCATATTCTTACTTACCTCTTGCTTTCTTAATTCTTAGGACAAAACTGTTCGAAGATAATATATTCAAAATACCCTTCACACTCTTGCCTTGCTTGTTCACTACGTACTGTCCAGGCAAATGTATAGGGCCTATAAATCTTTGAGCACAAATAAAATGACATAGCATTACGATATTGATAATTATAAGCTATAAAATCCGGTTTTGCCAACCAGTTAAACAAAAGATTTTGCATAAGAAATAATAACAGTTTGTCCCCCTTTTGCTTATCCTTGAAAAACATACTGGATAGTTGACCTCGCATTACCGTATTATTATGCATTCTATACCATAAAAGCCCTAAAGGATTGAACGATTCCACACAGTAAGCCCCCTTGTATCTGCCTAGCATTGCATTCACAAGCTCACAAGTTCTCTTATAGTTGTACTCCAACTTTAGTTCCACAATTATAGGCACTTTTCCATCTATAACTCTTAGTACTTCATCAAATCTTGGAATTCTACAATTTGATTTCAATAAAGCATACTGACATATCTCCTCATAAGTCATATCATTTACTTTTCGATCTACACCACACATTCTTAAGATTGTATAATCATGAAATACCACAATCACTTCATCCTTTGTCAATTGTACATCAAGTTCTATACCATAATTATTCCTTATTGCGTTCTCAAAAGCAGGAATTGAATTCTCTGGGGCCTTGGTCTTATTATCAAACAGTCCTCTATGTGCAAAAAACCAACCTTTAAACAAAGAATCATCGGCACGGCGAATCATTCTTGGCATAATTGCTAGAAAGTATACTATAATAAATACAACAATTACAGCCAGAATACTTATAATCGTATTCATTCTACTTGTTCCTTTCCCACTATTAATCTATAACTAAATCAAATGTTATTATACAACCAAAGATAAAACATTTCAACCAAATAAGCCTACACAAAAGGATAGGTGCTAGATGCAGTTGCATGATACTAGAACAAGCATCAGCTGAAAGAAAATTCCTAATATACAATTAAATCCCAAGAGAATTAACACTTATATAAGTCTTAATCTCTTGGGATTGTTATTACTAATCTATACCAAGGAAATTCTTAGCGATGGATTATCTCTTCTCTTCCTGGGCCATTTGATACCATCTTAACTGGCACTTCTAATTCTTTCTCAATGAATTCGATGTATTTTCTACAGTTTTCTGGAAGATCTTCGTACTTAGTAATTCCACGGATTTCTTCTTGCCAACCTGGTAAAACTTCATAAACAGGTTTTGCTTTTGCAAGTTGTACAGTTGTTGGGAAATCTTTTGTTACTTTACCATCGATTTCATAACCAACGCAAACTGGAATTTCTTCAAGATAGCCAAGTACATCAAGTACAGTAAGAGCTACCGCAGTAGCACCTTGAATTCTGCAACCATAACGAGAAGCAACTGCATCAAACCAACCCATTCTTCTTGGTCTACCTGTTGTTGCGCCGTATTCACCGCCGTCACCGCCACGTTTTCTAAGCTCGTCTGCTTCCTCACCAAAGATTTCACTTACGAATTCACCAGCACCTACTGCACTTGAATATGCTTTAACTACAGTAACGATTTCTTTGATTTCATATGGAGGGATACCCGCTCCAATCGCACCATAAGCTGCTAATGTAGAAGAAGAGGTAACCATTGGATAGATACCAAAATCAGGATCTTTTAATGAACCTAATTGTCCTTCTAATAAGATGTTCTTACCATCTTTAATTGCTTGATGTAAGTAAGCTGCAACGTCACAAACATAAGGAGCAACCATTTCTTTATATTCCATTAATGTGTTATATAATTCATTCTCGTCAATTGCTGGTTTATGGTAAAGATGTTCTAAAATAACATTCTTTTGTTCACATACTCTTGCAATTTTTTCTCTAATAACTTGCTCATCAGCAAAAAGCTCTGAAACTTGGAAACCAATTTTCGCATATTTATCTGAATAGAATGGAGCAATACCTGATTTTGTAGAACCAAATGAAGCTTTTCCTAAACGTTCTTCTTCATATTGATCAAATAATATATGATAAGGCATAAGGATCTGAGCACGGTCTGATACTAATATTCTTGGTTTTGGTACTCCTCTTTCAACAAGTCCTTGTATCTCCTTAAATAGAAATGGTATATTTAGAGCTACACCATTACCGATAACGCTTGTTGTATGATCATAGAATACTCCTGAAGGTAATAAGTGAAGTGCAAACTTTCCGTAATTGTTAATAATTGTGTGACCTGCATTACTCCCACCTTGGAAACGTACAATTATGTCCGACTCTTGCCCTAGCATATCGGTAATCTTACCTTTTCCTTCGTCTCCCCAGTTAGCACCTACTATTGCTTTAACCATGTCTGAATCCTCCTAAAATCGTATTTATAATATCTTTAATCTTTTATTTTACTAGTTAATTTCGTCGTTCTCACCAGCACTTAACCATTATACCACATGACAGACATAAGTAAAATCAATATTCATTATACCATACATAATAATTACTTATATTGCTTATTATTTTACCCTGCGATACCTACGGAGTGTTACGCACTTCATGCATGAAACGAAAGACCTTTTGACCCTGGTATCATATCATATTATTGGTCAGATACGTATTATTATGCTTAGCAATAAAGAAATTATCATTGTAACCAACGACAAGATACCTATTTTAACCTTCTTCTAACATAGCTAACAACTTCTTTGATGCACCTGAGATTGAATTCTTCTCACTTGATATAATACAGATATTTCGCTTGGGTACTGGTTTATCAAAATGCAGTTGAAACAACTCGCCAGATTCCAAGTATTTTTTTGCAAAATTGCTCACAACACAACCAATTCCCAAGTTACGAATTGCAAATTGTACGATAATATCACTTGTAGCTAACTCAAACTCAGGATTAAGTACTACATGATTCCTAGACAAAAACTCATCCATATACCTTCTAGTACTTGTATTATGTTCAAGACAAATAATCGGTAGGTCTTCTAGTTCTTGGTAATGCATCATCTTATTCTTGTATACCCAGAATTTGTTCCCTGCTACGAAGATATCTTCAATTTGTTGAATTTGCGTAACTTTAAAATCTGGTTTAGAAACAAAAGGAGAACTTACACATCCAAAATCAATCTTACCTTCCTTTAGATACGAAATTGTCTCTGGTGTTGGTGCATTAGTGACATTAACTTTAATGTTCGGATACATCTCATGAAAACGTTCTAGATAAGGTAACAAACAGAATTGCAACGTCATATCGCTTGCCCCAATACGAATCTCTCCCGTTTCCAAATCCATCATTTTCTTGAACTTTTCTTCGCCTATTAAGATTGTTTCATAACCTTTTTGGACATAAGAAAAGAGAGATTCTCCTTCAATCGTTAATTTCGCACCTTTTGCTGTCCGAACAAACAAGTCACTTCCAAGACTTCTCTCCAACTGCTTAATTGCCTGACTAACTGCGGGCTGAGATATACATAATTGCTCTGCCGCAGCGGTTATTCCGCCATATTTGGCAACATAATAAAAGATCTTATAATATTCTAAATTTACACTCATTCTTATATACCCACTTTCTTCCTTAAACAGCTTCTCCAATTCGTTCTTTCGCTAACTTATCGGGTGAAATCAAATGCCGCTTCGCGTCGCTTGATTTCCTTCCGATAAGTTACATTATAGCATGACTTCTTCGGGGTGCAAGAAAAAAGCAGAAACAAAATCATTCCTGATTCGTTTCTGCTCTTGTTTATAGTAAATCTTAGTTATCGATTAATTTGCTTTCACTTGTCCAGCTCATTAATTTACGAAGTTCAGCACCAACTTTTTCAACTGGGTGTTCTGCTTCTTTTCTTCTCATAGCGTTGAAATTAGTACATCCGATTTGGTTTTCTAATAACCAGTTACGTGCGAATACACCTTCTTGGATATCTTTTAATACTTGTCTCATCGCATTCTTTGTATCTTCAGTGATGATTTTTGGTCCAGTGATGTAATCACCATATTCTGCAGTATTAGAGATTGAATATCTCATTCCTTCAAAACCACTTTGGTTGATCAAGTCAACGATTAATTTCATTTCATGGATACATTCAAAGTAAGCACTTTCTGGTTCATAACCAGCTTCTACTAATACTTCATAACCACATTTCATAAGTGCTGAAACACCACCACAAAGAACTGCTTGTTCACCGAATAAGTCAGTTTCAGTTTCTTGACGGAATGTTGTTTCAAGAACACCAGCTCTAGCACCACCAATAGCAAGTGCATATGCAAGACCTAATTCATGTGCTTTACCTGTTGCATCTTGGTGTACAGCGATAAGACAAGGAACGCCTTTGCCTTCTTGGTATTGACTTCTTACTGTATGTCCAGGTCCTTTTGGAGCAATCATAACTACATTAACATCTTTAGGTGGAATGATTTGTCCAAAGTGAATTGCAAAACCATGAGCAAACATTAACGTGTTACCAGCTTCAAGGTTTGGAGCTATTGAATCATTGTACATCTTAGCTTGTTTCTCATCATTGATAAGAATCATAATCATATCTGCCTTTTTTGCTGCTTCTGCTGCTGTATATACTTCAAATCCTGCTGCTTCAGCTTTAGCCCATGATTTACTTCCCTCGTAAAGACCGATGATTACGTTAGCACCTGATTCTTTAGCGTTTAATGCATGAGCATGTCCTTGGCTACCATAACCGATAACAGCTATTGTTTTTCCTTCTAATAATGATAAGTTACAATCTTGTTGATAATAAATCTTTGCCATTTCTTTTTCCTCCTGAAAAAATATTGTATAACATACATGAAGCGATAATTGCTCCAAATATTCATTATTAAACATATGCTTCGTTCTTTGAATTCTTTATGTACCTATGTATTCATCTGACGAAAGCTCAACCTTAATCCAGATAATCTGAGATATCACCAGAACCTCTTTCCAAACCTGTAAGCCCAGTTCGTACTAATGCCTTAATGGTATATCCTTCTAATAAACTTATGAATGCATCTAATTTAGCTTGATTACCTGTTAATTCAACCATTAATGATTCCTGAGAAACATCAACAATCTTAGCTCTGAAGATATCAGCTACTGCAATAACAGCTTGTCGTTGTTGTGCACTTGCCTGAACCTTTACTAAGATAAGCTCACGGCAAACTGATTCTCCATCTTTTAACTCTATTACCTCTTTTACATCTTCTAACTTATTCAACTGTTTTTCAATCTGTTCGAGAATCTGATTATCACCTGACACTGCTACTGTCATTCGTGAATATGCAGGGTCTTGTGTTTCACCAACGGATAAACTATCAATGTTATAACCTCTTCTACTGAATAAACCAGCTACACGGCTAAGTACACCTGCAGTATTGTCTACTAAGATAGATAATACCATTCTTCTCATGGATAATACTCCTCCCTACTGTTGTCCTTATTGAAACAAAATGCCCGACACCACAAATATATTTGCGACGGGGCATATACTGCTACTTCATAAGTTATTTCTTTGATTATTGTTCATAATCTTGCTTGTATTGTAACAATTCCCATCCTTTTTGTCAAGCTTAGTTAAGTTATAACTTTACCAGTTTAAACGGCTATAATCAGCCTTTTTCACAACCTTTATGCACAGTATTTTCCATCTGTTTTTCTTCTTATTCTGACTACAAACTTCAACAAACAAAGGAAACACAAGATATTCTATGGCTTTACTTTAATATCAAAACAAAAGAGTTATAGACATATTATTCCACTTCTATAACTCCTTTGATTACCTTATATAATTAATTCGTATGGGAACGACCTTGTTTATCCTTATATAATTGGTTATTCCGCTAACAAATTCATACCTGTAATTCCCTTATTCATCTCTTCAACAAAATCATTGGCTATAATTGCATTCCCAATAATCCCTTCAATATCCTTTCTCATCTTACCATCGGATACACTTGGATAACTATCTCCTTTGAATTCAAGAACAGAGTACTGGCTTTGTGCTCCAACTCCATCGAAAGGAACAATGAGGTCATGAACTCCATTGGTTAAATTATCACTTACTATAATCGGAGTATTAACAACCGTAAAATCCTGCTTAACATGTAACTTCCCTTCATTAGTAGTAACCCATAAAGCACTGCTTCCACCAGTTCCACTTGTATAAGGACCCATAACAATCACAAACAATTCCTCTTCTCCATCATCATCGAGGTCAACTTTATTATAATAATACCTTGTTGATTCATAATAATCTTTTGGTATATCATAATAAGAAATAATCAGATTTCTCAATTCCTCCAGTCTTTGTACTTCAGCTTTCTCTCCTTTAATCCCCTTAGGTAAATCCACCATTGGTACCTCATTGTCAATTTCTTCTTCTGCCGTATTCACCGTATCTGATGCTGCATTTTTTTCTTCATCTGATTGTTGATCTATAATACTCTCCGCTGATACTACTTCTTGTGTTTCGTTTGATGTATTGGCGATCTTGTTGCTACACCCAGTTATTGCTAGAAACGCTGCTGCTAATAAGCAAGTACCAAACACCTTTTTCTTCTTTAATGTAATCATTCAAACTACCTCCTACCATAATTCTTATATCACTATTCTGCCTTTGACTTCATAGCAACAAATCCTTGAAAGAGTTCCCTATTGGTATCGTCGTCTTTTTATACTAGAGATAGATTATATCAAAACTGTATCTACTCTTCCTTTTTCAAGTACTCCTTCCATTCTTCAAGGATTTTCTTATTTAATTTAGCGTTACTAAAAGTATCTGAGTCCAATGAAATTATTTTCCCCGAATCCTCATCCAGTACAATTTTATATATAACCTTATCTATTTCTAATTCACCTTTCCACAATACAAATGTCTGAGATGGTACCTTTACAGGAATCATTAAATATGGCTTTATATCAATATCTTCTTTAACGGGTCCATACAAATCCATCTTCAAAGATGGTATTTTACTCAATTCCCGAAAGCATTGTAATCTGGCTTCATATAAACTAAAAGAACTTCCCGTATCCAACAGTACATATTCCATATTGCTGTCATCACTAAGCATATTCATCTTCTCTTCTATTCCATATTCCTCCTGATTATACAACTCCTTATCATCCATTACTACGTTCTTCTTCTTTTCACTTCCTATTATTTCTCCATCCTGTATTCTAAAGAAAATCCTAGGGGTAATTACAGTAATTAGTGCAAGCAGTAAAGCGATTGCACTTCCTATAAAATAATGCAAGATTCTTCTCATATTACTAACCATGCCTTTCTCAAAGCCTACAAAACTTTGGGCCGCAAGCACAGAGTTACGTGTGAAAACTCTTAATTTTTCACACAATCCTCTTTCCAGATAACAGATACCTTCGTTCCCTTACCAACTTCACTTTCAAACAGCATCTCTCCTTGATGCATCATCATAATTTGCGAACAAACACTTAATCCAAGCCCAAATCCACCTTCCACCCTCGACCTAGACTTATCAACACGATAAAAAGCTTCCTCAATTTTCCCAAGTTCTTCTTTTGGTATACCTCTCCCATTATCTTCAATACTAATAATATTTCTGTTATTAGTCTGTTCTGCACTTACTCGAATTTCTCCATTTTCCGAAACTGCCTTTCTCGCATTTTCCAAAAGGTTACTTAATACTGTTTTCATAAGTTCAAAATCTGCAGTTACGAAAAAGGAATTATCATCTATTATAACTTGTACATTCTTTTCTTTCATCTTCTCTCTCACTATATAAAGAGAATCTTCAAGTAACTGTTTCACTGATATCTTTTCCAACATAATAGCCGTATTCTTCTCTACCAAAAGCTCTAACATTTTAAAGGATAAACTTTCCAATCTTTTTCCTTCTTCAAATATATAATTAGCAGCTAGAAAATACGTTTCTTCATCCAATTTTCTCGTCCTCATTAGATCTGCATAGCCTATTATGGAAGTTAACGGGGTTTTTAGTTCATGAGAAAAGCTTCCCACGAAACTTTCCTGTCTCCTTGCATACTCTTCCAAATCCTGAATGTTTTTCTGAACATGTTCTGTCATCAGGTTAAATCTTCTAGCAAGCATCCCCAATTCATCTTTACTTCCTTCCTGAACACGAACCTCCAAATCACCCTGAACAATCTTCTCAGTTGCATCTGTCATTTCTCGAATAGGTTTTAGCAATACCTTTACAATTCCTATATTAACTGCCCCGAATACCATAACCATGCATAAAGTAATAATTGTACTAACATTTAACATTTCTTCCCTTAATGTATAGGTTCTGGTTATATCTTGCGTGTTTATAATCAAAATACTTTTCTCTTCCAGATTAAGCCTGGTACACATTTGAATATAATAAGACTTACCACTCTTATAAGTCTTATATATCAATTCCTGCTCATCTTTTGGAATCTCTCTTACAGTTCCATACCCGGCAAACAGACGATTGCTGCTGATAACATTACCTTTCAAATCAATTATCGCAAACTGTCTATTCTCATTCTTCCAGTTAACTTCCAAACGCTTAAGAACTCCTTCAAGCACACCCACTTGCACACCAAACATAGATTTATCGTACTCTTTCACAAGTGTATGAATTCCCATTCTCATCATAGTGTTTTCATTTTCTGCTTCCGTAATTTCCTTTTGCATTTCATTATCAAACATACTGTATATAAGAATTGTAGAACTGGCACATAACGTAATCAATACTAAAACATAGGTACTTATTAATAACTTCCACGAAAATCTCATACGCATTCCAAACGATAGCCAACTTTATGAACGGAAACTATTTTCTTCTCCCAATTCAACTTCTTCCTTAATCTTTGAATATGTAAATCAACCGTTCTATTATTGTCGCTAAGTTCTCCTTCCCAGACTTTTTCGTATATCTGATCACGAAACAGAGCAATGTTTTTATTTTCAATAAAAAATAAAAGAAGCTGATACTCCTTCTCTGTCAGATGGATCTCTTCTCTTCCTTTTGTTACAGCATGAGCTTGTTGATCAATTACTAAATCTTCATATTCAATAATATCCAGGGTTTTGTGATATCTTCTCAGAACACTTTCCACTCTAGCTACCAATTCAATTACTTCAAATGGTTTGGTTATGTAATCATCGGCTCCTGTTTTTAATCCTTTTACCCGGTCTTCAACCTTACCTTTGGCGGATACGAATATAACAGGAATTTCCATTGGCTTGATAAAATTAATCAGTTCATAGCCATCCACCTTTGGCAGCATAATATCTAGCAATACTAAATCATATCTCTTTTCTAACAATCTGTCAGATGCTTCCATCCCATCATACGCAACTTCACATTCGTATCCCGATGTACGAAGACTTATCCTCATTAAATCAGCTATTGGCTTTTCATCTTCAACAATCAATATCTTATGCATGCATTCCTATCTCCCATCAAATCCTACTACCATAATTATAATATCACTATATTGTAAACAACTTGTATCATCATTGCAAGATTATTTTGAGTCATCAGTAATTACATAAGTATAAAAAATCCCGAAATGTTGAATGCCTATGACGTATATTATATTCGTCATAGGCATTCACCTTCTCAGTTTACTTAAATTGATCCGAGGATTTATCTTTCTTTGATGCTTCTTGTTTTACATTCATTCGCTTATTCTGATACTTCCATAATACCACTATTCCAATTGCTGTAACAAGAGAAAGAATAATACAAGTAATCCACAATACATAATGTGATTTAATACCTGTTTTTGGAAGCGAACTATTGGAGATTGTCTGTGAATCTTTTTGGTTACTATTACTATTGTTAGCTCCCTTTTGATTCATATCAGTATTATTCTTACCATCATCCCCTTTTCCATTTTTTGAATTATTCGGTTTATTATTATCCTTGCCACCATTAGATTCTGATCCATCCTCTGGTTTCGTTGGTTTTGTTGGTTTTGTTGGTTTTGTTGGTTTCGTTGGTTCCGTTGGTTTCGTTGGTTCCGTTGGTTTCGTTGGTTCCGTTGGTTTCGTTGGTTCCGTTGGTTCTGTTGGTTTCGTTGGTTCCGTTGGTTCCGTTGGTTCCGTTGGTTTTTTTGGAGGAATCTTCTCATTCACTATCGTAAGGGTTACAGCCTCATTCAAACCAACCGACACCTCTATCCAATTATTAGAGAGTACATACCCTTCTGGAGCAGCTGTTTCTCTTACATAGTACGTTCCTTGACCGAGTCCATTGAAACTGCAGACTCCATCTCCATCGGTACTTTGCTCTCCTAACAGCGTTGCCTTATCCTGTGCATATAGAGCAAAACTTGCTCCTGATAAAAGTGTTGTTCCATCTTCATTGGTCTTGGTAATTTTAATAGAAGCTTTCTCATTCCAACCTTTGAGATAATTTCCGATCTGCTTTGTAACCTCTACTCCATTATCACCTGTTGTAATCGTGAAAATATCTGGTGTTATATGATATCCATCAGGAGCTGAGATTTCTTTAAGGTAATAGGTGTGATCCGGATATAATCCCGTAAAGCTAAGTGTACCATCGGCAATCGTTGTTTGTGCCGCACCCACTTTTATCGTACAAGTTTCATCTTCATAAAGCTGGAACTCTGCTCCGGAAAGTTTCTTTGTCAAGTCAAGTGCATCCACCTTTATAACCTGCAAGGTAACATCGGCTTTTTCATTAGAAACTGCAATGATATCCGAAGCCGTCCATGTTTTTTTAGCAGTTACTTTGATTATCTGTTCCGAACGTACGTAACTATCTGGAGCTGACTGTTCGCTTATATAATATGTTTGTTCTGGGTACAGACCAGTAAACGTAATTATTCCAGTATTGTCACTCATACTTGTCAACGGTTTTCCACCTTCTATTACAGGTAAAGTACATTCTTTATCTGTATAAATTGCAAATACAGCGCCCGGTAATACCTTTGAAGTATCTTTACTATCTATCTTTTTCATTTTAACTTGTGCACTGGCAGCATCCCCAGTTGGAACATTGATAACATCAATAACCACCGCTGGATCATAATTCGTTATATCAAGTTCGTGCCACTCCGAGTTAAGTTCATACCCTATTGGAGCCTTAATTTCTTTCCAGTACAATGTCTGAATACCTTTAACTAGACTTTTAGGAATGGCAAGTGTACTGATGCCAGTTGCAGTATCACAAGTAGCACTTACTAATGGAGAAGTATCCGTTTTCTTAGCATAGAGTCCAAAAACAGCGCCTCCTAAAAGATTTCCCGTTTCATTCACCTTTTTAATTTGCAAGGAAACAAAACTTGTTTTTGGCAATATCATTTTTGCATTTCCGTTGGATGCGACTTTCATAGTATTGTACGTATTCTTTATAGAGCTAGTATCCGGAAGTATACTTCCTACCAATCGAATATCGTTTTTTAGATCTACACCAGTTCGAACAATATAGGTTTTATAGGTTAGAATATATCCTTTTGAAGCATCAGGAATATCTACTGTAAGTGTACGTGATGCCGCATCATAAGAGATGGCAGTATCAATTGCCGCTCCCACCGGTGTCAACTCCACCGTATATGTGTTAGAGGAATTTGTCGTCTTCAATACACCTGCATTATATAACTTCACACTATCAAGATCTAGATATAAACCATCTGGTAACGTATCTTCTAACTGAAGTTTTTGACCTGCTGATAATCCTTTTAAAAGATCCATACCCAAAGGATTAAGCTTCACGGTATAATCTGCTGTTAAATTCTGATCGTTCTTAATTGCCGCTTTACTTAGCGCTTTATTAGATAAAGTTAAAGAAGTCTCACTTTTAACAACTTTCGGATTTGTCTGACTTGTCAACTTTGCAGTGTTTGTAAAATCTACTTTGTCTTTGGTTCGAAACGCCTCCATATCTACATCTACCGTTGTAGTAAACGTAATTGTTTGCTTAGTTTTTACATTGGACAAATTAATAGTAATGTTCTTTGTTCCATCTACTTTAAATGAATTTGCTCCAGTAAAGCTTCCGCCGTTAAGTGTTGCATCCTCTACATTGCATGACAAACCATCTACAAGCTCATCGGTAATTATAACATCACCTAAATCGGTCTCATTAGAATTAACAATCAAACGCCATGTTAGTTTTTTAGTAACCGGGTCATAAGATACATGTTCCTTAGTCAAAACATTGCTTGATGCAGGAATTGTGGCCGTGGCAGAAACATCTGCTGCTATCGGTGTTCCATCTACAGTTGTACCTGCCTTTGTCATGGTAACTTTGTTTTCAAATGTCTTACTGGCGTTTCCTGCATAGAAACTTGGATCAGTAGCATAAGTTTTAAATTGAAAAGCGAAACTATTTTTTCCTAGACTACTCATTTTAATTGTTAGCTTATTTCCAATTAATTCGACTTGCACACTATCTTGTACAGTGCTACTTATACCTGCATCATTTAGCCCTTTTTTCACAGCGGCTACAATAGTATCTTTAATCCCATCTATAATTGCTTGGTCCGTACTTTCATCTGGTACAAAACTATGTTTTGGATCCATTGCAGACAAATCATCCACTAATTCTACCTGGGTTAAATTAACCTTATTCGGATTCACCTTGATTTCCCATGTTAACGAATGATCTTTTTTATTATAACTTTTTCCAGACTTTACTATCATTGTGTTATTAATACCATCTGGCTTTTTTGATACTATTGGTGGCGAGAAAGTACCACTTATTCCACTACCATCTGGCCATTCATATTTCAGTTCAGCATAGTTTTTAATACTATTATCATTAAGATTTGAGGTTTGATCAAAATACTCTTGCTTTACTTTTGTTGTATATGTAATCCTATACATCTTTTCTGAGGTCGCTGGTACTTCTGCTTTCACCAAATCGAGCGTCATCTGTGTCTTACCGCCAGTAGCAGGATCAACCGATTTTATAACAGAAACTGCCACACCATCCTCATTAACTACCTTGATACTATTCTCATCCAGAATCAAACCTTCACCCATTGTATCAATTAAAGTAAGATTCTTAAAATTACGACTGGATGTCTGCACAGTTACTTCCCATTTAATCTTCCAATCAGTTTCTCCACCGGTAGGAGCTATCGCGTTTCCGTCTTTGCTAATCATGATACGTCCAGACCAATTGTTTGAAGATACCGTTGCCGTACTGTTTCCTTGCACACCCTTTGCATCTACATCATTCACTTTCGCAACTATGTGATTCGTATAGCTTATGTTAGAATTAGGAGCAGTCCAGATTTTTTGCACTTCTCCATCCGTTAGTTTAGTCTTATAGGTAAATGTAAGTGTTTGCCCCCCCTGAATATCCGTCAGGTCACAGTTTAGCTTTTCGTCCTCTTTAATAATCCAACTAGTTTTGTCCACTCCATTTACCACTACCTTGGCACTATTCTCTACATAGACCAGCCCTGCCGGAATAGTATCTGTAAGTTTAGTAGGTATGTCACCTGTATATGCACTTACCGGATGTGTATAGGTAACCGTCCATTCCACTTCACCTTGATCATTCCATGTACCGGCAACTTTATCTAATCTAGGAGCTTTTGGAACAAGTTCACTTACCGTTATCGTTACACTATCAGAAAGTAAATCGATAGTGATTTTTCCTTTATCATCTGCTTTTAGATTTTCGTCAAGCTTGCACTCGTAATCTATGGAAGCATCTCCAAGTAAAGAAAGAGCATCAAATTCTTCCCCTTCTATCGTATATTTACCCATATCCATAAATTCAATATGTAATTTGTTGATACCAGCTTTCCACGAAATAGTTGCAAAAGGTAAATCTGGGAACCCGATTGGAACACTTTGAGCCTTTATCGTCGCAGAACCATCTGCAGATGGAACACCAAATTCCTCCGGCAAATCAAGATCGTAAGAATCTAAAGCCTTCACATTCGCAAGACTTTTCCAGTTCATTCGTAATATGAAGCTATCTTTCATGCTAACAGTTGCACCAGATGTGATTGGTGTCTCACCCGCACCCGTCTTCTTAATCAGTTCTATAGAGTCAGGAGCAGCACTTGCATTGCCTGTTTGCACTATATCTGTAATGTTTAGATCTATTCCAGCTATAGTAATTTTACCATTTCCCACTTTAACTTGATCTATTTTACAAGGGATATTCAATGTCTGTATATCACCTGTTGTAATAGCAGAACCTGTTGTAACAGCAGAACCCGTTGCTATCTCACCTTGATTTCCCGTATTACCAGTTCCTCCACTACTTTTTGATGTAACGGTAACCATATTACCACTTACTGTGATATCGGATCCATCTAAACTTCCTGAAGATATATTAGGAAGAATACCATCTGGAAGTGTAATCACAACACCATCTTCTAACTCATTCTTATCTACTGACACTCTCCATGTCAGATTGTCATTAACAGATACAGAGGCATTAGTTGTTAATATATCATTACCTTTTAACAATTCGCCAGTTATATTTGATCCCGTTGCTGCCGCTTCTACACTATAGCCCAAAAATGTAAAGCTGTTAATTACCATTAAGAATATTAATATAAACGAGATTACCTTTTTCACCTTATTAACTACTCTCACCATATAAACTAACCCTTTTTCCTTTCATATTATTAATAATCTGTTAGGGTGTTACATACCCTACAATCGCTAAACGCGCTTCCTCAAAATCATATGCACAAGTTGACAATATAACAAGCTTATCCCCTGGAACTGCCGTTACATTGCTCTGAAAAAAGGATTTACCTTGTATCTCTTTTATATAAGAATAAAAAGCATCAGTTGTATCAAAATCCTGTGGATAAGGATTTGACGAACCATCTACAAGATATGCTGCCAGCAATACAATACTTTTTTCGCCATCCAATGTATAAAGTTCAAGTTTTTTATGTTTATTATAAAAATCTTGTTTTCGGTAGTTTTTGAGCTCTCCAAACATTTCACCATCTTGCATCATATGTCCATATACGATAGAAACTGATGAAGAAAAATCACTATTAACACTTCGATCAAGAAAAATAGATCCAAGTTTATTCTTTGATCCATCTGGAAGGTGATTTAAATAATAGCTATTGTCACCCGTTTGCATGATTGGATAATCAATCTGAATACCCTCACCTCTAATCCAGCCGACGATGTTCGGATACGTCTTCATCATTTCCATAAGCCATTGATTATTTTCCACCAAAGCCTTGCTAGAACTGTCATTCTCCTTTTTCTTCTGTGATACTCCTTCTTCTTCCGTAAGTAATTGTTCCCTTTTTGAATTAATATTTTGGTAAAACTCTTGTGCTTTCATTTTTGGTTCCATTTCATACCAGAGCCCACATAATCCAATCATAGCAATAAAAAGACACAAAGATAATAAACACAAATATTTCTTTTTCGTTAGTATGACAATTCACCTCCTAATTAAAACCACATTTCATCTAACTTGTTCTATTAGGGAAACAATCGTAAATTGAGATTTCCCTTAAAATCATCAATCACGGATTTATTATACTGGAATTCATTTCAATATTAAGTTCAGTTTTTACGTTACATAATGCAAAAATTGATAAAAGCAGATAATAGAATGTAAATCTTAAGAATATTTTGGAATATTGTAATTGACGTCCTTATGTTGAATTGATAAAATACTAATAATGTTTTGAAATAATATTAGATAGGAGGTGGTTAGATTGCGTAAGATTTTAGATGCTTCATCACAAAGAATGATTCGAATACTTGAAACTTTTACTATACATGATGATTGGATTACTCTTTCTGACCTATCGTCAGCAATCGGCGCTAGCGAACGAACCGTTGCCGATGATATCTCGAATCTCCAAAAACGTTGGGGGAAGAGTCTACACATCGAGGTTTCCAGAAAAAACGGAGTAATTATGCATAATCGAAATATAGCCTCTATTGGTCGAGTCTTCACGGATCTCTTTAACGACTCTGTGGCCTTACTTTGGGTGAAAGAACTGTTATTCAATCCGAATATGCCAATTGATTTTTATGAAACCAAATTATTTGTGAGCCGATCTACACTAATACGACTTATGACCAGAATAAATCATTTTTTATCAGACCGAGGTATAACTATTCAGTGTATTAATAACAAATATCAGCTTCTTGGAAAAGACGAACAATACCTCCGTGATTTCAGTGCCAGCTTCTTGCTTGAGTTATATGGATTTGATTTGCAAAATTATGATATTACTATAGATATGAAAGTTATGGGTGAAATAATTATGTATCCAATCTCTCAATATCTTGAGCCGACTGAACTATCTTGGGTGCTCAATGATGACATTACTATCACCTATTGGTTAATGTTTTATATCATTTCTCTTGTACGAGAAAATCAGGGTTATACAGTCACTTCCCATTATTCTGTAGAGAAGGAAATTGACACTCAAAAATTAACTTACTTACAAGGTAACTTTCCTCACATTACATTAGATAATCTACGACCAATTCATCAATTATTGTTTAATCGTTTCTGTGGTTGGGATTCCGCTTCCGAGAAGTCTCTGGTTTCAAAAGAAACCGATGCATTTTTTCAACGGTTGTTTTCAGTTATTCCAGTTACCCCTAATGAAAACACACAATATTTAATGGGATTTATGCTTAAATCCTTGTATTTAAACAAAAAATACCGCCCGATGAAGACCTCTACATTATTTAATCGAATTTACTATTTTTCTCTTTCGCTTAAGCAAGCCAATGGCTTCTTATATAAAGCAGTAGAAGACAATCTTAAACCCTTCTCCCAGAATGTACATATTGATTTATGCGCGAATGTAGATGACACATTATTTTGGTTGTGCTTGATTTGCCCAGAAATGAGCCATTATACACAAGCTAAAAGAGCTTTGCTCATAACCGATTTTGGTATGCCACATGCCAAATTTTTATCAAATACATTATCTTCCTTTTTTAACACGACGTATACTGATTCTCTTCTAATTGATATCACTCACCCTCAATACGTTTTGACTTCAGCAGATGTAAAAGGTTATGATATTATCATTACTACCATACCTGATCTACAATTACATCATAAGAAGATATTTTTGATCAATGATTATCCAAGCTATACGGATTTCATGGAAATCTACATTTTACTTAACAGTTATGACTAACTATTGTGGTACAAAAAAAGACAACCGCTTTACCTAAGGTAAAGCTAGCTGTCTACATAGTTCTCCAAAAACTAATTATGCAATTTTTTTCTTGCCTAACTTCTTCTTCATAACATACCATAAAGTACCTGTTATGCATATAGAAGAATATGCTCCACAGATGATACCAACCATTAATGGTAATGTAAATTCGCGGATGGAATCAACACCAAGAATGAATAATACGAATACCATGATAAATGTCGTTAATGATGTATTGATACTTCTACTAATTGTTTGGCTAATACTTAGATTAACGATATCTTCAAGTACATCTGATCTCTTCATAGCCGCTTTGTTCTCACGGATACGGTCAAAGATAACAATGGTAGCATTGATGGAATAACCTACAATGGTTAACATACATGCAATGAAGGTATTACCAACCGATATTCTTGCAACAGCATATACCATTACCACTACTAGTACATCATGGATTAATGCTAATACCGCACTTGTTGCGAAGTTGATATCCTTGAATCGGAACCATATATATATTAACATACAGATTGCTGCAATAATAACAGATATAACTGCATCCGACTTCATTTCATTACTAACTGTTGCTGAGATACTTTCCATAGTAATCGTAGATTCATCTGCTTGATAAGTTTTTACGAAAGCGTCCGTTACAGTTTTTCTTTCATCAAGATTTAATTCTCTAGTCTTAATAACTACAGCATTCTCTCCAACTACTGGTGATACTCCAACTTCTGCTTCACCTATTAAATCCCCTACGAATTCTTCAAGTTCTGCATTCGCTGGAACTGTTTCAGGGAATGTAACTTGAGTTGACGTTCCACCCTTGAAATCAAGACCATAGTTAAGAATATTTCCAATCGATGCTTTATTCACAAACAAAGCAACAACTCCAATTGCAATTAATACACCTGAAATTGCGAAGAACTTTTTGATATGTTTTGTAAATGCAAATACTTTTACCTTCTTTTGAATACCATAAAATTTTTCTTTGTCAAAACCTAAGTTATACAATGCGGTTAATGTAAACTTTGTAATTACTAATGCGGTAAACATAGAAATTACAATACCAATTGCTAATGTTTGAGCAAAGCCTTTCACTGTACCAGAACCTTTGAACCATAACACAGCTGCAGCAATTAACGTCGTAACGTTACCATCAATGATTGCTGATAGCGCTTTATCAAATCCAATTTTTATGGCCGAACGAACCGTCTTACCAGTTGCAAGTTCTTCTTTAATTCTTGTGAAGATAATGACATTCGCGTCAACTGCCATACCTATGGATAAGATAATACCAGCGATACCTGGTAATGTTAAGGTTACATTCGCCCCATTTAAAACAACAAGAATCGCTGCAACATATAGACTTAACGCAATACTTGCTGCAACGCCTGGAATACGATAAAATGCAATCATAAAGATGATTACAAGTATGAATCCAATAACTGCTGCTATTATACTTGTATCAAACGCTTCTTCCCCTAGATTAGCACCTACTACGTTGGAACGAATCTCTTCTAACTGAAGTGGGAGTGCACCGATTCGAATTGTTGACGCAAGGTTTCTAGCTTCGTCATATGATCCTTGTGAGATTTGCGCTTCTCCATTCGTGATTGCAACTTGTACAACTGGCGCTGAGATAACTTTGCCATCATAAACAATCGAGATGGTTTGTCCAATAAATTTTTCAGTCGCTTCTTTGAATAGTTTTGTTCCCTTAGTATTCAAAGTAAGATTAACAACATATTTGGTTACTCCATTTTCTTGAGTAGTCCCTTCTTTTGCAGTCTTAATGTGAGAACCATTAATAACTTCATTACCATCTGGGTCTACGAATGAAATTGATCCAGCTTTACCAAGCTCTGAAAGAACTTTGTTGGCATCTTGAACCCCAGGGATGTCGATGTTAACTCGATTATTCCCCTCTTGGTATACACTTGCTTCTGTGCTGTAGTTCTCAACACGTTTTTGCATCTTATATACCGTATCACTCATCTCGGTTGCCGTTGGATTCTCCTTAACAGTTTCATACGTAATACTTACACCACCTGCTAAATCAAGACCCAATCGAATGTTTTTTGCACTACCTTTGTGCTCTTTGCCAAGACCCACTAAAGCAACAGTTGATAACCCTACTATTACCAAAAGTACAATTAGTAGATGTACGACACCCTTTTTCTTGTCCTTCATAAAACTAAATTACTCCTTTCCTACGTGTGGAGACTTTGTGCGTAGCACAATTCCCCGGTTGAAAATGTAACTTTTCAACCTATTCACCTCAGTAAATTTAGTAGTAGTGACCTGCACAGTCACCAAGCTCGCCTAGTGACAAGCTATTGTTTATTCTTATTCTGCTTCAGCTGCCTTAATCATAATCGCACATTCCACGCGTTTTCTTTGCAAATCACAACCAATGTCATAAGCGTCGTCAATTTTACCATGGAATTTATATGAATTTGCTGCACAACCGCCACTGCAGTAGAATCTAGCAAAACAATCTCTACATTTATCCTTTGCATACACATTGCAAAGTTTGAATTCATCACAGCATGTTGTATTCTTAATCCCTTCGAATACATTACCAAGTAAGAATTCGTCTTCACCAACGAATTGATGACATGGGTACAAATCTCCCCAAGGTGTTACTGCAAGATATTCCGTTCCCGAACCACAACCCGATAAACGTTTTGCTACACATGGTCCACCAGTTAGGTCTATCATAAAATGAAAGAAGTTAAATCCCTTTCCTTCTTTCTTACGTTTAATCATCTCTTTAGCTAACTTGTCATATTCTTCGTAGATTTTAGGTAAATCCTCTTCACGAATAGCATATGGTTCTTCTGGAAGAGATACTACTGGTTCTACTGAAATCTGTTTAAAACCTAAATCCGCTAGATGTAGTACATCCTCAGAAAAATCAAGATTGTTTCTTGTAAATGTTCCTCTAACGTAGTAATTTGTTTGATTACGTGATTCTGCAACTTTCTCAAACTTAGGTACAATAAGATCATAACTTCCCTTACCATTTCTTGATGGTCTCATATAATCATGCACATCTTTACGTCCGTCAATACTTAATACGATATTCGCCATCTCTTTATTAGCAAATTCCATAATATCATCATTCAATAACACACCGTTTGTAGTTAAGGTGAATCTGAAATTCTTATTATGGATTTTCTCTTGTTCGCGTCCATACGCTACCAAATCTTTTACTACTTGCCAGTTCATAAGTGGCTCACCACCAAAGAAATCGACTTCTAGATTTCTTCTGCTGCCAGAATTCTCAATTAGGAAATCAAGAGCCTTCTTACCAACTTCGTAACTCATAAGTTCTCTATGGCCTTTATATTCGCCTTCTTCTGCGAAACAATATTTACAAGCAAGGTTACAGTCATGAGCAATATGAAGACATAGAGCCTTAACAACTGTTTGACGTTTCTTAAAATCTGTAATGTATTCCTTATATATATCTTCCGAGAAAAGAGCTACTTGTTTTTTTAGCTCTTCAATCTCTTCAATTGCTTCAATAACATCATTAATGTTGATTGGAGCTTCTAATTTTGCAGCATATTCAGGTCTTGAATATTTGTCCATCATGGCTGCAATAATAGTATCTGTATCATTATCCTCGAACAATTCAATAATATCATAAACTAAATCATCCACGACATGAATCATTCCGCTATTAACATCTAATACGATGTTATAGTCATTATTTTTATATTGGTGAATCACTTTGATACTCCTTTCAGTTTTCACACAAAATCTTGGCGAAAAATTAACTCCCATACATTTAATAAGCAGCGACAGTGGCCGCTGCTTATATTTAGCAAGTTTTGAATAGTTACTAATTATTTAATTAGGACTTATGTTAACCTCTAGTCACTAGATTAGTTATTATTCTCACAACTTTGGTTTCCTACAGTACATGAAGTCTTACAAGCTGATTGACATGAAGTTTGACATTCACCACAACCGCCTTTTTTCATAGACTCTTTAAGGTTTCTAGTGTTTAAAGTCTTGATACGTTTCATTATGTAACCTCCTTTGCTTCTTAAACTCGATATATTATATCATAAGTTATATTACTTGTCAAAATTAGAAATTAACTAATCATCCCACCTAACATGCCACCAAGTAGGCACATTCCAAGTACGGTTACTATACTGCCCGCCGAACCAAAAGCAGCTTTGTTCATGACGATTGAGATAATAATAACAAGCAAAAAGTAAATAGCTCCGATAGCAAGCCCCCACAGAAATTTCCTTGCTTCAACCTTTTTCCCAATAAAAAAACCACCTACAAACGTGGAAAGTATGTATGCAAGTATGACTCCTACGCTGACTACTCCACTTGGAATCTGAACTTTATATAGGATAAAAGATAGCAGAAGTAAGATAACAGCTGTAACAATGTACGAAAAAATTAACGCCTTTGCAATATGAATTGGAAGTGTATTTTTCCCTGCGGCCTTATTCATGCCTTTGTCCTCCTGTCACTATGTATAGTTCATATATATTACCTCGTGTGATGAATTATGACATACTACTATCAAAATTTATAGGCATTACTTACTTGTCGAAATCTTCAAGTGCGAAGTTTGAATAACATTATCCATTATCCAAATCTTCCTCTCCCCTTGTAAAATTATAAGTAATCTTGTATCCTAGTACTTAAGAATTATTATTAAATCTACAAACGAAAGGAGAACTTCCATGAAATATATTGACTTACATGTCCACTCAAACATATCTGACGGAACTTTAACACCTACCGAAGTTGTTGATGAAGCAGTTCGTAGCGGCTTATCTGCCATTGCGTTAACAGACCACGATACGGTGCTTGGCATACAAGAAGCAAGACAAGCCGCTGCAAAGCATGCCGCTAACGGTTATGAGATTGAGATTATCCCAGGCGTTGAAATCTCTTCTGCTTACAAAGGAAAGGATCTTCATATTCTTGGACTCTATGTTGATGATACAAACGAAATTCTAATCAAAACACTTGAGAAAGCTGTAAAAGAACGTGACGAACGCAATATCAAGATGATCCATAATCTAAATAACGCAGGAATCCCTATTACATTTGAAGCCTTAAAAGAGTCCGAACCCGACGCTGTTATTACAAGAGCCCACTTTGCCAAATTCTTAACCGAGAACGGATATACTAAAACTCGTAATGAAGCCTTTGATAAATATTTAGGTGCTGATGGCCCTTATTACGTGCCTCGTCAATTCATAACTCCAGAAGATGCAATCAAATTAATCTTGCAAGCAAGTGGAATACCTGTTCTTGCTCATCCTCTGCTTTATCACTTACCTGCTGATGAATTATCCGAACTAGTGAAGAAGCTTAAATCACTTGGTCTAGCAGGAATTGAAGCTATATATACTTCCCATACAGGTTGTGATGAAAGTGATGTACGTCGTTTAGCACGTCTGAACGACCTATTATTAAGCGGCGGATCCGATTTCCATGGCGATAACAAACCTGATATTGCAATTGGAAAAGGACGTGGAAACCTAAAGATTCCTTACGAATTATTAGAGGCCATGAAAGAATATAAAAACACAGCTAAATAAATTCGAACTACAGCGTAAATTGAAAAGAGGTTATAACAAATGGATTCTTTATTATCCAGCAATTGTTATAACCTCTTTTCTTATTATTTATATTTACTTGTAATTCCCCTGTTAAACTTAACGATTAACGATTCTATAATACGCTTTTGCAGTCATCTTGAATACAAATATATAGATAACAGCGAATATTGCTATTGTTATCAAAGTACAATAAAATATTAAATTTGTATCTGAAAGATTGAAGATTAATAGTAACTTAGTAATCATCTTGAACGCAAACGCAACATGAATGATCGCCCCTAGTAACGGCAAGAAGAATACTTGAATAATCTGTTTATTAATTGTTTTCTTTACGTCTTTTTTATCCAACCCAACTTTATTTAGAATTTCATAACGTTTGCGATCTTCAAAACCTTCCGAGATTTGTTTGAAATAGATAATCATAACCATAGCTAACAAGAATATGATACCTAAGAAAAATCCTAAGAAAACCAAACCACCAAACAACTTATAACCATCTTCTTTGCTTAAGTCAATATTGTTAAAATAACGCCCCTTCACTATATTATAAGTTACTTCTTTCATTTCACCTGCACAAGCTAATCGGTCTTCATATTCTCCCTCTGCATCGAAGTATACATTGTATTCTAACATATCATGAGAATTGGTAGTAAACTCCTCACTCATCTTCTTCACAATATCAAGAATACGTTTTTCATTATTAATAACCATATATATGCTGTCATAGGCTGTAACATCTTGACCCATATTGATCCCTATGTCATCGCAAGCACCCTTTACAGTATACACCTCATTCAAAACTTTAACATTTTTCTTCGTAAATTTATGGATTGCAAAGGACATTAAGACTTCATTCTCTTCTAGATTTACATTATTACCTGTCAGCTTATTGTATTCTGTAAGTGGTATAAAGATAACTGAGTAGTATTTGGAGTTTGATCCAAGCATAATTTCACGATCAACTCCTTTAATAGCACCATCACTATACGAAGCTATCGCCCCTTTCATACGTAAATCCTTATAATTACTTATTGTAACATTATGTTTTTGCGCCACTTCATAAACAGCTTCTTTTAATTGTTTTGGAGTGACCGCTCCTTCCTCCATACTTAAGTAATAATCGGTTGGATTTCTCTCTGCAATCATATTTTCTTGACCTACAAACAAGGCAATTGTAGTAGATAAGGTAACAAGTACCATGGTAGATAGTATACATATATTTGCAAGTCCAGTTGCATTCTGCTTCATACGATGTATCATTCCTGATACAGTAATAAAATGATTGGTCTGATAATAATATCTCTTATTCTTTTTTAACAATTTAAGTATGACTATACTTCCTGCACGGAACGTATAATAAGTTCCTGCAATAACTAATAACACGGCAATGAAAAATGTGTTAATCGCAGCTAACGGATTCACTATATTAAGTGCCATATAGTATCCTGTAGCTAATAGACCCAACCCAATGATAGCAAGTATCGGTGTCGAACGTTTTTCTTTCTGTCCAATCTCCTCCCCCTTTAATAATTCAATTGGCTTACTAAGTCTTACTTGTAATTGATTCCATAGTAAAGTTGCTAGATAGACCGCCATAAAGAATAAGAAAGTCTTTGTGAATACACTTGTATCTATAATAAATTTACTACCCTCAGCAATTCTAGTTATCTTCATTAAGAGCATGAAGAACAGTTTTCCAAACAAAAGACCAAGTATCATACCACCAATAACGCTTATTAAACCAGCAATTAAACTCTCATATAGCATTACTAACCCAACATGTTTTCTCTCTAACCCAAGGATTCCATATAGCGCAATTTCTTTTTTCCTACGCTTCATTAAGAAACCGTTGGCATAGAAGATAAATATCACGGAGAATATGGAGATTACCGCAGTCCCCATCTCAAACATAATCTGTAATGTCTCAGCACCTACAACATTGGTAATACCTTTTCCTTCACTAAGCAGTAAGAATAAAACATACGTAAACACCATGCCCATCCCCGCTAGAATATAAGGAATATAGGCATTCCTATTCTTCTTAAGATTGGTAACTGCTAATTTCAGATAGAATGACTTACCCAATGTCAACACCTCCATCTGCTAGTACTGTTAATGTGGATACTATCTTACGGAACATCTCTTCCTGTGTCTGATTACCGCGATATAACTGATTGTATACCTCACCATCTTTAATGAACAATACCCTCTTTGCATGGCTTGCAGCCTGCGTACTATGGGTAACCATTAGTATTGTCTGCCCAGATTCATTTATTTGATCAAATATCTGCAATAGATTCTGCGCCGCCTTGGAATCCAATGCTCCCGTTGGTTCATCTGCAAGTATTAATTTGGGATTTGTGATTAGCGCTCTTGCAACTGCAGTTCTTTGCTTTTGCCCACCTGATATTTCATAAGGGAATTTATCAAGTAACGAATCGATTTGCAGACGCCTTGCAAGTGGCATTAATCTTTCTTCCATCTCTTTGTATTGTTTTCTTGATAAGACTAATGGCAATAAGATATTATCCTTAACAGAGAACGTATCTAACAAATTGAAATCCTGGAATACAAACCCAAGATTCTCTCTACGAAAGGCTGATATCTTACTATCACTAATCTTAGATAATACCGTCCCATCTAATCGTACTTCTCCAGCTGTCGGTTTATCAAGCGAAGCTAATATGTTAAGTAGTGTAGTCTTACCTGAGCCAGAAGCTCCCATGATCGCTACGTACTCCCCTTCTTCTACAGAAAAATTCACTTGACTAAGCGCCTGACACTGCTGCCCTCCAAAACGTGTTGTATATATTTTCTTTAAATTGTTAACTTCTAATAATGGCATTATCTTTCTCCCTTTCACTCGATTGTATATAGCTTATGCAATTATTATAATAAAAAAAGAAATATAATGCCTTAACTAAAGCTTACATTTCTTTTTCTATATCTTACACTTGTGTAAGGTTGCTGAGGGAGAAATAACTTCTTACAACATCTTATATCCTTTAAAATAGCCATTTTTGAGGTGTTTGAAATTAACAATTTTCTTATTTCTTCTTATAAATTCTTATATCTTTTTAATGCATTGGTGTAAAATTGGTGTAAAACTGACTTTTTCAAAATTTTCATTGGTGTAAAATTGAAGTGCTACAAAGCCAGCATTTCTCTAGCCTTATCGAGTTTTTCCATTTCTTTCCTTAGTCGGTTTTCGTCTACATGATTATAAATTTTCATCGTCATAGCAATAGATTCATGTCCCATAATTTCTTGTAGAGTTCTAATATCAATTCCAGCTTCCGCCATCCTTGTACACGCAGTATGTCTTAAAATATGTGCAGTAATATTAGGTAGTGTTGTTGGCTTACTCTTTTGCTCATTATACGTGTTTATAATCTGCTTGAGAATATAATCAATATAAGTGACCTTTAATAGTTTATTAGTTGATGTGAGGAATATAAAGCCTTCGTAACCATCTACATTGTAATTACTTATCTGACCAACACGAAACATATATTCTTTTTGCATTTTTAACGCATGTATGGCCTCTTGGGATAATGGTATTTTTCTAATACCTTTACGAGTTTTGGGCTGTCTTATTTGATATTTCTTATCATTGCTATCATGCTTATAAGACTCAAATAAGAGTTGATGATCAATATTAACGAACTTATTTTGTAAGTCAATATCATTCCATGTCAAGCCACACAGTTCGCTACCTCTACAAGCTGTTTCAAACATGAATACAAACATATAATAATAACATCTGAATCTTTTACTTGATAATACAAACTTTAAAAATTCTGTCTGTTCATCAATCGTTAAAGCTTCTCTTTTGTTGTTGCAGACGTCTAATTCTTTGATACAACCTTTAGCATAGTTCTTTATAATGTAATCTTCCAATACAGCATAATTGAGAATTGCTGTAACATTCTTGTGAATTAAAGTTACACTTCCGTTACCTACACCAGCATCGATCATATCTTGATACATTGTAATAAAATGATTACGTCTCAAGTCAACGATTGAAAGATTAGCATTAGCACGTTGTCTTACATTCTTGCCCCAAATTGATTGATAATTATTAGCTGTTTTAGCTGTTATCTTTTTAGTACGTATCTTTAAAGACATATAGTAATCAAACAACTCATTTAACGTCATTTTACTATGCATAGAGATACATTTATTCAATTCCTCTTGTATTTCCTCTTGCATTTCCCTTAAAGACAACTCTTTCTTTTTACCTTATGGATAAGTGTCAGTTTTTACTAATCGCCAACTATACACTGTTTTTCTGTTTCCTCTGCTATCAACATAACGATACATATATCTACCGTCTGCTCTTTGACTTTCGCCTTCTCGTAACACTCTATTCTTACTATCTTTTCTACTCATTCTCAAAACTCCTTCTGTTAAAGAAAAGCTTTGATATAACATATTCATAATATATCACATCAAGGCTTAAACTTCTATCAAATTTTTACAAATTGTTATATTACGTTGCATTTATCTATGTATTGTTCAAATAACTTTCTCTTAAATTGCACCCTAGTTCCATTCCACAGCAGATAGTTAGCATTCACATTCTCATCAACTAACTTTCTAAGCTTGTTCTCACCTATACGAAAATACTTAGACGTTTCTTCTACTGTAAGTGTATACTTCTCCCATACTGGTACATCGATTTTATTTTCACTCATTCGTTCCCCCTCTTTCTTCTATATAAATGTACAATTATTTTTGCAACAAAAAAAGACATTCGAAAGAATGCCTCTTTAATTCACTGGCGTATAGCCTATATAACAAAATCCACTTTCCCACAATGACCATTGACAAAATATGTTTATTATTGTAATATATAACCGTGGCATACTGTATGAGAAATGTGTGCACAGATTACTTTAATTTGCAGAAGGGCACAGGCTTAATAGCTTGTGCTTTTTTGTAATTTATAGTAAAATATTCTATGGTAATATACATATATTATTAAGGGGGATATCATGAATTTAGACGCTGAACAAATAAGTAAAAAAAGTTCTACTGTATCTTTTATATTGATGCTATCGTTTAGCACATTGGGTAATAGGTTTTATGTTGGTAAGTGGAAAAGTGGATTAATATATCTTATATTTGGATCAGTTGTTCCAGGCGTGAGATTGATAAACCAACTTATGGAGTTGGTGGGGAATACCTCAATTTTTAAGTTGGTTTGGTATGTTTATTTATCATTTGTTTTGATATGTGTCGCTGTGTTGTATGATATATATGCCTTATATTAAGAGTCGTTTACTGATAAGTACGGAAAAGTTGTAATAAGTGGATCACGAAAAGATGAATTAATTGGTAGAACTCAGGAAGAAATTTTTAATGACAAACTGAATTCTGTTATTATACTTTTATTATTTGCTTTAATTCCAGCAACGAATTTCAATTTCATCTCCTTGTTTTACAAAATACTGAATGATTTTATTCCACCAGTCTGAATTAACATTATGGTCTAACATTTGAACTTGTATCGTTTTCATGCTGTTCTCCTTAAATTAAGATTCAGTATGCGTTTAGCACCTTATAACTCTATAGTCTATAAAAAGCGAAAGGAGCTGCTTTGATACAGCCCCTTATTACTCTTTAAATTAGTATTCAACTAAAGGTGTGTCTGTTGAAAAAGGTAATATTTTGTTAGCTAATGTTATCCGTTATTTCTCTCCCGAACCTTTTCTGAAATACTCAATAGTCAAAATAATTAGACCTATCACTAATAAAGAGTTTGCTCCTATTAAAGATAAAGTCAGATTTTCACTGGACACAGTTTTTAAAAAAGTCTCCATTCCTGTTTTATTGCTAACATAAGTAAATATGGATAATTTCCATATTATCCCCAAAAAAGCTAGAATTGCTCCTATAATTACTCTCTTCATATAAAATCCTCCTAAATTAAAATATGTTAATAATTGTTTAGTGGTAAGTAAAGGATAACTGCACAGGGTATAAGATATTGTAAAGGAATACGACTAATAATTAGCTAGTGGTAATATAGGTATTTTTGATATTCTCTTTATTAAGGTTGCATCCCCGCCGATTCGTATGTTTCACTTCGTGAAACATTCATTAAATAGTTAGAAGTACTAGACGCAGTAAAGTTTATCGAAGAATTTTCCCCAATCCCAATAGTTACACCGCCTCCAACAGTAGTAGTAGCTGTTTTATATACGTCTCCATAAAAACTATAGTAAAAACTATTACCGGAAACAAGTTTATAAAATATTGTGCCGGTAAAAATGCAATTTTCACCTTTACCGGTAAAAATATGTGCACCACCTAATGAAACTATGCGGTTTGGTGAATAAGAACCTATTGTATATTCTAATCCAACAGTAAATCTTGCTTCTAAAATATATTTACCTGAAGAATAAGTGAAATCGTTCATATAAAACAAACTGTATCTTACTTCTGTTCCTGCTCTTGTTTCTTTCGGTCTTTCTCCAATATAATTTGTAATTTCAGCTTGAGTTAATCCGGCACCTGCAAGATGTTCAGTAAGTTCCGTATATGTATATGTATCTTCCTTTTTTATTTTTTCAATATCTTTGCTTTCTTGCCAGATTAAATCATCAAGTGCCTCGCTGTAATTTGATGTTTTTGTTTCAGTAGATTCAACTGCCATTTCAGAAGCAGATGCCGTTGTTCCCATTGCTATAACCATAACGAGGGTTAGCGCCAATGATAATATCTTTTTAACCATAAACTTATCCTCACTTTCATTTTTTTTCAATATTTTGTCTAACTACTTGACACTTTTTAAGTTTCGCTTGTAAAGCCGTCGTATTCCCTTACAATATCTTATACCCTGTACAATTATCCTTTACATTGTATGTTTGGTTTAAACGTTCAAAATAAATATAAGTTTCATTGGAATCCTGCATAATTAACGCCTCCCCTTGATGTCTGCAAAATGCTTCGATTTCTTCTTGTGAGCCAGTTTTCAGTAACTCAACAGGGATTTTGTCAATAACCTCTAAGACTGGGATAATGCTTTCAATGTCTCCATCAGAAAACGCAAAGCCGTTTTCAGCAATCCATTTAAAATCATTTTGGGCAGCAAATGCATTGGCAGGAAGCGCTACATTAGCGAAAATATTCATCACTAAAATTCCTGCAATATATTGCTTAATCTTAATCATCTTCATAAAAATCACTTCCTACTTATAATTATTTTTAATTATACACAAACATTTTAAAAATCGTTTGAAGCAGCATTATAACCGCTTAATAAACACTCCTATCTAGTAAAGAATGTTTATGAGTCTGAAAAACCAATGGAAGCACCTCCTATAGTGATATTGTAATATATTGTATATCTTTTAACGAAAATTGTCAATTATAAATAAATTTTGATAAAATCATTCATTAATTGGATAGTGTAAAATATTTTGTGTAAATAAAAATAGAGAAGTTCCATCTGACATGGTACAATGTTTAACGACGAAGAAAAACATAACCAAATACAAAATAAATATACTACAACTTTTAAAGGATCTTGGGTATACGACTTATAAATTAAGAAAAGACAAGCTACTCGCAGAATCAACAATACAAAAATTGAGAAATAATGAGCCGATATCATGGGACAATATTGAAACTCTATGTAAGTTACTGAATTGTCAACCAGGCGACATCATGAAGTATGAAAAAGAAAATGAATAGTATTTTTAGTAGGTCTACTTAACGATAGATCTAAATGGAGTAAATAGAACAAGCCCTAAACCGTGATATAGGCGGCTTAAGGCTTTTCTTTTAATATACTCGATGTTGTGTATAGTAATGTGATTTCAATCGTGAATGTGTTAAGAGATCACTGGTTAATTGATTATAACTCCTACAAGCACTTCCTAAATGAATAGTAATCGTTTTTCTAAGTATAGTAAGATATTTATTTGATTTTAATACGGAATAAATTCTTTTCGCTTCTGTAATCCTCTAGCTTCTTTTATAATCCGCTCATTATCATCTTTTTCTTTTTGTGTGAGCCAAACTCTTCCGCTTTCCATTTTTCTTTTGATATTTTCAAAATTATTCCTCAACATGTCTTCTTCTTCAAGCAAAAATGGAGATAACACACTTAAGAATAAATTCATATTAGATTTTTTATACATTCCGGCTATACGTTGAATATGCCTACTCCATCTATTTCTAGTTGTGCTATAGTCTAGCTTTTTCCAATATGCTTGTGCTGTTTTTTCTTCAATAACAAAATCATATCCAAGACTATTTAACAATGAAAATACACTATTATGCAAAGCCTCAAAATTTCTGTTTGTATTTTCAATAGATATATCCTTCAAATCCTTTTTGTCAAATTGATAACCTTGATTTGTCAAACAATAACATCCTATTGTTTCCATAAATTTTTTTATTGAAATCATAAATGTAATAGGATAATTGTATCTACTATTATTTATTGAAAATAAAATAGATTTTCCTTGAACTTGAATAATTTTAATATCATCATCAACTAAATGTCTTCTAAATTCCTTCAATCTTTGTACTACAAAACTATTAAGATATGCACTTTTCAAAGTATTCACATCGAATAAACCATTATTTTTTGCAACAGTTTCCCAAACACCTGCATCATTTTCGTGCAACCAATTTGAAGTTTCTTTATCGCAAACCAAAATATTATTCTTATATCTATCATAATGATTTTCTGCTTCTGTATAAAGCTTATCAAACTGGATCTTTAGAATATTATATTTTTTTATAACTTCTGTTATATCTCCACCACTTTTTATATAACTGCTTTTTATAAGATATAACTGGTCTAGAGTGTCCTTTATCCAGTAGTTTAATTTATATGGTAACTGTACATTAAAATCTTTAAATTTAGTTTCTGCGTTTACCAAAAACTCAAAATCTTCTCCCTCTAAAGACTCAAATTCGGTTTTTCGCATTTGACTTTTGTATTCCTTCTCTATTTGTGATGATCTAGTTATTTCTTGCTTTATCCCTATAATATCAGCAAAATTTTTTACACACTCTCTCCCAATGTGTAACTCGGCATCTGTAAACCTATTACGTATATAAAATATAAATTTATTAGGGGTTCCGCACAACTGACATCTTATTTTAGGTTCTGCTATATTGCAATCCTTAACAGAGTACCATTCTTTTAAAATTTTTGTCATCATTATTTTTTTATTATCTACATTTAACAATGTTATTTTAGCCCTATTATCAAAAGCAATATTTTTTTCTAACTCACGTTTAGATAATTTTTTATAACTTTCTAAACAATCATACAAGTTGCCATAAATAGAATGATCTTTTACTTCATCGCTATTCTTTATAAGTACCATTTCCTGTTGAGTGATTAATAATTTATTTGCGGATACTATATCTTCTTTTAGCATTTATACCTCCATTGATAAAAATAAGACTCGAATATGTGTTCACTATTATTTTATCATATATTCCCAGTTATTTCAACCACATATTGTTTTTCTTTTCTTTTCTCCACTATATATAGTATGCAAACATTACATTAGGTTAATCTACTATCCCACAAACCACAATATATTTAAATGTAATTGAAATATAATTTTATAGCTTCAATTGTAATAAATGACTAAATAATATATACTAATAAATTGATTACTTGTAATCAATAATAACGAAAGAAAGTAGGAATACAACATGGAAGAGAAGAAAGATGTTTTAGATGATTTAGAAACATATTTAACAACAAAAGATATACAAAGACACTTAGGGATATGTAGAACAAAAACGTATGAATTAATAAACGATAGCGATTTTCCTAAGATTAAGATATTAGGATCTATTAGGATTCCCAAGAAGGAATATATAAAATGGCTAGAGTCTCAAAGAAAAAGAGGTATGTTTATATAATATAAGTTATCGAAGGAGGGTAAAATTTTGCCCTCTTATTTTTTATAATCCAAAATCTTTGTCAGTTTAAATAATAAATTGCTTATCCAAGAAGACTAGAACGAATTAAAAAGATAATCTAATCAATCAATATAGCCCTATGCAAAATTTTGCAGACCCCTCCAATGATGGCAACACTAGAGATGTCGTAGCGTCTAAATTAGGAATATATAAAGTTATTTATATATTGTTGATAATATTTGTAAATCTATATATACTATTTGTTAGATTAAATACAATAAAAATTAACAGGAGGATCATATGGCAAAACCGATTTATTATTTATGGCAGAATAAAAACACAGACATGGAAGAATTAGAAAGAGAAAGAGAAAAATATACAAAGGCAGGATTTATGGTCCCAATTATAGATAACACAAGTGACGATCCAAACATTGAAGAGGCACTGTTAAATATAATTAAGAACCACTTAGATAAAATGTAATTAGAATATATGCATCAAAAGGGAACAGAAGTTTGTTCCCCATATTTTTAATCTAAGTGAAATAGAATCACTTAGGAAATTTAATGTCGGACAATCCTCAAATGAAGAAGGATGAAATTTCGTCCTCCATTTGTTGGGAGGGTCAAACTTGACACCCCTGCTTGGAATTTCGAGTACCTTATTTTTAATTGTCCTTAAAGGACAACTAAAGATTTAAATCAGTAAACGCAAACAACGACTTCGTATTAAGTGCTGATACACACAAAGAAGCCGTTGAAGAAATTGCTATCTTACTATCTGAACAATAATAGGATAGCATAATCACAAGGAGTGGTCAACTAGTTTCTACCTAAATGATAGCAATGGATCAAACACCTAATCCTTTGCATTTTTCAACGTTTTTAAGGGTAAATTTCAATTAGAATAGCTTCAATGATAAATTGCTTACCTGCATAGATAAAGTGGCTTAATTTGATATACGTGATTTATTGACAAGTGGAAATCCACTTACAATTTTCTAAAGCTGCAAAATGAATGATTAGTAACCTTACTCCTATCCAGAGGATTGCTATTACTGAAAAGTATAGGTGTATGTATGAGAAACAAGCGAAAGAAAACTTATCAAAAGCTGGGCAAAGTTATTCAACAAAAGAACCTTTGGTAAATTTACCAAAGGTTGATGAAAGAATTAATACTCGTCAAAAACTCGCCGAAGTTGCTGGAGTCGGAGAAAAAACATATGCAATGGGTACGAAAATTCTAAAATCAGATAATGAAGAAGTAAAGCAAAAAGTACTGTCGGGTGAAATGAGTATTAATGCAGGATACAACACGACTCCCATTCAAAGAGATAACCGGGTGCCATTTTGGCATTCGGAAAATCTATGTTTATCACGATTTCAGTTCAAAGTGAAATCGGTTCTTTTTTTAGATTGAAGGGGACATATACTTTACGATAAGACTTCAAAGTCAAATCGGAAGAAGATGTGTTAGACGTCTTCTCAACCAACAAAAACAAGAAGATTTTCAGCACACTACAAAGTAGTTGCTAAAGAACTTTATTTAAATATATATCTTTCTTTAAATAAATAGACTGTAAGTTACGGTCAATTTTGACCACATCTCATTATTTACCTATTTCGTGTTATGAGTAAATTACGTCTATTTTGAGTACAAAAATAAGCCCACAATCTTTATCTAAAAAATAGACAATTATGGACTTATTTACACACTCAAAGTTGTTAAATTGTTATATCAAAACTTTCTTTTTAGTGGTGTAAACTAGGTGTAAAACTGTCATAGCAAGTCATGTAATCCCTTTAACTACAAGGTTCTTACCTTTTTTTATCTTACACTTGTGTAAGATTGCTGATTAATTTTTCTTGCCCGGTTACATTACACTTGAGAAAATATTTAGATTTTCTTCTCTAAACATACAAGTCGAACATTGGTAAAACCATTAAATTCACAAGGTACAACCCCAATCTCCTCATACCCTAATTTCTTATACATTGTTCGTGCCAATGTATTAATTTCATTTGTATCAATTCTAAGATAATGACAATTGTGTTCAAGAGCATGCTGTTCATAGAAGTCTATAAATCTTCTTCCATATCCACTGTGCAAACAATTAGGATCAATTACTAATGTATGAAGTACCATGACCTGCTTATCATCAACGTCATATTTCCAATTAGCATCAGCATATTCTGGAACCTGATTTTGGTCTATTCTTGCCGCTGCAACTACTTTTCCATTATCCTCATAAACATAAAGGGAGTGTCGATTGAAAGCCTCCAATGCGTAGTTATCTTATCGTCAAGAACTAGCGTAAATAACATAAGATTAAACATTTATATCTAAAAAATCTCCAAATTATCCTTAGGAAAAATAATAGAAACCTTCGTTCCTTCCCGTACTTTTGAAGCAACTGAGATACTACAAGACAATCGATCTGCTACCTTCTTTGATAAATATAACCCGATTCCAGTAGCCTTCTGATTCATTCTTCCATTCAAGCCGGTATATCCTCGCTCGAATATCCTTGGTATATCTTCTTCCTTAATCCCGATTCCTGTATCCTCTATAACAAGTACCACTCTACCTATATAATCTTTTTCCTCATAAATTCTTATTGTACCCTGATTTGTATATTTTAGGGCATTTGATACTATCTGTTCAAGCAAAAATCCCAACCAACGCTCGTCGGTTTGTACCTTACATTTCAGTTCGTCCATTACTAACGAGTTTTTCTTGTGGATAAATATTGTCGAAAATTTCTTAACAACTTTCCTTACAATACCATCAAGCTCATACGGGCTTAATATAAAGTCATTGCTCATATTATCAATTCGTAGGTATTCAAGAACTAAACCTGCATACTGTTCGATTTTAAATACTTCCTGCTTCATTGACCCCTTTGAACTTGATTCTATCTCTGTATTATCGAGCAAGAGAGATAACGCCGAGATTGGTGTCTTAATCTGATGAACCCACATTGTGAAATACTCGATTTGTCTTTGGTGGCGAGTCTCAATCTGGTCTGATGACTCTTTTGCCTTTTCTTGAAGGGATTTAATAATCCACTCATATCCCTCTTCCATACAGTTACTTGGAGTTATCACCTGGGTTTCATAGACTGATATATTGGAATAACGCTCTAGCAACTTCGAGTATTTCATCTTCTGAATTCTATAATCGATACAGATAATTATCAGAGCAACAAATAACTCAATCTCCACACAATACCAAGCCGCCTCCACCTTGTATCCATATAAATATTGAAGGAAAGGGAATAGAAAACAGGTAAGTGTCAACAGCAAGAAAAAAGGAATTCTAAGTTTTATATAATCTATAATACGAAACGGCTTCATATTAAAATCAACACTCCTTCCAAAGTCGCAAGATTTAATAGTATTAGGGTATCAAAAGCACTCAAAAAACTTACCTTCGTCAATTTGCACATTCGCAAACCTGGCTAATGTGATGCAGAACATAGTTTGATGAGCAACTGTATGAAGTCGTTGGTACTTAGGCTCTGTATTTTGAAGCCCTAATACTTATGACTTAAGTTAGTCCCCTATTCGATAACCAATTCCCTTTTTCGTTACAATAAATTGTTCAAGGCCGATTTCTTCCAGCTTCTTGCGGATTCTCGTCATATTAACCGTCAATGTATTGTCATCAATAAAGCAATCGCTATCCCATAATTTCTTCATAATCTCTTCTCTAGAAACTACCGTATTCCTCTTCTCCATTAATAATTGCAAGATACGAAACTCGTTCTTTGTTAAATCTAACTTTGTATCTTGATAATATAATGCTGCTTCACCAAGGTTAAGGATTGCCCCTCGATGTTCAATGGTAGTAACTTGATTCATATACGAATATGTTCTTCGAAGTAACGCTTGAACCTTAGCAACTACAACAGAAAGGTCGAAGGGTTTCGTAATGAAGTCATCTCCTCCCATGTTCATCGCCATAACAATATTCATGTTATCGGTATTGGAGGATATGAATACAATTGGTACATTGGATTCTTTGCGAATCTCAGCGCACCAATAGAATCCATTATAGAACGGCAAGGTAATATCCATTAAAACCAAATGTGGTTCAAAATCTCTGAATTTTTGGAGTACCAAGTCAAAGTCTTCTACATAACTAGCTTCATATCCCCATTTATTTAGATTCTCCGATAATATCCCTGCTATCGTTTCATCATCTTCTACTATTAGTATTTTAAACATGAAGAATTACCTCCAGAGTTTTGTAGGATATATTCCACTCGCTTTCAGGCTAGCTATTGCATTCATAACACTTTCTTTATCTTCTTTGTATGTTACGCCATACCATTTGTCTTCTGAGTTTAGTACTTTAACTGTTGCTTTTTTTGCTGATAACAATTGATCTACAACACTTGGTAAAAAGTATTCTGCTTTCTCAGGATTGTTTCTAACTTCTTCATTCATGAATAGTGCAAAACGTTTCTTAAGCTCTTCCATTATACTAGCCGTAAATCCCCACATATTCATAGATACAATTGTCTCTTCAGAAAGTGGGTTCCAAGTGTTACCGCCATCTTCGGAATATGCAATTCCCTCTTCTCGCTTCTCGATTCTAGTACGTTCCACTATATCTAGTAACATTTGATTAGAATCGGTATCACACACGCCTCTAGATACATAACCATTGTCTGTAACCGTATTTTTCAAACGATAACCTACCATTGTATAACGATAACAGGAATCTTCTTTCACTTCTGATAAGAAATCGTAGATCATCTGAAATGCGCTTGCTCCATAATAATCATCTGCATTGATTACAGCGAATGGCCCATCTATTATGTCATAGCAACTAAGCACTGCATGAGCGGTTCCCCAAGGTTTTACTCTACCATCTGGAACAGAAAAACCTTCTGGAATATTATCTAAGCTTTGGAACACATATTCTACTTCCAGATGCTTCGATATTGGATCACCCACCAATTCTCTAAAATCGTCTTCTAATTCTTTCTTAATAACGAAAACTACTTTTTCAAAACCGGCTCTTTTCGCATCATATATTGAAAAATCTATAATCTTATGTCCTTCCTTATCCACAGGATCCATTTGCTTTAATCCGCCGTATCTACTGCCCATACCTGCAGCCATAATTACTAATACTGGTTTGTTCATGTTATAAATTATCCCCTTTCAAAGGCCTAGAGACTTTGTGTAACATACAAATCTTACTGTCTCCAAACTACTTATATCATTTTATCATATGCAAATCGAATGATTGCTTGCAATATACATTGTTATATCTTTATTGACACTTTATTATAGTACCCTTGAATGTAAAATTTGTCTATAGAAAAAAGGAGTTGTTGGATACTTTTGATTATCCGCCAACTCCTTTTTATCTATTATTTAGTTTCTTCTGGTTTTTCGATTTCAATAATAGCTGATTTTTGCATTGGAATTCTACAGTTTTTATTGTTACCAAACTCGACAATTACAACGTCTTCCATTACATCAATAACAACGCCATAGAAACCACTTGAAGTTAAAATGCTATCACCGTTCGATATTGTTGTTAACATAGCTGCATGTGCCTTTTGTTGTTTCTTCTGTGGTCTGATTGCAATAAAATAGAATGCTGCACCGATGACTACTAAATAACCAAGAGTAAATATGATACTCGTACCCCCTGTTGGTGCTGTAGTTAATACTGGTAAGTTCATGATAATTCCTCCTATACATATCTTCAAAATCTATGACTTTCGTCAAGAAATTTTAGCTTTCTCCATTAGCTTCAAATCCAGCTAATTTGGCTTTCTTATATTCTTTATATCTGCCTTGCTCAATTGCTTCTCGAATCTCTTCCATCATTGTATTATAGAAATACAAGTTGTGCATTACAAGTAATCGAAGGCCTAACATTTCTTTAGCTTTCAACAGATGTCTTATATATGCACGGCTATACTTTTGACAGGCCGGACAATTACAACCTTCTTCAATCGGTCTTGTATCTAATTCAAATCTTGCATTAAGTAGATTAAGCTTACCTAGATTCGTATAGGCATGACCATGTCTTCCGTTTCTTGTTGGATACACGCAATCAAAGAAATCAACTCCTCGATCAACTGCTTCTAGAATATTAGCAGGTGTACCAACTCCCATAAGGTAAGTAGGTTTTTCAACTGGTAGATATGGTACCGTTTCTTCAATTATACGATACATCTCTGAATGAGACTCACCAACTGCAAGTCCACCAAGGGCATATCCATCAAGATTAAGCTCTGATATACGTTTTGCATGTTCAATACGGATATCTTCGAAAGTTCCACCTTGATTTATTCCAAACAACATCTGATTTTTATTAATTGTATCTTCTAAAGAATTCAATCTTGCCATCTCTTTTTTACAACGTTCTAACCATCTAGTTGTACGATCAACAGAGTTCTGCATATATTCTCTAGTAGCTGGGTGCGGCGGGCACTCATCAAACGCCATTGCTATTGTTGATGCAAGATTTGATTGAATCTGCATACTCTCTTCTGGACCCATGAAAATCTTACGCCCATCAATATGAGAGTTAAAGTATACACCCTCTTCTTTGATTTTACGAAGCCCTGACAATGAAAATACTTGGAATCCACCTGAGTCTGTTAGGATTGGCTTATCCCAAACCATAAACTTATGAAGACCTCCAAGTTGTTTTATAACTTTATCTCCCGGACGAACATGTAGATGATACGTATTGGATAACTCCACTTGTGTCTTTAATCCTTGTAAATCTTCTGTAGATACTCCGCCTTTTATAGCTGCGCAAGTACCAACATTCATAAATACAGGAGTTTGGATAGTTCCATGAACGGTGTGGAATTCGCCACGTTTTGCCATGCCATCTCTCTTTATTAACTTGTACATCTGACCTCCTAGTCAAACTTGTACACCTATAAATTCCAAACTTATTGTTGTACAACTGACATTCTAACATGTAAATCTTTGTAACTTAATGCACTCTTTGACCTGAAATCCATTAACTATATTTCATGGATATCATTCACGAGTGAGTTACAGTCAATATTTAAAGTATACCTAGATTATAACCTTTTTTCAACTTATTTTTTCATATTTAATAAATTTATTAGATTTATTAGTTTTAGTACCATTGTATATCTAGAAAACTTAAGGAGCCTATGCTAAAACCCTTACTTTAGCATAAGCCCCTTTTACAAGTTTGATTTTTATTCTTCTTTTAATACTGTGATTTTAGCAGTAGCCCGTATATCATTATTTACTTTATCACGTATAATATAGGTTACCTCATATTCTACGATAACATCTTCTTCATCATAGACAGGTTTGAAACGTACTTCGATTGCATCTGTAACATCTTTCTCGTTGTAATATGCCTTTACTCCCTTTAATGCATAAGCTCGGTTTACTACTTCGTAACTCTGAGCAACACGGTCTACAATTCCTTCAAATCGAAGATAATCTTTTTTCTTGAAATTCACAGTGACTGAAGTTTTGTTACCTACATCGTCGTTTGCTGTATATGTCACAATATAACGGTCTTCTTTATCTTTAATCGTTACCTTAATATCATCAATGGCCATCTTGCTAATATTATCAGAAATCTTCACACCTTCTAATGCCATCTCACGATTAACTTTTACATCCCAAAGAATTTCTTTATTAACTGCTCCTTCAATGACTGGCGCTTCTTTATCAACAATAATCGTAGCTACTTGTTTATCTGATTTTCCATTAGTGGAAACCAATTCATACGTTACTGTGTACGAATCATCTTTGTTCTCTTTAATCGTAACTGTCAACGTGCTATTGTCTACTTTCTTATCATCAATCGTTGCAGTAACTCCTTTTAGTGCTAGTTCCTTTGTAACCTCGGTATCACCATTAATAACTTTATCTACTACACCAGAAATCTTAGGTGTTCCTACTACCTCTACTACTTCTTCATCTTTGTCCTTATCTTCTCCACCAACAACAGTGTATGTAACTATTTTCTTTGCACTTCTTCCTATCTCATCGGTAACCGTATAAGTAATCTTGTATTTACCTGATTTCTTCGTATTCACTTTACCAGAAACCTTAATACGTGCTGTTATGCTAAATCCAGTTGTATTCTTAGCTGTAACACCCTTTAGTAAATCCACATTAGTACCATATTTAACTGTCTTGTTCTTTGCTCCACTAATAGTCGGCTTCTTACCATTAAACGGATTATTCTTAGAATATACATCTGTTGGGTCCCAGCCTGTGTTTGTCGGTAATTTAATTGCGACCGGTTTTCCAAGAGGCCCTGGATCTTTGCCATTATATATAGTAACTGTTGTTCCAATGGGACAATTATCATATATCCATTTGGCATCCGCTACAGTCAAACGTATACAGCCGTGGGAACACATTGTTCCAAGCTTATTATATTGTACTGCTGATAGTGTCGATGGGTCTTGTTTATAATACCAAACGGAATGGAATAAGATTCCCCCTGTAATTCTTGTGCTATATTGCCCCCACACATCATCTAGTAGTAACTTCCATCTATACTTCGCTGGTGTACGGTACGTCCCTAATGGAGTTTCAACACCGGTAGAACAGATCATCGCTTTAACTGGTACAGTATATTTGCCTTTACTATCTTTACCATAGATGGTTACACAATTTTGTTGTTTATTGACCTTAATCATATATGGATAATTAGAAGCAGCATCAGCCTGTTCTTTATATCTAACTCCAAATAATATCAATAAAATTACAGAGAACATCAGCAAATGCTTACTCCTCTTTTTCATTCTTAGTATAAGTTCCTTCATTTTAACCTCCAAGTGTCATGCTGTAATTCCACTTATTTCATTTTATGTATAAATCTATAAGTGTTTTGTGGTAAATTTGTGTCATTACTATAACAATATTATTACAAGCCACTACCATATATATGATGTACTTGTCCTTTTTATACGTAAAGTAGACTGAATATAGGATAATATCAATTTATTAACATTATTTCTAATTACTAGTAATATACTTTCAAAAAAGAATTCATGGAGCGTATTATGGAATTCCTCACCAACTTAATAACCGATTATGGGTTAATCGCTATGTTCTTAATTATCATGCTTGAATACGCCTGCTTTCCTGTATCTAGTGAGATAGTCCTACCATTCTCTGGAGCAATCGCATGTTCTCAGAATATTCATTTCTTCGTAATATTAACTGCAAGCGTGATTGCAGGTCTTATCGGTACCACTTTCTGCTATGTAGTTGGATGTTACGGTGGTTCAGCAATACTTGGACGTTTAATCAAGAAGTTCCCTAAAACAGAGAAAGGTCTTAATTCTTCCTATCGTAAATTTGAGAAATATGGTGCCTCTGCGGTTTGCTTTGCCAGAGTTATTCCTATATGCCGAACTTACATAGCATTCATAAGTGGAACTATGAAACAAAGTTATTCTATTTTCCTATTATCTTCTTTCATTGGTATCACCATCTGGAATACCATGCTAATAGGAACAGGATACTTCTTACAGGATAATTGGCAATTAGCCTACGGTTATTATGATGAATATAAACACATTCTTATACCTATAATGATCGGTATTATTGTATTCCTTGTGTTCAAAAAACTTTCTCATCGAAAAAACAAACCTTCTGAAATCGAATAGATTGAATTTTATTAAAACAATAGAAAGGGAGCTTTCTAGCTAAGAAATTAACTGTTAGCTGATAGCTCCTTTCTTCCTTTTTCTTATTCCAAACAGCTACATAATTGATCTATGTAACCTCCATTAATTACCTAACAAACTAGAAATATAATAATAGTAAAGGTTCTGTCCTTCTAGATATCCGCCTTGTACTTCATAATCTCCGCAGATTTCATCAACATAGTCTGTAGAATTAACAATATTATCGTAAGTCTCTTGTAATTGTTCCTTGGCTAAGCTTGGATCAATTGTTTCAAGACTCTTTGTAATTAACTTTATGGCTTCTTCTTTATCTTCTCTGTATACCCCAACATATAACAATTTACCTGTAACTGTATCCGAAGAAATTAAGTATAATTCTGAATCATCCTCTTCTTTAGACCACATAGAGAATGTCTCGTAATATGTGACTTTCTCATCTTCAATCATTTCATATGTGTTGTCCATATCTGTATCATATTTCATAGTAAGGCCCTGTTCTATAAAATATTCGTCTATTATTGGTACAACATCATCTTTTGTCGCTGCGAATAATGTATACGCATTACTTGGCTCGCCTGCTTGCATTATTTCCTCATAATCAGCTTCATATACATACGACGCATCTGTATCCTCATCTGTTTCTTCCTCACCTAAGACATCATCAAAACTCGTTTCATCCTTACGTTCTATTTGCGCTTGTCCTAGAACTTCCTCCTGATATGCACCTGTATCGTCATTCGGATTCTTCTTATCTAGCCTACTTGCCATTTTAGAAACTGCAAAGATCCCTACTACTATAATTACTACTAATATCATCTGCGTAAAATTAAATTTTGATTTTCTCTTCAATTGTAGTTGTTGATTCGGTATCTGTTCATATGCTTTCAAATCGGCATCAGTATATGGTTGATCCTTAATTACAGCACTGTCTATTTCAGTTGTTTCTTTCATTGTTTCATTTTTCTCAGCAAATTCAATACAATTCAAGCAAAATCCATCTTTTTCTAACATTTTTCCGCATTTTAGACAACAATTAGCCATGGAATCTCTCCTTTTTACATTTCTACATGTTAATATTACATTAAATACTTACCTCTGACAAGCTTTAACTATTATTTTTAGATTGTTCTTTTCCTATAAATAGCGTGATTTCAAGTGATATAGTACTAATTTACTAAAAAAGCCAGAAAGTATATTCAATTGAATACACCTTCTAGCTTTCTGTCTGTCTTACATATATCTAACTTCAACTAAGAATAGACCTTTCGCTTCTGCCGCTTCTGGTGCTATCTCCCTATTCTTACTTTCTATAATCTCTTGAACACGGTCTGCCTCAAGTCTACCTGTCCCTACCTCGATAAGTGTACCTACAATTATTCTAGCCATAAACGGCCAAAAATCATCAGCATGAATTGTAATTATTACCTCATCACTATCTCCATATATATCAAGTTCATATATTTCACGTTCCGTAGATTTCTTTTGCTTCTTATTATCAGCAAATGTCTTAAAATCATGCTTCCCAATCATATGAGATGCCGCTTTTCGCATTCCTTTTAAATCTAATTTATCAAAACAGTAGTAACTGTATTTGCGATTAAACACATTAGGCACTTCACCAATGCCGATCTTATATTCATATACAAATGACTTTGCATTAAAACTACTGTGAAAACGTTCTGGAACTTCTAACACTTCTTTCACTGCAATGTCTCTTGGTAAAAATCGATTCAGATAATGTTTGATCTCATATGGTTTCATATTAGAGTTAGTGACAAAGTTCGCAACTTGTGCATACGCATGTACGCCAGCTTCTGTTCTTGCCGCTCCAATTAATTCAATCTCTTCTTGTTCCATTTTATGCAAAACCGATTCGATTTTTTCCTGTATTGTCACACGATTAGGGTACTTCGGTTGTTTTTGCCATCCATCATAACGGGAACCATCATATTCAACTACCAACTGAATATTTCTCATTGTATTATTCTACCTCATCTTTGCTTTAACTTAGGTCAACATCGCCGTCAACCTTGTAACTGTTCAGTTCCCAATTATAACACGTTACACCAAAGAATTAAAGGTTTATTCTTCATAATCTCGATATGACGTCATTGCCCCTTATATGGCGCTGTTGTCCAAGCAAATATACAATATGGTCACAACTCATAGACATCGTAATATTGCTATCAATATTAATAAGGCTCCTGAAAACACTCCACAGACCTTACTATTCAACTTCCTGATTCGAGAGAATTTTACAATCAAAAGATTTCCTATTGTTAAAAATCCAACTTGTGTCAAACCAACCACAATAGGAATAAATGTACTTTGCATTCCTATTGCAACAACTGCAATTCCTGCACTTATAGAATCAGCAGATAGGGCAAATCCTAAGATAACAGCTTCAAACAAATCAATCTTCTTCGATTCATCTAAATCGTAACTTGCATCTTCATCACTAAACAAACTATTCCGAATATAGATTACTCCCATTAATACTAGTATTGATGTTCCTATAATCATCATCACATCAGCTGGTATATACCTTGTCATCTGTTTCCCCACTAGAATAGATACGAACATTACTCCACAGGAAATTAATCCAATCATCGTCTTAGCTAACGCTCCAATTTTAACACCACGTAGCGGGTATGCAATTCCAATTCCCAATGCATCTATACTTAACGAGATTGATATCACAATAATCTGTAATAACAATTTCTTTTCTCTCCTTTCAAGGGGAATCTACAAGCCTTTACAGACACGCCCCTTATACCAAGGTATGCAAACCTAGGGATTCTGGCTACTTCTATCTTTCATAATTTCTGTGTCCATGCATATATATAGTAAAAAACCTTATAAGGAGTCTGTACATGAATTATCACAATCTATCCTCACAGGATACAGCTAAAGTACTACATACGTCTATTGATTCAGGACTCACCAGCAAAGAAGCAGGCAAACGTATCCATGAGTATGGAGAGAATGTTCTAGAATCAAAGAAAAATAAGAGTATCGTATACAAATTCTTTGCGCAGTTTAAAGATTTTATGATAGCTATTCTAATCATTGCAGCTATTGTATCCTTTGTCATATCATTGTTAGAAGGTCATGCTGATTTTGTCGACCCTATTATCATCTTTACTATTATTATCTTGAATGCAGTACTTGGAGTATTACAAGAAACGAAAGCAGAAAAATCGTTAGAAGCTCTGAAGAATATGTCTGCACCTACTGCCACAGTACTACGTGATGGGAATCAAAGTGTAATTGCCTCAAAGGATTTGGTACCAGGTGATGTCATTCATCTAGAGACAGGACATTTTGTACCAGCTGATGCTAGGTTATTGACCTCTATTAACCTTCGAGTTGATGAATCTGCCTTAACTGGCGAATCCCATGCAATTGATAAAAACTCCGAAAAAACATATACAGAAGAAACACCTTTAGCAGATCGTAAGAATATCGTATACGCAACTAGTATAGTTACCTATGGTAGAGGTAGCGCAATTGTAACTGGTACAGGAATGCATACCGAAGTCGGCCATATCGCAAAACTGATTATGATAGATGATACTCCCGATACTCCACTTCAGAAACGTTTAGCTAGTACAGGTAAAGTATTAGGAATTGCAGCATTACTTATTTGTCTAGCAATCTTTCTATTAGGAACGATACAAGGCCGTCCACCTTTTGATATGTTCATGACTAGCGTATCTTTGGCTGTAGCCGCGATCCCTGAAGGACTTCCCGCAATTGTCACTATTATGCTATCTCTTGGTGTTTCCCGTATGGCTAAGAAGAATGCTGTAATCCGCAAATTACCTGCTGTTGAGACGCTAGGCAGTGCAACGGTAATCTGTTCTGACAAAACTGGTACCTTAACACAGAATAAGATGACAGTCACTGACGTCTATTCTGTTAGTGGCAGGGAAGCCTTTGAGTCTAAGGAGGCTTATCATATTCTCACTCTTGGCTCTCTTTGTAATGACTCGGCATTAAAAGTTACAAAAAAAGAGATAACAGCAACTGGGGAACCAACTGAAAATGCAATTATACTAGCTGCTTGTAAAGTAGGAATCAACAAGGCTAAATTAGATCTTAATAACAAACGACTATCAGAAATTCCTTTTGATTCTTCTAGAAAATTAATGACTACAGTTAATAAGATGGAGAACGATTACATCTATTGCATAACCAAAGGTGCCCCTGATGTACTTCTAGCTAAATGTACCCATTACTATGACAAAGGAAAAATCTCTCCTTTAACAAACAATAAACGTGCAGTTATTAATAAATACAATAGCGATATGGCAAAACGAGCACTTCGTGTTCTTGCTGTTGCTTATAAAGAAACTTCAACTGTTCCAAAGGGTACTGCTCTTATGGAAAGTGCTCTGGTATTCACTGGTTTAATCGGAATGATTGATCCCCCTAGAGAAGAAGCCAAAGAAGCGGTATCCGTTTGTAAACATGCTGGTATAAAACCAGTCATGATTACAGGCGATCATATCACTACCGCTTGCGCAATTGCTAAGGAACTAGGAATAATGGAAGGTTATGACAAAGCAATTACTGGAGCAGAATTATCAGCAATGTCTGATGAAAGTCTTGGTAATAATATTGACGACTATAGTGTATTTGCAAGAGTAACGCCAGAACACAAAGTAAGAATTGTAAAAGCGTTTCAGAAAAATGGTAATGTTGTTGCAATGACAGGTGACGGTGTTAATGATGCACCTGCATTAAAAACTGCTGATATTGGCTGTGCAATGGGACTAAGCGGAACTGATGTAGCTAAGAATGCTGCTGATATGATATTGACAGACGATAACTTTGCTACGATTGTCTCTGCCGTTCAAGAAGGTCGCGGAATTTATCAGAATATTAGAAAGGCAATTCATTTCCTATTATCAAGTAATATAGGTGAAATCCTTACAATATTCGCAGCAATATTATTAGGCTTACCATCGCCATTGCTCGCTGTCCAACTCTTGTGGGTAAACTTAGTTACTGACTCTTTGCCTGCAATATCTCTTGGAGTTGAACCCGCTAGTAAAGACATTATGAACAACAAGCCGATTTCTCCTAAGACCGGAATGTTTGCGAATGGACTTGTATTCAAGATTCTCTTTGAAGGTCTTCTTATCGGCTCCTTAGCTTTAACCGCGTTCATACTTGGATACCGATACGACCTTGGTGGTTCACCAGATTCCTTAACCTTGGGCCGTACTATGGCTTTTGCCGTACTCAGTTTGTCACAATTATTCCATTCCTTCAACATGAGAAGCGATAAATCCATATTAAAGATTGGTATATTCAGTAATATGAAACATGTGTTATCTTTTATCGTTTGTTCAATACTACTTTCAGCGGTTATTATGTTGAAACCTTTAGCAAATATCTTCAAAGTTGTTCCACTTAATCCTAGGCAATGGATAGCAGTTATTATTCTATCTTTCGTGCCAATTCTAATCGTTGAAGCACAAAAAAGGGTAAATAATAATCATTGAATTCATTATATAAAGGTTGTATACTGTTAATAAATATAGTGGTAGCTGTAAAACTACCATTAACAAGATCGATAGCGACATCGACAAAGAAATAAGGAGGCTACACGATTGGAACAGCAAAACAAAGCTACTAAACTCAAGCCATTTGACAATACCCTAATGGATGATTTGTGTATGTACGATAAGATGCCATACTCTAGTAATTATGACTTGTGCAACTCTAATACCGTTTGTTTAGAAAGTGGTAACTTACTAAAATCTTATCGTGTCAACGAGAAAGAACCATACATAGTTAAACAAGACGAAAAACGATTCTTTATAAATATTACTTCGGTTAATCCTAAACCTGAGCCATCAGAATCAGACAATCTTATAGTTGATTCCGAAGGCCTTACGCCAGATCAATTAGAAAGTTTATTAGAAGATTCATCGGATATATAGTTAAGAAACAGATTTTGCATAATTAGATATTCCAATATATTAGAATAAAAAAATGTTTGAAGTGTGTAAAAACATACTTCAAACATTTTTAGTTTAGAAGAATACAGATGCCAGTAGATCTAATTTCCTTATTGTATAGCAGCTACTACTTCATCTATCATCTCTGATACCGATGTCAACCCACCACCTGATAAATACCATAAATCTGGATCTAAAGAAATAATTTTATTATTTGTCGCTGCATTTGTTTCATTTACTAACTCATTGTCTAACGTAGTCGCTGCAAGATTAGTACCTCCAGCAATAACAGTTCTATCAACTACAAACAAAATATCTGGATTTACTTGTGATATATATTCATAACTAACTTCTTGTCCATGTGTAGATACTTCAATAGAATCATCAGCTGCCTTTACACCTAATAAATCATGAATAATTCCGAATCTTGATCCCGCTCCATAAGCACTCATACTTCCGTCATTCGTTAAGATAATTAGTGCTTTATCTTCTGTTTTAGCAGTCACAGTCTTGGCTGCTTCCACCTTCGCTTCAATGGCTTTTATTGCTTCATTAGCTTCTGTTTCTTTTTTGAAAATAGATGCAACGATATTCGTATTATATTTAAAATCCTCCATATATTTAGTAGAATCTAATGATACATAAATAGTTGGCGCAATTTCACTTAGTTGGTCATAAAAACTTTCCTGTCTTCCACTAATGAAAATAACATCTGGTTCAAAATCAAAAATTGCTTCTAAATCTGGTTCCTTAATACTTCCTATTGTAGTAGCATCAGAAAAACCTGAAAGAAAAGAAGGCGTTTCTCCTGATGGAATAGCGACTTCAACATCAATTCCTAAGGCCTGAATGGTGTCTAAGATACCATAATCCATTACAACAGCTTTCTTAACATCTTCAGGAACTGCCACTGCATTACCCTTCCCATCTGTTACTGTCGTTTCTGTAGCTGTTGTACTAGTAGCACCATCTTCACTTGTTTGTACTGAATCTTCGGTACTTGCTCCTTCTGATACATTTGAATCACTATCACCATTTCCTTTTGTTGCACATCCTGTTAGCATTGTTATTGATAGCACGGATGCAAGCGCTAAAGTTACTATTTTTTTCATAATATCCTCCGTATAATTGTTATTTATAATAAGTTTCTCTAACTTCCACATAATGACTTCATTTAGGGTAGTGAATTGCTCTACTCATAGAAAAAACTCTCTGAACACATCAGCACTATACTGACTACATGTGCAATTTGTGTAAGTTAGTTAAAAAAGTACACATTAATCATAATATAAGCATATATTCTTACCATCAATTTGATGAATACCAATATCCATTCCATATACATCTTTTAAAACTTCACTTTTTAGAACTTTCTCTGTTACTCCTTCTTCCACTATCTTTCCATCTTTCATTGCTACAATGTAATCTGCATAACAAGACACAAAATTAATATCATGAATAACCACCATAACGGTCTTCCCCAAATCATCCACTAATTTTCTAATGATTTTCATAATATGAACAGAATGGCGCATATCCAGATTATTTAGTGGTTCATCTAAGAAAACATACTCTGTATCTTGTGCAATAATCATTGCAATATAGGCCATTTGTCTTTGCCCACCACTGAGTTCATCAAGATATCTATCTTGTAAATCTTCTAATTTCATATAAGAAATCGCATCTTCCACTATCTTCTCATCTTCCTTGGTTAATTTACCATTGGAATAAGGAAACCTTCCAAAACTAACCAATTCCTTTATAGTTAATCGTATGTTTAGATAATTAGACTGTTTGAGTATAGATAATCGTTTAGACAACTCCTTACTTTTCCATTCTTTTAATTCTTTTTCATCAATATATACTTCACCTGAATTTTTACTTAGAGTTCGACTGATAATCGATATTAACGTACTTTTACCAGCTCCATTACTGCCTATAAAAGCAATAATCTTCCCCTTTGGAATATCTAAATCCACATGATCTACCACATGTTTCTCACCGTATTTTTTGCTGATATTTTTTATAGAAATCATACTTTCACCTGCTTTTTTATTACTTCTTGCTTTCTTTTAACATTAAGTATATAAAATATATTCCTCCAACAAAATTAATTACAACGCTTATGGTGGTCTCATACTTAAAGACACGTTCAATCATTAATAGTCCACCGAGTAAAAAAATACCTCCTAACAAGGTTGAAACTACTATTAAGTTTGAGTGTTTATAGGTAGGAACTATTTGTCTTGCTAAACTAACAAGTAGAATTCCTAAGAAGGTAATCGGTCCTACTAACACTGTTGAAACGGATATCAAAACAGAGATAACCATTAAATTTCTTAGTACTAAACCTTTATAGGATATCCCTAGATTAACTGCATGATCTACACCTAAAGAAAGCACATCAAGCGAAGAATAATCTTTTATTGTAATTAGGATACAGATACCTACAATCAATACACATAATCCAAATAAATTGCTGTTGATATTACTAAAGCTTGCAAACATCTTACCTTGCAGAACCAAAAACTCGTTTGGATCTAACAGGACTTGCATAAAGGTTGATAACCCGCTAAAGAAACTACCAAGAATCATACCAGCAAGTACTAGAAAATAAACATTTTTACCTTCACCTTTAAACAGTAAGAAAAAGAGTACCCAAGAAGCAAACACCATTGCTCCAACAGAAATCAAGAAATTAACCTGACCTGTCATCATGGCTATTTGTCTTGATCCAAAGAAAAATACAACAACTGTTTGAATAAACATATATAAGGAGTCTAGTCCCATAACACTTGGAGTTAGGATTTGATTATTTGTTATGGTTTGAAACACCACTGAAGATGAACCAATACAATAACTAACCAAAAGTACTGCCCCTACTCGTAAAAGACGTCTTGGTAAATAAAAATGTATATTTCTTTCCGTTAATCCAAGGAAAAGAAATATTGCTGCAAAGAACAAAGTCATAAGTAATAACATAAATATAACTAATTTAGTTTTTCTTTTTCTAACATTTATTTTATCTGGCATGTTTATTCCTCCAAAACAGTATTACTAAGAATATGATACTTCCCACAACACTCACTACAACACTGATGGAGACTTCATATGGGTAAATAATTATTCTACCTAAAATATCGCATATCAGTATAAAGATAGAACCTAATAGTGCAATATCAAAAAGAGTATTCTTAATATTATCTCCCTTATAAATGGCGACAATATTCGGAATAATTAACCCCAAAAAAGGAATGCTTCCAACTGTTACTACAACAGTTGCTGTTATAAAAGCGACAATAACCATACCGCCCATAACTACCCTTTTATGATTAAGGCCTAGATTTTGTGAAAAGCTTTCTCCCATACCAGCAATGGTAAACTTATTAGCATACACATAAGCGATGATAAAGAATGGTATTCCTATATACAACAACTCATATCTACCTTTGATAATCAAAGTAAAATTACCTTGTAACCAAGAAGACATATTTTGCATGATGTCATATTTGTAAGCGAAAAAACTAGTGATAGAGCCGATAACATTTCCCATCATCATACCAACTAAAGGTACTATAATAGCGTTTTTGAATTGTAGTTTTGTAAGTAACTTCATAAATAATAAAGTTCCAAAAAGAGCACAGATAAAAGCAACTCCCATCTTAACTAGAGAACTTCTACCACCAAATAATAATATGGCTATCATCACTCCAAATTTGCACCACTCCATTGTCCCTGCAGTAGACGGAGAAACAAATTTGTTATTGGTAATGGTCTGCATAATTAATCCTGCCACACTTAAGCTTGCTCCTGTTACAATAATACTTATCAGTCTTGGTATTCTACTAATTAGTACAAGATTAACGTCATCCGCATTACCAGTAAATAACCCTCCTAAACTAAAATCTTTCACACCAATCATGATGGAAATTATGGATAATATTATCAATAAGATAATTAGAAAAATTCTATGTAGCAGAATTTGTTTCATTTTGTTAATCATATCTATCTCCTGTTTCACTTCGCGTGGTAGTTAGCTACAACTAACTGTTTAAGTATGTTAACACAAGAATACTCTTTCGTCAATAATAATAATGATATTCATTCTCAATACATATCATGTAAATTTTACCACAACTAAAAAAGCCTGTTTCAAGCTTAATTGCTTAAAACAGGCTTTCATATTCTAATTAAATTGCTGATTTAATATCTGTAATCATATCTATAACTGCTTGTCTAGATGCATCAGCGTATGCCTCTTCTCCATATTTCTCGTATCCTGGTTGCTTGTATGCAGCAATAATACCACGAGAAGAATTGATAATAGCGCCTAATCCATCTTTATTAAAGTATGGAGCTAAATCAGAAGCTTTACCACCTTGAGCACCATAACCTGGAACTAAGATATATGTCTTAGGCATGATTTTACGTAAGATCTTCCCCATCTCTGGATAGGTTGCTCCAACTACAGCTCCTACATAACTATAGGAATCTCCCATATGAGATTCTCCCCAGCTTGCAACTTTCTCACCAACTAATTCATAAAGTGGTCTTCCATTAACAAGTTGATCTTGGAATTCTCCACTTGATTTATTCGAAGTCTTAACAAGAATGAATAACCCTTTGTTTTCTTCTTTACATACTTTAATGAATGGGTCGATACCATCTGAGCCTAGGTATGGATTTACTGTGACGAAATCTTCATCAAATCCATAGAAAGAGTTTTGTCCCACTGTTACTTTTCCAAGATGACCAACAGCATATGCTTCTGAAGTTGAACCAATATCACCACGCTTTACATCTCCGATTACAATAAGACCTTTTTCTTTACAGTACTCTACTGTTTGTTTGAAGGCTTTTAGTCCTTCGATTCCAAATTGTTCATACATAGCTATCTGAGGTTTTACAGCTGGAATTAAATCATGCGTTGCGTCAACTATTGCTTTATTGAATTGCCAAATTGCTTCTGCTGCTCCTTCTAAGGTTTCCCCTTTTTCAGCAAATGCTTTTGCTTTCACACACTCTGGTATGTACCCTAACATCGGGTCCAATCCTACAACAATAGGTGCTCCTAAGTTTTCAATTCTATTAATTAGCTTGTTAATCATGGTTAAAAATTCCCCTTTCCTATCCTATGCTTGATAAACAATTTGACCATTAACTAGCGTATACATTATCTTTCCATATACTTTCTTGCCTTGGAATGGTGTATTCTTGCCTTTCGAAACAAAATCTTTCGCATCTATTATATATTCTGCATTCGGATTGGCAATTACAATATCAGCATTTGCACCTTCTCTTAATGTTCCTCTGTTAATTCCTAATACTTTCGCTGGATTAAGACTCATCTTCTCAACAAGTTGTCTTGGAGTAAGATAACCTGTCTTAACAAGCTCTGTCATTGTTAATGCGAAAGCAGTTTCTAAACCAACAATGCCAAAAGGTGCTTCTTTTATTGATTTTTTCTTCTCTTCTTCACTATGAGGTGCATGATCTGTTGCAATTACATCAATAATATTGTCACGTAAAGCTTCTTTAAGTGCTTGTACATCTTCTTTACTTCTTAATGGTGGATTCATCTTATAATTTGCATCATCTTCCACAATATCTTCATCCGTCAAAGCAAAATGATGTGGGCAAACTTCGGCTGTAACTGGTAATCCTTGTTCTTTCGCTTTCTCTACCATCCACGCACTATCTTTTGTAGAGCAATGGCATAGATGTAACTTAACACCAGTTTCTTTTGCCATTAGTATATCTCTAGCAGCAATGACATCTTCTACTGCATTCGTAATTCCTGGCATTCCTAACTCATTTGCCTTCTTACCAGCATTCATAACTCCACCTTGTACGAGACTCTTGTCTTCACAGTGAGCAAGTACTACGATTCCTTCTTCTTTTGCAATAGCCATGGCTTTCTTATATAAGGCAGTATCCATTACAGATTTACCATCTTCACTTATTGCAACTATACCTTCTTTAGCCATACCAGCAATATCTGCTAGTTCCTTGCCAGCTTGCCCAATTGTTACAGCGCCTACTGGTAATACATTAACAACTGCTTCTTTCTTAGATTTATCATTAAGATAAGCTACCGTCTCCTTACTATCTATAACAGGATTTGTGTTAGGCATTGGACAAATACTTGTAAAACCACCATGTGCTGCCGCTAATGCACCAGTTTCGATTGTTTCTTTGTACTCAAAACCTGGTTCTCTAAGATGAACGTGTAGATCAATAAATCCTGGCATTACATAACAATCAGTTGCATCAATAATTTGGTCAGCCTCTTTTGTTATGTTCTGTCCAATCTGGGCAATACAATTATCTTCAATTAGTATATCGCAAATTTCTTCTTTATCTGTCGCAGGGTCAATAACATACCCATTCTTAATTAGTGTCTTCAAAGGAACCACCTTTCTATATTAACAACAAGCTACTCTAAGCCAGCGCACTCTATATCATTGAGAACATCTTGATTATCAATATACTGTTCGAACTCATCTTTGGTAATCCATCTATAATCATGTAGTTCTTCAGACAATAATACATCTTCCATACCTGTTAAACATAGATAACTAATACCAATGGTACACGTATCCCCAGCCATAAAAGACCACGTATATAGCACGCGATCAATCTGAACGCATAATCCTGTATCTTCCGCAATAATTCGAACAACTGCACGATCAGGTGATTCGCCAAAATTGATGGCACCATCTATAAATCCCCATTGATATGGATCTTGAATTCGATCATCAAACCATTTTTCAACAATAAGATATTTGTCTAGACTTTTTACTATTCCCTTAACAATAATTCGATATTTATCCATCCCAACATCCTCCTTTAGTCTTTTCTTAGCTATTATAACATACTCATACCCAATCATCAAACCATAGTATGAATTTGTTGGTAACTATTCAGAGCCCTCGGGAAAACGTTTGGTAACATAATAATTGTGAATTATTATGAACTTATAACAACTCTATAGTAGTATGAACTCTATACCTTTCTTCACCAAACATCAGTAGATATAAGGCTTTTAGCTCTTCATATAGATGTGCATCATCTCCATCCCAACGTAATGGTAGATATAGTATATCAAACTCTACGTCATAAACAGAAGCACGAATAGCCACTTTTCTAAGACCATTCTTCTCATAAAAAGCAATTCTTCTCTCTCTTTGTATCTTCTCTTCTTCATTCTTAGCTGTACGTACCGATTCTACTTCAATAATGTACCCTTGTGAAATTGTATCATTGCTCTTAAGCATCTCTAATAATGTTGAACCATAACCTTTACTTCTATATTTACGATTACTTGCAAAATAATCCAACAATTGAAAGCCACTGTCTTTATTACGCATAAACAAAGCATATGCTAATAATTCTTCTCCTTCATACAGACCATAGATTGTATAGATTCCTTGTTCCATAAAGGATTGGAGCATTGATAATGCCTTCAATTCGCTTTTTGGAAAATCATGTTCTAGATGATTTTCATATAAATCGATAAGTTGTTCAGTATTAATATTCTTTACTTGCATTTTTTCCTCCAGTATAATAAACCATTAATTATCTTCTATAACCTGCAAGGCAACTGCAGGAATTATAGTTTTGTTCTGTTTCCATATTGTATCAAATTGTGAATGGTTAACAGGCGCATATAGTATACCTGTCTCAAGTGTAACAGCCGGTATTCCAAGCTCTCTAACTACATAATCACTATAGCCACCGTATGGAATACTTTTACTACTTTGCGTTACTAAACGATAACCTGTAATATCTTTTACAAGATTTACAAGTTCCTTACTCTTTGACATCAATTTACCTGTTTGTCCATAATTCCAATAGATAATATTCCCCATAGAGTGATAACTTAGTACAGTCTTTAATCCTTTTATGCTTTTAGTATACTTTACCAAGACTTTAGTTTCCTGTTCGGATTCAGCCTTAGCTCCAGCATAATTCATGCTTCCTCTTTTTGACGCTCCAGCTTCCTTAGACCAGCCAAAAGAAAAGTTCCTGTTTAAATCTACGCCTTTTGCATTCGCTTTCCATCTAGCAAAATTACTAGATTTTTGCATACCTTTCAGTGATAAAGCCAACTTTTTATCTTGAATTCCATTAAGTCCATACTGGCTTAAAGTAACACCATCTGGATTTGCCATGGGAATAATATGAACCGCTACTTCATTAAACATCTTCTTATATGATACTCCGTTATATGTCCCTTTCTCGTATCTAATTAGATAATACTCCAGTTGTGACATAAGTAATTGAGTGTTAATATACTCTCTTGCATGCATACTCCCTTGTATCAGTATGTGCTTCTTAGCATCTGGATTACCCAAAACCGCACTATAGATTTCTCTATTATCACTTGATTTACCGATGGATTGCACCGTAACATAGTCTGGATAATATACATTCAGCTGTTGTAGGTCCTTTTTCATCTCGTTATAATCATACTTCTTATCTTCTATATCCACAATATCGGTTGGTACAAATGGTTTTTTCGTTGTAACATTACTTGACTTAATATATGCAATAACCCCTTCTAATTCGATTTGATCGTAACCATTATCACCAATACCTACTCTTGTATACTTCTTATATAATGCCGCTGTACCAATTTTCTTACTTCTAGTATCTGGCTTTTCATAAATACTGCTTTGTTTCTTAACATATATCGTATCCTTAACTGCCGTATATATCGGTTCCTTTACTTCTTCCATGTTATTGTCATCTGGATTATCTAAATCTGGATTATCTTCCGGCACATTGTTTTCTTGATTATTGTTTTCTTGATTACTGTTTTCTTGATTATTATTTTCCTGGTTATTATTTTCTTGGTTATTGTCTTCTTGCGTACTAATGTCTTGATTATTATTTTCCTCTACATTCACATGTTCTGATACCACATTAATTAACTTTACATTCATTGCATGTGATGGTATTGAAGTAGATAAACCCGTTAACAAACCATATGTACAAATTACTCTCGTAATTTTAACAATATTTACTTTTCTCACCATTATACTTTCCCTTCTTAGTTATATTGACATTATATACTAAGAATCTTAATATTTCAAACAGAGACACCTTGTTTTTATCTCTGAATTCATCAGTTTATAAACAATTCAACACAATCACTTGTCAAATTTACAAATATATACTATACTTAACTTATGTTTGCAACACGTATTCTACGTAACATTTATTCCTCTTATTTTATAAGATCTTATTATATAAGAATCTTATCATTAAGAATGGAGGAACTTCTATGAACTCAAAAAAGAAATCAATAAAGAAATCAAAAAAGAAATCTTGTATAACACGTACGAAACAATCTCTTGCTCTTCTTGTACTATTCGCATTATTCACCACCACACTCTTTTCCACTAAAACACAACTAATTCATGCAAAAACCACTTCAGTTAACACCTATCCTTTTATAATACTCACAAATTATGATGAAACTCTTGCAATTGGTGATAGCATATATCTAGTTGCACTTACTTCCACAGGCGCGCTTCCTACATGGAAAAGCAGTGATTCAAAAATTGCATCTGTTAATACATACGGTAAAGTGCTTGCTAAAAAATCTGGCAAAGTCACAATAACTGCCAAAATAAAAGGTGCTGAATCGAGTTGCAAGATAACAGTCAACAAAACCACAATAACCTTGAATGAAACAAACATCTCGTTAGAGCATGGTGAAACCTTTTTATTAAAATCAAGTACTTCAACTGGTGCCCCTGTAACTTATAAAGCTAATAAAAAAAGTATCGCTACTGTTGATGAGAACGGTTTGGTTACTGGTATGAAACCTGGAGATGCCATTATAACAATATCAGCAGATGGTACTAGCGAAACTTGCAAAGTTAAAGTCAAATCTCCACAAGTGTCTTTGAACAAAACAACTCTATCTCTCTATCGTGGTCAAACTTATCTCCTAAGTGCCAAAGTATCTTCTAATCTAACTCCCAAATGGAAAACGAATAAGAAAAGTGTAGCTATTGTTGATGAAAAAGGTAGCGTAACTGCTGTAAAGCACGGAACAGCCCTCATATCTGCTACTATTGATGGTGTTACAAGGACTTGTACCGTGATTGTTAATTCACCAACTATTGAATTAAGTACAACGACAGTATCGTTAGTAGTTGATCAGAGTACCAAACTATATGCAACAGTGTCCTCTGGAAACACTCCCGTATGGTCTTGTAGTAATTCTAATGTTGTAGAAGTAACCAACAATGGTACCATTACAGCATTAAAGAAAGGTACTGCCTACGTCTATGCATCTGAAGATGGTACCAAAGTCAAATGTAAGATTATAGTTACAGAACCTAAGAAATAATATTAACGATACAAAAAGAGGAATAAATGTTGCAAACATACACCCCTCCTGATAATTTGTTACAGCAAAACTCCAACCATTTAATTAATCACTTCTGAGTCTCAAGCATATTAGTCAATTACGAAACTCTTTTAAATTGAAAAAAATCCATGTTTTTTTGCATTTAAAAGAGTTTCGTAATTGACTAAATAAAATATTGTTTTTTACAGATACTACGTATGTAAATATATAAATTTAATACGAAAGGAGAATCTTATGTCAATCAATAACAATCATAGTTTAAGAGAAGACCAAGTAATTCCTCATAGTCCAGTTAAAGGTGAGGTTACAGACAAAACTGCTGCCGAAGCAGGTTATACTGAAAACAGTCATACTGAAAGCAAAACAACGAATGCATATAAAGACAGTCAAAATACAAATAATTCAAAATATAAATAAAAATATTTTCCATATGTAATTTGACATCACGGGTTAAACAAAACCAAATAATCTTAATTAATATAAAAACCAAATGCGTTCCATTGCATTTGGTTTTTATATTATTTTATTAATAATTTCTATTAGCTCTTCATATACAATTCTTCTAATCTGTTGTTCTCATACGTTCTACTAAACTCTTACGCACCATACCCTTATATACGATTGCTGGCAAGCCCACACCTAACAGAATGAATACTGGCGCTAATGCTACTATGGCTCCAATACTATATTCATATTGATAAAACCATAACATACTCTCGAAAGATTGTAATACTACCACATTCACAATGCTTCCGATCAATACTGCCATTATAAGAGCTGCACCCGTATAGAATAACCCTTCTAACATTACCATCTTACGTAGTTGTTTTCCAGTCATCCCAATACTTTGTAACACGGCGAATTCTCTTTTTCTAGTCTGTATACTAGTGAGCATTGTATTCACAAAATTCAAAATACCTATGATTGTAATTACAACAGTGACACCACCACCCACAAGTAAGAACATATTCCTATAATTACTGAATTCATCTTCCATGTATTTCTTTGATTCAAAGTCCATATCCTTTTCAACATTCTTCGTATAGCTACTTATGAACTCATCCATCTCATTAATCTTGGTATCATCAATATCAAGCATATAAACCATTGTCGTGGAATTCCCTGAGTCTTTTAGGTATGAATTACTTGGTAAAGCAAATTGTGGGCTACCATAACTACGTGAACTCATGGTATTTGGCATCATCATAGTTGCGACAATTGTATACTCTACATCATGTGATTTCTTTTCTATTAAGTTATTGTCTGCATCATATTCCAATTCATCAACATAATGAATTGTTAACTTTTCACCTACATTTTTTATTGTAGTTTCTGTATCTGGATTTCCATAGTCATCTTCACCAACAATCTGGATAATTCCCTTCACAGTAGAATCTTCAATCTTTGACAATTCACCTTCCACTAATGTCATCTTCTCTAGTGGATAATCATCTAATCCATATAGGTAAATTGACCATAACATCTCATTATCCCCTGAAGCAAAAAGGCTCTTAATATATTCAATATACTCAGAATCACCCCATCTTGCATTATATTGTACTAATTCATCTTGCGAAAATTTTGCTCGTGCTATTCCATCACTTTGATAAACATGACCACTTCTGGTTGTATATCCCTTCGACTCTACTTCCCTAATAAAACTTTCACTAACCCCATCACCATCATCACTTCTAAGATTGGCTTGAAAATATTTTGCACTACCAAGTAAATAATCCGAAATAACAAACCGATCCAGCAAACGATCCATACTAAAGCCCTTTGTAAAAGAGAAAATTGTATTGAATAGAACCAAACTTAATGTCAAAGAAACAATGACTAATACTGTCTTACCTTTGTTCCTTCTAACATTTGCAATTGCCATTCGATAAATTCGAGCTCCGTACTTTCCCTTCTTCTCTTTCTTCATTCTTTTATTACTAGTTTGGCTTCCTTCTGAATATCTTACCGCTTCAATCGGTGATACCTTCGCCGCCATTTTTCCTGGCTTACTACAGCTAATCATTACGGTTAGTAAAGCGAAAAAGGAAGAACCAATGAAGATCCAAGAATTAAAGGTAACATACGTCGTCTTATTCGTTAAACTTGACACCATTATCTTAACAAACGAATTACCCAGTACGTATCCTAAGCACAGGCCAATTGGTATACCAATAACTGACAGCAAAAGTCCCTGATAACGAATTATTCTTTTGATTTGCCTCTTCGTTGTTCCAATTGTTTTCAACAATCCGTAGAAATGCATATCATTCATAACCGAGATCCCAAATATATTATAGATTATCAGATAACCAATAAATATAATAAATCCTAATCCTGCTATTAGAGCAATGGTCATCTTCACTTGTTCACCATTCTCATAATGGGTTGAAGTATACGCCCAGTTCACGCCATAATCCAAAAAATTATCGGCAGAACTATCGTCTATGGTATATCCATTGTCTTGTGCTATCGTTTGAAGACTTTTCTCGATATGTTTAGAATTAGCAAACATCATATCTAGCGACCACATACCAAACATATTGTTATCTAGAGAAGGGTCATAACCATCTAATTTCTCTAAAACATATTCCTTTGATAGCCATACTTCACTCGCCCTTGCTACGGGATCTGACTCCCAGAATCCACTTAACGTGAAAGTATCCACAACCTCCTTGCCTTCGAATATATAAGGCAGTGTAATCTCTTCACCTACCTTATACGGTACGCCGAGCAGATCAAGAACAGCGGTATCCATCGCTATTTCATTCTTTTCTCTTGGCATTCTTCCTGTTGTTGGATTACAAAAGTACATTTTAGCTTCGTTATTTGTGCCATAACGCATCTCGACTTGCCTCTTTGTGAATGGCTCTTCATCTGGCATCGCTAACATTACACTATAACCGAATTCTTTAACAGATGGATGTTTTGATAACTGCTCTACCTGTTCCATCGTAAGATCCTTAAATCCTCCGTGAGAGTACCCACCAACCATACGCATCGTTTGTTGTTGTGAAGTATAATTTAGAGAGATTATTACTGTGAATAAAGTTGTAAACAAGATTGTTGTTAATGCTATCGCTAATATAGCCACTATATTTCTGGTACGATTTGCTGTAAATGAGCGAAAAGATAGTCTTCTTACTACTTTTTGATTCCTTACCTTGTACATGCCTGCTCACCTCCGACAATTTTACCATCTTCGATTCGGATAATACAATCGGCCAACTGTGAGATTTCCTCGTTATGGGTAATCATAACAATGGTTTGCTTGAATTTGGCTGATGTAACTTTTAACAATCCCATAACATCCATACTGGTTTTGCTATCTAAGTTACCGGTTGGTTCATCCGCTAGAATAATTGCCGGTTTTGAGGCAAGCGCTCTTGCTATTGCAACTCTTTGTTGCTGTCCTCCTGATAGATTATTAGGAAGACTATTTAATTTCTTCTCTAGTCCTAGTGTCTTGATAATATCATTCACATACGACTCATCAACTTTGTTTCCATCTAATTCAATCGGTAAAACAATGTTTTCATATACATTTAATACAGGTACTAAGTTATAATTTTGAAAGATAAATCCTATCTTTCTTCTACGAAAGATAGTTAGTTCTTCATCTTTTAATCTAAAAATCTCTTTCCCGTCTACTATCACGCTTCCACTAGTTGGACGATCTAAACCGCCTAGCATATGTAATAGAGTTGACTTACCACTTCCTGAAGTTCCTACTATTGCCGTAAAACTTCCCTTCACGATTGATAAATTCACTCCATCAAGGGCTCTTACTTCATTCTCATCTTTCCCGTAATATTTTAATAGATTCGTTGTCTTTAAAATCTCCATGTTAAAACCTCCCAAATGATATTCCGACGATACATTCAAGATACCACTCTCTTCTTACTACATTCTTTCTGAAATCTAACAGTTTAGAAAGATTTCAGTACTAGCAAGGAATAAACACAGAGAAGGTTGGCTCTATTCCAGGTTTGACCTTAATATACCCACCTTGTAAAGTAATAATCTCCCTCGCAAGATATAAACCTAAACCAACACCGTCTTCATCTCTAACATTATCCGAACGAAAGAATCTACCGAATATGTCATTCACTTCTTCTTGTTTCACGCCAATTCCTCGATTTGTTATATCAATACGATAGAACATAGGATACTTGATTCCAACAATCTTAATTGTGGTTGCTTCATCTGCATACTTGATAGCATTATCCAGTATATTAAGCAATGCCTCAATCGTCCACTTTGCATCTACCAGCAAAGAACATGGTTCCATCTCTTTTGTTATTATGATTCCTCTACTCTTTGCTTTTCGTTCACATTGGCCACATATCTGTTCTAATAGATCATCAATAAGATGATCCTTTGGCAAAATAGACACAACTTTCGTCTCTAATCTTGAAGATTTCACCAATGCTTCAATTAAAAAATATTAAGTTTCTGCGACTGCTCACGTAACCGTTGTACATATTCCTTACTATCCTCTGGTAACTCTTGTTCCGACAACAATTCCGTATATATTGAGATATTAGAAATTGGAGTTTTCGTCTGATGTGAGATATCCGATATGGTTGTTTTGATACAATCCCGTTCCTTTTCTAATTGCTTAGAAGTGGTTATTGAACTAGCAATCCATTCCTTCATCTGCCCTTCTACTGATGATAGCTTCGTCTCATCATAACAAGATTCTGTAAATGTTCCGTTCTTTGCCTCTAATAACATGTTCGAGATATGATTCAATGTTCTTCTTGTTCTACAGATTTCTAATACATACAGCACTAATATAACAAGTAAGATGATAACTAGTGTTATTATGATATATTTATCTCTCATAGCGATTCCCCTTTTGGTGCTATTTTCTCTATAGATTCTTCAGCCTTACAACTCCCATGTGTAACCAATCCCATAGACAGTCTTTATATAGTGTACTTTGTCGTCTTTATCTTCTAACTTGTCCCGTAGTCTCTTCACCGTTACCGAAAGTGCATTCTCATCTACAAACTCCGCTCCATCTGTCCAGATTCGGTCCACCAAATTAGCACGGCTTAAGGTAATTCCTATATTCGCGGTTAAAATCCGTAAGAGCTTTTGTTCCGTTTTACTTAGTTCAATAGCCATACCATTCTTCTCATATCTCATATTCACAAAATCAAATGCAAACGGACCAATCTTCATGATCTCCGATTGATTTACTTGTTTTTTTCTTAATTGTGTATTAACTCTTGCTCTTAGTACCATTAAACTAAACGGTTTCGATATATAATCATCTGCCCCCATCTCTAACCCTGCAACAATATCAGTCTCCAAATTATTGGCTGTTAGCAGAATAACAGGAACAAAGGAATGTGCTCTGATACTCTGCAAAATATCAAAACCATTCCCATCTGGTAGATTCACATCCAATATAATAAGTGAAAAGTTCTCCTTTTCTAGTAAATCCATTGCTTCTTTACAACTATATGCTTGCTTAAAGGTTAACTCATCTGACTTCAGTGCTAGGGTAATCCCTCTACTTAAAGCCATATCATCTTCAACTATTAATATTTGATTCATCGTATTCTCCGTATGTACCATCTAAAATTAACTTCGTTTCAATGTTGTCATATTACTTTAATTATACATAATTAAGATAATTTTACAAGATGTAGGCATTCAAGCCCTACTAGTTGCATTGATACCATCGACATTTATAAAGATGAAAAAGACATCATAAAAGCAGATTCCCTGATTTATATTAATCATTGAATCTGCTTTCACAATTATTTATTCACATAATATCATAAACTCCAATTAATCAATACTACCAAACTGATCTATTGGCCATACTCTTAAAATAGCTTTACCTTTGATAAGTTTTCTAGCAATTGGTCCTATATAATCTGCACGACTATCGTCACTACCGTTTCTATTATCACCCATTACGAAATACTCATCCTTGCCAAGGGTAAGAGGTTCTTTTGCAATTCCACCATCTATAATTGGTTCTTTACCATAATTCTCTTCTAAAACTTCCCCATTAATATAGATCTTTCCATCTTTGATCTGAATTGTCTCACCTGGTAAACCGATCACTCTCTTAATAAAGAACTCATCTACATCTTCGCCATATGGCATAAGAACAACTATATCAAAACGTTTTGGATCAGAAAATTGATAGGATAATTTCTCAACCATTAATTGCTCTTCATCTTGTAATGTATCTTGCATTGACGTTCCATCAACAACTGTTCGTTCAATTATGTAAGCTGGGACCACTTTCCATAATACTAAGAAGATACATACATAGATGAGAAGTTCTTTCAGGAAGCTACCTTTTTCTTTCTTCCTATCCTTCTCTGGCATTGCCTTATCATTTTCTTCTCTATTTTCAATTTTATTGTTTTCAGCTGTTTTGTTTTCAACTTCATTATCTTCAACTTTATTATTTCGTTCTATACTCTCATCTTTATCTAGTTGTGTCATATCAATTTCTTGTTCTTTCGCTGTACTCATCTGGCTTCCTCCATAATTTCTGTCGCACAAAACAGTTTACAATTTCTGTACTTAATAGATTAATTATAACAATCTATTAAGTAATAAGCTACCTGAAATTCAATTAGTTTTGATAATTAACCATTTCTTAAGATTTATTCTCCTCCTCAACTTAATATAATTAAGCATAGTCATCAAATAACTTTATATAATAAATCTCTTTATCATCTTCAATCAACTTTATTATTTCACCAAATAAAATGCTTCATTATTTGACATATGTGCTATTATATATACATAACATTATACTATTAATATTAGAAAGCTGGTGATTCTAATGGAACAATATGATGCTTCCACAGAATTATGGGATCGAGTATACTCCGAATGTGAACTTGTTGACTTAAACGGTGAAAAACTCAAAGTAGAACCAACCTTTGATGCTTGTCTAAGAATATTCTCGCAGAATACACATCGCGTACTAGATTATGGTTGTGGCACTGGTGATATTTTATTCCAATGTGCTGATTTTGGCTATCTTACATATGGCATGGGTATTGACCGTTCTGAAGTCGGGATACATTACGCTGAGAAGATGGCACATCTAAATCATTACCACCAATTAGACTTCGTAACTGGTGATATCGATAACCTAAAACAGATGGATGATGAATGCTTTGATGGTATCTTACTCTCCAATGTGCTAGATGTCACTCCAAAAGACATTGCTCACACAATCTTTACTGAAATCACAAGAATACTCCAGTCTGGTGGTTATCTTTTTCTTAAATTAAATCCTTACATAAACAAAGATGAACTCATACAACTTGGACTCACTCCAATCGGTGATAACCTTTATGCAGAAGATGGTGTATTAAGACTCCGTGAATTAGATACACCCGCTTGGTATCATATATTGGCCCCCTCTTATACCGTAGAACGATATCTAGAGTTTCCTTATCCGTGGCAGGAAGGAATGAACCGATTATTTTTGTTAAAAAAGAAATAAAATAGCAATTAAAAAGCAAAACGATAGCATCGTGTATACCACCTTCGCTATCGTCTTTTATTTAGAGAAAATCAAACAAACTCATCTGTTCTATATTAACTTTTGTTTCAAATTGCTTCATGTAAGAAAACAAAACATCACTTCCACAAACAATACCATGCTTCTGACATTCTTCTCTTACTATTCTCATCAACTTGTCATTATTTGGACTAGTAATCATATATTGATTGCCATACGTGTTGATATATCTTCTTTTCAGTCCAGGAAAATGTTCATCTAATTTCTTATAAAAGTATTCCCGGTCTCCTTCTCGCAAAGTGACACCCATATCCCACAACAAAATTCCATACACCTTTGCTTCTACACAAAACTTAATCAGACCTCTGATATTCTCTTCCGTATCATTAATAAACGGTAAGATTGGTGTCATCCAAACAATCGTAGGAATTCCATTATCCCTCATAATATTAAGAACTTCCGCTCTTTTGCTTGTCACGCATACATTCGGTTCAATAATCTTACATAGTTCAGCATCATAGGTTGTCATAGTCATCTGCACAACACACTTTGTCTTCTCATTAATACTCTTAAGCAAATCCAAATCCCTTAGAATGAGATCGGATTTTGTCTGTATAGCAAGTCCATATTCATATCGATCTATTAACTCTAAACATCTTCTAGTATGTTGTAATTCTTTTTCTATATGAAGATATGGATCTGACATTGCCCCCGTGCCAATCATTCCTTTGATTCTCTTGTTTGCCAATGTCTTCTCTAATAATTCTACCGCATTCGCCTTCACTTCGATATCTTCAAAATCATGTTGCATGTTATAACATGTACTCCTAGCGTCACAATAAATGCACCCATGAGAACACCCTCGATATAGATTCATGCCATTACTTGGTGATAAGATCGCTTTAACTTCTTTATAATGCATATTCTCTCATTCCTTACTACAACTTTTATATCAAGAGTAGTATACCTTACTAAACCTGACACAGTATGTCATATTTAGTAAGGTTTCATGTATCAAGTTTCCCTAATTCTAGGACTTCTCTGATGTGTGACATTACATGCTCATACCCTTTCTCTCCATGTGGTGCAAGGCAATTCGTACAATCCTTAATCCCTTTTTCGTTATATCTGAAATTCCCACCACATTGATCTTTTAATGCGTATAAAGGGCAATAGCAAAACAAACAATTAAACTTGTCTGGGTTGTTTGTCTTATGGCATGGGAAGTATTCACACTTTCTGTTTTGAGAAAATTTATAATGTTCCATATCATAACTCCTTGTTGTTTCTATAGACTTGATCCATGGCTCTAATTTACCACGACCTAGATTATACCACACAAGCCCCAAATCTCATAGGGCATACAGTTCTACATCGATTACAGTCAACGGTATCGAATCCTCTCTTTGTTTTTCCGTAAGCTTTCATTCTACATTCTCTTTGTGATACACTCCCCTCATGTAATGCTCCAGAAGAACAATTCGTTACACATGCGTTACAGTTAGGCAAACAGAGTGGTTCCGCATAAGAATCGGAGTCAACTACAATATTAGTCAGAACACAACCTAAGGTTAACCGATTGCCATATGACTCATTCAAAAACAAAGTATTCTTACCTAATGTACCTAATCCAGCTTGTACCGCCACGTGCTTCATCGATAACAATCCACGTCCATCAAGACGATTCGCATCCCAGAACTCGTAAGGTCCATCTGCCGGAATTGGTACTGCTATTCCGCCATATGAACTCTCCATAAGTAATGCAATCTTATAAGCGATTTCATCAACTCTATTACATACATCATCATTAAAATGCCCATATATTAATCTTGAATCTACCATATATAACCCTTTGGGCAAGGATACACCGAATGCAACCACACTTTTACACTCGGAATAGATATCGCATGGGTGAAAACCCTTCGGTGCATCTTCAAATCTCTTGATATCTGCAAACCCACATACATGAGCACCATAACCAAGAATAATTTTCCTCAGATATTCCTTCGAGACATTGTTTAATACAAGATCTCCAACATCTTCATTACTGTTAAATTCCTTATTCATATACTACTACTCCTTCCCCTAACTAATTAAAATAGCCATATATCAAAAGAATCATCCAGATGTTGATACCCATATACAACTTCTAGATCCTTCTTACCTACTCACCCTGATCAACAATTACTTGTTCTTATCTAACAATTCATCTAATACTTCAAAATATTCTTCAAATGTTTTCTTACAACAATCTGGATTATTAATAATTATCCCTTCACTCTTAAGACCTAATAAAGAAAATGCCATAGCAACACGATGATCTTCATACGTCTCAATTATAGCTGGTTTAATCTCCCCTGGCGTGATTCTTAAATCATCCCCTTCTTCTATACAATCAACGCCAACACGATTAAGTTCATTAACAATCGCTGCCATACGGTTGCATTCTTGAAGTCGAATATGACCTACATTGCGTATTACAGTCGGTGTAGTTGCGTATGCTGCTAAAGCTGCCATTGTCAAAGACTGATCAGAAAAATCATTCATATTAATGTCTATCCCCTTATAAACACCACCATTAGGTCCAGAAACAGTAATTCCTACTTCCGTCTCTTCTACCTTACAACCCAACTGCTTCAAAGCACCAAGGAACTTCATATCCCCTTGCATCGAACTATACAACACATTCTTAACTGTAATAGATCCTCCTAATAACGCTGCAATTGCATAGAAATAACATGCAGCAGAGACATCTGGTTCAATATAATAATCACCTACAACTACCTCTTGATCGCCTAACACTTCATAAACTTCGCCATCAAAATCTACCTTTGCGCCAAACTGTTCCATCATCTTTCTTGTTATGCGTATGTAGGCTCCGTCTTTTTTCTCACTTGTTATCTTAATTCTTAGTCCATTCTTAGTGAGGGGTGCAACCATAAGTAGGGCACTTAAAAACTGCGTACTCTTACTAATATCCATCGTTACATCTGTGCAAGTTCCACCATTACCAATTACTCTAGCAGGTAAGAATCCTTCCTCCTCAAGAAACGTAAAGGAAGCTCCCATCTCTGTTAAGGCATCAAATAACGGCTTCATCGGTCTCTTCTTCATCTGTTCAGAGCAATCTATTATATATTCACCATCCGATAGTGCTAACAAAGCTGTCAAAAATCTTGCTGCCGTTCCTGCACTACCAACATTAATGGTACCTGTCTTATTCGGAATATTGCCTCCTGTACCTTGCATTGTAACTATCTTATTCAATTCATCTATCTGCAACGCAAAACCTAATTGTTCTAAACACATAAGAAAATGCCTAGAATCATCGCTAAAAAGCACACCACTTAACTTGGAATCTTTCTTTGATAATGTCGCCAACAACAGAGCTCTGTTAGTCATACTCTTAGATCCTGGCACTTTAACGATACCACTAATTGGCTTGTTTTGTTTTCTACATCGGTATATCTTATTGCTTGTATTATTAATATTCATTTTCCTAATTCCTATTCCTATTTCCTATTTCCTATTTTCCCACCGTACTTTATCACTTTACTATACGACACTATTATAATAATATATAAATTTATACTTTACAACTATTTTATTTAAAAACTATTACCTTACTTCTATAAGTAACTTATTTCGATACACAACATCTCTTCTTGCTATAAACTCTTTACCTTCCCAAAATGCATTCCCAATCTCATTATCTTCAAATGCCAATAAAGCAACTTTAGTAATTCCTTCTCCCATCAGGGCCTCTAATGCATGTTCAAGCAGAATAGATCCAACTCCTTTACTCTATCATTCAATCCCATGCCAGGAGTATCTATCCATAATTGTCTTAGATCCTCATAATCATTAATGGTCATTATTGATATAGTCATACTAACATATACTCCTTTCAACATGTTCTTAAATTTTAATCATTCTAACATACTTAGTATATTATGTAAATTCATAACTATCAATTTTACTTCTTCTAGTACGCCTTTTTAAAATCTTATATATACTGTAAACAATTTATATAACAACTAACGAGTTTTCTAACAAAAGGCTATCACATATTCAAAAAGAAAACAACTTTCTATTGAATATATAATAGCCTTATATTGGTTTTTCTTATTCTTTATTTGTACGAACTAACTAAAATAATAGTTAATCATTCCCTTATTTACCATAAACCGAAAACTCCCAAAGTGAATATCCATATGGAAGCGCACGTTCTACTCCTTGTAACTTGATATATCTTGCCTTTGTTACTGGTAGAACTATTGATTCTTCTCCACCGGTACCATTCTCTTTGGTATATACTGTTTTCCAATTTACTTGATCTTCCGATACTTGAATGTTATATGCTTTTCCATAAGCATTTTCCCAACTAAGAACAACTTTGTCTACAGAATATACTTTTCCTAAGTCAATTATAATCCAAGCATCTTCTGCAAAATTAGAAGACCAGCGAGTTCCCTTATCTCCATCTACTGCATATTTTGAAGCAAACACTGCCACTTCGTCACCAGAAGAGTACGTATCTTTTCCCATAGCTAAGTTGGTTTCAGGTGTTTGCTCACCACCCCCTGATCCATCAATAACATAGGTGATTTCCGATACTTTAGAAGGGACCATTCCTTTACGGAATGCTATAGCTTTAATTGTAGTTGTCTTATCCACTTTAATTGTTGGAACATAAAGTTTAGAATTCTCTGTTGGTATTGAACCATCCGTTGTATACCTAATCTCAACTCCAGAAGTATTGCAATTAATAGCTACATTCTGAGCCTCTTTGTAAGAACCTTCCTCTACGCTAAACTTAGGTTGTTCTACTTGAACTGCTTCATATACACCAAACTCCCATATTGAATAACCATAATCTAAAGCCCTCTTAATGCCTTGGAATCTTACATATCTACATGTTACTGCATCAATAATAATCTCTTCCTTACCACCAGCAGCGCTCTTAGTTTCGTACACAGTTGTCCATGTTCTTCCATCATTAGAAACCTGGAGATTATATGCAGATGCATAAGAGGCTTCCCAGTTAAAGGTAATTTTGTTAACCTGGAAGCTAGCTCCCAAATCAACTTCAAACCATTCGTTATCGCTAAAATTCGATGACCAGCGAGTAGAATCCTTTCCATCTACCATATTACTTCCAGTAGTACCTGCATTCTCAGTAGAGGAAGTAACTACCGCTTTCCCATAAGCTAGATTTGTTTTGTTAGAGATCTCCGCGCCCTTAATCGTAATTGTACTAGCTACCATAGGTGAAATAATCATTTGGTCTACAACTGCTATGGCTTTGACCGTTGACGTACTAGATACAGCGAATACACCATTATATACTTTTGAGTTTTTGGTAGGCATAGACCCGTCAGTTGTATAATATATTGTTGCACCCGGTGTGTCTGTTTTGATTTCTACATACTGCGTATCTCCATACGTTCCAGTAGGTACTGATATAACAGGTGTAGCAGCTTGTGTAACTGTGAAATTCTTATCTGTATATACTTCAAAACTAACCAATGCTTTTGCTCCAACGGATGCTGTTCCTTTTATTCCTGAATTCGTCATGAAACTTACCAACCTAGTTTCATTCGCTGGATTCCATACCGTCGCCGTGTACTTCTTGGTTGTTTCATTGTAATAAACAGATGCTGATACATCACCTACTGCCCATATTTTATCCGTCTTATAGCCAAGTTCTAACATACTGTTAATAAACCAATATGTGTTAGCTGTATCGGTATTCTGGATACGTGAAACATTAGAATTGAATTTATCTAATGCAAGAGCAGGATTGGTTTGAGATAAGAATGGCCATGTGATGTGTTGCCAGCCAGTATCTGCTTGTGGATAGCTATCTAGCATAGCCTGAATTTCTTTATCTGTCTTTCCTTCCTTTTTCGCAACCTTAACAGCTTTATCCATTGCAATTTCTGTATCATCTAATAATCCCTTATATATGTCTGTAGCTCTTTGCTGATCCATACCGTAATAGGTTAAATACTCAGATATTGGTAACCATTGAATTCCATAGACATAAAGCGGTTGTCCGCCAAAGAATGTTCCATAGAAATTAATGCCACCATATACTTGTCCTACTACTTCATATGGCCATTCTTCAAGCCAGTTATCAAGATCATAATTGAACCAATATTGTTTTACTGTGTCCATTTCGTTGGTAAAACCAAAGACACCTGCATCTCGGTAACTATCATCTTCTGTTAAGATTCCCCATAGATAAAGCGAAACCCAACTAAACAAAGATTCACTTGCCGACTCTTGATTGTTTCCTGAATCATTATCAGCGTAACCACCAGCCCATGAGTGTCCTTCATATAAGTCATAACTTCGGAATCTACAATACTCGTCATCATCATCAGATGGATTGGCATAATCTCGAATCATCATCTCAATCATTTCTTTATAATCATTATAGAATTCGTTATCATAAGTAGCTAGTACGGTAGCTGCAAACATAAAGTATCCATACGTAAAGTGATGATCACATATAGCTGAATTCGCTCCGAACTCACTGTTTAGATAATAAAGTGTGCCCCAGTTCTTATTGTAGATAAAGAAACTTACATCATCTTCCCCATCGTACGTAAACCAGTTTACTAATATCTCTTTGATTCTTCCTAAGAAGATATCTCGTAATTCTGTCTCTCCTAGTTGATCTGCCATAAGAACTCCCATACCAAGTGGATGAAGGTTTTTGCCCTCCCAGTATGCATCACCAGCAGGTTGTAGGTTTCGAGTCGCTACTTCCAATTTTTTCAGATATGCGTTAGCTTCTTCACTATCAAATTCCTCATTATTAGGCATCGCAAATGTAGGTAGTAAGCCTAAGAATGTCTCTGATGTTTGAAACACATTCGATACGATTGCTTTCATATCCCCACGGACAGATGAATATATTCCAATATTAGCTTCATCATCTTGTGATTTTTTCCACTGATGAGGTAATAAACATTGAATTGTCTTGTCAGAATAACCATTTCGTTTTACTTCTGTTGTAATCTGATACTTCGTGGTAATATTCGATGTATTCTCATCATATACATAGGTTACACTAGTATCTTTAACAAAAGCATATCCATGTTCATGAAATAACTTAAGTTGTTTCTTCTCATTCATGGTTCCAATAGACATGTATCCATTAGTTGATTGGAATGTCACTTTAATTGAACTTCCTACTTTTTTGAATACGGTACCTTCTGGAACTGTGATACTATAATAACTCTTCGCTGTCTTATTCTTATCTTTATTATCATTGTCGACTACTTCTAATCCGATATGATCAGTAGTTATCGTATTGGAATTTAAGAATAGTTCATTTCCGTTGTTATCAAAGATACTACTAATATTTGCACCTGACAAAAATACTGCTTTTCGTTCTCCAAATTCGGTAAAAATATATGGAGATCCTTTCACAAAAGTAGACGTCATTGCAACACCATTTTTATCGCACAATTCTAGATTTACTGCATAATCGCTATAACCAGCTACTCTATCATAAGAAGATAACGAATCTAGATTCTCCGGTAAAACATACAGATCTGGAAGTGTTTCCGATTGCACAGAAACATTAACATCTGTCTCTCCCATTGTTGGAAGCCAACCTTCGGTAGCAGTCAACACTGCTAGTCCCTTTGATGTGTATTTTGCTTTCAAAGGAAGTATGCTCATAAGATTACCGAATTTGTTAATAAGAGAGGATTGCCACCAATCATTAGAATCTATAGGAGCTGTCAATCCTTCTTTTAGATATGTAGGTAACTTAGCTTTTTCGTAATACATAGCATCTGTTACATAGGAACCTTTTCCTGTCTTTGATTGTTCAATTTGTAAAGTTGGTAAATCTTCGATGGTATAATTTACAATATCATCACCAGCCTTAAAAGGATATACTTGTAGTTCATTGATAGAAAATCCACTTCCTGATTCCACTCGTGTATATCCATACATACGAACATATCGGCCTTTGACATGCATAGGCACGTTCGAGTCTTCATGTGCATATCCCCTTAACTGCCTATATACCGTCGTCCAATTCTTACCATCCTCTGAAACTTGAATATCATAGATCTTTCCTGCATCGGATGCCCAATCAATAACTACACGTCCAATGGTATAACTTCTACCAAGATCAACACAAAACCATTGATTATCTTTTTCCCCAGAAGTCCAATATGTATTGCTTTTACCATCAACTGCATTTGTAGCTTTTACTGCATCCTGATTAATTACGCCATTCTCATCATACATCCACCAAACATCACGAAGAGATGAAGCGGTAACACTCTTACTAAGTGCGATATTCTCCCCGTAGTCAACAGGTCTTTCCGTTAATCCTCCATTCCCATAAACTTGGAATTCGAACAACGAATAACCATAAGCAGGTAAGGCTTTCTTATCCATATATACTCTTACGTATCTTGCCTTGCCTGTTACATCTACTGTCTTTACTCCTCCTTTACCATCTGTAACATGATATTTGTCAACCCAGTTTTCTTCATCATCTGAAAACTGAATTTTGTAAGAAGTTGCATAAGCACCTTCCCAGTATAACTTGATACTTGTTATGTCTGCCGTCTTCCCTAGATCTACGTACAGCCATTCCGAATTACTTTCCCACGTACTTTCCCATCTTGTGTTGGTGTCTCCATCAACAACCAAGTTTGCATCACTATTTGCTTGTGATGAACTAGCGTATACTGTGCGACCTTGTGATATTACATAAGGTGTCTCATCAGCTGCTTTCACCATATCCCCACCATATGGTAAAAGTCCAACAAGTAACGTTGTCGCAAGTACTGTGGCTAAACTACGTCTTACATAAGTTACAACTTTTCTTCTAAACATTAAAATACCTCCTTTTTTTACCCCTTGATTTGATTCTAATAGAAGGTACTTTATGCAACAACACTACTTTTTTATAATTTAGTATATATTTTTTAGTAAAATTCCCCATGTGGATTTGGGCAAAAAAAATCCAGTAATAAATCATACTGGATTTTTTGTTTTTGTTAAATAACTAAAGATGGTGCTGTATATACACGAGTACTTAATTCATTATCTAGCATGAATAATCCCTTAGCATCACTACCGAATAGATCATATCTCTTGATATTATCACCAGAATTCTTCTCTTCTTCACCTTGCTCCTTAACAAACCAATCTAAGAACTGAGTCGTACGGAAATCATTCAATTTATAAGCTTTTTCATATATATTATTAATTGAATCCGTTATATACTCCTCATGTTCTAATACTTTTGCTAATGGTTCACGGAAATCTTTGTACGTATCAAACTTCGCAGAAATTTCCATCGAAATAACTGATTCACCATTATTTAGAAGGTATTTTCTAAATAAAAGTGCGTGATCTAATTCTTCTTTGGCTTGTATATAAAACCAATTTTCAAAACCATTAAGACTTTGATCTGCATAATAGTTTGCAATATCTAGATATAAATAAGAAGAGTATAATTCTCTGTTTATCTGCTCGTTTAATAACTTAACAATCTCTTGATTAAGCATGATGGCACTTCCTTCTCTTTATACTTCTTTTATAATCCACATTAGTTATTGATTATTATTAATACTCTTTTTTCCATAAACCATGAAGATTACAATATTCATATGCTCTTATGACTTTATCATCCTCTGTAAGGGAGAAAGTAACTGATGGTTTATCATTAGGTTTTAGTTCTTTGCGTTGACCGCCTTTTTCAGTTTGGATATATACCCAACCAATAAAATGTTCCTCAGTCATTGGATGTGCTACTGAACCAATATCTACTGTAACTTGATTACCCTCAACAGTAATAACTGGTACATGCTTTTCTGTTGCTGCATCTGTAGTATTCGGTACTAGCTCTGACATCTTCTCTCCACAACATGATATTGGTGCACCTGAACGGTTCACAAATGAAATAATATTACCACAGTGTTTACAAATATAAAACTTTTGTTCTTCTCGTTCCATTATTATATCCTCCATTTATATTTTTTATATCAAAAAAGTGTAAAACTCTTTTAATAACTGAAAATAATAATATCTATGTAAAGCTTTCTAAAATTATAACTCAATTTCAAATCAAATTCAATGTTTACAATTAGAATATCGAGGATTTTTATAAAGTTTTAAGATTGGTTCTAACATATATTTTATATCCGTATATCCTGCCTTGCTCTTCTATATGCTTAAATTCTAAATTGCTCTGGCAATAGCAGCTGCTTCTGTTGTTGCATTAAGCGCTCTTCTAGCACGTACCGCATCTCCAATAATGTGATATGCAATGCCATGTTCACTGCAATAGGCGGCAATATCTTCGAAACTACGTGCCTTAGCTCCAATTGCAACAACTACATAATCACAAGGTACACTTTCTGTGTGTCCTTCTTTTTCCACAACAACAGCATTTGCTAATATCTCAGTACATTTGGCATTAGTTATTGTCTGAACGCCTGCATGATAGATATTTTCCATTACCGATATTTTACGAAGATCTCCTAAATCCTTACCTACTTGATCAAGCATCTCTACAACAGTAATTTCTTCTACCTTACCTTCTAGATATTCTGCAACTTCTAAACCTACAAGGCCACCACCTATAATAACTACCTTTCCATTTAACGAAACATTCCCCGCTAGCACATCATGGGAGTTTGTAACATGTGGTAATTCTGCTCCTGGAATACGAAGTTTCATTGGTGCTGCTCCAATTGCAATAATCACATCTTGTGGAGCTTCCTTCTCAATTACTTCAGTGGTAATTGGTGTAGATAATCGAATCTCAACGCCTTCTCTGTTAGCCTGTTCTCCCATCCAGATAGCGGCTTCTTTCATTTCTTCTTTTCTTGGTGCTGCTCCAGCTAATACAAATTGACCACCTAATTGCTCTGCTGCCTCACAGACAACCGGATGATGTCCACGACGCTTAAGTGTGATTGCTGCTTCTAGACCTGCTACACCTCCACCTGCAATCAACACTTTCTTCGGTGTTGTCGTTTTAACGAGTGCATATTCTTGTTCTCTTCCAAGTGCAGGATTTCTCATACAAGTTATATAAGGTACATCTTGTGCAACAAATCCATCATAACATCCTTGGTTACATCCTATACAACGAACTATACTCTCATCATCTCCATTTAATGCTTTATTGCAAAAATCAGGATCCGCTAACTGTCCGCGGCCAATAACAACCATATCTGCTTTATCCTCAGTAAGGATTTGCTCCGCTAGGGCAGGTTCGTTAATTCTTCCAACAGCCACAGTAATAAGTCCAGTCTCTTTTCTGATTCTAGCTGCATTCTCTACATTAAAGCCTCTAGGTAGATCAATTGGAGGCACTTCATACTTAATTGCAGCTGAAGAGAAATTACCTCTTGATACATCAACTACATCAACACCAGCTTCTTTTGCTAGTTTACAAAAATCAATTACTTCCTCAATAGTAAGCCCGCCGTCTAGATAATCATCATGCGCATCGATTCTCATGAATAGTGGCATATCCTCTGGAATGTTACTACGAATGGAACGAATACATTCAAGAGCGAAACGCGCACGATTCTCAAAAGATCCGCCATATTCATCTGTTCTTCGATTGAAGAATGGACTGAGGAAACTATGTGGGACATAATTATGTCCTGCGTGAAATTCTAAGGTGTCGTATCCTGCCTCTACAGCACGTTTCGCAGCCGCACCATATGCTTCAATAGCCTCTTGTATGGTATCAAGATCGGCACCTTTAATCACGTGATCTGTTCCTTTGATTGGTGTATCACTTGGTACAATTATCATTGCAGCTGGGTCACTAGCCACTGCGAATCCACCAAGCCAAAGCTGAACTCCTGCCTTTCCTCCTGCCTCATGAATTGCATCTGCTAATTTCTTCAAACCTTCAATATATTTATCTTCAGATATAGCAAGAAAATGTTTTGGTGCAGCCTTACTATACACACTGCATACTTCAGTAAAGTTAAGACCACATCCTCCTACTACTCTTGCTACGTGATAGTCGATAACCTGATCAGTAACATATTTATCTTCTGTTGCCATCTTAGTACCCATTGCTGGAAATACTACGCGATTCTTTAATTCTAGACCTCTAATTTTAATTGAGCTAAAAAGATGATTGTACTTCATAAAATCCGCCTTTCTTTTGATAATTAAATTTTTAACAATGTCTCACAATATCATTATATCTCATCTCCAAAATTAAATCAATCTGTTTCAAACAATTTGTTTTAATTTATATATTTTAATATTAATGATCGTTTATTATGAAACCTATTGAATCTCTCTATTACATAAAAGAAAGGTTTACACTAAAATGGAGACTATGAGCAGAATACACTTTACTAAGTGTTTCTATCATAGCCTCCATCTTTAGCAAGTACCTTGGTATTCATATACCAAAGAATTCGATTTCTTATACTCTTGACTAAATACTCTTTAGTTACTTCTTTATTAGATTAATAATGTGTTTAATATATTCAATTCTTTTCTCTTTACTAATTAACAACGATTGGTCATTACCGAATGTATCTTGTTTTTCTGCTGGGTACGTCAACGCGGCCATAAAAATCATACTATTATATTGAGACATCGACGGATCACTCTGCGCAACAGAATTTAATATTCGATCCATCTTAGTATGTAATTCTTTGGTCACCTCGATAATGGTTTTGGATATTTCATCTTCTTCTTTTAAACGTTCCGCTTCTTTAAATATTGCGGACAATCCAGAATAATGTATGGTATATTCCATGATCTCATTGGCAAACAAAATGAGTCGTTCCTCTTCTGAATATTCCTCCTGATCGAGAATAGAATAGATTTCAATCGAATTATTAATAAAGAATTCTTTCGTATTGCGAAGCATCTCTTCTTTCGTGCGAAAATAATAATTGATTGCACTTACATTAACCCCTGCTTCCTTAGCTATTGCGCGAATCGGAACATTACAAGTGCCTTGTTTCCCAATTAGATATAATGCACTATCTAGTATTTTTTCCTCAATACTTTTAAGTTCTCTCATTTACTAACTCCTTAATATAAACTTATTGGGATGTCTAATCTCCCTTAAGTTGGTTTTGTATGATAACATTATACCAATATAGATTAAAATCACAAGATATTCAAGGAAATATTCTTGCAGTGTCTTTAGTAAACTTGCTCCTAATCTTCAAAATAATACATGTTGTGCGTACTCATCATTAATTTAATTTAATTTCTTAAAAATCTACACTTCAAAAGAACGGCATAAATTAACCATTTCAATAGCACTTTGTGCACAATCAAATCCTTTATTACCTGCTTTCGTTCCTGCTCGTTCAATTGCCTGTTCAATATTTTCAGTAGTAAGAACACCAAACATTACTGGAATATCACTAGCAAGTGTTACTTGTGCAATACCTTTTGAAACTTCACAGCACACATAATCGTAATGGCTGGTACTTCCTCTAATGATGGCACCTAAGCAAATCACAGTATCATATTTCTTGCATTTTGCCATTTTGGAAGCAATCAAAGGAATCTCAAAGGCACCAGGCACCCATGCTATCTCAATATCTGATTCTTTAACATTCAATCTTTTCAAAGCGTCAAGAGCCCCCGACAATAATTTAGAAGTGATGAATTCATTAAATCTAGCAACTACGATTCCTACCTTGATATTTTCTGATACTAAACTACCTTCATATGTTTTCATTATTTTTCCTCCTTATAATTCAATATATGTCCCATTCTAGTCTGCTTTGTTTTTAGATAAACAATATCATGTGAATTCGCTTCCATTTGAATTGGTACACGTTCTGATATCTCTATTCCGTAATCAGATAACTGATAAATCTTATCTGGGTTATTGGTTAATAGGCGTAGCGTTTTTACTCCCAAATCTCTTAATATCTGTGCTCCAATATAGTATTCACGTAAGTCTCCTTTGAATCCTAACGCAATATTGGCATCTAATGTATCCAGTCCCTTATCTTGTAATTGGTATGCCTTTAACTTATTTACTAAACCTATACCTCGTCCTTCTTGTCTCATATAGAGTAGTATACCTCGCTCTTCACATGCTATTTGTTTCATAGCTGACTCAAACTGTTGACCACAGTCGCATCTTAAAGAACCGAAAACATCTCCTGTCAGACATTCCGAATGTACCCTGCAAAGTACATTGTTATCATCATCAATATTACCTTTTACTAATGCAATATGATGTTCCCTGTTTAGCTTATTGATATAGCAATACGCCATAAACTCTCCGTATTTTGTTGGCATTTTAGTAACAGAAACACATTCCACTAAGTTATCATATATTTTTCGGTATTCTTGCAAATCTTTTATTGTAATACACTTAATATTCCAGCGTTCTGCAAATGATTTCAATTCAAGACTGCGCATCATAGTTCCATCTTCTCTCATTATCTCACAGCATAAGCCACATTCTTTTAAACCTGCTAATCTCATCAAATCAACAGTAGCCTCGGTATGTCCATTTCTTTCTAATACTCCATTTGACTTAGCGACCAGCGGGAACATATGCCCAGGTTTGCGAAAGTCAGAGGGAACTATGGAATCTTCCACACACATACGTGCTGTCAATCCTCTTTCTTCTGCTGAAATTCCAGTTGTTGTAGTTGTATAATCAACGGAAACTGTAAAGGCGGTTTCGTGATTATCTGTGTTATTACTTACCATTTGAGGTAAATCTAATTTCTCAGCAATATCCGGGCTCATGGGCATACAGATTAAACCCTTCGCATATGTAGCCATGAAATTTACATTTTCAGTTGTAGCAAATTCTGCTGCACAAATTAAATCTCCTTCATTCTCTCTGTTTTCATCATCGACCACCATAATGATTTTACCTTTCTGCAAATCTTCTATGGCCTCCTTAATAGAATCATATTTTTTCATAACGTCCTCCTAATATCCGAATTTTGCAAGAAAGTCTCGCGTGATTCCTGATTCTTTCTTATCTTCATTAAACACTAATCTTTCCACGTATTTTCCAATACAGTCATTTTCTAGATTAACAAGTTCATTCACTTTCTTAGATGACAAGATTGTGTTTTCTATTGTATGTGGGATAATAGAAACGCTAAAATCATCTTGTGAAACTTTCGCGATTGTTAAACTAATGCCATCAATGGCAATCGAACCTTTTTCTATGATGTATCTAATAATTGTTGGCGTTGTTTTTATGGTGTACCAAACAGCTATACTGTCTTTTCGTATCTGAGTAATTGTACCTGTTCCATCAATATGACCTGTAACAATATGTCCACCAAATCTTCCATTCATCGGCATTGCTCGTTCTAGATTCACTTTTCCTCCATCTTTCAAGCTAGAAAGAGATGTTCTAGAAAGTGTTTCTTGCATTACATCAACTGAAAAATCTGTGTCTGTATGGGAGGTAACCGTGAGGCAAATACCATTGACTGCTATACTATCTCCGAGTTTTATATCCTTCAAAATCTCATAAGCAGAGAGCGTTAAGCATATGGCATGATTCTTTCGCTGAATTGACTTTAACGTGCCTACTTCTTCTATGATTCCTGTAAACATGTATAAATCACCTCACTTTCTAGTAATAAATCTTCACCTAACCTTGTTATCTTGGGCTCTGTTAGTTTAATGGCGTGGTTTGGATCATCAATCCCAAAACCACCTATAGGGGACTTTGCGCTAGCCCCTCCAAGTAACTTAGGGGCAATATAGGCATGGATACAATCTACTATCTTATACCGGAGTGCACTCCAATTTAATGTACTTCCACCTTCAAGCATAACGCTATCAATATTCATATTCCCCAAAACCTCAATAAGTTCCATAAGATTAACATGGTTATCTAATCTTCTAACTACTACAATCTTGCAGCCCGCCTTTTGAAACTCTTCATGTTTTAAGGTATCTACTTCACAGGTTGCTATAATGGTATCTACCTCCTTTGCCGTCTGTACTATCTTAGATGTTAATGGCGTCCTTAGATTGGTATCACAAATTATACGGATTGGATTCTTAGAATTTTCTAATCGACAGGTTAATAGCGGATCATCGTTAATAACTGTGTTTACACCTACCATAATAGAACTATAGATATGTCTATTACTATGTACATGACCACGTGCTTTACCTCCAGTAATCCATCTTGATTGATTGGTGTAAGTTGCAATCTTTCCATCCATCGTCATAGCGTACTTCATAACGATATACGGTCTTTTGTTAGTTATAAAATGGGTGAAGAGCTTAATCAAATCTTTACATTCTTCCTCCAAAACACCGATGTCTACCTGTATATTATGACTGCGTAAAATCTCCACACCTTTTCCCGAAACCATGGGATTCGGATCTAACGTGCCTATAACCACTCTTGTAATTCCGCTATTAATGATTGCTTCCGTACAAGGTGGAGTCTTCCCATAATGGCAACAGGGTTCAAGTGTTACATAGAGCGTTGCTTTTTTAGTAGAAACTGTACACTCGGATAGAGCATTTCTCTCCGCATGCAATCCTCCGAATTCTTCATGATATCCTTTTCCAATAATGATACCTTCTTTCACAATAACTGCCCCTACCATAGGATTCGGATTGACCCATCCAGCTCCCTTTCTTGCAAGTTCTAAAGCAACTTGCATGTACTTTAAATCCTCTAAATCCTCCATTCATATCACCTCCCAATAAAAAATGCCTTGAATAAAAAATTCAAGGCAAGTACAAAAAGGTTATTTTAATACTCTTGTTAATAAAAAAACTCTGAAATGATAAAATCATTCCAGAGCAAATAACATAACAAAAGCATAAAATTAAATTAAACACTTTTCTCTCTTCTTTCATCCAGACTATACTGTCGGCTTCGGAATCACACCGAATCATGCCTTGCGGCTCGTGGGCTATACCACCGGTAGGGAATTACACCCTGCCCTGAAGATATTTATTCAATTGATTACATTATAGGGAGTACATCTTTGATTGTCAAGAATGAATATGATATTAGCCTTTTGTTATCCTCTTCTCTACTTATAATAGCAAAATTGATTCCAAAAAGGTATTATAATAATTTCCTCCTTATCTATCGCATCATTTATGACCTCCCAGGGTAGGAAATCAAATTCAATTTGAAAATAATTTTCTAAATCAATTCCATAATAGATGACATCCGTTTGATAAACTGAAAAAATTGGTGGGTTATCAATATCCTTTACTATTGGTATATATCTATGTTTATAGATTGGAATCAATGTAGGAACTTTCTTCATTTCTTCAATACATTTTTTCTCAGCCTCTATTGCATCCGTTGGTTTTTCACCCCAGCTATCATCCCAAAAATAATTTTCCTCAACATCAAATAGAACACCCTCTAATGGCCAATTCAACATATCTTTGATTATTCTTACATTTGCTTCCTCGAAGTTTCTCCAATTATAGAATGACGCAGATATAGGTAAAGCTATTTCATACATTTCACGTAATGACTTAGGAAAGCAAATTCCATACGTCTTTTCTATCTTATCAAATTCCTCACTGGTTAGGCCCTTATCGAATTTTATTTTCTTAGATTTTAAATCTGTAATCAATTTGTCATATCTCCCCATTTTTCTTCCTCATCTATATTATAATATTACGTTAAATTATCTTGGTTTATTTTTTTACAGCCTAAACAAGAAGTCAATCCATATATATAGATACAGATAACGAGCAACATATGCTAAATTCGATTTTCAACTTAATCCGTAAATATATTCTCAATCATGTATTTACAAAAATTCATTGATTGTACTCTATCAAATCCAACTTCTGATACTTCAGATATGTAATTATTCAGTGCCTTAGATACTAATTCTATATATTGCTTAGGTAGATTATCTATTCCCCATAATCCACCTTGCTCCTTAGATAGAACTAGCCCACCACTTTTATATGCAAGTACACGACATAGATTTAGAATTATATAAACCGGATTCTCAAGAACCTCCTCCTCTGAATTCTCCACATCAGCTTTAATACTATCCAAATAATCGCCCTTAGGTACAGCACCAAATACTTCTGGTATTTGTTTTCCAATGAGGGTATACCCAGTGTTATTAATAACTGTAAAATGTGCCGCCAAATCCTTATCTATCCCATTCATTGATGTACAATATTCTCTCAAATCATCTTTACAACGCTGTAAATGAGCAATTGAGTAATGTAATTCAAATGGAGTTGGGTAAATAAAGTTTTTGCATACGCTTGATAAAACTATACTCATCTCGAAGCCTTTTGGTGGAGCATCTGCTGATAAATCCAACAAAATTTTAATTAATGCCTCTTTTTCTTCAATTGTTGGCGGTTTATCTACAACTACTATAAAATCAATATCACTTTTAAGCGGATTAAAACATCTGAATGCTATCGAACCATGTACATATATTCCAACTAAATTATCTCTTAAAATACCTTGGTATTCAAAAGCTATTTTGTCTAGAATTTCATTATAATTCATCATATTTATTAACCTCATCTCCCCACTATAATCTCAATTCAATACCGTTTTTTTAAATCTTATGCTATTGTCAGCCATCTTAAAGTCTTTTTGCTAACTCCATTGCCAACATAGCTATTCTATCTTTTTCTAATACGTTTGATTCGTTACCTAAACTCCTAGCATCCCACGTTTCATTATCTAGATTATCTGCCGCGTAGAAGAATTGAAATACTTCCTTCTCCCTAAATTCTGCGAGAGCTGCAACAGCAGAACATTCCATATCTACACATAAACAGCCTGCTTGCTTTCTAGAATTGACCTTTCCTCGTGTTTCTCTATAAATTCCATCTGTAGTCCAAACTTTTCCGATAGTATAACGGCATTCAAATTCTTTTAATATATCAACAAATTCATCTATGTATTTCTTATTTACTTCGATTTCGTCGCTTGGTTTAGCATAATGGAAACTTGTTCCTTCGTCTCTAACTGCTTTATTTGGGATAATAATTGAACAATCCTCAATTGATGCATCTAACACTCCACAGGTACCAAATAGTATCAGTTTCTCTGCACCCATTGCAAAAACTTCTTCTATTACTCCCACACAGCCAGCCGCACCAACATATGACATAAACAGTGCTACTTCTACACCTTTATACATTGCTTTAAAGATTGGTATTTCCATATTAGCCAGATTGGACTTAGCAATTACTTTTCCATTTAGTTCATTGACCAATCTTTCAAATGTAACACGTGAAAAACAAGATACTGCAATTTTAGGAAAACTTTCTATTGGTTTAACCAAATCATACACATCTACTATAGCTTTCCTATTACTATCAAATTCTTCTAAAATCATATATTTTTCCTTTCCTGAATGTCTAATACCCTTAGTCTATTAAACTATTTCATGGCTATATATTATCTGTACTTAACGCCCCATAAACATAAGTATCCCAATATATTGGATTACCTGCTTCATCCTTATGAAATGATACATTCTGCCTAAGTTCTGCCTCTCTCTTTAGCCCGATCTTCTCCATCGTTTTCCAAGAGAATATATTAAGTGGAGTACACTCCGCAAATATTCTATGAACTCCTTGTGAAAAAGCCCACTGAACTACTGCTTTAGCAGCTTCGCTTCCATATCCTTTTAAATGATAATTTTCATTTAACACATAACCTAATTCTTTAGAATTAAAATCTCTGACACCCAAATATATATTACCAATCACCTTATGTTCGTCTTTTAACTCAACAGCAAAAAACTCTTCACTTTCACAGCGATACTTAATCTCCTCTTCAATTTTATCTTCATTAAAGTCAGGATATCCTTCAAACATTTTATCGACTCTTTGGAGCATATATTCTCCTAAATCATCTCTATCCTTCATTTCAAAATTTCTAATAATTAATCTTTCTGTTTCAATTCTCATTTGTTTACTACCTCCTCTTGTTTTTGAATAAATCCCGATCCGTGATTTCCCTTACGCATCTATTGGCTATTTTTTCTTTATCAGTCTTCCTTAGCAAACACATCTTTACTACAATCCTCATTCCAAATATATTCAATATGATTTGCAATTTCTTTGGCTTCTTGCTCTCCAAAACGGTCTTTAATAAATCCTAACGTCATGTCAATTCCAGCCGAAACACCTGACGATGTATAATATTTTCCATCAACTACCCATCTTGCACTTCTAATCCAATTAACAGAGGAATTTACAGACGCTACCCAATCAAAAGCCTTTTTGTTAGTAGTAGCTTCTTTATTATTCAATAGTCCTGTCTTTGCCAATAATGCTGATCCAGTGCATACGGATAAACAATAGTTTGATAATTCCGCAGCCTCTTTTAGTGCCTGAAGTAATTGTGAATCATTCACTAACGTTCTCGTTCCTTTTCCCCCTGGTATAACTAATATTCCGCCGTTTGTAACTGTTGCAACTTTCTCAGTAATGATTGAAGTACCTTGCGCACTCACAATAATACCGCCGTTCAAAGAATAATACTTTAATTTGTATGTATCGATTTTTCCCAAAATTTCAATTGGACCAAACGCATCTAGCGTTTCAAAATCATCAAATAAAAATATATTTACTTTCATTACGCCCTCCGTTATTTTTTACCTATATCAGTTCATATTCGCAAAATATAACAATATAGTACGAGAAAAAAACATTTTGAGCTGAAGAATGAAAGAGTCTCCTTGTACTAGAATACTTCTATAAGTCATCATAGTTACCACCAAAAACTGTTAGCTCGATATCAGCATTTCTGTAACATGTTTAACAACTTCATTCATTACAACCCCTCCCATAAATTCTTTTTGTTTTGCTCTTTGTTTTCACATTTACTTTTGCAAACGGGATACTTTTTTTCTGCATTAACATTTGATCAAAAACAATATGTTCTCTTTTCTTTTTACCCATATTAATCCTCCAGATCAAACTGTAAACTAACTTTTTTTACAAATTCTTCAACTGATACCGTTCCATCATTTATAAATGCTTTATATCCTAGTAAGGCACATTGTTTTCTTACATCTTTAGCAAATAAAATATCCCTATTCATCCAATTCATAAATGCTTTTTCCTTATCGCTACATCCGTCAATCACATACGGAATCCATGATCTTTCCTTATAATGTAAGATCTGAAATTCTGGTGTTGGCGTAAGATTAACATAATGTTTTTGGTCCACATTACATTGCTTCATTAAATTCGGAACGAAAGCTGCTCCTTCTGTAATAATTCCGTTTTGCTTTGACGTATTCTTAATATCTTCTTGTATAAAATCAAATATTTCATTATAAAACTGTAATTCTTCAACATTTTGTTCGACTGGATCTCGCATCCATATTTGCTCTGGTGTCATGCTTCTTAACTTAGTACAAATTGACTTACCTACTTCAGCACCCATTTGTGTGTACTTATCTAGAAAATCATCTACTTTAAAATAATACAAATTATATTTTTGAGCTATTATTTCCGTAATAGTACTTTTTCCACTACATGGTGATCCACCTACATAATAAACTTCTATCATCTAATAATCCTCCTGATCCATTTTAGATTTATTAGCTGACATATTTTAAATATCCATTCATCTAGCACCTACCCATCATTTAAAATATAAATAATCCTAGTGCACCTATACCTCTTTTACCGCTATTAATCCATTATGAATGCAATCGTGCAGCAACCTCTCCGTCTTTTTAATGAAATCTTGGAATACCTCACCGGATTTCATCATACTTGCCCCTATATCCCAATTACCTTTGTCATCAAATTGATTCAGAACCACATCACTTACTAGGAATACCCCCTTTGGTGCTTCACAAACTTCTGCACCACAAAATACTCCATCTAAACCTTCATCTCCATACAAAAAAACTTGAACCAAGTATTCATGCTTTATTTCATCGTCAGAGCTTTTTGTATAGCTTCCGTCTGGGTGATGACCTTTAGGAGCAACACCAATAAAATTTTCTTTCTGAATAGCCTGCCAAGTTATTTACACATCTGTGCTAAAAACACACTTTAATGCACAGTCAATTTAATAAACTGGCTTTTGTTTTATATTAAGTAGTCTTACTACATCATTTAATTCTTCACCGTTAAAAACTCGATAGTGAATCCAGCCACCTTCACCACATGGATATCGGTTATCCCAATAGCTCTTTGTTTTTGGTAGACACTCAAGTAATACTTCCTCGAGTTTTTGAACTAAATCTCCACCGATTTGAAGCATAAATGTAATCGCATCTTTTTCAAAAAAAACATAACATAAATGTTTGGTTTTATGCGAGTACTTATATCCCCAGCCATAATTGTTGCCAAAAGGAAACCTCAATTCAGTTTTTAAATCATAGCGTTGTTTCATAATTTCCTCAAAGTTATTAAGTAACAAAAAAGAATTTTCACCAATATATTCATGAATTTCAGTAATTGATGGTTTATTCAATTTATTTAGCATTCTTTCATACATGTTTTTTCCTCATTGCTATTATCCTCAACAATTAATTCTGGTTCATATTTGTAGTCTGAAAACTCTATATTAGTCCCACTCTTTTTATAAGAGTTTTCTCCAACTATCTTAAATCCAAGTTTTTTTACAATTGCGTTTGATGCTGTATTTTCCTTATTAACAACAACTGTTATTTTTTCAGCACCACATTGCTTGGCATATTCTATCAGTCCTTTTACCATTTCTGTTGCATAACCATTTCTCCAGTATTTTTTATGTACACAATACGCAATATCATATGTAACACCATCTTTACTTGGTATAAAGCTACATGTTCCAATTCTATCACCTGTCTTTTTTGATTCAGATATTAGATAACAACATGTCTCATCATCACCCAAACTTTCCAGTGATTTACGATATTCTTCATCCATATTTTCCATAGATGGGTCTGGTAAATATTCTCCCATCTCAGGATCATTCCAAACACTCATTGCAAATCCAACATCCGCTTATTCAAACCCTCTCAAATATAGTCTTTGGGTATTTATCTTTTCAATCTTCATACCTGTAGCCTCCATAACTCCTAACTCATGCATTTTGTTTTATAAAGGAGAGCATAATAGATCGTTTAGGATTGACTCCCAACCGAATCTGATCCTTAACTAAGAAAAAAAGCACATGTAATGCCATAATCATACGCTCGAAAATAATAATTCTCATAGGTACCAAAATAGTTCGAGGATTGTGTAATCCTAGAACTATTTTGTCTACAATCTGATACTTACCCATTAGCAAGTCTGTTTATACAGTATCTTCAAGAGGTCTCCTTGAACGTGAATGGGCGTAGACCAATCTCTAACTTTAAAATAATCGTCTGTTATCATTGATTTCAATTATTGTTTGATATTTTTATTATAGAAAAATTATTCATTTTTTATATACCGAAAATAACTATACTTATTTACGGTAGTAATAGAAATCCATTATTTTCTGAAAAATCCCTCATAAAAAAACATGAGAATTGTTTACATTTTATTCCATGTATCCCTCAAACGAAACCTTATACCAGTTAAATTCCTTTCCTTCTGCATCAAATGTCATCTTTACCGAGTCTAGATAATCTTCATAATTATTGTATAAAGGTTTGTTATATATACCAATAACATCATCCTTCATCCAAAGATAGACTTTAGCTTCTACAACAGGAGGATTTTCTGGAACTGTAACGTCATTCCTAAAACTGAATGTTAAATACAAATTTTTGTTATCATTTAAATCACCCTTATATTCAATATAGTCATTTAAATTTTTTAGTAATGTTAGTGAATCTACATTTTTATCAATAATCGCTTCATTCGTCGATGAATTATACTTCTTACTGCACGCAGCACAACATAAGGTTAGCATCAAAAAAAATATTAAACCTTTTTTCATATTCAACAATCCTTTCCATTAACTATTGATAAAAAATAAGATATTTAATAACCATTCATAATGGTCAACTCAAAACCCGTTTATTCATTCAACTCAAATAATAATATCTTCAATTAATATATTCTATATATTACCTATTCTAGTTGATTTATTCAATACTTTCTCCACACATAATATCAAAAGGCATTATTAGCAATTTACTTAGTCGTTTCTCAAATTCGCTAAAAAACCAAGAAGTCGCATTGGCATAGTTTTCAATTGTATCAAATTGCCAATATGAATAATACTTAACACACTTAACTATTTTTGTTAACGGTCTTGGCGCTTCTCCTATTTTATCAAATACAAAAAATCTTTTCATGTATTTAATGCCAATGTATCCAGCAAGTTCTTTCTGTAGTGGTAGCATTTCTTTTACAAGATTTTCGAATTCATCGAGTTTATCAGGCTTTACCTGAAATAATTTAACCTCTGAAAATGACATATTTATCGTCCCTCCAAAATTATTTATAAGTTGCTTTACAACCTAGATTATAGCATAAATATGGAATAATCAAACATTTTTCTGTAAAAGTAATTTAAAGTTCAGATATCAAGTTTCGCATACTGTCATAATATTTGTATGAAATTTAAGGGGGTTACCGCTATGAGTAACAACATTGAAGTACCTAAAGAATTTATCAAACAAGCTCCATTCTCATAAGTATAAGCTCCTGCCAACCAACATTGCGAGAGCAAAATCCTTTGGGATTTCTACCATATTCGCTGAATCCAACACTTTCATATAAAGCGATTGCATTGTGATTTTCACTTACAACATTCAGTTCCAATTGAGCATATCCGGCACTTTTTGCACATTCAATACAAGATGTAACTAATGCACGCCCTATACCCCAACTCCAGTAATCTTTTTCTATACTGATACCTAATTCAGCACGATGTTTAACCTTATATTTTTTACCTACAGCTTCAATACCGGCAGTTCCGACAATACTTCCATCCACAACGGCACAAAGTTCAACTTCTTTACTACTGTTTTCTTTTTCAATTAAAAACTGCCGTTCCTTTTCAAGATTAAAGCTGTTTTCTTCTGGATATGTCAACAAAAAATCTGTCTGTCCATGTGTTAGATTAAAAATGTCGTATACTGCTTTTGCATCGGAACATTCTACATTTCTAATATGACATATTAGATTGTTTTTTAACTCTACCATCTTTTTGTATTTCATATTTCACCCTCACCAAATTTAAGTTTTCCAATTAGTTCTATATTCTATTTTATTATATAAATATTAATAATTCTACTTATCTATCAAATCAAAGTAGAACAGGATTAGCGATACTTATCAATGAAGCGCGAGACAGAATTCGAACCATAATTCTATCCTACAAATACAGAACTTTTCATACAAATCATTTTCTTTTCCTCAACACCAATATCATTTGCAATTACATCACATTTGGTCATCAGCAGGAAATAGATATTTTTATTTTCTTCACTCAAACATTCATAGTTTGCTTGCCCTTTGGCAATTACTACATCAGCCTTTTTATAAACATCTTTGAAAGAAGGACTTGTTCTTTTAAGGACAGTTCCAAGAGAACCATCTCCATTATCTATAACCTCTGCGTATTCATCAATTCCTACAGAATATGCGTCTTCAGCTATAGAATCATTAACCACCGATTTCCCACGTACTCCAAATAGTACATTTTGCTGAGATAAGAAAAAACTTCTCTCAACAACTCTTCCTTTGTATTAACCCCGGTGATATTTGCTACTTTAATAACTTGGTTTACTACACATGGTAAGCATTTATCATGCATTCTCATAATATACCTCTTTTGTTTATATTTTAAGGTTATGCTCAATTACTTTTATTTGTTAATTTCAAATCCATAATATCATACTTAATAATTGAAATAAATTAAATTTAACAGAAATCTGTGAGCACTTTTATCAATGTGTATCTCCTACACTTCTTAACAGTATGTAGTCTTCGTATTATGTTCATCTTGTGTAAATGGTAGATGAAAATCCAATCTATCAAACTTCCTCAATATATCCAAATTGAATGTAATATTATGAGTACCCCAATAATAATTTCCGATTGCTTGTTCAGCGACACACCATCGTTTGCCATCTGGATGCGGGTTGTTTTGTTCAAATGCGTTTAAATCTTCCTCTGGTGCTAATTGAATCTCATTTGTATTTTGCAGTGTATTAATAATCGAATCCAGATTTATATCCACAACATGTTGAAGTTCTGGATAATGCTTGCTATTTGGCGAACCAACAAAGTACACTGGCAACGGCAACCAAAAGGGCCATGTTGCAGGGTCAAACGATTTCATTTCCAAAGATACAGGGTCATAATCCGGGACGCCATTAAGTAAAATTTTTCCACTCAACTTATGCTTGTCTTTTAAAACCATTGCCTTGTGGTAGATATCACTGCTTTCGTCTGCATATTTGAGTATAAAGTCTGAAAGACGCTTGGTTACTCCAATATCAGCTTCCGTGGCTTTCAATGGGTCGAGATGAAACCATGGCAAATGTGCGAAATCATTGTTGCTGGGGATTCCTTGCATTCCCACCCAGCCGTTCTCCAACAAGTATATACCAGAAGCAAGGTATTTGATTATACCCATTATAATCGTATCTTTTGTACTGCTAACATAATCGCTTGTCGTGTCCAAATAATCTAATGCTATGCATACCGTATAGGGGGAAGAATTAGGGTTCCAGTTATTACACTCAATATTGTATCCAAAACCTCCATCCTCATTTTGATAGCTGGACAGAACCGAAAGGAAATCCTCGCAGCTCCCGTTCTCAAAAATATATTTCCACTTGGTAAAGTCAAGCGGTCTTGCATTGCGATAAACCAGTTATCTCAATCTTATAAAATAATCTATAGATAATTTTTTCAAGGTCATTACCCCCATGTATTTTACAAATAATATTCGTTACAAAGTCATAATACCATATTGATAATTAAAAGCTTTAAGGCTAATTAAACAGTTCTCTCATAACCACGATGATAAATCAAGATTATAGGCTAACATTACAATTAACTTTCTTAATAATACGAAAAATTATTAGGTATCCGAATATAAGCACGGATGTGTTCATCTTTGTTTCGTTCTAGGATACGAGAAATATTGTCGTTAAAGGTGTTGCCCTCTGCTACAATAATTGAATTTGTCTTATTTTCAATCACAATGCCGATATGGTCATGCTCAAGGTTGATAAAAACTCTGTCATATAGGACTATATCTCCTGCTTCAGGAATGAATTTCTCATCACTACCAACGTGATATTCTATTCTTTTATTACCTTTAGCGAAATCTTCCCAACCACCACAGCCAGCAAGGCTACATGATATGCACTCAGCAGGGCTATATGGAAATAAAAAGCCAGTTCTCACACAGCAGTAATAAACGAACCCTGCACACCAATTTCTATCCGCTTTTTCAACGCTCCATTTAGGAAATAAATCGACAATCGGGTGGATATTTGATTCCTTATTTAATAGAGTCCCATGGAAAGGACGCAATGCTTCTCTATTTGCTATTTCTGCCAACTTAGTCCTAGTGCACATAACAAACTCCTTTCTAAACCATTGTTTGTTCAGTTAAATTATATTAATAACCTGAGGTACAATTTCTATTTATCTATTTCCAATACCATATTAACATATAAAATATAATAAATAAATGAAATTCATCCATAATTTGTATACATCAAACATCAAAGAGTATCATCTAAACTTCATAAAAAAGTGTATACTTTCATGTAGTATTAGTAATTGTAATGACTATTCTGCTTGTAAAATAAATTCAATTAGAATAAGTAAAAAACTATAATTTTGACTTAAAAGTTTTGAATAATATACTCCACTTCATAGAAGCTGGAAATCAAAACAACGAAAGCCCATGCTACGCATGGATCCTTCGTTGTTTTGATAAAGCTTTTAGTCCGTAAAAAGATATTACAAATAGAATACTATATATTTTACCAACTATCAATATTCTGTTTCCAATGACCCTTTCTTCATTAAATTTAATTTAGCGCACAAATCTCTTAATTTAAAACTATTAAACTGAATAATAAATCATTAAAGCTAGCTCCTCTCCTCAGACAAAGCAAAAGCCCGGAAATGCTGATAAAATCTAGCTTTTCTGGGCAAAAAATATTAAGCGCGAGACGGGATTCGAACCATAATCCCATCCTACAAATACTGAAAAGAAAGGGGTTCCATCCACTTCTGATTTATGTGCACATAATAGTGCACATATTTTTATATATCAAATATATAGAAATAAATTTGCTAAATTGGTAACACTGTTGACAATTTAAGATTTATCGTTCTATTAAAAAATGAACTACCTTTACATTTCCATCCATCTCAGTGCCATCTATTTTAAATCCGCATTTCTTAGTGTAAAAAGCAATATTTTCTTCTTTGTCTGCAGGTGTTATTAACGTTACTTTATTCCAGTCTGAATAAAAATCCAACATAAACTTAAAGGCATGTGTACCAATTCCTTTACCTTGAAATTCTGGAATTACACAAAGACATCCGAGATAATATTCTCCATTCCCTCTATCTTCAACTGAAATAGCTCCAATAGGATTGTTATCATTATAAATAATAAGTTTGGAAATTTTTTCTATAGATTCTTTCATATTTGCTTTTGTCCTACCATAAGCAGGGCATTCTCCATACTTAATATAATCATCATAGAATGATGCGTTATAAATTTTGATTAACAGGTCTGCATCATCTTTTTTGGCCTTAATATATTTTAAGTTCATAATACTCCCCTTCCATCTAAAACTCCCTATTTTGAAAACCACCACAACATATTAAATATAATAAGTCAATAAATTTACCAGTAATATGTGTATACCAATTATCAATATGAACATAAGTGCGAGACGGGATTCGAACCAATCACTGCACACAACTATTCTGATTGCTTATAGTGAATGTAGCGGACTTAATCCCAATAACTTGAAGCAATCATTCTTAACATGCTATGTTTATCTGTATCTTCAACTAAGTGTTCTATAAAGAATTGCTCTATCTCTGAATCATTTTTTATACTAGATAAGACTTTAAAAGCAGTTTTTCTTAAATCATAACACTCTACTTTAGCACATTTTAATGCAAAAGTCTTCGTTCTTACATCATTATTGTAGGTCAAAACTAACAATAATCTACCTATGGCTTTGATTTTATCTGAATCTGATTCATTAATTAATGATAATATATCATTTTCACTTATAACCTCCATATTCAGTTCACATACGTTCATTTCTGCAAAGTCGTCTACATCAGGATAATTCTTAGATGATTCATAATAACATCTTTCCCATTCTCGATTTATGAGATTGGTTTCTAATTTTTCTAATGGTGTGAACGTAATTATATTCCTTTTATCAATGTAACGTTTTTGGTAATATTTAGTAATATCATTGTATTCAATTTTGATTCCAGAGTAAGTGACCTTTGATGGAATAGTCAGTTTTCCATCATTTCTATACTCAATACCAGTATAGGGTAGTATTCCAATGCATTTCACCTTTTTTCCAAGTTTAGCTGCTGCACAAGCTTTGTGATGTCCGTCGAGAACTAAGCTAATAAATTCCGAGTAGTTATATATTATAGTTCTTGGTGCATTATCATAATCTTCATACATTTTCAAATAATAAACAACTCTACTTTCGTCAAAGGACTTTGTATCTTGTGTAGGGTATAAATATACTGGAATACCATCAACATAGTCATAATCATCTGTTAAGACTCCTGCGGTTGCAGGATTCTCTGTAAATGAATCAATTATGTCCCAAAAGAAATGTCCATTGCCATCGGTTGGATATGCCTCTATGTCCGCTATCACATATAATCCTGTTTGTAATAAACCTAATATGGAAGTTATATCAATTATTGAAGTTTCCAAATTCACATATGGTGAATTGATTTTATTCTGTATATCCTTAATTTCTGGGCAATCTATATTATTTATACCATAACCCGTGGCCAATAGACTTGCACATGTAGGACATGACGGAGAATCCTTTTGTGCTATCGGAACTCCATTCAATTTAATATGAGATAAATATGTTGAACCATAATAATCATTACTAATCTCCATTGTGGAAGTTTCAAATGCTCCTGTTCCATTAATGTGAATGAGCTTCGCTGAATTGCACCAATAATAAGATGAAACATCTATGTTAGCAAGTATTTTAACAGGAATCTTCTTGTTTTTGAACATCATATGCATTTCCTCCATTTTACAATAATTATAAGTCTCCTAATATATGAAGTCAACCTTTACGAAGGTGTAATACTACACTTTGAAAGAAGTGTACACCTTTATTTTCAGGTATGATAACGGTTACTCGTTCTATCTTCGAGTAAACTATTATCAGTCAATTTTTTAAATATCATACTTTAAATAATAACATCAGAAAACAGAACGTGCATTATTGAAAGAAAAGCGGAAAAAGGATTCTAAGGCAATGTTTAAGAGCAGTCTCTGTATCCGAAGAACCTTTGCCAGTCGGTTGTATGCTGAGGGTATGCCTTTAGAATAAATCAGTGTGTATATGGGCCATGAGGATACATACACAACGAAAGGCTATATCTACAATTATAATGAAATAGAGAAGAATCGTGCCTATATGGAAAAGGCATTATAACTGTCTCCGTACGTAAAAGAATGTTGCACACATCTTGCACACATGTTTTTCAAGCAACAAAAAATCGCTAGCCCTTGATTTATAAGGATTAGCGATACTTCTCAATTAAGCGCGAGACGGGATTCGAATTCTATCCCCTCTAAAAAATACCGGTAGAAAGGGACTTTCCAGCACATCCAATTTTAGGGGTACTCATGTGGGTACTCAAAATATAGGAGATTAACTAGTTATTAGTTGATATTGAATTTTTTCAAATAGTTACTTATCACATTTTTATCCTCGTGCCACCAATGCATTTGATATTCGTCGATGCATTTAAAACCCAGTTTTTCTGCTAGTTTTTTTGAGCTTTCATTTCCTGCATCACAATCCCATAAAGGCATAATACCATCTTCAACACAAAACTTAATAAATGCCGAACATACTATCGTGGCAAATCCTTGACTACGATATTCTTTTTTTGTAACAATATCAATTTCTGCAAAGCCTTGCTTTACATAATATGTATTGCAAATACTGATAAACTCTCCGTCTTTTAAAATACAGAATCCAAAACCATTTTGAATAAATCTAGATGCTGACTCCCACAATTGACTATATGATGAGTCCATTTCATTAACGTATTTTTCGAATAGATACTCATCCAGTTTCCTTAGTTCGTATGATTCAGGAAGCATAATGCTCCAATTTATTATTGATGAAAGCTTTGATTTATCCCATTGATAAAGATTCCGATTTAATCTTACTGCATTATCGCTTAGTATCTCATCAATTTTTTCAATCCATTCATTAGAAGAATTATAAAGGTCGTAATAGTGATTATGATTATCGTGTTTTGACAAATATTCTAATAAAAAATCATTGAATATAATGTTCTTTGCATCTCCGGCAACTAAGTGTTTTCCACTGTTACTAACTATTAAGCAGCACGTTGGATTAATATTATTATCAATAAAAATTCGCCCTGGTTGTTTCCCTTCAACGACTGAAAATGCAAAAGTAAGATGCACATTAGCATCATGAAATAACTGTTCTACTATATCAAATTCATTTTTTTTTAATTCTCTCATATATCTGTGTCCCCCATTAATCATAGATTTCTTTACTTTGTTAAATAAACTATCGTTATTATAGCATCATTTCATTATGTTGCCAACATATTCCAATAACGGTTACGCATCACATTTATGTATGGGTAAACGGTTATTGGAATTTTTTATGCCATTTTTTCAGATATCTCATATACTGTTCAATCATATTGTGTTTATCAAAGATAAATGGAGATAAAACAGAATCATGTTTCACGCTGATATGTTCTAGTAAACAGACCGGTTGATGGCACAAAGTGAGTTCAAAGAACAGAGCCGTTCTAAACAAACGAGTGAAAGCCCGGTCTGGTCAGAAAAAACTGTCATTGTCAAACATGATATGTCTAAAGGAAAAGCCGACTGAAGTTCAGCAATCCTTGTACTTATTGATAAAAGTTAGACACCATGCAAAGTACGCCACCAGAGCATGGAACGAAAGACTGACAAACAGAAGAAAGAAGAATAAATAACAAACGGGTATTTGGTGGCAAACAATCGTCCATAAGATTGTAAGTGAATGTATTGCATTCCTTAATAAGAGTGGTTGTGCTTAGCTTTAACAGATACCCGTTGATTCCATATATTTAGCACGAATAAACGTGAGAAAGGAATTACTATGTCACATAAAAACAAAGTACCTTTGGTTGACCAAGTAAAGCAAGCCTTGGATAGCAAGCTTGCGATTGGTCGTTCCAAACATCAGGATAAGCTCTCTGAAAATGAGAGAAAAGAAATTACATCAAATTATATCTATAGCTAGGAAACCTACCATAGTTACCTAAAACATGGTTGTTATTTTGTTCTCTGGTGTAAAGAAAATTATCGTTGTAAAACCTTGGAACAGTGCAGAAGCCATGTTGATGAGTGGCTGGAAAGCAGGAAAGCTCTCTCTGCAAGTACACAGAAGTTAGAAGCTAGCTCCCTCGCCAAGATCTTCGGATGTTCAACCACTGAATTTATAAAAACAGACGAGAGATTAAGAGCAAACATCAAAAGAAGTCGTGGATCAAGAAACGGGATGCACATTTTTCTGAAACAAAGAATAAGAAACTGGTAGAATTCTGTCGTCCTACAGGATTAAGACGTGCAGAACTTTCCTCTTTGATGGGAAATTGTCTAAAAGAAGAGGATGGTAAATATTTCATTATTGTTCGTTCTGGTTCTAAGGGTGGGAAGTATCGTGAAGTTCCTGTGATTGGGAATATTGACTTGGTAGTCCAGATAATGAATGAGGTAGGGGATAAAAAGGTCTGGAATAAAATACATAATGCAGCTAATGGATAGAAAGGGAATCCCAATTGAAGATATCCGATGGTATCTAGGACATAATGATATTGCTACTATTCGAACCTACATAATGAATAACCAAGGGAAGCAGAAGACATCAAAACAGATTGTAAACGCTCTGTCAGAGATGAATGGAAGCGACGTACTCATGGGTACTCAAAACTCCTAAAATGAAAAATCCCCAGAGACCTTGATTTTTCAAGATTTCTGAGGAAATTAATTAAGCGCGAGACGGGATTCGAACCCGCGACCCTCGCCTTGGCAAGGCGATACTCCACCACTGAGCCACTCGCGCATATATTATATTAATCTGTCTTCTTAAGACACTATATATAATACATTATATCTATCAATTTGTCAATGATTTTTTAATTTTATATATTATTAAGAATATTAATCTAAATTGTAAATTTAAATTCGACCCTACCTCTTCATACATATAGAAGTTAGTCTTTCAAACTATATAGTGGAAGTAAGTCTTTCAAACTTTTGATAT
>JAHAJA010000053.1 GCA_018372435.1 Clostridiales bacterium | reverse complement strand
TACACTTTTACCACTACCACTTTCTCCAACGACACCTAATGTTTTACCGGCGTCAACAGAATAAGAAACGCCGTTTACAGCCTTAACGGTTCCTTTTTTTGTATCAAAGAACGTGTGAAGATCTTTTATCTCTAATAAAGCCATTTCTTATCCCTCCTATCTCTCATTTGCTTTCGGATCGACTGCATCACGTAGCCCATCACCAATTAAGTTAATACTAATTGTTGCGAGTCCCAAAGCAATGGAAGGGAATACCCATCGCCACCAGTATTGAAGAATTACCGTGGAAGACTGACAACCATTCAGCATGTTACCCCATGTTGGTCTAGGTTCACGAACACCAAATCCTAAGAAAGATAACCCAGACTCTATTAACATGGCACTAGCAAATCCTAACGTAGCACTAACGATGATTACGGATACAACATTAGGAATAATATGTCTAAAGATGATACCTTTTTGTCTTACTCCTACGGCCCTCGCTGCTGTAACAAATTCCTTATTACGTTCTGCAAGTACTTGCGCACGTACAAGTCTAGCATCTCCTGGCCATGATAGAAGACCTAAGATAATCATGATAAGGGCTATACGTTGTGTTTCATTGATCTTATTACCAATAATAGCCGATAACGTCATGGCAAATGGCAGGAATGGTAGCGCATATACAATTTCTGCAACACGCATCAAAATCATATCAATTTTACCACCAAAGTAGCCAGATACACCACCTACTATAATGCCTATTGTAATAGAAATAATAATAGCGATGGCACCAATCGACATAGTCATACGACCACCATGCATGATACGGGACAATACATCACGACCATAATTGTCTGTACCTAAGATATATCCTTTTAATCCCCAAGTAATTGCCTTACCATTATCCGTAACCGCATAGTTTTGATAATACCCGGTATATACTGCTGAGATTTCTGAACTATTCACCTTAGAAGGTACCGTAGCTTGACCAAAATCATCTTGGCCCCAAGAAACAACATCTCCGTTTGCTAATATAGCAGTATAATGGAATCTACCTCCTTGAATTGCAACAACATCTTCAAGTGTTTCACCCTTATGAATGTTCTTCGTTTTGTTTCCCCAAACATAAACTTTACCATCTTCTGTTACGGCAGCACCAGTTTGAGCTGTTAACGCGATATCTACTGCTTTTCCCATTCCTTCTGGAATTCTTGAGAAAGCCAATTCATTAGCAGTTAAGCTAACTACTTGACCATCTTTTGTTAAACCAAGAACACCTTGTGAATTGATTGCAATTTTATCAATCTGACCTTGGTAATCACCAATCTTGAAATCCATAATACCTGTATTACCCCAGAAATACACCATACCATCTTCGGTTACTACCGCTGAACATTGGTAACCAGAATAGATTCTTTTTATGTTGGTGACCTGTTTTAGGTTATCTGGAATCGCACATTGCTTATTACGAGAATTACCCCAAGCAAACAGTTCGCCTTTGTCATTCATCGCTAAAACATGATCCGCTCCAGCTGCTATCTGCACAACTTTTCCCATATTATCAGGAATGTCCTTAACATCAATCACAGATGTAATCTTAGATTTTCCCCAAACGTATACTTTACCATCATTTGATAAACCCACGCTAAAGGTAGAACCGATAGAGACTTCCTTGATATTCCCTTGTAACTGCTTAGGAATTTTCAGCATGTTAAATCCAGGAGAAACATTTTGTTGCGTTTGTTCTTGATACGATAAATCAATCTTGTTAACTGCTGGATAGATAAGTACACCAAGGAAAATAATTATAAATATAAATAAAGAAGCCATAGCCACTTTATTAGCTACGAAATTTTTAATAACTGTACGCATTGGACTCTGTAACTGCTCTTCTTCTAAGAAAGAGAGCTGTTTATTACGATTTCCAAACAATAAGCCTAATAAGCTTACATGTGATCTCTTAGACTTTTTATTGTTTTCTTTACTCATCTCTCTTCCTCCTAATCAAGCTTAACTCTAGGGTCAACCACACCATATGCAATATCCATAATTAGGTTTCCTAATAGAGCAATTATTACATAAAACATCTGCATGGCTAATACAACCATGAAATCCTGTTGCATTAATCCATCAAATAATACCTTACCAATACCTGGCCATAAGAATATATTTTCTATAATAACAGAACCAGAGAATACGCTTACAATCCAACCTGTAACGATTGTTACAATAGGAAGTAAGGCGTTACGGAAAGCATGAGAATAGATAACAACTCGTTCTCTAACACCCTTTGCTCTCGCTGTTCTGATGTAATCCATACTAAGGGCTTCAATCATAGCAGCTCTTACATATCTAGTAATCGAACCAATAGAGCCTAATACCATAACTAAAACTGGCAACGCCATATGCCATAACATATCAAAGAACTTTTCAACAGCAGTTCCCGTAAAACCAACCGAATTAACACCACTAACCGGGAAGATTGGGAGTTTAACCGCTAATAAACAAATCAGTACCAAGGATATAATAAAGGTTGGTAAACTATATCCAACGACGGAAAAAACCTGAATAACATTATCAAACGTGCTCCGCTTCTTAACGGCGCATATAATACCTAACGGTATTGATATTAGTAATACCACTACGATTGAAAGCAACCCTAGCTTCATGGTATTTTGCAACGGTTTCGATACTACATCAATTACATCTTTACGGTGACTTGAGGAATAACCAAAATCACCTTGTAACATACCCGTAATCCATACAACATATTGTACGGGAATTGGTTTATCAAGGCCTAATCTTTCTCTTGCTTGTTGGTATTGCATCTCGTATACTTCTGGTTTCATTCCAGCCTTTGAGCCTTCTAATAGAAGTCTTGCTGGATCACCAGGTACCATCTTATAAATCCCAAACATTAAGATAGACATTATAAAGAATACAAATACCATATACATTAAACGTTTTACTATGTATTTTGCCATCTTATCCACACCTGCTTTCTTGCTTTTTATGTAGACATCACCTCATATGACTACACAAACTTCCAGACACTTTCACACTTATTTACTATTATTAATTATGTTTAATCCAAACCTATTCTTAAGATATGTTTTTTTATCACGGAAATAGGGCATTATTAGAATGCCCTATTTCCCGATACCTTAGTTTTAAACTATATTAAATCTAAAACTAATACTATGTTAAATCTAGAATCAATTATTCAGTAACTGACATATAGATTAATGAGAATCCAATACTGAATGTATCATCACCAACATATCCTTGTACTTTTGGATTGAAGAATGTATGGTATTCATCTGAGTAAAGAGGAATGTTTGGCATTTGTTCATTGATTTCTTTCATGATAGCTTCCCATTTGTCAAGGTATCCTTCTTTATCAGTTGGATCTGTCTTAGTAAGATCATAACCCATGTTCATAATCTTATCATCCATCCAGAAGTTTGTGTTAAATTGACCTAAGTAATTCTTTCCAGTGTTATAGTTATACTCAAATTGTGGAATTGGAGTAAATCCATTTCCTAAGTTATACATATTGAATTGAGGTTCATCAATTCCATCACGGTAATAGTTGTTAAGTAGTGTAGGGAAGTCAACTACTGTAGTAGTTAATTTCATACCAGCTTTTTCCACTTCTCCTGGTAGCATAGTTGCAAGTAATTGAGCAACTGAGTTATCAGATGAAGCCCATTGAATTTCGCAAGCCATTAATTTGCCATCTACTTCTTTGTAACGTAATGTATCTGTTCCATCTACATAAGCTTCACCTTTTTCGTTAAGGTTCCAGCCATCAGCATCAAGTACTTCTTTTGCTTTGTCAATGCTGTATGAATAAGGATTTAATTCTGCATCAATACTATCTTTTCTTTCTTGGTACATCCATTGCCCTAGACCATATTCTGAATTAACTAATGATCCGAAACCACCAGTATATTGTGAACAGAAAGTTGTTCTATCTAAACAATAAGTGATTGCTTGACGAACTGATTTGAACTGAGTTGGACCAAAATCAGTATGGAATGCTATTAAACCATAACCGTTTCTAAGGTAAGTTGCGTAATCTACTTTTCCTTGATCTACTAAATCAAGACCAGCATTGATTTTATCTCCACCAGAGATACCAGCAAGTAAATCCACATTGCCAGCTGCTAACTCATCAAGTTGAGTAGCTTCTTCTGTATATTTCATAATAACTTTTGCAATAGCAGGTTTCTTTCCTTCGTAGTTACCTTTGAACTTATCATTTACTTCAAGTACAACTTCTTGATTTGTTGAATCATAGCTTACGAATTTGTATGGTCCACATGTAACTGTAGGTTTATATCTCTCAGCTGTCATAGGAGCTTTGATAAGATCTGCAGTATAGTTATCTGATAAGTAACAACCATTTCCATCATCTGTAATTGTTACGCCAGGAGCATATATAGAGAAAGGAACAACTGCAACACTTGAAGCTTGTGCTTCAAAGTAAGTAGGAATGTTCTCAGCTTTAATTTGAACTGAGAAGGTATAATCATCAATTAAATGAACCCCTGAGAATTCTTTTGTATCACCTGTGTTATATGTATCAAAACCAACAAAAGTATTACCTTGTGTATTAGATCCTTCAATTTCACCAAGTGCAGGTGACGCATAGATCATAAGAAAACCAACATAATCTTTAGCAGTGATAGGTGTACCATCTGACCAAAGTAAATCTTTGTTTAATGTAAATTTAAATGTTTTAGAACCATCTTCGTTCATAGTAGTTTCCGGATCAGAAGCAAGTACAGTTGGATTATAAACATACTCTCCAGCACTTGTAAGTTCTGCAGTACCATAAAAGCCTCCAGTATATGTTCCAATTAATTGCTTGATAACAGCATCTGCACCATTATTTCCCCAACCTTCGATAAAACTGCCATTGAATTCACTAACATCACCAAGTACAATCTGTCCTGTAGGTTCTACATTGGCTACTTCCGTAGTAGTATCATCTGTAGTAGCAGAATCATCTGTTGAAGTACCATCAGTTTCTTCCGTTTTTGTTTCATTCTTTTTATCGTTCTTTTTAGAGCATCCAGCTATCATAGTAGCTGTAAGTGTTAACGCAAGTAATAACGCTAAGCCTTTTTTCTTCATAAATTTCCTCCTTAAATATTTTATTTATTAAACAACACAAGCATAAAACACAACAATAGAAATAACCCCGCAAGTAAACCTATTGTAGATGCATGACCTTAATTCTCAACTAGTCATTTTCTGCATATATATAATATACTGTGTGAATAATTACGATTTAATATGTACTGTACCTAGTTATGATGGTAGTATAGCGTTCTTTTATCTCGTCTCAGCTTTACAACTTTAAAGTATTAACCGAAAAAAATATAAAGAGACAAAAGGGGTATTCCGGAATCCCAGAACACCCTTGTTCAATATAGATACAGATTCTACCATCTTTGTAATTGTTTGTCAACTATGTTTTATTCGGTTTTTTTTGTTAAAATTAATTTATTTTTTCTAATATTGCATATTTATTATATAATTAACAGCATTTCTTTCGCTATTTTATTATGTAATTAATCTTAATTCAAAAAACTTAATTGCATTGCATACGAAGTGATCAGCAAAACTTATATTATTTCCAAAAGACAACTTGTATATTGTTTTATATATTCATTACATTTTTAAATTATACATACTATCTAATAATATTGCAACCAAAATATTCAAGTTTTCCATGTTTTTCTTTATATTACTTTTAACCTCCAATGCATATTCACATTTTTAACCATTATTTACATTTTTATTCATGTTTCACTTTTGTACGTTATCACAATGCCTCTTTATTTGTTTAGCGTATTGATTTACACATTATAATAGGTAGAAACTAATTCAAACTAATATCAAAAAAGCTATCATAAGAAAGTTAAAGGTATAACTTCAACTTCCCTATGATAGCATTCTCTGATTCAAAGAATCTAACATTTCACTAAATTCTTTTAATACTGTTAATGGATAATCACGATTTCCTTTAACAATTTCTTTAAACGTCTCAATGTCCAATGATGACACCATTATATAGATATCATTTGTTCTGCAACTGTAAATATATGCCGGGTCAACAGATAACAATTTATCCATGGCTAGGTTTACTCGATTCATAAGTGTTCTTATTAACATAAATGCTAAGTCAGGTTCTTCTCGAAGTATTAAACGATATTTTCGATTTTCAAATTCTAATACAACTGTATTATCACTACCAGCAATTACACTTGCATTTCTTTTTTTTCCTTCGATAAGAGAAGATTCTCCAAAAACTGTTCCTTCCAAAATATTCGCAACATGCTTATTAGCCTGATCTTGTCCAACTTTTTTGTATATGTCAGCTTTGCCTTTCAGCAATAAATATACATACTTTCCAGTTTCATCCTCATGGCATATGACTTCTTCCTTTTTATAAACACGTAACTGCCCATTTTTCTTTAAAACTTCAATATTCAATTTGTTTTTCTCCTCTAACTAAGTACCTACAACCTTACAACTATAATATATAATAGCATAATTCCTCTCGAATTAAAAGTAATTCATAGTAAATTAGTTGCATAAATATTTTCATTTTTCGCCATTTGTTTTATAATTATTATTTATGTTATTTTCTCAACATACCTTTTAATAGATTCTATATATAGTTCCCCTAACTTACTTAGCTTTCCATTGTTATGAGTTAGATATCCGATTGTAATCTTCTCTTCTATCGATAATGGAACCGCAATGATATTTTCTCCATTCAGTTTAGCACTAATAATTCCTGTTGATATGGTATATCCATTCAAACCTATTAGTAGATTGAATAGAGTAGCTCGATCGCTAACATGAATATTTTTCTTTCTAGATAATGTACTCAAGATCTCTTCTGAAAAATAGAATGAATTATTACTTCCTTGTTCAAACGAAAGATATGGATACTCATCCAAGTCTTCTAATGTAACACTCTCCTTCTTTGCTAAAGGATTCTTTGAACTTATGAATACATGTGGTTTTGCTACAAACAACTCGGTGAATGTCAAATTATTCTCTTTCATCATCTTATTCAAAACTTTAGAATTAAAATCATTCATATAGATAATTCCAATCTCACTCCGTAGGTTTTTTAAATCGTCTATGATATTATATGTCTTTGTTTCTCTTAAGGAACATTCATATTCTTCTAAGCCATATTCTTTCATCAATTCAACAAAGGCATTTACCGCGAATGCATAGTGTTGCGTAGATACACAGAAACTCTGCTTCGTAGACTTTGTACTGCAATATCTATGTTCCAACAAGTCGGTTTGTTCCAAAACTTGCCTTGCATATCCTAAGAATTCAGCCCCTTCAGCCGAAACCTGAATTCCCTTATTATTTCTTATAAAAATCTCAATCTTAATCTCATTCTCTAATTCTTTAATCGCATTAGATAGTCTTGGTTGCGATACAAAGAGACGCTTCGCTGCTTCACTTATGGAATCTAATTTTGCTACTTCAACTGCATACCTTAACTGTTGTAGCGTCATGGAACGTTCACCCCCCCCCTCTTTAACACTACTTATATTCGATAGGCTGTCTCTTCTCTCTCAGAGCGAACGCAATGATTACCGCTAAAGTTATACATTCAACAAAAATCATAGTCATCCAAATACCTTTTACTCCAAGAATAGTAGGTAAGATATATACTAAAACACCACTAAGTATCAATCCTCTCAACACACAGATAACGAGTGCGTAGATTGGTTGTAAAGTTGATTGAAAATAATTGCTATAAAAGATGTTTGGAACCATTAATATAAATGATATGAAGTATATCTGAATGGCCATTGGTGCTAATTCTTGTACTTCTTTTGATGGATGTATGAATAATCCCACAACAAACTCTGGAAAACACAAGCCAACCACTGCAAACACTATCCCTGTGGCGAAAGAAAAAACTAATCCAAGACGTTTGACTTGATTAATCCGATCATATTTGCCCGCACCATAGTTCAACGCTAACAATGGTTGTGCCGCCTGGGATATACCATTACTCAATGAGGAGACTATAATTGCTGTATTAGAGATGATACTGTACACGGTAACTCCAACGTCACCAATATAATGAAGTACTCGATTATTGAATATGAATATAACAATCCCAGATGACATCTCAATTAAAAAACTAGAAAATCCATTCTTAGTTACGTCACCAAAATAGCGTAAATGTAATCCTTGTTTTACCAAATGTAAAGTATTCGATTTTGACAGGAAATGAGTTGACAATATTATACAAGAAACTACCGAACCAAGTACCGTAGCTAATGATGCACCTCCCATACCCATATCAAAAATATATATAAATACATAATCAATTATAATATTAATAACACCACCACTAATAACTGCTATCATGGATAGTTTCGGAGCCTTATCATTCCTAACAAACGCTTGTAAGAAGGATGAAAAGCAGAAGAATGGAATACCCCAGATGAAATACATTCCGTATTCGCGTATATAACCAATTGTAGTTTCCGAGGCACCTAATAAGTATGCAATTTGATCAAATGCTACTAAATTAATAATTAAAAAGATTAAGGAAGCTATACCGTTAGCAATAAACGCCACTGTAAAATACGTGTTAGCCTTCTTCTCGTCCCCTTGTCCTTTAGCTACTGATAATAGTACTGAACCACCAACACCAAAGAGTAACCCCATTCCAAAATACAACGAAAATAATGGTATTATTATATTAAGTGCAGCCACTGCTGTATCTGATATCCCTTTTCCAATAAATATCGTATCTGCTAACACATAAATTGAAGTTACTAGTGTAGCACTAACTGATGGTATTAGATAACGAAAAAATAGCTTCTTTACATTATCATTTAATAAATCTGGTTGTTTCATTTATTTTTCCTCCGTAATTAACTGTTGCCTTATATAATAAACCCCATTTTCACTGTATAGTCAAGTATAATTTACTATTTTAAAGTTTAATAATCTATTACGAATCCAATATAAAAGGCTGTAACACAAAATTTACAGAATTTACATTCCATCGATTTTATGATACAGCCTTACAGTAGAGTTCCTAGTTATTCACAACAACTAGCTTCCGGTTTACATTCAAATGAAGTACAATCTGTACATTCCACTTTAGTAGGATTTGATTCGTGGGTTCCTACTTCAATTTTACTAAGCGTACAGTAATTATCACTTTGCGCATGATATTGACAATTGTTAACAGTACATCCGATACTCGAATTCTTTTCCATAATGGTCCTCCAATAATTTACTTTTTAATTTGTATATTGTTTGAAGTTACGAATCAACGTAACATACAGTATTTATTATGGCAAAAAGAGTACATACTATACGAGGAATATTTTACTTAGGCAATTACAAAACTCATAGTGTTTACGTCACATACAATGCTTTACTTTTCACATAATTTTTTGTATAGTGAATCGATTAATATCGCTCCAAAAGGTGCTGTTATCAATATGGCTAATACTGCCACAGTCAATACTATGTTACCGCAAGCAAGTCCCATTGCTAGCGGAACTGCACCGATAGCAGCTTGAACAGTTGCCTTTGGCGTATATGCAATCATACAGAATACCTTTTCCTTCTTGGTAAGTTTTGTTTTAATTAAACAAACTAATACACCAATCATACGGAAGATAAGACCACCGACTACTAATATAGCTGCATAGATTCCTGATTGGAATACATACTCTACATCTACGGTTGCTCCTACCAATACAAAAAGTAACACTTCAGCCGCTACCCAAAGACGATTATACTTTTGAGACAAACGGTTTGCTAACTCTTCATACGAACGATATATCGCAATTGCCAAAACCATTATTGAAATCAAGCCAGACATTGGTACATATGGTTTCAGAACCTCTTCACAAGCAATTAATAAGAACGATATACTTAATATAATTAACAATTTCACAGAATCTCTCATATGAAATTTTCTAAAAAATATCGTTAAAATCTTACCGCCAAACGCCCCTACTACGATACCGACTAGGATAGATATTGGAATCTTTATAAAATTCATAATTGAAATACTGCCACCTGTTTCTAACGAAATAAATGACGTAAATAATACAATAACAAAAACATCATCCACAGATGCACCAGCAAGTATTAATTGTGGTATGCTATGTTTCACTCCATACCCTTCCTCCATTAGACGGAGCATCCTTGGTACAATAACAGCCGGAGACACAGCTGCTACCACTGCTCCCATAATTGCTGCTTCAATCACAGTAACTCCTAATAGTTTAGGTGCCAAAAGGACTATACCAACAATCTCAAAGCAAGCTGGTACAAAACACATAAGTATGGCAGGTCTTCCCACCTTCTTCAAATCTTCTAGATTTAAAGATAGTCCTGCTCTAGTTAATATAATTACTAATGCTAGTTGTCGTAAATCCGCTGATATGGATAAGATAGAATCATCTAGTAGATTGAAAGCATGAGGACTTAATAGTATTCCTGTTACGATCATTCCAAGTAAAGCTGGTAGCTTTAACTTCTTAAATATTGTTCCCAGTAATAGGCCTAGTAAAAAAATTAAGGCAAGACTTGTTAACATAAATCTTCTCCTTTTACCCTTCTTTATCTGGATCTAGTATACCATATGTGTAACGTGATTATCAAAGAGTTTTCTTATCCAAGCCAACTTTCTAAGATTTATACATATACTATATAAAAAGTATTATCTGGGAGGTATTATTTTGGCAGAAAATTGTTTATCCATTGGAATGAAGGCACCATATTTTAACGCACAAACCACTTTTGGTCCTGTTAAAATGTCCGACTACACTGGTAAATGGCTAATACTCTTTAGCCATCCTGGAGATTTCACGCCTGTTAATATAGCTAACAATTAAAACAAAAAATCAGACTGCCTAGGCAGCCTGCTAATCTATGTAAACTGTTAATGTATTTACTTGTGTGTCGTAATTACAACCTTTATATCCCCTAGTTTTATTGGCTCTTGCAATAGAATTATATAAATTCTCAATGCGGGATTTTCTAGTTGTGTCATCTAATGTAGGCTTGATAATATTAACACTTAACAATGCTACACCTCACGATATATTAGTTTATACATATATATTATACTATGCTTTACTAAATTATTATACACATTACAGAAAAAAATAATTTATACTGTCTTTTATATCTCTTACTTCTTTTGCTTATGTAGTAGAAACCTATTTATTATTAGGCTTCCCTCCAAACTCAATATAGATATTCTTTACCAACCTATAATACTCCTCCTCAGTGATTAGATCTTCTTCGAGAAACCATTTCCAAATGTTTAATGTTGTCTTTATATATGCTTGGTTACTGGGTTTTAATTTTTCCATTACACTTATTTCCTTATCGTTATGCTGAAAATATAGTAATAGTATAGGCAAAAGAACGATTAATTATTAATAGTGACCGCACTCTCTCTATATTCTATGTGTGTGTTTCTAACAAACAATAATCTATCTCGATAGTATTTCTTCAATCTTATACTCGATTTCAGATTCCGTATTTCTATCAAAACAGTAATTTGAGTAAGTTGTTTTCGCTGAAACATGTCCCGCCTGCTGCATAATCGTTTTTATATTGATATTACCATCAATCATCTTTGAAATATAAGTTTTCCTAATCTTATGAGTAGACTTATGACTAATTCCTGAAGCCTTGCAATACTCGCCTAATCTTCTATTGATAGTAACACCTTTCGTTCTTCCTAAACGATTAAGTATAAGGTAATCATTTTCCAAGAAACCATATCTATTATTGATATCTATTATATCGGCAACTATTCTTCTTGCTTCCCGGGACAGATATACATTCCTATCTCCGCAATCAGATTTCGTATATGGAACAACTTTTGTACCCATATATTCATAGTTTCCACTTTCAAGGTTATATTCTGCTATCTCTTGTCGTGAAATGTGAATATAATTTCCATTAATATCATCTTTACACAAGGCAACCAATTCTCCTACACGACACCCTAATTCAAACATTAATAAAATCGCTAATGGAGTAGTATTTCTAGGATTGTTTTCATGCTTTTTCTTGCAATACTCTTTCATAATTGGTTCTTCATCTGTTAGAAATACTTCCTTTTGACTATTAATTTTCTTCTTTCCTCGAAACATTTTAGGATCCACAACAACATCATTGAAATAATTGTAGTCGATATAACCGCAATCCTTTGCATAATCAAGAGCTTGTCTTAAGATAACCGACATATTATAGTACTTAGTTTTTGACATGTTGTGTTGCTTAATTAATCGGTGCGCCCATTCATCAAGCAATACTTTTTTGAGTTTTCTAATTGGTATGTCTGATATTTCATCATGCACATAAAATGTTTTCCAGTCAGAATTAATTCGCCTAATATAGGAACTTGAAGTTGTATGAAGTGACTTGTATTTTATCCAATCATAATACAAATTCTTCAAGGTCATTTTGTGTGTTTCCTTTTCTTTCATGGCTTCATCGTTTGTTTCATCGTAAAACTTAACAATTACGTCTTGTATATCCTTCTCGGAAGTACGCTTGATAAGTTTTCGTCCTTTATCTTCATCAGGAAGATAGGTATACCATTTCCCATTCGTACCTTGCCATATACGGTAGGTATGTTTTTCTAAATATTGATTTTTTTTCTTGGTTTCTATATCATTCTGAATACTAGATAAATTTATAATACCATTTTCAAGGGCATATTTTACCAATTCAAATTTATCCACCTTATACTTCCCCTTCTTGTGTAGTTCTTGGTTCTACTAATCAACATTCTATCTACTCACTCATTATTTATCTGCTCATTGATACTTTGATATAATTATTCTTTTTTATGAGATATCATAGTCTCTAATTTATCCTCTAACCCTTTATATCCACCATTACGAACTACATTCATGCACTCAGTAAATCCCGTTATGTACTGTTCATGCTCTGCTATCGAAAGCATATCTCTCATTAAAGTTATTAACTTATCATTTTGCTTACTATCTATTGGAAGCTCGCCCACTACCTTACTTACGTCGTCTACTCTTTCCATTGTTATTGGGCCCCGCTTGATTGAAATTTCAACTTTATTGTCCTTTTCATTCTCTCTTTTCATCTTAGGTAAAAAGACTTCCACATTATCTGGCCACTCAGTCATTGAGCAGTACAATTCTGTTGCGCCTAAAATTGCATCAAGAAGACTAGAATAAGTTCGTTTTTCAAGATCTGTTATGTCTTCTCTTTCCAACTCTCGAATTAATAAATCAGTAAACTTATCTCCTCTTTCTAGGTAATCTATAATAGCTTGTCTTTGATTGTTGTTCATGCTACACCTTCTTTCTAAATATAAACAGATAAAAACTCCCATGAAGGTAAATCATCTGTCGTTACATTTTCGTTATCCCACACACCTTTTCCGGGGGCAAGGTTTGGTGATCTTGATATTTATTATGTTGTTATATCCATTATAGCACACTACGGATATATTACTATTAGATTTCTCTTACAAAACACGAAAAAGTGTAAGACCTTGTAAGAGGTAGTGTAAGACCATCAAACCCTAGTGGTTGACACGTTTATTATATATATATTACATTATTACATTAATTATATATATATATATGGTTAACATTTAATGTGGTACATTAGAACAATACTCACTCTATTACAACCATACACATAAAATAAAGTCCTATATATATATCTCTCTAAAATCTAAAAACGTGTAATTTTGTAAGAGATAGCCTCCAAGTCCAGTAACCACAAAGGTTTCAGCATTTTTGACAGATGTAATTTTGATGTAATTTGATGTAATTCTTGTAAGAGTAAAATTGAAAAATATAAGCTATCTTGCAAAATAGTTATTATTTGATACTTATTATATCGCATATGTCGCATTGCAAGGCTTGGCATATTTTCTCTATTGTATCGAATCGAACTGAATCAGTTGCATTATCACAGAGATATTTAATTGTTGGATAACTTATCCCCGTCTCTTTTGCTAGCCAATACCTCGACTTTGATAATTCTTTTAATTTTTTATCAATTAACACTTTCATGGATTCGCTCCTTTATATTGTTATAGTAATATATATTATACACTATATTTATTATATACGCTACATATTATTGACAATATATATTATATGTAATAAACTATGTATATCAATCAATGCCAGGAGGATTATATGTTTAAAGATGAGGACTATATATTAATAGACAGAACAATAATCAGGATACTAATGGAGATGAAACATCGAAAATACCAACCAGTTATTGAAAAAAATTAAACACTACTCAAAAATAAAAATCAAAAGTACTGTTGATAATGAACATATGCTAAAGCTTGCTGAATACTTGGACAATAAAAGTGATTTTGTACGTATACCAATTAGTAATAAAGATCATAAAAAATTAATTAGTGGCCTTAATTCTAATTATAAAATGACTGATTCTTGCGAAAAGTATTATAATTTATTAGCCATAATGTATTTAAGCGATATAGATTTATTAGATGAACTAATCAATCAATTATAAATGTGTGCAAGCTAATAAATCGTTTTTAAGCAACTCAATAGTACTTGATGGTACTTTGTTCGTAATAATAATTATAATCCATTTAAGGCACAAAATAGAAGCTTGCAGGCACGTGTAATCCCTGTTGAATCATTAAATAATTGTCCAAACTTCATAGGAATAAGAGAAGTCCTAAAGATATTGATAAAGGAAGTTCGTATACCAATAGTTACAGGAAGTTTAATATACATAGATCAGAGAAGTCCTGTAAAAATCAAAAAGAGAAATCCAGTTTCAATAATACAGGCTTCTCTTTCTTTTTCCTATTAACATTCTCTTAACTATTCCCTATACCTTCTCTTCCTGCATTCCGTCCATATCCCTGTAATGCTTTATAATACAATATTCTAAATAATTATTTTTATAATGTATCAATATAGAAACCTTTGACATGTCTTATATACATTATAGATACTGTAATTTTTAATTTACCTCAACAAAAAAACTACTAACCTCATATTAATAGGTAGTAGTTTGGGTATAAGTATTCAATTATTATACGTTAAAGTCACCGATAAATTTGAATTTGTCGATGTGAGAAAACATGGTTATATTTTTAATTCCATAACAATTTCATTCCCGTCAGCCTCTCCTGTATGAACAAAACCACATTTCTTATATAAAGATAAGGCTTCTTTATTCCCCTCTATGTAGCATAAAATCACTTTATGATATTTAGAATCTTTTTTCATTTCTTCAAGTATCATTTGTGTTGCTGAATATCCATACCCTCTTCCTTGATATCTTTGATCAATAAAAAATTGACTAAAATCATATGCTTTCAACTCTTCGCAATCATAATATAATGCCATCCCTATAGGTGTATTATCCGAGTAAATAATCGCAGCTTTGCTTCTATGTTCCCGATAAGCATATGCCCTAGCTAATAAATTCATTTCATTGGAAACATAACTACTTTGTTCCTCTGAAACTTTTAATCCTAACCGCCAATTATCTGCATTTATTTCTTCTAAACGAATCATATTTCTCTCTCCAAATTCTGATTTATTCACTTCAAATCTCTCAATATTATTTTTACTATATGAAAATAATACCAGTTATTTTACTAACTATCAATATTTAGTTTTCAATGTACCTTAGTTAGCTAAATATCAAGGTTTACACTTGTAATATCTGTTTGCTTGAAGAATGAAATCTGTCCGCCTTTTCCGCTTTCAAGCATAAATTCTCCGTTTTTTAGTTGACCAATAACCTTTCCTTTTCTAACATCTTGTAATTCTACAATTTTGTTTATCATGATATATCTCCTTTCAATTTTATTATCAACTTATTTATACATCTTCAAATCCGATATAAGTATCTTTTATAGAATGTGATTCATCAGAAATGAACCACTCTACATTCAAACTATGTCCGCTTTCTTCCTTTTCAACATCTGTTTCTAGCCTAATAAACTCCGTAAACTTAATATCAGAACTGGAATCGTCACAATTCAATATTGTCTCTATATCGGTTAATAATTCTTTTAATCCTGTAAATCCAGCTTCTTCATTACCCTCATCAAAGTGTTTATCCTCATAATAGTTTTTAGTAATACATGGTTCACAATCAGCTTTTACTAAATTTGAAGCCGTAACAAGGTCATAATCATTTAGAATGTTTGCTATTATTTTGAGCGATTCTTCTCTACCAAAAGTGTCATAAACAAAAGATAGTGTGTCGTATACTTTTTCTTGCATCTCATCTCTAGACTTATTGTTCAATTTCATAACTTACCTCCTTAAAATCCTATAATATTTAGTTGCTTAAAACTATCATCTAAATATTAACAAACATTAAAAAATAGGGTAGAGAAATAATTGCTAAGAATTATCTCCCTCCCGTTGAACCGTACGTACGGGTCTCGTATACGGCTCTACAATTTATATTCCAACTTTTCT
>JAHAJA010000070.1 GCA_018372435.1 Clostridiales bacterium | reverse complement strand
TAATAGCAACGAATCCAGATACATTCCAGACAGAAGAAAAAACAGTAGTTGAAACATACATTAATAAGACAACTTGTATCGTAAAGATCATCATTCAGAATGAAGTGATATACACAACAATGAATCACCCATTTTATGTGAAAGGACAAGGATTTGTAGCAGCTGGTAAACTTTCAATGGGTGATGAGATTATGAATGTATCAGGTGGTAGCTACCCGGTAGAGAGCGTTGAACTAGAAGAAAGACAAGAAGTCGTGTATAATTTCCAAGTAGAAGATTATCATACGTATTATGTTGGAGAAAGCAGTATACTGGTACATAATGATTGTCCGGAGGGTGAAGCCCCTACTGAGGATGGCAGTAACTTTAGCAAAGCAAGTAGCTATGGTATTGATATAGATAACCTTAATTTTAGTAATACGGTACAAAATCATACAGGGAGACCATATCAGGATTCAAAATTACTGATTAACGAAATAATAGAAAGTAAAACACCAGTGCCAGACCCACGAGGGACAAATGCTTTATCATGGACGGGAGAAGGAACTTTTAATGGTAGTACAGGATATTATGAATTAATTATAGACCCAAGTTCAAATACTGTTTGGCATTTTGTATTTAAATCTCAATAAAGATAGAAAGGTAAATTGTATATGAATGAAATGATATATGACTTTACAACGCATAGTTTGTATTATGAGAACCAAGATGTTGACGTTCTCAATTTTTCTTTGGCAATCGATACATTGGAAATGGTATTTGAATTACAAACAGGGAAATTATTAAGAATACAAGGATTTTTTCCACTAATAAAGGCTACTGTTTGTACAATTGATTTCCCTAAATGGAAAGAAGGAGATTATTTATTATATAATATTGATTTATCAGTATGTAGAGAAAATGAAGTATATGATTTAGTTCGAAAAATTCCTCAGACACAAAAATATTTTGAAAAAATGTCTATAAAGTATGATAAAGAAAAGGGAATAATTCAGGTTGGCGAGGATGTACAGGAAGGGAAAGATGTAATAAAAGTAAATAATAATATATTCTGTGCTCTTGATGATAATTTAAATCTAAGAGGTGTATATATAATGCCACAAAGATTTATACAATAAAATTGTAATATGTTGTTTCTCAATATTGAATGTTATACAATAATGGAAATCTTTATAAGGGATAAAGATAAACTGATTTGCAAAATATCTTACAATATAAATTTGGCGGTGTTTCCAGATTTTTTAAATATTGGAAATACCGCCGATTCTTGTGAGTTATTTCAAATCTGCCAGTTGCATCAGCAAGGAAAAGCAGCATTGTATCCCCATACGAAATAGTACTGCCGAGTAGATGGAATTAGTAGTTGTTACTGCATCTACCCATCTTTCTATAACCTTGCACTGTTCTTTTGATAAATTAAGAGTTTCATATTTCTGGTAAAGTTCCGATTCTTCTGCCAAGGCATTCTGATACTCGGGGTCTGCATTTAACTGACTGCGGACATTGTGATCAGACCGTTCTTCCAGATAGGAATATAGCATGTCAAAAATTTTGGTATCTATCATGTTGAAGGTCTCCTTTCTGACAACACACGATACTACAAAAGACAAGGGATATCCATTCACAGATAGTACTAAATTTCAGGGGGAAAAACAGGAGATTTAAACAAATCGGTATTCCTATGATATTTATTATGGTTATACTTTAGGACGTCATCAAAATAAAATCGAATAAACCCAACTACACCTATAACCTTAGCCGAAGGCATTCGTGATAGGTGACCGATTACTATGAATCGAGTCAGAATTCCGTAGAGGAATTGATTAGTTAAGGCGAAATTTTGCCTTAGATATACGAAAGAACAAAACTTGATATTAAGTTCCAAAAGTCTAATATAAACGTACTTTTTGTAGCAAAAAAATTTGTTGCGAAAGGTGCGTTTTATTATGCGAATTAAAAAAGTGGATTCAAAATCAATTATTCTCCATGAGGAGACCGAAGTAAAATTCAAAATAGCGGGAAATACGAGAGAAGTTCAGTTTTCTGCAGGAGTTAACAGAATGTGTCCGATACAGAATATCTCTAAGGACAAATACCTTGATAGAGAAACTGGAGAAATCAAAGAGAGAAAGAAATCGGAGAATCGTTACCAATCTCCCAAAAGCGTCAGAAAGAGTATCAACAAGCTGATGGATTTGATTCGGTGTAATACAACAGAGACAAGCAATTGTAAGTGGCTTACGCTTACATATGCTGATGCAATGACAGACCATGAAAAAGTATATAAAGATGGAAAAATGTTTCTTAGGAGATTGCAACGATATCTGAATAACCAGACCGATTTATCAGATGGTCAAAAGAAGTTCAAACGTATTACAGTAGCAGAGCCACAGGGCGAGAAGCATGATAATTCATGGCATCTGCATATCCTGTTAATTTTGAAGATGTAGCTCCGTATAAATCAAATGAAGCAATTGCAGGTCTATGGAGATATGGTATGACGGATACCCATAAAGTTTATGATGCAGATGGTCTTGCCTTGTATTTCAAAGTTTATCTTAGTGATGTTGAATATATTGAGGGTGATGAAGATTATGATGTAGTAGAAAAAGTTGTGAATGGAGAGTCCAAGCAGTTCATTAAAGGTGGAAGACTTAAGTATTATCCTACAGGAATGCCTTTATTTTCTGCCTGCAGGGGTATGAATAGACCGGTTGTCGAGAAGATAAGCAATAAAGAAGCCATGGAACGTGTCAGTGATTGTCAGCTGGTTTATCGAGAGACTTTTATGATTGGAGATTATAAAGAGAATGGAAATATTATTGACAAAAGATATTATAAGAAGCAATGAAAAAGCAGAAGCGGCAGATATTTGAAGGCAATATGTGTGCAGTTTTGACTATTCAAGATGAATTATTCTCCATGAGGAGAACGAAGTAAAATTGAAGAAGGAGAATTCTCGGGAGCGTTGACAGGGGCATTGTTTGGATGGAATTGGTGGTGTAGGACAAGTACTTGGACAATCATGCAAAGTGCTGTAACATCTTGGAAAAATAGCAAAGATAATTCCAACAGTTTCAAAAATATCTGTTGGAATATCACTTGGAATGGCAGGCTTTGACTTACTATCTTTGGGCGTTAGTCTTTTTGATCCTAAAAGTCCTTTAGTACAGTTTAATAAAAAGCTTCATGA
>JAHAJA010000069.1 GCA_018372435.1 Clostridiales bacterium | reverse complement strand
TGCGACTGAGGTGCCGATCATCTCCTTTGATGCCTGTTTTGTTGCAACTTTTAAGCAGATTCTAGCCTTTGAATTTACTCTTATATCATCTGTGATAGCGCCTTCGATATTCCAATACAATATGAAACCCTAAGGTACGTCCCACACGAGCAATTGTTGTAATCTCAGCAATGAAATCTACATCATTACTTTCATTAGAAAATCGCTTTAATTCAGTAAATTCATCAACAACCAGTATAAGATGTGACAGTGATTTTGAATCCACTTATTTAATTCGCATAATAAAACGCACCTTTCGCAACAAATTTTTTTGCTACAAAAAGTACGTTTATATGAGCGTATTGAAACTACACCTAAAAATCCGATTGTATACCCAATGCAAATTTTTTCGCTAAAGTCTCTTAATTCATATCACGGATTACGTCACTTCGTGAGAGCCATATTATTGAATTAAGAGACTGAGATTTAAGTAGTTGGAAGTCCTAAAGTATAATCATATAATTTTTAATTTCAACAAATCATACCATTATAATAATCTATCTACCTAATTTTCCCATACCAGAATAAGACTATCAATTTTACTTAAAGGTGATAATATATTATAGATATTGTTTATTTCATTTTCATTATGTTCAATATCTGGCATTGTATTTCCTTCCAAATATTTACTAGCCTGATATGGAGTCATGTTTCCACTAAAGTAGTTTACATTCATTTTCCTTTAATAATATTGGCAATCTCTGTAACATCATTCACCCTTCCTTCTGCAATATCATATATTAGATCCCATTTTTGAGTATCAGATAATGAATTGTTTAGTTTCAAATCATCTATCAACATATTTAAGGTATCAAACGCGGTTCTCTTTAATATCTTTTATCAATCATATTTCCTGTTTTATTCTCATCACCAATCAAAAATGTTTCTTGGTACACCAATGTACAATCACTGACACGTTCCATAGCTGCTTTATGACTTATCTTCTCTACCACTGGTCTGCTCATACCCCTACTGGCTGAGAATAATGGCATTCCAGTCGGATAATACCGTAATCGCCACCTTTGATGAACTGCTTAGACTCGCCATTCACAACTTTTTCTACTACATCATAATCTTCATTACTCTCAATATATTCAACATCGCTAAGATACACTTTAAAATACAGGGCAAGACCATCTGCATCATATACTTTATGCGTATCCGTCATACCATGCCCCCATAACTCTGTTATTGTATCATTTGATATAAACGGGGCTATGTCTTCAAATATCAGCAGGATATGCATATGCCAAGAATTGTCATGCTTCTCGCCCTGTGCCTCTGCTACTGTAATACGTTTGAACATCTTTTGACCATCTGATAGTTCGGTCTGGTTATTCAGATATCGTTGCAATCTCCTAAGAAACATTTTTTCATCTTCATAGACTTTTTCATGGTCTGTCATTGCATCAGCATAGGTCAGAGTAATCCACTTACAATAGCTTTTCTCTGTCGCATTACACCGAATTAAATCCATCAGTTTATTGATACTCTTTCTGACACTTTTGGGAGATTGGTAACGGTTCTCCGATTTCTTTCTCTCTTTGATTTCTCCAGTTTCTCTATCAAGGTATTTGTCCTTAGAGATATTCTGTATCGGACACCTTCCGTTAACTCCTGCAAAAAACTGGACTTCTCGTATACTTCCAGCTATTTTGAATTTTACTTCGGTCTCCTCATGAATAATAATTGATTTTGAATCCACTTTTTTAATTCCCATAATAAAACGCACCTTTCGCAACATATTTTTTTGCTACAAAAAGTACGTTTATATGAGAGTATTGGAACTACACCTAAAAATCCGATTGTATACCCAAGGCAAATTTTTTCGCTAAAGTCTCTTAATTCATATCATGGATTACGTCATTCCGTGAGAGCCATGATATTGAATTAAGAGACTGGAATTTAGGTAGTTGGAAGTCCTAAAGTATAACCATAATTTAAATTTAATTAGCAAACCATAAAACATTTTTTGTCTACAGTTATATACTTATTAGGTACTATGTCTGCAAGCCAAACTTTTTCATTGCCATAATAAAACTTTATATCATCTTCATAAATCTACTCGACTCATAAGAAATTAATCATATTTAAAACTTATTCATATATAAACTATTTATATCATTATAACTTCTTTTACTTTGTTACCTAATATAGTTTTTAATTCTCCATCAATCATAATATTTGTATTATAAAACATGGTATTTTCTAACCCTATGAGACCTTTAAACTGTGTTTCATCTAAATAACAATCTTGAAATGTTACATTTTCAAATACAGAATCATTAAAACTAGCTCTACTTAAATCAGTATTTTTAAATATTACATTTATAAAATTAGCTCGTCCAATATGACAATTTTTAAACAATGAATTCTCTATCTTTAAGTCTTCAAAATTTGTCGCATAGAAGCTTGTTCTAAATGCATCAATAGCTTTAAAATCTGATTTTAAGAATCTAGCATAATCAGCCATTCCTTTTTTAAATATATTATTTTCAAATATACATTCTTCAAATAAGCTACCACACAAAGAAGCACCACTTAAATATACTTCAGCAAAATTACAGTTCTTAAATTGTACTTCTAAAAATTTACTATTATTTAAATCGTAATTTGTAAAAACAATATTATCCAGACATATATCTTCATATAAAAGTTCACATGGTTCATTCGATATACCCTTTGAGAAATCCGTATATCGTTTTAAGTTTTCTAATAAATCCATCAATTTCCTCCTTATGGCCACAAAATCACTTTATCCATCAACCCCTGTTTAGATAACTCATTTAATAGTTCAGTTTTGTGTGCTAAACTTAAATTAGAAGTGTCAAGCATTACATTTTCATTTTTACCTAGTGAATCAAGAATACTATCCATTGATTTTTGGAGCGTATAACCACCTTTACTTGGCTTATAATTTGAATTAAATGACTTAACATCCCACGCTTGACCAGTTGAATCAAAAAATTCTGCAGCACCTGATGGATCTCTAGTTAGTGGGCCCGGAACTTTTCCACTTTCCTCTAAACTCAACCCAATTTTTTGTTCAAGAATTCCTTGATCTATGTCATATTGTCTTGTAGATCCTGCATGTGCAGGGTCACGAGCCAAAGTATCTAATTCCGCTTGATTTCTACCCCCTGTATAATTACCATTTGAATCATATAGAGATTTCCCTGAACCCTTAGTAGCATTACTGCCACCCTTATTAGTCATCTTCAACTTCAATGCCTTAAACGCCTTTGATAATCCATAAAAAATGCCTGCAAATACTACTCCTGTTACCCCGGCAACTACAACATCAATGACTATC
>JAHAJA010000018.1 GCA_018372435.1 Clostridiales bacterium | reverse complement strand
TAGTTAACGAGGGAAATTACGAAGTAATTTCTCGAGTCTATTGTAAATAAATGAAGAGATAAAGCGAATGAGAAGCAGCTTGCTGCTTCTAGGGCTTGACTAGTGTGTCAATAGTAACAGCAAAACTCTTAAAATGTAGATTTACTTCTTGTCTAACGCACTTTGACTAAGAAACGATAGTGTAGTACCTACAGTACTTCTTAGTGTGTACTAAGAAATCAAGGAAGGCGAGGCATGGACGCCGAGCCAGCCAAAGCTGAGGCAGGAGGCCGAGCCAGCCAAAGCTGAGGCAGGAGGCCGAATCGATGGCGATTCCGCATCAATTAATGAATGTGGTGTACACATTTAGAAGTACTTAGGTGCGTAACGTGTTTTGTGTCAAAGTGCGTTAGGTAAGAAGTTATGATAAATATGGCTGGAGTTTTGCGACAACAATAGATCAGATAAAAGGAGTGAATCCAATGAAATTTATTCATACAGCAGATCTTCATATAGGAAAAGTAGTGAACGAGTTTAGCATGTTAGAAGAACAAAAACATGTTTTAAAGCAGATACTTACCATAGTGAAGGAAGAGAAGGCAGATGGCTTAATCTTAGCGGGTGATATCTATGACAGGTCCGTCCCATCTGCAGAGGCGGTGGTTGCCTTGGATCAATTCCTAAGAGAGGCAACAAAACTAGGGATACAGATTTTTATGATTAGTGGAAATCATGATTCTCCTGAGAGAATCGGTTTCGCTCGAAGCATATTAGAGGACAAAGGATTACATATAGAAGGTATGATACGAGGTAATATGAATCCTGTTGCAATGGAAGATGAGTATGGTACATTGAATATCTATATGCTCCCATTTGCAAAGCCAGCAATTATAAGACATTTATATCAAGATGAGACCATTGTAACTTGTGAAGATGGTGTACGTAAGATAATTGAAGAATCTGGTATAGATGCGAACAATCGAAATCTACTGATTACCCACCATTTTGTTACCAATACAGGGAAACCGCCTGAACAAAGTGAATCGGAATCAAATCTGTTACTAGGTGGTGCGGAGAATGTAGACGCCAGTGTGTTTGAAGCTTTCGATTACGTAGCACTTGGGCATATCCATGGACCACAGCGAATGGGAAGAGATACTATACGATATAGTGGATCACCTATTAAATATTCGTTCTCGGAAGTTTTTCATAAGAAGAGTGTTACCGTTGTTGAGCTAAAGGATAAAGGCGATGTAACCCTATCAGTAAGAGAGCTTAAACCAATTCATGATATGAGAAAAATAAAAGGTACATTAGATGAACTTATGAAAGAAGAGGTGTATTCTCAAGCAGATGTGAATGATTATCTTCATGTAACATTATTAGATAAGCAGGAATTATTTGATCCTATGGGAGAGCTGCGAAGTGTGTATCCGAATGTGATGCAGATTACATTTGAGAAGAATGAACGAAAAGAACATGAAAATAGCGTGCGTATAGCAAGTACACAGAATAAAACAATCTATGAACATTTCAGAGATTTCTATACAAGTGTCGCAGGGGAAGAGCTTGACGGTGAATATGAAACCTGTATGAAGGCAGTGATAGAAGAGATTGGAGGTGATATCGGATGAGACCATTACAAGTAACAATTGAAGCTTGGGGTCCCTACAAGGAAAAAGTGGTTGTGGATTTTACTAAGTTTAATCAAGGAAGTTTATTCTTAATAACCGGTCCGACAGGAGCGGGGAAAACAACGGTATTCGATGCTATATCCTTTGCATTATATGGAGATGTAAGTGGTAAGACGAGGGAGAAAGGATCACTTAGAAGTGATTTTGCCACAGCGGGAGAAGATACGTATGTTGAATTGTTGTTTGAACATAAAGGTAAGCGCTACCGTGTCTATCGTGCACCCAAATATGAGCGACCTAAGAAACGAGGGGAAGGAACAACAGTGTCACAAGAAATTGCAGAACTGTATATCGAGGATCAGACTCCAATTGTTGTAATAACAGAAGTTAACAGAAAAATTGAAGAGATACTAGGTATGACATATCTTCAATTTAAGCAGATATCCATGATTGCACAAGGAGAATTCTTAGAATTACTTGTTGCAAGTTCCAAAGACCGTGTAGAAATCTTGAGAAATATATTCAAAACCAATCAATATGAGAAATTACAAAGAGCGTTAACCGATAAATCATTGCGATTACAGAGAGAATTAACGGAACAAAATAACCGTCTAGATGAAATCATGAATACAATTGAATGTAATCGCGAGGATGAAGAAGATGCGCTAGGACAGCTTCTTGTGGCACCACCATATCATTATGATCGGATTCTTACCCTTTTGAAAGAAGGAATGACAGATACTAAGAAGCAGGAAACACTGTTAGAAGCAAGTATAAAAGAATATGAACAAGCAGAGAAAGCTTATACCGAGAATATTGCAAAAGGTGAGAAGGTTAATGAAAATCACCTAAGACTAGCAAAATTAGAAGAGGAATTACAACAATTAACGAAGCAAAAAGAAGTCTTTGTAACCAAGAAGCAAAGATTAAATCAAGCGCTGCAAGCAATGAATGTAGATTCCTTTTATAAGATATATGAAGGTTCTGTTGTTCGCTATAACACCGCTAAATCAAAATGGGAACAAATCAAGTTAGAATTAGAGACAGCAACACCAACGTACGAAGCAAGGAAGAAGGAATTTGAACAAGTAGAGACTCTTGAGAAATCCTTGTTAGAAAGTCAAATGAAGCAAAAGCAAATTGAAAGCTATCGTCCGCTTGTCCTTGAATTGAACACATTGCAAGAAAAGGTAGTATTAAGTGAACAGCAAATCAAGGAGATTCTAAGTAAACAAGAGAATCTAAAAAGCAAGCAAGAGCAGGTAGAGAATAGTCTGAAAAAATCAAAGGACGAATATGGGTCATATGAGAATCTTGAGGTTTTGATTGAGCAAAATAAATCAAATAAGGAACGTCTACAGATCCAATTTGCAAAGTTTAAAGAATTACAAGCTAAGAAGGATGCTCTTGATGCAGCAATTCTTAATAAAGATATGAAAATACCTGAATATAAGAAGGCAGAGCAAGAGTCCTTAGAGGCGAAAAGAATATATGAGGAGAAGGAAGCACAGTATCGTAGTGCTTTAATTGGTATTGTTGCAAGAGAACTTGAGGAAGGTAAGCCTTGTCCGGTATGTGGTTCTACGTCACATCCGATGAAAGCTACAGTTGCTGATAATGCTCCTAACGAGAAAGAATTAGAAGAGTATAAGAAGATAGCAGATCAAAAAGCTTCGGCTTACCAGGAGTGGTATTCTTTGTTAGCTGCTTTATCAGAGAAAGTAAGTACACTACAGGCTGACTTTGATAGAATCTGTCAAGACAATGGAATCGCATCGGAACAGATTCTAGAGTTGAATGAGAAGTTACAGCAAAATCAAGTCACTTTAGAGGAAGAAGCAATAACATATCATAAAAATCAAAAGCGGAAATTGGAACTAGCAGAAAGTATTTCAAGTCTAGAGAAGTTAATGAAAGAACAAGAAGACATTTCTGGTAAGTTAATAAATCAATATATTCTAGTTGTACAAGAAAACAAACAATATAAAGAACAAGTGGAGCAGAAAAAAGCCCTGTTACCTACAGATTATGAGAGCAGTCGGCAAATCTCAGAAGCGCTTGAACAGATTGCTTTTGAGGTAAAGCAGAAGAAGCTACAGATACAAAAGATCAGAGAAGCCTATGACACTGCTAAGACGAAGTATGAACGATTACTTGCTCTTCGATGCGAACGGGAAGAAGAGATGCGTATGGTTCATGCACAGGGTAAGGTAGAGAAGGAAGAATTAGAAACTGCTTTACAAAAGTTTGGTTTTACATCAATAGAGGCATACAAGGAAGCTTCTATGTTAGAATCAGATAGAACTGCGTTAGATGATGAAATCAGAACATATATAGAAACATGTAATGAAAAAGATGCTAAGAAGAAGACATTACAAGAAACATTAGGACAAGAATCAGTGATTGATGTTGATAAGTTAAAGGAAGAATGCAAAGCTTTAACTATGCAAAAGGAAAAGGTTATTGAAGAGAAGCAAGCATTCCATACGAAGCAAACAGTGAATGAGAAGGCTTATAAGTCCATGAAAGAAAAATTAGCTAAGCGTTCTTCATTGGAAGAAGAGTATGGAATAGTAAAGCAACTTGATAATATTACAAAAGGAAATAATCCGGACCGCTTAGTATTCGAACAATATGTATTGGCTTCGTATTTTGAAGATATATTAAATGCTGCTAATCTACGGTTATTAATAATGACTAATAGTCGTTATGAATTGCTTCGTTCTACAGGAGTTAGCGATGCACGTAAAAAAGATAGTTTGGACATAGAAGTCTTGGATCATTATACTGGCAAGAAACGTTCTGTAAAATCCCTTTCTGGTGGGGAGTCTTTCAAAGCAGCATTGTCTCTTGCGCTAGGAATGTCAGACATTATTCAAAGTTATGCAGGAGGAATAGAGATTGATACGTTATTCATAGATGAAGGTTTTGGAACATTGGATGTTGAGTCGTTAGAGCAGGCCTTAGAGACTTTATCTAAATTAACAGAGAAGAATCGTTTAATCGGAATTATTTCTCATGTGAATGAGTTGAAAGAACGAATTAATAATCAGATTGTAGTGGAACGAGGTAAGCAGGGAAGTACGCTTGAGATGAAAGTCCTCTAAGTTAGTGCAGATTAATAAGTAACGATTAAAGACTAATATTAAAGTAGTCTTTAATCGTTACTTTTTTGTTTATATATAAAATATATAAAATACATACCTAAAATGAAAAAAAGATATTTTATCGACTAGTGGAAACTAATAAGATGAAATTATATAAAGAAAAGGAGGAGATAGTTTTGAAGGTGAAAAAACGTATAATGGCAGGGGTGCTAGTATTAGTAATGTTGTTATCATCAATTGTAAATGGTACGGGATTTAGGAGGGTGAAAGCCCAGAAAGCAGCAGTACCAGCTAATATGTTAGTAAATGGTGATTTAGCAACAGATTTGACGGGGTGGAGTAATTTCAGTGAAAATGCTACATTAACACACGAGCCATATAAAGCTATTTTCGATATTAGAGAAAACATGGCAGACTGGCAGATTAGCCTATATCAAGTTGTTAATGCTATTGAGACTGGTAGCACCTATTGCGTCAGTTTTGATGTATTAACGAGCGTAGATCGAACCGTTATATTTGGATTCGATGGTAGTAGGGATTTCACTTCTAAGACGATTCCCGCAGGAGTTAAAACTACAGTATCTTGTGAGGTAACGGCATCGACTCAAAAGTTTATGATTTATCTTGGGACGAATGTTGGAGCACATAGGGTAGAAATCTCAAACATTAGTTTATTGCCAAAACCAGTTGATTTACCGAATGATGAGAATGACCAGACACCAGACCCGATTACAAGTTTAGATGGTCTTAAACTAACACAAGGTACCGTACTTAAGAATGGCAGTTTTGCATTAGGAACGAATGGTATGGAGGGCTGGAGTACATATGCGGTAGATTGGATGAATACATATAATGTAGTTCGCTATTCTAAGGTAGCTAATGGTGTAAAGGTGTGGATTACCAACGTGGGCGATGGTGCGGGTAATGTTCCACAAGACGCCAGATTTTATCAGAATGTTAAGTTAGCTGCCAATAAGGTATACACCATTTCTTTTGATGTACATTCTGAGAAGGCTAGAAGTATTCAAATATCTTTAGACGCAAGAAATAATATACTAAGTAAGACAATCGCAATACAAAAAGGTGAAACAAGACATGTTAGTTTTAATATACCTGCGCAATCTTTGGATACAACCGCCGTATTCAGCGTCTTAATGGGAAGTGTTGGAAGTCGTGAGGTTAGAGAAAACAATCTTACATTCTCAAACATGAAGTTAGAAATCAATGGGTTTACAAGGCTCGTTCAACTTATTGATGACGGAGACTTTTCAAATGGATTAGGAACATTTACATCACAAGGCAATGTTATCGTAGATGCAGATACGGAAAAGTCCGCAAAACTTACGATAGGAGCAGATGGTATGTTACAAGACGTATCATTTAATAAACAAGGATTACAAATTGCCGCAAATCAAAGCTATGATATTAGCTTTGTAGCTGGGGCAAGACATAATAGAGATATACGTGTTGTGTTAGAGGACGCTATAGGAGAAGTAATTGGACAACAAGACTATACACTGACAACAGATCCAGTACGTTATACGATGCAAGTGAATACAACGAAAGAGGTTGTAGGCGGTACTCTAAAATTCATGATTGGAGGTTCTGCAGATACTATATATATAGATACGATTAGGATGGATGCTACAGGATATGCGCAAGTACAAGGCGTGGATTTAGAAGCTCATGACATAACAGAGCTTATTAAGCAGAAGCCACCTATTATTAGTGAAGATACTGATGCAGTAATAGGAGAGAATGTTACGCTTACTTTCCCAGATGATGGAACGTATCAAGGCGGAATTGATTCTATTACCGTAAATGGAGTGGAAGTAAAGGGAACTAATTTATGTTCTGTTCAAGCTGGGCAAATAGTTTTAGATCAATCTTTATTCTCTATAGAGGAGGGGAAGGACCGCAGTATATACGAAATCGTTGTTAAAGCTCCATGGTATAGTGAAACTGTAATAAAGCAGATCATCTATCCAAGCAAAATATGGAATCTTACTTGGTCAGATGAATTCGATGGGACCGGTAATAAGCTAGATTCAAATAATCTTGATTTATCGAAATGGTCTTATCAAGAAGGAAATGGTGCAGAATACAATGTAGCAGGCTGGGGAAACAGCGAATTAGAGTATTATACAAGAGATAATATTAAAGTAGAAGCTGGTACCTTAAAGATAGAAGCAAAGAAAGAAGATAGAGGTGGACAGACTTATACATCTGGACGTATTTGGACAATGGCAGATGACAAAGTAACAGCACTATTCTCACAAAAATATGGTAGATTTGAAGCAAAGATTAAGATGCCAGGAAAAGAAGGCAGCCAAGGTTTATGGCCAGCATTCTGGATGCTTCCTGCTGATACTGAATATGGCAGTTGGCCTTTATCTGGCGAAATAGATATTATGGAAGCAAGGGGAAGAGAGCCAGATAGAGTTGATGGTACCATTCATTTTGGACAGCCATACCCGAATAATCAGGCTATAGGTGATTCATATGTTTGGGAAGAAGGAACAGGCTCCATTAACGATTATCATGTATATTCATTAGAATGGGAGCCGGGCGAGTTACGTTGGTATGTAGATGGTGAATTATATTACACAGAAAATAACTGGTACAGCCTCTCAGATGAGAATCCAGTAGATTTCGCTTACCCAGCGCCATTTGATCAGGAATTCTATATAATCCTTAACTTGGCAGTGGGCGGAACCTATGATGGTAATCTTATCCCAGACGATTCCGTAATGCCAGCAGAGATGTTGGTGGATTATGTTAGGGCATATGAATACACTGGAGAATATAAGGAGCCTGTAAAGCCAACGCTTCCTAAGGAAGAGATTCCAGTTGGTGCAAAAGTTCCAAATGCTCAAGGGGATTATATTGTAGATCCACAATTTAATAATGTGAAGATTATTAAGGACTATGCTACAACTCAAGATCCTAAAGGATGGAATTTTGCAACATTACCCGATTTTGGTGGAACTGCAAGTTTTAAGAAGGTGGAAGAGAATGGATCTACACTTGGAAGAATTGATATATCAAGTAGTGGTAACGCAGCGTATTCCATTCAATTGTTACAAAATATTCCACTAGTGAAAGGACGCTATTACAAGATAAGCTTTGATGGAAAAGCTGAAAAAAATAGGGAGTTATCAATTAAATTCGGCGATGTAGGGGATGATAAATGGGGAGTATATGGCTCATATAGTCCAACATTAACGAAGGAACTTGAACATTATGAATATATTTTCCAGATGGGAAGTGATACGGATATTACTTCAAGGATAGAGTTTAACTTAGGATTGAATGCCACATCTGTTTGGATAGGTAATGTTAGTTTCACCGAAGTAGACGGTATAGTTATTGATGATGATTGTATTAAGAAGCCATTAAAAAACGGAAATCATATTTATAATGGAACTTTTGATCTTGGTAATAGTCGATTGGTGTACTGGAACCTAAATCAGGTAGATGCGAAGGTTAACAATAATGAAGTTGTATTAACTACATCAACAAGTCATAAGGAATCGATGAACCAGCAAGGTATAGAGTTATTACAAAAGGATACCTATAAACTTGTCTTTGATGGCAGCAGCAATGTAGATAGAGATATCAAAGTAAGGTTTAGTAGTGCGGACGATTCTGTGATCTATGAGGAACAAACGATTACGTTAAGTACAACAATGAAGAAACAAACGATGAGCTTCAGTATGCCAGCAGGGATTACCGACAAGAATGGAAAGGTAACATTCTTAGTGGGTGGGACTTCGTCTGTCATCAATATAGATAACGTGATATTGACAAGGGAGACAAATCGTAACGTAGATTTTAGTGATATAAATTGTTACCCATTACAAAATGGTGATTTTGAAACTGGAACTACGGGCTGGAGTACATATGGAACGAATGTATCCATTGTTAAAGAAGGTGAGAATAAGGTTGGAAAAGCGGTAGGAGCAGCTGGAGGACAGACATATGAGAGTATGTTGATGTATTCCGATATAGAAGTTGTTAGCGGTTTTACCTATAATTTTTCCTTCCGGGCGAAAGCAAGTAAAGCAGCTGATATATCGGTAGCAATGGAAGATGAGTATTATAATCGTCTCTTTCCAGGTACAACGCTGCACCTTACTACCGAGTGGCAAACATTCTCTTATGAAACCAAATTCAATGTAGATGCTGTTGTTACATTAAAGTATTTATTAGCAGGTACAGGATCACAACTAGATTTCTATCTAGATGATGTTGTGTTCGAAATAAAGGGAGCACCTAAAAAGTCTGGTAGCTTAACATCAAAGTCTGATTTGAATTTTGTAGATAATGACCTTGTTTTCAATAGTTCTGGTGATAAGGATTGGCTTCAATCAGCAGAATTCTATGTAGATGGGGATAAAGTTGATAAATCGAAGCTCTCTATTGTAGATTCCACTGTTACACTGGATAAAACACTGTTCAAAGAAGCTAGAGAGTATGAAATACTTGTAAGGGCAGAGGAGTATGCTAATTATCATACTACAATTAAAGTATATGGATCTGATAAGAACCTGTTATTGAATGGTAATTTTAATTATGGACTTAATTCTTTTGAAACATATGCCCATCAAGGGTGCGCTGATTTTACAGTTGAGAATGGATATCTTAATATTCACTCTAAGTACCAAGCACTGGAGAATAATGCACCAATTACTTGGTCCGTTCAATTAGGACAGAGTAAGATTCCTGTTGTACCAGGTGAAGAATATATCCTTACTTTTGTAGGATATTCAACGGTAGAAAGAAAAGTTGTTTTAGAAGGGATCAATAATAAGGTTGTAACAATTACGACAACGCCGCAAGTGTATCAAATTCCGTTCACTCCGAATACATTTGATTTGAGCTTGAAATTCCTTATGGGGACAGTAGAGCAGACAGGAGATAAAGAACATAATATCTATCTTGCCAACTTTGGATTATATGCAAAGTCTGATTATCATGCCACAGAAGTTACAAAACCTGGAGAACAATTAGATGAACCTTTACAGGTATTTGCAGAAAATGCTTCTAATGGAATTGTGCTACACATTCTACCTGCACTATCATCCCCGAGTAGAGTGATATATCAGATCTTTGTCAATGATAAATTAATTGATCAGACAGAGTCTGCTACATATCTTTACGAAACGAAGCAAACAGGAAAGTGCAAGATACAAGTAAAAGTTGTGAAAGAAGGATATAAGGATTCAGAGATAAAGGAAATTACTATGCAACTAAAGGACGTATTTGCACCTGAGGTACCTAAGGAATTCTCAGTGAAGTCCACTGTAAAAGGTGAAGTTAACATATCTATTACACCACCATATGATAATGTTGGGGTTGCAGGCTATCTGATTTATCTTGATGGAGTAGAATATGCAAACAGTATTAAGGCAGAGATAAAATTAACGGGTATATCAGAAGGAGAGCATCTTATTAGTATAAGGGCCTACGACGTGGCAGGTAATATATCAGGAATGGCAGTAGGTAAGTTGATTTATGTGGCTGGTGACACCACAAGCGGAGGATCACAAGGCGGTGGTTCTCAAGGAAACAATACCGAAAGTGGAGATCCAGGACAGAGTGGTCTGAATGCCATTTGGTCGCAAGTACTTGATATGTTGAAGCAAACGAATGTAAATGATGAGCTTACTGAAATCGTATCTCAGAACGATTCTGCTGTACCAAAAGAGATTCTACAAGCAATGAAGGATAAGCCAGTACGTTTGCTTATCGATATGAAGACGTATAGTTGGAGTATTCGTGGAGAATCTATTAAAGATGGACAGATGGAAAAGATATATAATCTAGAAGTCAAGGACCTTGCAGAGGAAAAATTAGCAAAACTTCTACAAGTAATTAAAAAAACTAAAAAAGAGAATAAAGTAGATGTATTGACAGTATTAAAAGAATTTAGCATAACTCATAATGGTGCATTACCATTTGAAGGAGAATTAATCTTACCATTGGATTTGAAATATGCCGATACATATGTACATATCTATTATTGGAATGAGAAGCTTGATATACTAGAACTTAAGGATATTGTAAAAGTGAATAAGGAGGGGAAAGTTATCATACCATTTGACCATGCTTCTTCTTATATCATTACAGAACAGGCATTATTACAACCAAGTGTATCTTCCAAACTAACGGTATATACAAAGCAACAGAGCAGTATAGCGGTCAACAATATAATTAAAAATGCACATATTACATATAAAAGTAGCAACAGTAAAATTGCATCTGTGAATAAGGATGGTGAAGTTACAGGAAAGAAGGCAGGTAGTGCAACAATTACTGTAACAATCAATCAAGGTGATAAGGAATATATAGGTAAGACCAAAATCACAGTGAAAACAAGTGTCTTTAAATTTAACAAAAAGACAAATCAGTTAAAAGTAGGTAAGAGCTTTACATTCACTGTAACGAATAATGGATACACTAAAGATGTAGTTTGGTCAACGACGGATCCTCTAGTTGCAACCATTACAAAAAGTGGAAAGCTTACTGCGGTTAAGACTGGTACGGTTACAGTATGTGCAACTGTAGAAGGAAAAACCATAGTATGTAAGGTCAAAATTATAAAGTAGAAGGGAAGAATAGAATAAAAGCGATAATATTATTGTTATTATCTACACGTGGGACCAGGGAAAATACTACGGAGAATAAATTTTAAAAAAAATAGATTTTACTGCTTGACAATCTTGTCGAAAACAAATATACTATCAAAGTACTTAAGACGTAGCAAAGTTCTTGAGTACTTTGAATGGGATCATAGCTCAGCTGGGAGAGCATCTGCCTTACAAGCAGAGGGTCATAGGTTCGAGCCCTATTGGTCCCATTACCTAACAGATTATAGTTAGGAGACAAGCAAAGATAAAACAGATATGGCGGAGTAGCTCAGTTGGCTAGAGCATGCGGTTCATACCCGCAGTGTCGGCGGTTCAAATCCGTTCTCCGCTATTATAAAATGTAATAAGACGTCAAGTAATAGGAATACTATTACTTGACGTTTTTGTTTTATAATTATATTATGAATGTAGAAGATGCAAATGTATCTTTGGTATAACAAGATGATATCAACTACTTAGTACGTAGTTGTGATTAACGTATATTTATTAGAGGTCGACATTGCCGTCGATCTATGAAAAGGAGGATATGAGATGCGTGTAGGAATGGGATATGATGTCCATAAATTAGTGGAAGATCGAGATCTGATAATAGGTGGAGTGAAGGTTCCATATGAGAAGGGCCTTTTAGGACATTCGGATGCAGATGTATTATTACATGCAGTTATGGATGCGTTACTTGGTGCAGCGTCACTTGGGGATATAGGAAAACATTTTCCTGATACGGATGATCGTTTTAAGGGAATATCAAGTCTTGCATTATTAGGCGAGGTTAAAAAATTATTAGATAATGAGCTTTATGTAATAGAGAATATAGATGCTACTATTATCGCGCAGAAGCCTAAGATGGCCCCACATATTGAACAGATGCGTGAGAATATAGCGAAGACCTTACAAATCGATGTGAATCAAGTAAACGTAAAAGCAACAACAGAAGAGGGGCTTGGTTTTACCGGTGAAGGAAAAGGAATATCTTCACAAGCAATATGTATGCTTACGAGTGTTAGTAATTACGCATACGATCATATAATGGAGACCTTCCAACCAACTGGAGGATGCGGTGGTTGCAGTGGATGCAGTGGATGCAGCAAGAAATCTTAATGGTAAAATATTAATTATATTGTTGACAAATCTCGAAATAATGAATAGAATATAGCAAGGCTATTATTATTGGTCTATAGTTATATATATGGACATATATTAAAATAATAGACATTTAAATTCAATTATATATAGAAAAAGTGAAGAACAGAAAAGTAGCAGATACAAAGATATCAGAGATGGAATGTCACCGGCTGTAAGCATTCCTTATTGGAGTATAGGAGATTCTACTTAATTATTATGATTAAGTCTGTGAAGTGCATCTGGGAGCTGATTTGGTGAGGAGTAATCTTAGCTAAGTCCGGTAGCAGCCGTTATATGACAATAAGATGTTAATTTAGAACTGTTTACACCTTTTGCCAAGGGAGTCAGTTCATTAATAAATATAGAGTGGAACCGCGAATGAATCGCCTCTGATATGTGAAAGCATGTTAGAGGCGATTTTTTTGCTCTATTAATCCCACAATATTTAAGGGAAGGAAAGTGGTTTTGAATGGGATTTGTTAAGTTTGTGAAGGAAGAAATACAGTTAATTAAAGAGCGTGACCCAGCGATAAAGACTCCAATGGAAGTATTCTTGTACCCAAGTTTTAAGGCAGTAATGAGATACCGCGTTGCTCATAAGTTATATCTAAAAAAACATTATTTCTTGGCAAGATGGTATTCTCAAAGAACTGTTCGTAAAACAGGTATTGAAATCCATCCGGGGGCAACAATAGGAAAAGGGTTATTTATTGACCACGGTAATGGTGTTATAATAGGTGAAACAGCCATTGTTGGTGACAATGTAACTTTGTATCAAGGTGTTACGCTTGGCGGTACTGGTAAAGAAACAGGTAAAAGACATCCTACCATCGGTGATAATTGTATGATTAGTGCTGGTGCCAAAGTTTTAGGATCTTTTACAGTTGGTGCGAATTCGAAGATCGGTGCAGGTAGTGTTGTATTATCAGAAGTGCCACCAAACTCAACTGTAGTTGGTGTTCCAGGAAGAGTAGTAAAACGTGATAATATGAAGATACCTTGTGAAGATCTTGATCAGGTACATTTACCAGACCCTGTACTCAATGATCTATCAAAACTAGAAGCAGAAAATAATTCATTACGTGAAGAATTGAATATCCTTAAGAAACAAGTTGCTGAGCTAGTTAACAAAGCAAAATAAGTATGATATAAAACATTCACGTATGACTTTAGGGAATACAAAGAGTATAGCAAGTGCCTAAAGTTATTATATTATGAAAGGAATGGTGAAGAGATGAAGTTATATAATACATTAACGAAGAAAAAAGAAGAGTTCAAACCGATAGAAGAAGGCAAGGTACGTATGTATGTCTGCGGTCCAACTGTTTATAACTATATTCATATTGGGAATGCAAGACCTATGATTATGTTTGATACCGTAAGACGTTACTTTGAATATAAAGGATACGATGTAAACTATGTATCTAACTTTACTGATGTAGACGATAAGATTATCAAGAAAGCAGTTGAAGAAGGTGTTCCTACAACGGAGATTACTAAGAGATACATTGATGCTGTTAAGGAGGATATGGAGCAACTAAATGTTCTACCAGCAACAACGCATCCATTAGCAACGCAGGAAATCCCAGGAATGATTGAGATGATTCAAACCTTAATCGATAAGGGGCATGCGTATGAGAAGAATGGAACCGTGTATTTTAGAACAAGAAGCTTCGAGGGCTATGGTAGGTTATCAAAGAAAAACATTGACGATTTGGAAGCTGGTGCAAGAATAGCTGTTAGTGATGAAAAAGAAGATCCAATGGATTTCGTATTATGGAAACCTAAGAAAGAGGGAGAACCATATTGGGAATCACCATGGAGCCAAGGTAGACCAGGTTGGCATATTGAATGTTCTGTTATGAGTAAAAAATATCTTGGAGACCAAATTGATATTCATGCAGGTGGAGAAGACTTAATTTTCCCTCACCATGAGAATGAAATTGCACAAAGTGAAGCAGCTAATGGTAAGAATTTCACAAAATATTGGTTACACAATGCATTTTTAAATGTTGATAACAAGAAGATGTCTAAGTCAGAAGGTAATTTCTTTACAGTTAGAGAAGTTGGTGCAGAATATCCATATGAAGTACTACGTTTCTTCATGCTTAATGTTCACTATAGAAGCCCAATTAATTTTAGTAGAGAATTAATGGAATCCGCAAAGAATGCATTAGAGAGAATTAAGAATGCAGTTAGTAATTTAGCACATTTATCTGAAAAGGCAGAGGCTAGAGAATTGACAGATGATGAAAAGACATTCTTAGATTCTATCGCTGCTTTAAAAGACAAGTTCGAGGCAGCTATGGATGATGATTTCAATACAGCGGATGCAATTGCAGCAATCTTTGAGATGGTAAAAGCTGCGAATACGAATTTATCGGCAGATTCAGCAAAACAACTACTTGATGACACAAAAGACTATATTGTTAAATTAGCGGCTGTATTAGGTGTTGATGTTGATGTGAAAGAAGAATTATTAGATGCAGAGATTGAAAGCTTAATTCAGGCTAGACAAGATGCAAGAAAGAATCGTGATTTTGCGAAAGCAGATGAGATTCGTGATTTACTATTAGAAAAAGGTATTATACTTGAAGATACGAGAGAAGGGGTAAGATGGAAGAGAGCGTAAATTCGATGAATGAATCGGCTATTGCTGAGATATCCTTTGCAAAATATCTTAGAAGTGCATTTCAATTAGAAGAGGTAGATATTAAGACGTATTCACCATTAACACTTGCATATATAGGGGATTCTATATATGATGTTATTATACGTACCTTGTTAGTGGAAAAGGGAAATGCACCCGTGCAGAAACTTCATAAGAGAGCAAGTTCTCTTGTGAAGGCATCTGCCCAAGTGGCTATGTTCCATGCCATTAAGGACGAGCTTACAGAACTAGAGATGAGCTATTACAAGAGAGGTCGTAATGCAAAATCTTTCACTTCAGCGAAGAATGCCACAATTACAGATTATCGTACGGCCACTGGTATAGAGGCATTGGTAGGATATCTATATCTAACAGATCAGATGCCACGCATTATAGAATTAATGAAAACAGGCCTTTCTTTGATGGAAGAGGTAAAGTAGAGAAATTGCAATAATTATTGTCAATGAATCATTGTCTAAATATAGAGTAGAAGGGTTCATCGCAAAGGTGCCAATAGGCGGATAGGAGTTTTATGAGATACGAAGAATTAACAATAGAAGGTAGAAACCCTGTATTAGAAGCATTTAGAGCAGGTAAGACAGTAGATCGTTTATTTATCTTAGACGGTTGCCAAGATGGTCCAGTTAAGTCAATTCTAAGAGAAGCGAAAAAATGTGATACAATCATTAATTTCGTTAAGAAAGAACGTTTGGATCAGTTATCTGAAACAGGAAAACACCAAGGAGTTATCGCTTATACAGCGGCATATGATTACGCAACAGTAGAAGATATCTTACAAATTGCAAAAGACAAAGATGAACCACCATTCATCATTGTGCTGGATAACATAGAAGATCCACATAACCTTGGTGCAATGATCCGTACTGCAAACCAAGCAGGAGCGCATGGTATCATCATCCCTAAGAGAAGAGCAGTTGGACTTACTGCAACTGTAGCAAAAGTTTCTGCAGGCGCTATCAATTATACACCAGTTGCAAAAGTAACAAACCTTGCGGTAACAATTGAGGAACTTAAAAAAGAAGGTTTGTGGTTCGTATGTGCAGACATGGACGGCGAAGTTATGTACAAGCTTGATATGAAAGGACCAATCGGTCTTGTCATAGGTAGCGAAGGAGAAGGCGTTGGTAGATTAGTAAAAGAAAAATGTGATTTCATAGCTAAGATTCCTATGCTTGGTAACATCGATTCTCTTAATGCATCAGTAGCTATGGGTGTATTATCGTATGAGATTGTAAGACAGAGAATGAGTTAAAAACAAAAGTAGCAAATGTAGATACATTACTTTGCTGAATTTGTTATAAATAGAATAATTACAAGGCAAAAACTTTGCAGTTCGTTTAGGGCATTTATTAGAAAAACCTGAATGAATTGCAAAGTTTTTTTTAATGTGTAGGTTAAGAAAAATGCCATTCGGAAAAGAGTGTCAATTGATAATTAAATACAATATATTCAAGATGTTTTCTGATAAAATGTATTAATTATAACTTATAGTTGTAAAAACTCTTAAATATAAAATAATTAATTGAAATTTGTCAAATTTTCTGTTATATTAGAAAGGATATATTACTAAAAATGACAAAATATGCTATTAGTCAGGGAGGGAATTTTTGGAATCTAAATATGAAATGCTAATTGAGCGAAACTTCTATCAGAATCCATCTATGTATCTTGTTACAAAAATTACTGTTATTGGGGAATATAATAGTAAATGTTTAGAAGATTCAATTAAGGAGATGGAGAGAGTTCATCCAATCATATCTTATGTATTGGATGAAGGAGAAGAAGGAAAAGTCTATTTCGCGAAGAAGGAAGATATCAAGGTAACTGTAAAGTACTTTGAGAGAAAGAATCAAGACGATTGGCTGAGAATTACAAGAGATGAGGAGTTTATTCCACTTGAATTTGATAAAGAACCGCCTTTGCGTTTCTTAATCATTCATGGAAAAGAAGAATTTGACATTGTAATACTTGGACATCATTTGCTTGGAGATGGAAAGTCATTCCAGTATCTAATGCAAGATTTATTGGAAGTATATTGTAACAAAGCACAGAATTTACCGATTCAAGAAACTAGATTTATTCGCGAGACAAAGGATATGCCAAAAGAGAGTGAACTACCGATAGAATTTGTTGAAGCAATACAATCGGTCAATACGGAATGGTCATCAATCCGACGTCAATTTACAAGAGAAGAATATGAAAAGTTATTTAATGATTATCATGAAGTCCATGGTTTAGGTTTGTTCGTAGAATCCTATGATAAGGAAAAATATCCATTACTAATTAGACGATGTAAGGAACATGGAGTTACTGTTAATTCTGCGCTTGTAACTGCCTTTGTAGCTGTTTTATATAAAGTTAAAAAGGAGGAGCAAAAGGCTACTGTTGCAATTGATTTACGTAATCAGTTGAAATTTGAAACGAATCGTTGTATTGCAAACTATTCTTCAGCAATTTCACCACTACTACAATATGATGAGAATGACACATTTTGGGGTAATGTTGAATGTATTCATAAGATATTGAAGGCAGATTTGAAAGAACCTTCTAAAACGTTTACTATTCTACAACTATTTAATCAACTAGATGGAAGTATCTTTGATCCATTGTATTATGCAGAAAATGGGACTTATCAAGGAGAAATTCTTATGAAAGTTGCTAAACTTCTTGGGTTTGAGAATAGAGAGCAAGGCTTTGACATATCCAATTTAGGTGTTGTTAATATTAATCCTAATATGGGAGAGTATGTTATTCGGGATTATGTGTTTTTTGCAAATCCAACTACAGTATATGATTTTACAGTGGGAGTAGCAACTCTTAACGAACAACTGAATCTAGCAATTTGCTATAAGAAGAATAGTATTACAGAAGAAGCGATACGAGAATATACAAAAGGCGCAATAGAATTGTTATGTTCCTAAGAGTCAATGTTGATTGATAGAAAAGGAAGTACTAGGACAATCATATGTAGGGATTTCGTGATTACGAGAAAACTTAGGTAGTAATATGAATTAGAGATACATAAAGGAGGAAAACAATGAAGAAAGGAATTCGTTTTAAAATATTATGTTCAATTATTGCATTAACAGCATTTAGTATTTGGGCGTCGATTACTAATCTTGATTATATTCATCAAGTGCATGATGATGCACAACAGGCCTATGAAAAAAGTGGAATAAGTGCTGATTCGTTTACCCACGTACAAGATACATTTGAGGCAGCAGTACAGGCTAATAACATCGGTATTGCAATAATGATTATCTTAGCGATTATAGTAATTGTGGTACTTACAAAGAGTGTTATATCACCAACAAAAAGAGCATCAAAAAAACTAAATGAAATTCTAACTGATATGAATAATAATCAGGCAAATCTGAAAGTTAGGATACCAGTGGAGAAAAAGGATGAGGTTGGTGAACTCGTGAATGGAATCAATACATTCATGGAAAGCCTAGATAATATTATGGAAGAAGTTAAAAACAATTCCATTCATTTAAATCGTAGTGTAGACAATGTCACAACAAATGTGGCAGATGTCAATGCCAATACCAATGATATATCAGCTTCAATGCAAGAATTAGCAGCCAGTATGGAAGAAGTCTCCTCTACAATTACAACCGTAATAGAAAACACAGTTACTGTTGATGATAATATATCCGATATGGCAGAACAAAGCAAATCAGTTATGGGTTATGTAGAGGAAATGAAAAAACGTGCTTATGAAATGAAAGAAGCAGCAGAAGGAAATAAAGTATCAACTAGTGAAATCGTATCTACAATAGGTGCTGATTTACAAATAGCAATAGAGAATGGTAATAAGGTTGAGAATATCAATGAATTAACAGGTGAAATATTAAGCATATCGAATCAAACGAATCTGTTGGCCTTGAATGCATCAATTGAAGCAGCTAGAGCTGGTGAGGCAGGAAAAGGATTTGCGGTTGTCGCAGAGGAGATTAGACAATTAGCAGATAGTAGTAGAAACGCTGCAACAAAGATACAAGAGATTAGTTTAATGGTAACGGATGCTGTTTCCAAGTTAATGAATTGTGCTAATGATATGATGGGTTATATTGATAACAAAGTTTTACCTGATTATAATGATTTTGTAGCGAACGGAATTCAATATGATGAAGATGCCCTATATATTCATGAAGTAATGGGTAACTTCGAACAAAAGACAAATAAGTTAAATGATACAATGGCTAGCATGGTAGAATCTTTCCATGGAATTTCAAAAGCCATTGAAGAAAGCACAATTGGTGTAACTAGCGTAGCAGACAATACGTCTGATCTAGTTAAGAAAGTTAGCGATATATCAGAAGAAATTACAATGAATAAAGAAATAGCAAATACATTGCGAGTAGAAGCTGAAAAATTTGCTTAATCTAATATATAGAAAGGGAGCTATAATAAGCTCCCTTTCTATATAAATGTGTTATCCTAAGCAAATAAATTATTCTTAATAGGAACTTAACCTTGTAACATAATTAATATTGACAAGGTTATCTTGATTTGATAAAATAGTTTCGTTAGCGTTTGGTGTGCTAACGAATTAAATAAGATGCTGCCATGGCTCAGTCGGTAGAGCGTCGCCTTGGTAAGGCGGAGGTCGGCGGTTCAAGTCCGCTTGGCAGCTTAGTGTGAAACCCTTGTGAATACAAGGGTTTTTTTGTATCTGTTGAATACTATACCTTCCCATAAGAACGTGAATACCATTGATGCTAATAATAAGTCATAAATATAAACAAGGATTCATAATTTGTAAAAAGACGATTGGAGTAATGTAGTGGATCATAACGATAAACATAAAATTATTAGCGAACAATATGCAGACTTAATTATTAAAGATTACAAATCTAATCCTTTGCTTCAACTGGAGGAAATCGAGGCTATTAATATTATAGATGATAACTATGCGGTAGTATATGTACCACTACAAGAAGTTGAAAGAGATAGTATTAATAAATATGGTTATAACTCGTTTCCTTTTTGTTATACCCTTACAGCTTCTCTTGAGAATGAATCTATAAATATATTGCAAAATAGAACATTACCAAGTCTTGGATTAAAAGGGGAGAATGTTTTAATTGGTATAGTAGATACAGGAATCGATTATACGAATCCTACGTTTTTAAATCAGGACGGAACATCAAGAATAGTTAGTATTTGGGATCAAACCATCAATGAAGAAGAATGTGTAAACGTTTTTCATTATGGATGTGTCTATTCAAAACAAGATATTAATGAGGCATTAAAAAGTGTAGATCCATTACAACATGTACCTACAATGGATACGATTGGTCAAGGGACTATAATAGCAGGAGTAGCAGGTGGTAGTAGTGATTTAGCTAATAAGTTTAGTGGTATTGCTACAAAGTCTGAATATGTAGTTGTAAAACTTAAACCGGCGAAGGAAGCAATTAGAGAATTTTTTCTTATTCCTGAAGATAGAGTATGTTATCAAGAAAATGATATCATGTTGGGTGTAAATTATCTAATATCGGTAGCACAGGAGGTTAATCGTCCTATTGCTATATGCATAGCATTAGGAACTAATCAGGGTGGGCATGCTGGTTTAGGGAAGTTAAGTGATATGTTATCTAGCTTTAGTCAAAAGCCAGGCGTATCAATTGTGATAGCGGGAGGCAATGAAGCAAATGGAAGAAATCATTATGAAGGAAGAGTTGATCCATATAGTGGTTATACTACAGTTGAACTAATGGTTGGAAAAAGTCGCCCTTCCTTTTGTATGGAGGTTTGGGGCTCTCCGAATAGTGAGACAATGATTCATGTTATTTCACCTTCGGGTGAGGAGTTCACAACAAGTAGCCCTAATGACTATGATAGTAGGCGATTAGATTTTCCAGATGATGATACTACCGTATGGCTAAACAATATTTTATTAGAATCAGACACTAAGGATGAGTTAATCCTTTTTCGATTTAGGACACCGGTAGAGGGGATTTGGAGATTTCAAGTGAAGGCGAATACTAGCTATCAATCGAATTTTAATATTTGGTTACCAGTTAGGTATTTCTTATCAAATGATACTTATTTTTTAGAACCAAGTTCCAATACTACCATAGTATCACCAGGGAATTCTATTATGCCTATTACGGTAAGTGCATATGATCTGCAATCAGGTAACATATATAATGACTCTAGTAGAGGATTCACAAGAATCAACATTATTAAACCAGACTGTGCGGCACCTGGGGTTAATATGAAGGTACCATTTTTGAATCATAGGTATGTATATGGAAGTGGGACGGGATTGTCGGCAGCGTATCTTACAGGAGTTACAGCGTTGTTTTTAGAGTGGGGGATAACCAATGAAAATTTACTCACAATGACTACAATTAATATAAAAAATTACTTAATAAAAAGTGCAAATAGAAAACAGTTTATAGATTATCCTAATAACATTTGGGGATTTGGAGCAGTTAATATTTATAATGCATTTGATATTTAAGATATTTATTATAGAATAAATCATTTTTATTAAAGTACCAAGTGATTAGTTTGGTTTTATAATACCCCTCGTAGATATGTTAACTAAGCGTCAGAATTAGTTATACAAATCATAGTAGCTATTAGAATCGGAGAGGATATTCATATGAATGAAAGGGAACGCTATAAAATTACGAGTAACGACTATGCAGATATTATTATAGAGTTTAGTAAATATAAGGGACAATATGATCCCGATAACATGACAATCTTAAATGAAAGATATGCTATTATATATATTCCTGTGGAAGAACTGAGTAAAGATAGTATAAATAAGTATGAATATGAGGGGTTTCCGTCATGTCTTGATCTTGCTTCTACTGTTGATTTGGAGGCCTCAGGGGTTATTAGAGTACAACAAGTACCCTATTTGGGACTCCGTGGAAACAATGTTTTAGTGGGAATTATTGATACCGGTATTAATTATATGCATCCTGCTTTTTTAAATGCCGATGGAACTACTAGAATCGGTTCTATATGGGATCAGACAATTGAGTCTGAAGATTCGTACCCTCCTGGTTTTTATTATGGAACGGAATATAGTAGAGAACAGATTAATTTAGCGTTACAGAGTAATAACCCCTTAGAAGTTGTCCCAAGTACAGACACGAACGGGCATGGTACTATGCTAGCAGGTGTAGCTGCAGGTACAGAAAGTAATAGGGAGGGTTTTTCTGGTGTCGTACCGGAGTCTGAATTATTAGTTGTGAAACTAAAAGAAGCAAAGACCTTTACAAAGAATTTCTTTTTAATACCAGAAGACGCTTTATGTTATCAAGAGACAGATGTTATATTAGCGACGAGGTATTTGTTAGAATATGCATCTAGAATAAAACGCCCAATAGCAATATGTATTGGGTTGGGTACAAACCAAGGGGGGCACGATTACAAAGGAGTAATGAGTAGTATAGTGTCAAGATTTTCAGAGTATGCAGGAGTTGGAATAATCACTTCTGCTGGAAATGAGCTAAACCTCGGACATCATTTTTATGGTGTGGTAGAAAGAGATACTACCGGGGTTATTGCTGAGTTAAATGTCGGCGTTAGTAGGCCGTCTTTTTCATTAGAATTATGGAGTTCCGTACCTAGTTCTCTTACCGCAGAAATCATTTCACCCACGGGGGAGTCATTAATTTCGCCTCCTACTAGAATAATAGAAACAAGAAGAAAGGATTTTCTATTTGAGAACACTACAATATGGGTAAATAATATTAGTTTAGAGTCACAGACGGGAGATCAGCTTATACTGTTCCGACTTCAAAACCCGTCTGCTGGTGTCTGGCGATTTCGTATAACTTCTAGAATACCAATAAACTCAGCTTTTCATATGTGGTTACCGTCGAAAGGATTCATCCCAGCGGATACCTTATTTCTTAAACCTAATCCAGACACAATTGTACAATCTCCGGGAAATGCAGACTATTTTATAACAGTGGGAGCTTATAATACGGAAAATGATAGTATCTATGTGAATTCTAGTAGGGGGCCAACAAGATTAGGAACTTTAAGGCCTGATTTTTGCGCACCTGGGGTGAATATATTAGGTCCTAATTTAGAAAAATCGTATACTACTGGAACAGGTACTGGATTAGCAGCAGCTCATGTAACAGGCCTAGCGGCGATGCTATTAGAATGGGGGATTGTTCGAGGTAACTCTACTAGCATGGCGACGCCAGAGATTAAGACATTATTAATCCGTGGGGCTGTTCAAGAGCCTGGTATTATTTATCCCAATAATTCATGGGGGTATGGTAGGGTTAATATTTATAATTCCTTTCAAAGTCTAATAGATAGGGAATAGCAAAAGACGTAGAAAGCAACTTTTCACTAGTGATACTAATGAAAAGTTGCTTTCTTTTGGTTTAGGAAGTTATCCTAATCTAATAATTATCCTTCTTCTTCGCCTTCTTTGACAATCTCCTCTAAAACACGAATCAAGTCATGAATCGTATTGATTTGAACATCTTTCTCTAGAATGATGTTACGTAGACCAACCGATAGAGTATCAAATTTTGGTTTTACCTGCGGAGCAATATAAGACATAATGTGACCTCACTTCCCGTGCTGGTTATACAATTTGTCGTTGAGTTATATTGAATCAAGTATGCATCTGCCTGGATTACTTGTCGCTATCCAAATTAGAATACTTAAGTGAACACCATTTAGCATAATCTCACACATGATTATAATAGTAGAAACCCATGAGAGAGTTTAGATGAAGAACAACTTTTTATAAGCGAGCTTATAATTGTTTTATTATAATAGTACTATAACAATACAAAAATAACTAGAAAAATTATTCGAGTTACGTATCTGTAAGTTATAGATACTTCGCTTATGAAATATAGTATCTCCAGCGATGTTAAAAAAACACGTAAAAAGCATGTGAAATTGTACCTAATTCAAGTAAAATTAGCCAGATTTGATTGGAAAATATCAAATTACCAAGTATAATGTAGAAAAAGTTTATAGGAGGATTTTGTAGTGAGCAAATCAATTGAAGGTATTATTGACAAAGCAACCATTTCATTTCAAATGATTCATGAAGTGAATACAGCAATTGAGCGTCTGTGTGCAGAAACAAAAGATTCAGAGGATATAAACATATCCGTGGAAGACGAATGTTTAAATGTTAAAATTAAAGTAGGAGTAAATAGTGCTTATACACAAATTGCTATGTCAGAACTATATGTTAAAGTAATGAATAGCGAAACAGACGATTGTTATGAGAAAATCGTAGAGATTGTCGGTGAGGGAATTAATCAAAACATTATGGAATACGCAAATTATGCAAAATAAATAATTGTTAATAAATAATCCAATAATTATAGTAATAGGAGGAGAAACATCATTTGAATTAAACTTATGGTGGTTCTCTTTTTATTTATGGAAGTATAAATTGCAAAAGATATAATCTGTAATAGAAAAAACAGTAAAAGAAAAAATGCAAAAGAAAGTGGTTGCTTGCAATCTTATATAAAAACAGATAGAATTAAAGTCATAATATTAGACAGCGGAGGTTACGTATGAAGATTGTATGTTTAGAAGCAAATTGTTTGGGAGATGATGTGGATTTAACATGTCTTGAAGAGTTCGGAGAGGTAACCGTATATGGTTTATCAACAGCCACGGAAACCCCTGAACGTGTAAAAGATGCGGAAGTAATTGTAGTGAATAAAGTGCCAATGAATGCGAGCACCTTATCAGAAGCAAAGAATCTAAAGGTAATCTGTGTAACAGCGACAGGTACGAATATCATTGATACTGAATATACCAATGCAAGAGGAATTACGGTAATGAATGTGAAAGGATATTCAACAGAGGCAGTCGTACAACATACCTTTGCATTGTTATTTTATGTATATGAGAATTTAAGCTACTATGATCATTTTGTTAAATCAGGAGCTTATGTTAAGAATGATATATTCAGCCATTTTGATAAGAAATTCTTCGAATTAAAAGGTAAGATTTGGGGAATTATTGGACTTGGTGAGATTGGAAGAGGAGTTGCGAAGATTGCAGAAGCATTCGGTTGTAACATAATCTATTATTCAACTTCTGGGAAGAATAATGATTCAGAATATACGAGGGTAACATTAGATGAACTATTAAGTCAATCGGATATTGTATCCATTCATGCTCCACTTAACGACCAAACAAAAGACTTGATTGGTGCAGCTGAATTTAACAAGATGAAAGATACAGCGGTATTAATGAACCTTGGAAGAGGTTCTATTGTTAATGAAGCTGATCTTACGGAGGCACTTGAGAATGATAAGATTGCGGCAGCAGCACTTGATGTATTGGCAAGTGAACCAATGGCAGCAGATAATCCCTTGTTACGCATTCAAGATAGTACAAAACTTATTATCACACCACATATTGCTTGGGCAGCGGTTGAAACAAGAAGACGTGTAGTAGAAGAAGTATGTTTGAATATGAAGGCTTATTTGTCTGGTGTTGAAAGAAATATAGTGAAATAGAAGCATAATGGAAATATGTGGATAAAAATGTAGCTGTGATAAATGTAAAACTTAACAATTATACCAAATTATTTTTAGAATATTAAATAAATGTTTCTGTTGATTAATCAATGCAATTGGCAAAAGTTATAAAATAACTTTTCTAATTGCATTATTTTTTATGCACAAATACCATGAAAAATGCATAATGTAAATATATGTAGTTTATTATGGATGAAAAACCCACGTTTAAGACTTGATTTATTTATCAACTATGTTATACTTATTAAGTAATTGTTAACAAAATGTTACTTGCTTTTCAGATTTGTTTCTTAATTGTTATGATCTATTACGAAGATTAGTAAGTAATAAGTGGATTGCGGTAAAATTGCTTTCCCACTGCAAGTGAGTGTTTGAACAAGCACTTACAATTTCAAATTCATAATAATATAACAATTGTTATTATGTAACCAAAGATAACCAATTTGAAGGTTATTAAAAGGAGATTTTATATGAAGATGAAAAAATTCTTGCTTTGTATGACTACTACGGCATTAATTGTAGCGAATACAGTAAGTATCAACGCATTTGCAGCGGAAGTGAATACGGTTGAACAGATACAAAACTCAGAAGTTGTGAACACATCAGTGACTGATGCAGATACACAAGCTGGGGAAACTACTACAGGGGATTCTACCATTACAAAAGATTCTGCTATCACCGAAGGTACTTCAACAACAGAAGATACATCTAAGACAGAGAACGATGAGTCGAACCAAGATGTAGTACAAGATTCAACGAAAGAATCATCAAAAGATAGTAAGAATGAAGAAACAGATTCTAAGAAAGAAACAGATTCTGAAAAAGAAACAAAGAAGAAAACAACAACGAAAAAGAAAACAACAACAACGAAAAAGAAAACTAGCATAACTAAGAAAAAGACAACAGCTAAGACAACGAAAGCTGCGTCTTATTCAAGCGCTGAGGTACGATTATTATCAACACTAATCTATTGTGAAGCAGGAAACCAGTCTTATGCCGGAAAATTAGCAGTAGGTATTGTTGTAGTAAATAGAATGGACTCAAAAATATACCCTAATACATTAAAAGGTGTTGTATATCAAAAACATCAATTCGGTCCGGTTAGAAACGGTTCTTTGAATAAAGCATTAAACGAATACGATAATGGTAGGTTTACTTCCGCTCAAGAGAAACAATGTATCAAAGCAGCGAAAGCAGCATTGAGTGGAGTAAAAACGATTAAATATACTAAAAATGGAAAATCTCTTAGTAAAAATCTTAGTGGATACTACGGTTTTAGTGGTAGATTATCAAATCCAAGGTTTACCCTAGGTGATCATCAATTTAAGTAAGATATGTATAGCTGTTACACTACTATAGTGTAACGGCTTTTTTTATGTACTCCAAGCAAAGGCATGTGTTAAATCATTTTGCTAGTATATAAGTATCAATATAGGAAAATATTATTAATACTACTTTTATAAATTGAGTAAGTGTGGTATGATAAAGTTGAAAGTAATCTACTTTCTTGCTACTGGTAATTGAAACCAGTAATATTTTTGGGCTTTTATAAGTATTAGAGCTTATGGATAGTAAATAACAGATTGTGAAGGTCTGTTTGACTACAAATGGTTCGATATACATGATTATATAATAGTAACTTAGGAGGAGACATAGAATCATGGAAAATGTTTCAACAGAAAAAGAAGTTATATCTAAGAACTTCATTGAGCAGATCATTGATAAAGATATTGAAGAAGGGCATTGCAAACAAGTTGTTACAAGATTCCCGCCAGAACCAAACGGCTATCTTCATATTGGACATGCAAAATCTATATTATTAAATGATGGTTTAGCAAAAAAATATAATGGTAAATTCAATCTTCGTTTTGATGATACAAACCCAACAAAAGAGAAGACAGAATTTGTTCAATCTATTATTGAGGATGTAAAATGGATTGGGGGAGAATTTGAAGATCGCCTATTCTTTGCATCGGATTACTTTGACCAAATGTATGAAGCAGCTGTTAAATTAATTAAAAAGGGAAAAGCTTTCGTTTGTGATTTAACAGCAGACGAAATTAGAGAATACAGGGGAACATTAACGGAGCCAGGTAAAAACAGTCCATATCGTGATAGAAGCGTAGAAGAAAATCTTGCTTTATTCGAAGGAATGAAGAATGGTGAATACGAAGACGGAACGAAAGTATTACGTGCCAAGATTGATATGTCATCACCGAATATTAATATGAGAGATCCAGTTATATATCGTGTGGCTCGTATGAATCATCACAATACAGGTGACAAATGGTGTATCTATCCTATGTATGACTTTGCTCACCCAATAGAAGATGCAATTGAAGGCATTACCCATTCAATCTGTACTTTAGAATTTGAAGACCATAGACCTTTATATGACTGGGTTGTTAAAGAATTAGAATATGAGAATCCACCAAAACAAATAGAATTTGCTAAGATGTATCTTACAAACGTTATTACAGGTAAGAGATACATTAAGAGACTAGTAGAAGAGAACATTGTAGACGGATGGGATGATCCAAGATTAGTATCCATTAGCGCATTAAGAAGAAGAGGTTTTACACCAGAATCAATCCGTAAATTCATGGAATTATGTGGTGTGTCTAAGAGTAACAGTTCGGTTGACTATGCAATGTTAGAGTACTGTATTCGTGAAGACCTTAAACTTAAGAGACCAAGAGTGATGGCAGTTCTAGATCCAATTAAACTAGTTATTACGAATTATCCAGAAGGTGAAATTGAGTATCTTGATGCCGCTGTCAATCAAGAAAATCCAGAGATGGGAACAAGAAAAGTACCATTCGGAAGAGAAGTATATATTGATCGTGAAGATTTCATGATTGAGCCACCAAAGAAATACTTTAGATTATTCCCAGGCAATGAAGTACGTTTAATGAATGCATACTTTGTTACGTGTACGGATTATATAACAGATGAGAATGGTAATGTTACAGAAGTTCACTGTACGTATGACCCTGAAACTAAGAATGGTACTGGATTTACAGGAAGAAAAGTCAAAGGCACAATTCATTGGGTTGAAGCTACTACTGCTGTAAAAGCTGAAGTACGTTTATATGAGAATATAGTAGACGAAGAAAAAGGGGTGTATAATGAAGATGGAAGTCTTAATTTAAATCCAAATTCATTAACAGTTCTTAAGGAATGTTATATTGAACCTGCAATCAAAGAAGCAAAATCTTTAGATAGTTTCCAATTCTTAAGACAAGGATATTTCTGTGTAGATTGCAAAGATTCGAAAGAAGATCATTTAGTATTTAACCGAATTGTATCATTAAAAAGTTCTTATAAACCAGCTTAGGGAGGGTGAAAAATGGCTAACTTATTTTCGGGATTAGAGAATTTCGGACTAGGCGAGTTACAAGGCCTAGATGTGTATAATACAGGTAATGGTGACAAAAAAGAAGGGGACAAAGAAGCAGAGAAACCAAAGATCACAGAAGACGATTTCATCTTTGATAAGACACATACTTGTCCAGTTTGTGATAATGAATTCAAGTCAAAATCAGTAAAAACTGGTAAGGTGAAATTACTTGGCGCTGATTCTGATTTACGTCCAAAGTATCAACTTGTAGATTCATTAAAATATGATGCAATTGTTTGTCCGAGTTGTGGATATAGTGCATTAAATCGTTTCTTTAATTATATGACTGCACCACAAGCCAAATTAATTAAAGATCAAATTACAATTAATTTTCGCGGTATTGAAAATGAGGGAGAAATCTATACTTATGACGAAGCGATTGCTCGTCATAAGTTAGTTCTTGTGAATACAATAGTTAAGAAAGCAAAGAATAGTGAAAGAGCATATACTTGCTTGAAAATCGCTTGGTTACTAAGAGGTAAGGCTGAGACGCTACCAGCAGATACAGATAACTATGATCAAGAGATTGCTAAATTAAAGTCTGAGGAGAATGAGTTCATTTATAATGCTTACGAAGGTTTTACAACAGCATTTTCAAAAGAGATGTTCCCAATGTGCGGAATGGATGAGAATACAGTTACATATCTAGTGGCTGACCTAGCAAGACGTTGTGGCAAATTTGATGAAGCAGGAAGATGGATTTCTAGAGTACTTATTGCAAGAGATGCAAATGAACGTATCAAATCAAAAGCGCGTGATTTGAAAGAGCTTATTGTACAAAACAAAAGAGATAATTAAAAGACAATCCTAAATATTAACATGTCAATGTGGACTAGAAAATCATATTGGCATGTTTTTTATTTAAAATTGTCTTTTCTTTTTTATAATTTATTCAACTTGGAAGCTATTTGTTTTTTGAATGGTTCTTGGTAATGCATCTTGTGAATTTTTCCAAGGTTCATTCACGTAACGGTAATCAAATTTGTCAATAAACCATGATAAATCATCACGTACACGCTTCATATTATCAAGATATAATTTATTGAGGTCAGCGAGGAAGGATTGCAACATATCGCCGCTTAATTGTTCTGGTGCCATTTGATAGAGATCTGCATAATGATTGGTGCATAGACCTTTGGAAGCGCGGAACAAATCACGGAATTCGGATTCCTTTTTGTATAGATAGAAAACAGTTATTAGATAACGTTTATAGGTCTGTTCAATACGGTCACATACATAACAAGAGTGTTTTAAGGTCTCTATGTAAGCTGGAACTCCTTTTGATTCTGTCTTTTTCTTGAACAATGAAGGTGCAGATACTTTTTCTGAACCAGATAGTTTCGTTAAGTCATCTATAGTCTTATCCATATGTGTCTTAAGCATAAGAGCTAGTCCAAGTCGATTCTGGTTATTATATAATTGTTTGATATGAGTGTTACAAAAACCTATTTTATCAGTAACAGCACGAATATCATCTTCCATATAACTTGGTCCCATAGTGAAATCAATTGCTTTTAATTCCAAGCTATTATACATGGAACAAACGGGACATTCGCAATCTTCTCTATAGGCATCCATTACGGGTATTGTATATAATTGTTCTTTCATCGTGTAACCTCCGATCATGTGTATAGGCATCTAATGAGTTGCCAGTATTTTTATTATAACATAGATTCAAGTGTTTATGCTATAATGTATTCATTTGTTAGAGAATTGATAAACAATTATGAAAGGGGCCATATAAATATGAGAATAATAGCAGATAAAACGTGTATCGTAATAGAAGAAATAGAACACTTTGATTTAAAGCAGACACTAGAATGTGGTCAGTGCTTTCGGTATGAATGTATTAGTAATAATGAATACCTTGTTATAGCTAAGAATCGTATACTTCATATAAAACAAGAAGATAACATACTGTTCTTCTATAATAGTACTATGGAAGAGGTACAGTCCATATGGTGTCCATATTTTGATTTGAATAGGAATTATGGAACAATTAAGAGATGGCTGAATGAACGAGATAACCTGATTGGAGAAGCAATTGAACAAAAGTCAGGTGTCAGAATATTAAACCAAGAATTTTTTGAGATGCTTATTACCTTCATAATATCACAGAATAAGCAGATTCCTCATATAATGCAGATTGTTGAGCGTATATCAGAAAGATTTGGTGAATATATTGGGGAATGGAATGGTAAGAGGTATTACAGCTTTCCAACTCCCGAAGCACTTAGTAAAGCGACGGAACAAGATTTCCTCGATATGAAGGCTGGATTTCGAGCCAAATACTTAGTAGATGCATGTAGGAAAGTTGTGAGTCAAGAACTATGTGAGAACGAGTTACGTCAGATGAATTATGGGGAAGCCCTTGAAAAGATTCAGATTGTAAAAGGTATTGGAGAGAAGGTTGGTAATTGTGTCTTGTTATTTGGTCTTGGAAGAAGAGAAGCATTTCCTATTGATGTATGGATGATTCGAATTTTGGAAAGACTATATTTTGATGAGCCTGTTAAGAAAGATGAGATGCAAGCGTTTGCGAAAGAACACTTTGGTGAGTATGGTGGTTATGCTCAACAATATCTCTTCTACTATGCGAGAGATAATCGTGTAAAATAAGAAATAGATAGTAAAAGTGAGAAAAAGAGAGCTATCAAGAGAAAGCGAAAGATATGAAGCGAAAATCACGAAGTTTGCGAAAAACTTTCAGTTGCATTTAAAAGGTAAATTTACTAATATATAAATAACTTTTAGCACTCGTTTAAAGTGAGTGCTAATAACTAAAAAATAAGTAATGACTACGGGTGAAGGATACACTTTCCGTAAACAAGAATAAGGAGGAATATTAATATGAAATTAGTACCTTTAGGAGACAAAGTTGTATTAAAACAATTAGAGGCAGAAGAAACAACAAAATCAGGAATTGTTTTACCTGGTCAAGCGAAAGAAAAGCCACAACAAGCTGAAGTCATTGCGGTAGGACCTGGCGGAATCGTAGATGGTAAAGAAGTTACTATGCAAGTTAAAGTAGGAGATAAAGTAATCTACTCGAAGTATGCTGGAACAGAAGTTAAACTTGGTGAAGACGAGTACATTGTTGTAAAACAAAATGATATTGTTGCAATAGTAGAAGATTAAGTTATTAAGAAACGGAATAGTTATAGATGTAATAACAACTCGATATTATAAAAAATAGGAGGCAATACATTATGGCAAAAGAAATCAAATATGGTGCAGAAGCAAGAAAAGCTCTTGGAGCAGGTGTAGATAAATTAGCAAATACAGTTAAAGTAACATTAGGACCTAAAGGAAGAAACGTTGTTCTTGACAAATCTTACGGTGCTCCATTAATCACAAACGATGGTGTTACAATTGCGAAAGAAATTGAATTAGAAGATGCATTCGAAAACATGGGTGCTCAATTAGTTAAAGAAGTAGCAACAAAAACAAATGATGTTGCTGGTGATGGTACTACTACAGCTACTGTATTAGCACAAGCTATGGTTGTAGAAGGCATGAAGAACCTTGAAGCAGGCGCTAATCCTATTATCTTAAGAAAAGGTATGAAGAAAGCAACAGAATGTGCAGTAGAAGCGATTAAGAAGATGAGCTCAAATGTTACAGGTAAAGAGCAAATTGCTAAAGTTGCTGCAATCTCTGCAGGAGATGATGAAGTAGGTCAATTAGTTGCAGATGCTATGGAAAAAGTTTCTAACGATGGTGTTATCACTATTGAAGAATCGAAAACAATGAAAACAGAACTTGATTTAGTTGAAGGTATGCAATTTGACCGTGGTTATGTATCAGCGTACATGGCAACAGATATGGATAAGATGGTTGCTAACCTTGATAATCCATATATCTTAATCACTGATAAGAAAATCTCTAATATTCAAGAAATCTTACCTGTACTTGAGCAAATCGTTCAATCAGGCGCTAAATTATTAATTATCGCTGAAGACGTTGAAGGTGAAGCATTAACTACATTAGTTATTAATAAATTAAGAGGTACATTCCAAGTAGTAGCTGTTAAAGCTCCTGGTTATGGTGATAGAAGAAAAGCTATGTTACAAGATATCGCTATCTTAACTGGTGGTACTGTAATCTCTGATGAACTTGGATTAGATTTAAAAGAAACAACTATGGATCAACTTGGCCGTGCAAAATCTGTTAAAGTTGAAAAAGAAAATACAATCATCGTTGATGGTGAAGGCGATAAAGAAGAAATCGCTTCTAGAATTGCTCAAATCAGATCTCAAATCGAAGAAACTACTTCAGATTTCGATAAAGAAAAATTACAAGAAAGACTTGCTAAACTTGCTGGTGGTGTAGCTGTTATCCGTGTAGGTGCTGCTACTGAAACTGAAATGCAAGAAGCTAAGTTACGTATGGAAGATGCCTTAGCAGCTACAAGAGCAGCTGTTGAAGAAGGTATCATAGCAGGTGGTGGATCATCTTATATTCACGCTTCAAAAGAAGTTGCTAAATTAGTGAATACACTTGAAGGTGATGAAAAGACTGGGGCGAACGTAATCTTAAAAGCACTTGAATCTCCATTATTCACAATCTCAGCAAACGCTGGTTTAGAAGGTGCTGTTGTTATTAGTAAAGTAAGAGAACAAGAACCAGGAATGGGATTCGATGCATTAAAAGAAGAATATGTTGATATGGTAGCGAATGGTATCCTTGATCCAGCTAAGGTTACAAGAAGTGCATTACAAAACGCTACAAGTGTAGCATCTACATTGCTAACAACAGAATCTGTTGTAGCTACAATCAAAAAAGATGAACCAGCTATGCCAGCAGGTGCAGGCGGCGGAATGGGAATGATGTAATTTAATCAAATATACATTCACAAAATAGTCATCTAGTATGGCATCATAGATAGAGAAGGCAATTTTCGGTGATAATATGTGATAATACATATTATCATATGGAAATTGCCTTTTTATTTTAGAGAAAATGATTAAGATTCATGGCAGTTTATATAAATTTTATGACATACTACTTTCTTTTCCGTACATTTTTTAGTATAATGTATTTAATTGCTTAAGATTAGTTAGTAGCATTATTGTAATTAGGAGGAAGTTTTATATGGGAGAAACTTATGCAGAAGCAGGGGTGTCTAGATTACCTACTGCGAAAACATACCTTATTAAGTTTTTATTAATTGTACTTACATTCGCATCTGTGATTTTAACACTAACGGTATCACCTGCTTTATTTACATTCGTATTAGTTTGTATTGTGGCAATTTCATTCATATTCCCTAGACTTAACGTTGAATATGAATATGTGTACTGTGATGGACAAATTGATTTTGATCGTATCAGTGGAAAAGCAAAAAGAAAAAGAATGTTACGTATCGATATGGAGCAAGTGGAAATTGTTGCACCAGAGACTTCACATGCACTTGACTCTTATCGTAATAACAAGAGTTTTACTCTTAAGAACTTTAGTTCATTAAGAAAAGATGCAAAAACATATGCAATTTATTCTGTTTCGGGAGAATCAAGATACAAGATCTTGTTTGAGCCAAGCGAGAAGATGCTTGAATGTATGAGATACAAAGCACCTCGTAAAGTAATGATGCAATAACATTCGTTGCATAAAACTTTTTCGAGTTATCTGGCACCAAATTGAATATATAATGTTCAATTTGTGTGCTTAAGATATGGAAAAAACAGTAAATGTGATGGATTCCTGCATATTATTAATATGTTTATAAGAAATAATTATATAAAGTAAGAAAATGAGCTAAATAGTTAATAATATAACTGAAATAAAAAAGAGATTGTGAGAAACAATCTTTTTTTTGTACTTAATAGGTTGACAAGTTTATTTTTTTTAGTTATACTTGTGAAAATTACTGTCTACGACAGAAAGACATTATTAATAAAATGTCATTCAAAACTATAATGAGAAAGTGAGGATATTTGAAATGGGAACAATTATCGGTGAAGGAATTACATTTGATGATGTGTTACTCGTACCAGCATATTCAGAGCATATTGCAAATCAAGTTGACTTAGCTACTAACTTAACAAAGACTATTAAGTTAAACATTCCTATGATGAGTGCAGGAATGGATACAGTTACAGAACATAGAATGGCAATTGCTATGGCTAGACAAGGTGGCATCGGAGTTATTCACAAGAATATGTCAGTAGAAGCACAAGCAGAAGAGGTAGACAAAGTAAAACGTTCGGAAAACGGCGTTATTACCGATCCATTTTATTTATCACCAGAACATACATTAGAAGATGCCAATAATTTGATGGCAAAATTTAGAATCTCTGGTGTCCCAATAACAGAAGGCAAGAAATTAGTAGGTATTATTACAAACCGTGATCTTAAGTTTGAAACAGATTATTCTAAGAAAATCAAAGATAGTATGACAACAGAAGGATTAATTACGGCACCAGAAGGAATTACATTATCTGAGGCAAAAGAAATCCTTGCTAAAGCAAGAAAAGAAAAATTACCAATCGTAGACAAAGACGGAAATCTAAAAGGTCTTATTACTATAAAAGATATTGAAAAACAAATTAAATACCCATTATCAGCAAAGGATGGACAAGGAAGATTATTATGTGCAGCAGCTGTAGGTATTACAAATAACATTTTAGTTCGTGTAGATGCTTTAGTGAAAGCTAAAGTTGATGCAATTGTTATCGACTCGGCTCACGGACATTCCCTTAACGTAGTTAATACAATTAAGATGGTAAAAGAAAAATATCCAGATTTACAAGTGATTGCTGGTAATGTAGCTACAGGCGAAGGAACAAGAGCATTAATTGAAGCAGGAGCAGATGCAGTTAAAGTTGGTATCGGACCTGGTTCTATCTGTACAACTCGTGTTGTTGCTGGTATCGGTGTTCCTCAAATCTCTGCAATCATGGATTCCTATGCAGTAGCAAAAGAATATGGCGTACCAATCATCGCTGATGGTGGTATCAAATATTCTGGAGATATGACTAAAGCAATCGCAGCAGGTGCTAATGTATGTATGATGGGTAGTATCTTCGCTGGTTGTGATGAAAGTCCAGGAACATTCGAATTATTCCAAGGTAGAAAGTACAAAGTATACCGTGGTATGGGATCAATCGCAGCTATGGAAAACGGAAGTAAAGATCGTTACTTCCAAACAGATGCTAAGAAATTAGTTCCAGAAGGTGTTGAAGGTCGTGTAGCTTATAAAGGAACTGTTGAAGATACCGTATTCCAACTTATGGGCGGTCTTCGTTCTGGTATGGGTTATTGCGGATGCCCTACAATTGAAGAGTTAAAGGAAAGAGGAAAATTCGTTAAAATTTCCGCTGCTTCATTAAAAGAAAGTCATCCACATGATATTCATATCACAAAAGAAGCTCCTAACTACAGTGTAGAACAATAAATTAAATTATATAAATTAAATGACAATCTTCATGTTTTGTATGTGGATTCATGGATTTACAGATCCGTGCCTCATATACAAAACATTTGAAAGATTGTTTTTTTGTTGCATTTTATTGTGTAGATGACTCAAATTTTGCACTTGAAGATTTCGAAGAGTAGCTAACTCCTATATTCAACGAAAGCCCCGCTCAATAAAATAGCTACATTTTCCAAACTGTTAGCAATCGTGATGCTTCAAAGTAAGTGACTTACCCCATATGTTTCATAATATTTATTACATAGAATAGTTAAGAATTTCTTAATGGGTTGAAACATAGAAAAAATTGTGGAATAATAGGAGAAGAAAGTACAGAAGTAAGACAGATGGAGTTATTATAATGAGGAAAAGATTAACAAAGGTACAATATAGAAGAAAGAAAAAGATGAAACGATTATTAATACTTAGTAGTTTGGTATTAATGTTTGTGACAGGGGTATGTCTCTTAGGTGGAGGAATATCGAATATTCTTCAAGGTGGATTGTTTGGAGTTAGGAGTAAACCAACGCCAAAGATGATAGATGGATTCTATGATAGTCTTAATATAGAAGAGATGTTGCTTACACCTAATGAATATTCAAGGCCGAAGACAGGACTTAACAAAGTTAAGGGTGTGGTAATTCATTATACAGCCAATCCAGGAACCGATGCAGAGGCAAATCGAAATTACTTCGAGGGACTTAAAGAAGGTAAAACTTATGCCAATGGGAATTACATCTACTCAAGTAGTAATTTCATTATAGGTTTGAAAGGAAATATCATTCAGTGCATTCCTTTGAATGAGGTTGCATATGCATCAAATGGAAGAAATGAAGATACCATATCAATTGAAGTGTGCCATCCAGATGAAACAGGAAAATTCACGAAGAAATCTTATAAATCCTTGGTAAAACTTACAGCATGGATTTGTTCGGAATATAATCTAAAGAAAGAGGATATTATAAGACATTACGATGTTACAGGGAAGGTTTGTCCGAAGTATTTTGTAGATAATGAAGAGGACTGGGAACAATTTAAAGAAGATGTGTTTAAAGTAATCGAAGAGAATGCAAAGAATAAATAATGTAAAACCTATATATAAGAAGAGAGTCGCTCTTATAGATCATTCTATAAGTAGCAACTCTTTTTTGATATACATCACAATTAGTAAATTAAATTTGTAGTTCGATTTAGTTTTCTTATTATAAAGAAAGTGTGATATCCTTGTCGATTGGCGTATATTTTGTGAATTTAACACCTGCAGATGTCAGCATTCTCTTGGAGGCAAGTACTGCTGGTGTGTGTGCGTATTTATCATCCATGTAGATAATTTCTGCTATTCCTTTTTGAATAATTGCTTTCGTACATTCGTTACATGGGAAAAGTGTTACATATACCTTAGAACCTTTAATATCAGTACCTGTATAATTAAGTATTGCATTAAGTTCCGCATGACATACATAGAAATATTTCGTATCGAAGGGGTCACCTTCACGCTCCCATGGATACTCGTCATCGGAGCAGCCATATGGCATTCCGTTATATCCAACAGATAGAATCTTATTATCTTGACTAACGATACAAGCACCAACACTAGTACCAGGATCTTTACTTCTATTTGTAGATAACAATGCGATTCCCATAAAATAAGCATCCCAATTAATATAGTCTTGTTTTTTCATAAAGCACCTCCGTTGTTTGTAATTTAGTATAATAGAAAGCAAAGTGTATATTCTATTATTAGTAACCAAGATCTGTGGGTCATAGTTTCAGTGGTTATATTTTAACATTGAAATACACCATATGTAAATAAAATACCAGATAAAATATAACGAAATAGAAATAGTATTCCCTATTTTATGTAAGTCTATTCAATTTGCGATAAAAAAACATAGGACTTTACATAAACTTAACATTCAAAAAATATGAAGGTAACATTATAGGTGTAAATTAAGTACTGTAAGGAAGAGGTAATGAAAAAAAGAGAGAATACGTAAAGTATTCCAGAGAGTTACCTAACGTAGCAAAAGGGGCTACGGGTTAACCTTACAACATAAACGACATTTATTAAATGGAGGATAATAAAGATGAGATTAAAACGATTAGTAGCATTATGTATGGTTGGAGCAATGGCGTTATCATTCGCTGGTTGTTCAAAAAACGAAAAAAACAATGCAAAAACGAACGGAAATACAACAGAAACAACAAATAAAACAGAAGATAGTACATCAACAGATACAGCAGAGCAACCTGCAGAGGATTCATCTAACTTAAGTGGTACAGTAGTTATTACTGGTTCAACTTCAGTAGATAAAATCTTAAATGACATGATTGATGAATTCCAAGCAATAAACCCAGATGTAACAATCAACTACACTGGAACTGGTTCTTCAGCAGGTATCGCAGATACAATAGCAGGAAGTAACGATCTTGGTGCTTCTTCAAGAGAAGTGAAAGAAGAAGAAAAAGCAGATAATATAAAAGAAGTAGTTTTCGCACATGATGGAATTGCTGTTATAACAAATCCAGCAAACCCAGTTGCAGATATTTCAGTAGAAAACCTTGCAAAAATCTATAGCGGTGAAATTACTAACTGGAATCAACTTGGTGGAAACGATGCGCCTATCGTAATTGTTTCAAGAGAAGGCGCTTCAGGTACAAGAAGTGCATTTGAAGAATTAATTAAATTAGAAGATGCAGGCGGTTTAACAGAAGATGCAATGGTAGTTGAAGGTAACGGTAACGTTCAAACTTCAGTAGCTGGTAATGAAAATGCAATTGGTTATGTATCATTCTCATTCATTGATGATACAGTGAAGGCTCTTACAGTAGAAAGTGTAGAAGCAACTGCTGAAAATGCAAAAGCTGGTTCATACCCATTATCAAGACCTTTCTTATTCGTATATGACGAAAACAACTATACATCACAGACACAAGCATTTGTTGAATTCGCACTTAGCGAAGATGGCCAATCTTATGTAGAAGCACACGGAGGCATTAAGATAAATTAATATGAAGACGACAAAGATACGCGAAAAAATCATTGAAACATTATTCTTAATATGTGCCCTTATAAGCGTAATCAGCGTTGTAGCAATAATAGCATTTGTATTCTCCAAAGGACTTAAACCGTTCTTTGGAGAAAATGCGTACAGTTTTACAGACTTCATAACTGGTGTTCATTGGAACCCAGAGAATAACCAATACGGTGTATTCTATATGATAGCAGGATCTGTATTTGCTACAGCTGGTGCGATTTTAGTTGGGGTACCAATAGGGTTATTAACAGCAGTATTTATTGCTGAAGTTGCACCTAAAAGCATAGTGAATATTATCAAACCTGCAATTGAATTACTTGCGGGTATTCCGTCTGTTATTTATGGAGCATTCGGTATGGGTATTATATTACCTATTATTCAGAAAATATCCCCACAACCACAAGGACAATCGTTATTAGCAGTAATTTGTGTTTTAACTATTATGATTTTACCAACTATTATTACATTATCGGAAAGTGCACTCCGTGCCGTTCCTAATTCATATCGTGAAGCTTCCCTAGGATTAGGTGCGTCTAAGATGCAAACAATCTTCTGTAGTGTAGTTCCAGCTGCAAAATCAGGTATTTTATCTGCAACAGTACTTGGTATTGGTAGAGCAATTGGTGAGACGATGGCAGTTATGATGATTGCCGGTAATGCAATTGGTGGTATACCAAAGAGCATCTGGGATAAAGTACGTCCATTAACGGTTAATATATCCATGGAGATGGGGTATGCTTCTGGTAGACATCAAGAGATGTTATTTGCAACTGGTGTTGTTTTATTCGTATTTATTATGTTTGTTAATATAACAGTAATGCGTATTACACGTAAAGCAGGTGAAAAGAGTTGATAGAATTCAAGATTGTAGGCGGCAATTGCAAAACCCTTCTCCATGTCGATAACATATCGGTGTTTTAAGGCTGCCTACTACAATTGCCTTAAAATTGTGTTACTTACCCATACAGAAAAGCATTGTATGTGACGTAAACACAATTCAGGAAATTGTAACGGCAGACATAAAACACATTGATATGTTTGTCGCCATTACAAAGAGTTTCGCAATTCCCTAATTCAAGATTGTAGAGAAAGGAGTCATGCATAGCAAGATAACTTGCAATATGTATGAGTGTAAGAATGAAGATAGAGAACAATCAATCAAGAATAATTAAAGATACAATAGGTAAGATATTACTATATCTAGCTTCTGCATTAAGTGTAATGACTTTGGTTGTTATCATTGGTTTCGTATTCGTAAAAGGATTACCTGGTATTAACATTGACTTCTTAACAAGACAATGGCAAGCCAAAACTACTTTCATTAACGTAGAGTTAAAGAATACCGAAGATACAAAACTTTCGGATTCTTATATCGCATCGTTAGGTGCATATGTAGAACAAAATAAAGACGGTTATATTGCAGTAACAAAATTAGAAAAGGATTCCGTTCTAAAAGATTCTAAGAATCTTAAGGGTGCTGCATATGAAGTTAAAGTAGATGATGTTATTACGAAAGTATTAGCTACAGATACAAAAAATATAACGTTAGAAGAGTTAAACAAACAATTTAATGATGCTGCTATGAAGGGTGAAACATTAAAGCTTAAAGTGACACGTCCAGGTGGCGGTATTAAGCCGATGGTTGTATCGACTCTCTATATCATATTATTATCGTTAGCAATTGCAGCACCGATAGGTATCCTATCAGCACTTTTTCTTACTGAATATGCGAAGAAGGGTAAGATCCTAGTAGTAATCCAATTTGCAATACAGATGTTAGCAGGTATTCCTTCTATTATCTATGGTTTGTTTGGTATGTTGGTTTTCGTGCAGATGCTAAAGATGCAATACTCAATATTAGCAGGTGCACTTACCTTAAGTATCTTGCTATTACCGACGATTATATCAACGACATCGGAAGCATTGAAGGCAATACCAAAAGGATACAGAGAATCTTCTCTTGGTTTAGGTGCTACTAAGTTACAGACGAACTTTAAGATCGTATTACCGAATGCTTTACCAGGTATACTTGTAGCAATCATCTTAAGTATTGGACGTATTGTTGGTGAATCAGCTGCTTTAATCTGGACAGCAGGTACAATTGCGCAGATTCCTAGTTCATTAACAGGTAATACAGCAAGTGCTGCAACTTTAACTACCAAATTATATCAATTGCTAAAAGAAGAAGGGGATGTAGCTTCTGCTTGTTCCATTGCAGTTGTTATAATCGTGTTAATTTGGGTGTTAAACCTATTATCAAAATGGATTACAAGACGATTTACTGTTAAAAATTAAGAATATAAAATTTTACGTAATATAGAAAAGGAGCTTTTAAATGGAGAACAATGTGAAATTTCAAGTTCGTGATTTGGATTTGTACTATGGTGATTTCCAAGCATTAAAGAAGATAAATATGGATATTATGAAGAATCAGATTACGGCATTCATTGGACCATCTGGCTGTGGCAAATCAACATTTCTTAAAACAATCAACCGTATGAACGATTTAATAGAAGGAGTACGTATCGATGGAACTATTCATATGGATGGGGTTAATATTTACAAAGATATTGATGTAATTAATCTACGTTCTAGAGTAGGTATGGTATTCCAACAACCTAACCCATTTCCTATGAGTATCTATGACAATGTTGCTTACGGTCCTAGAATTCATGGGATTAAAAAGAAAAGCCAATTAGATGAAATCGTTGAGAAAAGCCTTAGACAAGCAGCAATTTGGGAAGAGGTTAAAGATAAGTTAAAGAAGAATGCGCAAGCAGTTTCAGGTGGACAACAACAAAGAATCTGTATTGCTAGAACCTTAGCAGTAGGTCCAGAAGTTATCTTAATGGATGAACCAACATCCGCACTTGATCCAATATCAACTCTTAAAATCGAAGATTTGGCTGAAGAGTTAAAAGATAAGTATACAATTATCATAGTTACGCATAACATGCAACAAGCAAGTAGAATTTCTGATAAGACAGCTTTCTTCTTACATGGAGAAGTGGTAGAATATGGTGAGACGAGTCAAATCTTTAATAATCCGAAAGAACAAAAGACAGAAGATTATATTACAGGTAGATTTGGTTGATTTTTATTTAAAATTAATTTATGATTAAAGGAGATCGTGTATGACTAGACATTTATTTATGCAAGAATTACGTGAATTAAATCAGAACGTAATTCGTATGGGTAGCTTATTAGAAAAATCCATTAATGATGTAATTATAGCACTAGAAAAACTAGATGCTTCTCTTGCTGCTGAAATTATTAAAAACGATGATGCGATTGATGATTTAGAACATCAAATAGAAAGAGAATGTATCGCAATGATTGCAAAACAGCAACCGTTGGCAACAGATTTACGTAAAGTAACTTCTATCATGAAGATTGTTACAGATGTAGAAAGAATAGCAGATCATTGTGCTGATATCTCTGAATACATTATTGTGTTAACGAAACAAAGCAATGTAATCGCACCTAAGAACCTTAAAGAGATGGTTAATGTTATGAAAAGCATGGTAATAGAGACGATTGATAGTTTTGTAGAAGTAGACGGTGCGAAAGCAAATCAAGTAATTGCAAAAGATGATATTGTAGATAATTACTTTACTAGTATCAGTAATGAATTAACTGAAATTATGCAAGGAAACAAAGAAGCAATTCCTGCTTGTGTTAGTTATCTAATGATTATCAAATACTTAGAGAGAATGGCTGACCATGCAACTAATATTGCAGAATGGATTGAATACATCATTACTGGAACTATGATTGAGGGAAATTAATAATTTCTCTTAGTTGATCACTTATACCAATAGTAAGGTGAGAGAAAGGAAGTAAACTTATGAGTACGAAAACAATTCTGGCAGTTGATGATGAACCACATATATTAGAGCTTCTTCAATACAATTTAGAAAGTGCAGGATATGAGGTGGTCAAAGCTGAAACTGGAGAGGATGCGATGAATTATATTGAAAATCAATCGTATGAATTTGCAGTAATACTACTTGATTGGATGTTACCAGGGATTGATGGGATCGAAGTCTTGAAACGGATTCGTATGAATGAGAGATATAGAAATGTACCAATCATTATGCTTACAGCTAAGAGTGATGAAATTAGTAAAGTTGTAGGATTGGAAATTGGTGCTGATGATTATCTATCCAAGCCGTTTGGGGTACATGAATTAATAGCGAGAATGAAAGCCGTTATGAGAAGAAGTGGTGGTGTGCAGCCAGTTACTTCGAGTGAACAAGAAGAGATTATTAAGATCGATTCCCTCGAAATAAATAAAACTAGACGAACGGTTGAGGTCGACGGTAAGAGTGTGGACTTAGCTCTAAAAGAATATGAATTATTATATTTGCTCGCAAAAAACAAAGGAATTGTATTCACAAGAGAGAACCTACTTGAGAAGATTTGGGGCTATGATTATCTTGGAGAGACAAGAACAGTAGATGTTCATGTGCGTAATATTCGAAAGAAAATAGAGAAAGATGATACATCTCCTGTTTATATAAAGACAGTTCGAGGAATTGGATACAAATTTGGATAATAAGAAAATGCGTCTTTGTTGGTATGAGAAGCTGTATAACAAGTAACTGATTGTGCAAAGGAGAGAGAAATAATGCAGAAGAAGCTAATGTTTTCTTATTTAATTATTATTCTTGCAGCTGTAGGGATATCCATGTTTGCCTCGTGGTCGAAAGGATATAATTACATAGGATATCAGAGAGAAGAGTATCACATGATGCAAGCAGAGATGTTAGCGGATATATTCTCTGAGGCTAATTTAGAATCGTTTGAATCCTTTGCAGATATTTATAGTCAAAAATATGGTGTGCGAATTACGATTATTGGTAAAGATGGTACGGTCGTTGCTGATTCAGAAACGACGGAACTTTTAGAAAACCATTCGACGAGAGAGGAAGTTATTCGCGCCCTTAAGGGAGAACATGTTTCCTTGATACGGTATTCTCAAACAATGGATAAGAGGTATGCATATAGCGCAGTGCCAATTCATAAGGGCGATTTTGATGGTGTAATGCGAATCTCTTTACCAGTATCAGAGTTCACATCCTTGAATAGGAATTTATTTGGCACGATTATGATGACTGTAATCCTTTGCATGCTAGGAGCAACCTTATTAGCAGCATTATTCACAAGAAATCTATCGAAACCGATTGATGATATCACAAAGGCAGCAGAAGGAATCTCTTGTGGAGATTATGAAACTAAGATTTATACCAATGATACACAACAATTAGGCCGTTTAGCAGAAGCTTTTAATCGTATGAGTGATAACCTTAATACAAGTGTTCGAGCACTTAAGAGAAGGAATATTGAATTCGAAGCTATGTTAAAGAGTATGGCAAGTGGTGTTATTGCTATTGATAATAATGATATCGTTATGTTTACAAACGATGTTTTCAGCCAAATGGTGGAATGTAGCAAGGATATGATTGAAAGGCAGCCATTTTATACATTCATGCGAAATGCCGTATTATTCCAAACCATAACGGAAGTACGTGATACGAAAGAAACTGTTATGCGTGAAGGAACAATTGCTTTAGCAGATGAAAAGATGGTACGTGTAACAGCAACACCTTTGTTAAAAGATAACAATAAGAATCTAGGTATCTTACTAATACTTGAAGATATTACGCAAATTCGTAAACTAGAGAATATGCGACGAGATTTTGTATCTAACGTTACGCATGAACTTAAGACACCGTTAACTTCTATTCGGGGATTCGTAGATACACTAAAAGCAGGTGCAATTAAAGAGGAACAAGTAGCAGCTCGTTTTATTGATATTATTGATATAGAATCAGAACGTCTTTCAAGTTTAATTAATGATATCTTATTATTATCTGAGATAGAATCGAAAGAGGAACAAGTGGTAGCTCCATGTAATATGGATACAGTAATTACGGATGTAATTGAGTTACTGCAATCGAAGATTGCTCATAAGAATGTAGTAATCGTATATAATCCGAAACCAGATATGGACTATTATCCGGCTAATGCAAATCGAATGAAGCAATTGTTAATTAACTTACTTGATAATGCTGTAAAATACACAGAGGTTGGTACAATCACAATACAATGTGAAAAGAAGAAGAATAAATTAATATTGTGTGTTGAAGATACTGGAATTGGAATGGAAGAAGAGCATCTTGGACGGATTTTTGAACGCTTTTATCGAGTTGATAAGGGACGCGCAAGAAAAACGGGTGGAACTGGACTTGGGTTATCAATAGTTAAACATATTGTTGAACGATACAATGGCAAGATAAAAGTAGAAAGTAAGTTAAACAAAGGCACAAAGTTTACAATTGAATTACCGTATTAGTATTCTTTTAGAGGATATAACAAAAGAGTTCTTCAGCTATATTATATAGTTGAAGAACTCTTTTACAATGCTTCTATCTGAGAAAGTTTCTCCGTAACAAGCAGTTTAATATAAAGTTCTTGTAGAATAAGTGGAAAAATGATATATGTTGCTTATATGCAATTCTTAGATTGCTTTCTACGAATGAAATAATCAATAAGGAATAAGATTATACTTCCAACTAAAACAAGGCTGACGATTCCAATCGCACAGTACATGAAAAACTCCTCAGGTAGGAGGTTGATTATGGGATCAGTTGTAGGGTCGAATAACCAATCATCATTACGAAATACTAGTTTGTGAAAGAGTAGGAAGGTTTTCTCAAAGTTTAGAGCTGTTGCAATGCCAATAATGGAAGGTAATACGATAACGGTAATTGCAGAGGTACGTAAGTAAGAGGTATCATGACGCTTTTTTTTGTACAGAATAATAAGTAGGAGTAAAACACCTGTTATTGCTGCAATGTAGTAAAATGATACGAAGATTACTTTTGTTTCTGCAAAATGACTTGTTCCACTTTCAGAGGAAGCTAGCGAAGGAAATTTTAGTTCGCCCTGATAAAACGGAGAACAATAGTCTATTAATGCATCATAATTTTCTATAATTGTTTCACGTTCTAAACCAGAATATTGCTCTAGTTCCAAACGGTCAATAGAATTATAGTAAAGGGATCTTGTGTTCAATATAATAATTACTGAGAGGGATATGAAGAATAACGTGAATAGAATTCCGATTAAAATATTCGTTAACTTGAACGGTACATTTTTTTTATTATTTATATTCATATAAGCTCCTTTTTCATGACGATTAGATGGAATAATAGGGATGATATCATAGTAGGTAAACTCAAGTCAAGGAATATAAACAACCTTTGCTAAGATTTGCATATTTTAAAAAGAAGTGCTATAGTAACAGTTAGTAACATGGTTTTAGGTTGGAAAAACGATGGGTTTTCAACCGGAGATTTCTGCTAGGCATATAGTCGAGCTTTGGAAAGGACAGGTTAGTTAAATGACTAAAATTGATATTATATCAGGATTTTTAGGAGCTGGTAAAACAACTCTAATTAAGAAATTAATAGAAGAAGCTTTCAAAGGTGAAAAGCTAGTTTTAATTGAAAATGAATTTGGTGAGATTGGTATTGATGGTGGCTTCTTAAAAGAAGCAGGAGTCGAAATTACCGAGATGAACTCAGGTTGTATCTGCTGTTCATTAGTTGGTGATTTTGGGACAGCCCTTCAAGAAGTAATTACAAAATACTCTCCAGAAAGAATTATCATCGAACCGTCAGGAGTAGGTAAATTATCAGATGTAATTAATGCGGTACAAAAAGTAAAAGACCAAAATGATTCTATCGTATTAAATAGTTTTACAACAGTTGCCGATGTGAATAAATGCGGTATGTATATGAAAAACTTCGGTGAATTCTACAATAATCAAGTTGAAAATGCTAATACAATTATTCTTAGCCGTACACAAGCGACAACAGAAAAGAAACTTGATACGTGTGTAAAAGCGTTAAAGGAACATAATGAAAATGCAGTAATTATCACAACTCCATGGGAAGATATTACTGGTGAAACAATCTTAAAAGCAATGGAAAGAAAGACTGACTTAGTAAAAGAATTATTGGAAGGTGAAGATATCTGCCCAACTTGTGGACACCATCACGGTGAGGAGCATCATCATGGTCATGAAGGACACGGACACCATCACGGTGAAGACCATGATAACGAATGTTGCGGACATGGACACCATCACGAAGAAGATCACGATCATGAGTGCTGCGGACACGGACACCATCACGAAGAAGATCACGATCATGAGTGTTGCGGACATGGACACCATCAAGGAGAAGACCATGATCAGGAGTGCTGCGGACATGGACACCATCAAGGAGAAGACCATGATCAGGAGTGCTGCGGACATGGACACCATCAAGGAGAAGACCATAATCATGAGTGTTGCGGACATGGACACCATCAAGGAGAAGACCATGATCATCACCATGACCACCATGGACATCACCATGCAGATGATGTATTTACAAGTTGGGGTGTTGAAACACCACATAAATATGAGGAATCTGAATTAAAAGAAATTCTTCAAAAGCTTTCTGAATCAGATGCTTACGGCATGGTTTTACGTGCTAAAGGAATCGTACCAAGTACTGACAATACATGGTTACACTTCGATTTAGTACCAGGTGAATTTGAAGTACGCCATGGAGCTGCTGATTATACAGGTAGATTGTGTGTGATTGGTGCAAAATTAAAGACGGATGATATAGAAGAACTATTCCATATTGCTTAATAGAAAGAATTCGAATAGGTTGAAACTACTGTTTTCGACCAAGATGTGTGTTATGCACAAAATCTTTAGATTTTGGAAAGGAGCTTATTTGTTAATATGGCAGAGATACCAGTATACGTAATTTCTGGGTTTCTAGAAAGTGGTAAAACTACATTTCTTTCAGAAACAATCCAGGATAAGGATTTTCTAGATGGAGGACTCTCTCTACTCATTGCATGTGAAGAAGGAGAAGAAGAGTATGATGATAAAAAGTTAGAACAGCTGAATGTAAAGAAAGTTGTAATTGAAGAGGAAGAAGATTTAACAGAAGAATTGATGCTTGAGCTTCAGAAGACATATCGACCTGCTCGTGTATTAATTGAATACAATGGTATGTGGAAAGTAGAGCGTTTGATTAATGAAGTGCTTCCTAATCCATATACAGTTGTTCAGATTATTACATTGGTAGATGCCACAACGTTTGAATCGTATATGAATAATATGCGTTCTATTATGGTAGAACAATTCAAGGTGACAGATATGGTAATCTTTAATCGATCTACAGATAAGACGAACCAATCCTTTTGTAGAAGAAGTGTGAAGGCAGTGAATCGTCGAGCACAAGTGTATTTTGAAGGATTTGACGGTGAAGCAATCGATGAAGAACCAGAAGAATTACCTTTTGATATCAATGCTCCTGTTATAACCTTGGAGGATGAAGATTTTGGAATATGGTACATGGATGCGCTAGATAACTTAGACAATTATGTTGGAAAGACAATCAAGTTCCGTGGATATGTATATAAATCAGATCGATTCCCAAAAGGAGTATTAGTACCAGGCAGATTCGCAATGACATGTTGCGCGGATGATGTTTCTTTCATTGGCTTCATTTGTAAATATGAAGGCGCTGAAAACTTCGTAAGCAAACAGTGGGTTAATGTTACTGCTAAGATTGGTAAAGAATTTCAAAAAGAGTATAAGAGCGAAGGACCAGTACTCTATGCTAAGAGTATAGTATTAACCGGTGAACCAAAGGAGAAATTGGTTTACTTTAATTAAGAGTAGCGCTTTAGAAATACAAAAGGTAGTAGGATAATAGTAATCATCCCACTACCTTTTTGTTGCACAATTATGTGTTTTGTGTAAGAATAAGTAAATAGAGATGAAAGCAAGGGGATAGGAAAGTTTTGTACTGTCACAGGGATATAACAATGAGACGTAGTAATTAACCGATATATTTCAGTAAGGTCTGCTTATAACGGTTCAATGTCTTGGTGCTTTTTATTACAATCGTGCCTTGATAGTAGCAATCATAGTTGTCTTTTAGATGCCAACGTTTTAATAAATCGGGAATAGGTATATAGGTATAGTAGCCTAATGTGGAAGGATCCATGAAGATAATGGAAGTATCATTGTAACCACATGCAACTACATAATGACCATTATCCCAGGAGTCTTCATAATCAATAGACGTATCCCCCCAAGCTTGTATCATTAGAATCACGGGAATGCCTTGTATTAGGAGCTCTTTCAGCTGTTCGATGCTTATGTGTTCATGAAATTCAGCTTCATAGGATAATGAATTGCTTAATCTTAGAATATCTCGAAAGTCAGTACCGGATACTGGAATAGAATGAAGTTCTTTAGTCAGATAGTCTTCTTGGTATTCATCGAGATAATAACCAAGTACACATTGTACGGCAGCAGGACCGCAGGTGTACGAGGTTGCTTGTCTACAAATTGGAACAGGAATAATATAAGATTTCATACCCCTCCTTATTGGATTAATGGTTTACTCCAATATATGATACAAGCTACTTAAGATATGCATGGATAAAATGAAGAATTGAGGATGATATTACGAATTGATATCTTCATCAAGTAGAAGGACCTCAGGTATGACGTTAGGATTTTGTATAAATGGGTCAGTGAATTCACAATCATCCTCAGTATGATAGTCTGTTGTCTGTGACGTAGAGTTAAGTCCTTCGATAATCTTAGGCAAATGAGGAGTAATTGAATTGTCACGAAGTACTGTAGATGGAATCAAACTATTAGTAAAATTTAGTTTAGTAGTATCAGTAGTATGTAGCGCTAATAAAAAGACTACAGATAGGAATGTTGTAAGAATAATAATAAGTGTAGTTTTTGTTCGTTTAGTAGAATTCATAGATACCTCCTGTTTTGTATAGCAACATAGATGGGAACGAGGTTGATTGCTTAATTTATAAGGATATTATATCATTTAACAGAATGTAAATATATAGTAATATTTAAGGGGAGAGAAATAATGATAATTAGGGAAGGAACAGTAGAAGATTATTATGCTGTTGAACATATTGCAAAACAAGTGCAAGAACTACATGTGGAATTTATACTATAACTATTGACTAAGTCAATAGATTTGCTAGTATTAAAAGAAAATCGTAAAAGGAGAGATAATTTGTTAGAGATAAAGTTAATAAAAACAAAGGAACAGCCATCAATAGAGCAATTAATAATTAAAGCACATAATTATTGTATAGAACATGGACAGGAATTAAAGCAATCAGGAGAGAAAACGCAGATTTTCGGATTGTATAATCCAAAATTGTGTGGTATTGCAGTGACTAGAGAAAGGGAGGAAAATAGTCTTGAAATCGTAACTTTCCTTGTTACCGCTGACCTTGAAGCTGAAGAAGTGTTTTTATGGTATATCCTTAAATTTAACCAATATATGTATGAGAATATTTTATGTAGTGTAGATATAGATAACAAGTTAATGAGACAATTCGGATTTGATAACAATCATAGTAAGACTAATAAAAGGCAAATAGATAACCCAGAAGAGGTTATAATACGTCTTGAAAATGAAAGGGATTATGATAAAACAGAAGAATTAACAAGAGAAGCATTCTGGAATGTGTACAATCCTGGTTGTAACGAACATTACATCTTACATGAATTAAGAAGAAAAGATACGTATTTACCAGAATTACATTATGTTGCTGAATATAAAGGGAAAGTTATTGGCAGTATTGTGTATTGTAAAGGTAAGATTGTTGATGATCATTCAGGAGTTCATGAGGTAATTGGTTTTGGTCCCATCAGTGTATTGCCAGAATATCAACGCGATGGAATTGGATCTATGCTAATTAATCGGACCATTAACAAAGCTAGAGAGATGGGATTTGTGGCAATCCTTATATGTGGTAATCCTGATTATTACCATCGATTTGGATTTAAAAGTGCCTCAGAGTATGAAATTACTATGTCAGATGGTAGCAGTTTCGATGCATTTATGGCATTAGAACTAAGAGAGGGAGCTTTAGGGGAGCTTTCGGGAAGATATTATGAAGATGATGTATTCCATAGTATATCAGATGACCAATTTCAATTATATGATAAAAAATTTGCAGAGAAAGTTATGGTAAAAACACCAACTCAATTATAACAATAGATATAAAATATATTAAAAAAGAAAATAGAAATAAAAGTGGATAAAAAAAAGAAAAAATTAAGATGCCATTAACAATAAAAATAAATAATCAAAAATTATTATGTTATTAATAAGAATGAGTTATATCAAACTAAACAATTTTTAATGAATTGTAATCTTGCGGTTTGAGAATTTATGTAGTATAGTATCAGTAGAGATTCGTATGACTGGCGGAAAATGGGAGCACCCATAGGGAGTACGAATAATATGATAAGCCGACCGCCTGGGCAACCACACTATTTTGGTTACCTAGGCGGTTTTTCTATACCTATTGGGAAATTCAAACATAATCTGCCGAATAGTTCGATAACATAATCCTAGATGTTTATCAGAAACCATGGCAATTATAATGTATTTTCTAATACACTCTATAAACCAAAAAACCAAATAAACCAAACCATAGAAATAAGCCTTGGTAAACAAAAATGTGTGGAACCTATAGACGCAACATAACAAATAGTTAGGTCAAAGGAGAGAGAACATGAGAGCATTAATTAGTGTATCAGACAAAACAGGTATTGTAGAATTTGCGAAGGAACTTGTAAGCCTTGGAATTGAAATTATTTCAACAGGTGGTACGTATAGCAAGTTAAAGAGCGAAGGAATTCCTGCTATTGAAATTTCAGAATTAACTGGCTTTCCTGAATGTTTAGATGGTCGTGTAAAGACATTACATCCAATTGTACATGCTGGATTATTAGCAATGCGCAGTAAACCAGAACATATGAAACAACTTTCGGACTTAAACATAGAGACAATCGATATGGTTGTTGTTAACTTATATCCATTCAAAGCAACAATATTAAAAGATGGTGTTACAAGAGATGAAGCAGTTGAGAACATTGATATCGGTGGTCCAACTATGCTTCGTAGTGCAGCTAAGAACTATCAAGATGTTGCAGTAGTAGTTGATCCAAGAGATTACGAAACTGTATTAAGTGAATTAAAATCAGAAAAGCAAGTTTCACTTGATACAAAATTCTACTTAATGCAAAAAGTATTCATGCATACTTCAAACTATGATACTATGATTGCTGATTACTTAAAGAAGGAAAGAAACGATCATGAACTTCCAGAAACATTAACAATGACATTCGAAAAAGTTCAAGATATGAGATACGGCGAAAATCCACACCAAAAAGCTGCTTTCTATAGAGAAATCGGTAAGAAAGTTGGATCTATAGCAGATGCTGTTCAACTAAATGGAAAAGAGTTATCATTCAATAACATCAACGATACAAATGGTGCATTAGAGTTATTAAAAGAATTCACAGAGCCAACAGTAGTAGCTTGTAAACATGGAAATCCATGTGGTGTTGGTAGTGATGACAATATCGTAGTAGCTTGGGATAAAGCATTTGATGCAGATAAAGTTTCTATCTATGGCGGTATTGTAACAGTGAACCGTGAAGTTACTTTAGAACTTGCAGAGAAGATGAAATCAGTATTCCTTGAAGTATTAGTAGCTCCAAGTTACCAAAAAGAAGCCCTTGAATTACTTCAAACTAAGAAAAACCTTCGTGTTCTTGAATTAAAAGATATTGAAGTACCACAAGATAAGAATGCTTATGATCTTAAGAAAGTTAACGGTGGTCTTATCGTTCAAACAATTGATAGTGAATTAATGAATGAAGAAGATCTTAAAGTAGTTACAGATCGTGCTCCATCTGAGAAAGAGATGGAAGATATGAGATTTGCTTGGAGAGTTGTTAAATTCGTTAAATCTAACGGTATTGCTCTAGCAAAAGATAAACAAACAGTAGGTATCGGGCCAGGTCAAGTTAACCGTGTATGGTCCACAAAACAAAGTATCGAACATGCAGCAGAATTAATCAATGAACATGCAACAAAAGGTGCAGTATTAGCATCTGACGCGTTCTTCCCATTTGATGACTGTGTAGAAGCAGCACATCAAGCTGGAATTACAGCGATCATTCAACCAGGCGGATCAATCCGTGATGAAGATTCCATCAAGAAATGTAATGAATACGGAATCGCAATGGTATTCACTGGAATGAGACATTTTAAACACTAATTAATAGTTACATCTATAAATAAATAAATAATTATAAAGAAACAACTTTTATATATTATATCTAAATGTGATACTTAAATGTAGAACTTTAGTTTATGATAGTAAAAGTTGTTTTTTGTTGCTTTCTATTTTTTTGATAGTAGGGCACGACTTATCAAACCTAGAACTGTAAGTTTGGAAAAGTTCACTAATTAATATTGACAATTTATACCACAAATGTTAATCTATGAATGAAGAAATATTCATTCATAGAAAGGAGGAGGTTATTTGCCAAAGACAGAACAACAGTGTAATGAAATAAAAAAACAAACAAGAAAGAAAATCTTGCATGATTCCATGCTTTATTTTGCCAGGAATGGCTTTGCGGGAACTAAAATAAGTGATCTAGCAAAGCATATAGGAATTGGTCAAGGAACATTATACTTATACTTTGCATCTAAGGAAGACTTGTTTCAAGAGATACAAAAGATGATTGAAGAAAAGCAGGATATTAAAGAAATGAAGCTATTAGTGCATCTTCCAATATCAGCGAAAAAGAAGATAATGAATTTATCTAAAACGGTATTAGCAAGATTGTCAAAAGATGAAAATTTTGCTGGGATGATTGCATTGAATACACAGATGATGCTGGAACAAGATTGTTATAATTCTTCTAGTGATACAACATATCAATCGGAATTATACAAATGTACTGCAGCTATTATTGAGCAAGGACAAAAAGAAGGAACTGTAGTAACTGGTAATGCGATGAAGTTAGCAGATTATTATTGGGGAGTTGTCTATCTATACGCTTTGAAGAAACTTTTTACAACGCAGTATGAGATGATTGAAGCGAAGGATTTAAGTAGGACGTTATTGGTGAAAGGGGAGTAATTACATGTTTGAATTAGATAATAAGGTGGCTGTAGTAACAGGTGCATCTTCGGGGATTGGTCGAGATGCGGCATTAGCATATGCCATGGCAGGAGCTGATGTATGTATGTTAGCGAGAAGAGAAGAACGTTTACAAGAATTACAAGCAGAAATAGAGAAACTAGGAAGGCGAGCATTAGCAATTCCTTGCGATGTAACCGATGAAGAAGGTATCAAAGGAGCAGTAGAGAAAATTATACATACATTTGGGCGAATCGATATTCTTTTGAATAATGCAGGGATAGCGGTTAGTGGTGGACTGGAAGATACTACGGTAGAAGAGTGGGATCGAAGTTTTTCTGTTAATTGCCGTGGACAGTTTCTTGTAAGTAAGTATGTTGTACCACATATGATAAAACAAAGATACGGTAAGGTTGTTAATATGGCTTCCGTCAATGCGATTATAGGGGATAAGCATGAACAATTATATCGATTAGCATATAACTCCTCTAAGGCAGGAATTGTTGGTTTAACAACAGGAATGGCAGCTGCATATGCCAAATACGGAATAACGATAAATGCAATTGGACCTGGTTACTTTAAAACTGAGATGACGGACCGGATGAATAAATCATTCGTGTTTAAAGCAAGGTATAATATGCTTACACCAGCAGGCAGGGCAGGAGAGAATGGAGAACTGGATGGCACAATTCTATTTTTATCAAGTGACGCCTCCAATTATGTGCAAGGTCAGTATATCTGTGTTGATGGTGGAACAAGCATTGTATAGTGTATATAGAAGGATATAGAAAGGAATAATTGGTATGAGGTTAAGAACGGAGAGAACACATCTGTTTGCCCCCAATATTCAAATTGTTCAGAAGGTGAGTATATATGGGGTACCATCTATACAAGCATTGGAAAATGCAATCAGGAATGCTTGTGATTTGCAGGAATCTTTAAATTGTAAGATTGTCATAGATGAGAATGGAGAATCCAGATATGAAAAAACTAAAGTTGTTGTTCCAATCAATATCGTTTATGAAGAATGGGAAACAATTGCTATAAAACAGGCTCGTACTCGTATGCAGATTGAAGAAGGCGAATTGATTCGGTTTTTCCTTATTCCTAAAAAGTGCGAAACAGAATTGATTATTATCGCCCATCATCTAGCGGGAGATGGGAATTCAATCACGTATCTGATTGAGGATATCATGAATATTCTATCTGGTGAAAAACTCAGTTTTAAGAAATTGAAGATTATAGAGGGGCAGGATTTGCCGAAAGAAAGTAAGATGTCTTTTCTTACGAAACTGTACATAAAGAATTTAAATAATAAATGGTTAAGAGAACGCAAGCTATACTCCTTTACAGATTGCAAACAAGTATTTAAAGAATATTGGAGTCATATCGATCATGACTTTTTTGATCACGAATTTACTAGGGAGGAGACCGAATATATTTACCAGTATGCAAAAAAAGCGGATGTAACAGTTAATAGTCTTTTAACTACTGTTATGCTTGCTACTTATAGCAAAAAAGCAGATGTTGGATTAGCAGTCTCCATACGAGAGAACTACCGGGGAATGGCTAATCTAGTTACAGGATTTGCTTTTAAATACAAGTATAAGAATAGAATGAGTTTAATAAAAAATGCACAAGGGGTTCATAAAGTTATACAAAAGAAACTGATAAACCCTAAGATTAACTACTTTGTTTTACGATTCCTTGATTTACTAGACGGGCCTTTTATTGATTCCGCTTGTGTGAATCGATACGTACATAAAATAGGAAATCCCTCTAATACATTGTGTAATCTAATGCAATATTCAGAAAATCTACGTGATATTGGAGTTAGCAATCTAATGAAGGTTGATATACGTAGTAACTATGGTGAGATGAGGATTGATCATCTTGTTTTTCTACCACCTATTGTACCATATGCTCGTAGAATCTGTGGAGCTGTTACATTGGAGGGAAAGTTGAATCTAACTATGCATATCGTAAAAGATGAGATGTTTCAAGAGGAAGAAATCTTTTTTAAAAACTTGATACTACGTCTGCAAGATTTGAAGTAATACCATCCCTTATTTTGATAAATAGTAGAAGGTGTGATATAATTTATCCGAATGGAATGAATTGGTATTCTTAGAAAGATATTTCTTATAGGTATTTAAAGAAGTAAGAAAAGAAGGAAGAATATATCACCAGTGAGGTAAGTTATGTATAAAATCATGATAATTGAAGACGATGTGAAACTACGAGAACAGATGAGTCAGATTCTTTCATCGTATGGATATCAGATAGTGGAAGTACAAGATTTTCATAAAGTAGAAGAACGGTTTCAAGAAAGTAAGCCCGATTTAATCATGCTAGATATTAATTTACCTTATTATGATGGAAATTATTATTGTAGGATATTTCGTAGGCATAGCAAGGTCCCAATAGTAATAACTTCGGCAAGAAATAGTGACTTGAGTCAAATTATGAGTATTGAACTTGGAGCGGATGACTACATAGTAAAACCTTTCCCTGTCGAACTTTTCACGACAAAGATAAATGCAATGATACGACGTACTTACGGAGATTATGCACAGGATACTCAGAGTCTAAGCAACGAGGTAGATTATAAACTAGTAGCTGGCGGACTTAGGTTAGATGATAAAAGCTTTAAGATAGCTACGAATAATATGGTAATGGAACTAAGTAAGAACGAATTTAAATTAATGAAAGCGTTTATAACTAAAGCAAATGAAGTATTAACAAGGGAAGAATTGCTAGAGAAATTATGGGATCAAAGTGATTTTGTAGATGATAATACTTTGACGGTGAATATAACCAGGCTAAGAGGTAAATTGTCTGAATTAGGTTATGATGATTGTATTAAGACGAAACGTGGAGTTGGATATGTTCTTGATATCTAAGGTATTGTAAAGGGAACGATTTGAGAAAGAGAGTAGTGAAAGTATTCACGTCTCTTTATAGTAGGTAAGGGGGGTGGTTGTTACTTTGAAGGAAAAAGATATTCTTAGAATGTATGTAAAGCGTATAGCTCCAGATACTATCTTTTATTTTATGGCAATAATTTTAACTACCATATTCTATCATTTAAGTACTAAAAAATCCGTAGAAGTATTTTATCCTTACAGTATCGCCATAACGATTTATTTCATATGGATGAGCGTTCGTTATGTGTCGTATAGAAGCTTCTATCATAGTCTTAGTAGGATGGAAAAAAACTGTGCTTATGAAGGAAGATTTACCAAGGAAGATGAGATTGCAATTAATCGCGCCTTTAATCAGATACATCGTGAATATCTACAGATGATACGATATATGGAGAGTAATGAAGAAGAGCGCAGAAGGTTTTTATCTGCATGGATTCATAGTATGAAGACACCTGTTACGGTAGAGAGTCTAATAATACAACGAGCTAACCGTGGAGAATTAGATGAAAAGACAGCAATGAAAGATATTACTTTAGAGAATAATAAACTCCTATCGAGCTTGGACATGGTGTTGAATATTATGCGACTACAAGAGTTTGCCAAGGATTATGTGCCAGAAGAATTTGATCTAGCTGATGAGATCAATCAAATTATCAACAGTAACAAACGCCTGTTTATTTATTCGAAGGTATTTCCTAAGGTGATTAATGAATGTGGGGGTGAGAGTAGCAAGGTACTTTCAGACCGTAAATGGAATCGTCACATGTTAGATCAGATAATTTCTAACGCAGTAAAGTATTCGAAGGAAGAGGACGTGGCAAAGAATATAACGTTCCGATTAACAAAAGAGGGAAAAACGACTGTTTTATATGTGGAAGATGAAGGTATCGGAATGGAAGAGACTGATTTGCCAAGAGTATTCGAACCTTTCTTCACAGGAGAAAACGGAAGGAATGGAAGAAATGCATCAGGAATCGGGTTGTATTTATGCAAAGAAATTAGTGAACATATCCAGTGCGAATTAAGTATAGAATCAAGAATAGCAGAAGGAACGAAAGTGAAAATTATATATATGAATTATCCGAGTAATGTTTTTATCTAATAAGGGAGAATGAATAAATGAAGCTTACAATACTGTAAGCTTTCTTTAGTTAAATCGATGTTATAGAAAGAAAAAATACGGTATGATAAACGTATTGAAAAACAAGGAGAGGAGCTATTCGGATGAGGGTATTAGAAGCAAATCAAGTAACGAAGATTTATGGGGACACCAAAAGTGAGAATTCTACGAAAGCATTGAATGGAGTAGATTTTAAAGTAGAGGAAGGGGAATTCGTTGCGATTATGGGACCAAGTGGTAGTGGTAAATCTACACTTGTTAGTATATTAAGTGGAATTACTGAGCCAACCACAGGAAGCGTTGTTATCGGTGGAAAACGGATTGATCAGATGAACCGATTTGATATGGCACTTTTCAGAAGAAGAAGTTTAGGATTTGTATTCCAAGAATTCAATCTGCTAGACAGCTTAACAATAAAAGAGAATATAATATTGCCAATGGTACTTGATAAGCAAGAAAGTGCTATTATGAATTCCAAAGCAGCAGAAGTTTTGAAGTTATTCGAGATTGAAAACATCGCAGATAAATATCCTTATGAAATTTCGGGTGGGCAACAACAAAGAGCGGCAGTTTGTCGTTCACTTGTGAATGATCCCGTTATGATTTTTGCAGATGAGCCGACAGGTAATCTAGATTCCAAGTCAGCCAATGCGGTTATGAATTGTTTCAAGAAGATGAATGAGGAAAAGAATGCTACCATACTCATGGTTACACATGATGTATTTGCAGCTAGTTTCTGTAAGAAAGTAATCTTTATCAAAGATGGTAAGATTTGCTTAGAAGTAGCAAACAAGGGGACAAGAAAAGAATTTTTTAATCGAATCTTAGATTGTCAAGCCGCCCTTGGAGGTGAGAATAATGACTTTTAGGAATGTCGCAGTTAAGACCTTTAAGAAGAATATACGAAATTATTCCTCATACTTTCTATGTAGTTGCTTTACCATAATGCTGTTTTTTATGTATACAACCATGCTTTTTAACGAAGACCTAAAGGGTACAGAACAGATGGAGTTGGTAAGCTATGTATTTCCAATCACCTTGGTGGCAATCGGAGCCTTTTCTATATTCTTTATAAGTTATGCCCATAGGACCTTCATCAAAGGACGTAATAAAGAGTTTGGGATTTATATGAGTCTTGGAATGAATGAAAAGGATATCAAAAACTTAGTATTATTAGAGAATGTGCTAATCTGCATTGGTTCTATGGTTGTTGGTATTGCAATTGGAACATTGTTATCAAGACTGTTTCAGATGGTTGTATTATCAATGATGGAAATTGATAATATTAAATTCCAATTATCTATGCAGTCTTATATGGTAACCATAGGTGTGTATTTGATAATATTTGCAATCGTATTCCTAGAAACCAACATGAAGATGAAGAAGATGAACATTGGTATATTATTAAAAGATGCTCGCCAAAGAGAAGGCGTAGAATATAGAAAGAGAGATACTGTCTTGGGGGTCTTGGGTTTTGTTATAATGATTGTAAGTGTTGTATCTGTGGCAATCATTGCTTCCAATGATAAATGGAATTCAAACCCTGCAATACTTGCTATCTATATGATTGTATCTTTTGCTGGCTTGTATATGGCTATTAGTCATGGCGGAAATTATGTCATACACCTGTTTAAGAAAAGTAGAAATTATTATAAGCATTTGGTGAGTATTACGCAGATCCATCATAAATTCAATCAGAATAAAAAGATTATATATATCTTAAGTATCCTTAGTACAATGACAATTTTCTTAGTTGCATCACCGTTTGCGTTACTACGATTATCAGAGGATATTGCATTGTTGAATCCATATAATCTAGAAGTAATAGAAGGAAGTAATGCGTATAATATTAGTGGTGAAGAGTTAGATAATACATTTTCTAAGTATGATATCCACAAGTCATTAGATCTTCCGTTCCTTGTAGGGGAGATAAGGTTGAATGGAAGCGTAGAAACGATGCAAAAGCCAATTATGTCTGTTTCTAATTATAATCAGATAGTTGAACAAAACGTTATATTAGATGAGGGAGAGGTAATTCAGTATATACTAGATTGGACTCCAGGATTGCACGGAGTTGTTCCAGGAGAACGCTATGATATACTTGTAGGGGAGACGAGTATATTGGCAACGATGAAGGATTCTACTCGGAGTACATGGAATATCATTGCGCTTGGTAACGATGGTATTATTGTTATGAATGACAATGACTATGAGAAATTACAAGGGATGGCTAATATGGAAAACCAGTATTATTATCATGGACTACAGTTTAGAGATTGGAAGAATTCTGGTGATAGTGTTTTAGCCTTAAAGGAACAACTTAACGAGAAAGCGGAGTATCCTATTAATTCAACAATTACGGGATACAATGACTTAAAGAAAGGCTATTCTGTGTTCTTGTTCGTAACAACGGTACTTGGAATTCTATTCTTTGTTGCAAGTGGAAGTGTGTTGTACTTTAAACAGTTTTCGGAGATTGGAGAGATGAAGAAGACTTTCTTTCAGATGTATAAGATCGGAATTACAAGGAAGGAAATTAGCCAAATCATAGGTAAAGAGTTGGTAATTATCTTTTACTTGCCATTGGTATTCGGAAGCTATATGGGAGTATCATTAATCTATCTCATGACCTTTATTGTTGGTGGTGGAGATATCATAAAACAGTTTATTCAAACAGCAAGTGTGGTAATTTTATTGTATTTCGTATTACAAAGTATATTCTATTATATAACTAAGAGAAACTATATGACAGAGTTAATGAAGAATGGGAATTAATTCACTCTTGCAGCTGATACATTAACTGAGATAACTAGCTTTGCTGATCATATATATTTTGAAATAATAGATGGAGAAATAAACACAGTGGATATTCAATAAGATACAAAAAAGTGGAAGGTGGAGAAATTATTTTCTCCACCTCTTTATAGTATTATTGTTGATAAGTAACTAATAAAAACATAAAATCAACCAAGAATAATAGAACACTTAACATGTTATGTACACGATTAGAATAGAATTTTTGTATTTATATGTAATTATTTATAATAATAAACTTACCACAAATAGTAAATTATCATATGGATATTTTATACTATAGAAAGCAATTGGTTGTAAATAATGGAATGATATGGTAAAATGTACATGATAACACTGTTGAATGTCACGAGATAAATGTAGAATATCCTAGAATATCAATGCACCAGTTAAAAAAGTGATATGATAACATAAGATGGCTACTGCCTTAAGAAAATTACAAGGGGAGTAAAAAGGTGCTTAATATAAGGATTAAAAACATAGCAAGCTGTAATAGACAAAACAGCAAATATTTTATGAATATTCAAGAAAATTCAATAGTTAAATTCGAAGGAGATTTAGCAAGGGTTATATTTGATGTACTCTTAGGGAAGACTCCTTATCATGGAGACATTATACTTAATGAGACAAGTATGGTTGCAGATCTTCCAGCCTACATGAAATTAATTCAATATATCTCTCTTAACAATAGAAAACGAATTGATAATATTGCAGTTAGAGAATATATTGATATTTTTAGTGTGCTAACTGTGGAGAGGGAGGATCATGAAACAGCTTTTAGTTTTATAGAAAGTATGATGCACTTTATGAATTTGGATTATCTTTTAGAACAAAATATGTCACAAGTATCAGAAGATGAGAAGTTGTTGATCGAAATCATAGCAACGTCACAAAAAAGACCAAAGCTAATATTATTAGAAGATTTTTGGTTATATTCTTCTGCTAATAGTAAGGATAAGATTATAGAATTCCTTCAGTGTTATATTGATAGTCACAACGCAATAGGTATTATCTTATCAAGTGGCTCAGGATTCAGTAATGATTTTTTTGATTATAGCTACAAGATTGGAATAGGAGAAATTAAGAAAGTTAGCTATAAAGTTAAAAAGAAAAAGTTTAAAGAATTACATAACGTATAAGAGGAGTTTAATAAAGTGATGATATTAAATCGTCTGTTATTAATATTGTTAAATGTATTTGAAGCGTATGTTTGGTTTAAAATTGCAAATCTGTTTCTAAAACGGCGATATTCTGTGAATGTAGCTAGTTTTGCAGCAGTAATAGTGGCAGTTATTATGATTACTAAATCAGTACTATGTTGGGATAATGATAATGCTGTATTTAATTCTATGTTAACATTTATTAATTTTGGAATTATACTTTTCCTTACCGTATATTTATTTAAAGATTCGTTAAGATTAAAAATTCTTATTGTATTATTATATATGGTAGGATTAGCTATATCCGATATATTAGTAATGGGAATTTTCTTACTAACTAAGGAAACAGTTGTTAATGATTTTACTAAACCCACTATTGTAATCACATTGATCTCAATTATAAGTCGCTATATATTATTAACCTTAATTCGAAAATTTCATGATTGGCAAAACAATATTGTAGGTGTTGAGAATAAACTACAAGATATGATATTTTTGATGATAATTACGGATTTTTCATTAGTATTTTTAACTTATATCTTTTACTTGAATATTAGTAGAATTTCACCAGAGATGATTTTACTTCTAATTATATTTAACATTATTATAGTGACTATAGTTTTCATATTTAATATCTACAGACTACTTCGATTTTCTCGGCAATTAACGGAGAATAGATTAAAGACGCAGTATATGCAGATGCAATTACAGCAGAATGAAAACATGTATATATTATCAAATAATCTAAGAAGTTTACGCCATGATATGAACAATCATATTGGGGTAATCTATGGATTGTTAGATACGAAGCAGTACAATAAGTTGAAAAGTTATTTAAATGGTATATATAAGAATCTACAGGAAGCAAACGACATAATTATTGTAAACAATGAAATTTTAAGTATTATATTGAACAATAAAAAACATCTAGCTAACGAGAAGATGATACAGTTAGTTACTTGGATTGAAGTTAAGGATTTTATACTTACAGAAATTGAGATTTGTTCTTTGATTGGTAATATACTAGATAATGCGATCGAGGCAACGGAAAAAGTTCCGTTTGACGCTATTGATATTGATCGAGAGATTAAGTTTGTTTGTGTTGAGAAAGAAGAGGGGTGGTATATAGATTGTAAGAATCCCTTTGTAGAGGTACCTCTGATTACCGAGGAAGGATTAATGACAACCAAAAAGAATAAGGAATCGCATGGTATTGGTAGTCGCACCATGCAAGATATAATCAAAAAGTACAACGGAACGCTTGAATACAGTACGGATGATATTAATTTTATTGTTAAGATATTCATATCAAAAAAAAGTAATCGATCCTATCAAAAAGAAAAGAATATGTAAAGTGATTTATATGGACATATTATCCACGAACTGGAGGAAGTTATGAAATATTGTATTGCTGTTTGTGATGATGAGACAATGATGCTAAAGATTAATGAAGTATATATAAGTGAGATAGCGAAAAAACATAACCTAGACATTGATCTAAAGTGTTTTGAAAGTGGAGAAGAGCTAGTTGAATATGCGAAGAAACATCGTGTTGATATTGCATTTCTAGATATTAATATGAAACAGATCTCCGGTATTTCAGCGGCTGTACAACTGAAGAAATTAAACAATGATATGGTTACAATCTTTATAACAGGACATGCTGAATTTGCCTTGGAAGCTTTCGAGGCGGAAGCAATTGGATATCTTGTAAAACCATTAGATCCTAAAAAGTTAGAAAAATGGATAATTAAAGCGGCTAATCAAATCATCATGCAGAAATCAAAAATAGTTAGTACGATGATTACAATTGTGGAGGATAATGTTAAGAAAAAGATTCCACAGTATAAGATTATATATATAGAAAAAGAACATAACCAGTGTGCAATACATACTACGGATTCGGTTCATTATTGTTACCTTACCATAACGAATATGATTGAGAAATTAGAGAAGATGTTTTATCAGATTAATCAAGGAACCATAGTGAATAAGAACTATATTACAACAATTGAAAGTAACGAAGTAGTATTAAAAAATTCCATGAGTTTTACATTAGGACGAAAATTCAATAAGATCGTAAAAGAGCAGTACTACGGTGGAAATAAATAAGTAATCTAGAGAGCAGTCAATCGACTGCTCTCTTTTATTTTATAGGAAAATACGCTATATAAATATTAAAAACGGTCCGAGATGGTTGAATCCAAACAGTTCAATAATTTGGTTGAATTTCATGTGATTGAAGTATGAGGAGTCATAAAAATGTAAAATACAATGAGTTATTGGTTAAATACCTTAGGTTTATAGATAGCTTACTAAATATTGAGTATTATTAACTTGTCAGTAAGGCAAAGCCAAAAGAAAAACCTGGGTGAATCGGTAATGTCTTATTAATAAATTAAAAATAGAAAATAAAATTATTGAGGTAAAGAAAGGAGAAAGTATGATGGAAAACAAAAATGTAATGCAAGAAAAAGTACTTACTACAGAAATTGTAATTAATGAGGTAGATATTTTACCAGCTAGTGATATGCCTCTTATTATTGGTGGTTGTGCTTGTGGATTTGCTATCTGTGCTGGTGCAGCATGTGGTGGCGGTTGCGGCGGACTACTTTGTGGATTCTAATATTAAGAAAAAGGAGAGAAATTGAAGATGAACGATTTGAATAAGAATGAAATTGTAATGAAGGAAGTTGAAATCACAGAAACAGAAGCTTTAGAAGAAACAATTACACCTGCACTTGGTGGATTATGTGGCTTGGGCTGTGGCGGAGCTGTTTGTGGTATCTGGTGCTAATTAAGCATCATTTTAAGAAATACATAATTATAGGAGGATTAAACGATGAGTAATTATCAAAAAGAACAAGATGATTGTATTAGAATGAGAGAAGTAGATCTTGAAACAGTTGCCGTATTAGAAGAAGGCATTCAACCAGGTGGAGCACTTTGTGGCGTGGGCTGTATAGCAGCTGGAGTTTGGTGCGGATTCGGATGCCCTAAATAAATTAAAATTATATACGGCGACTTCATAAGAAGGTCGCCGTATAAGAAAAAAAGATAAAGAAAAAAAGATAAAGAAAAAAAGATAAAGAAAAAAAGATAAAGAAAAAAGAATGAAGAAAAAGAAAAAAGAAAAGGTTGGTGGTGGTTATGAAGACAAAGATAATTAAAGAAGATAATGTATGTTTAGCATATTTACCAGATAGTATGAGGTTTTTTGAAGTAAATGAGAAGACAGCAGGTGTTATTCAAGCAATTGAAAATGGTTGTTCTAAGGAAGAGATAATGACAACGTTTGATGTATCTGAAAATGATATTAATAAAGTAAATTCGTTGTTACAAAGTGGAAGTAAGATTCCTGAAAAAAGCCAAGAACAAATTAAAAAGGAAGAGTTTGAAGGGTTAGAAAAGTTAGTTTTAAATATTTCGAATAGTTGTAATTTGAGATGTAAGTATTGCTATGCAAACGGCGGAAGTTATCAATCTGATGAGAATATGATGGAAGTATCTGTTGCTAAGAAAGCGTTAGATGTTTTCTTTAACAAATTTGAAGTTATTCATATGATTCAGATATTTGGCGGAGAGCCGACAATGAATATGCCACTTATTCATTATATCTGTGAGTATATCGCAGAAAAGAATGAGAACAAAGAAATTAAGACGAGAATTGGAATTGTAACGAATGGAACCATGATAGGAGAGGATTTTATTCAACTGGTTAATAGGTATCAGATGCAAGTTACGGTTAGTTTTGATGGTGTACCACTTGTTAATGATATGATGCGAGTTTATGAAAATGGCCTTGGTACATCGGAAGTAATTCTTAAAAATATAAGGAAGCTAAAGGAAAACACAGATCAACCTTCAACGATTGAAGTAACTTACAATGAGAATCATATTAAAAATGATGTTCATATTGCAGATATTATTCAATACATCAGATCTGAATTCGGCGAGATTCCACTGCATATTGTTCCAGCGGGAGGAGAACAAACCTGTGATTTTGTACTTAAAAATCGAGATGAATTTATTCAATCTGTTGATGATGTGTTTGAAAATCCTAAGAAGATGCATACGTATACGTATTCTTTGGTACAAAGAGTTGTGAATGCATTCTATACAAAGAGAAGTAGCAAATATATATGCGCGGCAGGATTGGCTGAGTATTCAATATCAACACTTGGTGAGGTCTATCCATGTTTCATGTTTACAGATGATGAATCCTTATGTATTGGTAGTATATTTGATGAACATTTATTTGAGTCAGAGAAGTTTGTGAAAACTGTTACAAGACTTGAAAACTTTAATAAAACGACAATACCAGAATGTAAAGAGTGCTTTATACGAAGAAGCTGCACAGGATGCCTTGGAATTAATCTACTAGAAACAAAAGATGTGTTTACCAATAGTGAGGTTAGTTGTGATATGTACCGTAAAATGACAGAACGAGTGATTATTAATCTATATAAGATTAGTAAAAAAGAATGTGAGTGTGATAAGAGTGCATGAGAATTATATTAAACCAATTATAGAAGAAGATATTAATGTTTGGACGTTGTTTGAGAAGAAAGATGGAAACATTTATTGCATGGGTAGTATCAAGGAAGATCGCTTTATTCAACTAGATGAGAATAATAAGGATGCAATTCAAGCTGCTGTCGGTTATATGGATGGTTCACATAGTTTACAAGATATAGAATGTATTTTGGAAGAAAGTCATGGATATAAATTAAATATGGAGCATTTATATACTTGGCTATGTAAGGCAGGATTGATTAGTAATCCACTAGAAGAATATAAAGTAGAGAAACAGGAGATGGATTACCTTTCTGTTACTTTAAAGAAAGTCAATTTGAAGAAGTTGTACTCTAGTTTTCAAAAATTTACTGATAAGTTACTCACTCCAGTTACTTGGGTGTGTAGTACTTTAATACTTGTTGGATTAATCTTAATGATATTCAACATGAAGGAATTCTTTACATTAAGAAACTATATGCTAGGTGGTTCGGTAGGATTAGGTATAGTAGCAATGCTTGGGATATTTGTACTAAGTATTGGGATTCATGAATTTGCACATGCAATTGTTGGGTATCGATATGGATTGAAACCTTCTCAGTTGGTACTTGCATTATATGTGGGAACACCAATGTTTTATGTGAAGATGCCTGGAATCTACACAATTGAGCCAAAGCTTAGGTTACGTGTTTGGTTCGCAGGAATTTATTGCAACATGAGTATAGCAGCCTTCGCGGGAATCCTCCTACAATTTGCAGAAGGCAACGTATATAAGTTTTTATTATTAGTATGTACAACGAATATATCTCTTGTAGTTGCTAATTTATCTCCATTGCTTCCATTAGATGGATATTTTATGTTGAGTACAATACTGAAAAGACCAAATCTAAGAAAAGGCTCCTTTAAACAATTTAAAGAATGGGCACTTGGTAGAGAGAATTCTTTCCATGGATTATATACAATCTATTTCTTAGTATCGGTAGGTTTTTATGCTACGGTAATTGGATTCGAAATACGATGGATTATGAGTGTAATCAATAAAGGAATGAGCAAGGGATATACGTTTTCGCAATATATATATGAGTTTAGAGTAATCTTGTTAGTCTTGGCAGTAATACTTGGTAAGAAGGTAATAGAAATAATTAGTGTCTATCTAAAAAACAGAAATAAGGTGAGAGTGCATGATTAAAACCATAATAAGAGTAGATAATCTATGTAAGAAATATAATGATAAGGAAGTCGTTGACAATCTCAGCTTTTCTGCTGAGGCAGGCGATGTGATTGGTTTAATTGGACCTAATGGTGCTGGAAAATCTACTACGATGAAGATTATCACCAGATTAATTAGTAAAAGCAGTGGGGATATATATATTAATGGTCAACAACTAGATAATAACTCCAATGTGATATCTCGTGATGTAGGATTTACTTCAGAATCACCTTCCTTCTATAATTATCTTACTGGAATTCAGAATCTTAAACTTATAGCTAACTTGTATCCGGATGTAGATATGGATAGAATCTGTAATCTATTAGAGTTCGTAGGTCTATCAGAGGCAGCGAACAAGAAAGTAAGGGCATATTCTACAGGGATGAAACAAAGACTAGGATTAGCCAGAGCCTTGCTGAATCATCCGAAAGTTATTATTCTTGATGAACCTACCAATGGATTAGATCCTCAGGGGATGAGAGAGATATATCAGCTAATTAGTAAATTAGCGAAAGAAGAAAAAGTAACAGTAATTATTTCATCACATCTATTATACTATCTCGAAAAGATTTGTAATAAGCTCATTGTTATTAATCATGGTAAAACTGTCTATTATGGTGATACGGATAAGATATACGAAGTGAGTAAAGAACTATATAAGATTATAACGAATGACACAGAGAAAGTATTAAAAAAACTCTTAGAAGATTCAGAATATGAAGTTATTACTTCGGATTTTGATTCCGTTACCGTTAGCATGAGTAATAATACTAGAGAAGAATTAATTAACCTACTGGATGATTTGAAACTTGAAGATCAGGATATTATTAAGATTGATCCTACTTTAGAAGATATTTTTCTTATGCTAGTAAAGGAGGAACAGTATGAAAAAGTTGTTTGAGAATGAGATATATAAGATTTTCAAAAGTAAGAGAATATACATCTTTTGTGGAATTCTAGCCTTTGTTTCCCTAGCCTTTGCCCTAATTATAAAGCAGGTGTATATGGCAGGACAATTTGGAGAAGACATAACACGGAATGAATTAGCAGTACAGTACCCACTTCAATTACTCAGTACAATATCTGATTTGTTGTTACCAATCTTTGCAACTTTAATGATTACGTTTTTAATTGCAGATGAATACAATGAGGGAACATTGAAGTTATCAATATTAAGTGGATATGGCAGAAGCAGAATCATCATTTCAAAAGTATTGGCGGTAATTGTAGCCACATTTATTATGCTTGTAGTCGTTTATATTTCCTCATATCTAGGTAGCTTTCTAGCATTCGGATCAGCTGCAATACAAAATGATGTAGGTTATAATATAGCAGCTTATGTTTGGAGTTTACTTCCGCTAATCACATGGATAGTTTTTAATTTTTTCTTATCATTATATATAAAAAACAGCGGAGTAATCGTTGGTGTTGTAGTAGGGATTATCTTAGTTAGTAGTATTTTAAGTTCAATGCTACCAAAGATATCAAGCTATATTGGAACCTATTATTTAAAGGCAATAGCAGCATCTTTTAGTACCGTTAACTTAGGTATGGCAGCCGTGGTTTGCTTAATGTATATGTTTTTATTTGGAACAGTATCCTATGTGAAATTTATAAAGATGGATATAGAAAAATAACTTATTAAAAGGAGAATATAATATGGAATCAAAACAAATTTGTGAAAAATGTGGTAATAGTAGTTTTAAAACAGGTAAGTTATTTGGAATTGCCTCTGTTCATTCCTTGGACTCAAAGGTAGGACTTGGAGGATCGGAATTACTCATTAATTTTTGTGATTCTTGTGGTAAGGTGGAGTCATTAATAGTTAAGAATCCTGAAGAAATCAAATAGTTTTAGAGAGGTGGCGAGATAACGTGTACCAATATTTATCAAAGAAGATTACCAATTATGTGATTCTGTGTAACCTTGCACAAGAGAAATATCGTCCATTATACGAATATGGTTTTGAAGGGGTACTATCCATTGCGTTTAATACACTTCTCGTATTGTTTACAGGGATATTTTTGAATATGGAGCTAGAGATGTTGGTTTATATGGCCTTCTATGTGATACTTAGAAGAAAGGCTGGTGGAGCACATCGTAATCTACATTGGAAGTGCATAACTACTTATCTATTATTAGCTGTGGTAAGTATCAAGATTATTACAGTAATGACTAATAGTTTTCCTAGTTATTCAATAATGGCAATTACGTGGTTGGTTTGTTTGATAATTAGTGGCTTGTTTGTATTTATCTTAGCACCAATTGATTCAAAGAATAAAAGATTAGAAGCTAAGCAAAGAAAAAAATTAAGATTCGAAAGTAGAGTAGTAACTATTGTTGAAATTCTTATAATACTTCTGCTTATTACAGTTAAGAGTAATCAAATTATTATAAATAGTGCAGTGGCGGGAGTATTAGTTGAGAGTATTTTGTTGTTGCCGATTTTTAATCGTGATAGTAGTAACTAAATAATGTTTAAATTATGGGAGGTAGTGTATGTTAAGAATTAAGAATGTAATGAATAAGATTGGTAAAAACTGTGTAGCTCCAATGATGATGTTGTTATGTGTTAAATCAATTCATGCAATTGTGGGGAGTTGTTGTCTATGGTTTATCTGTCAACCTAAAGTACCAGATGTTGAGTTATTAAAAGAGTTTAACAAATAGTATCTCATAAAGGATAACATGTACAATTTGAAAATAAAAAAATAATAAAGAGGTGGAGAAAATAATTTCCCACCTCTTTTATGTAACATATTATTGATTTTATAGTTTAACTACGTTAGTAGCTTGAGGTCCTTTATCACCATCAACAACTTCAAATCCAACTTTGTCACCTTCGTCAAGAACTTTGAATCCATCCATTTGTAAAGCTGAGAAGTGAACGAAGATATCTTTTCCTTCTTCATCAGTAATGAATCCGAATCCTTTGCTTGCGTTAAACCATTTTACTGTACCATTTTTCATAAATAGTGCCTCCTAATACATTATATCGGGTATTGAATCCCTCTCTGTTTTAGACAAATCATATCCTTTTTGGATAAAGCCGAGGGCAATTTAAACGAGGTTCAAATCAAGGCCGTCGACTTAATGAAAAGCCATACTTAAATTTACCATATATATCGAAAAAAGTCAAATTATCAAACAAAAACTAAGATAAAAAAATATATCAAAAGCGGTTAAAGATGGGGTTTTGGTGACAAAATGTAAGTAGTATGCTATAATCTAAAACAATGGTAAATACTTTTATTGATGAAAGAAAATGGAAGTCAAGTGGATTTATGTATTCGTTGCATAATTGTATCGAGGTCGTCAACATCGATGACCTAGGAAGATGGTTCCATGGACCATTCAAATTTCAGGAGGAAACTAGAGCATGTCAAAAAATATAAAAAGTGTTGATGAATTAGGCGTCATGCCTCAATACGAAATAGTAACATCTCAATCTATAGATGAGTTAAAAACTTTAGGTATTATATTAAAGCATAAAAAAAGTGGAGCTCGTATTGTTGTAATGTCTAACGATGATGATAATAAAGTATTCTTCGTTGGATTTAAAACACCACCAATGGATTCAACTGGTGCAGCTCACATAGTAGAACATACTGTTTTATGTGGATCAAAGAATTTCCCAGTTAAGGATCCTTTTATTGAATTAGAGAAAGGATCATTGAATACTTTCCTTAATGCAGTAACGTATCCTGACAAAACAATTTATCCAATTGCAAGTTGTAATGATAAAGATTTTCAAAACTTAATGCATGTATACATGGATGCGGTTTTATATCCGAATATCTATAATAAAAAGCAGATTTTTGAGCAAGAGGGCTGGCATTATGAATTAGAGAAAAAAGAAGATGAGTTGAAAATCAATGGTATTGTATACAACGAGATGAAAGGTGCATTTTCTTCTCCAGAGCAAGTTTTATTCCGTTTGATTAAGAAATCTCTATTCCCAGATACTGCTTATGGTACGGAATCTGGCGGAGATCCTGACAACATTCCTGATTTATCTTATGAAGAGTTCTTAGATTTTCATAAGAAATATTATCATCCAGTGAATAGTTACATCTATCTCTATGGTAATGTGGATATTGAAGAAAAATTAAATTGGTTAGATAAAGAATATCTGGCAGATTTTGATCAAATACAAGTGAATTCCCATATTGAGATGCAGAAATCTTTTGAAAAGCCAAAAGAAGTTGTTACTAGCTATTCCATCTCTGCAGAAGAGCCTGTTGAGAATAATACGTATGTAAGCTATAACGCAGTAGTGGGTACTTCATTAGATGCCAAATTAGTTATGTCTATGAAGATACTTGAATATGTACTTCTTAGTGCACCTGGAGCACCACTAAAGCAAGCAATATTAGATACTAAGATTGGTCAAGATATCCTTAGTGATTTTGATAGCAGTATTATGCAACCAATGTTCAGTATTATCGCAAAGAATGCTAATGAAAGTGATAAAGATCAATTCTTAAAAGTAATTGAAGAGACTTTAGACAAGATTGTGAAAGATGGAATTGATGAGAAAGCATTACGTGCAGCCATTAATTTTTATGAGTTCAAATATAGAGAAGCAGATTTTGGACAGTTTCCAAAGGGACTTATGTACGGTATTCAATTATTGGAAAGTTGGTTATATGATGATTCAAAACCATTTGCTCATATGGAAGCTAACCAGATATTCACATTCTTAAAAGAGCAGATTGGTAGCGGTTATTTTGAAGAATTAATAAAGCAATATCTTATCAATAATAATCATGTGAGCGTTGTTATAGTAAAACCTGAAATTGGTTTAACAGCAAAAGTTGAAGAAGAGATTAAGAAGAAACTTGAATCCTATAAAGCAAGTCTAAGCGATGATGAGATCAATCAAATTATTGAGAATACTAAAGAATTAACCAAATATCAAGAACAAGCGTCTACAGCAGAAGAATTACAGTCAATACCTTTACTTGCTAGAGAGGATATAGGCAAAGATGCACAACCAATCTATAATAGGATTAAGATGGTTGATTCTACAACAGTTGTACAGCATGATATTTTTACAAATCAAATCGCATATCTAAGAATATTATTTGATGCAAAATACGTTCCAAATGATTTAGTTCCTTATATAGGATTGTTATCAACCGTTCTAGGTTATGTGGATACTGAAAAAAACAGTTTCTTAGAGTTATCTAATGAAATCAATATTCATACTGGTGGAATTAATACTTTCATTAGTACCTATGTGAAGAAAAACGATATTACTAACTACAAACCAGTATTAGCCTTCAAGATTAAGGTATTATATCAAGAGCTTGGGGTAGCTATGGAGCTATTAAATGAAATTATTCATGAGAGTAAACTTGGGGATAGTAAGAGAATGCTTGAGATACTTATGGAAATTAAATCTCGTCTTCAGATGAAATTAAATTCATCCGGACATTCTGTTGCGGTAAGCCGTGCTACCTCGTACTATTCACAAGCGGCTATGTTTGATGAATTAACGAATGGAATCTCATATTATCGTTTTATTGATAACCTTGTAAATGATTTTGATAACAAACATGAAGAAATTACTAATAATTTAAAGCAAGTTATGGATTGCTTATTTAGAAAAGATACGGTATTATTAAGTGTTACTGCTGATGATGAGGGGTATCAATTATTTGACCCATTCATTAAACCATTCATCGACAGGTTAAGTAATGTTCAAATTAATACTTCATTAGGTAAGTTTGACTGTGAGAAGTTGAATGAAGGTTTCAAGACAGCTTCTAAGGTTCAATACGTAGCTCGTACTGGTAATTATAGAGAAGATGGCTATTCCTACACGGGAGTATTACGTGTTCTTAAGTCTATCTTAAGCTTTGATTATCTATGGAACAATATTCGTGTTAAGGGCGGAGCATATGGCTCTATGTGTGGATTTAGCTTTGATGGAAATGGCTATTTCACCTCATATCGTGACCCTAACCTTAAAGAAACGAATAAAATCTATGACCAAGTCGTTGATTATATCGCTAACTTTGACGTGGATGATCGTGATATGACAAAATATATTATAGGAACAATCAGTAGTGTAGATACACCATTAAATCCAGCCGCAAAAGGTGGTCGTTCACTAGCATCTTACCTAAGTGATATGACGACAATGGATTTTCAAAGAGAAAGAGAACAGATCTTAACAGCTACACAAGAAGATATTCGTGCTTTAGCAGGTTTAGTTGGAGCAATTCTTGCAGACAACAACTTATGCGTAATCGGTAATGAAACAAAATTACAGGATAATGCAGATATGTTTGGCGCAATTAAAAGCCTTATATAGAGAAATAGTAGTGTGAAAGGTTAAACGACACTAAAGAAAGGGACCATGCGTTGCCAACTTTCACACTTTTAATTAATAGACAATTACGAAACTCTTCTCCATATCTACATCATAAAGAGTCTCGTAATTGACTATATTAAATATGGCAATATCGCAGGGGTTGCGATATGCATGGGATAGGATGAAGAATATATATAAATCAGGTTTTGTTACACTAATAGGTAGACCAAATGTTGGTAAGTCTACGCTTATGAATCAAATAATAGGTCAAAAGATTGCGATCACTTCGGATAAACCACAAACTACAAGAAATCGTATTCAAACAGTATATACATGTGAAGATGGACAAATTATATTTGTTGATACACCAGGTATTCATAAAGCAAAAAACAAGCTTGGAGAATATATGGTAACAGTGGCAGAGAGAACGTTGAATGAAGTAGATGTAATCTTATGGTTAGTTGAGCCATCAACATTCATTGGAGCAGGGGAAAGACACATAGCAGAACAATTAACACGTGTTAAAACTCCAATTATCTTAGTAATTAATAAGATTGATACAGTTAAGAAGGAAGAAATCTTAACCTTCATTGGTGCGTATAAAGATATCTGCAATTTTGCAGAAATAGTGCCGGTATCCGCACTTAATGGTGAGAACAAAGAGAACTTAATGAAAGCAATCTTTAATTATCTTCCAGAAGGTCCACAATTTTATGATGAAGATACCATTACAGACCAACCGGAAAGACAAATTGTTGCTGAATTAATTCGTGAAAAGGCACTTCGTCTACTTGATGAAGAGATTCCTCATGGTATAGCTGTGTCTATAGAAAGCATGAAGGAACGTAAGAAGGGCAATATTGTTGACATCGATGCTACGATTGTCTGTGAAAGAGATTCTCATAAGGGAATCGTTATTGGTAAACAAGGCGCAATGTTAAAGAAAATCGGAACGTTAGCACGCCAAGAAATCGAGAACTTACTTGATATGAGAGTAAATCTTCAATTGTGGGTAAAAGTTAAGAAAGACTGGAGAGACAGTGACTTCTTACTTAAGAATTATGGATATAGCAAACGAGAAATCGAATAATAAGTTAATCTATAAAAAGTTAGTATCTTTATATAATTAGAATAAGGTAGTACAGAAATGGGCAACCTAATGAATAGAACAACAATAACGTTGTTTAGAAAGAACATAAAAGAATTAGGGGGCGCTAATAAATGAAAAAAGATAATTATTGGTCAGAATTTGAAAAGTCAGGAAATATTTCAGACTATTTGAATTATGTTGCTTGTACAAGTGAACATATGGATGATGCGGAAGAAGAAAATAATCAAGTCAGAGAAGGTGGAGAAAGTGGTTTCACCAGTGATTGTAACGGGAATAGTACTGGCTTCAATGCCAGTTGGTGAGTATGATAAGAGGGTAGTACTCTTAACGAAAGAACGCGGAAAAATAACAGCATTTGCAAAAGGCGCTAGAAAACAAAATAGCGCCTTACTTGCATGCGCTCAACCATTCACCTTTGGTCAATTTACAATTTATGAAGGCAGAACTTCCTACCAAGTAAATGGTTGTGATGTACAGAATTATTTTGTTGAACTACGTAATAACTTAGAAGCGGTAACGTATGGGCTGTATTTTTGTGAATTTGCGGAGTATCTAACAAGAGAGAATGTAGATGAGTCAGCTATATTAAAACTCCTATACCAATCGTTACGAGCGCTTACGAAAGGAACCATACCGTATCCTCTCATCCGATACATATTCGAACTTAAAATGATGACATTGAACGGGGAAGCGGTTCAAGTATTTGAATGTGTTAAGTGTGGTAAGAAAGAGAAGTTAAATGCGTTAAGTTTATCTAGTGGAGGATTAGTTTGTTCGGACTGCTTAACTAAGGAAGTGCGAGTTATACATCTACAAGATTCTACAATCTATGCTATGCAGTTTATTATTGCATCATCAATTGAAAAATTATATACATTTACGGTATCCGATTCGGTATTATCAGAACTGCGTTATTGTATGAAACATTATCTAACTATGTATATTGACAAGGAGTTCAAAACCTTGGAGATGCTTGATATGTTTTAAATTGCTATTGAAAATATGGTTATTTAAGGTTACAATTACAAGGGATGGATAAATAACGAGTGGGGAGGTACAATGAATGAAAAAGGTTACACTTGTGCTGTTAGGAACAATATTTCTTATAGCTATGACTGGTTGTGGGAAGAATAAAGTTTCTATCAATGCAGAGGATGTTACTACGAATACAATAGTAATAAAAGAAGATAACACGGTGCAATCATCGATAGTTGAGGATTTTGATAAGGATTATTATAGTCAGGAAGAATTAGAAGCATTTATCAATGAAGAAGTAACCGATTACAACGAGAAGAATGGGGAAGGTCAGATAAAGATGCATTCTATTCATGTTGCGGATCAAAAAGCAAGTGTTGTATTCAATTATAATGATATAGATGATTATTCTGTATTTAATGGAATAAGTGCCAAATTACTCACTACATCTCAGGCATTACAAGATGATTCCATTCTTTCTGTGTTAGAGTTCGTAGACGCAAAAAGTGGTGATACGGTATCAAGAGAAACTGCTCTAAGTAAGGAAGGCGCAACTGTTCTAGTCATTCAGGAACCGTTAGATATTAAAATTGCTGGAACCATCTTATATTATAGCAATGCTCAAGAAGCAGAAAAAGATGTATTAAAAGCCAATGGAGAAAACGTAACGGTAGTTGTGTTTGAGAAAAAGAAATAGTATAACTAGGTGAAAGACGTAGTTACGAATAGTTTCACTTATTATTATAATAATAGATTGGACAAACACAAAATTATCATATATAATTTCAGATAACTATAGAAAAAGATATATAAAAAAGATTTGAGAGGTTGAATAGCAAATGGAAAAGACAATGGAAAAAATTGTAGCATTAGCCAAGGCAAGAGGATTCGTTTATCCGGGTTCTGAAATCTATGGTGGACTTGCTAATACTTGGGATTATGGTAACCTAGGTGTGGAATTAAAAAACAATGTTAAAAAAGCATGGTGGAAAAAATTCATCCAAGAAAACCCATACAATGTAGGTGTTGATTGTGCCATTCTTATGAATCCACAAACATGGATTGCATCAGGACATCTAGGAAGCTTCTCTGATCCATTAATGGATTGTAAAGAATGTAGAGAACGTTTCAGAGCAGATAAGATTATTGAAGATTATATGTCTGAAAACGGTATTGCTATTGAAGGCTCTGTAGATTCTTGGTCAAATGAAGAGATGGCTAAATATATTGAAGAACATCAAATTGCTTGTCCAACATGTGGTAAGCATAATTTTACTGATATCCGTCAATTCAACTTAATGTTCAAGACATTCCAAGGTGTAACAGAAGATGCAAAGAATACAGTTTACTTAAGACCAGAAACTGCACAAGGTATCTTTGTTAACTTCAAGAATGTTCAAAGAACTTCAAGAAAGAAAATTCCATTTGGTATAGGTCAAGTTGGTAAATCATTCAGAAACGAAATTACTCCAGGTAACTTTACATTCCGAACAAGAGAATTCGAGCAAATGGAATTAGAATTCTTCTGTGAGCCAGATACAGACCTTGAATGGTTTGCATACTGGAAAGAATTCTGTATCAATTGGTTAAAAGATCTTGGTATGAAAGAAGAAGAGATGCGTGTACGTGATCACGATGCAGCAGAACTTTCCTTCTACAGTAAAGCAACAACAGATATTGAATTCTTATTCCCATTCGGATGGGGAGAATTATGGGGCATCGCTGATAGAACAGACTATGATTTAACACAACATCAAAATGTATCAAAAGAAGATATGAGTTACTTTGATGATACACAAAACAAACGTTACGTTCCATATGTTATTGAACCATCACTTGGTGCAGATCGTGTAACATTAGCGTTCTTATGTGGTGCTTATGATGAAGAAGAAATCGGAGAGGGAGATGTTCGTACCGTATTACATTTCCATCCAGCATTAGCTCCAGTTAAAGTTGGTGTACTTCCATTATCTAAGAAATTAGCAGAAGGTGCAGAAAAAATCTACACAGATTTAAGTAAATACTTCAACTGCGAATACGATGACCGCGGTAACATTGGTAAACGTTATAGAAGACAAGATGAAATCGGAACTCCATTCTGTATCACATATGACTTCGAATCAGAAGAAGATGCTTCTGTTACTGTTAGAGATCGTGACACGATGGAACAAGAAAGAGTTAAGATTGCAGACTTAAAAGAGTATATTGAAAAGAAATTAGAATTTTAATTAGTTTAATATAGTAGTAAAACCCTCATGGAAAAAATGTTTTCTGTGGGGGTTTTTTGTGATATAAAAAAATGAATGGAATTGGATAAATGTATAGAAAAGGAATATTATTCAATGAAAGATTGTTATAATAATAACAAAGACTAATAAACACAATATATTGTATACAATATATTGTGTTTATTGCGTTTGAATAGCCAATAAAAGATAATAAATAGAAATAAAAAGAAAAGAAAATGTCGAATTACTAGCAATGGATAAAAAATTCACGAAATGCCATATTTAAGCAAATTGTTCAAATTAAGTAGATTGGATAATACTGTTTATTGAATTGTTTCAAAATTCAACAAGATAATATGCACAACAAATTTTAAAAAAAATAAACAAATTAGACAAAGTGCATAATCTATATGGATAAGAATGGTTTATAGATATCATGTAAGTAAAAATTACAAAAAAAAATGTTCCGTAACTATACAAACTATGCTATAATAAATTTGGTGACTGACATAACATAAAATGTTGTTATGTCGTGTACTTGAAACCATTTGGGGTAAAAATAGGACAAGTACACTAGTAAATCAGAAAAAATCTGGTTAATATTGGTATGGCACATGCTATCAAATTAAATATTTGCACATAGATAGTGTAAAAAGATCATGCATTGACTTGCGATCTAGGTGTCATACGAAAAAAATATTAGGAGGTAAGTTACATAATGGCAAAATGGGTATATTTATTCACAGAAGGAAATGCTGGAATGAAAAATCTGCTTGGTGGTAAAGGAGCAAACTTAGCAGAAATGACTAATTTGGGACTTCCAGTACCACAAGGCTTCACAATTACAACTGAAGCATGTACACAGTACTATGAGGATGGAAAAAAAATCAATGATGAAGTCATGAGTCAAATCATGGAGCACATCACAAAGATGGAAGAAATTACTGGAAAGAAATTCGGTGACAAAGAAAATCCATTATTAGTATCTGTTCGTTCAGGCTCAAGAGCTTCTATGCCAGGAATGATGGATACAATCTTAAATCTTGGTTTAAATGAAGAAGTTGTAAATGTATTAGCAAGTAAATCGGGTAATCCTCGATGGGCTTGGGATTGTTACAGAAGATTTATCCAAATGTATTCAGATGTAGTTATGGAAGTTGGTAAAAAATTCTTCGAAGAACTTATCGATAAAATGAAAAAAGAAAAAGGCATCATTCAAGATGTTGATTTAACAGCTGAAGATTTAAAAGAATTAGCAGAACAATTTAAAGCTGAATATAAAACAAAAATCGGTTCTGATTTCCCAGCTGATCCAAAAGAACAGTTAATGGGAGCTATCAAAGCTGTATTCCGTTCATGGGATAACCCTCGTGCAAACATCTATCGTCGTGATAATGATATTCCTTACTCATGGGGTACTGCTGTTAACGTACAGATGATGGCATTTGGTAACATGGGAGAAACTTCTGGTACAGGTGTTGCATTTACTCGTAACCCTGCAACTGGTGAGAAAAAACTTATGGGTGAATTCTTAATGAACGCTCAAGGTGAAGATGTTGTTGCTGGTGTTCGTACACCACAAAAAATTGCTCAATTAAAAGAAATAATGCCAGAAGTTTATGATGAATTCATGGAAATCTGTAATAAACTTGAAGATCACTATAGAGATATGCAAGATATGGAATTCACAATCGAAGATAAAAAACTTTACATGTTACAAACTCGTAACGGTAAGAGAACTGCTAAAGCGGCTCTTAAAATCGCTTGTGATTTAGTAGATGAAGGAATGATCTCAGAAGAAAAAGCTATTAAGATGATCGACCCTAGAAATCTTGATACGTTACTTCACCCACAATTTGATACAGATGCAGTGAAGAAAGCAACTCCGATTGCGAAAGCTCTTGCAGCAGCTCCAGGTGCAGCTTGTGGTAAAGTTGTATTCACTGCTGATGATGCAAAAGCATGGGCAGATAGAGGAGAAAAAGTTGTTTTAGTACGTCTTGAAACTTCTCCAGAAGATATCGAAGGTATGAAAGCAGCTCAAGGTATCTTAACAGCTCGTGGTGGTATGACATCACATGCAGCAGTTGTTGCTCGTGGTATGGGTACTTGCTGTGTATCTGGTTGTTCAGAAATCATTATGGATGAAGAGAATAAAGTATTTACATTAGCTGGTAAAGAATATCATGAAGGAGATATCATTTCTTTCGATGGTTCTACAGGTTATATCTATGATGGTGCTATGCCAACAGTTGATGCTACAATCGTTGGTGAATTAGAAAGAATTATGTTATGGGCAGACAAATATAGAAGATTAAAAGTTAGAACAAATGCAGATACTCCTGCAGATGCTAGGAAAGCTAAAGAACTTGGAGCAGAAGGTATCGGTCTTTGCCGTACAGAGCATATGTTTTTCGAAGGCGATAGAATTGATGCATTCCGTGAAATGATTTGTTCAGATACTGTAGAAGAAAGAGAAGCAGCACTTGCTAAGATTCTTCCAGTACAACAAGGTGATTTTGAAGCATTATACGAAGCTCTTGAAGGTAACCCAGTTACAATTCGTTTCTTAGATCCACCACTACATGAGTTCGTTCCAACTGATGAAGAAGATATTAAGAAACTTGCTGATGCTCAAGGTAAATCTGTTGAGAAGATCAAAGCAATTATCGCTTCTTTACATGAATTCAACCCAATGATGGGACATAGAGGTTGTCGTCTTGCTGTTACTTATCCGGAAATCGCTAAGATGCAAACTAAGGCTGTTATCCGTGCAGCAATCAATGTAAAGAAAGCTCATCCAGATTGGACAATCAAACCAGAAATCATGATTCCATTAATTGGTGATACTAAGGAATTGGTTTATGTTAAGAAGATGGTTGTTGAAGCAGCAGATTCTGAAATCAAAGCAGCTGGTTCTGATATGACATATGAAGTTGGTACAATGATCGAAATCCCTAGAGCTGCTCTAACAGCTGATGAAATCGCTACAGAAGCTGAATTCTTCTGCTTTGGTACAAACGATTTAACTCAGATGACATATGGCTTCTCTCGTGATGATGCTGGTAAATTCTTAGATGCTTACTATGATGCTAAGATCTTTGAAAACGATCCTTTCGTAAAACTTGACCAAATTGGTGTAGGTAAATTAATGGAAACAGCAATTAAATTAGGAAAAGCTGCTCGTCCTAACTTACATATTGGTATCTGTGGAGAACATGGTGGAGATCCATCTTCAGTAGAATACTGCCACAAGATTGGACTTGATTATGTATCTTGTTCACCATTCCGTGTACCAATCGCTCGTTTGGCTGCAGCTCAGGCAGCACTTAATCAAGAATAGGCAGGCTAACATGAAAAATAGAGCACTCTATCACCTCAAAAATGATAGAGTGCTTCTTTTTTACTCAAAATTAATATTACGTTGAGGTTCTAGTCCGTAGTGGAGAACATGGTAGTTTAACGACGGGGGAATTGGAAATCAAGGGTGATTTCAGACAAGTTGAAATACGGTCCTTTAAGAAAAAAAGGCTCTTTGTCAAACCTGCTAAGGAAAGTCAAGCTTTTTTTATTTAGTTTCTATGCTGATTTTGGGGTAAACTTAATAAAGAGTCTTACCTCCCTTAA
>JAHAJA010000017.1 GCA_018372435.1 Clostridiales bacterium | reverse complement strand
TTGTTGGCTAGACTGGCACTTGGAGGTCTTTTTTATTATAAAATAAAATGTTGGAGTTTACGAGTTAAATCGTGTACCCCAACATTTATTATAGAACCGAAAAAAACAGAGGGAGAATATAAGGGTGAAGTTAAAAAAGGGGACAGGAACAGCAGTATGTATTAGCTTGATTGTTGTAATCATTATAATGGCAATTTGGAGGAAAGAACTTAGTACTTTATTTTCTTCAGGTAGCTATAATGATGTGGATAGTATGGTAGAAACGATGATGAATAAATCTACGACTCCGGGGGTAGGTATAGTACTATCAAAACAAGGAGAGATAGAATATAAATGTTACGGATATGCTGATGAAAAAAATCATAAGAATGTTAATGATGAATCATTGTTTGAGCTAGCTTCAACGACAAAGGCGTTTACAGCTTTGGCTATAATTTTATTAGAGGAAGAGGGATATTTAGCTAGCTCAGATTCTATAACGGATTACCTTTCTTGGTTTACACCCACTTATAACGGTGAACATGTGAACATAACCATTGACCAAGTGTTAGCTCATACCAGTGGTATTCCATCTTGGAGTATTCGGCTAATTCCAGAAGGAACCTCAGATGATATGCTTGAAAAAACTATACGTAATATTTCCAATATTACATTAGATACGTATCCTGGAACAAAACATAGCTATGCTACTATAAACTATGATGTTCTAGCACTTATTATTGAAGAGGTTACAGGGCAGAGGTATCAGGATTTCGTAACAGACAATATACTACTTCCCTTAGGAATGACAGAAAGTTATTTTTCAACTGGGCAGGAAAATGTGTCGGACAAACTTACCAAAGGTTATAAGGTTTTCTTTGGGAAAAGCATAGAGTATAATGCACCCAGATATTATGGTAATATTGCAGCTGGATATTTGGTGACGAATGTCAAGGATTTGGGGTTTTGGCTTAATGCCCAATTGGGTATTGGCGATATACCGAATAAGCTTAAGCGTGCCATAAATAGATCCCATGAAGTGAATAAAGAGACCGCAGGATATGAAGATACGAATAATTATTATTCTTATGGGTGGAGCAATGATATAGAAGCTAAAGTTATTAATCATAACGCAAGTAATCCAAATTATTCTGCACAAGTAATTATAGATTTAGAAAAACAGGAGGCTATCTTTGTACTGGCAAATTTGAATTCAAGTGTACCAACACAAATAGCTTATAATATATATGAACATATGAATGGAAAGCAGATGAGTAGATTTAGTTATGATGATTTTAACATATTATTGGATTTGATATTTTTGATTTTAACCATAATTGTACTGGTGAGTTTATGTATAAAGATTATAAATCTGACTAAACAGAAAAAGCAAACGATTAAAAATGAAAATACGAGATCTTATAAAATGGGAAGACTTATAATAGGATTAGTATTAAGAATAATTTTATTGGTACTTATCATTATCTGGCCATATTTATTAAACTATAATTATCATTTTATTAGGGTATGGATGCCAAACGCAATATTAGCATGGGAGTTTCTTGCTGTCATTAACTGCGTTTTATCTATAATAACTAAGCTTAGAAAAATAGTAGTGATAAGGAAGAAGAATGTTTTCATTGAGGGCAGCACAGGCACACTTAATGAGAATTAAGCGAATCCACTTATTCGATCAGAGCTGTTCAAAGTTTGGTGCTTAAAAGATGAGTTCCATATCAGTCTTGATATAGGTTGGCAGGTAATATTGTGTATCAGGTTAACTCAGATGCGCGAATAAAAGAACTGAAAATATAGATAGATGCACTTGAATATTAGTATAAATTGACATGAAAGTTATTCCATGATATGGTGATAAAAAGGAAAGGGGTATTTTAATGTATAAGAGAATATTTCGAGTGAAAAGTTTCAGTAGTAAGCTCCATGCAATTCTTTGATATGATTATTGAGATGTATGGAGCGTCATATAGATACAAGTAAAATAATTCAATAGAAAAGAATTGCATTTGATATATAAGTTCTTACTAATCTTATAATTAAAGGAGCAATTCAAAATGAAAATTGAGATAAAATTAGCAGATAATACGAACGGTTTTATAATTAAAAATATGTATCCACTGTATTTACATGATATTTCTGGAATCCACGGCATTCTACCCAATGAGTATGGAATATTTGAGGAAGAACCAATAAGAACGCTTGCGGAGCAATATGACATTCAGCAAGTATGGTTTGAAAACCCCAATGTATTATATCCATATCTAATAATGGTCGATAATATACCAGCAGGATTTTGCCTTGTAGGAAGTGGTAAATATGTTGAAAAAGGAATAGATTATTTTGTATATGAGACATTTCTCTTAAGTCCATTTAGGGGGAAATCAATCGCATATCATGCTATGATTGAAATCTTTGAAAAACATCATGGTAAATGGAGTCTTTTTACACATCTAGCTGAGAATAATATACGTGCAAAAACTTTTTGGTATAAGACAATTGGGGGGTATACAGAGAATCAATATGCAACCGAAGAAAAGATAATAGATGAAATGCTTAAATTAGTGTTCCGATTTGATAATTAGGTTTTATAAGAATACATAGGTATCAGTTATAAAGAGTCGACCATTCGTAAGTAGTTACGGAGTGTCGACTCTTTGTTTTTGTTTTACGACAACTTTACAGGATGACCGTACAAGTTTTACAATAATAGTATAAATATTATTTTATGGAGGTATGGTTATGACAGGAAGTAAGAAATATAAATTTTGGTTTACAACTGGTTCACAAGATTTGTATGGTGATACGTGCTTAGAAAATGTTGCAAAACACTCTGAAATTATTGTAGAGCACTTGAATAAATCAGGAATTTTACCTTTTGAGGTTGTTTGGAAACCTACGTTAATTACCAATGAATTAATTAGAAAGACATTTAACGAAGCAAATGCAGACGAAGAGTGTGCCGGTGTTATTACGTGGATGCATACATTTTCACCAGCAAAATCGTGGATTTTAGGTTTACAAGAATATAGAAAGCCATTGATGCATCTACATACACAATTTAATGAAGAGATTCCTTACGATACAATTGATATGGATTTCATGAATGAAAATCAATCTGCACATGGCGACCGTGAGTACGGACATATTGTAACTCGTATGGGAATTGAACGTAAAGTAATTGTTGGGCATTGGAACAATAAGAACGTTCAAGAAAGAATTGCAAGCTGGATGAGAACTGCAATCGGATTAATGGAGTCTTCTCATATACGCGTATGCCGTGTTGCGGATAATATGAGAAATGTTGCAGTTACAGAAGGTGATAAGGTTGAAGCACAAATCAAATTCGGCTGGGAAGTTGATGCATACCCAGTGAATGAAATCACTGATTATGTGAAAGACGTATCAACTGCTGATATTGATACATTGGTAGAAGAATACTATTCAAAATATGATATTCTACTAGAGGGTCGTAACCCGGAAGAATTCAAGAAACACGTAGCAGCACAAGCAGGAATTGAAATAGGTTTTGAAAGATTTTTAAGAGAAAAGAATTACCAAGCAATTGTAACACATTTTGGTGATCTCGGCAGTCTACCACAACTCCCAGGGTTAGCTATTCAAAGATTAATGGAAAAAGGCTATGGATTTGGTGGAGAAGGTGATTGGAAAACAGCTGCTATGGTACGTTTAATGAAAATCATGACTGCTGATATGAAAGATAAGAAAGGTACTTCATTCATGGAAGATTATACATATAATCTTGTGCCAGGAAAAGAAGGTATTTTACAAGCTCATATGCTTGAGGTTTGTCCTTCTATAGCAGACAGTAAGATTGGAATCAAAGTAGTTCCGTTAACAATGGGGGATAGAGAAGATCCTGCACGTTTAGTGTTTACTTCTAAATCAGGTTCAGGTATTGCCACTTCATTAATAGATATGGGAAATCGTTTCCGTTTGATTGTAAATGAAGTAGAGTGTAAGCAAGTGGAAAAACCAATGCCAAAATTACCAGTAGCAACTGCATTCTGGACACCACAACCTAATTTGAATACAGGAGCTGAAGCATGGATTTTGGCTGGTGGAGCACATCATACAGCCTTCTCATATGATTTAACAACGGAACAGATGGAAGACTGGGCAGCAGCTATGGGAATCGAATGTGTTGTTATTGACAAAGATACAACGATACGTGGATTCAAGAACGAACTTAGATGGAATTCAATAGCATTCCGATAATATTATGTAAATTAATATAAAGAACTAAGAAACAGTGAAATATTTGTAATGAGTATTTCGCTGTTTTTTTATTGATGCATTTATATGAATTAAAACAACATTAATTGACATGATGTGGCAAATACAGTAAACTAAAAGGTGTTTACATAGAGGAAGGGAGGATATGTGGAGGTTATTAATCCACCTAAGTAGCAATGAAGAAAATAGTAGCGTTATTGATGGTATTAGTTCTTTGCCTTGGAATTAATACAACGGCTTTTGCCAAAGAATCAAAACAATCGCAAAAGATCAAAGTATCACAGAGTAGTTATACAAAACAAGTAGGTGATTCAAAGTTCAATTTATCAGCAACGACATCTGGTAATGGAAAACTTACATACAAATCGGGTAATAAGAAGGTCGTTACAGTTAGTAATAGTGGTGTAGTTACTGTAGTAGGTAAAGGAAGTACGAAGATATCTATTACAGCAGCTGAAACTAAGAAGTATAAGAAAGCAATAAAATCAGTTAATATTACAGTAAAAGAAAAGGCAAAGATTTCAGAAGATATCAAGTTTAGTACAACTGGAACAACGTATGCGGTTATGGTACTTGAAGATGGTACGGAAATTCCTGCCGGAGGTAAAGTTACATACTCACAATTAGTAAAGGCAAAAGTAAGAATTTATCTAGATCCGTCTTCTGCTGGTTGTGTATTTACTTATATAGGTACATCAGTTCCTTATACAGAAGAAGATCTGGAAGATGCAAATTGGGCCTATTCGGAGGCTATTCTTATTGAAGGTAAATTAAAAGACTACTACGAAATTAGAAAACGTTATGATAATTGGAGTATGACATTGTATACTACAACGAGTCTAGTGGATACCGTGCAATATAAAGAATCACATTTAACAGTTTGCATGTCCAATTTGAATGAAAGCGCCGAATATAACAATACGATCATCAATGGTTGGGTAATTGATTTAGATAACTAAGGTACTATCCAATCTTTCGAAATGGAATTGCATTATAATAAAATACTGTTACTAAAACGAATTGATTAAGAATAATTAAGGGTTTTAGTAACAGTTTTTTTCTTATAATAAAAACGTAATTGAGAAAAATTTAAGATTTTTTAATTGCTTGCCCCATTGAATAATGATATCATGATATAAATACGATATTTGTTCTATAATCGAGATTAGAAAGTGCTTATTCTATAAGATTTTGGATCGTTTTAAATTGACTAAATAAATATAAGATGGAGGAAATTATAGTGGGTTTTGACAAAACAAAGCTAAAGCAAATTCGTTGGTTGATTGTTTTTACTGCAGTTATGATATTAGCGCTTATGAATAGTACTGCAGTTTTAGCAGGTGTGGCTATTGGAATACGAATATTGAAACCATTTATCTATGGTGGGGGTATTGCATTTGTTTTAAACATACTATTGAAAGCGTATGAGACTAAAGTATTCAAAAAGTGGAAAGGTAAATCGGCAAGAAAGCTAAAACGATCAGTTTGCATACTATTATCAGTCATAACGGTACTGTTAATTATTACACTCGTAATCATTGCAGTGATACCACAATTAGCTAAGACAGCTACGGAACTCGGCAATAAAATTCCATTGTTTGTAGAGGAAATTATACTAAAGTTAGAGCAATGGAGTGTTGAGTACCCGGGTCTAAAACAACAAATTATGCAATTGGAAAACATAGAAGTTAATTGGGAAACGATAATTCCTAACTTTGTTGAGTTTATGAAGAATGGTGTAGGTAATATGTTATATTCTACGTTATCTTCAACAGTATCAGTAGCTGGAAGTATTATAAGTGAAGTGATTAATTTTACGATTGGTATTATCTTCGCACTTTATATATTAATTCAAAAAGAGAAGCTATCTGATCAAGGAAAGCGAATCCTATCAGCATATCTACCTGAAAAAGTGAGTTCTGCAATTAGAGACGTGATGTCTCGACTGTATAGTAATTTCACCAATTTCATATGTGGACAGTGCCTAGAGGCAGTAATTCTTGGCACACTGTTTATAATAACTATGTCTATATTTAAGATGCCATATGCGACAACTATAGGAACATTGATTGCATTTACAGCATTAATCCCTATTGTGGGTGCTTTTATCGGCTGTTTTGTCGGAGCATTTATGATATTAATTAACAATCCGACACAAGCACTTTTATTTATCATTTTGTTTCTGATATTACAACAAATTGAAGGTAATTTGATTTATCCAAAAGTAGTTGGTAATTCAGTTGGGTTACCTTCTATATGGGTACTGGTAGCAGTAAGTTTGGGTGGTAGTTTGTTTGGAATTCCGGGTATGCTATTCTTCATACCTGTTGTATCTACGGTATATTCCCTATTACGAGACGATGTTAATTTACGAAACAGCAAGAAGTTGCAAGTTGTTATGGAAGATTCACCAGGTGAGGAACAAGAAGCAGCGTGTGAAGAACAGGAAGAATAATGGATTATGATTATGAGTGCTACGGGGGAATAATATGAATGTAAGAAAACAGTTCATTAAAAGTATGTTGAGTATCGTACTTTGTATCGTATTAATTGGAAATGTAGGAAACTATACGAGTATAGTAAGTGCTTCAACTTCAAAGGGACAAGAAAGAGTTAGTATTACGAAGAAGAAAACTACAATTACAGCAGGAAAGAGTTATACCTTTGGCGCGAAAGTGGAAGGTACATCATCAAAGATTACTTGGTCGGTATCCAATAAAAAGATTGGTACTATCACACAAAAAGGTAAGTTCACGGCTAAGAGAGCGGGAAAAGTTACAATAACTGCTAAAGCAGGTTCTGCATCTACGAAAGTAAATGTAACTGTAAAAGGTAAGAAGATTATTGCGATAGATCCAGGGCACCAGAGCAAAGGAAATAGTTCGACAGAGGCAACTGGGCCAGGATCAACTTCAAAAAAAGCAAAAGTGGCATCAGGAACATCAGGAGTGAGTACGAAAGTTCCTGAATACAAATTAACACTAGAAGTATCTCTTAAACTAAAAGAAGCCTTATTAGACAGGGGTTATGAAGTTGTTATGACTCGTGAAAAGAATGAGGTAAACATCAGTAATAAAGAAAGAGCAATATTAGCAAACGAAAGTGGTGCAGATATCTGCATTCGTATTCATGCAGATGGATCGACAAGTCAAAGTGCAAGTGGTGCGAGTGCCTTATATCCATCTACAAAGAATCCATATGTATCAGGTCTTAGTAAATCGAGTAAGAAGCTAGCCTCTTCGGTTATAACGAAGTTTTGCGATAAAACAGGAGCTAAGAATAGAGGTACAGTTGCGAGAGATGACCTTACCGGGACAAACTGGAGTACAATCCCAGTTATTGTACTAGAGATGGGATTTATGAGTAATCCATCAGAAGATAAGAAGATGCAAAAGGACAGCTACCAAGCGATGATGGTTGAAGGTATCTGTAATGGTATTGATGATTACTATGGGAAATAAGTTTTTGAAAACCATGATGAAGTGTCGAGAACAGGCGCTTAATCATGGTTTTCTTATTGATTCTATTGATATTTTGATTTATATAATATTCCTATGGTTTTATATATTGTTATCTTTTATGCTCAATCAGTGAGCGAATTTGTTGCAACAATTTTTCACATATCATAATAAAACGCGAGTTTAGAAATCTTTCTTCTGTACAATTCTCAAACTTATGGAATAAGAAAGTAGCCCAAGGATAAGGATTGAGATTACTCCGATATAAGGAAGATATTTTATTAAACTTTCTATAGTTGCCTGATTAATAACGGGTAGAAAGTTATATTTATCAAGAATAACGAGAAGAATTGTAGGTAAACCAAATAATGCAAATATTATTATACGGCTGTTCTCACTTCCAAGTTTAAATAGTATTGGAAGTAGTATTATGTTAAAAAGTATACTCGCATAAAGAAAACACCATGTGATAGGTGATATGGTTAATACAAACTTACTTGATTGCACAATCTGATATGGTAAAGATAAGAGGAAGGAGCATAAAAACCCTAAACCAATCATGAAAAAGGCAAGTAGATATTTGGATTGTACTAATTTGGTACGATTAATTGTAGTAGTAAGAGCATAAGGAACCCATCTTGCTTGTTCATCATAACCATAAGAAGAAATACTTATTAAACTAAAGCATAATAAAAAATAACCGCTAAAGGCGGAAGCTTCTTCACCATATATACCCAATATACTATAAAATACGAGAATTGTGCCTCCCATTAACAATCCTTTCTTTAGAATTAATAGATCCTTGAGTAATAATCCTCTTAACATGACTGACCACCTCCTGAATGAAACAACATGATTTCTTCTAATGTTACTGGTTCAATGATTGCATTAGGGTATTGTTTTACAAAACGACCTTTATTCTTGATAAGTATAGAAGAATTAAATTGTGTCTTCTTCATACTAATGATATAAGAGGAATCATAAGTTATTGCATTGCTGTTAGAACAACGGACAATACCGTAGTTCTCTAAAATTTCATCTCTCGTTTGCGAGAATACGATTTGACCTTCATGGATAAATGTAATATAGTCACATATCTTCTCTAAGTCAGTTGTTATATGAGAGGATAGAAGTATCGTATGTTCTTCATCTTGTATAAAGTCTAAGAATACATCGAGGATTTGATTTCGAATAACGGGATCCAGTCCACTTGTTGCCTCATCAAGTATCAATAATTTGGGTTTGTGAGCAAGAGCAACGGCTAAGTTCAGTTTCATTTTAGTACCCTTAGAGAATTCTTTGATTGTTTTATTAGTGGGGATTTTAAATTGATTTATATAAGACTGAAACATAGTAGTATCCCAGTTTTTATACATATTTTTCATAATCTTTTGTATATCTTTCACTCGTAACATTTCGTGGAAACAACTTTCATCTAATACAACACCAATTGCTTCCTTTTGCTGTTGGCTCATATCACTTTTGATATCATTACCTTCAAATACTATATCACCAGAATCAATATTAATTAGATTCAGAATAGACTTGATGGTAGTAGTTTTTCCAGCACCATTTTCTCCAATGAATCCCATGATGGTACCTTTGTGTAAATTAAAACTAATATCTTTGAGTTGAAAATTCGTATACTGTTTGTTTAGATTCTTTATTTCGAGACAGTATTCCATAATAGTTAATATTCTCCCTTCTTTATTCATAGTCATAAAGCATCTTTAATAAGTCTGTTAAATCCTCGAGTGACAAATCTGCATGCCTTGCGCTTTCGATTGCTTTGCTAAGATAATCTTCTGTTTCTTTCAGGTATTCTTCACGAATAACCTCAATATTTTGTTTTCCCACAAAACTTCCTTTACCAGTTATAGTTTCAATCAATCCATCACGTTCTAATTCTTCATAAGCACGCTTGGTAGTGATAACACTAATTCGTAATTCTTTGGCTAATAATCGCATCGATGGAAGGGCATCTCCCTCCTTCAATTTGCCTGTTACAATTAAGGTTTTGAGCTGGTTATAGATCTGTTCGTATATGGGAATGCCAGAAGAATTGTTGATAATGATATCCAATAGAATGCACCCCTTTGTTATAATGTATATATACGCTATATACAATATAATACTTGACTATATAAAAGTCAAGTGCTAAGAATTAATTAGCTAATAAAGTGGCAATGGTTAAACGAGAAAAGATCGGCAGAATAATGGTAAAAAGTATATGTTTTACTTCGATATATTGACATGGTATAATAAGGTAATTTGTACTATATTAGCCATTTCGTTTGATATCAAGTGGTACCGTCGAGCTTAGAAAGGAAGTGAATCTTTTGAGAGATAAACGAGGTAAATACTCAGTGCAGTTGCTAGGTTTGTTAGCCGGTTGTACTGAGGTTAGATAGAGATTTATTAGGCTAACAACTGCATTTGTACTGATTCAATATAATTATATTTATGTAATGCCTATGTACTATGTTAGTTAATGAAAAGGAGGCAGTTTATGCAGATTAATAATACATATATAAAAAACATTCAAAGAGTAGAGTTCACGATTAATAATTCCTGTACCAGTAGATGCAAGCATTGTTCAGAGGGGGAACTACCAGCTACTCATCATTTAGATTCAGTACGAGCAGCCAAAGCGCTTGAAGATTTATCGAGATGTAATCAGATTAGTTCCATCATGACATTTGGTGGAGAGGCATTGATTTATCCAGAAATAGTATGTGATATTCATAGAGTAGCCAAGGCATGTGGAATTCCCAAGAGACAATTAATAACCAATGGGTGTTTTTCGAAGGATAGAAATCGAATAAAAGAAGTTGCAATGATGCTAGAAGATAGTGGAGTGAATGATATCTTGCTATCAGTAGATTGTTTTCATTCTGAATTTCTCCCACTTGAATGGGAGAGACAATTTGTGACAGCATTGTGCGAACATTATACAGGTAGATTGCGTCTTCAGCCAGCTTGGTTAGTAGCAGAAGAAGATGATAATCCGTATAATCAAAAGACAAGAGAATGCCTCGCTTATTTTGATGATCTACATATAGAAAGAAATGATGGCGGTGTTATCTTTCCGGAAGGTAGTGCGAGTATCTATTTAAAGGATTACTTCGAAAAGAAACCGATGGACTACTCTTTTCAATGTGGTAATGCCTTGTATACCACACCGCTTGATCAGGTATCTGAAATTATGATTGATTGTAATGGTGATGTGCTACCTTGTAATTTCGCTATAGGAAATATATTAGAGGAAGATATCATATCGATATTACAAAGATACAATCCATATGAAAATCCATTCACCAGAGCGCTTCTTGAAGAGGGTATACGGGGATTGATTACAGAAGTAAATCGTAATGGATTAGGTATAAAACCGGAGGAGTTTTATTCTCCTTGTAGTTTATGTAAAGCAGTAGCGAATGAAGTAAAAAGGAGTTCTCTATGAAGGGAAGAGCACAATACACTTGTCCCTTGGAAATCTGAACAAATGAGAACCTGTAAAGTCAAGAAAGAAAGGAACATAACTGCTATTATTTTACTTGTAAGGAGGTGATGTTGTGGATTGGATAACGGATATTCAAAATACAATCAATTTTATTGAAGAGCATATCAAAGATAAAGTAACGGTAGAGGAGTTAGCAGGTAGTATATATACGTCTCCTTTTTACTATCAAAAGATGTTTGCACTTCTATGTAATTGCACGGTGAGTGAATATATTAGGAATAGGAGGCTTACGCTTGCTGGATATGAAGTTATTGATACAGTGATTTCTATTATGGACATTGCAATTGATTATCAATATGAGACGAATGAAAGTTTTACAAGAGCTTTTACAAGATTCCATGGGCTTACGCCGTCAGAAGCAAGGAAAACACAAGCCAATCTACAAGTTTACACCAGAATTGATATTAAATCTAATATATCAGGAGGGAAAGAATTTATGAGTAAATTAAGTGAAAGAGGTTATGTTGTTAGGGAAACTGGAGCTGTTTATTACACTATGGATATGGATAAAACGGTAGAGTGGTTTCAGAAGTTTCTTGGTTGGTATGGTCAGATAGAAGTGCGTGATAGCGAGGGATTGGGTTCATACGGTTGTGTGAATCATATTCCATTGGAGATGGAAGCACTACATATAGCACCATTTACAGGAATCCATTTAGTTAAGGGAGAACCAGAAGAAAGAATGGTTGGATTTATGCTAATCACGGGAGTGGATAACCTTTATAAATTTGTGAAGATGAGTGGCTGGAATAAGGTTTCAGAAGTAAAAAAGGAAGTGTGGGGAGGAAAAACTTGTTCTGTAACAACGATTGACGGATGCATACTTACCTTTTTTGAAGTTTAGAATTTAAGTTTTTATGTGATACTACTTTTTATTTATAAGAAACTACATTTTATATACTATAGAATCTGTTATACTTATATGTCGGTGGTTCAAATTTGTGTACAATACAAATTGGAGCCATCGATTTTACCTTGTGGTTTAATATACGAAAGGATCTGTAGTTGTGAAAGAGAATCATTCAACATTACTCACGGAGGGGAGTATTTGGAAGAAAATTATTTTATTTGCAATACCAGTCTTTTGGGGAAATGTATTTCAACAGTTGTATACCATAGTAGATTCGCTGATTGTTGGTAATTTTATCGGTAATGATGCACTAGCAGCAGTAAGCTCTTCTGGTAATCTGATATTTTTAATGGTTGGATTCTTCAATGGTATTGCCATGGGAGCTGGCGTTGTCATATCAAAGTATTTTGGAGCCAAAGATTATAAGAAATTACAATTAGCAATACATACCGACATAGCATTTGGTTTGGTAGCAAGTGTAATTTTAACGATACTTGGAATTATATTCACTCCACAGATATTGAAGTGGATGGGGACGCCAGAATCGGTTTTACCGAATTCAATTCTATTCTTCCGTATTTACTTTGTTGGAGTAACAGCAGTTGTTATGTATAACATAGCAGTTGGTATATTACAAGCAATTGGGGATAGTAGACACCCACTTTATTACCTGATTGTGGCTTCTATTGTCAATGTAGCCTTAGATCTCTTCTTTGTAGGAGTATTAAAGCTAGGGGTTGGGTCAGCAGCCTTAGCGACTGTTATCTCTCAGACAATCAGTGCAATATTGTGCTTCTATCGTTTAATGCATTATGATACAGTATATAGGGTTTCGTTACGTAAGATTCGTTTTAGTGGCCCGATGTTTAAGCAAATTATACAGTTAGGTTTACCATCTGGGGTGCAAAATTCTATCATTGGTTTTGCTAATGTTATTGTTCAATCGAATATCAATGCTTTTGGTGTTAATGCAATGGCTGGTTGTGGGGCATATTCAAAAATTGAAGGTTTTGCCTTCTTACCAATTACATGTTTTTCAATGGCATTAACAACCTTCGTTGGACAAAATCTTGGGGCAGGGAAGTTCGACAGGGTTAAGAAAGGCGCCAAATTCGGTATTGCCTGTTCTGTAACTATGGCAGAGATTGTCGGAATTATAATATGGATAGGGGCACCAATATTCATACGTCTATTCAATGATGATCCAACAGTTATTGCTTTCGGTACAAAACAATCAAGGACTGAAGCCTTGTTTTATTGCTTATTAGCATTTTCTCATTGTATAGCGGGAATTATGCGTGGTGCAGGTAAAGCAATTGTTCCTATGATAACAATGTTGATTACTTGGTGTTTGATTCGTATTACGTATATCACCGTAGCAGTTCATCTCGTGCCGAAGATTGGAGTAATCTTCTGGGCTTATCCATTAACATGGGCATTAAGTTCTATTATATTCTTAATTTATTATAAGAAAGTAGATTGGTTGCATAATTTTGAGCGATTAGAAGCTAAAGGATAATAGGTAAAACATTAAGAAAAATAATAGTAAGTGGTTAGAGTTTTAAAAGCCTCTCGTAAAACTTGCCTTTGTCAATTGGCACATATAAAACTTGCCTAATGTTATGTCGAACATAGTACGATGATCAACTGTATGAAGTCGTCGGTACTAGTACCACTACGAACTTCAGCGGGGCGAGAGAGCGTTGCGAGTGAACTACGTTTGACATAATGTAAGTAATAATAATAACAATATAAGAGACAATTTTTATTCTTTTGGCACTCTGTTTGATCGTTAAACATGCCTTTAAGTAAGAGAATAAAAATTGTCTCTTTTTCTTTCTTTTGTCCAAGTATGTAATAATAAGTCATGCATAGTATAACCTTGTTCTGTAGATAAATAAAATTGGTGCAGAGGAAAACTAACACTTGATATTTTATCTCAAAAAGTATATAGTAATAGTAATTATTATTACAATACTATATAATGTGTTTGAGATGATAAAAGTAATAGATTAAATCAATATATAGATATAAAATAAAAGAAATCAAGAGTCTGGGAGGGCGTCAGTAATGACAATAAACATTCGAAAACGAAATAACTCAATAGAACCACTATGCGTGGAAAAGACAAAGAAAATGATTGCATTTGCTTGTGAAGGATTGGACGGTTGTGATCCTATTGAATTAGAGCTAGATGCAAGAATACAATACGTAGATGGTATGACTACCAAAGCTATTCAGAAAGTATTAATCCAGACAGCAATTGAAAAAGTAATTCATGCAACAAGAGATGAATTTGGGAACATAACAAATCGTACCAATATTAATTGGCAGTACGTAGCGGCAAGATTGTTTGTATTTGATTTGTATAAGGAAGCAGCTATCAGTAGAGGATATAAACATTTTGGTTATGGTGATTTTCTAACATTAGTGGATACATTAACAGCTTCGAATCAATATGGCACTTATCTAAAAGAGAATTATACGAAAGAACAGATTGAGGAGTTAGGCGAGTACATCAAACCTGAGAGAGATTATCTATTCAATTATGAAGGCGTGAAATTATTAGCTGATCGATATCTTATACGTAGCAGAGATGGGGGCGGTTGTGAACTTCCACAGGAACGTTTTCTAGTGATTGCAATGCATCTTGCAATACCAGAAGGTGAGAACAGAGTTAAGTATGCAAAAGAATTCTATGATGTATTAAGCACATTGCAAATGACAGTAGCGACTCCTACTTTAGCGAATGCAGGAACTAGCTTCTATCAATTAAGCAGTTGCTTTATATCTACCGTTGGGGATAATCTTTGGTCAATCTATGATGTCAACCAAAAGTTCTCAAAGGTAAGTAAACATGGTGGAGCTTTAGGTATCTATTTAGGTAAGATTCGTAGTTTGAATAGTGAGATTCGTGGACACAAGAATGCATCGGGTGGTGTTATCCCATGGGTACGTCTATATAATGATACTGCTGTAGCAGTTGACCAATTAGGCCGCCGTAAAGGTGGGGCAACTGTTACACTTGATATCTGGCATGCTGATTTATATGATTTCCTTGAACTTAAGACGAACAACGGAGATGATCGTAGAAAGGCTCACGATATATTCACAGGATTAAGCATTCCAAACTTGTTCATGGAACGTTTGGAGGCTAGAGGGGAATGGTCCCTGTTTGATCCATATATGGTAAAGAAAGTTATGGGATTCTCCTTAGAAGATAGTTACGATGAGGTAGAAGATAAAGAATTTACAAGAAGATATCTCGTTTGTGAAGCCTGTGAAGAATTACCTAGAATCACAGTGAAAGTACTTGATATTATGAAGAAGATTATGAAGAGTGCAGTTGAAACAGGCGCACCTTTCTTATTCTTTAGAGATACAGTAAATCAGGCAAATCCCAATAAGCATGAAGGAATGATCTACGCATCAAATCTTTGTCAAGAAATTGCGCAAAATATGAGCGAGACTGAATTAATAGAAGAAGTTATAATAGATGAAGTAGATGGTTCCAAACAAATCATTCATAAGATGAAACCAGGCGATATGGTTACTTGTAATCTGAACTCGATTAACCTTGGTAAAGTCGAAAAGAAAGATTTAGCACATAATATTCCTCTACAGATTCGTATGCTTGACAACGTTATTACCTTGAATCAAGTACCTGAATTAGAAGCTAAGATTACATCGGATAAATATCGTGCAATTGGACTTGGAACAAGTGGATATCATCATTATCTCGCAAAAAACCAAATTCCATGGGAAAGTGAAGCGCATCTTAGTGAAGCAGATGAATTGTTCGAAGAGATTGCATACCAAGCGATTAAGGCTTCTATGGAATTAGCGAAAGAAAAGGGAGCTTATGAAGCCTTCGAAGGTTCAGAATGGCAGACGGGAGCTTACTTTGATAAGCGAGGGTATTCAAGTGAAAGATGGCAGAAGTTAAAAGCGGATGTAGCTAAGTATGGTTTACGTAATGGATATATTATGGCGGTTGCACCAACAGGAAGTACATCGAATATCGCCAATACTTCCGCAGGAATTGATCCAATCTTCAGACGTTTCTTCGTAGAAGAGAAGAAGGGGAGTTTTATAACAAAAACTGCACCAGAATTGAATGATCAAAACTATTGGTTTTACAAAGAAGCCCATACAATTGATCAACAATATTCCATTAAAGCCTGTGGAATTCGTCAACGTCATATTGATCAATCCCAATCCATTAACTTCTATATCACGCCTGAATATAAAGCCAAAGATATTCTAAACTTATATGTAGAAGCATGGAAGCAAGGACTTAAGACGATTTACTATATAAGAAACCAATCCCTTGAGATGGATGAATGTACAAGTTGTTCAAGTTAGAATTTCTCTAACCTAAATGAATCTAATTCAAAAGGTCATAAATAACGTTGCAGAAAAAAATGGACCTTTTGAATTCTTAATACGAAATATATAAAGAAAAATGAGAGGAAAAGATATGGATAAAAAGAAAATATTTAATGAATTTGGTGTACGCGGTACAAGTAGTATGATAAATGGGAATACAACAAATCTAAGAGAATGGAATAGAATTAAGTATGATTGGTCTAGAGTTTTATATCGGACCATGCTGAATAATTTTTGGATTCCTGAAGAGATTGCATTGAACGAGGATATAAAACAATTTCCGTATCTAACGGATGGAGAGAGAAATGCGTTTGATAAGATTATCTCGTTCTTGAATTTCTTAGATTCTATTCAAAGTGAAAATCTCCCGAATATTTCGAGATACATTACAGCACCAGAAGTTACCTCTCTGCTAAACATTCAAGCGTTTCAAGAAGAGATTCATGCACAGAGTTATTCTTATATCCTTGACACGGTAACGAATCCAGTTACACGTGATAAGATTTATGATATGTGGCGTGAAGATGAGCATTTGTTAACTAGAAATAAATTCATAGCTGATATCTATCAACGATTTAATGAAGATCCGAATGAGCATAATTTTGTTCGTGCCATTATAGCCAACTACATCCTAGAAGGTATTTATTTTTACTCAGGGTTCAGCTTCTTCTATACCTTAGCAAGACAAGGTAAGATGACAGCAACAAGTACGATATTCAAATACATCAACCGTGATGAAGTTACGCATCTTGTATTATTCCAAAACATCATCAAGGAGATGAGGATTGAGAATAAAGAGTTATTTACTCCTGAATTTGAAGAAGAGATTCGTCAGATGATGAAGACGGGGGTAGAGCACGAGATATCCTGGGGGCAATACGTAACAGATAATCAAATTCTTGGAATTAACAATGAATTGATTGATAGATACATTAAATACTTATCAAACCTAAGACTTAAAGCAATTGGAATCAATGAATTATATCCTGAGATTAAAGAACATCCAATGTCTTGGCTGGAATCTTTTGCTAACTTAAATAGTACGAAGACAGATTTCTTTGAAGCAAAAGTTACTAATTATACCAAGGCAGCAGCTTTTGATTTTGATGAACTAGAATAGATTACACATGTATATAGAAAGGTAGGGATGATTATGAATAAAATTGCAGTATTTGATACAAAACCATATGATAAGGAATGGCTCGATAAGTTAGGCACAAACTATAAATTCAAATTTATCGAGAGTAAATTGAACAATGAAACAGTAGGGCTAGCAAAAGGATGCCAAGGCGTTTGTGCATTTGTAAATGATGAAATCTGTAAAGAAACAATTGATCAGCTTTATGATCTTGGAATTAACATTATTGCAATGAGATGTGCTGGATATAGTAATGTTGATTTTAAAGCAGCATATGGTAAGGTACATGTTGTACGAGTACCAGTATATTCACCACATGCGGTAGCAGAACATGCGATGGCTCTTTTATTAGCGGTTAATCGTAAGATTCATAAAGCATATAACCGTACAAGAGACTTTAACTTTAGTCTGAGTGGATTGACGGGGATGGATTTATATGGTAAGACAATTGGTATTATCGGAACAGGAAAGATTGGACAAACATTTATTCAGATTTGCCTGGGATTTGGTATGCGTGTACTTGCATATGATTTGTATCCTGCTAAGAATACAGATCTTGAATATGTGGACTTAGATACCTTATTAAAGGAAAGTGATATTATCTCCTTACATTGTCCATTAACTGATCAAACAAAACATATATTATCAAAAGATGCATTCTCTAAGATGAAGAAGGGGGTCTATATTGTCAATACTTCTCGTGGCGCGTTAATTGAGACAGAAGCTTTACTTGAAGCACTGAATGATGGAACCGTGGCAGGCGCTGGTCTTGATGTATATGAAGAAGAGGCAGATTACTTCTTTGAGGATATGTCTGGTGCTATTATGAAAGATGATATGTTATCCCTTCTTGTATCAAAGCCGAATGTATTATTAACTTCTCACCAAGCTTTCTTAACCAATGAAGCATTAGAGAATATCGCTAAAGTTACAATTGATAACCTTGATGAGTACTTTGCAGGGGAATGTTTAACGAATGAAGTATGTTATCATTGCCAATCAGGTAAAGTGATTGAGAATTGCGCGAGGAAAGAATCAGGTCGTTGTTTCTAAGCAAATGCAAAAAAGGGCGTTATTATATATAAATAGCGTCCTTATTTTTTTACCCTTTTTTATTAAAATGGATATAGTTTCAAAGTGAAGGAGCGATTAAGTAGTTATGTATCCTTTTAATTTAGTTTTTCTTTAAAATCAATAGAAGTATTATGTAATATATGGTACAATATAAAATATATACAAAATTAGTATAAAAAAACAATGCATATAAGTGAATTTAACATGACTAGGGGAATTATGGTTTTTCACTATTGTTTGAATGCATAATTATTTGGCGGTTAAGGAGGTACATGATATGAAAAAAGCAAAAAAGGAAATGGAAAAACAGAAAAAGGAAGTTAAGCAACCAAAAGAGAAAGTAAAGAGGTCAAAAAAGAAAGCGAAACAAAATAAAATATCTCAGAAGGAATCTAGAAAAAGGAAGTTGCGTACTGCTCTACTAATGGGTTTTGCTGCACCAGTAATATTTATATTTTCCTTGGGTCTGATATCTTATAACCTAGCATCAGATGCGATGATTAAGAATTATGAGAGTTCTTCCAATGATATCTTAGAAGCAAATGCTAGATATATGGAAAGTATATTTGAAGAAGTTGCCACACAATCAATAAAAATCATTACGAATAAGAACTTCGATTATTACTATAATGGAAAAAGTGATGATATGTTCGAGAATTTAGAGTACATGAGGAATCTTAAGAATGATGTTATGACGAATAGTGTACTTATAGATGGAATAAGAAGTATGTATATCATTAGTGATAATAGAGCTCCTATCGTTACAGGCAATGATCAAATTCAAAATTCACCGTATGAACTGTTTACTTCTACAGATTTAGTAGAGGGAGAAGCTAAAAAAGATGGTTGGTATGGCTCGCATAGTGTAATTGATGCGAAAGAAAAAAAGGGGTATGGGTTATCATACATTAAGGAAGCTTTAAAGGGAAAAGCATACGTAATAACCGATATTGATCATGGCTATGTAGAGTCTATGCTTGATAATATGTATCAAGAAGGAGCAATTACTTCCATCGTAACAAAAGATGGCGTAGAGGTATTTTCTACTGAGTCAAAAGTAGGAGAAGACAATATATTTGCTAATCAAGATTATTACATAAAAGTATTAGAATCGGGAAAGACAAGTGGCCATGAATATGTGACTTTAAACGATGTGAACTATCTATTTACATATAGCAAAGTTGGAGAAACAGAATTAGTATTATGTAACTTGATTCCTAAAACAGTTATTCTTAAGAATGCAACTTCAATCGGAAAAGCAACTATTGCATTTGCCATTGTGTCAGCGATTATAGCATTGATGATTGGGACAGCATTAGCAAGAGGTATTGGTAAAGCAATCGGAGACATGAAAGATACAATGGAAAGCGTAGCACAAGGTGATTTGACAGTTCAGTTTAAAACTAAGCGAAAAGATGAGTTTAAGATATTAGAAAACAGTCTGTCCAATATGATTGGTAACATGCAACACCTTGTAAAAGAAGTAGCTGAGGTTAGTGACAGGGTAAATGTTTCGGCAGAAGACTTGTCGAATACCTCTTCAATTGTGTTAGAATCCTCAAAGAATATATCAATTGCGATAAATGAAGTCGCTATAGGTTCTTCGAAGCAAGTAATTGATACAGACTCTTGTTTGAAACAGATGTCAACATTATCAGACATGGTTAATAAAGTATACGAAGAAACCAATGAAATTGATGGCTTGTTCGAGAATACAATGGAAACAGTGGCAAGTGGATTAACAATTGTGAATAATCTGAATGATAAAGCAAAGGCAACTTCACAGATAACAAAAGAGATATCAATAGGAATGAAAAACCTGGAAGAGAATTCTCGTTCCATTGAGAATATCGTTAATGCAATTAATGAAATTTCTGAACAAACTAACTTACTATCACTGAATGCTTCCATTGAAGCAGCTAGAGCAGGTGATTCTGGTAGAGGTTTTGCAGTAGTAGCAGGAGAAATTAGAAATCTAGCTACCAAGTCAATGGAATCGGCAAATCAGATTCAAGAAATCATTAACTCCATTCAATATCAAACAAATGCAACAGCTAAGACAACACAGAAGGCAGAACAAATTGTTCTTACACAAGAAAAGGCTTTACAAGATACGATTAATGTATTTGGTAGCATTAATAAACTGGTAGAAGATTTGGTATTAGAACTTGATAAGATTAAACAGTATGTAGCAGGCATGGAAAGTGCAAGGAATGATACCTTGGATTCTATACAGAATATCTCAGCAGTTTCTGAAGAATCGGCTGCAGCATCTGAGGAAGTTAGTGCGACTGCAATTAGTCAATCGGAAGAGATTGAGCAATTAGCGGGTGCAGCAGAGGGACTTACCAATGATGCGAAAGTATTACAACAAGCAATTGGTAAATTTAAGATTTAGGTAATAGATGAAGGTAGATTTAAGAGTGTTTATATGATGAGAATGACCACAACTAAGTAATAAATGGTACTTTGCTAATTTATGTAATATATTAGCAAAGTACCATTTTGTTGTTTATAAGATGAAGTTACAAATAAGGGGATCTAGCACAATAATTACTATAAATTAGTTAAAATGTGTGCAACATTTTTGGGGGATTTCAAATCCGGTTGACTATCTTGTAAAAATCTATCCAATCCATCAGCTATGGAATTGACAAAAGTCATATCTTCACTGATTAAAATTTGTTCTGGATTTTCGTTACTAAACATGCAAAAAATTTCATTTTTCCTACACCAGATATGAAAATTACGAAGAGCTGGTTCCAGTTCTAGATCAGTAAGACAAACATGAAAATTATTATATGTTTGATTAAAGGCTACAAGGTCATTTAGATGTCTTTTAAATTGTGAATTTGTTAATGTCAAAGGCGGTGTCGTTATTAAGTTATCAGTACTATAAGTTATTTTTTCCGATTTAGATAATTTATATAAATTGTTAAGCGGATAAAAGTGTACTACTTTATTTTTGGATAGATTACTTAATAAATCAGCTCTCGATTGTTTGTATCTATGTAACTCTGAATCAATTAGGGATTTACAATTAGTTGATTGAGTTAGTACTTCATAAAATAAATCTTCGCTCATTACCAGATAAGTTGGTATACAGTTGTAATAATAGGCGTTATTGATAGCAGAGAAGTAAATATGTTGCTTTGAGTATACATCATATATGCTATAGTTATTAATAATGTCGCTGTGGGTAATAGATTGAAGGAGTGGTTTGCTACAAGACTTTATAGAATGAACGATATTAGTGTATGCAGAGATAGATAAGGAATCTTGGTATAAAGCACTATAATTACAGTAATTTTCTTCACTATTATTATAAACTCCCAATAATACAAACTTATTATTAAAATGATGAATGGAAAAACTCTCTGGGTTTTCATTCATAGTTGAAGAATATAATAAATTAAATTTATCATGTAGTAGTAAAGCTGTAAAATTAATAATTTCTGTTGCACACTTATAGGATGAAATAATTAGATCTAATTGAAAACCATTGTTTAATAGATTTAATAGTTTTTCATACCATAGTATTCGAAATTCCTTATCTTCCATAAACATAATCAAGACATTACAATATATAAAAGTTAATTTACAAGGTATTACATATTTAAAAGTTGTGTCTAACAGATCTAGAATACAGCTTCTAGAATTTGACAAACCATTGTATATCGTTACAGGCACTGTAGTAATTCCATTAACTGAAGGCTGTTTATTTAATGTTATTTGATTTGGATTCATAATGAATGTTATTAAATATTTTTTAGTTAGGTTATTATCCAAAGAAGACTTTAGATTGTAATAATCTCTAAAAAAAATCTCTAAACTATTGATACCTAAATGGGTATTAACTAATAATAAATAATCAATTAATTTATCAAAATATTCATTGTTAATATCAACATTTCTTTTGGCATTTTTCCATTTACTTACTAAAGTTCGATCTATGTTCAAAGTTTGAGACATTTTAGAAGGAGAAATATTTAGCAATTTTAATATATATGAGATACCATATTGTTTCATAAAAACCTCCAATGGTAATTTATGTGGTAATAAACGTGTTGGGTCAATCCATTATAGCCTATCTTTTTTAAATAATTCAATATGTTTATTTTGGTTTTTAAGTACTATAATTTTTCGGATTTTTGAAATGTCTTATAAACATTAAATATATTCCAAAAATGGAAAAAAATATGTCACAAAATGTCCCGTATGTGACAAGAGACAAATCACTTAAAACTATTGCTAAATCTTAGCGTTTGATATTAAATGATATCAATAGTAACTAAGTTAAAAAGTACGTAGTCGTAGAATCATTAATCTATTAATCAAGACTTCACGCACATAAAGGTATCAATGTACCCTTGATATTATCATCCCCGAATAATAATTAGAGTCACAGTTTCATATATCATCGTTGGTAATAAAAATAACCACCCTCCCCCTCTAATGTGCTCAAGGTATATGTGCAATTGTATGCGTGAAGTTTTGACTAATAGATTAAGTATGATAAAAATGGAGGACAAAAAGATGTTAAAAAAATTAAGGAATATGAATGTTAAACCTAAATTATTAGTTAGTTTTATTATGATAGTTGGTATAGCAAGTATATCAGGGATACTTGGTTTAATATTGCTTACAAGTACAGACAGCAAATACAGTAAGGCACTGGTAGTCAATGGATTCACACAGGGAGATATAGGAAGTTTTAATGCATGTTTATACAAGAATTCAGCGGTTGTTAGAGATATTATAATGCTAAAGGATGCAGATGAACTTAAAGCAGCTCAACAGAGTTTAATTGATATTCAGGAAAAGAGTCAAGATAGTTTGGAAAAATTAAAAAAGAACTGTAATACAGTAAAGGAAAAAGAGTATATAGCTATAATTGAAGAACAATTACCTATTTATCGTGATTTAAGAGATAAGGTAATTCAACTTGGATTACAGAATAAAAATGATGAAGCTTTTATTCTGTTGCGAACCCAGGCAAATCCTATTTTAGATGAAATTATGACAGCAACAGAAAATTTGGTTGATTTAAATGTAACAATGGGGGAGGAGGTTTCGGAAAATCTAACAAATGTAAGCAAAATTACTGTAATTATAATACTTGTTGTTATATCTATAGCAGTTGTACTTTCAATTGTGTTTGCAACATTTATTGCAAATATGTTTTCTGAACCTATAATTAAGATTCAAAATGCTTCGGCAAAACTAGCAAAAGGTGAATTAGATATTGAAATCGTTTCTATGAGTGAAGATGAGATAGGACAGATGACAAATCATTTTAGTGAAGCCGTGGACATGTTAAAACTTTATATTGCTGAATTATCCTATATACTTGGAGAGATTGCTAAAGGTAATTTTAATATAAATACTACGATCGATTTTAAAGGTGATTTTAAGGAATTAGCAGAAGCTATTAATATTATTGTAGAATCATTAAGTGAAGCTATGACACATATTACAGATACATCAGAGCAAGTATCACTTGGTTCAACTCAGATGGCAGAGAGCGCACAGTCATTGGCAGAAGGAGCAATGGATCAAGCTGGTGCAGTAGAAGAATTAACAGCTACTATAGGAAATGTTACAGATTTGGTTCAGACTAATGCGGATAATGCAAATAAAGCACTTATAGATGCTAATGAGTTAAAGCAAGAAGCTGAGAAGAGTGAGCGAGATATGCAGGAACTGATGTTAGCAATGGAACGTATCATTCAAACGTCGAAGCAAATTGAAAATATAATAGCTGGGATTGAGGATATAGCATCTCAAACAAATCTTCTGTCTCTAAATGCATCAATTGAAGCAGCAAGAGCTGGTGAAGCAGGAAAAGGTTTTGCGGTTGTTGCTAACCAGATAGGAAAATTGGCAACAGAAAGTGCAAAGTCAGCTGTAGATACAAAGAATTTAATCATTAATTCATTGCAGGAAATTCAAAAAGGAAATGAAATAACTCATATGACTACTCAGTCTATTAACAATGTAATTGGGGGGATTAAACTTTTGGCGAAATCATCTGATGAAATAAGTAACATGTCTAATGAGCAGGCAGAATCAATGAAGCAGATTGAATTGGGAATGGAACAGATATCATCTGTTGTTCAGAGTAATTCTGCTGCAGCTCAGGAAACATCAGCTACAAGTGAAGAATTGGCAGCACAGTCAGAAGGTTTGAGACAACTTGTTGGACAGTTTGTTTTAAAGAATTAATGATTATTCCGATTAAAGTACAGATTGATCAATTTAAACTTAGAACGTAAATGATTTTCAAATTGAAATTTATCCCTAACAAACTCCCGTTTGAATATAGATATTAATCTAAAAAAGGCAATTTCTAACGCTACTAGAAATTGTCTTTTTATGTATTTGTTAAAATTGTTTTGTAAATAGATGATATGTATGGTAATATTGAATGATTGATAATTATATATTGCAAAATTACTAAATAATAAGATGATTTACAAAATATAATTATACTATTTAGCTAATTTATATGTTTTCTAAGAAATAAAATTAACAAAACATCTAACGTGGCTATATGTTTGTACTGGGAGGATTCTTATGAAATTAAAGCGTATAAAATGGTCTAAAATGCAGCTAAAGACAGTTTTTTATATATCGTTTTTTAGCTTTATAATATGTCCTATATTAATTGTATTGGTTACGGTACTGAATATACTCAATCAAGAATTTAAAAAGCAGGCAATTGAAAATATTAAGCAAGTACACGAAACAGTAGTAACGGAATTGGTTTCTGATATTGGAGTTATGTCGGTGAGATTATCCCATCTAATCTACAGTAATAACAATGAAATATTAGATTATGCTGCAGGAACAGGCTCAGAGGATCTAAAATCTAGATATGATTCTTCTCAAAAGCTAAATCAGGCAAGTAGTCTGGCTTTGGAGCCGGCATCTAATATAATTTCCGTAGGATTTTATATGAAGGATCAAAGAATCTCATATTATAAGAATACAATCAATAAATCATATGAGGAAACAAGTAGTAGTACATGTTATAGGACCGCAGTAAAAAACAAGAACCAGGTAGTAATTGGATTCATAAATAATGATTTAAACAATGGCCTCTACACCGGAGCAAAAAAGAATTCATTAATATTAGTGTTCGCTTTCGCTCCTGATCGAAGGACCGATCGATCTGAGAAGATAGAGATGGTTATGTTTTACCAAAACTCAGGGGTTGCTGATAAGATTAAGAATTATAATAGAGAATATCTAAAGGGAAATAATAATTTTGGTATTATGGAAATGAAGTCTAGTGATGGAGAAAATATATTTACTACGTTAGATGGAAGAGAGAATTATAACAATTCGAAGTATACACAGATTACAACACCTTTAAAGTTATATTCTGATACATGGTACATAAACAGTTACATAAAAACAAAGGATTTGAGTGCAAGTTTTTGGAGGGTTGCGCTTTGGGTTTTATTAGTTGCATCGATTATATTACTTTTAGTAGGTTATTATTCTAGTTATTTCTTGAGAAGTATAGTAAAACCAATTCAAAGAATTAATTATGGTTTAAGACAGATTGAAGAGGGGGAACTACAAATCCATATTGAACCAGGTGGACAGTATGAAATTCGTACAATGATTCATTCTTTTAATTCAATGGTACGAAGATTACAAGTATTAATTTCTGATTATGAAGAGAAGGTAAGAACTAGCGAAAAAACATTAGAGGATTATTTTACTGGAATGATTACTGGTGAGATAACTCCTGCTGAAGTGAATAGAAAATCAAAATACTTTTTTGAAGATAGTTATGTTATCCTAGGATTTGTTCTTAATAAAGGTAAAACGAATGAGAGCGAGTATAATGAGATGGAAAAGCTCCATTGTAATTTTGAACGTAACATTAGGTTTAGTTCACGATGTATTGCATATATTGAGAATCCTACTATCATGTATGCCTTCTATCGTATAACAGAAGAAGATTATGCGGTAAATATCTATAGTATGATACAGGAATTACAAAAATCAACGTATAGTGAACATGGAATTGATATTACTGTTTGTATTAGCAAAAAGCAATTTGGTTATGGGAATTTTCTTGAAGCGTTAGAGCATTTGAAAGGCAGTTTTGATTTTCGTTTTCTGAAAGGAAAGAATGCCATTGTTGATTGTAATAAAGAAGATAAACTTATGGATCAAATAATAGAATATTCAAATCAATATTTTGATTTTTCCAAAGCATTATATATAGCTGATGAAAGAACTATCATTCCGGAAAAAGAAAAATTGTTTGAAGTATTGAATAAAGCATCACTTAGAGAGGGGCAATTACATGTATTAGGATTAATTCTTGAAATTGCAAAGAAGTTTTATTCTAACCATGCCAATTTTTATGAGATCTTTGGGGAACAGTACAACTATTATGAGAAATTAGAACGGATAGAAGATATTCGTAGTTTAAAGCTATGGCTGACAAATTACATAGATTGGATAATTGATTATTCGGTAGAAAAACTATACATTAAAGAAAATGATATTATACTGAAAGCGAAAAGGTATATAAGCAACCATTATGAAAATTCTGATCTATCGCTGAAAGAAGTAGCCGATTATGTGGAATTGAATGAGAAATATTTTACAAGTAAATTTTCAAAAGAAACAGGAGAGACTTTCATAAGTTATCTTACATCCCTTAGAATCGAAAAGGCTAAAGATCTATTAAAGACATCTAATTTCAAGATATATGAGATAGCAGAGATGGTTGGATATCGTAATGTAGAGAATTTTAATAGGGTTTTCAAGAAAAATATTGGTACAAGCCCTGCGCAGTATCGAAAGATGGTATAAAAACAAGGTAGACACTCGAAATACTTTATGTATGCAGAGTGTCTATGTTTTATTATTTAACTATGTTTTTCTTACTATTTAACAGGAATACGAACGAATTATCAAGATATCAATACCATAACATGTGATAATTAATCAAGAAATATGAAGTTTTTCCATAGTGATTGGAAGGAAATATTGTTATGATACAGCTATCAAAAAAAAGGAGGAATTTTATGAAAAAGCAAAAACTTATGGCAACAATGTTAACATGTATTCTTTTAGCAACTTCTATAGTAGGTTGTTCTAAAACGAATAACAAAAAGGAAGAGGTTACACCTTCTACTTCAGAAACGACAGACACTACTAATACAGAAGAGGGGGAAAAAGAAGAAGAAAAAGACTTATCAGCTTCACTTACATTTGCTATCTGGGATAATAATCTTAATGATTTTATTGAGCAAAACGATATGGTAGGTAAGTTCCAAGAGAAATATCCGAATATAGATATTGAAGTTGAAAAAGTTAAAGATGACAGTGAATATTGGAACACTATGAAGATAAGAGCATCCGCAAATCAATTACCAGATGTTATGTTTAATAAGCCTTTTACCTTATCAAGATTTAAAGATTACTTAATTGATTTAAAAGATACAGTTGCTTGTTCAAACAATGAATTGGCATCAGGATATGCTATTGATGGAAAAGTACTTGGAATTCCAATGACTTCAGGATATGAATATGTATACTATTGGAAAGATCTTTTTGCAGAAGCAGGTGTAGAAGTACCTACTACTTGGAGCGAATTAGAAGAAGTATCGAAGACATTACAAGCTTATTATGAAAAAGATAATAAGGATTTCATGGCAATTGCCTGTGGCTTAAAGGATTCATGGCCAGATTATCCATATATGGAGTTTATGCCGGCTCTTGAATCAGGTAATGGACAAAACTGGAATACAATGACTACACAAGATGCTCCATTCTCAGAGGGAACAGATATATATAAAGCATATAACAAAGTACATAGTTTATTTACTTCTGGGGTATTAGGAAAAGATCCTTTAGGTTTAGGAAATGATCAAGCCACTACGCTATTCGCAACAAAAGGTGCAGCTATGATTGCATTAGGTGACTGGGGACTTCAAAACATTAAGAATGCAACGGAAGATATATCACAATTAGGTACCTTCTATTTACCAACAAGAAACACAGAATCAGATCCATACAATGTAATTGTACAAGGGGATTCCTTCATGGGAGTAACAACACATTCAAAAAATCAAGAGGCTGCAACTGCTTTTGTTGAGTGGTTTTACTCAGAAGCTTGGTACCCAGACTTTCTTAATTATGTTTCTTCGGCTTCTGCTATGAAGAACTTTACGAAAGACAAAGACCCTGTACTAGCTGAATCAGATACACTTTGTCCTGATAAAGTATTGATTATGTATGATGGTGGTGGAGATGATTTCGCTTCAATTCAAAACGAGACTACCTTTGACTATAAGATGTTAGGTGCTCAAATGTCTATTAGTGATTTTGATTTAAATAAAGAATTTGAAAAACTTAATGCTGCATGGAAGGATGCGAGAGCAAACCTTGGAATAAAATAAAACAATTATTAGCATAGAGGCTACAGTTGGTAGCCTCTATATAGGTCAACTGCCAATTTGATATGTCTCAAATTGGTGCGTTAACCTAAGATAAGGAGGCTGCTGTGAGTAAATTATCTAGAAAAAGAAAACAATTTATTTTTATTTCACTTGTAATACCGTTACTTTTATTAATAGCATTTGTAGTATTTCCTGCATTTGATTTGTTTAAAATGAGTTTTACTAATTGGGATGGGTACTCACCATCCAGTAAGTTTGTTGGATTTAATAATTATATTTCTATGCTAAAGAATAGTGATCTATGGCTTTCGCTAAAAAACAATGCTGTTTACTTCTTTGTACACTTATTAATGATACCAGTGGAACTGGGGTTTGCAGTTTTACTTATAAGCAAACTAAAAGCTGCTAAGTTTTACAAGACAATGGTTTTTATGCCATATATCATTAATGGTGTTGCCATTGCCTATGTATTCTCTTATTTTTTCTCACCAATCAATGGTGCATTTGATTCTATTTTACAAGTGCTTAATTTGGAAGGCTTGATTCGTAATTGGTTATCAGATGTTAAAATTGTAAACTACGTGCTTTCGTTTGTTTCCGTATGGAAATATAGCGGTTATCATGTAATCTTGTTTATGGCAGCCCTTCAATCAATACCAAAAGATCTTGAAGAGGCAGCGAAAGTGGATGGAGCAACAACATTTCACATATTTAAGTTTATTCAGGTTCCAGCAATTATGTTGATGGTAGATTTTGTCTTATTTGACAATATAAGAGGTGCCCTACAAGTGTTTGATATTCCTTTTGTTATGACATCAGGTGGTCCAGGCTATGCATCATCGACCTTTACCCTGTATACAATCAAAACAGCCTTTACGTTTTCTAACTTTGGCTTGGCTTCAACAATGGCAGTTGCAATTATGGTGTTAATTATTGTAATTTATGTAATTCAAAATAAAATCATTCACGGTTTCGTTTTAAAGAATAGGAGGTAACAGCATGGTTAAGAGAGTTTCTAATCAAGTTATGAAGCAGATAATATGTATAGCCATGGTATTAGTTGTATTAGCACCTATTCTATTAACATTATTTGCATCATTAAAAACAAAAGCAGATATGGTGTTGACTTCACCTTTGTTACTACCTCCATTAAAGAATATTACATTTGATAATTTCGCGAAGGTATTGACGGATAAATATCTATTATTAGGTTTTAAAAATACAGGAATTATGTTAGTGATATCATTATTTTTTAATGTAATGTTTGGGACGATTACGGCATTTATAATTGAACGATTTGATTTTCGTGGTAAGAAGATAGTAGTTGGACTTTTCTTTATTGGTATGTTGATTCCGACATTTGTAACAGAAATCTCTAGATTCAAAGTGATACAAGGGTTGAATCTGTATAATACGTTAGGTGCACCAATTATTATATATATCGCATCGGATTTAATGCAATTATACATATATAGACAGTTTATCTCAACGCTTCCGGTGTCACTAGATGAAGCTGCTTTAATAGATGGGTGTTCGTATTTTAAGCTTTTTAGAAAGATAATATTTCCTTTATTAGCGCCGGCTACGGCTACCGTTTGTATTATTAAAGCTATTAATATTATAAACGATATGTATATACCATATCTCTATATGCCAAAGAATAAGCTTAGAACATTAACGACATTTTTGATGAATTATGCGAATGCGCAACAAGGTTCTTGGCAGACACTAGCAGCAGGAATAATAATAATAATGATTCCAACGATTATTATATATATTTTCTTTCAAAGATATATATTGGCAGGGATTGCAGCTGGAGCTGTAAAGGAATAAGATATTACCGTTGACCTAGCAGTATAACAGGGAATGCCTGTGATAGGCATGGTATAATAGTAAAAAAAGCAGATTATAAAAAGGTCTTATCAATTTGATTGATAGGTACCTTTTTATTTAGTTATTCATCAAATCAATAGAAAATTTATGTATTTTATGGTATAATGTGAGATATATGCAAATTTTTTGAATAAGATAATGCATATAAGTGATTTAAACATGACTTGGGGATTGTGTTTTTTCACGATTATTACATAATGGAAGTATGTTTAAGGAGATTCATAACATGAAAAGATTAAAAAAGGAAATTAAGAAACAAAAGAGGGAAGTAAAACTACCCAAAGTGGAGGTTAAGCAAACCAAAAAAAATGTTACGAAAAGCAAAATATTTACTAAAAGATCTAGGAAAAAGAAGCTGCGTACGGCTTTAATAATGGGTTTTGTCTCACCAGTAATATTGATATTTGCGTTAGGAATCATATCTTATGACTTAGCATCGGATGCAATAGTTAAGAATTATGAGAGCTCTTTTAGTAAAGTCCTAGAGGCAAATTCTAGGTATATGGAGAGCAAGTTTACAGAGGTTGATACACAAGTAGTAAAGCTAATAACCAGTAAGAATTTCGAGTATTACTATAAAATGAAAAATAATGATATGTTCGAGGATTTACAGTACATGAGAAATCTGAAGAATGATGTTATGACGAATAGTGTACTTATAGATGGAATAAGAAATATGTATATTATCAATGATACGAAAGAGCCAATCGTGACAGGGAATGATGGAATTCAAGATTCGGCCTTCGAATTGTTTAACTCTACAGATTTAATAGAGGGGAATTCTGAAAAAGATGGTTGGTATGGTTTACATAATGCAATTGATGTGAGAGTAGAGAGAGGGTATGCTTTAACATACATCAAAGAAGCAGTGAAGGGAAGTACATACATCATAACAGATCTTGATTATAAGTATGTACAGACGATGTTAGATAAGATCTATCAAGACGGTTCTATTACTTCACTTGTAACAAAAGATGGTGTTGAGATATATTCCTCGCAGTCAGAAGTTGGAGAAGAGAATATATTTGTCGATCAAGATTATTACAATGAAGTATTAGAAGTAGATGAAATGAACGGTTATAAGTATGCAACAATAAACGGTGTGAAATATCTATTTAACTATAGTAAAATTGGGAATACAGATTTAGTATTATGTAATTTGATTCCGGAGACCATTATTCTTAAGAATGCGACTTCAATTGGTAGAACAAGTACTGCATTTGCCATTGTATCAGCAATTATAGCTATGTTCATTGGAACTGTTTTAGCTAGAGGGATTGGTAAAGCAATCGGAGATATGAAAGATACTATGGAAAGCGTAGCGCAAGGTGATTTGACAGTTCAATTCAAAACCAAGCGTAAAGATGAATTTAAAATATTAGAGAACAGTCTGTCCCATATGATTGGAAACATGCAACAGCTAGTTAAAGAAGTTGCTGAGGTTAGTGACAGGGTAGAGGTTTCGGCAGAAGACTTATCGAATACCTCTTCAATTGTGTTAGAATCCTCAAAGAATATATCAATTGCAATAAATGAAGTTGCGATAGGTTCCTCAAAACAAGTAGTAGATACAGATGCTTGCCTGAAACAGATGTCGACATTATCAGATATGGTTAATAAAGTATATGATGAAACCAATGAAATTGATGGATTGTTTGAGAATACAATGGAGACCGTTGCCAGTGGCTTGACAATTGTGAATAATCTGAATGATAAAGCAAAGGCAACTTCACAAATAACAAAAGAGATTTCAACGGGTATGAAAAACCTCGAAGAGAATTCACGTTCCATTGAAAGTATCGTTAACGCAATTAATGAGATTTCAGAACAGACTAACTTATTATCACTGAATGCTTCTATAGAAGCAGCTAGAGCTGGGGAGTCAGGTAGAGGTTTTGCAGTAGTAGCAGGAGAGATTAGAAATCTAGCAACTAAGTCAATGGAGTCAGCGAATCAGATTCAAGAAATCATTAATTCTATTCAATATCAAACAAATGAAACAGCCAAGACAACACAAAAGGCAGAGCAAATCGTTCTTACACAAGAAAAAGCATTACAAGATACGATTAATGTATTTGGAAACATTAATAATCTGGTAGAAAATTTGGTATTAGAACTTAATAACATCAAGCAGTATGTAGCAGGTATGGAAAGTGCAAGGAATGATACATTGGATTCTATACAGAATATCTCAGCAGTTTCTGAAGAGTCAGCTGCAGCATCTGAGGAAGTTACTGCTACGGCAATTAGTCAATCGGAAGAGATTGAACAATTAGCAGGTGCAGCAGAGGGACTTACGAGTGATGCGAAAGTATTACAACAAGCGATCGGTAAATTTAAGATATAATTAGTATTATTAATACAGATGATTGCGAGAGTCTAGATAGGCTTTCGTAATCATCTGTTATGTTTAGGGAACAAGAGGAGAAAGCAAGCTAATGTGTACGATTAAGAAAATAGTTGATAAAGAAGAAAAAGCGAGAATAGCAGATGAGATCTTGCATATGCTACCGGATTGGTTTGGAATCGAAGAATCTACACAGGAATACATTAGAGAGAGTAAGTCAATGCCTTTCCTTGGAGCATATGAAGATGAAACTGCGGTAGGTTTTTTAGCAATTAAAGAGGCATCTCCATACGCGGCGGAGATTTACGTAATGGGAATTCAACCACAATATCATAGAAGCGGAATAGGAAAACAGTTATTTGATGCTTGCTATCAGTGGTGTAGAGAACATAACATTGAATATCTACAAGTGAAGACTCTGGATTATTCAAATGGGGATACTTACTATGCGAAAACAAGATGTTTTTACGAATCTATGGGATTTCGACCAATGGAGTGTTTTAAAACCCTATGGGATGAATGGAATCCATGTCTTATAATGATACAAGCAATCAGATAGTTTTTCTTATATTGGTAGTCTGATACTTTTTTGATACCAAAACCCTAAATACAAGATTTATGGGAAGGAGCGTGGTCGTAAATTGCTTAAGATTGGTGAATTTTCTAAGATTACAGGTATTAGCATATACATGCTAAGAAATTATGATAAGATCGGATTACTGATACCCAAATATATTGCTGGAGATAGTGGATATCGGTATTATGGAGAAGAACAAATTCCTGTTTCAAATCAGATAAAGGTCTTGAAGGAGTTAGGATTTTCATTGCGGGAAATTGGCGAAATACAGATTGACCATTTTAATAAAAAAGAAAATCCTTCTGCAGAGACAGTGAAATTCCTGTCTAATAAGATTCATGAAAAGGAAGAAGAGATTAAACGTATCCAGGTTCAGATTAGACAGATGAAAGATGCATTAGAAGAAGTAAGTAAGCAAGAACAATGTGCGTTATCTGTAACAATTAAGAAGATTCCTGCTAGGAATGTGATTTATCTAAGGGATTATATTCACACATTTGAAGAAGAAGGAAGACTTTGGGCAGAGATTGAGAAGGTAATAAAGGAAAAGAACATTCTTTTATCGGATAGTGCATATTCGTTTGCTATTACTCATAAGGCTGACTTCGCATCAAGTTGTTTTGATGTAGAAGTGCAATTAGAAGTTGAAAAGTTATACCAAGATGAAGAACGAGTTCATTTCAAAAAGATTATAGAATGTGAGGCAGCTACGTTAGCCTTCCAAGGTGTCTATAGTAAAATAGGTGAGATTAACTCCTATATGTATCAATGGGTTAAGAAGAATGGATATCAGATTAGTGGTAAGTCGTTTACGAGATACTATCTATCACCAGGGAATGAACCTAATCCAGAAAACTATGTAACAGAAGTTTGTTTTCCAATTAAAAAAATATGTTGACTCTAGCATTGTACTAGGGTTTATCCTCTTTCTATACAAAACAGAAGGAGGATTTTTTTATGTCTAAGAAGATGATTGCGTTACCGCATCATGTAAGTGATTATGAATGCATGTGGAATGGGATAGAGGATATCTATCAATTGAAGAGTGGAGAGAAGCTTCCGGACTATTTCTTTTTTGCTTTAGCGGGGTATGGTAATTTTGCTTATATAAAGCAAAAGATTCATAAAGGGGATACGTATGAGAGAACGGTACATGCTGCTTGGAATGATGGTAGAACCAAGAAGATGTATGAGAGACTAGCTAGTATCGTCGGCTTTCAGTACAAACATATTGAAGGTAGAACATTCCATTATACAATGAAGAAAGCAAAAGAACAGATCAATCAGGGGATGCCAGTTGTGTTAGGGGCGCTTGATATGTATTACCTTCCATATTATCCAAAGTTCTATGAGAAGATACATATTCCCATTCATTATGTGTTAATGGTGGGATATGATGAAGAAGCAAATTGTGTATATGTACAAGACTGTGGACTAGATGGAGAACAAGTTTTATCAATGGATATTCTTGAGAAAGCACTTGCAATTGAGAAGACAAGTTTAAGTGATAAGAATGCAATTTGTCTCCTTACATTTGATGAGCAACTAAAAAGTGTAGGTGAAATAGCAACGAAAGCATTTACTCAGAAAGCAAAATCACAGCTATATCCGCCAGTTAAGTTTCTTGGAATACCTGGAATGAGAAAACTTGCCAAGGAGTTTAATCAATTACAGTATGAACTAACTGAGGAACAATATAATCAGATGATTACCAATATACTTATGTTCACAGGTACGGTACCTTGTTTACCTAATGCGGTGTTAGGAAGTAAGGAAAAAGATTTTGTAAAGCATATGGCTGCCAGGGAAGAACTAGCAGGCGTGTTAAGAGTAATTGGAAAAGAGTATGGAATTAAAGAGTATGAAAAGGCAGCAGATTACTTTATGGAAAGCGGGTTATATATGCAAGAGATGTCTGATTTACTTACGGCATATTTGTTGCAAGAGAAAGCGGCTTGTGATAGTCTAGGAGATAAGATCAGTGAGTTGATTTGTAAGATTGCAGACTTAGAAGAAAAGGCTTATATATCCATAATGAAGTCACATACCAGTAGACAGCTTGAAAAACAGATATGACTTATGAATAGAGATGAATTTTGGAATTGTTAACTTAAGGAAAGGAGAAGTTGGCGAAATAGTCGACTAAGTGTATGATGAAGACAGAGGACAATGAGAAGGAAATGGGAAAGAAAAAGGTAGACTATAAGAAGGCATATAAGGACCTATATCTGCCTAAAACAACGCCTATGATTATTGAAGTACCACCGATATCTTATATCATGATTGATGGGAAAGGGAATCCTAATACTTGTGAAGAATACAAGCATGCGATGGAAGTAATATATGGAATATCATTTACCATAAAGATGAGTAAGATGAATGGTACGCAACCAGAGGGATATTTTGAATATGTAGTTCCACCATTAGAGGGACTTTGGAGTGTGGCAGATGCTACATTCGTTGGGACAACACCGATTGAGAACAAAGATTTGTTCTTATGGACTTCTATGATTCGTCAACCAGAGTTTGTTACAGAAGAAGTCTTTGAATGGGCAAAAGTTGTATTGCATAAGAAAAAGCCAGAACTTGACCTGTCCGTTGTGAGACTAGAAACCTTTGAAGAAGGCTTATGTGCACAGGTTATGCACATCGGACCATTTGATAATGAGCTTACTACGATACAGAGATTAGAAGAATATATTATAGAACAAGGATATCAAAGTGATATTAATACGTATCGAAGGCATCATGAAATATATCTTTCTGATCCAAGAAAATGTAGTCCGGATACTTTAAAGACCGTAATTAGACATCCAATCAGAAGGTAGAATATAAGAGAAATTATAGGGCGTGTTGGTAAATTAATTTATCTAACACGCCCTCTGTTTTTACTAATATTCAACCTGATACACTGGTCTATGCTTCTGATAGCTAATTTCGTATCTTGTGATGATAAGATTTAGAACAATCCATAGATTTAAGTTTTGGAATAACAGAAAAATCATCCCAACAGTGCATGGCGTAAGCAGATGAAACATCGACCTGATTCATAAAATAATCAAAACCGAGATGAAAGTGATTTTCTTGTCTTGGATCAAGAGGAAGAAAAGCGAGGTCTATATTGTAAATAATAAAACAAATTGGTATAATACGTCTTATGTAATAAGAGTAGAATTGATAAATAGATTAGTAGCTTCAAACTAGTATTAAATCGGATTTGTCATTCTATATAGGAGGATTAGTATATGAATACAATTGAATGTATAACAAGTAGAAGAAGCATTAGAAGTTTCAAGAAACAAACAATAGAGAAAGAGGTAATGGATCAAGTAGTGGCAGCAGCTGCATATGCTCCATCTTGGAAAAATACACAGATAACAAGATATATCTTTGTTGAAAGTGAAGAAGGAAAAAGAAAACTATTAGAAACTGTACCAAGTTATAATAAGAAAGCAATTGAAGAAGCTGCAGTAGTTGTAATAGTGACAGTGATTGGAAAACGGAGTGGTTTTGAAAGAGATGGAAGCTATTCTACGGTAAAGGGAGACTCTTGGCAAATGTTTGATGCTGGTGTAGCAAGTCAGACACTGTGCTTAGCCGCTCATGAATATGGACTTGGGACTGTTATACAAGGAATCTTTGATTATGATAAGGTAAGAGAAGACTTCCAAATCCCAGAAGAAAAAGAAGTGGTTGCATTGATTCCTATGGGCTATCCATCAGAGAATCCAGATGCACCAAAGAGAAAGATGATTGGAGAGTTGTATACCATCTGTTAGGGTGACGAAACGTAGAATTATCTTATTAATATTGATATAAAAATGCACCGCCACTTGGATTCAATCCATCAAGTGGCGGTGCTATAATTTGTTTACTCAAACTTCGCACATAGAAATCTCATTAAGAGTAGATAGTTGCTATATTCATAAGAGAAACTATCTGAACACGTCAGCACTTTATTGAGCAACGCGAAATCTTAGTACTGCTTCGTTTCTGTATTTTATTCTTCTATATCCGTAGGTGCTGGCTCCATACATACAATTGTTTTTTCAATCTTATGGTCAGCAATAGATAGGACTTGTATGTGTAAGGTATGAGAGTCTAGTTCAAAGGTTGTACCGTCTTCAGGTATAGAGCCATAAGAACCAAAGATAAAACCACTGAATGTGTCATAATCTTCAACAGGTAGAGAAATAGAAAGTTCCTTAGCAACTTTATCTAAGGTAGCACAACCACGAATTTTCCAAGTTGAGGAATCGATTCGCTCAATATCTTGTTCTTGATTGAGTTCAATATCTTCCGTTTCTAAGTCACCTACTAATTGTTCTAGTAAGTCGCTCATTGTAACGATACCTACCATACCTCCATATTCATCTAAGACTACGGCAAAGTGGTTACGTGTCTTTTTCATTTGGCGGAAAAGCACATCGGCACAAACCGTCTCTGGAACAAAATAAGCTGGTTTTACAGCATTTTCTAATATATTCTCTTTTGTCTTTGGTTCTAGACGGAAGTAGTCTTTGGCATTCAAAATACCAATTACGTGGTCAACGGTTTCATCACAGATCGGGTATAAGGAATGTCTAGTTTCATGAATGGTTTTGGACCATTCTTCAACGGATTCTTCAAGCCATAATAAAGATATGTCAGTACGATGTGTGGCAAATTCATCTACTGTTAAGTCATCAAATTCAAACACATTCTGAATCATTTCCTTCTCTTCTGGATCAATAACACCTTTTTCACTACCGACATCAACCATCATACGAATTTCTTCTTCACTAACGTTATTCTCTTCCGTATTCGGATCAATACCAAATAAACGTAAGATTCCATTGGTAGATACGGTTAAAAACCATACAATTGGAGCAAATAAGTGTGATATGAAAGTAATAAGAGCTGACATAGCAAGTGCTAGGCTCTCGGCCCTCTTCATAGCAATTCGCTTTGGTACTAATTCACCAAACACGAGTGTGAAATAGGATAGTAATAAGGTAATTAGGATTACAGAGATGGTATCAAGTGTTTTGGCAGGTAAAGAAACTCCAATGCTCACTAGCCAATCAACAAGCGTGTCTGAGAAATTATCTGCTGCGAATGCACTACCTAGGAAACCAGATAAGGTAATTGCAACTTGTATCGTCGCTAGGAAACGTGCAGGCTGACTAGTAAGTCTTGCTAGACGGATAGCACGCTTATCTCCATTAGCGGCCATGCTAGCTAATTTATTATCATTCATAGAAATTATAGCAATTTCAGCACAGGCGAAAACTGCGTTTAATAAGATCAACATAATTTGTAAAAGGATTTGCATAATCATTGTATTATTCATTTACTCACTTTCTTTAGATTCATTTTAGTTTTGTTGCTAAGACGTTAGTTATATGTCAGCATAAGAAAATAACCCTAGGCAAACAAAGAAAAATCGTATTAAAAGAAATTGGTTGTAGTATATCATATGATAATTTGCGTAGAAAAGCACACAAAAAAGCATGCCTACAGTTGCTTATGAAAAAAGTAGGTATGCTACCGTCTATGCATATGTTTTGATGATCCGCGTCACTATCATCACTATCTGATTCGTCCATAGTAATAAAAAGCCTCCTTAATATAGTTATATGTAAATAAATCTACATAATTCATTATATCAAAGAAAAATTCATATATGATAGAATTTATAGAATTTTAACAAAATCTTAACATTAATCTAATTCTGCCATTGTTAATTGAGAAAGCGAGAATGAATTTTTTTGGAATGTTAGTAATCCTTGGTCTCGTAATTTACACAATTCGTTTGACATAGCACTTCGGTCAACAGAAAGATAATCCGCTAACTGTTGTCTATTAAATGGAATAGTGAATGTATTCGAGTGTTGTTTTGTTGCTTGTGCAGATAGGTAGGAGAGCAATTTATCTCTTGTGGAACGTTTACTAATATGATCAAGTTTTTGTGTGAGTAGGACATTCTTCTGTGCTATAACCATCATTAGATTCTGAATTAATCTAGTATGAAAGCTACAAGCAGAGGTACAAATCGTTATAATCTTCTGAATATCTAGGAATAAGATTGTAGTTGGTTCAGTTGCAACGCAGCTAATTGTTAACGATTCTGTTTTCAGACAAGCATATGCCTCACCAAAGAATTCGCCAGGCATTACTTCGGATAATATGGTATGGTTCCCCCAGTAATCCTCTTTCACAAGATGCACACAACCGGATATTACCAAACCAATCTTGGTAGTGGTATCACCCATCTGATAGATGTAGCTATCCTTCTTATAGTTTTGTTCTGTAGCAGATAAACAAGGGAGCAACCCTTCGATTTCATCTGCACTGATCCCATCAAAGAGTTTAGAAGATGCAATTGTATTAATATATTCTGGTTTTATTGTTTTCATAGAATCTCCTTCGTATTGATTACTGATTCGGTTGTCAAAAGCCTTCTTTATAGTCAGGTTTGCGAATGTACAAATTGACGAAGGTAAGTTTTTGGTAGGGCTTTTGACACCCGAATCAGTTAATTATTTGTCTTTTTAAGTAATAAAATTCATATATAATTTATAGTACATCAATTCTGTTGTAAAAACAACAGAAATTTATAAGAAAGTAAAATATAATAATCACATAAGTTAACAAAACAGATTCAAAATAAACAGATTCAAATAAAAAGATTCTAAATAAAAAATAAGAAGAGTAGGAGAACAATATGAGTGCATTTTTAGGACCAATACATTACTGGCTATACCGTAAAATAGAGATTCAAAATAACTTAGCGAATGAGCTTGCAAATCGTCTAGGAAAGGATATGGTGGCACCAGCATTACAATCAAACTTTGAAGCGTTACCTGAAGGTGATCTTGAAACGTTTATTCAAACAGATAATATTCATGGTTGGTTACAAGAAAAGATTCATTTGGTTGAAAGAAGATTAGCCTTTACAGTAGAACAACTAGTAGAATCTACTATAACCATGGCTGAAATAGAAGAGGTTGCTTATGAGGTTGGTACCCAGATAACGGACTTGACGGAAGAAGCTACCGCAAAAGAAGCTTTTGCCTTCTTAAGTAATACATTACTTGATGGAATGCCATGTGATCATGTAAACATGATGAAAGAAGAGGATGACAATCAAGTGGCTTGGATTCGTACCACGAACTTACACGAGAGTTTCTGGTCAGAGAGATCTAGACTTGAGAATTATTATGACTTAGTCAGAGATAGTTTTATTCAGGGGTGTCTAGTTAATACACAATTAGAATATGGGAATGAAGCATATCGTGAATTTGTAATCAAAGCAAAATAGATTTGTTATCATTATGTTGTAAAAACAACAGAAATAAATAAGGATTATATATATAATAAGCACATAAGTTAGGAATGACGGCAACGTCTAATAAGAAAATAATTAAAATTAATCAATAGAAAGTGGAGGAATTAAGAATGGATAAGAATATGTTCTGTTATCAATGTCAAGAAACAGCAGGAAACACAGGTTGTACCAAAGGTGGTGTTTGTGGTAAAAGCGTAGACTTAGCAAACATGCAAGATTTATTAGTATATGTTACTAAGGGGCTCTCTGAAGTAACTACACGTTTAAGAAAAGAAGGAAAAGAAGTTAGCAAAGAGGTAAATCATTTTATCACTTTAAACCTATTCACAACAATTACGAACGCAAACTTTGACGATGAAATCTTCTATGTAAGAGTAAAAGAAACAATTGCTAAGAAGAACGAGTTAATGGTACAACTAGCAAACAAAGAAGGTCTATCTGAGGCGGCAGTATGGTCAGGCGACGCCAATGAAATCTTAAAAGAAAAAGCTGAATCTGATGAAGTTGGTGTATTAGCAACTGAGAATGAGGATATCCGTTCTTTAAGAGAATTAATCACATACGGATTAAAAGGTTTATCAGCATATTCAAAACATGCCAATGCATTAGGATATGATAATGAAGAAATTGATGCATTCATGCAAGAAACATTAGCTAAATTATTAGATGATTCTTTAACAGCAGATGATTTAGTAGCATTAACATTAGAAACTGGAAAATTCGGCGTAGACGGTATGGCATTACTTGATAAAGCCAATACAACAACTTACGGAAATCCAGAAATCACTAAAGTTAATATTGGCGTAGGCAAGAACCCTGGTATCTTAGTTTCTGGTCATGATTTATCAGACCTTGAGCAATTATTAATTCAAACAGAAGGTACAGGCGTTGATGTATATACACATTCCGAAATGTTGCCAGCTCACTACTATCCACAACTTAAGAAATACAGCCATCTAGTAGGTAACTATGGTAACGCTTGGTGGAAACAAAAAGAAGAATTCGAAAGCTTCAATGGACCAATCTTAATGACTACAAACTGTATCGTACCTCCAAAAGCATCGTATAAAGATAGAATGTTTACAACGGGTGCAGCTGGATATGTAGGTTGCAAACACATCGAAGGAGAGGCTGGAAGCCAGAAAGATTTCTCTGAAATCATTGAATTAGCTAAGACATGTCAATCTCCTACAGAAATTGAAACAGGTGAAATCGTTGGTGGATTCGCACATGCACAAGTATTTGCTTTAGCAGATGCGGTAGTTGATGCAGTAAAATCTGGTGCAATCAAGAAATTCGTAGTAATGGCTGGTTGTGACGGTAGAGCAAAATCAAGAAACTATTACACAGATTTTGCAAAAGCGCTTCCAAAAGATACAGTAATCTTAACTGCAGGTTGTGCCAAATATAAATACAACAAATTAAATCTAGGGGATATCGGTGGTATTCCAAGAGTATTAGATGCAGGTCAATGTAACGACTCATACTCTTTAGCATTAATCGCGCTTAAATTAAAAGAAGTATTTGGTTTAGCAGATATCAACGAGTTACCAATCATCTACAACATTGCTTGGTATGAACAAAAAGCGGTAATCGTGTTATTAAGTTTATTATACCTTGGGGTAAAAGAAATTCACTTAGGACCAACACTACCTGGTTTCCTTTCTCCAAACGTAGCGAAAGTGTTAGTAGATAACTTCGGTATTGCAGGAATCTCTTCAGTAGAAGAAGATATGGAATTATTCTTCGGGGATGAAGTAAAAGCTGCGTCTACAGAAGATGTAGTAATCTCAAAAGATATGATCATTGGTGATATCTTAAAGACTAACCCAGATAATGCAAGAGTATTAATGGAAGCAGGAATGCACTGTCTAGGATGTCCATCTTCACAAGCAGAAACATTAGAAGAAGCTTGTATGGTTCATGGACTTGATGTAGAAGCAATATTAAGTAATTTAAAGTAATATAAAGTTTGAGTTATACATTTAAGAAGGGTAATCCTACGTATCATTTCCCTAACTGTGTGTAGAAGGTGCCGTAGTAGATAAGTATGATTCCTTTAATTATTAGATTATACATGCAATAATATATAATATCAAAAGACAATCTTTCAAACAGTTTGTGTGTGGATTCACGGATATGTAATATCCATGAATCCACATGAAAACCTTGAAAATTGTCTTTTTATTGATTCTAATTATAAACGTTAAGACAATGACGGACGCATACGCAATGTAGTAACTTCAAAAACGAAATTCAAATGGATGCGTCATCCTATGCATAATTAGTGTGAAATGACAAAGAATAATTATAAAATTCACAAAACGAGGTTAAGCATGGGAAATAATATGGATTTAAACTATGAGATGTTTTGTTATCAATGTGAACAAACCGCCAATGGAAAAGGTTGTACGAAGATGGGTGTCTGCGGTAAAACTCCAGAGGTAGCAAATCTTCAGGATTTATTAATTTATCAAGTCAAAGGAATTAGTTGCTATGGGAAAGAATTAATAGAACAAGGAGAGCATATTGATAAATCAATCGTTAGTTTTGTTGAGAATGCTTTATTTACTACTTTAACAAACGTTAATTTTGATGCAGCAGTTCATGTGCAGCTGTTAAAAGAATCCCAGAGAATCAAAGAAGAAATTGCTAATAAGGTAGGAGAAATAAAAAATACGACGGTACATGCAACGTATTGCTTGCCAGAATCAAAAACGGAGATGTTAAAAGATACTCCCTTGGCTGGAATTATGTATGATGGTGCCCTAGATCCAGATATTCGTTCTCTTCGACAAACAATCGTATACGGTTTAAAAGGAATTAGTGCATATGGACATCAAGCAAGGGAGTTGGGTTACTTTAGTGATCAGGTAGATGACTTTTATATCTTAGCCTTAGAAGCGGTTACAGATGATAATCTAACGGTGGAGGATTTGATCAGATGGACAATGCGTACTGGTGAGATGGCTATAGAAGTAATGAAACAGCTAGATGAAGCCAATACAGAAACGTATGAGAATCCATGTCCACATAAAGTTAATGTTCATATTAAAAAAGGCCCGTTTATTATTGTATCAGGACATGATTTGAAAGATTTACACATGTTATTAGAACAAACAAAGGACAAAGGCATTAATATCTATACCCATGGTGAGATGATTCCTTGTCATGGATACCCTGAACTGAAGAAATATCCTCACTTGGTGGGGAATTTCGGTGGTGCGTGGCAAGATCAACAAAAGCAATTTGATAATCTTCCAGGTTGTATTCTAATGACTACGAACTGTTTAATGAAACCAAGAGAATCCTATAAAGACCGCATATATAGTACCAGCGTAGTAGGTTGGGATGGAATTAAACACATTGGTAAAAACGAAAAAGGTGAAAAGGACTTTAGTGAAATTATCAATCAGTCATTGGAATTAGGGGGATTCGAAGAAGACGAAGAACCGTATGAGATTTTAGTTGGTTTTGGACATCATGCAACGCTTAGTTATGCTGATAAGATAGTAGAAGCCGTTAAAAGTGGTCAGCTAAGACACTTCTTCCTAATTGGAGGTTGTGATGGAGCAAGGCCAGGGCGTAACTACTTTACTGAATTTGCTAAAATGGTACCTCAGGATTGTATTATCCTAACCTTAGCGTGTGGTAAGTATCGATTTAATAAATTAGATTTTGGTGAGGTTGCGGGGTTACCAAGATTATTAGATGTCGGTCAATGTAATGATGTATATTCGGCTGTTAAAATTGCAACAGCGTTAGCAGATGCGTTTGAGACGGATGTAAACGGTTTACCTCTTTCTTTAATTGTTTCTTGGTATGAGCAAAAGGCAGTGGCAGATTTACTGGCATTATTGTCTTTAGGAATTAAAAGTATATATCTTGGGCCAACGTTACCTGCGTTTTTAAGTCCGAATGTTTTGCAATATCTTGTAGATACCTTTGATCTAAAACAAATCAGCAATGCGGAAGATGATATAAAATCTTGTTTGAAACAAAATATCCAATGATATGATTCATATTCTTTTAAGTGTTAATATATTTCGTATAGAATTCATAAATTTATGTCATTATAATAAATATAAAGTGAAAAATCTATATGCATACTAGCAAAAAGATATAAAACATGTGTCGAAAATGATAAAATATTGTTGACATATGTCAAAACACATGATATGATGATTGTATCAAATAACAGTTGGATTGTTACTGGTTATGCAGGCTATACCACTTTATGAAACTATTTATATTCATAAGTGTAGTATGGCCTTTTTTTGACGCCTAATCAAGAAGTAAGTAGTGATGTTGCCATGTAATGAAGTGTTATGGCACACTTAGCACAAACAAAAGGAAGACAAAGAATTATGAAAGTTGTTAAAGTAATTAACAATAATTTAGTCAGAACTTATGATGAGAATGGTAATGAAGTATTAGCCATGGGTTGTGGACTAGGTTTTAAAAAGAGTTCAGGTGATGAGATTGATTCCAGTCTGATTGAGAAGTTATATACTTGTAATGATAAAGCGAACACCAATCAGTTAGTGAAGATTTTAGAGAAGATTCCATTTGAGCATATTCAAGTTTCCAATGAAATAATTAATTTTGCTAGAGCATCATTAGGGAAAAAGTTAAATGATAACATATTCATATCCCTAACGGATCATCTCAATTTTGCTATTGACCGACATAAGAATGGGATAGCAATCAGGAATGCTCTACTATGGGAAATTAAGAAGTTCTATAATCATGAATATCTAATTGGAAAAGAAGCTTTGGACATTATCAATCGAAGACTTGGGATTCAATTACCAGAAGATGAAGCTGGTTTCATTGCCCTACATCTGGTTAATGCATCTATGGATGAGATATCCATGCAAAAGGCCACAGATATGGCAAAGATGATACAACAAATTATTAACATTGTGAAGTATCATTTCAATATGGAATTAGATGAGTATTCCATTCATTATGAGCGTTTTATAACACATGTAAAGTTTTTTGCACAACGTGTTTTATCAGGAACAATTATTAAAGATCAAGATGAACAGTTCCTTGCCGTATTAAAACAACAATGCAAAGATGAATATGCATGTACGAGGAAGGTAAAAGAATTCATCAAACAAGAATATGGCTGTGATTTAACAGAAGATGAGATGATTTATCTGACGGTGCATATTAAAAGAATTACATCAAAGTAAAATGATTAATAGGATTGTTACTTTAAGTAGGCTATACCTAAATTAATCTCGCTAGCACTTTACTAGTAGGATTAGTTTAGGTATTTTTTTATTAAAAGGAAGGAAGGGTATAGGATATGGACTACAAGAAATTAGGCGAGAGTATAGTAGAACTCATCGGCGGAAAAGATAATGTTGCTTCATTAACACATTGTGCAACAAGACTGCGTTTTAATCTAAAAGATGAAGGTAAAGCAAATACACAGGCATTAAAGAATACACCAGGTGTTATGGGGGTTGTTAGCAATGCCGGACAGTATCAAGTTATTATTGGTAGTGATGTAGGTAGTGTATACAAAGAGATTGTAAAGTTAGCAGACTTAGACCAAGGTAAAGAAAACGCTAACGTAGAAGAAGATAAACGATCAAGAGGTGCCAAATTAATTGATACGATTACAGGTATCTTCACACCAATCTTACCAGCGATTACAGCAGCAGGTATGTTAAAGGCGGTACTTGCGATTTTAGTAGCATTTAAATTGATTTCAACAGAATCACAATCGTATCAAGTAATTAACTTCATGGCAGATTCAGCGTTTTATTTCTTGCCAATCTTACTAGCTAATTCAGCTGCGAAGAAGTTTAAATGTAATGCGTATTTGGCAATGATGATTGGTGGAATTCTATTACATCCAAATTTCGTATCCATGGTAAATACAGCTAAAGAAGCGGGTACTGGTATTAGTGTATTTGGTTTACCAATTTCACTTGCTAGTTATTCATCATCTGTATTACCTATTATTCTAGCAGTATGGTTTATGTCATTAGTTGAACCAATTGCTGATAAGATTTCACCAAAACCAATTAAGTTTTTCTCAAAACCATTAATAACAATAGCAATTACTGGTGTTATCACATTGGTAGTAATTGGTCCAATCGGTTACAACATTAGTAATCTTATTGGAAGTGGTATTAAGACAATCGAATCTTATTGTAGTTGGTTAGTTCCAACTTTAATTGGTGGTTTAACTCCATTATTTGTTATGACAGGTACACATTATGGTTTAATTCCAATCGGTATCAATAATCGTATGACTCTAGGATATGATACAATTATCTACCCTGGTATGTTAGCTTCTAACGTAGCTCAAGGTGCTGCATCCTTAGCTGTAGCATTTAAATCAAAACAATCAGATATCAAACAACTAGCAATGTCAGCAGGTATCACAGGGGTATGCGGTATTACAGAACCTGCGTTATATGGTGTTAACTTACGTTATAAGACTCCATTGTATGCATCTATGATTGGTGGTGCAATTGGTGGTTTATTCATGGGAATCTTCAAAGTTGCTAACTACTCAGGTGGTTCTCCAGGATTCTTAACATTACCAAGTTATATTGGTGGAGATACAATGACAACATTCTACTTTGCATGTATTGGTGCAGCTATCAGTGTTGTAATTGCATTCGTAGTAGCATTTATTATCTATAAAGATCCTGTAACAGAGAGCGCAACAGTAGAGAAGACAGAAGACAAGAAAGAAAATAATACAATCGTTAAAACAACTCATAGCAAAGATGTAGTTTGCGCTCCAATTACAGGGGAAGCAATTCCACTGAAAGATGTAAGTGATGAAACCTTCGCGGGGGAAATCCTAGGTAAAGGTATGGCAATCATTCCAACAGAAGGAAAAGTAGTATCACCTGTTAGCGGTACCGTTTCGATGGTATTTGATACAAAACACGCAATTGGGCTTGTAAGTGATGATGGAATTGAAATTTTAATTCATGTTGGTATTGATACCGTTCGTTTAGAAGGAAAATATTATACAGCACATGTTAAGACTGGTGACCGTGTAGAAGTTGGAACACATCTATTAGATTTTGATATGAAAGGTATTATGAGCCAAGGTTTTGAAGTAGTTACACCAATAATCATAAGCAATACTACAGATTATACAGAAGTATTATCAGTGACTGACCGTAAAGTATCTACGGGCGAAGAAGTAATAAAAGTTGTAAAGTAAAGTCAAAGAGAATTTAAAGATAAAGAGAATTTAAAGATAAAGATAAATAGAGAAGAGAAAGACGCTATGATAAAATAGCGTCTTTCTAGAAAAATTAGATTGAAAAGGAGTGTTTATTATGAGTTTACCAAAAGGTTTTTTATGGGGAGGCGCGACAGCCGCAAACCAGTGTGAAGGTGGATATCTAGAAGGCAAGAAAGGGCTTGGAACTGTTGATGTAATCCCATGGGGAGAACATCGTCGTGCGGTAATGCAAGGTCAATTGCATTATAATGAACTACCAAAAGATTCGTATTTTCCATCTCATGAGGCAATTGATATGTATCACAATTACAAAGAAGATATCAAATTGTTTGCTGAGATGGGATTTAAATGCTACCGTTTCTCATTTGCTTGGTCAAGAATCTTCCCAACAGGGGAAGAAGCGGAACCGAATGAAGAAGGATTGGCTTTCTATGAAGCATTTATTGACGAACTGTTAAGATATAATATTGAACCAGTGGTTACAATCTGCCATTTTGATGTACCACTTGCATTAGAGCAAAAATATGGCTCATGGAGAAGTCGTAAAGTAATCGATGCTTATGTAAGATATTGTGACGTAATCTTCAAACGATTCAAAGGAAAAGTTAGGTACTGGATGACATTCAATGAAATCAACATGTTAATGCACCTTCCATTCATGGGAGCAGGAATTATGTTCCGTGACGGGGAAGATGAAGTACAAGTAAAATACCAAGCAGCACATAACGAATTGGTAGCTTCTGCATTAGCCACAAAGTTGGCTCACGAGATTGATCCAAACAATAAAGTTGGTTGTATGTTAGCAGCTGGTCAATTTTATCCATATTCATGCAATCCCGAAGATGTATTCGCAGCAATGGAGAAGGATAAGGGAAACTATTTCTTTATTGATGTTCAATCGAGAGGAGCTTATCCAAATTATGCGAAGAGATTCTTAGAACGTAATCAGGTTCATATCCATATGGAGCCAGAAGATGAGAGAATCCTAAGAGAGAATACTGTGGACTATATTGCCTTCAGTTACTATACTTCTAGACTTACAAGTGCAAATCCTGATGTGGGTGAGAAGACTTCTGGGAATGTAATAGCGGGTATTCGTAATCCTCATCTAAAAGCTAGTGAGTGGGGGTGGCAAATTGACCCATTAGGACTTCGTATTACAATGAATGCTTTGTATGATCGTTATCAAAAGCCATTGTTTATTGTTGAGAATGGGCTTGGTGCAGTGGATACATTAACGGAAGATGGGACTGTAGAAGATGATTACCGAATTGCATACTTAGAAGCGCATATTAAAGCTATGACGGATGCGGTAGAGCTTGATGGCGTTGATTTAATAGGATATACCTCTTGGGGATGTATTGATTTAGTAAGTGCATCAACTGGAGAGATGAAGAAACGTTATGGATTTATCTATGTTGACAAAGACAATGAAGGAAATGGAACGATGAAACGTTACAAGAAGAAATCCTTCGAATGGTATAAGAGTGTAATTAAAAACAATGGTTTGAACTAGTTGAGATTTTGAGGTTGTTGCTCGAAGCGTTATACGTTAGTGCGACAACTTCTAATAAAGCATTATAACTTCTAATAAAGCATTATAACTTCTAATAAAGCATTAGAAGGAGAATAACATATCCTATAAGCACCTTGTATAATGGATACGCATATGTTAAATAGATAGATAAAATTATGCAAGGAGAAGATATGAATTATTATGTAACATCCTCGTTGGAACTACATTTGTTTTTTGGAAGAATCATGAAAGAACACTCATTTTTCTTAGAGGTTGGATATACGCAGGCAAATAAAGAGTATATAAAAGAAGCATGCAATTATAAGAAGGCATTCGAAGATTTATTATATGATGCTATTTGCTTGAGTCAAGGTGTAGTGGGAGATACTATTTTTGAATCGGGTGAAGTAATAACTGAGTTTACTTTGGACGCTGAGAGAAAGACAAGTATGTTAACAGGCAGTCAGATTGACGAAAATATTACGATTCTTGAAGGTAAATTAAGGAATAATAATAGGAGAGGGAAGAAAGTAGATTGTGATTTAACGGAGATGGTAAGACAACTAAATCAACGATCTTTAGAGCTACTGGCAGGGCTAATCTCATTTAAAGAACTGACATTAGACAATGTTTTAAAATGTAAAATGTTCACAATGAATTATCCATTATTAATTGAACACATCATCCGAGAAGCAAAATTATATCAAAGATATATTATGAATCTAGAAGAAGGCAATGCAGCGCAAGACAATATGAGGGACATTGAACTGTTTTGGAATCAAATCATGATGGAGCATGCATTATTTATTAGAGGATTATTAGATCCTACCGAAAACGATTTGATAGTGACTGCGAACGATTTTGCAAATCAATATGCAATGTTATTGTCAGAAGCAATGAATATGACAGATATGACAATCGGCTCTATCACGGATAAGACGCTTTTAGAAACAATGAAATATCGCGATTTTAAGAAGGCAGGAACAAAGGGAATTGAAGAATGTAAGATTCGTAGTTTGATTCTACCATTATTAGCAGACCATGTGTTAAGAGAAGCAAATCATTATATTCGATTATTAGAACAAAAATAAAAGTAAAAGCATTAAAATACTTTAAAACAATCTCAAATTGTTGATTGACTATGGCGGATATATTATATTCTCCACTGTCACAACTTTTTGAGATTGTTTTATATATTGCATAGGATTGTCTTTAAGTAGAACCGCAGGACAGCCCGTTTATTCACTTTTTGTACGTGCTATCGTTGTGTTGTCCTTTTTACGATCTTGTAATGCTTCAATTGGATGAGGAGCTACTTCGAATCGATAGTCTTGTCCTTCCTTAGCAATATATTTTTCTATGATATCGTGACTAGGAACATCTTCAATAGATTTAATAATGTTGTTTTGGTATCGGAAGAAAATATCATCATCAGGTAGACTTGATACAGGAACATAATCTTCTAGCTTACCAGTGAGACGTACTGTTTCAATAATCTTACGCACATAATCAATATTAGAACCTAATGAAAGAAGTTTTGGAAACTCACCATTTGGAATTACTTGTTGCCAGTCTTTACTTTCATAGGTTTTCAACATTTCAGCTGCTTTATGAAGGTGAGCAACCTCTTGCTCAAATTGTTGTTCCCAGATCTTCTTAATATAAGGATCACATTCTGTTTCAAAACAGGAGTAATATAGATAACATTCTGTATATTCGTGCATTAATAAATTCTCTAACCATGTGCAATTGGTATCGATCAAACCACCATATTGTGTGACATGTTCTTCCTCAACAAGTCCAATCTCTTGATATAATCTACGACCAATATCGGAAGTATAGAAACAACTGACATTCATATAATAGTTCATAGTTTGCTGTTCAGCAGCAGTTATAATATTCACATGAAGTTTTGTTAGAAGATCAGCCGTTTTATTGTTAATATATGGTTTTATATTATCGCAAGGATAACGATGATGAGCAATGGTTGGACGAGCTGGCATTATTTCTGTATATTTACCTACTAACTTATCGGCATAGATGTGATGTTCCATCTCTAATAGATCAGCATAACGATATAAGTGATCAAAGTCCTCTAATAAAGCAAAATCAAGAGCTTTTTTAACACATGGATCTGTTTCCTCTTTTGCTAAGATACTAGTTAAATCAACTGCCAGCTGCTCGTAGCCAATTGTCGTTTCTAGTATTGTTTCATTAATTGGCTTTAGATTGCTGACACGCTTTTGTTGCTGTTGTTCTATAAATCTCATTGAAGCAAGTTCTCTTCGGATATCATTATTATTACAATGACGTGAGAACTGATGAGAGAACCAAACCGCCTCAAATTCAGTACCATTCATCAAGATAATACGGGTTTTGGTATAAGGATCTGTTGCGTCTTTGTCATAAGAGTTAGGATACAATTCTTTAAAATCAAGGAATGTATCATCAACTTTATTGGGTTGAAGCTCAAAAGGATTTATTGACATAAGTATAACCTCCTATTATATTTTATAGTGTAGTATTTGATTTTAACGTATTATTTATGCGTAAATGGAAAAGAACAATAAATATTACTGATTACGTTGTAATTACAACATATATTTATATAAGAATGAGCTATAATAAGGTCATAGTAATAAAAGCTAAAAATTAATAAGTTAAAATATATAAATAATTAAATATATAAATAATCAAATATATAAAAATTTGAAATATAAGGAAAGGAGATATGCACGTCCGGTATTGCAAGCAAACCTTAGAGGTGCATGAATACAATTATGAATTATGAAGATGAAATTACAGAACAATCAATTATTAGTGATATTATAAAACATCACCCAGAGAATGCAGACGTTTTATTAATGGCAGGAATGCATTGTGTCAGTTGCCCTTCTTCAAGATCAGAAACATTAGAAGAAGCATGTGCAGTTCATGGTCTTGATTTAGACTTAATATTAAGTCAATTACTATAATACTAAGAGATTAGGCTCTAGACATAGAAAGGAGAATGTGTGATATATGTACGGAATTGATATTCTTGTTAAGGAACATGACGCTATATTACGTATGGCGGATGTAATGCGTAAGGCTAGTTTACACGTAATGAACGGTGGTGAATTAGTGGTAGCAGATTTTGATGCTATGGTAGATTTTGTGAGGAATTATGCAGATAAGCATCATCACAAAAAGGAAGAAAATCTTTTATTTGATTTCATGGTTAAGGAACTTGGTAAAATAGGTACGAATCTTGTTACCCATGGGATGTTAGTGGAACATGATCTTGGCAGATTGCATATGAGTGAACTAGAGCAAGCATTAAGAGCATATGAGGCAGACAATACTAATACAGATGCGAAACTAGATATTATCGTTAATACAACTGCGTATACCTATCTGATCAGACGCCATGCTTTAAAAGAGAATGAGGTTGTATTTACCTTTGGTGAAAAGAATCTAAAAAAAGAAAGTTTAGCAGCTATTGATGAACAAACAAAGATTCTTGAAGAAGAAGGGGAGAAAGAAGGGGTACAAAGTAAGTATCTCGGAATTCTACAAAGATTAGAAGAAAAATATAATCAATAACTCAAATTTCGCATAATACTAGGGTTCTTTGTTAGATAATTGAGAGAATAGAATGACAACTCAGTTATTTAACGAAGGACCTTTTTTACGTATACTACTAACGATTTGACTAGCATATAACAGAAGTAGGGATTATAATGAGCTTAGGTTGAAAGACGTTTGCTTTTTAACTGAGAATTTAGTTACGCACAAAGTCTTTAGAGTTTGGAAAGGAGTATGTTATTATGAAAGTTTTATTAGTTAATGGAAGTCCTCGCGCAAAAGGTTGTACATATACAGCATTACAAGAGGTTGCTAAGACGTTGAATGAACAAGGAATTGAAACGGAGATTTTTCAAGTTGGAGCAAAACCAATCTGTGGCTGTATAGGGTGCGGTGTCTGTACGAAGACTGGTAAGTGTTTTATGGATGATACAGTGAATGAATTCGTTGAAAAAGCTGCTACAGCAGATGCATACGTGTTTGGTTCACCTGTTCACTATGCAGCGGCATCAGGTATGCTAACGTCCTTCTTAGACCGTGCATTCTATGGTAAGGGAAACATATATGAAGATAAGCCAGGTGCAGCAGTAGTAAGCTGCCGTAGAGGTGGAGCAACTGCTACATTTGACCAGATTAATAAGTACTTTACAATCTGCAACATGCCGGTAGTATCATCCCAATACTGGAACATGGTTCATGGCAATACTCCAGAGGAAGTAGTTAAAGATGAAGAAGGTATGCAAACTATGAGAACACTTGGTGCTAACATGGCATGGCTCCTCAAATGTATTGAAGCAGGTAAGAAAGCCGGTGTTGCAATGCCTGTAAGAGAAGAAAAGGTTAGAACGAATTATATCCGTTAGAGTATATTAGAAAAGAAAAGACAGCGAATTGCTGTCTTTTTTTCTACAGGAAGTTTTCTCGTTCTTAAATTCGCTTACAAATCTAGTTAAGATTCCAAATCAGAATTTGAATAGGCAGTGTAGATAATTTATAGATAATTGGCTGATAACATGGTATTCTACATATATAAAGGAGTGTTGTTTGATGAATTATAAAATCTTAGTTATTGATGATGAGAAAGATGTCGTATCCTTATTAAAGGATTTCTTTGAGATACAGGGATTTACAGTGTATACAGCATATGACGGAATGGAAGCATTATATAAAGTTGAAGTAAACCCTGATATTATTTTGCTAGATATCAATATGCCACAGATGGACGGGATAGAAGTATGTAAGCGGATACGTGATTATGTAAGTTGTCCAATCCTGTTTCTAACAGCTAAGGTGGAGGAACAAGACCGAATTAGAGGGCTTAAAGTTGGGGGAGACGATTATATACTAAAACCCTTTAGTCTTGATGAGTTAGAAGCGAGAGTAACTGCACATCTTAGGAGAGAAGAACGTAAGATGAGTAAAGAAAAGATACGTTTTTCGAAGGAATTTGTGATTTCATATTCAGAAAGAAGTATATCGTATAAGGGGACTCCAATAACATTAACGAAAACAGAGTTTGATATCGTTGAGATTCTAAGTATGAATAAAGGCAACACGTTCACGAAAGAAGCAATCTATGAGAAGTTATGGGGATTTGATAAAGATGGAGATAGTAGCATTATAACGGAACATATTCGTAGAATACGTACGAAGTTAAGCAACTATTGCAATGATCCGATGATTGATACGGTTTGGGGAGTTGGATACAGATGGATTGGTTAGATGAAATATTTGGTAAATGGAAAAACAAATTAAAGACGAGTTCTTTAAAACATACCCTATCGCTCTATATTATAGCTGCGATATTATGTGTCGTTTTACTATATGCAGTGACAATGATGTTTTGTAGTAGTTGGAAAGGACTTATATATCAAAAGGATTATAGTGAAAAAGAGATAGTTGTAAAGAACGGAATGGTGATAGATTCTGTTTATTCATCACAATGTGATAGTAAGATCGAATCCTTTGATCGTATTTTTCTACAAATTCTAGATATTGTAGAAAGATTTTCAATTTTAGTTTATTCTGTGATAGCGATATATCTTACATCGCACCTTTTTTATAAGAATAAAATTCAGGAGCCAGTAAGTATATTAAAAGAGGAAGCAAGATACATAGGTAGAAACGATTTAAGCTTCTCTTGCATCTATGAAAGTGGAGATGAGCTTGGTGAGATATGTGGGGCATTCGACGCAATGCGTTTGCAGTTGGTAAGCAATGAAGAGAAAATCTGGAGTCTAATGGAAAGTCAAAGACAACTAAACGCTGCATTCGCCCACGACTTGCGTACACCACTAACGGTTATGCAAGGATATACCGAACTACTTGGTAAGTATTATCCAGAAGGAAAGATAAGCGAAGAGAAATTAATGGAAACACTGCAATTGATGCATGCACAAGTGCTTCGGTTACAACAATTTTCAGAAACCATGAAAGGAATCCATACGTTTGAATCAATGGAAATCAAGAAGAAGAAACAAGATTTTTCTGTAATAGAAAAGAAGATGAAAGAGACGATACAAGGATTACAGGTACAGTATGAATTTTCTTTTGATATAGAATCAAAGTTACCAGAAGGAAAAGGATATTATGATCTTTCATGTATTCTTGAAGTTATGGACAACCTACTATCCAATGCATTAGCGTATGCTAAAACACGGATTAATCTAGTACTTGAAATGGAAGATAATCAATTGACTCTATATGTAAAAGATGATGGTAAGGGTTTTTCTAAAGAAGAATTATATATGGCAACGAGACCGTATTATACGGGTCGTGGTGATAGTATAGAACACTTTGGAATTGGACTAACAATTAGTAAGTTATTGTGTGAAAAGCATGGAGGAAGTCTTCATCTAGGGAATAGTACAAAAGGTGGTGCAATTATAGCAGCAAGTTTTCTTGTTCTGTAGATAAAGTGTAGATATTTCGTTGTTATTATGAGAATACAGATAAAATCTACATGGAAGAGGAGAATAAAATGGAAACTGAGATAATATTAGATCATGTGAACAAGTTTTATGGTAACAAACAAGCTCTTTGTGATGTGAACCTACATATCGAACAAGGAATGTTTGGTCTACTTGGAAGAAATGGTGCAGGAAAGACTACATTAATGAAGGTGATAACAACGCTATTACCTGCTAGTGGAGGGGATATTCATGTATGTGGGATACCTGTTAAAGAGGAAAGAAAGGTACGAAGCATTATAGGGTATCTGCCACAAGATTTTTCAATGTATGGTAATATGACGGTATACGAAGCGATGGATTATCTAGGTGTTTTGTCAGGGCTTGATAAGAAAACGAGAAAACAGAGGATACCAGAGTTACTTAGAAGAGTGAATCTACAGAATAATAAACGAACGAAGGTAAAGGCTATGTCTGGTGGTATGAAGAGAAGGCTTGGTATTGCGCAAGCTATCTTACATGATCCAAAAGTATTAATTGTAGATGAACCCACAGCTGGGCTTGACCCAGAGGAACGTGTTCGATTTCGTAACTTATTATCAGAGATTGCGGATGATCGTATTGTAATTCTATCTACCCATATTGTTGGAGATATTGAGGCCACTTGTGAAAAAATCGCAATAATGGATGCAGGAAATATTATATTCAACGGAACGGTAGCAGAATTATTAGAACATGCAGATGGGAAAATCTATACAGCTACCGTCTCAAAAATTGAAATTGAAGACATTAAGAAAAGATACCTTGTGACAAATATGCTACGTATGCCTACAGAAGTTACCGTTCGTTTTGTTGCGGGGCCAGAGGAAGAAGTATTCGAGGGTGCAACTTCTTGTACGCCCAATGTAGAAGATGCGTATATGTATCTAATGCATGAGAAAAGAGGTGATAGATAATGTTTGGAACATTATTTATTAAAGAGTGCAAAGCGATTCTAAAGAGTACAACGTATTACCTCTTTTTGGCATGTTTAGTACTATTCTTTGTTGGTCAAATGGAATCGAATACAGGTATTGCGAAACCACAAAAAGACCAAGCAAGCTACGGTTATCAATATAGTAAGGACCCAAAGGTAATTATGCAATATTCGATAGATATTTTATTGCAAGAGTTTGAGAGTGAGACGTACATTACGTATCCCTTTGGATTCTATAAAGAGGTCCACCCTAGCAAAAGTAAACAATCTAAGATTGAAGCTATAATAAGTGAAGTTTTGGATGAGAATTATGATATAAAAGAAGACATATCTTATGAGCAATTCGAAGCAAAGATGGAGAAGATTGATGATATCCTTGGTGGAGGCAGCCGTTATAAAGCAAGTGGGCTTAAGTCAAATGCATATATACCAATGACATACGAAGATGCCATGAAAGAATATGAAGACATACTGTATAATGATAAGATATCTGGTGCATATGCAAGATTATTCTGTGATTACATGGGGATTGTACTAGCCATTCTTCCAGTATTCTTAGCTGTGACAAGAGGCTTACGTGATAAAAGAGCGAAAGCTTTTGATGTAATCTTCTCAAAGAAAGCCTCATCCATAGCGATTGTTATGTCTCGTTATCTAGCTACTGTAAGTATGGTAGTAATTCCGGTAATTTTACTAAGCATATCACCTGCCTTACAATCGTTATATTCAGCGGTTAATAATGGAATTAAGGGAGATGCCTTCGCTTATCTTAGATACATTGGGGGCTGGTTACTTCCGACTATTATGATAACAATTTCAGTTGGATTTTTCTTGACGGAATTAACCAATGGACCAATTGCAATCTTAGTTCAAGGTTTATGGTGGTATATAAGCATGTTTATGGGAGCGGAATCATTGGTAGGAACGGTTGGCTATAATATTATGCCTAGATTTAATACCATAGGTGAGCATGAAGTTTATAAAGCGATATTACCACAATTAGTAAGGAATCGGTTGTTTTATAGTGGTATGGGGATTTTGCTGATTATTGCCACGATTGTAGTGTACCATTATAAACGAAAGGGGGCACTGAATTATCATGGAAAGATATTTAAACATCGCAAAAGTGAACTTGAAATTTAATTTGTTTCCTCATATCATGGTGGTGCTATTTTTAGCAGTACTTGCACCAGTTATTATGGGAGTATCCAATCTAGAACCCTTACAGGTAGCAAAAGTAGTAGATTTGTATCTTTCTTTATTTGGTATCGTACTTTGTATCCCTTTGTTTATTCCGGATGAAGATCGTAGCGTTCGTGAACTAATACAATCAAAGAAAGAATCGATGTACCTTGTGCAGGGCATTCGCATAGTTGAGGGAGTTATCCTTCTGTTAATTAGCCTTGTATTGTTCTTGCTGTTTATGAAACAGCAAAATAGCCAGTTTCCATATTATCAATATCTATATGGAGCAGTAGCCAATGGATTGTTTTTGGGCGGATTAGGTATAATGATGTACAGCATACTTGATAATCTTGCAGTAGCTTATATGATACCTATATTGTACTATGTTATGTGTATGGGAGGAGCCAAGAAGTATGTTGGTAGATTTTATTTGTTTTCATTGATGGGAGGAAACATAGGAGATAAGATATATCTCTTGGTAGCAGGTATTATTATGATTGTTGTTGGAATTATCATTAGAAATGAAAAGAGGGTAAAACTATTTATTAATCGATGAGCAACGCTCTGTTACAATTAAAAACATATATGAAGAAGTCGCTTTTTCTTAAAAAAAGGCGACTTCTTCATATATGGATTCAAACTATTGGGTATACATGTTACAGTACATATATGATATAATGTATATGTAATAAAGAGATAGAGAAAGGAATATGTACCATGAGATGTTTAATATTAAGTAACAATGAAATATCAGATGAAGAATGCGAATGCGTTATTAAGGAATCATATAAAGTAAAGAATGGAAAAGAATTGCCAAAGAGAGTGAAGAGAATTGTTGGGTGGAAGAGTATCTGTAAGTCTTGTAGCAATCATAAATTAACGAAATAGATATAGACAATTGCGAATAAATAATTATGGAGGTAGTCAAACATGTTTAATGAATTGACTAAGAGTGATATCAAGAAAATTCAAGATGAGATTGATTATCGCAAATTAGTTGTTAGAAAAGAAGCGATTGATGCTGTGAAGGAAGCCAGAGCTCACGGAGATTTAAGTGAGAACTTTGAATATTATGCCGCTAAGAAGGATAAAAATAAGAATGAAAGTCGTATTCGTTATCTTGAGAGAATGATTAAAACCGCTAAGGTGATAGAGGATTCTTCTGAAGATGATGTAATTGGTATGAATAACACAGTTGAATTATATTTTGAAGAGGACGATTTAACAGAAACCTATCGTATCGTAACAACAGTACGGGAGAATGTTTTAAAAGGTTTAATTAGTATTGAATCACCACTTGGTAAAGCAATTATAGGGCATCGTGTTAATGATCGTGTACACATTCAAGTGAATGATAAATATGGTTATGATGTTTTAATTAAGTCAATTACGAATACTACGGAAGATGAAAATGATAGAATAAGAGGATTTTAATATACAATAGAGGCTGTTCGGTTTAGTTTATTAGGGGGTGCTAAGATATTGAAGAGGTGCATGGTATGTTTGATTTTATGTTTGGTATGCATGTGGGTTGGTGGTTGTAAGAAAGAAAGTGAGAAACAATCAATTGTTCAAGATAATGAGCAAGTTGAGGGACTTAAAGAAGAACAAAGTCAACAGAATCAACAAAGTCAACCAGATGAAGAGAAGACGAAAGATGAGAGTAACGATATTAAAACAGAGAATGAGACGATTAGCAGTGAAGCTGAAGAGGATAAGGACGTAGCGGGTGTTGAATATGAGGAGTATAGGGGAGAAATCCCGCATATCTTCATCCATACCCTAATTGCTTATCCAGAGCTTAAGGATAAGAATGGATTAATGAGATATGACAGTGATTGCATTAATGTTCAAGAATTTAAGAATTTATTAGAGGAATTATATAAGAATGGGTATAGTCTGATTGATATTAATGAAACATATTATGAGGATACAGATGGTAAGATGAAGCTTGTTGAGAGTGTACAAGTACCAAAAGGAAGAAAACCTTTGATTTTTTCCGTTGATGACGTGGTCTATGATGTTAAGAAACGTGGTAATGGAATGGTGGATTTTCTAACGGTGAACAAGGAGAATCAGATTGTATCAGGTACCTATCAAAAAGATGGATCTGTCGTGTACTCAGACGATAATGAATTTGTGCCAATCCTTGAGGAATTTATCGAGAAGCATCCTGACTTCTCCTCCAAAGGGGCAAGGATGACATTATGTATGACTGGCTTTACAGGAGTATTTGGTTATCGAACTGATGCGGATTACGAGGGAGATCGTGATGCAGAGATTGTAAAAGCAAAAAAGGTTACAAAAAGGTTGAAAGAACTTGGTTATAGCTTTGCTAGTCATAGCTATGGGCATTATGATGTAACGAAACATACAGTAACGAGTCTTAAGAAAGATCTACAAAGATTTCAAGACGAAGTCATACCAATAATTGGAGAGACCAAGATATTCGTATATCCGTATGGAAAACTGGTGAAGCCAGAAGAGGAAAAGTATGAATTACTCCTCGATTATGGCTACCGCGTATTTTGTTCGGTGAGTAATTTCTTCTATCAAAGAGATTACGAGGAAGGGCATTCCATATATATGACAAGAGTATCTATTGATGGATATTCTCTACGGAATTATAAAACGGTACTTGCACCTGTAGTAGATGTAGACAATGTGATAGATCGATAGTATGCTACTAATGATTATCAGGAAATTAATGATAAATACTAAACATAATGAATTATAATTGTTTATAAACTTTTGAATATTAGTTTTTTGATTGCAAAATAACAGAAAATTTGACAAAAATAATGATTCTTTCTATTGAATGCATGCTTTTTCAGTTATTAAATATAAATATTTGTTTATATAGGTGGAGAAGTTATAAGATTATAAGGCTTATAGTGGAGTATTTCGAATACTTTTTATAGGTTGATTTTGAAAAAAAGTCTATGATATAATAGACCGATATGTTTGATGACAAATTATACAAGGGATGTGTATATGGTCAATGCTTCACTGATCAAAGATAAGTCACAAATGATTTTAAGTAGGAGGATGTACTTCAATGAAAGAACTGAGCAATCAGAATCAAAGAGTAGCACAAGATGGTATTTATAATGTAAAACAATTGGGTTTACCGAAGACGTTATTATTAGGATTCCAACACACATTTGCAATGTTTGGTGCAACTGTTTTAGTTCCTATATTAACGGGTCTTAGTGTTTCAACTACATTATTTATGGCTGGTATTGGAACTTTGTTATTTCATTTATTATCAAAGGGAATGGTACCAGCATTTTTAGGGTCTTCTTTCGCGTTTTTAGGTGGTTATGCTGCTGTAGCACCGCTTAAGGATGGTGTAGCGGATCCAATTCAATTAGCATATGCATGTGGTGGTGTTTTTGTAGCAGGTCTTGTGTATTTGGTGGTAGCAGCCTTTATTAAGGCGTTCGGAGCGAAGAAGGTAATGCGTTTCTTCCCACCAGTTGTAACAGGGCCTATTATTATAGCTATCGGTCTTACTCTTGCACCTACAGCAATTAACAACTGCTCTACAAACTGGCTTATTGCTCTAGTTGCAGTAGCGATTGTAATTGTGTGCAATATTTGGGGAAAAGGTATGGTTAAGATTATTCCTATTATGTTAGGAATTGTAGGTGCTTATATCTTAGCACTTTGTATGGGAGAAATAGATTTTACTACAGTCAAAGAAGCAGCATGGTTTGGTGTCCCATTGAAAACAGCTAATTTTGCAAAATTCAATCTAAGTGCAATTATTACCATTGTGCCAATTTCTCTAGCTACTATGATGGAGCATATTGGAGATATTTCTGCAATTGGTGCAACTACAGGTAAGAACTACATTGCAAATCCAGGACTTCATAGAACATTACTAGGAGATGGACTTGCAACAAGTGTGTCTGCCTTATTCGGTGGCCCAGCAAATACAACTTATGGTGAGAATACAGGAGTACTTGCTTTATCGAAAGTATATGATCCAGTAGTAATGAGAATTGCAGCTTGTATCGCAATCGTTTTATCTTTTTCACCTAAGTTTGCGGCTATTGTAAGTTCTGTACCGACAGCGATTATTGGTGGTGTATCATTGATCTTATACGGAATGATTTCTGCAATTGGTGTGCGCAACGTGGTTGAGAATACTGTAGATTTTACCAAGAGTAGAAATCTTATCATAGCAGCAGTTATCCTTGTTAGTGCATTAGGTATCCAATACCAATATGTATATAACGAGGCAATCGGTGCTAATGTGATTAATTCTGGTGTTAATTTCGTAATTGGTGGATTTGATATTAATTTATCGGGGATAGCTGTCGCAGCTCTTGCAGGTATCTTGCTCAATGCGATACTTCCAGGTAAAGATTATGAGTTCAAAGAAGATTAATTAATTAGAAAGTTATATAGCGTGTAATTCAGACTGTAGAATATCAATTAATTGGTATGCTACAGTCTTTTTATGTCGGTATATGGAACAATTCCACGACACAAATTTAGTCCCGAACAATATTATGTTGAATAAGATATATTATGCAATATGAAATATAGAAAAAGGGAGATAATTATGAATTGTGGAAATAATCATTCCTGTTGTGACAGAATGAATAGATGCGGTGAAATGCCTAGAAGGGAAATGTCAAGAAGAGAAATGCCAAGAAGAGAAATGCCATCATGTGAAGCAGTGAGACCATCCTGTGAAATGGTAAGACCATCACATGAAATGGTAATGCCATCATGTGAATCAGTAAGACCAGCACGTGAAATGGTAAGACCATCATGTGAATCAGCAAGGCCATCCTGTGAAATGGTAAGACCATCCTGCGAAATGGTAAAACCATCCTGTGAAATGGTAAGACCAGAACGTGAAATGGTAAGACCATCATGTGAAACAGTAAGACCAGCTCGTGAAATGGTAAGACCAGCTCGTGAATATACAAGGCCAAGTTGCAGTTGTGAAATGCCACAAAATGAGTACGTAAGACCTTCTCGTGGCTGTGGAGCAGAAAAAGAAGTTGTAGAGAACATTACTATTCATAACGACTGTTCTTGCCAAGAATTCATGAGATTAAATGACTGGTTCAATTGTACTTTTGATAAATCTCGTAGAGAGTTTATGGGTGCAGAAAAGGGACTTATGGATGCTAAAGATTGTATTAAGATGGGATTATGCTATAACGAGAAAGTAAAGGAAATTAGTATATGTATGGACGAATCTTTAGAATCCATGAATGAAACTGATTCTTGTGAAACTCATCATGCATGTCACAATAGAAGAAATACCAACAACTGTGGCTGTAATACAAATTGCAACAATAGCTGTATGCAAAGATGTGAATCTAAGAAGTGTGATCCATGTATGAAGATGAGAAGAGAATTAAACGAAATGCTTTGTAATCTCAATAAGGTGGAAGAGGAAAGTTTAGAGCATACTCAGAAAGCAATTGATAAATTAATGGAAGCTAAACAGCTTAGCCAATGTATTTGTGAATTAAAGAATAAGCTTGCAAAGAATTGTTATCCAAAATGTTAATATACAAGGCTTAAAAATCCAAATTGAAACTAAAATTATAAATTAAAAAAAATTGGATGCCTATGACGGTTTTGATATACGTCATAGGCGTCCATAATTCATTACTGCTCTTGGTCAACCCAAGTAAAATCCTGACTGTATTTTGTAGTTCAACTATCTTTCTATATTGAAAAATCATTACATCTACAAGCAAGTAAAACAAATAAATTTGTAGGTAAGATACAAAAGGCAGTTGACATAATTACAGAAATAGCAACAGAGTAAAACCAAATTACATTGCCAATTGTATGTCTAGCTATCTAATTCTTTGTAGCATAAGAACCAATCAACACAATGTAAACCAAGTTCATTAGGATTTTCCTTATGTATAAGTAGTTCTTCATATGTCATTGGAGCAGGAACAAGGACAGGCTGTCCTGGAATCCAGTTAGCTGGGGTTAATACACCGTATTCATCGGTTGTTTGTAAAGCTTGTAATAATCGAAGCATCTCAGGTACGCTTCTTCCATTGGCTGCAGGATAAGATAAAATTGCTCGAATCGTTTGCGTAGGGTCAATAAAGAAGACATCACGAACCGTTTCTGTATAGTTCGATGTTGGAACAAGCATTCCATAAAGCCTAGCGATGTCGCCACTACGATCGGCAATAATAGGAAAAGGAACAGGAACTCCTGTTAATTCCTGAATTGTGTATACCCAGTCAAGATGTGAAGGATTGCTATCAATACTAAGACCTAATAGTGAAGCACCCAAGTTTTCAAACATAGGGTATGCTTGTGTAAAAGCTATGAATTCTGTTGTGCACACAGGTGTGAAATCCCCCGTTAAATTGACTAACATTCCAAAGTATGTTACAATATATGTATATTCGTGTGTTGGGAGGACAGTAATCTATGTATAATGCGATTTATGCTAGACAATCGATAGATAAGAAGGATTCAGTTTCCATTGAAGCGCAGATAGAAAGTTGCAGGATTTATGCAAATACACAAGTTGAAACATACATTGATAAAGGCTGGAGTGGTAAAACAACAGATAGGCCGATGATTAAGAAACTTGTTACGGATATAAAGAATGGTTTAGTCGATACAGTGATTGTGTATAGGATTGATAGAATAAGCCGTAATATAGTCGATTTTGCTAACTTGCTTAATTTATTCGATGAGCATAACGTCAAGTTTATTTCAGCGACAGAACAATTTGATACATCCTCTCCAATGGGGAAAGCTATGATTTATATAATCATGGTATTTGCTCAATTAGAACGTGAAACAATTGCTAAGAGAATACAAGACAATTATAGGTTTCGTTCAAGTTCAGGTAAGTATTTTATGGGTGGAAATATGCCATTTGGATATAAAGCTGAGAAGTCAATTGTTGATGGGAAAAAAGCATCTGTTCTAATCATTGATGATGAAACATCAGGCATATTGAAAGATATATTTAACAGATTTATTGAAGAAGAATCTGTGATGAGAGTCGCAAAATATCTAAACGAAAAAGGGGTTAAAACACAAAAAGGAAGCACATGGTCCTCTGCTGCCGTAAAAAGAATACTAGAAAATGTCACACCGGTTCGAGCAGATAAAAAAATGCATACGTATTTGCTTTCACGGGGATATGAAATTTCTGACCAAGAAGAGTTTAATGGTAGTAGTGGATTATGTGAATTCTTTAAAAATAAAAATAAAAACGAAGCTACTGAAATTAGTGAAAGGTTAGTTATAGTAGGTTCCCATGATCCTATAATTGATTCTGATGTGTTTATTAAAGCTCAATTTTTATTAGGTAGGAACAGTACTTCAAAAGTAGGGAAACCTTCTAAAAAGTCATTTTTAGCAGGATTAATAAAGTGCGCAGATTGTGGACGTTCATTTGGATTAAAATGTACAAGCAGGGGGAATAAACATTATGGATATTATTTTTGTCGAGGCAGAGGTACAAGAGGAACATCTACATGTGAAAATGATGTTTGGATAAAACAAGAAGAATTAGAAAATCTAGTAATAGGTGAATGCAAAAGATATCTAGAAGAACTAAAATTGAAAATGAAATCCGTTAAAGCTAAGATTGATGATGATTATAGCAAGATTGAAGTGTTGGAAAATCAAATTGAGAATCTAATAAATAATATTGGTAGGGGAACATCTTTTATAGATGAGCTATTAACCAAAAAAATCACAGATCTACAAACTGAAATTAGAGAAATCAAAAACGCTCAAGCAGCAACATTATATGAAGAAGATACAAAAATTATAAGTGGTTTTCTAGATTTTGATAGTCTTGATATTGATGGGAAAACAGATGTTGTAAGAAAATTAATTGAAGTTATCACGGTAGATAAAGATGAAAAAGTGACGATAAAGTTTTTAATATAGGTAGATTAAAACGTGAAAATGGTGAAATTTAGATAAATGATTGATAATTATATGTATTTATGATATATTATAGTTAATATATTGAAAATCAAGTAAAATTCAAGTTCATATATATGAGAACAAACGAAGAATGACGAACGACAGACGATTGAACCTCTAAAGGGGTTCTATTGCTTGTCGTTTTTTTGCGTTTAGAAAGGAGGATTGAGATGAAGTTAGATGTAAGAAAATTAAAGATATATATGGCTAAAGCTTTGATAAATCAAAAGGATTTATCAAAGAAGTCAGGTATCTCTGAACGTGCATTATCTTTTATTATTAATGGTAAAGGATGCAGAACAGATACGATAGGACGAATAGCTGCAGCACTAGAAATTGATGTTGAAAATATTATAGAGTAGCAATACAAAGAAAAGCGAGATTCCCTTTGAGGAGCAGTGCAAAGATGGCTTAAAGCCAAGACACTTATTAAAGTGATTATTAGACTGTTTTTCAAGGGGGATTTTTATGACAAAGCAAGAAAGCATTGATAGTTTAAAGAAAATTTTAGGTGATAAGTATGGTTTTTCTTCAAAAACTACAGAAAGTATTTACAGAAGAAGCGAAGAGTTAATGGGGCATATATGGAAGCCGAATGATATGCATAATGCAATAATTCTCTGCATCGAAGAGAATAAGTGGCTAATTCCATGGTTTAAAAAAATTGGGGGATCAGTGTTGGAACTTAAAATTCTGGTCCCAAGATACCTTTGGTAAAAAATTATAAGTTTAATATAGATTGTGTTAGGTGGTGAATAAATGTTTGAGGAAACAACGCTTACCAATGATGAAAAAATGCGATTTCATAAAACAAATGCGAATGGTGAAGTAACAGGGGTTTTTGATTTTGCTATAGCTGATTACGTATTGAAAACTAATAATATAATCCAGTTGCAAGATAAAACATATTTTTATGAAAACGGGGTCTTTAAATATGATCCGTATCATAAGAAATTAGCTTCTGCGGTATCAGAGTGTATGTATGATTCAATGAAAACAGCTAGGCGAATTAATGAAGTTGTTAAATTAATATTATTAGATATATCAATTGATACACAAATAACAGAACTTAATAATCACCCTGAACTATATATCAATTTTAAAAATGGAATGTATGATCCGATTAGAAATGAAATGCATGAACATAATCCACGGTATAATTCCGTGAATCAGATAAATTGTAATTATAATCCGATGAAAAAATTTAATAGCAATACTGAATATACACTTGATAAATTACTAGGATATTTAATACCGGACAAGCAGGATATTGATACTGTATTTGAATTTTTTGGTTATGCAATGACAACAAGCTTCAAGTTCCAAAGATATCTTACTTTTTTAGGAGATGGAAGAACGGGGAAATCTGAAATTCTTGGATTACTGATATCAGTATTGGGAGATAGAAATTGTTCTAATGCATCTTTAGAAACATTGTCTACAAATAGGTTTGCACCAGCTGAATTGTTTTTAAAAACAGCTAATATATGTGGAGATATATCCAAAAAACCACTTGAGGATACTACTGTAATTAAGCTATTGACTGGTGGAGATTCAATATCTGCAGAACTAAAGGGAAGAGATCCATTTCGCATGAAGAGTTATGCAAAGCCTATATTTTCTACAAACGACTTTCCAAATGTAAGAAATGAAAATACTAATGCCTTCTTTGAACGAATGTTGATTATTAAAACGTGTAGAAGAGATGAGAGAGTTGATATACCTAATATCACTGATAAATTATCAGCAGAAAAAGATTACTTCATATATCGGTGTATTCAAGGCTTGCAGAGACTTATCGCACAAGGTGGATTTACTATATCGGAATCATGTAAGAAAGCGGTAAATTCAATTAGGAGTGATTCTGATAGTATATTCTCCTTCATGGAAAATAAGATTACAATTAATATAGAATCAAGGAATTATATCAAGAAAACAGACCTTTATAGGGAATATTGCGAATACTGCGAAAAAGAACTTGAGCAACCCCCAAAAAGCAAAAAAGAGGTTTACAAGGTATTTGATAACAAGGTAGGACAAGCAACAAAGTACTGCGGGGACTATTCATATAAAGGAATTTTAATAGATTCGGAGTTTATCGAGATAACAAACACAGAATTAGAAAAATTAGAACGAGTAATTTGATTTTAGGGCATTTTCATTACTTTTAGGGCATCAATTTAAAATATTCCCTAGATAGAGAGTATTGTATTTATTGGGTATTTTAATACTTTAGGGCATTTAGGGTATTTAGGGTATGAATACTACGTATATGTAATAAAAAATTAATTAATTGTATAAGGAATTTGGCAGAAATTAATGCCCTAATGCCCTAAACACAGTTGTAACTCCTATGGTTACTGGTGTTTCTAATAGGGCAAAAAAAATTATCAAATAAATAAATGCCCTTGTTAGGGCAAAAACATCACATGAATACTGAAAGAAGGTGATTGTCATGAAAGACAACATTACTTAAGACATTCTATCTTCACGGGAAAAGAAACTAAATCCCTTGAAACGGGTACATATGAAAAGTAGCACAATTGCATTGTCATAGAGAAATGACGTAAATAAAACGCAATTTAATATAAATTTGTCAGAGAAGACGGAAATCACAAATTTAATAGATTGTCAGAGAAGACGTAAAAACGCACGAAATAAGTTATAGTAAAACAATTATTGGAAAGGGGGAATTAGTGTGGATAATAATGAAATTAAACCATTTAGGCCAGCAGTAACAATGCGATTGACTTCAAATGATCCCGAGAAGGAAAAGAAGAAGGCTGAATTGTTTAATCGTTTGTACGAATTAAAACAACGTAGGGGAATCGCAAAGTTTAATGATACTGATGAAATGGCATTGTTGATAGAAGATTACTTTGCGGATTGTGCGGAACTAGGACTTAGACCAACAATTAGAGGGTTAGCAGATGCGCTTGGAACAACGTACAATACGTTAAATGATTGGGAAAACGGTAGCAGAGATGGGCAGTTGGGCTCTTCATGTTCGGTAATAATTAAAAAAGCCAAAAGTTTTATCGCTGAATTTGATGAAATTCTCGCTCTTGAGGGGATAGATAACCCAATTCTATATATTTTCAGGTCTAAAAATTATTTTGGGATGCGCGACCGAACCGAGGTCGAAGTAGCACCTAAAAATACATTAGGAGATGGACTTACTCCACAAGAAATTGCTCGTAGGATTGCACTTGATGATTAGTGAATTAGATTTGAGGAAGAGTTATAGACATATTAGAATACAACTTACTTGTTTCAAGGGAACATAACGATGACGTATAGAAAACGAATATATAGAAGGCAAATAAGCAATTTAAAAGAGATTTTAAAGATTATAGGTTGAGATTACCTTTGATGTTAAATCGAACGTTAAATCAATCTAAAAGGAATATGGAGGATTAGAATATGAAGTTGAACGGAAAAAATTACACAATGAGAAATCTAGGAGAATACAATGTGATTGCTGATCTAGAAGCTAAAGGGTGTGACTTAAGTATTATAGATAATTTTAGGGTAAAAGTTACAGAGAAACCATTATCAGCATTAAGAAGTTTAATTGCAGTAGTGTGTTGTATTACTCCTGAGGAAGCCGGTAAAGAGATTGAAACTTTTATTAAAAAAGGTGGAACAGTTCAATATCTTATTCATGAACTAGATAAGGAAGTAGATTCTTACTTAAAGCGATATAACATTGGAGTTGAGAAAAAGATTACTAATAAGAAGAAACGATTATTTAGAAGAAAATAAAATAAATTATCAGAGCTTCATAGAGAGCCAGTTATAGAAAGAAGGTATCTCATGGAAGTTGATAATTTAGAGGTCCGTATTGAATCTAGTGCAAAAAGCGCACTGGATAACCTGGACTTAATGGAAAATAAACTTGCTAAATTAACAAGAGCATTGGTCAATGTTGATTCTAATGGTTTGAAGAGTTTTTCGGCCGGTGTCAATAATTTAGGATCGGCGATGTCACAAATATCTAGTGCAAAAATTACAGATGCTAACAGGTTTGTTAAATATATTGAAAAGATATCAAATATAGATATCAGTTCTATAAATAAAGCATCGTACTCATTGCAAAAGATGGCTAATGCATTTAGTGATTTAGGAAAAGCAAACACGGTATCGTCTAGTGTTGCGGAGATGGCAAGTTCTATATCTAAGCTAGGATATAAGACTAGTTCTACAGCAATAAGTAATATACCAAAGCTTGCAACATCAATGAATGAATTGATGACAACTCTTTCAAAAGCGCCTAGTGTGTCAAGTGATGTCATTCAGTTAACAAATGCATTATCCAACCTAGCAAGCCAAGGTTCACGGGTACGTAGTGCTACTAATGCGATATCATCTAGTACTAAAAAAGCAAGTACAAGCACAGATACTTATACAGCTTCAACTAGACGTGCAGCAAGTAGTTCAATGTCTTTGTATTCTCAAGTAGCAAGACTTTCAGCAGCTTTCTTTACTTTGAGAAGTGTTGTAAATACGGTTTGGGGTTCTATCACTAAATCGATGGATTATAACGAGACAGTCAACTTGTTTCAAACTTCTTTGAAAAAGGTAGGTAAGAGTGCAGCTGAACAAGCAGGCATTCAAGGAGAAAAAGCAGGGGAAGAATACGCAATCAGCTTCATGCGTTCAGCGGAAGAGTTTGCTGACGAATTATCAGATGACCTTGGACTTGACCCAGAAATGACTAAAAAGTATCAGGCTACATTTGCGCAAATTTCTAATGCAATGGGTAACACAGCTGTAACTGCTGATAACGTATCACGCTCATTTGTAATGTTAGGCAATGACATCGCCTCATTATGGAATCTTGATACGGCAACAGCGATGGAGAAATTACAGAGTGGTCTCACGGGGCAAGTAAAACCTATGAGAGAGTTAGGTGTAGATATTACGAATGCTACACTTCAACAGACAGCTTATAACTATGGCATTACAGATAGTGTTTCTAAAATGTCGCAAGCTGCTAAAGTTCAATTAAGATGGCTTACGATTATGAAACAATCCTCAGTAGCTTTTGGGGATATGGCAAAGACAATTAACTCTCCATCAAACCAATTAAGAATCTTAAAACAACAATGGGATAATTTATGCCGTTCAATCGGTAACGTATTTATGCCAATTGTACAAGCCGTATTGCCTTATATCAATGCATTGGTTATTGCGTTAAGGAAAGTAACTGATAGCATTGCAGCAGCATTAGGATTTGAAACCCCTGATTATGCAGATAGCGAAGTGTATACAGATGTCTCAAGTGGACTTGATGGAGTGTCAGATTCTTATGATAATGCAGGTAGTTCTGCCGACAAGGCAACAGCATCTGCAAATAAGTTCAAAAAAGCAATAATGGGATTTGACCAATTTAATATAATATCAGACAATACGAATAATTCAAAGGAGAAGGACAAGAACAATTCTACAGCAGATGGTGGCGGTGGGTATGGTGGCCTTGATAATGCGATAAATGATGCAACTAATGGATACATGCAGAAGTACAATGAGCAATTATTAGCAATGAAGGACAGAGCAGAAGAAATTTCAGATAAGATAGTTCCTAAGATTCAAGCAATGATAAATGCTTTCGATAAAATGGTTCCTGCTATAGCTGGAGTTGCGGCAGCATTCACGACGTATAAGCTTGTAAGTTGGTTTACATCACTAGGAGATAAATTATCATGGATAGGCACTCCTGCGGGTGTGGCAGCATTATGTATTGGTGCATTAGTAGGATTAGGCGTTGCGATTTATAAATGTTGGAAAGATGCCAAGGAAAATGACCTTGCTAAGAGATTCGGAGATATTTCACTATCTGCAGAAGAATTAGAAGAAGCAGCTAGATCAATAGTTGATAACGGTTCGCTAGATAAACTTAAAATCACGCTATCTTCATGGGACGAGCTAGACGATACAAGAAAGAAAATCGATGAAACAGTAACAACGCTCAAAAAACTAAACATGAAAGTTGCTTTAGGTATGAAGCTTGATGCTGGTGACGAACGTGAATATAAAGAAGCTATCAAGGATTATATAAGTAATTGCAAGAAATACGCAGAACAAGAACAATTAGCGGTTGCCATGTCTATTGAATTACTTATTAGAGATGAGGACGTAAAGAAGGATATGTTGGAATCTTCAAATAAGTTTTATAGTTCCGCTCAAGGGGATCTTGAAAAATTAGGTAAAAAGCTTAATAAAGTAGTTAATGATGCTTGGCAAGACGGTGTTTTAAAAGTTGATGAAGTAAAACAGATACAAGAAGTACAATCACAGATGGCAAATATTATGGATTCTCTTGCTAAAAGCGAATTTGAAGCAAAGATGGATATCATAGAAATGGATTATTCGGGAGTTGAATTAACCCCTGAAACATATAAGAAACTTGTGGCTGAAACCAATGAAGTAGTACAGGAAGCGGCAAAAGGATTTGATGAAGTATATGTAAATGTTAAAGGTTCAATAGATGCACAGTTTGATGCAGGAGATATAAGTTTTGAACAATATGATAGATATATCAAGGAGGCAAAAGAAGGTAGATTAAGTAATGTAGGAGAAGTAACGCTGAATGCTACAAAATTTAATTTAAATACATTGATTAAAGGATTCAATGAATCAATGAAGGGCGCTGATAAAGATATTACAACTGCTATCAATAAAAGCTTGAAAGCTTGGGAAAAAGAGTTAGGTAAATTTGACCCAGGAACAGGAGATTTTACTGATACATGGAATGGATTCTTTGATGTAATTGAGGGCAGTGTCAAAACTGGATTTGAAGGATTAAGCGGAGAAACTAAGTCGAACCTTAAGGATTTACTTAAGATAATGGAACCTACGCAACAGGAAATGGAAAGACAGGCAAGACAGTGGGAAGCGGAAGGTAAAAAAGTACCTGAAAGCTTATCAAAGGGACTTACATCAACATATATGCTTCAGGCAATGGTTGGAGATACGGATGCAATAGCGAAGTTAGTTGGTGCCACAATGGGGAGTTCCCCTGAATACAAAAAGATGCTACAAACTGCTATTGATAATGGTGAAGATGTTTCACAGGGAATAATTGATGGAATGAACTTAAAAGCACCTGATCTAGGTATGAGCGCAGAAGAGCTTATAAATTCTATTGAAACAACTCTAACATCTCAAACAGAGATTATCGGAAAAACTGCGAAGGCTAGTGGAAAATCAATAGGTGATGAATTAGCCGAAGGAATGGACAGTAAGCAAAAGAAAGCGAATACATCTGGAAAGAATCTTGCCGACGAAAGTAAGTCAGGATTTAAAGGTGGACTAGGAATAAAAGGAGAAGGATCTAGTGACTTCAAGTTATTTGCAAACTATTGTGCAAGCAGTTATGCAGATGCATTGAATGCAAAGCAGGCTACGGTTAGTAAAGCAGCAAAGGGTGTAGGTAGTAGTGCTAAAACTGGAATAAAAGATGAGTTAAGCATAACAAACGGACAATCTTCTGATTTTAAGACATACGGAGAGCAAGCCATGAAAGGTTTTGTGAATGGTATTAATGCAAAATTTGGTGATGTTTCTTCTGCAGTTAGGGAAGCAATGAAGAAGGCGAAAACTACTGCACAAGTGGAACTCGACGAACATTCTCCTTCAAGGGTGTTTAAGAAATTCGGTGAATATACGATAGAAGGTTACAACATTGGAGTAACTCAAAGTTCAGAAGATACCGTGAGCACAATGAAGCAATGGGCGAATAAGGTGAAAAGTTCCGCTAATGGGTTAACTATTAACCCTCTTACATTCCAAAGCTCCTATAAGGTAAATACACAAGGTTTAGAAGGGTATCAAGACCTTGTTAGTGGAAATGTTTCAGTAGGGGGAAAGGTTGAAAATTCAACAACTAGCACTATCGTAATTGATGGACTTGAAAAGGCAATTGAAGCAGCAGTTGAGAAAGTAATAAGTAAGATACCGAGAAAAGATACGGTTATAATGATGGACACTCGGGAAGTTGGTAGGTCAATACAGAAGCAAATCGATATCAATGGCCAGAGATATAGCACGGTATTAGTGTAACGATAAAAGAGAGGTGTACGTGTTATTATTGTACACCTCGCATGTAATAATAGAGTATATCTTATATTTACAATTGGATTGTGTCGGATACTTGTAAAACAGAAGTTGAAACAACAAATAATTTACAAAATGTAAATAGGGTCTTGAATCTAATTTTACATTGTGATAAAATGTAATAAAAGAATCCTAAGAAAAGAGGTATCATTAATGAACGTAGCGTACGTCAGAGTATCAACAGTGGAACAGAACGAAGCAAGACAGATTGAAGGGTTAAAGAAACATGATATTGATAAGTGGTTTACTGAGAAGATATCCGGGAAGGACACGAATAGACCACAGTTACAAGCTATGTTGGATTATGTTAGAGAAGGCGACACAGTCTATATACATGATCTATCCAGAATATCAAGAAGCACAAAGGATTTATTAGAGATAGTAGAACTACTTCAATCCAAGAATGTTCACCTTGTAAGTAATAAGGAAGCACTTGATACTGGCACGGCTACTGGAAAGTTAATGCTTACAATGATAGGCGCAATAAACGAATTTGAGCGTGTTAATTTACTTGAGAGACAGAGAGAAGGGATAATTATAGCCAAGGCAGCAGGCAAATATAAAGGTAGGAAAGAAGTTAAGATAGATAGCTTTGAACAGTACTATCAGCGATACAAAAACAGAGAGTTCACGAAGTCAGGACTTGCCAAGGAACTGAATATATCTAGACCAACATTAGACAAACTTATTAACGAATACGAAAGCAAATAACACACGAGGGTAACGGATTGAATGAATCTGCTGCCCTCTTTCTATTTATAGGTGTTGGGTACCAGGGGAGGGGGTCTATAGGGAACGGCCCACCCTATCTACTCAGCCCCGTAAGTAAATTTTAAAAACAAAAAGGACCTATTAAAAAATTTTTAAAATATAAAAAGGGTTTTAATTATCATAGAAACTTTAAAGAGGTGAATTGATCTTGAGTAAACAAACAATATTCTTAAACTATAAAAACGCTTCACGGTTAAGCGATTGTAAGGATTATACGAACGAAGAACTAGTTGAGAAAATAAAGGCTGGTGAAGATACTAAAGATAATTTGGAAAGATTGTTTGTGAAAAACCTTCCAGTAATTTATATAACAGCAAAGAAGTATAGTTACAATGCTGAACTAGATGATTGTATGCAATCTGCCTTTTTAGGGTTATATGAAGCCGTTACGAGGTATGATGCTAATAGTGAGTACAAATTTACAACATATTTATCACAGTGGATTAAGCAAGCAATTTATGCGTTCAAGGAAAAAGACCAACAGTATTATATTCCTAGGCATATGTTAAATAAAATTTCAATTTATAAAAAGGTTTCTAATGACTTCAATTTGAAATATGGATATAAACCAACCCGAGAAGAATTAAGTGTGCTATTGGACTTATCCTTGAAAGAAATCAAAGATATTGAGAAAGCTATGCGTTCCCAGAAGCCCACTTCACTAGATACCGCCTTATCAGATGACGAAGGAGATGGAAGTTGCTTGAGTGATATTGTTCCGGGAAGTGAAGGAATTGAAGAATGTATTGTTGACAGTATATATGGTGAACAATATAGAAATGAAGTTTGGAAGTTAGTAGAAGAGAATACATCAGAAATGGAAAATAAGGTACTTAAATCATGCTACATAGATAAATCTACCCTTGAAGCAATTGGCTTGCAATATGGTCAATCTAGGGACTCTATTAGGTATTCACGGGACAAGGCTCTTAAGAAATTACGTCAAAGAAAAACTAGCAAGAGATTTGAAGAACTCTTGCCTGATTCCTCTCTGTATGTTGGAAATGGAATACAAGCATATAAGAATAGAGCGTTTACTTCTAAGACAGAAAGCATAGTAATAAAGAGGCTATCATAAAAAAATGATTTGGTTTATAGTAGACTATATGTAAAGAATTGATATTCCTGATATAAAGTAATATGAGATTGATTGATACTGAGCAGTACTATAAACTTGTAGATTGTAAAGAATGGAAGGTGTAATGATTTTAATGAGGGGTATTACAGATGTTTAAAAGATCTATTAGCAGAGATTGAATTTGTACTGTGAATATAGATTAACAGGCAGAGTGCAGCGGACGTAAACTAGGTAATGATGATTTGTTTCGAATTCAACCGCCCCCCCTATTAATTGTTTGTATTCTTTTAGAACAAGTAATACTTGTAAAAAGTGTTGTTATTGTTGGTATTATGTATTATTGCTAAGTGCTTGAGCATAATTATTAGTAAGATAGAATTTAGGAGAATGGATATGAGATATAGTAAAATTGAAAATGTGCCCACTATTTACAAATCTGTTGCAGAAAGAGCAATAAAACAAGGAATAATAGACGTTGATGAAAAAAATGAATTTGATTTATCTGAAGACTTATTAAAAATGATACTGATGTTGGGGAGATTAGGGCTTATATAATTGTATTGCAAATAAATTGAAATAATGTTAGTATAGTAAATAATTACAAGTGAAAAAAGGGGGGGGGAGGTTCTATGATTTCAAAAGAAACTGTAAAGTATGTAGTCTGTGGAATCCAATTTAATCACTCATTTAGATTATTAGATAACTGGGGGGAAATAGCTGACCAGTTATTATATAAGAGTAAATATTTTAATGTTGAAATATTTGATAATATAAGTACACAATATACTACTGATAGGACACTTACTAATAGTGTGACTGGAGATTATTTAAAATTAACTCCAAATCAATTAATTTACAGAATGAGTATTAAGAAAAACTTTGAAGAAGAATATAAAAAGTTTAAAGATCAAGTGAGCGAATACTTAATTCCAGAAATTATAACAAATTATAATTTAATAAGTAGGAGAATGGGCCTCGTTTTATGTGAAGAAATTGATAAGGAAGGTTTAATGAAATTTACAGACAAGTACTTCAAGCCTGAAATCAAGGGAATCTCATCATTTAGATTTTCAAAAAAAGAAGCGGCTAAGGAATCTCTATTATGGAAGGGTTCATCGAATAGTATTAATAAAATATTTACAGTTGGTGATGTTTGTGATGAATTTGAAACAGGAATAACATATGATTTTCAATTATACTTAGAGCCGTTACAAGCAGATTTACGAAATAGAAGCATTACCTTTTTCGATGAAGCTATAAAAAATTTCAGGAAAGATGTAACTGAGGTTTTATAATAAATGTCTAAAGGAAGGTATAAAGAGAAAAAAACACACCAACAGGCAAAACAGTACTCAGAATTTATACAAAAAAATCCTTTTTGTGGGAAGTCTACAGTGGAAACAATGACTAATTCTACTCTCACTGGAAGTGATGAAGTTGTATGTAGTGAAATAAATGCAAAAAGCAATGAGGCAATTAAGGAAAAAACTTTCATTAGTAAACTGTTAGACGGAGATTATAAAGAGAAAATAATAGCTGTTATTATTACAAGTATTTTAATACCTATGCTCTTTACCGCAATAAAGACATCCTATGATTTTTATGCTGACAAAAAATTAAATAGTTACAGATTATCTGAGTTAGAATCAAAGTTAGAAACCATTGAGGTTAAAATAAACGATGTGGATAATAAAAGTGTTACAAAGATTGAGTATGAGAAGCAGATTTCTGCTCTAAAGGAAGAATTGAAAAATAATAGTAGTAAATCTGACATAAGTTTACTTGAAGGAAAGATAAACTTATTAGAAAAAGAAATAGAGATTATTGATAGAAAGTAGTACATATTAAATTATTTATATAATATAAGCACTCCTAACCGAGTGCTTTTCTCAGCCCAAAAACAACATAAAAGGATGAGAGCCTGATGGCAAGAGGAAAATAAGAATACTGGTTAACACCTGATGGCTTGCTTATAGATACAACAGTACTAATCTTTTGGTTAAACAATTGTAGGCCTAGGGAATGGAGAGGTAAGCTGAAGTAGAGCATAATGGTTTAGTAAATAGTGACATGTTATAAAACAGAAGTTGAGGAATAAGGGTTTATCTTGGACATATACCTTGCAGTCTATAATCCAATATATAAATACATCTATTAGGCAGAAAACAGCAGACGAATTTATTAGTGAATTAAATATGTACAAGATGCATTCTTCATCAATAAAAATGATAGGTTAATCAATATTTTGATCGCTCGTACTTATGTATGAGTAATACTATATTGTTGACAATATATATAGTTGACAGTGTATATAATCGATAATATATCTATGTTATTCGTATTACAACTAATAATTTAAATATAAGTTGTTTAAAATTACCATAAATAGTATAATAAATACATACTATTGAAAAGGAGTGTAATTTATGAAAAAACGTTTAATGTCTTGCCTGTTAGTATTGATATTAATTGTATCGTCATTAATAACAAGCAACTATGCTCAAGCGGCTGTTAAAATCAACAAATCAAAGGTTACTATGTATGTAGGTAAGTCAACACAATTAAAAGTTACTGGAACAACTAAGAAGGTTACATGGTCAACGGATAATAAGTCAGTTGCAATCGTTTCTAGTAAAGGTAAAGTTACTGCTAAGGAAGAAGGAAGTGCAACTATAACAGCTAGAACAAATGGTAAAACGTACAAATGCTATGTTACTGTTTTAAGTAATTTCAGTTCAAAGGATGCGGTTAAGAATATTCAGTGTGAATTACAAGATACCGGTGATGGAGTAGTGGCGATATTAAAAAATGGGAATAAGGTGGCCGTTAGTATATCTGCAAAACTGGTTTATTATAATAATTCAGGCAATATGATTATGGCTACATCGGATTCAAATAACTGCTTAGAGCCTAATGCTTCATGCGCATTATTTTTCAGGGGGCCTTATGACTCAGACTATAAAGATTTAGATTACTCTGATTATAAAATTACAATGTCAGTTGAAAAAACTTATGCTGATAAGTACGATTCATCTAAGATTCAAGTCAATTCTCATATGGGTGAAAATGTTACAGCTGAATTTACCAATAATAGTGATTATGATTTGGAATATATAACTGTTGCAATTGTTTATTACGATGTCAATGGAAATGCTATTGGATATGATAATTCATATGTTTACTGCGAATCTGCAGGAAGCGTTGATTTTAAAACGTTTGATTTCCCGTATGATAGTGAATATAATACTATAATACCAAACTCATATAAAATATTTATTAATTCTGCTTATCAATATTAATATAATGACAATGTAAATGAAAAAGGAGCTGACAAATTAGTCAACTCCTTTATTTTTACCCTCATAATCCAGCTTTATAGTATGATCTATAGCTCTATTTATAAAGGCATTAGTGCTTTCATTCATGGATTCAGCATGATCTTTAATTATCTCTTTCTGACCTTTTGGTACACGTATTTTAATTTCGTCATAAGTTTTCTTTGTATATCTTTCATTTGCTTGTTTCTTTGCTTCACTTACTGGTGACATTAATAGTTCCCCCTGAATTCAATATTGGTTTTATTATAACATTAATTATACAATGGTTACATGTATAAATCGCACAAAAATTTCTCTTACTTCTTGTAGGATTTATCAATTGTAATTAATTATATCTAGTTATACAATGGGTACATGTACATGAGTAAAAATTACAAGGAAAGGAGTTACTATGACGATTGAAAAGAAGGTGCAAATAATACTTGAAAAAGTAGACAAGGAGTATACAGTACCATCTTATATGGAGAAAAACGTTAAGCGAGGTATCAAGGAAGCTCTTTTAAGAATCGAGAGAGAAGAAAAAGTTATATCTGATTTATAACAAAAGGAGATCACATGAGAAAATATAATGTAATTTACTGTGAATCAAGTGACGGATTTCAGGAATCTTATAAAATGCCCAAAGAAGAAGTAGTCACTGCAAAAAGATTAGCGAATATGTTATCTAATCCTTTGCTATTAGTTATTGATGCAAGGATTACCGAGCAAAACAAGGAAGATGTTAGATTCTTGAAAGAAAGTGCTGAAATTATAAGTCGAACATGTCTTAAAATGTTAGAAATTATAAACGAGGATGATTTGGTAAAAGAAAGTGAACTCCCCGTGAAAGAAGAAGCAGCCACCAACAATTACAACTTAAATTTAAGTAATAGGGATACAAAGAAAAGTGTTTATACAGTAGATGAGATTAAGGATATATTAGGAGTTGGTATTAATAGAGCATATCTTTTGGTAAACAGAGGAGAATTTCCAGTAAAGAAGATAGGAAAAAGAAAATTGATTCCAGTAAAACCATTTCATGATTGGTTGGATCAGCAAAAATAGCATGACATGCAGCCTAATAACCATGTATTGCATTAAACAGGAGGAAAGTATATGTATAGTTTAATTAATAAAGAGCTTCGAATTGCAACTTGTAAAATGAGTGAATTGCCTAAAGATATGGCTGACATGGTTCAACCAGTAGAAACTATAACTGTAATGTATGATTCAAAAGAGGATATTATCGTGTTAAATACAGAATATGAATTGTTTGATATATGCATGGAATTGTCATCTAGATATCTTCAACTAGAAAAATCTGATCGTGATGAACTTGCTATGCAATTAAAAGATGGATTAAAAAGTGATGATATCGAGGAAATAATTGATATGTTGGAACAGCTCGTAGTTATCCGAGAAGCTAAACAGTATGATAAAATACTAAAAAAAATTGATTCAACCCAATTCTTCAATGTATATGAATTACTTTCTCAAATTAACAACAACTCAAAAAACGGTTTTGAAAAAGAATTTAAGTTGTTTCAAATGGGTTATATATTAGGTAAACGTGAGGAACGTGCCAGAAGAAAGAAGGTGAATGTAGTTACTGCAAGATAAATGGTAGTAACTACAGTATATATGTTTTGTGTAATTCAAACTATAGAACGGAAGAAACCACCAGGAAAAGGGTATCCCAAAAAGCTAATTGCAGAGTATAGTAAAATGTCTTTCAATGGACAAGATATGAGCCATTGGAGTTATCATTATAGCTATGATTACTTTGAACGAACCATTAAAAAGGCCTATAAGATTTCTATTCATCATAGTTATAGGGAAAATGGAAAGGTTAGGAAGAAGCAATTTGTATTGATGACTATTGGTTACTATGAGTTTGTAGATGATACGATTAGTTTATATGATTATTGCGATAGCAGGATTCAAGCTATATCAACAGAATTAAGCGCATCAGTTGATTCTATCTATGATATGGTTGAGCAGAAGATAAAAACACTACAAGATCAGATACAACAAGAATTCATGCAGACAGAAGAATATAGAACGCATAAAGAGCATGAGGATATTACAACAGCGTATGCTCTGAATAAGTGTGAGTTTAATGAACGTTATGAACTCGGTTCGGATAGCTATGAGTATGATAAATGCTATGATGTTTTTGGAACACTACATAATCCTCAGAGATTAGAACGGATTAAGCAAGAGTATCAATTGAAGAAAGAATATGAGAAAAGAAGCAGTAGTTATCAAAAAGAACACTATAGTAACTACAACAGCTATAATTCTAGTGGTTACTGTAATTCAAATCAAGGTAACTACAAGGAAGAAGATAAAACATATTTGAAGGAGTTTTATAAGGTGTTATCAAGAAAGTTTCACCCAGATAGTAATCCGGATAAAGATACATCGGAGCAAATGAAACTAGTTAATCAGTTAAAGGATCAGTGGAATATATAGGTTATTTCATTGATGTAGGAAAAATTTTGACTGGACAACCGTTGCCAAGAGTGGCAACGAAGTAATTAGATGGATAAGAGCATTGGAGATTGATGACTTACCACACTTTGTAGGGAAAGATGTTGCCGATGCGTTGGGGTATTCGAATGCGAGAGATGCTATCAAGAAACATGTTGATGCAGAAGATAAGGGGGTAGCGAATTGCGACACCCTAGGCGGAAAACAAAAAATGACAATCATAAACGAATCAGGTATTTACAGTTTAATACTTGGGAGTGGTTTAGAAACAGCTAAGAAGTTTGAATATTGGGAAACAAGTGAAGTAATTCATTAATCCAAGAATTATCGTATGCTCGGCTTATTATTTTTAGAAATCTATTTTACACACTCTGCTTTTTGGTACAAAAAATTCGCTGATAGTGTACGTTTTCAGATGTCCTTATCTTGGGCATCTGAATTTTTAGGTGTGCCAGGCATGGCACTAATCTAGTTAGTGAAAGTCTAACCACGGGTATTTACCGCCAAGTGTAGCAAACCACAAGTTGGTATCAGTAAT
>JAHAJA010000052.1 GCA_018372435.1 Clostridiales bacterium | reverse complement strand
AGGACATGTGTACGAGGAAAGTACAGGGCTGTATTATGCGAAGGCAAGGTATTATGATGCTGAGATTGGTCGGTTTGTAAGTGAGGATAGTTATAGGGGAGAGCAAGACGAACTATTAAGTCTCAACCTTTACATTTATGGAATGAATAATCCATTAAAGTATACCGATCCAAGTGGAAATATGAATTATTTTACTCAAACGGATGATTTATTAAAAGGTGTAAGACATGGAGTTGCATCATGGATATGGGATATTATAAGAGCACCTTTAATATTTATAAAGATTATAAAAGAACTTGTTTGCGGAGAACTAACTATTGGTGAAGTGATAAGACAGGGTTTTGAATACTTTGTTAATGATATTAAATATGTTACTAAGCATTTAAGTGTATTTAAACCTACTAACAAAACAAGTAACAAAGATGTATATGATATGGGGTATCATGCAGGTAGGGTTATAGCCATGGTTGTTACTGCAATTTCGAAGGGGATAGGAATAGCAAATAAGTTTAAAACATCTAAAATTGGTCAGAAAATAATTAGTAAGTCGAAAAAGGTTGTAAACAGTAATAAAAAAGCGAAAAGCACACCAAAAACCACGAAAGCTAAAGAGCCAAGTAAGGTTTCTGAACCAGGCTGCTTTGTTGCTGGAACTCAAATAATAACAATGTATGGAAGTAAAAACATTGAGGATATACAAATTGGTGATTATGTTTTAACGGAAAATCCAGAGACAGGAGAAATTAATTACAAAGAAGTAGTAAGAACATTCGTAAGATATAAGGACGCAACAATCCATGTAATAGTAAATGGAACAGAAATAGAGACAACGAGAGAGCATCCATTCTGGGTAGAAGGAAAAGGTTTTGTAAAAGCCGGTTACTTACAGCGAGGTGACATATTACGTCTATCATCAGGTACAGAAGCAGTGATAGAAAATATATGGACAGAAGTACATGAAGAAGAGGTTGTTGTATATAATTTTGAAGTAGCGGATTTTCACACGTATTTTGTTTCTGAGCTAGGTGTGTTGGTACATAATTCGTGTGGTGCGGAGGGCAAAGCATGGATAAAACATGATACTTATAATAAAATTAGAAACAAACTAGGGAATAATGCTGCAGAAAAATTTGTTTCAGCAATGAAAAAGGGTATAGTAAGTGCTAAGGGAGAAAATGGTATAAAATCATTATCGGGAAAAGGGGTATATATTGGAGGAAAGTGGTATAAGTATGAAATAAAAATTATATCAAAGCAATTTGGAGATTATAGAGTTTTTGGCAATCTGAATGTGAGTAGTGGAAATATTATTTTTGACTTATTTGAGCGAGGAAAGCATTAGAAAGGAAAAATAATGATACAAGATGAATTAAAAGACATTATTACAAAGTATAATATAGTTCATAGAAGCATGAAATTATTTTGGGAGTATATTGATGAGTTAATGAATAACGAACAAGAAGAACTACATAGTATGCTTAAACTGAATTGTAGAGATAAAATTTATGCGAGTGTGCATACGATTTCGTATAATTTAGATAATTGGCCTAATATAAATGATAATCATATTGCTGTTATTATTTCAGCGGTATATGAAAACGAAGGTATTGGAAACTATGAGATAATCTTCTCGGTTGATGGAAAACAAGAAAGTAAACGTTTCGAAAGAAACTAGCTAGCAAGAATGGGATCAATAAGGAAACTTCAATGAAAATAATATTGAAGTTTCCTTATAATTAAATAGTGGTATTGAGATTCAAAAGTATTAATTTAGAGGTGGATTAGTATGATACAAGAAAAATTGGTTGAAATTATTAAAAAGTATGATATTGAGAAGAGAAGTATAGAATCCTTTTGGGATGTATTTGGTTATTATATGCAAGAAGAACAAGAAGAGTTTCAATACGAATTTCCAAATTATAACAAGGACAAACTTAAAGTTGAAATAAAGAAAATTTCATACAAATTAGGTAATTGGCCATATTGTGATTATAACCATATTGTTGTAGAATTAAAAGTTTTTTTCGATAGCAAAAATATGGGAAATTATATAGTATATTTTTCATTAGATGGAGAAATAGAAGATGATTATTTTTTATCTCGCTAAAGTTAAGTATATATAAATAAAATAGTGATTTAAGGTCAAAGCCATGAGGATAAGAAAAGTATCCACAGAATCGGTTTTGGACGAGATTGGTAAGGAAACCAAAATAAAGAGGAGTTTTCGTTTGTATTTCGTAATGAGGGAAAATCGGTGGAAGAGGATATCTCTAAAATAGAGTAATATAACCAACCGCTATTAATCATGCAGATTAACAGCTAACTAAAACAGGGCCCCTACATATCATCTCCAATAAGATATATGTAAGGGCCCCTTAAGTTCTATTATGGTTCAATACCCCAGCTTAATACATTGTTTACATATGCTGTTACATATGACCAGGATGCATAGGAATTACCAGTATCTCTAAAGGAATAATCATTAGTCTGGGTATAGTTTGACCAATCATCCTTAGCGATTCGAATCTGTAATTCAGCACTTGATCCAGGAGTAAGTGTACCAGTTGAAAAGCCAGTTTCAAAGTAGTAATTGGCATTTGGATTAGAAGATGAAATGGCAGTAAAGGAACCTGTTACGTTGCCACTTCCCACACTTGCCCAATCGCACCAGAAACTCTGGCTCTTTGTACTATCAATTGTGTAATAATAGCGAAGTTTTACGTCTTTTAAATCAATAGGAGTTGTCCCATTGTTAAGCAATTTATATTTGATACTTAAGGTATTACTGGAAGCAGAAGTTACTCCGTTATACATCTGCACTTCTAGATTTGATGTCACCTGTTGACTGGTATCCTTTACTGATACCGTCAGATTCTTATCAGATCCGGCACTAAAATCAAAGGTTAATGTTGTATTTCCAGTCGATAGGCTGCTAAGATATTCTTTTTTAATAGTTACAACATTACCTGATACTATGTAATCTGTGCCCGGAACAAGGGTATTAGTTCCACTTGTAACACCATTTAAAGTGTTACCATTAAGTGTCATGGTTACTGCGATATCCTTCTGATTAGCAACATTTTTATCAAAGGATGATGAAGTAGGCGTTATTTCTGAACTATTAACGGGAGGCTGAGTGGATAAACTATCGCCGTAGATGATACCACGTCCGTTTGTACCTACATATACGCGACCGTAGATTCTAGGATCACCAGTGATGCACATGTTAATCTTAGCGTATTGATGATTATCATCATTAATTCTTACCCAAGAAGCTCCAGCATCATCGGAACGGAAGATGCCACGTACTCCGTTAATCTTTGCAGTGGTATATAGCGCCATATAATTATAGCCATCTGCAGCCTTACCAAAGCCAATGGTATCGGCTTCTTCTACATTAGAAAGTTTAGTGAAGCTGGCACCGGAATCTGTTGAATGCCATAAACCATAGGTTCCTGATTCAGCACTTCCACCTGCAAACCAGATATCACCTTCTATACCAGGCATAGCTTTGAAGGTGCAGGTAGCTTTTTCAGCTTGTGAATGTACAACAGAAGAAGCATCTGTAGGAAGGCCAGTAGCTTGTGTTGAAGTGAAAGTTGAACCTCCATCTGTACTAATATAGAATACGCCTTTCTTAAATCCATAGAATTTCTTAGGATTTACCCTGTCAGAATAGATAGAGGATTGAGCAGGTAGTCCAGTGACAGGAGTCCAAGAGTTACCATTGTTCGTTGATTTGTATACTGATATAGATGTTCCTGAACTATTAGGGTTAGGGCTCCAAAGAATAGTAGTGCCATCTGCGGATACAGCTACTTGTCCTCCACCGGCTACACCAGCTGGTTCAGAGTTTGCGGAGTACCATGTAGTTCCACCATCATTACTAATGGCACAAGCTTTATTAGTTGTATAGTCTCTATCGACATTACCTACACGTACGACATAATTAGGATTTGACTCTGCATAGTCTATTCCTGTTGTAGATACAAAGTTTGGACTTTTATACCCATAAGATGGAACTGTTGTGAAACTTTCATGTCTAAAACCACCAATATCGCCAAGACCACTTAAAAGGTGAGAAGAACCGCTAGGTAAGCTTACTAAAGTGATAACAGCAGTTTCTTCAATACCTGTAGCAAATGGTTGGATCGTTAGGGTTTGATTACTGTCCCATTTGGTAAGATCCGTCGTTCCCATGAGACTGGCACCTGTTCCATAAAACATACGATCAGAGTTAAATGGATCTATTTCCAAATCACCAATCATCCATCCTAGTTTAGGAGATGGAGAATCTGAGTTAATCGCACCATTGGTACCAAAGTTTAACCAAGGTGAATTGGAGATATCTAAGTTGTAACGAAGAGAACGCGTTGGATAAGAAGACCAAGACCAAGAACTCGTCCAAGTGTTACCACCATCCGTGCTTCTGTAGATATTAGCATCTGGCCACCAGCAGTTAAGGGTTGAAACCATTAGAGTATCAGGATGTTGAGCATCTACAGAAAGACCACCATATCCATAGTAATTATCCTCGCTGGTTGAAGGAACAGGTGAGATGTTTGTCCACTGACCGGTTACGGTATTATATTTAAACACGTCACCTTTGGAGCCGTCATAAGGACCGCAGCCGTTACTATAGGAGATATAGAGCATACCTGTTGAAGAAAGTACGCCGTGGTGAGGAAGGAAACCAGTAGGTTGTCCAGGTAGGGCTTCCCAAGTAGTACCGCCATCTTTACTACGGTATACACTGTTGCCAATATCAGCAGTACCGACATATATAGTTTGAGTGGCATTACCTAAACTGGAGCTTGATTTATCAAAGGTAATCCAAGCGATACCAATGGCATCGGAGCCATAATCAGAACCAGGATTTTGTATGTAAGTACCTGTGTTTGTAAAGCTGCTTACCTTATTCCAAGTTACACCGTAATCGGTACTCTTCCATAAGCCGTTATCTCCACGGGCACCAAAGTAAATAATATTGTTTTTATTAGGGTCTATAACCAGACGTTCACCCATACTACGGCCTGGCATATTACCTCCCACTTTGAATGGAAGGGTAGTAGATTCCCAAGTAGTACCACGATCGGTAGACCGCATGATCTGGCCATTGGTATCCCATGAGTTCGTATAGGTACCGGTTGCCATATACACTCGGTTTGTATCAATAGGGTCTGTTGCAAGTGCATCTACACCATTCTTGTTCCAATCTACCCAACCTGTGGAATCACTTATAGAAACCCAGTTTTGGGTGGACTCTTCCCACCTATAAGCACCTCCGATATCTGTTCTTGCATAGATTAGATTAGGTTCGGATTCATTGAATATAATTCCGGGAATAAAGCCACCGCCATTGATTTGTACATTATTCCAAGAATATTTTTCGCTTGTAGTAGTGGTTGTAGTAGTGGTTGCTGTAGAAGCATTAGCATAAAGAGAGGGATTAGTAGAGCCGACTACAAAAATAGTAGCCATAATAACAGATAGAAATTTTCGTTTACTCACATGTTTAAACATAAAAACCTCCTTGTCCTTGTTATGATAATAAGTTATTGGGTTAATAAGTATTAAATAGGATTACATTGTTTGATACGTTCTGCGAAAGTTAGATTAGAGTAAACTTAGAAGTAATGAAAAGTTATCAATTGTCAGAAAACGATTACGTTACAATATGTAAAATAATTACATTTAAAGTGTAGCATGTGCTGTATTTTTTGTCAATAGCATATAAAAAGAAATGATGAAATATGTATTATATAGTAAATATTACTCAATTTTGATCTGTTAATATAAGTACTAAAGTATCGTATATAATTTTAATAATGCCTAAACGCCATAATTACGGTAGGTAGTTATACATCTGATAAAAGTAATCGTATTCGGACCTAAGACAACTATACTAGAAATGCAAAAACAAAATGCACAACAAGATACAAGGCAAAGAAAGCAATGTTTTATAAGAATAAGAATAAGAATGGGGCCGTAGAAAAATATAGTTTGAATGACTATAACATATTTTTTGGACAGAATGCATTAATATACAACATGTGTGTGAAAACATTCTGTCTTAAAAATATGCGAAAATATAAATTCTGCAACAGCCTCTTTATTAAATAAGTCTAATAAATGTCTTGATAAAAAACATTTTAGTATACCATTTGCATGGTAATCCCTTGCGGATAATCACCGTATTTTTCGCCAAATATATTAATACCACCTACATATCTAGCATTTTCTTTAATTTCAATTCTGAGTGTAATATATGGATTTTTTTGAATATCTAGCAAATCTATATTAATATTACGATTTACCAGTTCACCATCTAGATAGCCGCCATCATTCCTAACACTGAAGGTCTTCAAGAGTCCATACTGTGTTCGGCCATTAGGCCATGTACTTGGAGTTAACTTCCCTCTCCTAGCTCCATAATCACCTGGTGAGCGATAAGTGTGTAATTCATATCCATTTATAGAAATTGTTATATCAGAGGGCCATACTTCTTGATAACCGGGAGCTTCTGAACAGATTTCCATTAAGAAGGAAAGTTCATGAAGGTCTAAAAGAGGATTATCAATATTAGGAAAACGATATTCAATAAAACCTCTCTGAAACCAGATAAGCTGAGCATGCATTCGCTGTGGAGAATAGAAGGACTTTACATTATCATAAGTATCAATAATTCCGTTTTCATCTGCTAGCCCACAGGTTGGGGAGATCTCACATTGGAAGTAGCTTCCGATGGGGATGTCCATTGTTAACATATTATTAGTAGAATCAGTTTCACTATCAAATGTTTGTAAATACAGTGATTGCATACTGCAAGTACAAACACGCATTGAACCATGCATTCCGGGTTGCGATTCCGTAATAATAAGTCCAGCTTCTTCTAGGTTTTTAATATGTAGAGCAGTAGAAGAGGCTGGTATATCAAGTGTATCAGAGATTTCTTGTATAGACATAGTGGTGTTTTTTAGAATATTAATTATTTTTAGCCGAGTAGGTGAGGATAGGGCCTTTGCAATTTTTGCAATTTTATCATGTTGATCCAGATTACTTAGGTGTAAGCTAAAATCTCTTTCGCCATTAATCTTAAAAGGAGTTGTTTTTGTTTTCTTCATAATATTTCCTCTTTATTCCCTTTCTTTTTGTTTTTTTGTTAACGTCGATTCCTATAGCATATCTTTATTTTATAATTTATAGAATAAAAAATAAAGTTAAATAAATTATGTTTTAAATATTTGTGAAAAAGTAACAAAAATAATATATTATAATAGCTATTTATTGACCTTATTAATAAATAGTGATAACATAAATATCATAATAAACAAGCATCAATAGCATAAACAACAACAATTATGTTGTGTTTGGAGAAGGTATTGATCACTTTTAGGAGGTAAGGTATGAGGAAAATGAAAAAAATTGCAACTTTTATTATGGCAGCCGTTTTAACAGTATCTTTAGTGGGGTGTAGCTCGAATGGGAACAAAACGTCGAGCGATAGCAAAGATAATGCATCGGAACAAGCAACCGGAGATAATGAAAGTAGTACAGGTGGGGTATTAAAGGGAAAGACGGTTGGTTTTTCACAAACAGATAGTATGTCTTCATGGAGAACGACGGAGACAGATTCCATTAAAGCAGCAGTTGAAGAAGCAGGTGGTAAATTTATTGTAAAAGATTCTGGTGGGGATATTGCAACGCAAGAAACTGATATTCGTGATCTTGTAGCCGCAGGGGTAGATTATCTTGTAGTGGCACCACTTGAGAATAATGGGCTTCAAGGTGCATTGAAGGAAGCGATGGACAATGAAATTCCAGTAATTCTTGTAGACCGTGCAATAGATGGTGAAGTTGGTACACATTTTACTACAGCGATTATGTCGGATTTTGTTTGGGAGGGAGAACAGTGTGCGAAAGCACTTATGGAAGCTCTGCCAGATGGAGGTAATGTGGTAATTATTAACGGTGGATACGATTCTTCTACTTCTACAGATAGACAAGAGGGGTTTGTAAATGCATTGGATACTTCTAAATACAATATCGTAGCAGAGCAAAATGGAGAATGGTTAATGGACAAAGCACAATCTGTTATGGAGAATATCATTCAAGCACAAGGTGGCGAGAACATTGATGCGGTTTTCGCTGTAACAGATGATATGATTCAAGGTGCTAAAACAGCAATTGAAGCAGCAGGTTTTGAACCAGGAAAAGATATATTGACACTTGGAATTGATGGAACAAGAGCAGCTTTTGAAGATATTGTAGCTGGTAAGCAACTTGCTTCTTGTACTTGTTCTCCATACTTTGGACCTGTAGTTGTTGATACCATTACAAAACTAATCAAAGGAGAAACTGTACCAGAGAATATTACAAACGAAGATGTCTTATATACAAAAGATAATGTTAATGTAGAGCTAGGATATTAAATCGGTATTTTAATTTAGGACCACCTAGGGCATGCCTTAGGTGGTCCTATAAGAGAAAGGAGCCAAAATGTCAGAAAAATTACTAGAAATTAATAATTTGGAAAAAACCTTCCCCGGTGTTAGGGCTCTTAAGGGAGTTAAATTAACGGTGAATAAAGGCGAAGTTCATGCACTTATGGGAGAAAATGGTGCAGGAAAGTCTACGTTGATTAAAGTACTGACAGGCATTTATCAAAAAGACGGTGGAACAATTTTGTTTGATGGTGAGGAAATTAATGCGAGGACACCAATAGAAGCCAATGAAAAAGGAATTTCTACAATCTATCAGGAACTAAATTTGGTTTTATTCCAGACGGTATATGAAAATTTGTTTTTGGGAAGAGAGCCAAGGACAAAATTTGGTAACATTGACAGGAAGAAAATGATAGCCGAAGCAGATAGAATACTTGGTGATTTGGGAATTCATATTGATGTAGAAAAGCCGCTGAAGGCATACTCTACAGCAATTCAACAAATGGTTGCAATTGCAAGAGCAATTAGTACGAACACTAAATTAGTAATTATGGATGAACCAACTTCATCATTAGATGCTAATGAAGTGCAAATTCTATTTAGAATTATTAGAAAACTAAAGAATCAAGGAATTAGTGTAATTTTCATAAGTCATAAACTGGATGAAATTTTTGAAATCTGCGAAAGATTGACCGTTTTCAAAGATGGTGAATATGTTGGTAATTACGATGTAAAAGAACTTGATCAATTAAAGCTTATTTCTCTAATGGTAGGAAGGGATGCAGTTAAATTAGAGAGGAAGAAGGAAGGATATAACTTTTCAAAAGCAGAAGAGCTTATGAGCGTCAAGGGCGTGAAGCAAGGTATGCGATTGAATGGGATTGATATAGATATAAAACAAGGTGAAGTAGTAGGACTTGCTGGATTATTGGGCTCGGGAAGGACAGAGCTTGCACAAGTGATATTTGGTGCTAATGCAATGGATGAAGGAAAAATCTTCTGGCATGGAAATTCTGTAAAAGTTAATTCTCCGGCGGATGCAATTAGTAAAGGAATGGGATATTGTACAGAAGATAGAAAGGTGGAGGGAATTATACCTCATCTTTCTGTAAAGGAAAATCTTACAATTGCCTTGCTTCCTAAGATTAGCAAGTTTGGTTTTGTAAATAAAAAAGAGCAGGATAGGATTGTAAAACAGTATATAGAACGTTTAAAAATAAAAACACCGACGCCAGAACAAGCAATATGTAATCTAAGTGGAGGAAACCAACAGAAGGTATTACTTGCACGGTGGATGTGTATGAATCCTAAATTGATTATCATGGATGAACCAACAAGAGGAATTGATGTAGGAGCGAAGGCAGAAATAGAACAATTAATTCAAGAACTATCGGATAATGGGATTTCTGTACTTATGATTTCTTCAGAAATTGCAGAACTAGAAAGAAATTGTGATCGTATTGTTGTTATGCGAGAAGGTAAAAAAATTGGTGAGCTAGTTGGTGACAGCATAAGTTATGAAAAAGTCATGGAGACAATTGCCAAAGGTAGTAGTCGGGAGGTGCAAAGTAATGTCAAAGGATAAAATGCTAGTATTTTCAAAAAAGTATAGTGCTCTTATATTACTACTATTCTTTATTATTCTAAACAGTATAATAACTCCTAACTTCTTTCGGATGAGTAACTTAAATAATATAATAACTCAGATTTGTCCAATCATTCTTTGTGGTATGGGTATGACATTGGTAATCTCAACTGGTGGAATTGATATTTCTGTTGGTTCTGTTATGGCTCTATCAGGGGTACTAACAGCCAAATTAATGACCAGTATGGGACTAGTCCCTGCCATTTTAGTTTCTCTTATCGTGTGTATAGGAGTTGGATGTTTCACAGGTGTTATGGTAGGAAAATTAAAATTACAAGCAATGGTAGTAACTCTAGGTTTGATGTTAGGGATTAGAGGGGTTGCTCAGGTTCTTTGTGGAGGTCGCGATATCTACCTGAATAAACTGGGTGAAGTTGGAGAACAGCTATCCTTTCTTGGTACATATAAGTTAGGTAAAGTTGTTCCAATTCAAATTATACCAATTGCTCTTTCTATAGTTATAGTGTGGATTATTATTGAAAAAACCGTTCTGGGAAGAAGAATTCAGGCGGTAGGTGATAGTATCAAATCAAGTTCCTTGTCAGGAATCAATACAGCTAGAACTATGATGATTGTATACGGAATGAGTGCATTGTTTGCGGCATTTGCGGGAGTTTTTCAAACTGCTAAGGTAGCAGTGGCAGCGGGTAGTTCTTTAGGACAATTAGCAGAGCTTGATGCAATTGCGGCAGTTGTAATTGGCGGAACTCCAATGAGTGGTGGTAAAGCTAGGGTTATAGGAACAGTAGTAGGTGCGTTGATTATGCAGATGATTACTCTTACTTGTGTAATGAATGATATACCAAGTCAGTACGCACAAGTATTTAAAGCTATTATCATTGTTTTTGCAGTGTTTATCCAAAGAGAAAAAAGAAAGTAGGAGGTTAAGAAGTATGAAGACAATAAAGAAATATTATAACTGGTTTTATTCTAAAAGTACTATCTTAGCATTTTTACTTTTGGTGATTGTAGCTAGTCTTGTTTTTTCTGATCAAAACTTTATGTCAACCACTAACGTCTTTAATATTCTATTAAAAGTAGCTAAAAATGGTGGTTTTTTAGCACTTGGCATGACATTTGTTATCCTATGTGGTGAAATTGATTTGTCTGCTGGTGCAGTCTTTGCATTAAGTGGTGTAGTAATGGGACTAGTTGGACAGGTGAATCCGTTCCTAGGAATTATTGCAGGTCTTTTGGTAGGTATTATTTCAGGATATATGATTGGTTTCATGGTAACGAAGATGAGAATTTCTTCTTGGATTGCTTCTCTTGCTATGTTATTTGCATTAAGAGGAGCCATTCAGATTGTAGCTGAGAAATCAGTAGTTATTAAAGGTTCTGTCCTGACATTTGCGGATGCTAAGATACTACCAGGTGTATTTGCAGGGCTAAAAAGTGGTATCTCGATTTTAATTCCGATCTTATTTATTTTGACCTTTTTATGTATGTATATTTCACGCCATACGAAGTTTGGTATTGGTCTTTATGCTGTTGGAGGCAATGGAGAAGCTGCTAGAATGATGGGAATTGATGTAGATCGTATCAAAGTAAAAGCGTTTGTCTGCTCAGGACTCATTGCTGCATTCTCTGGAGTTTTGCTTGCTTCAAGTTCTGGTAGTGCAACATTAAGTGCGGGTAATACTTATGAAACTTATGCCATTGCCATGTGTGCAATTGGTGGTGTTAAGTTATCCGGAGGAGAGGGTAAGTTTTCGGGAACATTTTTCGGTATGCTAATTTACTTTATTATTAATACAGTTTTTACATACTTACCAACAGGAGTTTCCGTGCACTGGCAATCCATTATCATGGGTGCACTAGTTCTAATTTCGGTGGGAGTACAATCTGACTACTTTAAAACAGTAAAGAGAAGTAAAAGAATAGTGAGGCACAAGAGATGAAGCAGTTAATGACAAAATGGGGTAAGAAGGTAGACAATAAGGCTGTTTTAAAAGAATATCCACGTCCCAATCTTGTGAGAGACAGTTATTTGAACTTAAATGGCGAATGGGAATATGCAATCACTAAATCAAAAGATATAGAGAAATATGACGGTAATATTGTGGTGCCGTTTTCCCCGGAAGCATATTTATCGGGAGTTCAACGTATTGTACAACCCGATGACTACCTTCATTACAGATGTAAGTTTATGTTAGAAACGGAGTTTATAAAGAAACGCCTTATTTTACATTTTGGTGCGGTTGATCAAGAATGTGAAGTATCTTTGAATGGAATCAGAATAGGAGAACATAAGGGAGGTTATCTTCCATTTTCCTTTGACATAACAAATGAAATAAAAATAGGAGAAAATACGTTAACCTTGTGCGTAGTAGATAAGACGGAAAAAGCGCCACATGCAAGAGGAAAACAAAAACTTGTTAAGAAAGGGAAATATGGTTCTTTGTTTTATACTCCTAACAGCGGAATATGGAAAACGGTATGGCTTGAAAGCGTAGGCGAAGAATATATTACAAATCTAAGGGTAACTCCATGTTTTGATGAATCAGCAATTACTGTCTTAGTATCAACGAATGGGGAGCCAAAACAAGCGAATATACGAATTCTATTCCAAGACAACGTAGTGAAAGAAACAATAATTCAAACAGATAAGACCGTTAAGATAGTATTGGATTCATTTAAGTCTTGGACTCCGGACGAACCAAATTTATATGATATTGAAATCGATACGGGAACTGATAAAGTAACATCGTATTTTGGAATGAGAAAGTTCTCAACGGGTAAAGATAAAAATGGTATATTAAGGTTCTTTCTAAATAACAAGCCTTATTTTTTCAATGGTCTGCTAGATCAAGGCTACTGGCCTGAAAGTTTGCTAACTCCTCCTAGTGATGATGCACTTAAGTATGATATTATTAAACTAAAGGAATTAGGTTACAATACCATTCGCAAACATATTAAAATTGAGTCGGAACGCTTCTATTACCATTGTGATAAAATCGGAATGATTGTTTGGCAGGATATGCCTAATGGTGGCGGGGACTATAATATGGTGTTTGTAACTTACTTACCTAATGCTTTCAATTGGTTTGCTAGAGGAGTAAAAGATAGTTTATATTCTTTGTTCAAAAGGCGAGATGAAGAAGGAAGAAGGCAATATTATAATGATCTAGAAGGAATGGTAAATCAATTGTATAATCATCCTTCAATCGCTGTATGGGTACCATTTAATGAAGGTTGGGGTCAATTTGATGCTAATATAGCAACTAAGAAGATTCGTAAACTTGACTCTACAAGACTAGTTAATGAAGCGTGTGGCTGGTTTGATCAAAATGGTGGTGATATGTATAGTATCCATAATTATATCCGAAAACTGAAAGTGAAGCCACAAAGTAATCGTGTAGTAGCACTTACAGAATACGGAGGATATTCTTATCCAGTAGAGAACCATGTTGCTTGCGAAAAAGAATTTGGATACAAATCTTATAAAAACGCAGAGGAATTAACAGAAAATTATAAAAGACTTTGGGAAGAAGAGATTTATCCAAATATAAAAGATGGACTATGTAGCGCGATCTATACACAAACAAGTGATATAGAGGAAGAAATTAATGGATTAATGACATATGACCGTGAAATAGTTAAGATAAAAAAGGAAGTAGTGAAAGCATTAAATCAAAAATTAGATGAAATATTCCAAAAAACAGTATAGCTGAGAAAAATATAAATAGAAAAAGTTATAGAAAAACTAAAGTTATAGAAGAACAAAAAGTTGTAGAAAACAAAAGCAGTTCATCACGAACTGCTTTTGTTTTTTACTATTAATTATTGATAGGCATTCTATTAAAGGCACGCAGCCAACATTATAACTTATATATTCTTAAACTGTGCCATATGCAGATTATAATAGATACCCTTCTTCTCTAGCAATTCCTTCGCACTACCTTGTTCTTGAATGTTACCATTATCAATAACAAAGATTCGGTCTGCTTTTTGAATGGTAGAGAGACGATGGGCAATAACAAAGGACGTACGGCCCTTTAATAAGGCTTCAATTCCTTCTTGCACAAGTAGTTCAGTTTGTGTATCAATACTTGAAGTAGCTTCATCTAAGATTAGAATCTTAGGCTTAGAAACCATGGTTCTAGCAAAGGCAAGTAACTGTCTTTGACCGATGGATAATCCATTTCCACGTTCTTTTAGTTCTGTATCATAACCCTCTTCTAACTTCATTATGAAGTCATGTGCATTAACTGTTTTTGCAGCTTCGATAATCTCTTCGTCGGTAGCATCAAGTCGTCCATAGCGGATATTTTCCTTAATAGTACCAGAGAATAAGAAGTTATCTTGCGTCATGACACCCATTTGTTGTCTTAGACTTTCGATGGATACTTCTTTTAGATTATAGTTATCTACGTAAATATTGCCTTTCTGAATATCATAGAAACGGCTGATTAAGTTTACAATTGTTGATTTACCAGCACCAGTAGGTCCGACAAGGGCAATGGTTTCACCAGCTTTTACGGAGAAGTTAACATCATCTAGAATTAATGTTTCTTCGTCATAGGAGAAGCTTACGTGATCAAACCGGATATCCCCTTTCACATCTGGTAATGCAATTACATTACTATCATCAACGATGTCAGGTGGTGTATCTAGGATTTCGAAGATACGCTCTGCACCTGCGATGTTAGTAATTAACTGGTTGTAGAAGTTACTTAAGTTTAGGATTGGACTCCAAAACATAGAGATATAGGTTCCGAAAGCTACCAATAAGCCTACAGAACCAGGCCCAATACCAAGGAGTTTAATACCAACAAAGTATAGGGAGGCAGTTCCGATACCCCAACATAAATCAATAATAGGTCCGATGGAATCGTTTAAGCGTACTGCACTAATAAAGCTGTTACGATGTTCGTGAAGTAAAGTATCAAAAGTTTCGGTCGTTTCGCCTTCTGCAGTAAGACTTTGAATAATACGAATACCAGATAAATCTTCATGAATAAATGCATTTACATTGGCACTTTTCTTGCGGAATATTCTCCAACGTAGATGAGAAAAACGCTGAACGCAGTAGATACCAATAGCCATTAAAGGTAGACTGACTAAAGCAGCCAATGCTAATTTGTAGTTTTTAACTATCATAATAACAACTACGGCACATACGGTAATAAAATCAGGAATTAGGGTAGTAACACTGTTTGTTAGTACATCTTTAAGTGAATTAACATCACCAATAATTCTAGATAATACTTTGCCGGTAGGACGGCTATCGAAGAAACTAAAGCTTAGTTTCTGAATGTGTGTATATAATTCTTGTCGGACTTCTAATAAAATCTCATTAGAGATCTTTGACATGATATACATACGTACTTTAATTAACAAGACCATAACGATATTGATTATAGCTGCGAAGATACCTAGGCGGATTAATCCTTTAATATCTCCGTTTTTAATATAATTATCAATAGCTTCTTCTATTATTAATGGATTTACTAATGCAATGGCTACACAGATAGCCATTATGAATAATACAAATACAATCTTAAAACGATACTTTAACATATAGCGATAAAGACGAAGTAAGGTAGCAATCTTACTGGTATTCGTCGATTTTTCATCATTTCTAAAAGTATCAACTGCCATTATATAGTCACCTCCTGTTTGCTCTCTAAGTAGTCACCATATTGGCTCATATAAGTCTGATAATAGAGTCCATGTTTTGCAAGAAGTTCTTCATGTGTACCTCTTTCCGCGATGTTACCACCGTCTGAGAGAATTATGATTTCATCAGCATGACGTACAGCTGAGATACGATGTGCTATGATGATTTTTGTCGTATTCTCTAATTGTGAAAGAGACTCTTGAATTGCATGTTCTGTCTCCATATCAAGTGCGGAAGTTGAGTCATCTAATACTAGAATCGGTGCTTTCTTGGCTAATGCTCTGGCAATACTGATCCTTTGTTTTTGCCCACCAGATAGCCCAACACCACGTTCACCAATAACGGTATTGTACTTATTATCTAATTTATCAATGAAAGAATCTGCTTGTGCATAGGATGCAGATTCAAGCATAATTTCCTTATTAATATCGTATTTCTTACCCATCTTAATATTCTCTTTGATAGTATCCGAGAATAGGAATACATCTTGCATAACTAAGGATATACTGCTTCTCAAGTCTTTCAAAGCTAAATCCTTAATATTGATGCCATCTACTTTAATACTACCTTCACTTGTTTCATAGAAGCGTTGTAAGATATTAATAATAGAGGATTTTCCTGTTCCGGTAGCTCCCATGATACCGATTGTCTTACCGGCCTCTACATGGAAGGATATATCATTAAGAATAGTCTTGTTACCTTGTTCAAACGTTACGTGTTCAAAATCAATAGTACCTTTTACTTCATCAAGTGCTACTGGATTCTCAGGATCTGTAATCTCTGGTACATTGGTATAGAGTTTACGAATCTTCTTCGTAGAAGCAACTGCGGATGAGAAACTATTTGTTAACCAACCAAGCATCTCCATAGGCCATACGATATTCGTTGAGTAGATTGAGAATGCACTTAACTCACCTACGGTAATTTCGCCATTGATTGTTAGAACACCACCGTATATAATTACTGCAATTGGTAGTAATTTTGTTATGAATTGAAACAAAGGTTGGTAGCGAACCAAAGCTTTTGATTGTTTCATATTAAGTTCATAATAGCGGTTATTGTGTGATAAGAATTTCTTGATCTCGAATTTCTCACGAGCAAATGCTTTAACAGTACGTACACCAGCTAGATTCTCTTGTGCGATGGTATTCAAAGTAGCATTCTCTTCACTAATCTCTTCATAAATTACATCTAATTTTCGTTCCATTATGATGGCGAAGAGTGCTACAAGTGGCATTGCAATACAAGGAATTATGAATAGTTTCTTACTTATGTTAAACATACAGTATAAAACGATTGAAGTATGAATAACAACTTCAATAATAAGCATTCCGACAAATCCAAGTCCATCCCAGATGCGGTCTACATCGTCTTTTACACGAGCCATTAATTCACCGGTATTGGTTTTATCAAAGAAACTTATGGATAAGCTTTGAATATGTTTGAATAAATCATGGCGAATGTTCATTCCAATCTTGGAACTTACAATATCGAATGTGTATTCCTTGAAGTATTGAAAGATACATCTACCAATACCAATACATAGAGTAAGAATGATAAGTTTGTTAAATAGCTCCATCTTACCGCCAATAATGACGTCATCGATAAAACTTCCTGTAATTTTAGGTGTGAGCATATCAAGGGATACACTAATTACCATGCAAGTGATGGCAAATATATAAGCGTACCAATATTTCATAACGTATCTTGATATCTTTTTCATGAAAATCTCCCTTCTTTTGGTGTCAAAATCATCAAGTCATAATTTACGAGTTCCTATACATCGTGCTATAACACAACCCTCCATAATACAAGCCCCACAAGCACCAGTTCTATGGTGCAAACGATTAACGAACATGGCGGTAATCGGTGTGCAAATCAACTTATCTTCTCTGAACATGGCATAACAAGATAACAATGAAATGTCTTGTATACTAGAGTTAGTTACTACTCGGCCAAACCAACTTACAGTAACAAAGATTGGCGGTTTAGTAGTAACAGTTCCCCCTCAAAAGCGCAAAAATAGGCCGTGGTAAAGTTTACCACGGCCTTAAAGTCAATATAAAAAGACAAAAATAAATATTTTCACACTTTTATAATCGTACCAAAACGACAGAGGAGGTAATCTCACGCACAGATTGTTGTATTAAGTTTTCTGATGTTCCATTAACTAAATTATTAAATCTAAACATAACTTTTACCTCTCTTTCTTTAATATTCTTTTGCCATTATATCATTAATCTGGTAATTGTCAATACGTTTTTTGGAAAAAATAAAACAATTATTAACTTTTGCTTAATATTCTGATTATTCAAAAATTGTTCATAAATGTATGATATACTAGAGCCATAGGTCAACGAGGGCAATTATGAAATGATTTCTCGAGTCTGTCTTAAATGGTTGTGATTAAAAGTTAGGAAAAGCAACATAAAGCTTTTAAGGCTTAATGAAACCAAAAGAACGTAGCTCTGAAAGAGCCTAGTACAAAGTTTTAAAGGGAGTATACGTATCTAATAAGTGTAACAAGAAGAGGGTGCAAATATGGAATTACCAATTTTTTATGATGAAGCAGAAGAATGGAGTAATGCACTATTACTATATAATTCTGCGTTAAAAGAAATTAATACTAAACTTGAAATACTAAACAATGAATTTAAATTAGCGCATCAATATAATCCAATTGAACATATAACTTCTCGTGTGAAGTCTCCACAAAGTATAGCGAAGAAGATCAGGCACAAAGGAAAAGAATTAACAGTTGAAAACATTGTTAAGTATATAAATGATATTGCGGGAGTAAGAATTATATGTTCATTTACTTCAGATATTTATAGAATTGCAGATTTAATTGCAAAACAAAGTGATATTAAAGTGTTAAAAGTAAAGGATTACATTATGCAGCCGAAGCAAAACGGCTATGCAAGTTATCATATGATTGTATCTGTACCAATATTCCTATCTAATACAGTTATTGATACAAAAGTTGAAATACAGATTCGTACCATAGCAATGGATTTTTGGGCTAGCTTAGAGCATAAGATCTATTACAAATTCGAAGGTAATGCACCGGAGAGAATCCGTAAAGAATTAAAAGAGTGTGCGGATATTGTTAATTATCTAGACCAAAAGATGTTATCCTTGAATGAAGAAGTGCATGTCTGCAACCATAATGAAGTAGCCGAATATAAAGAGATTATGTCAGAAAACTATAGAGAGATGATGAAAGAATCCTACGGAAGTGTAATTGATGATGAGGATGAGAATGATGTCGCTAGTTCAGAGATACTATCGGAAGAGGATGTTGATACTTATCAAGTGGAACACATAATGGAAGATTTGGCTACCAACAATATTATGAATAAGGATTCAAAGAATAAATCCAAAGATGGGAAAAAGGAAGAGAAAAAGGAAAAGAAGGGACTTGGCTCATTCTTAACAAAAGTTATGACCAATTCTCAATAGAATTCTAGCTGTAAAGGAGATATAAGATGCTAACATTTTTAGGAACAGGTGGAGCATTTAATACAGAAAGAGGTAATACAAGTGCCTACTTTGAGTTAGGCACGGAACTATTTATTATGGATGTGGGCGAAGATGTATTCCCTAAATTAGTTAAAAGAAATGTATTCGAAGGTAAGACAAGAGTGAATATATTCATAACGCACCTTCATAGTGATCATGCAGGAAGCTTAGGAACGTTAATTGCATACTTATACATTAAAGTATTCAACCTGGATCGTAGTAAAGTTTGTATATACTTCCCATCAGAAGCTATCACGGAGCTATTAGCATTGCAGGGAATTAAGCAGGATATGTATATTCTCTTTATAAACCGTTGGGATGAGCTATACATTGATGGTTACGAGAAACAACCGGAATATATCTTCGAGCCGACGTCTCATACTGGTGACCTAGATTATAACAAGCAAGTAAATTGTTTTAGTATTGAATTTTCTTTGAAAAATGAATTTGGTTTTTATTATAGTAGTGATACTTGTGAATTCAATCAGAAGTTATTGAATACGTATGCGTTTGATCATATCTATCATGAAGTTACTTCGAATACGAGTGCTACTGTTCATTTTCAATATGACAAACTGATTGAGTTAACAAAGGACATGCCTGAAGATCAAAAGAAAAAGATTACATTGATGCATCTAGATCAAGATTTTGATATTGAGAAAGCAAAAGCAGATGGGTTCTCTATTGCGGGAGAATAAAGAGAGCATGTTATATGGTTGCTTTATATGAGAAAATAGTATTGTAGATAACATTCACACATAGAAAAAGACAATCTTCACGGTTGGGTTTTGATATGCTACCCCTATATAGGACAATGAAATATAACAGTCCTATATGGGGGTATTTCTATGTCTAGAAAAAGTAAAATAGATCCAGTAGAAAAGG
>JAHAJA010000016.1 GCA_018372435.1 Clostridiales bacterium | reverse complement strand
TTCGTCAGACCAGAGGTTTGCCTACAGCTTCCTTCAGATTCTACCTCACGATAGACACCCTTGCTGTTCAGCTATGTGTTTCCCATTGCCTAGGTACACCCGGGACATTCACCCGTTAGAGTTTGCCCATGTCGGGCAAACCGCAAAAAGAGCCATGCTTACACATGACTCTTTTTTCATCTCTATAATTTGTAACAATAAAAAAATTCGCAAAGCGTATTTCTATTGTTTGATACGCAAAATTATTTAAGAGTAACTTTAGCGCCTTCAGCTTCAAGTTTAGCTTTGATATCATCAGCTTCTTCTTTAGTTGCGCCTTCTTTAACCATTTTAGGAGCTCCATCAACTACTTCTTTAGCTTCTTTTAATCCTAATCCAGTTAATTCACGTACTACTTTGATAACTTTAACTTTGTTTGGACCACATTCAGTTAATTCTACGTTGAATTCTGTTTGTTCTTCAGCTGCTTCAGCACCAGCTGCAGGACCTGCTACTACTACACCAGCAGCTGCAGATACACCAAATTCTTCTTCACATGCTTTAACTAAATCGTTTAATTCTAATACTGATAAGCCTTTAATAGCTTCGATAAATTCTTGAGTTGTCATTTTATTTACCTCCAATAATTAATTGTCTATTTTTATTTTTCTGTGATAGTATATCACGCTGCCTGCTTTGCAAGCGATTGTACAATATTGTACTTATTACGCAACTTCTTCGTTCTTTTCAGCGATTTGCTTAAGAACACGAGCGAAGTTTGTAATTGGTGATTGTAAGCTTCCAAGTAAGTTGGAAATAAGAACTTCTCTTGAAGGAATGTTTGCAACAAGCTTAACGCCTTCTGCATCATAGTAAGCTCCTTCAACTACACCACCTTTGAATTCAAGTGCTGGAGCTGTCTTAGCTACATTGTTAAGGATTCTAGCTGGAGCTGTTGCATCTTCAATACCAAATGCAATCGCTGTAGGTCCTTCTAAATGTGAAGCTAATTGAGCGAAGTCTGTTCCTTCGAAAGCTCTGTTTAACATAGTGTTTTTGTATACTTTGTATACAACACCAGCTTCTCTTAACTGTTTACGAAGAGCTGTATCTTGTTCAACAGTTAATCCACGATAATCAACTAAGATAGCTGATTTCGCATCTGCTACATATCCTTTGATTTCGTCAACAATAGGTTGTTTGATTTCTACCTTTGCCATTTTTGCGTACCTCCTTATAGATTTGATGAAGAATTAAAACTTAACTAAAAGCTACGAATTAGATTCTCCAAGGCACCGCCGTTAAACATACTCACCCAATAAAGTGTGGGTATCATCAAGAAAGCCTCTCTATCAAAGACAGAGAGGCTATTATAAGTCATCGTATGATTATCTTATATTCCTCGGTAGGCGTTTTCTCCTTATGCCTTGCGGCACCTACTGTCTTCGGCAGTTTTGATTCGTTTTTCGAACCTCATTCATAGTATCAGATATTTAGTGTTGTGTCAACATTATTTTGCATTTTATTGCTGACAATTTTTGTATGTTAATATATTTGAAATTCTGTTATTCTAGAGATTGTATCCAAAATGAGGTTATATGCATTAGTAACATTAGAGATAGCCTCACATAACGCTGTAATAGCCCCTTTAGCCTCATAAATTAATTGAGACGTATATTTTGACGCTTTAGGGAAATTCTCTACCATATCTTTGATTTCAACACCTGTATTCTTATAACCATTCACAACTTAGTACTTTATATTAACTGGTGATCCTATATAACGAAAAAAACCATTACATTATGAAAAATCATAATGTAATGGCTCTCTCTATATGGCAATTACTGAGCTAATTTACCAGTGTTTAATTTAACTCCAGGACCCATAGTTGAAGAAAGTGTAACACTCTTCAAGTATTGTCCTTTTGCAGATGCTGGTTTAGCTTTGTTAATTGCACCCATAAGCGTTTGGAAGTTGTCCGCTAATTGTTCTTCTGTAAAAGAAGCTTTTCCCACTGGCACGTGGATAATGTTTGTCTTATCAAGTCTGTATTCAATCTTACCTGCTTTAATATCGGCAACAGCTTTTGTAACATCCATAGTAACAGTTCCAGCTTTAGGGTTAGGCATTAAACCTTTTGGTCCAAGTACACGACCAAGACGACCAACAACACCCATCATATCAGGAGTAGCAACAACAACGTCGAAATCTAACCAACCATCGTTTTGGATTTTTGGTACTAATTCGTCGCCACCAACATAATCTGCTCCAGCTGCTTCTGCTTCAGCAACTTTGTCGCCTTTAGCAAATACAAGAACTTTAACAGTTTTTCCAGTTCCGTGAGGTAATACAACCGCACCACGAACTTGTTGGTCAGCGTGACGTCCGTCAACACCAAGTCTGATATGAGCTTCTACTGTTTCATCAAATTTAGCAACAGCTGTTTTCTTTACTAAATTAATTGCTTCTGCTGCATCATAAAATGTAGCTCTGTCGATGAGCTTAGCAGCTTCTGCATACTTCTTACCTTTTTTCATTCTATTAACCTCCTAGTGGTAGTATCGGGAGTTAACCCTCCCACGATAAATATCTTTGCCGTATGAAATCTTTTTATTGCTTAAAAACATCGGTTAATGGTTTCTTAAAAGTAGTTGTTGACATACAAACTTGTACGACAATTATATAACAACTATTACAACAAAACGTTATAATACTTATACTCTATACTTAGTCAACTACAGTAATACCCATACTCTTTGCAGTTCCTGTGATCATACTGATCGCTGCATCTAAAGTAGCTGCTGTTAAGTCAGGCATTTTAAGTTCTGCGATTTTTTGAACTTCTGCTTTTGTAATAGTAGCAACTTTAGTTTTATTAGGAACACCTGAACCTGATTTAATGTTACAAGCTTTCTTTAATAATACAGCTGCTGGAGGAGTCTTAGTAATAAAGCTAAAACTTCTATCTGCGTATACTGTGATTACTACTGGAATAATCATACCTTCTTGATTTGCAGTTTTTGCGTTAAACTCTTTCGTAAATTGTACGATATTTACTCCGTGCTGACCAAGAGCTGGACCAACTGGTGGAGCTGGTGTAGCCTTTCCAGCAGGGATTTGTAATTTAATATATCCTGAAACTTTCTTTGCCATTATAGCATACCTCCTGAATAATGTGGTGTTCGCGGGAATATCCCTCCCACTATCTAGTAATTATTGTATCCTAGATGTTACTTAATTTACATTTTTTTAATTTCTGTGAAACTAATCTCAACAGGTGTCTCTCTACCAAACATATCAACATTAATGGTGACAATTTGTTTGTGGCTGTTAATTGACTTAATGATACCTGTTGTTCCTTCCCATACGCCTGATGTTACTTCTATTACATCACCAAGCTCTAGATCGATCATGATTTCTTCAGAATTCTTAATTCCCATACTTTGCATCTCTGCATCAGTTAAAGGAACCGGTTTTGATCCTGGTCCAACAAATCCTGTTACCCCTCTGGTATTACGTACTACATACCAAGTGTCATCATTCATCTCCATATTAAGAAGAACATAACCCGGAAACATTTTCTTTTGAACCTGTTTCTTCACACCATTCTTAACTTCAATTACGTCTTGCATAGGAACGGAAACTTCAAGTATTTGATCCTGGAGTTTTCTGTTTTCGATTGTTTTTTCAATGTTGGCTTTTACCTTGTTCTCGTAACCTGAGTACGTATGAACAACATACCAATTCGTTTCTGACATACACTCACCCTTTATCCTATTTTAAGAATCTGTTCTATGCCATATTGAATAGCTACATCTAATATAGCTATAACTACTCCAAGAACTACCGAAATAGTTACTACTGCTGCAGATTGTTTTGCAAGTGTTTGTTTGTCTGGCCATATAATCTTCTTAAATTCAGATTTTACGCCTTTAAAGAAACTTTTCTTTGGAGCATTTTCTGTATTGTTTGCAGTATCTCCCATGCTTTCACTTTCCTTTCTGCAATACAAAGTATATTACTTTGCATGTAACGGATAATTAGACATAATTACTTAGTTTCTTTGTGTAATGTGTGTGATTTACAGAATCTACAATATTTCTTAGTTTCCATTCTGTCAGGATGTGTTTTCTTATCCTTTGTCATGTTATAGTTACGTTGTTTACATTCTGTACATGCCAATGTGATTTTTACGCGCACGACTTCCACCTCCGCTAAATTTCGTTTTCTTTTGATTGTTTCGTGTAATAATCTGTTACAGATTATCACGAATATCAGTTTTTAGGCATAAAAAAAAGACCTCTTCCATCGCTAGTCTAATATAGCATAAACAAAACGTCCCGTCAACATTTTTTTCAATATGGGTATAATTTCTTATATGAAAAAAGGTGTTTGCTCCGTATTTTTTCCATATGCTATCGACATTTTAATTTCTTCATATTATAATGAAGTAAGACACTCAATTTTCACACTTATGAAAATTATATATATTTAGTAACTGTTCAGTTACTAGGTTTAATTATGACCGACATATGAAATCATATCACTAAGGAGGTGACTGTTCAATGGTAACATCTACATATAATTATCTCGCCGCAAATTACGAATCACAAAGACCTGTCCGTTATACCTCTCATAAGACTAGCGAGTTACACAGGATCTATAATAATATTGTACGTATCAGCAAGCAGTCTCCCCTATATCTATTAGATGTATCTCTCGAGCGTCAAACCTACGCTTTGAATGTAAAAGATGCTGCAATGTCTTTATATACCTTGTTAGATAACTTTTCAAAAAATGATGAATCTTCTATATTTAATGAAAAGAAATCCGTATCCTCTAATGAAGATGCTGTATCTGCTGCTATTATTAGTGATAATGCGCCTACATTACCAACTGAATTCAACATACAAGTTATGCATCTAGCTACTAGTCAAACGAATGTATCCAATACCTTTCGTCCTGATAAACAGCAGTTGCAAGCAGGTACCTACCAATTTTCCATTGATATAGAAGATAGTACCTATAATTTCAAGCATAAGGTAACTGCTGGATCAACTCATCAAGAAATCATCAAGCAGCTATGTAAGCAGATTAATAAATCCCAAATCGGAGTTCATGCTTCCGAATATATAGAGCAGAACTCAAACGGACTTAGAATAATTCTCGAGTCTGATTCCACTGGTAATTCTGGCGCTCCATTATTCACACTTCAAGATAATGTGTATGTAGGAGGACGTGGCATTGTTGAATATTTTAACTTAAACCAAATTTATCAACCTTCAACAAGTGCTAAATTCCAGATAGATGGTAAAGCCAAGGAATCTTTATCGAATCAATTTACCTTTAATAAATCATTAACTGTTTCGCTACATGCGATCACAGATTCACCTGTACATATTTCATATGCTCCTAACTCAGATAAGATTGTTAAAGAACTTGAAACGATAACGGATAGTTATAACTACTTGTTTTCACTAGCTAGCGAACACTCTTCTGTTCAACGGCGTGCTAACAAGTTAATCTATGAATTAGATTCCATAGTTTATCGTTATATGAATGATCTAGAATCCTGTGGGATTACACGAGAAGAATCTGGTGAATTATCTATCGATTCCTTTATAGCTCTACAAGCTGCTACAGATGGTACGGTTAAAGATTTGTTCACTAATCCAGACAAAATAACCGCAGATTTGCTTGAACAAACGAATCAGGTAACACTCAATCCTATGGACTATCTTGATCAAAAGATCTGTACCTATCCTAACTTTAGATCTCACCACTATCCTAATCCGTATCTCACTTCCGTATACAGTGGGATGCTCTTTAATTATTATTGTTAAGAGCACACAGGATTAGTTATAAAGCATTTTAATTAACTTATTCATTTTAAATTAAAGGTGGAATGTTACAGCAAAAAGACAATCTTTCAAATGGTTTGTGTAGGGAGCATGGATAAGTAATATCCCTGGAGCCCATACCCCCATGAAGATTGTCCTTTTCGGCTCTCCTTCTATTTGGCTATCTCCTATTTGTCTATCTTATACTTAACACTATCTCTGAAGTCTGATGGTGATATTCCAACTACACTTCTAAAAATCCTACTAAAATAATTAGGATCTTTATATCCAACCATTATCCCTACTTGCTTAATTGGTTGATCCGAAGTTTGTATAATATCTTTGGCTCGGTTAATTCGTAGGGTTGTTAGGTACTCCACAAATGTCTGATTCGTCTCATCTTTAAATATCTTACTTAGATATTGTGAGCTTACTCCAACTCGTTTAGCAATCTCTTCTAATGTAATATTTTTTGTATATTCTCCATCAATAATATTAATTGCATCACTAACCGCTTTCGTATATAAGCGATTTTGATCCACTTGACTATATTGAATGTATTCAAATGTCTGGTGTGCCCAGGATTTAAGTTCAGATATTGGTATGTTGCTTACAGACAAAAGATATTCTGTAAAGTTATCTTGCAAATATGCCTCCCTATCAAAACCAGTCATTGTATGACGCGTAAGTACTAACAGTTCAATAATCTTACTCTTTCTTACTTCTTCACAAAAATGATCTATGCAATCTAGCAAATGGTTTATATAGTTTGAACTCTCCCCATCTTTTAAGCGTAATGACGTAAGATATTTGCGTTCCAAATCCTTGTATAGATTGCCATAATAGGATTCATTATCCTGTTTGCCGCTAGTATCAACAAGATTTTTCATCTCTAGTAAATTACGGATTGAGTCTTGATAGGAAGCATAGATATTAATCATTTCTTCCACTTTTCCAATGCCTATATACACGTCAATCAGAAATTTCATCTTAATATCTTTTGTTATAGTTTTTAACAGTTCTTTTAGTTTACTATTATTATCCTCCGTTTCTTCACAAAGATAAGATACATATAATACAATATGTCTATTAATCTTGGGACCAACTACAAAGCGGAATATTCCCCCATCATATTCATGTATACATTCATATATCTGCTGAAGAATTGTCTGCTTGTTAATCTGTTTCATATCATCTGATTTTAACTCCATATTAACCATGCAGCCTTTCATACTAACCCCTAATAGCTCTACATATTTCTTAATATCTCTACTTGATAACTTGCTAAAAAGTACTGTATATATATAACTATATTCTATATATTGCTTTGCCTCTTGATATTCCGTTGTAACACTACAAATCTTTTGTTTGTAATGATTCATCCTTACAATCTCCTCAAGACAAAGACGAATAGCCTCACTAATTACGTTATCATTCGCTGGTATTATAATATAATTGTCAACTTTCAGCCTTATTGCTTCCTGAGCAAACTCAAGGTAACTAAACTCTGACAATATCAGAATCCGTGTATCAAAATTCTTTTGTCTTACCTTCTTAATCGCTTCTAAACCATTAACCCCAGTAAGTTTAACATTAATTATTGCAACATCAATATCCGAATTCTCTTTCCCTAAAATCTCAATGACTTCTCTTGACGAACCTACGATGCCCGTAATCTGACAATTTCGATACTCTCTATTAATAATACCTCTTAATTGATCTACATATTTCATGTCTCGCTCTGCAATAAGTACTTTATACATCATAATCGCCTCCTTATGATAACAATAAATAGCTAGTCCATTGCGAAACCCTTTTATAATGGCGACATGGAAAAGAGTTTCGCATTCCCAGCGTTAAGTACTAAAAAAGGGCATTGCTCACCACAATTCCCTTATTTAGTATTAACCAACTTGTTTCGATTTATCATCTATAATATAATCAAATTCATCTTCGGCAATAACAATATTCAATTCAGTCATCAAGTTAACATCATACATCTCTTTCTTTGAACCATCAGCTTCGGCAAAGATTCTTACTATAGGTCTAAGAGGCATTCCCGAATTTTGTTCTTTTACAATTCCAACTCTTCCATCTGTTAACTTTACCTGTGTTCCATTCGGATACACTGCAATTAGTTGTAGAAATCTACATACTAAATCCGTATCGAACTTTGTTCCACAATATTGCATTAACATATCCATAGCTTGCTTGTTTGACCATTTTGGTCGATAACAGCGCGTCGAAGTTAGCGCATCATATACATCAGCAATAGCTACAATTTTAGAGAATTGGTGCAATTCATCTCCTTTTAACCCCCTTGGGTAACCGGTGCCATCGATATGCTCATGATGTGTCAGAGATATAATCCTTGATAATTCTGATAATGAATCGCAGCTCTTTAATGCATTGTATCCTAATAAAGTATGTTTTTTAACATATTCATATTCTTTGTCAGTCAGCTTGCCTTCTTTGAACATAATATCATGATCAATATAGATTTTCCCGATATCATGTAATATTGTACCTATAGCAAGTCTTTTCATCATTTCTATCTTATATCCAAGTCGTTGAGCAAGCATTAAAGCGTACACTGTTGTACTTACTGAATGCGTATATGTATATTCATCTGCTGCTCCAATATCGTTCAAACTAATAAGAACATCTTTATTTTGCAAAATCTCCTCAATTACTAAATCAATGCTTTTTTCTATACCATCTACTTGGATTTTACCTCTATTAGTGAAATCTTTGAATGTATTTCTTATTGTTTCTTTACAAATATTACGAGTTTTCACAGTTAAAACATCCGGAACATCAATTCCTTCACTTATTGCATCTTCTATATAGATTTCACTTATTCCCAAACGATTCAGACTTTTAATATATCTTCCTAGATTATTAGTACCCTCCGCTAAGATTAAGCGTCCCTCATTATATATTGGCCTAGCCAAAACCATATCTGATTGTATTTGTGACGTTGATATTAATCTCATGCTATTCTCCTATATATACAGTCACCATGCATAATACAATGGTGACTGTACATTAATGAGCCTCCGCTACACTTTCATATAGCTGTCTCAAACCTCTAACTATACCTTTCGAAAAACTAACCACTTTGTAAAACGCACTATATTATAAAGGACTTGTTTTACACAATTACCTTTACTGGACATTTTTCCGCACATTTTCCACAATTCGTACACTTATTATAATCAATATGAGCAATATTATCAACTACAGAAATCGCATCATCTTCACAATTTTTAACACAGATCATGCAACCAATACATCCTGCCTTACATGCAAGTTTTACTTCCTTACCTTTGTCCTTAGAATTACAACGAACTCGATATTCTGATTTATAAGGAACAAATTCGATTAAATTATTCGGACATTCCTTAATGCATTTTCCACAGGCTACACATTTTTCTTTATCTACAACTGCAATACCATTCACAACATGTATTGCATCAAATGAACACGCTTTGATACAGCTTCCATATCCCATACAACCATAGGAACACATCTTATCCCCTTTACCAGGAATCAAAGCAACTTTCTTACAATCGGCAATTCCATAATAATTATATTTCACATTTGTTTTATCACAGGTACCTGCGCACTTAACAAAGGCTACTAGCTTTTCTTTTTCTTCATTCTCTACGCCCATAACTTCACTAATTAATTTGGCTTGTTCTGCTCCAGCTACTGGACAGGCGTTAGTAGGTGCTTCTCCACTTGCAATTGCTTTCGCTAATGCATCACAACCTGCGAATCCACAACCACCACAGTTATTGCCTGGTAGTAGATCTCTAATCTGTAATTCCTTCTCGTCTACCTCTACTTTAAACTTCTCTCCAGCAAGGCCAAGAAGAAGACCTATTATTAAACCAGTAGCACCAACAATTAGTGTTGCTACGATAATTCCTTCTATACTCATATCTTTGCCCTCCTATAGTAATCCTGAAAATCCAAAGAAGGCGATAGCCATAAGACCTGCTGTAATTAATACAATCGGTGAGCCTTTGAAGGATTTTGATATGTCGTTATGTTCATTTCGTTCACGGATACCTGCCATAATTACAATTGCTATGGTAAAGCCAACCGCTGTTCCAAAACCATTCACAACACTTGTTATAAAACTATATTCTTTTTGTACGTTAATTAAAGCAACACCGAGAACTGCACAGTTTGTTGTAATTAAAGGAAGATATACGCCAAGTGAATTATATAGACTTGGACTAATCTTTTTAAGTACCATCTCCACAAATTGTACTAAGGCTGCAATTACTATAATAAATACAATTGTCTGCATGTATGTCAGGTTTGCTGGTACTAAAATAAAATCATAGATTAAACTTGTGAAGGCAGACGCAATGGTAATTACGAAGATTACTGCCCCTCCCATACCTGCTGCTGTCTCAACTTTTTTCGATACACCAAGGAATGGACATAGTCCTAAGAACTGACTTAAGACAACATTATTAACTAAAGCTGATCCAATCAATATAATAATTAGTTCTTTCATCTACTTTTGTTCCCCTTCCTTTTCCTTCGATAGTGCCTCATGGTTAGCTACACAATCAGCACCATGGCAATTACTACAGTTGCCACCACATGCAATTGCTTCTTCTTTTCCTTCTCCATTTGTTGCAGAAGGTGCTTTTAGTTTGTTTTGAATTGCCGTTAACATTGCAAGTACAAAAAACGCACCTGGTGCTAAGACAAAGATTGTTGCTGGTTCATAAGAACTAGGCATAATATTAGCATTGAAGATAGAACCATTACCAATGATTTCTCTAAATGTACCGATTAATGTTAGACCTACCGTGAATCCTAGACCCATCCCCATACCATCAAAGATAGACAATCCTACCGAATTCTTAGATGCATAAGACTCTGCTCTACCTAAGATAATACAGTTAACAACGATTAAAGGAATATAAATTCCCAATGTATCATATAAAGATGGAATATATGCTTGTAACACGAACTGTACAACTGTAACAAAGGAAGCAACAACCACGATGTAAGCTGGCATTCTTACGCTGTCAGGTATCATTTTACGCAACATAGAAATCAACATGTTGGACATAATTAATACTACAGTTGTTGTTAGTCCCATTCCCATACCATTCATAGCTGAGGTAGTTACCGCTAATGTTGGACACATACCAAGCATTAACACGAAGGTAGGGTTTTCTTTGATAATACCATTAAATAGACGTTCCAAATATTTATTCATTCCCACACCCCCTATTGAAATAAGCAGTTCTTAGTAAAACAAATTCCTGCATTCACTGCCCCTGTTACTGCTTTTGTTGTAATTGTTGCACCACTAATTGCGTCAATTTCGTTTTCTTTCGTTGCTCCAACTTTCGTATATTCGAACTGATCAACATTCTTATCTTTGAATTGATTCTTGAATTTACTTTCTGCTGCTTTCATTCCAAGACCAGCAGTCTCACTTATTGAGAGAATTTCCATACCTGTTACCGTTCCGTCCATACGAATACCAATTGAGACTTTAATATCTCCACCATACCCATTCGACGTTATAACGTTCATTACGTAACCAATTAAAGAATCAGAAGAATCATACGCTTCTAATGCTTCACTAATTGTAATACCGGAAAAATCAGCTCCTCCAGTAATAGTAGCATCAGATAGCAACTCAGAGGATTTCTCTACAGCGGCTGTCACCGTATCGCTCTCCTTGAAGGAGGTAGCATCTGTAAACACTGTCTGATATGCTCTCTGCTTTGTTTCTTGTTCTTGCTTTTTAATTGGATCTTTTGTTATCTCATATACAAATCCAAGTAACACCCCTGCTACTAAGGTTATACAAAACAATTTCAATGCATCTTTTATAATCGTGTTCTTCGCACTTGTTTTACTCATGTCTTGCACGCTCCTTCCCAAATGGTGTTGGTAGCGTAACCTTCTCAATCAAAGGTACTAAGAGATTGCAGAAGATAATCGCATAAGAAACACCTTCGGCAGAACCACCGAATAATCGGAAGATTCCTGTTAACACACCAAGTAAGATACCAAATATAATCTGACCCATTGGAGTAATTGGGCTTGATACGTAATCCGTTGCCATAAAGAAAGCACCAAGAATTAAACCGCCACCAAAAAGATGTGTTAATAAGAAGGTAGTATCAAATCCTTCTCCACCAAAGATCAAGATGAAGATCATAAAACTTCCTATATAAGTGAAAGGAATGCGAAGTGATATTACTTTTCTTAAAAGAAGATATGCTGCTCCAAGTAATAGTGCAAGAACAGATGTCTCTCCAATTGTACCCGCAATGTTACCTAGAAACATTGTTGTAACAGATGCCGTCTCTTCACCACTCTTAAGTAGTGCAAGTGGTGTTGCTCCTGATACTCCGTCATATGTAAACGTGGTCATTCTTCCAGTGAAGGATATTAATAAGAAACATCTAGCCGCTAATGCTGGATTCATAAAGTTCTGTCCTAATCCACCATATAATTGCTTAACAACTAAAATTGCAAACACACCACCAATGATTGGTATCCATAAAGGAACAGTAGATGGTAGATTCAATGCTAGTAACAGACCAGTTACAAGTGCACTGAAGTCCGAAGTTGTAACTTTTTTATGCATACATTTTTGGTATATATACTCTGTTAGTACGCATGTTGCTATAGTTACTATTATAATTAATAATGCTTTCAAACCGAAATTAATAATCCCAGCTATACTGGCTGGTACCAACGCAAGTGCCACATCTCGCATAATTATGCTTGTAGAATCCTTACTTCTCACATGTGGTGATGCTGATACATTCAACAAATCGTTCACGATTTTGCACCTCTCATTTCATATTCTATATTCCTATAAAGCAATGCTTTCCAAATCAACCACGTCAATTTCTCTACGCAGCCTACCTTGTTATTACATTACTTCTTTCTACTATCTAAGACACTTCTTCTTGTCTGTTTAAATGCTTGTGTTAATCTACGCTTAGCTGGACATACATAGGTACAGCAACCACATTCATAGCATTCCATACCATTCATCTTTACAAAACCTTCTTCATCAAAATTCTCTGCATATTCAAGCATCTTCTGAGGAATTAATTTACTTGGACAGGCTTGTACACAACGTCCGCACCTGATACACGCTGTAGGTTCCTGTTCTGCTACCTCGTCTTTTGTCATACAAAGAAGTGCTGATGAAGTCTTCGTTACTGGAATATCTAATGAGAATAATGCAATTCCCATCATCGGTCCACCAGATACAATCTTTTCTGGCTTTGTAACAAATCCTCCTACTGCTTCTACTAACTCTCTGTAGTTGGTACCTGTCTTAACATTTACGTTACATGGATCCTTTATCGCATCACCTGTAACTGTAATAATTCTTCTCATAAGAGGTGTCGATTCGCATACAGCCATATATATTGATATACACGTATCAATATTGTTAACGACGCAACCAACATCAGCTGGAAGCATTGTAGAATTAATCTTTCTTCCTGTTGACATATAGATCAATTGACGCTCTGCACCTTGTGGGAATTTGGTTTTAAGAACTTTAACCTGGATTTTCTCTTCATCCTTAACTAGTTCCTCTAACTTCTTAATTGCTTCTGGTTTATTATCCTCTACTGCAATAATACCCTTAGCATTCTCAAATAATGCTAGAATTACTTTTAAGCCTTCTACAATCTTACTAGTCTCTTCCATCATCATACGATAATCAGATGTAAGATATGGTTCACACTCTGCTCCATTAACGATTACATATTCAATCTTACTATCATCTTTTGGCGTAATTTTTACATGTGTAGGAAATCCTGCTCCACCCATACCTACAAGACCAGCATCTTTTACAATACTACGTATTTCTTCCTTGGATAATGTAGTATAATCGCGCTTCTGCCCAATAGACTGAATTGACTCATACTTATCATCATTTTCTACTACAATTACCGTTTCTTTGTTTCCAGATACAACAAGTCGCTTCTCAATTGCCTTAACAGTACCTGAGACAGAGGCAATTACATTCACCGATACATAACCTTGCGCCTCTCCTATGATTTGCCCAGCCAAAACACGATCCCCGACTGCTACTACAGGTTTTGCAGGTGCCCCGATATGTTGAGACATTGGATAAACTAGTTCTCCCTTTGGTAGAACCACTTTAACAGGCTTATCCTTTGACAATTCCTTGCCTTCATAAGGATGAATTCCACCTTTAAATGTTGACAATGACATTCTTATTCCCTCTTTTCCTTTATTGTGAAACGGATTATTCCTGCTTTCACTAGTATTGAAAACAATATGTATATTATAATAAAATTTTACTTTATATTCAATAAATGTTATTTATTTAGCAATGTTTTGTTAGAATAAGTCATAATTTATTTTATTTTGTTGAAAGCGCATACAAAGGAGCCTTGTCTACTAAATATTAATATATCTAATAAACAAGACTCATATTATCGTTATAACACACACTTTTTACGAATTTTATTCCTTGTTCTCTCATAGTAATTTACACGTCTTTGTACAATGTGGCGATTGCAACTATACTTCAAAACTATCTAATTCACGAACATAAAGTTGAACAGTATAAGTTGATACACGTGTCCCATGTCGGGCTAATAAAAAAGCTCTTTAAAGAGCTAATCCAATATGTACCCACTTATATTACAGATTCTATCATATTCTACCAAAGGTGTCAAATAGTATTCCTTAAAGACTTCAACAGCAAATTCAACGATTCTTGAAAGTATTCTGCACCTGATCTGTTATGCTCTTGTATATAATGCTGTTCTCTTGGTATTACTCTTTGTGCTAATCCCCATATCAACATTAGTATAGTATCAATCTCATCAAAAGATTCTTTGCTTTTTTGTATACTTCCGTCCCTTATCCCCTCATTATAGTAACTAAAGGCAGGACTCCTATATGCGTTGTTGAAGGAAACGTACGCATCTGCTTCTTCACTATCTGGGTAAACCTCCGTAAATACTTGGTCAAATTCATCTAGAAAACGAACCTTCTCTGGATTTTCAATCATTGTCTTAGCCATGGCTTTCAAATATAATGCAAGCTTATCATATCCTTTCATATTATCCGTTATTTGATCTTCAATTGAGAATTCATGTAATTCAACTATGATATCCTTGGCAATATAGAAGGATATAGCTTCCTTGCTGACAAAATGTCGATATAAGGTACTCCTACCTATGCCAGCCTGCTTTGCTATGTGCTTCATCTCCGTCTTCTGCATTCCCTGTTGTAAAAACAGTTCTCTCGTAACTTCTATTACTCTCTTATCAACTTCATCAAGTGTTCTCATACTTTCCCCATTCCTGTATTCTGGTTTTGCATCTCCCAATTATTTCTTTTGTCGAGAAAGAACATCGACTTAGGTCTATAGTACTAATTCTAGATTATGATATCATTATAGGAACTTATCACTCACCTTGTCAAGGTACTCCTAATTTTCTAATACATAAGAAAGAGCCACCATACCAAGATCCCCTAGTACGATAGCTCTTATGAATTATCTTTCTCCTACTCTGTGTAGGTATTTCTCTCTTGTTGCAAGACCACCTCGAATATGTCTCTCTGACTTGTTCAAATCAAGCACAACACGTGCTCGTTCGGCAAGGGCGCGATTAATAAATGGAAGTCGTTCCGTTACGTCTTTATGTACCGTCGATTTGGAAATTCCAAATTTCTTTGCGGTTTGCCTAACTGTTGCATTGTAATCGATAATATAGTTTGCTATATCGACTGCTCGCTCTTCTATGTACCCTTTCAAGAGGAGTCCCCCTAGTAACCTTGTTTTTACAATCTATGCTTACTATAGGAATTTTATGCAACGCTAATTATATAATTAAGACGTAACTTGGAACGCTCCAACAATCTCATCTAAATCATTAGAGGAATACTCTAGCCCCTCTAAAACTTTCTTTAATTTCTCCACTTGTTTCATAATATCCTGAATCTTATCTTTTGCTAATTGGTTACTTTCCTCACCAATCTGAACGCTCATTTCACTCTTACTAGCCATGTCAGATATGCTACTACTAACTTCCATTATGACTGCATTCTCATCTTCCATAATATCTAGAATTGTTGATATACTGTTTGATACATCAACAACCAGTTCAACTGCTTTCGTACTTTCTTTTGTACTCTTAACACTTACTTTAACTTTCTCATCAATGACCTCGATATTGGAATTGGTATTACCGATTTCTTCTTGAATTGCACGGATTAATCCTTCAATCACTTTGGTTGCTTCTTGCGTGTCTGTTGATAACTTTTTAATTTCTTCTGCTACTACTGCAAAGCCGCGACCTGCATCTCCTGCTCTTGCTGCCTCAATCGATGCATTTAATGCAAGGAGGTTCGTCTGATTACTAATACTTGCAATCGTACTTACGATATTCGTAATTTGTTGTGATTTTTCTTCTAATTGACCAATACTTGTTATGGCCTTACCCATAGCAGATTCCAACTCTTCAATAGACAATAAAACCTGCTTGGTAACGTCTTTGGCAGAATCAGCAGCCTCGCTAGTACTTGCAGTCTTACTTTGAATCTCTTTCATCATAGTCTGAAGTTCTTCGTTTTTCTGGAAGGAATCTGCTATCTTTAATACTTCTGTCTGTGTATTACGAAACAGCGTGTTTTGCTCAATGGAGTTGTTTGTTAACACATTAATTGTATCTTCGATACTAGAGATACTTCCTTCTATTTTCTTAGATGCTCTTGTTACCCTTTTTATAGCATGCTGTTCTGACCTAACAGAATTCCCAACTCGGCGTATCATATGCATCTGATTGCTTATAAACTTATTGAACCATCTGCCCAGTTCACCTATTTCATTTGGCGCATTAATTGTTACACGTTTGGTAAGGTCTCCCTCTCCTTCTGCTATATTTCTTAGAATTTTTACTGTACTATTAATAGGCTTAACAATGAATTTCTTAGTTAATATGTACATGGCAAGTGATACAATCCCTATATATATCACCCCTGTTACCGCAGTTGTAAGATATTCTCCCGCTAGCAAACTAATTACGGCAACAATAGCGGTTATGAACGCCATGCTAAGTGGCATGATTCTAGATAATCCATGAAACTTATAAATCTCTGCAATATCACCCTCGCACATCATTCCCCATACTTCGTCGGAATACGGTGGTATAACTTTCGTCCCCTTACCACCAACTAAGATGTGACGATAGTCTGGGTATCCTGGCCAACAATCAAGGTTTTCACCTTTATCTATAGTTGCTTGCACTCCAGGATGAAGTTCATTAGTTGCTGGATCAGTAAAACGTATCTCAAACTCCGTATGTTCCTTAATCTGAACCGTTCCCCATCTAGAAGTTTTAACCCCATCTTTCAAATTCTCTCCATGAGTAAATGTCCGATCTTCAAATCTGCTTCTTGATATGGCAGTGCCAGACAATATTCCTCTATTATTCTGTATCATAAAGAGGTAGTTATCTCCTGATTCTTTATATACATGTGTATCCTCTTCCTGTATCACATTAGACATATCATCATTGAGTATTCTCACATAGAGAGTATAGTCTATACCATTATTCTCAAACGGAGAAGAAAACATCAAGGTCACTTCATCAACAAATAACTTATTCTCAGCCTGAATGTCTACTGTCATCTTGTCGCAATAAGGTCCATACATATATCGTTCCTTATTCTTTGCTTTTTCATAACCAGGAAAGCTGCTATAATCCTTACCATTATGAGGAGTAAAGGAAGATACTATAATAATCCCCTTCTCATCTACAATGAATATTTCTAGAAAGTCTTCATATCGATTTTGCACATCTGCAATAATCTCTTCAAAAGCCTCCCGCTCTTCTGAAGATGATCGTAATGACTTCTCAATACTCTCAATCTGCCTCCATTGATCCTTAAACCAATTATCTAACGCTTTCTTTCTACCATTGGAAATTCCTTCGAACACCGATTCTGATTGCCTATGTAGTCTACGATTACTTAGATATCTCATCTTTTCTTTTAGCATAATCCTTGCACATCCCCATTTGTAAGTTTAGTTTTTTGAAGCATAATGAGCTAATTATATTGTCGAATCATATAGATGTCAATTCTTTCAAATAATACCTAACAATCGTAATTTACTTATCCTTATTTACTGTATATACCTATAACCTAAGTTAATAAAATAAATGGGTAATTTGTTGTAGACGAAGCTAGGAGTTTCTTATATGATTATACTTGTAGTATTACGCTTTCGGTAAATACCTTATAAAATGCTACTTTTACAAATCAGACAAAGGATGTGCACTATGAAGACAAAAAACATTTCTCTACTGGCCAAATTAGCTCTTTTTATGGCCGCTATAATATGGGGTAGCTCCTTTATTATTGTAAAAAACACGGTAGACGTACTTCCACCTAATATGCTCTTAGCTATACGGTTTTTCCTTGCTTGCATATTGCTAAGTGTAATCTATCACAAAAGACTTCGCTTAATTAATAAGGACTACTTAGTATCAGGTGCTATTATAGGTTTCTTCTTATTCATTGCATATTGTTCCCAAACGATCGGTATAACGAATACCACTCCGGGTAAAAATGCTTTCTTAACAGCAATCTATTGTGTTGTAGTTCCATTCCTATATTGGTTTGTTAACCATACACGCCCAGATCGATATAATTTCCTTGCTGCTTTACTTTGCTTTGCTGGAATTGGATTTGTATCATTAACACAAAACCTTACAATCGGAACTGGTGATTTACTCACCCTACTCGGCGGTTTCTTCTTCGCTATACATATGGTTGCCGTTGCTAAACTAACGCAAGGTAGAGATGCTATTCTTTTAACGATTTTGCAATTTGGTTTCTCCGCCATCTTCTCCTTGTTTGTTACTCTCATCTTCGAGACTGCTCCTAAGATATCGGATATCCAGGCAGGTTCAATTATTGGGATCTTATACTTAGTTTGCTTTGCAACTGCAGCCACACTGTTATTACAAAATGTAGGTCAAAAATACACCCCTCCATCATCAGCTTCCTTAATTCTAAGCTTGGAATCTGTATTCGGAGTATTATTCTCCGTATTATTCTTTGGTGATAAACTTACTGTACGACTTGTAATAGGATTTATATTGATATTCATCTCCATCGTTGTTTCCGAAACCAAATTATCCTTTCTTAAAAAGAAGGGGTAATAACTTCACTTCGCACATAAAAAAGTGCGAAGCTAAGCGAGAGCGGGTTTTTCGTTAAATATAGCAATGATCTACTCCTCTAAATCTTCAAGCGCGAAGTTTGAGTTAATAAGTCAAAGTAGGCAATTAAAGGGATACGATAAAACACAGATATATTGTCGACATTAGGTTCTACTGTCCCATTGTTATACATTGTGAATTCATGTATAATATATATCAAATAGCAGTAGAAAGGACGTGAGTTTATGAAGTATCTACGAACTCGTTTACCTGTAGAAGCAGTCCAATATGAACTGAATAAAGGTATCGAAGATGGATTTGAATTATGGAGCAAAATGGTCGTCAACGGTTGGATAAAGACCGATAATCTAGTTTCGTTTACTCGTAAAGACGGTACTGTCGTATGTCCATATATTGATACACGGCGCGGTCGTTCTTTTATTAAGAATGGTGATTATATTATAACAGAAGCAGCCGGTGATAGAATTGTATGCGGAGAAGATAAATTCTCTGAACGTTATGATGTATTTGAAGATCAATAGGCATATGAACCAAAGAAGGCATACTCACGATTTTTCTACATATTAAATAAAGGAGCTATTACCAAACTAGCAATGTGTTAGCTCGGTAGTAGCTCCTTTCTATTAAAACTAAACCCTAGTCAATTGCGAAACTTTTTGTAATGGCGAGAAACTAAAAATCCCCCACCTATGATAACCTTCCTTTAAAGTCCTCGTAACCAAAGGTTTTAATAACTTCTATTCCTCTTTCTCTACTATACAATACAATTGAAGGTAAATTAATACCATTGAACGTATTATTCTTAACCATGGAATAGTGGGACATATCGCAGAACAAAAGTCTGTCCCCCTTTAGCAATGGTTCATCAAAAGAATAATCTCCAATTACATCTCCTGACAGACATGTTGAACTAGACAAACGATACGTATATTTTAATTTTCTAGGTTCGTCAGCACCTATAATTTGTGGACGGTATGGCATCTCTAGTACATCTGGCATATGGCACGCTGCTGAAGTATCTAACAATGCGATGTCCATTCCATTCTCTATAAAATCAAGCACTTTCGTGACCAATACCCCTGTATCTACTCCAACCGCTTCTCCAGGCTCAAGATAGACTTCCACATCATACTTATCTTTCATTTGTACAATCAGCTTTTCTAATAATGCAATATCATAATCCGGCTTCGTAATATGATGCCCACCACCGAAATTAATCCATCTCAACTGTTTCATATACGGCGAGAACTTCTCCTCCACTGCCTTAAGAACACGTTCTAATACATCAGCGCCTTGTTCACACATGGCATGGAAGTGAAATCCTTCTAAACCATCTAGAGCATCTGGATTTTTCTCAATTTCCTCTTCTAATCGCTTAAGGGTAACACCAAATCTCGAATATTCAAAACATGGATTGTATAAATCAACATCCACTTCAGAATATTCAGGATTAATTCGTAGTCCACACGATACCTGTTTATCCACAGACTGTACTCGATTCTTATAAGTTATCCACTGTTCAAAGGAGTTAAACACAATATGATCACTAATGCTTAGTATCTCATCGAATTCTTCTTCCTTATATGCAGGTGAATAGATATGAACTTCTTTACCAAACTCTTCCCTTCCAAGCTTAGCTTCGAATAAACCACTTGCCGTTGTACCACTTAGATACTTCGCTAATAACGGATATACCGAAAACATAGAGAAAGCTTTCTGTGCCAAAAGAATCTTACAACCAGTTCTCTTAATAACCCCCTCTAGAATCTGTGCATTACGTTCAACAAGTTCTTCGATAACAACATAAGAAGGAGTAGGAAGTTGTTTAATAACCTCTATAGAAATCTCTATTCCCTCATATATTACAACATTTCTATCTTTGTCAAATTGATTCATGAAATCCGCATCCTTATCTATCTCTAAATATAATTACATCCTTTATACTAGTAACCTAAGTTAACGCTCTAAAAAGTCATACTCTTAGATAGTTACTTAAATTGCTTAAGGACATCTATAAATCCCTCTATTTTTCACTACATGAGTAAACAGCAAAACTCTCTTAATGTAACCTGGCTTCTTAAATGACGTACTATGACTAAAAAACAATAGCGAAACACCTTAGTACTTATTAGTGTGTACTTAAGAATCTAGGAAGGTGAGGCAAGGACGCCGTGCCAGCCGTGCGCTAAGGCATGGATGCCGAATCGCCGGCGGTTCCGTATCTCATAATACACTTTACGTACACACTTAGAAGTACTTAGGTGCGTAGTGTGTTTTGTGTCATAGTCCGTTAGTTAAGAAGCTTCGAAAACATAATAGAGTTTTGCGTCCTCATATTAATCCACGAGTGTTGGGTTGAAATCTTCAATCCAAGGAAGTCCATATTTATTCAAGGCTTCCATGAATGGATCTGGATCAAATTCCTCTACGTTGAATACACCTGGTTTCTTCCATTTACCCGTCATAACCATGGCAGCACCTATCATCGCTGGAACACCTGTTGTATAGGAGATTGCTTGCGAACCAACTTCTTTGTAACACTCCTGATGATCACATACATTATATACATAGTAAGTCTTCTCTTGACCATCTTTAATACCTTTGAAGATACAACCAATGTTCGTTTTACCAACTGTTCTTGGTCCTAATGACGCAGGGTCTGGTAAAACTGCTTTTAAAAATTGTAATGGAACAATCTTCTTACCTTCGAAATCAATTGGTTCGATTGAAGTCATCCCTACATTCTCAAGGCATTTAAGGTGTGTTAAGTAGCTTTGTCCGAAGGTCATAAAGAAACGGATTCTCTTAATTCCCTTAATATTAATTCCTAAAGACTCTAACTCTTCATGGTGAAGAAGGTACATATCTTTCTCTCCCACTTGATCGAAGTTATATACTCTCTTGATTTCCATAGGTTCTGTCTCAATCCATTCACCATTCTCCCAGTAACTACCCTTAGCAGATACTTCACGAATGTTGATTTCAGGATTGAAGTTTGTTGCGAAAGGATAACCATGGTCTCCACCATTACAGTCAAGGATATCGATTTCATGAATCTCATCAAAGTAATGTTTCATTGCATAAGCAGAGAATACACCTGTTACACCTGGGTCAAAGCCACAACCAAGTAAAGCTGTGATTCCTGCTTTTTCAAAACGTTCTCTATAGTCCCATTGCCACTTGTATTCAAATTTAGCTGTATCTAATGGCTCATAATTTGCAGTATCCATATAATCTACTTTAGTAGCTAAACATGCATCCATAATTGTAAGATCTTGATATGGAAGTGCCACATTAATTACAAGATCAGGTTTTACCTCTTTAATTAATGCTACTAATTCCTCTACATTATCTGCATCTACCTGTGCAGTTGTAATTTTTGTCTTTCCACCATCTAATTTGTCTTTTAACGCATCGCACTTTGATTTTGTTCTACTTGCGATACAGATTTCTTCGAATACCTCTGAGTTTTGACAACATTTATGAACTACTACGCTGGCAACTCCACCAGCACCTATGATTAACGCTTTTCCCATATATATGTTTGGAACCCACCATCTTAAGTGATTACCCCACGTTGATAACCACTCATGTGGTTCCTTCCTCCTTTTCTAATAGTATTATTTATCGTTATTATTTTTCTTTTACTTACTTAAATTTCGCACATATAGAACTTTATTTAGAGTAGATAATTGCTATATTCATAAGAAACCTATCTGAACACGTCAGTACTGTACTGGCTATTTTATCTAGTCACATACCTCACAGTGTACACAAACTCTCCCTTCATCAGGGCATTTTGCTTCAAACATTCTTCTACGTTCTGTCCCATAATCAAGTGTTGCACCATTCTTAATCGCATATAACGATGGATATATATTGTTCCATAATTCATGACAAATTGGAGGGCACAAATCATCCACGATAAATATATCCCCCTTCTTCAGGTATCCACCTCTACACCTGCTTTCTGTTACAGATACTTTTACCTTATTCATAGGCTACTTTCCTCAAGTAATTCCATCACATAATTCGGTAATGCGAATGCTCCAAGGTGTAAATTAGTATTATAGTACTTTGTCCTAAGACCTAACCCATTCCACTTCTCAGCATTCAGATCCTTTGTTGGTGATAAACCTTTTGAAGCAAAACCGAATAGCCAATGACCCGATGGATACGTTGGTATATGCATCTGATAAACCGTACTTATAGGGAATACGGATTTGATATGCTTATGCGCACGCTGCATCGCTTTCATATCATTCTCATAATAAGGACTTTCATGTTGATTGATTAGAATTCCTCTCTCTGTTAAAGCTTTAAAACAATTTCCGTAGAATTCCTTTGTAAAAAGCCCTTCTCCTGGCCCAAAAGGATCTGTAGAATCTACAATGATTAAATCATATTCATTCACTGGCTTTCTTACGAACTTCAAACCATCTTCATAATGAATGTGAACCCTCTCATCCTCTAATTTGCACGCAGTTTGTGGCAGATATTCTTTACATACAGTAACTACTTCTCTATCAATCTCAACCATATCGATATGCTCTATCTTCTCATATCTGGTTAATTCACGTATGGTTCCACCATCTCCTGCACCAATTACTAATACCTTCTTAATATCTGGATTTACTGCCATTGGTACATGTGTAATCATCTCATGATAGATGAACTCATCTTTCTCCGTAACCATAAGAAACCCGTCTAAGGTTAGTACTTTACCGAATTCCTTTGTTTCGAATACATCGATTCTTTGAAAGTCTCCTTGTCTACTAACAAGCTGCTTATCTACCTTAATGGAGAATCGAACATTCTTTGTATGTTCCTCTGTAAACCATAGTTCCATTAACGTCATTCCTTCCTCTTATTCACAACTAATAATTGCGAAATTCTTTGAGGATACTGAGAATCTCGCAATTACATAGGTCAGCTTATCAAATCGAATTGCCTTCCTTACTATCAGTTCCTAACTTTTTGTAACTACGTTTATATTCTCAATTTTCATATCTTGTGTACCCGTCATAAAGCAACCTTTTTCCTTTGCATATAGGATATAGTTCACAATATCTTCTGTGATTCTTTCACCTGGTGCTAAGATAGGGATTCCCGGTGGATAACACATTACAAACTCTCCACAGATTTCACCCGCACTTTCTATGATTGGAACAGAGTGCTTCTCTCCATAGAATGCTTGTTGTGGAGCCATAACGACATCTGGGTTAATATATTCATGGTCAAATAGACCTGTTTTATCCTTTTCATATAGTCTCTTAATCTCAGATAAAGCAGAAATCAATCGTTCTATTTCCAGATTACGATCTCCCGCTGAAACAATTGCTAGGATGTTTCCGATATCTCCGAATTCAATTTGAATATCATATTCGTCACGAAGTAAGTCATACACTTCGATACCAGCAAGTCCAACCGCTCTTGTATGAATGGATAATTTCGTTTTATCAAAAGCATATACTGCATCACCATCAGTAAGTTCCTCGGCGAATGCATAATAGCCACCTAATTTATTAATCTCATCTCTAGCATATTGTGCAAACTCTACGGTCTTACGAAACATCTCCTTACCGTTCAAACTAAGATTCTTCCTTGCTATATCAAGAGAAGACATCAAAAGATAAGAACCGCTTGTTGTCTGCGTAAGATTAATAACTTGTCTTACATAATCTGCATTCATGCTCTTGTTGCATAATAGAATGGAACTTTGGGTAAGGGAACCACCCGTTTTATGCATACTAACAGCAGCCATGTCAGCACCTGCTGCCATAGCCGAAACTGGCATGTCTTCACCAAAGTAAAAATGTGTTCCATGGGCTTCATCAACTAATACAAGCATATTATGTTCATGCGCCAAGGCAACAATTTGCCCAAGATCAGAACAGATACCATAATAGGTTGGATTGTTAACCAGAATTGCTTTCGCCTCTGGATTACTATTAATAGCCTCTTCTACGTCTTTCACCGACATACCAAGAGGTATTCCAAGTTCCTTATTAATACCAGGATTAATGTAGATTGGTAATGCTCCACATACAACTAATGCGTTAATCGCACTACGGTGTACATTCCTAGGCATAATAATCTTATCACCTGCCTTACAAGTAGCCATAACCATCGCTTGCACTGCAGCCGTTGTTCCGTTCACGATAAAGAATGCCTCATCTGCACCAAATGCTTCCGCTGCTAATTCTTGTGCTTCCTTTATAACCGATACAGGATGACACAGATTATCAAGCGGTTTCATTGAATTGACATCAAGGCGAAGACAAGTCTCTCCAAGGAAATGCTTTAACTCCTTGTTTCCTCGTCCCCCCTTATGTCCAGGTACGTCAAAATGGGCAATCCTTTTGGAATCATGTTGTTTTAGAGCCTCATATAAAGGCATACGTTCTTGTGATAGTTTTTCCATGATTTCCTCCTAGTAGATATTCATACCGCTAAAAATCTCAATCATTTCCTTGCGTAGACTGTCAGATATGGCAAGTCTTTGTTTTGGTGGAAGTTCATAAGCATCTTGATTGAATAGATAATTCTGCAATTCAATCTCTTTAATTAGCATCTTAGTATGAAAAATATTAGACTGATATACATTCACATCGATGGCATCATAACGCCCAAGCGTCTTCTCATCAATGTAGTTTTGTATTGAAGTAATATCATGGTCAATAAAAAACTTCTTACCTTCAACATCGCGCGTAAAACCACGTACTCGGTAATCAATGGTTATGATATCCGAGTCAAAGCTTGAAATCAGGTAATCTAAAGCGTTTAGTGGTGATACTTCACCACACGTAGATACATCAATATCTACACGAAAAGTGGAAATTGCATTATCCGGATGATATTCAGGAAAGGTATGTACCGTTACATGACTCTTATCAAGATGAGCATGTACCATGTCACGTTTTTCCGTTACATATTTGCCTAAATTACAGGATTCATCAATATTCTCCGTTGCGAGCGAATCTTCTGCTATAAGTATATTTACACTCGCTCCTTGTGGTTCATAATCCTGCTTAGAGATATTAAGTATATGTGCACCAATCATATTGGTTACCTCACATAATATCTTCGTTAATCTGTCCGAGTTATATTGCTCGTCAATATATCTGATATAATCTTTTTGCTCTCGCTCACTTTTTGCATAGCAAACATCATAGATGTTGAAGCTAAGTGTTTTTGTGAGGTTGTTAAAGCCATACAGTGTCAGCTTTTTTTCCAACCCTAACATCACAACCTTTCTTATATGATTCGATAACTATTCAGGGATCCCTTTGATAAGGTTCCAGAATAGTTACAATTTTGCCTAATTACTATCTAAACATATGATAATTAAGCGCAATTATGCTCTAAATAACATGCCCTTATATGTAATATCTCAAATAGCATCTTTTGTATAATTCTCACGTTATTAGTAGCTTTCACTAGCTTACCATGTTTTTGTGTAAATTACAATTGAAGAAATTAGAAATCCATATTCAAAATTATCGAATTAGATAATTAAAAATATGACTAATAACACCTTGATAACATGCTTATTAGTTGGTCAAAGTAGCACATCAATTATAAGAATACACAAAAATATAGTAATATCCCTCATGGTTATTTTATGAAGTTTACATTATAATAAACTCATATTAATTACAATCGCAATTTCCATCGAGATAGGGTGGCATCTGCATCAAACTACCACCACAAGAAAGGATGATATTTCTATGAAACAATTACAAAGAAATGATTTTTTTAAATACCGATTTTTATCTGGAATCGCACAATCACCAAATGGAACAGCTACCGCTATTACTGTCTCTACTTGTAATCCAGAAGACAATTGTTATAACAGTAATATATGGGTTAAAGAGCAAGGTGACTTCTTCCAATTAACCGCGTTAGAGAAGGAGCGTTCTTTTATCTGGAAAGATGATGAGACCATTCTTTTTCCTTCCGTAAGAAGCGAAGCAGACAAGAAACGTGTTGCTGCTAAAGAAGAATTCACACCTATCTATGAAATTAATATTCACGGTGGAGAAGCAAAGAAATCCTTCGAATTACCATTTTCAGCGCAAAAACTTCAATTAATAAAAAAAGGGTTATATCTTGTAACAGGATCTATTGATTGTACATACCCAGATTACTACCTTTTGAGCAAAGAGGATAAAGAAGCGGTAGCAAAGTCAAGAGAAAAAGAAGTGGATTACGAGGTATTAGATGAACTTCCATTCTGGTTTAATGGTGGCGGATTTATTAATAAAACCCGCACCAGACTATTCCTATATAATGCTGAGACAAACAGATGCAAAGCCATCACCTCACCTACTTTTGATGTATCCCAAGCAATTATAGATGGTGATATGATTTATTACACTGGTGCTAACTATACAAAAAAACGCGAAGTATATGATTGCCTCTACCGTTATAACATAACAACCAAGGAAACTACGGCACTATATGATGGGACAGAGTATTTTATTAATCATATAGAAGCATTTGACGATAGCATTGTGCTCTTCGCTTCAAAAGGTGATCGTTATGGTATCAATGAGAATACTGATTTTTATCTAATTAATAAGCAAACCCTAGAGATGACTTTTCTGACAGAGAATGAAGAAAGCACACATTCATCCGTTGGAAGTGATTGCCGTTACGGTAGTTCCTCTTCCATGAAGATGTATAATAACGTATTATATTTTGTTACTACTAGAAGAAATGCTTCTCACATCTATTCCCTAACAAAGGATGGTGTGGTTACGCCTATTCTTACAAAGGAAGGTTCTGTAGACGGTTTTACAATCGCAAGCGATACCATTACTTGCATCGGTATGTATGATAACAGATTACAAGAATGCTATACCTGCAATCTAACTGGTGAAGCTCTTACGCAAATTAGTACTTTTAATTCTGACGTTTTATCCGATGTATACGTTGCAACACCAGAGAAAATCACTATAACATCTGGAGACCTTGACATAGACGGCTTTGTTCTACGTCCATATGGATATGATTCTAGCAAAACATACCCAGCGATACTTGATATACACGGTGGACCAAAGACCGTTTATGGAGAGGTATTCTATCATGAGATGCAATACTGGGCGAACGAAGGATACTTTGTATTCTTCTGCAATCCAAAGGGTTCTGATGGCCGTGGTCGTGATTTTGCAGATATTCGAGGTAAATACGGTACTGTTGATTACCAGAATATTATGGATTTCACTGATGCTGTATTAGAGAGATACCCACAGATTAATACAAGCCGTATTGGTGTTACCGGCGGTTCCTATGGTGGATTTATGACAAACTGGATTATCGGACATACGAATCGTTTTGCATGTGCCGCTTCACAGCGTTCGATTTCAAACTGGATTTCCTTCTATGGAACGTCTGATATCGGATATTATTTTGCAGAAGATCAGAATGCCTCTAGCATCTATGAAACACAAGAGAAATTATGGTGGCACTCTCCTCTTCGATATGCAAATCAAGTAACTACACCGACACTATTCGTTCACTCTAATGAGGACTACCGCTGCCCAATGCCGGAAGGTATGCAGATGTATACCGCTCTCATGGACCGTGGTATTGATGCAAGACTCTGTTACTTCAAGGGTGAAAACCATGATTTAAGCCGTTCTGGAAAACCACTTCATAGAGAACGTCGATTAAAAGAAATTACAAAGTGGATGGACAAATACTTAAAAAAACAATAATAATACCACTAAGAGGGAGATTGAGACTGTTCTATAATAGAACGGTCTATAATCTCCCTCTTACTATTTATATTTAATTTGGGTTTACTATTCTAAATTCCTAAATAAGATTTTTAAATTCTTTTAAATTCTTCTTTGTAATTAGTCCTAGATCATTCGCCTTGATTGTTATCTTCGTAAACGGAAGAGGTATCTTATACTGGTCCCACCGATTTTTCATAGATATACAATGGCTATAGTTAAACTGTAAAAATACCATCTCCTTTTTCGCTTGTTCTGCCAGAAAGAATAGCAACTTCTTAGGTTCATGATAAGGACCTAAAGGACCATCTAACGAAGTAGCAAACATACCCTCTTCATTCTTCGCATGTTCGATTATCTCTCTATATACTTCCTTCATACCAAAACCATCATGTGCTCGTAACACATTTCCATGATAACTATCTAGCATTCGTTCAATATAATCCCCCCGACGATCAGCCGTTACAAGAACCGTAACCTTATTATGTCTTCTTCCCATATGGCGCATAAGTAATTGACTTGAATAACTATCTCCATGCCAATAGCCTGCTATCTTGTTGCCAACCATTATCTCTTCTCCATCAAGTCTAATAATGCATGTTCTGGCTACTAGTTCTAGATAGATATAGGATAGAGTGGCCAGACTTCGTTCTTGGAATTCCCTTAATCTTCTTGCTAACTTCACTTGTAACCTCCTTGTTTTTAATTATGTCATTGTAATACGCAGCTGCTTGATTAGCTATTTGAACCATACTATAGTCTTTTGCCGTTACACTTGCACGGCAACGTATTCTCTCTCTTAATTGCTGATTACTTAATATTAAATTAATCTTTTCCACCCATTCATCAACCGACTCTTCTGTCATAAAACCATTTTCACCATTGCAAACTACATCTTCTACACCACTTGCCTTAATAGCAACAACAGGTAAGCCTGCTGCCATAGCTTCTAGTAAAACAATTCCCTGTGTTTCTGACTTTGACGCAAATACGAATGCATTACAAGCTCTGTAATAGTTTGTTATCTCATCTTGTTGTAATGTTCCTAGAAAACTAATTTCATCTTCTAAATCTAATTCCCAAACCATTTCTTCCAGCTTTTCTCTTTCCGTACCATCCCCTATTAACAACAAACGAAATGTACTTCCCAACCTTTTCTTTAACTCCGATATTCCTTTAATTATGAATTCAATATTTTTCTCTTTTTCTAATCTTGCTACAGAACAGAGTAGATATTTCTTATTACCTATATATTGTTCTCGTATTCTGTTGGATTCTTCATCATTGTTACTATATGCCTCTTCGTCAAGCCCTGTCGGTAGAATATTCATCTTGCTCTTAATCTGCTGTGATACCAACAGCTCTTTCATATTATTAGTAGGTACAATAACACTATCACAGTGATTCATAAATACACGGTTATGAAATGGTACAAACTTATCCTTTCCAAGATGGATTAGTTTCCCCTCTACTGTTTTTAATAACCGATGGTTCTCTCCCTCATACTTATTCACTAATCTACTATAGCTCTTGATATGATGAAGATATTCTTCATATCTGGTATGGTAAGTATATACGACTGGCACTTTGTACTTATGCCCTAGATAAATTGCTGTATATCCAATTAGAAATGGATGATGTACATGAATAACATCGAACTCTCCTTTCCGAAATTCTTTCTCTATAATCGGGTCCAAACAATTGCCAATAATCATTCCATCTCCAATGGTTTTCTTTAGTGATTTATATCTTACGATATCTTTTTCTGTTAAATCTTGATTGCTGTCCATATGACCTTCATAGTCAGGAGCAAAGATTGTAACTTGGTGACCAATCCTTCTTAGCCCCTTAGCAAGACGTTCAATTGATATTGGCACTCCTCCAATAAATGGTGCATAATTATTAGTAAAAATCGCTATCTTCATATTCTTTTCTTCCCCCTTATAATTTAGTTAATATTCCAATGACCTGTTCACCAAGAAAGTATCCAGCTCCAATAAATACCCCATTCCATATAAGAATTCCAAGGCCAGAATAAATAGTGAACTGTAAAAAGTTCATCTTAATAATTCCTGCTGGAAAGGATATCAACGTTCTCACTACAGGAAGTAGTTTACTAATAAATATATATAAATTACCTTTATTCTCAATCTTCTCAATTAACCTCTTAATCTTTGTCTCCTGTTTCGGAAATCTCTTATAGTATTTTGGTAGAAGTATATTCCCACCGAATCTTCCAATCAAATATAACATCCAACTACCGCATAAACCTGCGAACAGACTAATTGCCATAGTTGTTACAATCCCAACCTCCCCTTTAGAGGCCCATATACCAGCTAGAGGCATAATTATACCAGCTGGAAATCCTGGCAAATTCAAATATTCACAAAAGACAATTAAAAATATAATAAGTACGCCGTACGAATTAAAAAACTCTGTTAATGTCGTTATATCCATAGTAATTCACTTTACTCCTTCCCTCAATCTTCCACCATCCTACCAATTACTTCTGAATCTAAACGACATAAAAATCATAAGAATTTCTAAAGAATTTTTAAATATTAAAATAAGCATTATATAATATGAATTGTCTTGAATAAAAAAAGATTGTTGTAATACTACTCTAAAACGTAGTTTTACAACAATCCTTATTATCAATTATATTCGTACTGCTCAATTATCTATATAGGTTTACACTTTATCTTTTTGAATCGAGATGATACATAGCCTCATACATCTCTGGCCTTCTGTCACGGAATACTCCCCAACCGATTCGTAACTCCCAGATGGCATCCAGATCGAACTCTGCTACAAGTACAGCTTCTGACTCGCGGTCAGCGCTGGCAACTAAAGCACCTGTCTCGTCTGCGATAAAAGAGGAGCCATAGAACTTCATACTACTATCCCCTTCTGTCTCTACTCCAATGCGATTAGATGCTACAACAGGCATAATATTCGCTGCTGCATGACCTTGCATACAACGTCTCCAATGCTCCATACTATCCACTGTCATAACTGGTTCCGAACCAATTGCTGTTGGGTATAATAAGATCTCGGCCCCCATAAGTGCCATACATCTAGCGGATTCAGGGAACCACTGATCCCAACAGATACCTACACCTATCTTACCATATCTCGTATCCCATACTTTGAACCCAGTGTCCCCAGGTGAGAAATAGAATTTCTCTTCATAGCATTCTCCACAAGGAATATGTGTCTTACGATAGGTTCCAAGTACAGTTCCATCCGCATCAATCATTGCCACTGTGTTAAAAGTCGTATTCCCTGCTGCCTCATAGAAACTAACTGGTATCACTACATTAAGTTCCTTAGCAATACTCTTAAAATGATTCACTGCAGGATTCTCCTCAAGAGAGGTTGCTAAACGGTAATACTCATACACTTCCTTCTGGCAAAAGTACGGCATCTCAAATAACTCTTGTAACAAGATAATATTTGCTCCTTGACCCGCTGCTTGTCTTACAAGCGATTCTGCTTTATGTAATGTCTCTTCTCTATCCCAAGTACATGCCATCTGTGTAGCTGCTACTTTAACTTTTCTCATTCCATAACTTCCTTTCTATTGATCCTTCTGTCTATTTATCTTGCTTTCAATTTATTGCCGTGTTGAAGGCGTGTCCTTATACTTTAAACAACTTTACGCACATACTTAGAAGTACTTAGGTACGCAGCGTGTTTTGTGTATAGTACCAAGGTGAAAAGTATTCTAGATACTTACCGAGTAAGTAATCGAATAATTAGCAACCAGCAGGTACTTGTTGGGTTATACAGTGTATATTCCCGCCACCTATAAGAATGTTTCTTGTAGGTAATTGAATCACTTCTCGGTCAGGGAATAGCTGTATAAGGACTTCTTTTGCTTTCACATCCATTGGATCATCAAATCCTGGCATAACAATACAGGAATTAGCAATGTAGAAGTTTACATAAGAAGCTGCTAGCCGTTCTCCCGCTTCCCTCGTCGGTTCATCTTCACACCATGCAATCCCTTCACAATCGTTCTCTGTCATATAAATTGGACTTGGTAGTGGTAGTTTATGTATGACTAATTTACGTCCTTTTGCATCAACTTCCCCACTTAATATATCGTAACAACTCTTAGACATTGCATACTGCGGATCTTCTTTATCCTCTGTCCACGAAAGAACAACCTCACCAGGTCTGACGAATGCACAGATATTATCTACATGTTCATTCGTCTCATCCAGATAGATTCCATTCTTTAACCAGATAACCTTGTCCACAGTAAGATATGCTTTTAACATGTCTTCAATTTCAGTCTTAGTCATCTCTGGATTACGACCTTTGCTTAACAAACAAGCTTCTGTAACCATGGCCGTTCCTTCCCCGTCTACATGGATAGCTCCTCCTTCTAATACGAAATGTCTTGCATTATACACATCTCTCCCTTCTAAGTCACAAATTTTTCTAGCAACCTTATTATCTTTATCCCAAGGAAAATACAGACCATCTTCTAGTCCGCCCCATGCATTAAAGTACCAATCTATTCCCCTAATTTCTCCTGTCCCATTAACAACGAAAGTTGGGCCACAATCCCTAGCCCATGCATCATCTGTTGACATCTCTACTACACGAACTGCATCTGGTAACATACGTCTTGCTGTATCATATTCCTTATCACTAACTAGCATGGTAACTTGTTCCGAACTTTGAATCGCTCTAGCTACTTCAACGAATTCTTTTTTCGCTGCAACTCCACCAAACTGCCAAGAGTCCGCTCTCTCTGGCCAAATCATATAGCACCCCTGGTGCCTCTCATATTCTGCGGGCATGTAAAAACCATCTTCTCTTGGTGTTGATTTTAATATATTCATTCTTGCCAATCCTTTCATATATAATAATTTACGAATTACCCATAGATTTTTCTTAAAAAACATCACCCATATTCGTCATCTTCACAATTGACGTGAATTATCAACTGTGCTAGGATGCAATATGAAAACCACAAATAACAATGCCACTTTAATAAATAGGAGACTTACAAATGAAATTATTAAAACAGCTCTGTATTATCTTCGGATTATGTTTGGTTGGAATCGTTATCTCCTCCATACTTCCCTTCACTTTTCCATCCAGTCTAATAAGCATGATTTTACTTCTCATCTTATTAATAACTAAGATTGTTAAACCCGAACACATTCATGAAACCTCTGAATTGTTATTAGGAATCATGGCATTCTTATTCGTTCCTGCTGGTGTAGCAATTATCGAAAAATATTCATTTTTAAAAGATAAGATTTTCATTCTTATTTTAATTTGTATTCTCACTACAATTATTACATTTGTAGTAACAACCTTTACGGTTACTGCTGTAATGAAAATTATGAACAAAGGAGAAAATAAAAATGAATGAATTTCTATATAGCCCCTTCTTCGGTTTATCCTTAAGTTTTGGCGTCTATATCATATGTAAATTACTAAATGATAAGACAAATCTTGCAATATTGAACCCTTTGTTAATGGCAACTGTAGTTATTATTGCTATCCTTACAATATTCGATATTCCGCTTGAAGCCTATAATGCAGGTGGTGACATAATTTCGATGTTTCTTGCTCCCGCAACAACTGTAATTGCTTATTCTATCTATAGACAAATAACATTACTTAAGAAAAATTTCATACCCATTGCAGTTGGGTGCCTCGTTGGTAGTATGACGTCTATGGGAAGTACATATCTATTGTGTAAAGCATTTGATATCGATTCAATGATTACTGCATCTATGATACCAAAATCCGTTACGACTCCAATCGCTATGGAAGTAAGTGCAAGTTTATCTGGTATTCCTTCCATTACAGTTGCTGCTGTTGTTGTAACAGGTATCTTTGGTTCTATGGCGTGCCCAATCTTAATTAAGTTATTGCGTATTAAGAATAAGGTTGCCGCTGGCGTTGCAATCGGTACTTGCAGTCACGCCGCAGGTACTTCTAAAGCCATCGAACTCGGTGAAGTCGAAGGAGCCATGAGCGGTATCGCAATTGGTGTATCCGGTATTCTTACCGTAATAATTGCTGTTTTTCTATAGTATTAAGAACTGATATGTTCGTTAGATTATCCCCATCTCTGCTGCCGCCTCGTTCCAATAGCGAGGCGGTATATGGTTCCAGTCCACCTCTTCCAACTCTTTGGCAGCAATATCATGTGCTTTCTTCACACATGTCGGAGCATAATTCACTCCGTCTTCTATTGAACGCAAGATACAACGCATCCATAGATAGGCCTTATCCTTCATCTCACTCTCTTCAAATTCCTTTGCTAACTGTTGATAATCATATGGTATGGTTTGGAATTCAAACTCCCACTTATGATTAGTCCATTCAATCACGGCCATATGAGCACTTTTCTTACACCCGATCGGTACTCCCACCGAACCCGGATTAATTATAACCTTTCCATTGTATTCATAAGAAAACTGTTTATGGGAATGCCCACATAACATATATTTATACGATATACTTTCTAATACATCTTTTGTATTCTGTTCATTCTCATATAGAAGTTCACGCGAATTCTTAAGTGAACCATGGGCAAGTATGATTGGCTCTGTACCTTCTATCTCTACAATCCCCGTGTTAGATAAACTTTCAAACCAACGAATGTCTTCCTTCTTAAGATTCTCATATGTATATAATAGATTTCCGGTATTAGCTTCATATACCCAGCCATCTGGATACCCCTCAGCATGTCTGATAAAATATTCTTCCCTATTTCCTCTTATACACCAAACTTCATACGTCTCTCTAATCTTCCTTAATAGTTTAAGGGTTGCCTGGGGATTAGGGCAATCACTTACGTAATCCCCAAGTAGTATTATTTTCTTAATTCCATGCTTCTCTATATAACGAAGACAGGCCTCTAACGCCAAATGGTTACTATGTATGTCACTTATAACTGCCACCTTCATAACGGGACACCTCTCTTTCTTGCAATTTTCCTCGCTAACTTATCGGTTAAAATCAAATACTCACTTCGTGAGTGCTTGATCTTCTACCGATAAGTTACATTATAATTGATATTTCTTATATTATCAAATCTTCTAACTTATGTCTTTTCATTTCCTTACTTTTTAAAATATTAATAATTCTTAAGTTTATTTCATATTTGTATCCATTGCACCCCTACCTATCTTATGCTATAATCACCTATGGCATTAGTTTATTAATCAGTAACTAAATAGTTAGATTAATTATAGAAAGGCGGCATACCGTTGAGTAAAACAAACCAAAATAAGCCTACCCATTCTCCCCTTAAGGGTAATGTTATTACAAACTTTCTGAAAAAATATAAACATGCATGGGTATTACTTTATATGTTTATTTATTTTCCATGGTTCTTCTATCTAGAGAGAACCGTAACTACTAACTATACATCCGTACACATTCGATTAGATGATTTTATTCCATTTAATGAACTGTTTATCATTCCTTATTACCTTTGGTTTATATATGTAGCAGGTGTGATTGCATACTTTTTGTTCACTTCTAAAGAAGACTTTTATAGATGTTGTGCATTCCTTTTTATTGGTATGACAGTTTGTTTAACAATCTACACTATTTGGCCCAATGGTCAAGACCTAAGACCAACTACATTTGCAAGAGACAACTTCCTGGTAGATATTGCGAAGAAACTATATTCAACCGATACTTCTACGAATGTCTGTCCGAGCATTCACGTATTTAATTCCATAGGAATACACTTAGCGATTATGCACTCCGCTAAATTAAAGAACAAGCATTGGATTAGACGTGCTTCCTTTGTCCTTTGCGTCTTAATTTGTTTAGCAACTGTTTTCTTAAAACAACACTCTGTTTTTGACGGAATTGCTGCTTTCATTTTATGTATAATTATGTACTTTGTTGTATATGTACCTAATTATTCAAAATTGTTTAGCAAAAAACAATCTTTATCTGAATCACATACAGAAGCATAGAGATAAACAATAAAAGCCATTTACAAGCAATTGTAGGTGGTTTTTTTGATTCTATTCCTAATTGTAATAACTAGCCATATCATATCTGTATAACACACTTCTTGACATAATTACGGAATCAATTATATAATGTATCTGCTAACAAAGCAAAGTAGAATAATATGCGTTAAGTGTCTAGTGAACGGGGAGTTGTCACTAGAACGAAGAGCTTAGGCTTGCGGTATATTGTTCGCATCCCGTTGCTGCAGTTTTGAGAGACATCTCATATTGTAGCCAGGTATACCTTGTTAACACGTGGTAACGTAGCAGTCTACCTTGGTTTTTTGGTATCATACGTTGCTGCCAACTACATTATGGAGGTGTTTTTATTATGCTTTTTATAAGTAAAGAGGCACTAAATCTTAAGAAGCAAATTGCAAACATGAGTAAACTACGTAATCTTGTCTTTTGTGCACTCATGGTCGCTATGTACATTGTAGTATCATTCTTTGATATTCCAATTACACAATCTATTGAGATTCGTCTAGGTTTCATAATTATTGCTGCTGCCGGCATGCTAGGCGGCCCAATCATGGGGCTTAGTGTTGGTGCTTTAGGTGATGTTGTGAAGATGCTTATTACTGGTGGCAAAGGAAGCTCTTTCTTCTTTGGCTTTACCATTACGTACGCAATAATGGGCTTTTTATTCGGTATTGTGTTTTACAAATGTAAAGTAACCATACCTAGAGCCATCGCAGCAAGCATCTGTGAATTTGCAATCTCAATATTTTTAAATACGTTCAACTTATCAATTTTATATGGTTCTCCATACAATGCATTATTCTTAAGCAGACTTCCAAAGTCATCAATTATGCTTGTAATTAATGTATTCCTATTATTTATAACAATGCGAGCTTTACAAATTGCATTTCGTCATAACCATATAGCTGTAGAATCCTAAGTATTGGTGACTTTGCTTTACAATCTCTTTAGATGATATATATAAAAACAAAAAAGGTATACAACAAACTGAAAGTTATTAAAACTCCCATAGTTGTTGTATACCTTTTTAATCATCCAAATCCAATTATCTTTTGAGATATGCGATATCCTATCTTAATTATTGCATGGCCGGTATGACCAGGAAGGTGCATACTATACCCTAATACACTATGACGGATCTTATTATACATCATAGGCTTCGTTGTTTTAAGATAATCCCATAGCTCTTTCTTCTTATCCAAACTTTCTTTCGTTCCAATTTTAACAAGATATACAGAACACACCATCATCATTACAGACAAGTATTTTAACATGTAGTTCCGAAGTTTCTTACTTGTAACTGAGAATATATCCGTTGATTCTATCATTAACTTAGTAACTCGAATCTGTTGATCGATTCTACTCATCATTACCTTCTCATTAACCGATTGATCTTCTCGACCTATATAATACCGATAGAAATTCTCGTCTATATAGTATATTGTCTTTACATACGGCAGTGGTTGATATACAAATATATTATCCACATAGAAAGTATGCTTCGGTAATTGTAAATTACAATCTCGTAATAACTGCGTACGATAGAATACAGAATGCATTAAAATATTCTGACTCTGTTTAAAATGCTTCAAGTCATCCCAACCAAAAATAGTATCTATTGGCATTGCACTCTTATAATCAATTGCCTTTTGTTTGTTTAGATTTGCATTCTCATATACATAATTCGCAATTAGCAAATCTAATTCTTTCTTCTCATCATACATCTTTCTTAGCAACTTCAAAACATTCTTTAAAGAATTTTCATTCACCCAATCATCACTATCAACTACTTTAAAATACAATCCTGTCGCATTCTTAAGCCCAGTATTTACAGCTTGTCCATGTCCTCCATTTTCTTGGTGGATTGCCTTAATAATGGTAGGATATTTTTCTTGATATGCGTCTGCTATTTTACCTGTGTCATCCTTTGAACCATCATTCACAATAATAATTTCTAATTCTTCTCCACCAGTTAATAAGGTTTCAACAGCTCTGCCTAGGTACTCTTCCGAATTATAACTTGGTATTGCCACTGATAATAATTTCATAATTCCTCCTCTGCATAACGCAAATCGTAATCTTATTCACCCTCTTTGGCGTCAACTAGCGTAATAGCTTTCGTTAATTTTCATATATAGTCAACTAGACAAGGCATCTAGTAATAGTCGTCCCAAAAGTCCAGTATCTCCTCTAATAGTATTCTCAAATCTAACTAACATAATCCTATTATTTTATCATACACTCCTTGGTTTTTAAGTCCATACGTTCCAAGGAGTGCTTACTTATATTTTATTCCTATTATTAAAGCTTACTAAAAAGATACATTAAAAGTAATGATACAATAATATAAACAGCATAGATTAAGAAGGAAGTATAAACATGCTTATTCCCATCTTGAATCGATCCATCATCTAATGAAGTATGTACATAAAAATAGCCTAATATTCCGCCTAATGCCATCACTATAATTGTTAGTGGCAAACTGAATAAAGAGGTAATAATAGCGACTACTAAGAAAGGTAGGAAAGCAGCACTCTTTGTTGCCGTAATACAAATCGCTTCTTTAAATGTTTTATTTGCTTTGCCGACCTGCTTTACAATAAGCATAGTTATGGCAGCAAATATACATGCACCTAAAGCTGTTCCAATTAATGTACTAAAAATTGTTCTTAGATAAGGAACTTTCACTTCATCATAGAAATAATAAGAGATACCTCCAACTATACCCATGATCATAGAATAAACTTTCTTTAAGATTATACATGAAAATAGGACCATTAATAAGGCTTCTGCACCAATTAATATTAGAGCATTAACAAAATTCTTCTCGTTAACAAAACTCTTTAAGTTGTCAGCTGGCGCTTTCCATATATCCAGTAGAATCTGCCATATATTTTTAGCATATTTTCCAGCAACTGCTGCCGCCTGAGAAGCTTGTTGACCAAATTGATTCGCTTGACTATTTGGTTGTCCCTGCACTGGTTGTCCTTGCATAGGTTGTCCTTGCATAGGTTGTCCCTGCATAGGTTGTCCCTGTATAGGTTGTCCCTGCATAGGTTGTCCCTGTATAGGTTGTCCCTGTATAGGTTGTCCTTGCATAGGTTGTCCTTGCATAGGTTGTCCCTGTATAGGTTGTCCTTGCATAGGTTGTCCATACATATATCCGCTAACTCCTGCTTGTTGCTCTCCTTGAATAGGTTGTTCGCTCATTGTCTGTGCAGGTTGTTCATTAGTCTCTACTGTTGCTTCTTTTTTTACTTCATTTTCACTCACTTCTGATGTTATAACTTGCTCTTGTTCACTCCCCAGAGAACATGAACAGGTCTCTCCATCTTGTAAAGGCTTACCGCACTTACCGCAAAATTTTTCCATATTAATTTCCTCTCTCTCAATTTATTTGATGACTGTATTTTTTAAGTATAAACTTCTTTATCATTTAACAGTCATCAAATAAACTATACCATAGATTAGGAATACTTTTCAATTCCTTCTTTACTAACTCTGGCAAATATTAGTGGTTCAATTACAGATTTCTCTTCTGAAATCGTATAAGCTTCTAATAAAAGCTTCTCTGCATCTGCAAACATCTTCTCATCTGCTGCATATAGAGTAGCTAATACCTCACCTTTCTTAACAAATGCGCCAATTTTCTTTTCTAAGATAATACCTGCTGAATAATCAATTACGCTTTCCTTTGTGGCACGTCCAGCACCTAACTCTACTGAAGCAATACCACATTTTTCTGTATTCATATGGGTAATATATCCTTCACGGTCAGAACGAACCTTATAGCTTAATGGAGCTTTAGCAAAGGCACTCGTATCTTTGATCACCCTTGAATCACCACCCTGTGCTTCTACCATATCTATTAATTTTTGAAGAGCTTTTCCTGATGTTATTGCCTCTTTAGCCATCTGCTCACAAGTTTCTACGTCACCCATTCCTGTTAAATGAAGCATATTTGCAGCAAGTTTAAGGCAAACACTTGTAAGATCTTCTGGCCCATTACCTTGTAATGTATGAACTGCCTCTATTACTTCTAAAGAATTTCCAATCGCATTGCCTAGCGGTATATCCATATCCGTAATTAACGCAACTGTTTTTCTTCCTTCATGCTCACCAATAGCTACCATTTTACTTGCTAATAAGATAGAATCATCGAGTGTCTTCATGAAAGCTCCACTACCAGTCTTAACATCAAGTAGAATACTATCACTACCTGCTGCAAGCTTTTTACTCATAATAGAAGAAGCAATTAGAGGAATACTTCCTACTGTAGCTGTTACATCACGAAGCGCATACAGTTTCTTATCTGCCGGCGCAAGATTACCCGATTGTCCAATTACACTTAAACCAATTTTGTTAACGATATCAAAAAACTCTTCTCTAGGAAGAGACGTCTTCATACCTGGTATTGCTTCCATCTTATCAATTGTTCCACCAGTATGACCAAGTCCTCGACCGGACATTTTTGCTACTTTACCGCCACACGCTGCTACAATTGGTGCAATTACAAGTGTTGTCTTATCACCTACACCACCTGTACTGTGCTTATCTACCTTAACACCTTCAATGGCCGATAGATCAACCATATCGCCTGAGTGAGCCATCGCTCCTGTCATCACAGCCATCTCATGATCGGTCATACCCCTAAAACAAATTGCCATAAGCATTGCTGACATCTGGTAGTCTGGTATTTCTGCCTTAACATAACCGTCTATCATGAATTGAATCTCTTCATCAGTAAGAATTTCGCCTTCCTTTTTCTTGGTAATTAAATCCACCATTCTCATACTTATCATCTCCGTTTCAATTAAGTATAACTTATAGATTAATTCTCGATTAAATCTCCAGGACCAAAACCAAGTGGTAATAATTCTTCCAACGTGAATTCCTTATACTCCTCTTCTGATTTTGCTAAGATAATCTTAAATGTTTTAGGGTCGCAAAACTCCATCATCACCTGTCTACAAACGCCACAAGGAGCTGTAATATTCTCTACCTTACCACCTTTGCCTGCAACAATAATAATCGTTTCGAATTCTTTGACTCCCTCACTAACTGCCTTAAAGAAAGCGGTACGTTCTGCACAATTCGAAGGTGTGTAAGCTGCATTCTCTATATTGCAACCAGTATAGATAGAACCATCTTTTGCAACTAATACTGCTGAAACATTGAAGTTAGAATACGGCGCATAGGAATATTTTAATCCATCTATCGCTTTTCTAATAAGCTCTTTATTATCCATTATAAGTCCCTTTCTATAGTTATTGAAATATCTATATTAGAATTCAAGTACCAAAAGATCTTTGGACTCTCGAATCCTAATAACTTAGATAGAAGAGAGGGTATTATAGAAGTCATAATCAATCCTTCGTAATACCCCCATCTTCAAATACTTATCTTAATATCCTGTACCAGTTTCGTTTTTCGCTAATTTAACAATACGACTAGTTCCAAGTCTTGACGCGCCTAGCTCGATGAATTTCTCAGCATCATCAAATGAAGAAATTCCACCAGCAGCTTTCATCTTAACATCTTTACCGATGTTCTTAGCAAACAATGCAATATCATCAAAGGTAGCGCCTGCTGTTGAAAAGCCTGTTGAAGTTTTGATGTAGTCTGCTCCTGAACTGGTAACAACCTTACACATCATAACTTTTTCTTCTTCCGTCAAAACACAAGTCTCTATGATAACTTTAAGAATCTTATCTTTACATACTTCTTTTAATGTTTTGATTTCTTGTTCAATTAAATCATAACGTTTATCTTTTACCAGGCCAAGATTGATAACCATATCAATTTCGTCTGCTCCATTATCAATAGCATCTTTGGTTTCGAATGCTTTAACAGCTGTCGTATTATATCCGTTAGGGAAACCAATTACCGTACAAACTGCCATCTTGTCTCCCATATATTCCTTCGCTTGCTTAACGTAAGAAGGTGGTATACAAACACTTGCTGTCTGATAATGCATAGCATCGTCACAAATCGTTTTAATATCATTCCAAGTAGCAGTGATACCTAACAATGTATGGTCAACCTTCCCAAAAATATTCTTCTTATCCATTAAAACATTTCCTCTCTACACAGTAATTAATCAGCGATTTCTAATGCGATTTCCATCATCTCTCTAAAGCTTGTTTGTCTTTCTTCCGCAGGAAGTGCTTCTCCTGTAAATACATGGTCAGATACAGTAAGAATACATAAAGCTTTCTTGTTTGCTCTAGCCGCAATCATATATAAAGCTGCTGCTTCCATCTCAACCGCTGCAATGTTCATCTTTTTCCATAATTCATTTGTCTTCTCATAATCATTGTAGAAGTGGTCAGATGATAAGATGTTTCCTACAACTACTTTGATATTCTTTTCTTCTGCTGCTTCTACTGCTTTACGAAGAAGTGAGAAATCTGCTATAGGAGCATATGTTCCTGGTAATTTGTATTGTTCTGCATAGTTAGAATCTGTTGATGCTCCCATACCAATTACAACGTCACGGACTTTGATATCATCACCAATACCGCCTGCTGAACCGATACGAATGATACTTTCTACATCATAGAAATGATATAATTCATAGGAATAGATACCAATTGATGGCATACCCATTCCGCCACCCATAACGGATACTCTTTTACCTTTATAAGTTCCTGTATAACCAAACATGTTACGTACTGTATTAAAGCATGTTACGTCTTCTAAAAAATTATCTGCGATATATTTTGCTCTTAATGGATCTCCTGGCATCAATACCGTCTTAGCGATATCTCCTGGTTTTGCTGCATTATGTGGTGTTGCCATAATAGTACCTCCTAATTAAATTAAATTGGACTTCAAGTATACAACATTTCATTAACTTTATCAATGAAACAGGGTTGTTTATTAACTTATTCTACTCAGACTTCGCACTTTAAGATTTTTAGTATTAGGTAAATAAAGTTTTTATGTGCGAAGTTAGGCTTATATTATTTATATAAAATACTTATAAGTGAGGATATACGGACACTCACCTATAAGTACTTCTTACTACATAATCTCTGGTAATAGAGATTTTCCTGCCACTTTAGATTCAACATCAAAGTAGTCTAAGATTGTTGCTGCAATATCTGCAAAAGATTCTCTTGTTCCAAGATTTGTATTCTTCTTAATCTTATCCCCATAGATAACAAGTGGTGTATATTCACGCGAATGATCAGTAGAAGGTGTTACAGGGTCACAACCATGATCTGCTGTAATCATGAGAAGATCATCTTCTTTTAATGCTGCTAATATTTCAGGTAATTTCTCATCGAAGTAAGTAAGTGCTTTTGCATAACCTTCCGCGTCATTTCTGTGACCATATAACATATCAAAATCTACTAAGTTAGTGAAACATAAGCCATTAAAGTCACGTTTCATATATTCAAGTGTACGTTCAATACCTTCCGCATTGTTAGCTGTACGAACCATCTCTCCAATACCTTTTCCTGCGAATATATCATTGATCTTACCAACAGCTAGTACATCTAAATCAGCTTCTAATAATTGATCAAGCATTGTCGTATTTGGTGGCACTAATGAATAGTCATGACGTCTTGAAGTACGTTTGAAGTTAGGTGCTTCCCCTTCGAAAGGTCTAGCAATAACACGACCCACGCCATATTTTCCTTCACAGATTTCTCTAGCAATTTCACAATATTCATATAACTGTTCAATTGGAACAACTGATTCATGTGCTGCAATTTGGAATACACTATCTGCTGATGTATAGACAATTAAAGCACCAGTTTTCACGTGTTCTTCCCCATAATCACGTATTACATCTGTTCCTGAGTACGGTTTATTACAGATAACTTTTCTACCAGTACGTTCTTCGAATACATCAAGTAATTCCTTAGGGAATCCATCAGGGAATGTTGGTAGTGGTTTTTCTGATACGATACCAGCAATCTCCCAATGTCCAATCGTTGTATCTTTACCTTTTGACATTTCAGTCATACGTGCATATGCACCAACTGGTGTAACTTCTTCTTTTGCCCAGTCTTCCTCTGGCCTCTCAATTTCAACTCCATCGATATTGAAGAATCCTAGTTTTTTCATATTAGGCATACGAAAATATTGACTTGTAGAGGCAGCTTTTACTGTGTTGCTGCCTGCATCTCCATAATTAGCTGCATCTGGCATTTCCCCAATGCCAAAACTATCTAAAACTATTAAAAATACACGTTTCATACTTTACCTCATTTCTACGCTGCAACTTTGGTTTCACAAGTTTGTAGTTGCAGCGCAGATACAAACTTGCTGTTTGAAAAACAATTATTTTCTTTTACACTTGTACTTTTATTTAAGATTTTCAGGGTTTAAACACTCTAATTCTTTCACAACAAATCGTCCATCTTTACGAACTAATACGTCATCAAAATACATCTCTCCACCGCCATACTCAGGTGTCTGAATACACACAAGATCCCAGTGGATAGAAGAATGGTTTCCGTTTGGTGCATCATCATAACAGTTACCAGGTGTGAAGTGGAAGGATCCCATAATCTTTTCATCAAATAAAGTATCCTTCATTGGAGTTACTACATATGGATTAACACCGATCGCAAATTCTCCTACATAACGAGCACCTTCATCTGTATCAAATACTTCATTGATTCTTTTCGTATCATTTGCTGTTGCTTCTATAATCTTACCATCTTTAAAAGTTAGTTTTATATTCTCGAATGTAAAACCTTGGTATACTGCTGGTGCATTATATTGTAATGTACCATTGATAGAATCTTTAACTGGTGCGGTGAATACTTCACCATCAGGAATATTCGCATCTCCAGCACATGGAATTGATGGTATATCCTTGATTGAGAAAGTAAGATCTGTACCAGGTCCTACAATGTGTACTTTGTCTGTACGGTTTAGGTACTCTACTAGATTCTCCATTGCTTTTCCCATCTTAGAATAATCTAAGTTACATACATCAAAGTAGAAGTCTTCGAATTTTTCTGTACTCATGTTAGCTAACTGTGCCATAGAGCTGTTTGGGTAACGAAGAACTACCCAACGTGTTTTAGGAACACGAATGTCATGATGTACTGGAGTAGAATATAAGCTAGAATATAATTTCATCTTCTCTGCTGGTACATCTGAGTACTCTGTAACGTTATCAGTACCGCGAATACCAACATAGCAATCCATCTTAGACATCTCTGCTGCATCAGTTTCTGCCATAACCTTTAGTTGTTCTTCCGAACAGTTAAGAAGCATTTCCCTCTCAACAATAGGGTCAGTGAAGTGCGGGAACGGATTACCTCCTACTGCATATACTTCCTTCACTAATTGTTTTGCTAACATCTGCGTAGTAGGTCCAACGTAATGTATATATACATTATCTCCTTTTTTAACTTTCATTGAATAATTTACAAGGTTTTTCGCCAAAGTTTTAATTCTTTCATCTACCATATTATCACTTGCCTTTCTTTTGTTAATGAGTTTTATAAACTCCTATTCTATAAAACTAATAAAGATATTGCCTGCTTTTTCAAACATCTTAGAACTATCTTTGTAGCCTTCTTTCCATGTTCTACCAAGTTCAGGATCAATCATAGTAATATTGAATTCATCGTATTCCGTAATTAATACTGCTTGACCATTACTCTTCATGGCAATAACTGCTCTTCCTTCACTTACATTGTAAAGGACCTCTTCTAGTGTACTTCCAGTTAGATTAATCGGTTCTTTCTTCATATACTGTGTTAGTATATCCATAATGGAGCGGTTTTTATCCCCAATTTGACCGACAGTAACATTAACTCCTGAATTAGCTAGAAGCATCTTCGCACAAGCTTTCTTACTTGTTAATCCGCTACTTGCATAAACCGGTGTTATACTACTAATCGTTGCCCTTGTGGATTTTTTCCCACGTTCCCAAATAACTTTAAAATTCTGATTAATAACGGATCCCATTTTTTCATCCGCCAATACAATTGCATCTCCTGCATTGTCATATACTCCAAGAATCTCACCTAAAGCATATACATAATAGCGTTCCCTGCTGCTACGATCAATATCAAGTCGTAACGTTGTGTCTTCCGTAATTACGGTATTAACTGTAGTTTTAATGTCTGGTTTCTTAGTTAATGTAATCGTACTTGGAATTGTAAGATATAACTCCGTTAACATCTTATCCGTCACTCGAGTTGTTACCTCAATCTTGGATCCATTCGTTTCAGTCCTGTTGAGTATAAAATCGGATTCTGCTAAAGCATAATTTGTTTCGCTACTTGCAGTTTTTTTCACTCTCTTTAGTTCAATAACATTGTCGTTCACCGTTGCAGCCACAGTATAATATTTCTTAACTTCATAAGTTTTTAATTCTTGTCGTTCCTTATCTATGATAGAAACTTTATATGCAGGCGCAAGAATTGTTCCATCTGTATCCATCGTTAAATCTGAATCCTTCACATATCCTAATATTAGATTTTCATTTATCTTGCCAAAGATACGTACACTTTGCCCTTCTTTTGCCTTGATATAACTCTTAGCTCCTGTTTCTAAATCAAGCAAAATGATACTAGACGCCTTTCCTAACTCACTGTTATCTGTCCATGCAATATAGGAGTCTTTTTGTGAAATCATTATATTGTCGGGGTCTGCCTCTTCTACGATTGTCTCTAGTTTCTTAGTAATCATATTATAAGCAAATATCTGATCCTGTAATGAGAAGTAGAATACACTTGAACGATTAACATAACTAAATCCCTCTAAGTCTTGCTTCATAACTTCATAAGGAACATTCATTGGAATATATACTTGTTCTTCCACACGATTCTCTACAGAATAGAATCGATATAATATAACTGCGGTACGACCCTCATATTCACCACGATTCATATAACCATATACAACAAAATCTATATTACCATCTGCATCAATATTCAATATTTTAATATCATGTTGATCATAGCAATCCCTTATAAAATCCGACTGTTTTTGCTCAAAGGTAAATACTTTAACCATGGTATTGGCTATCATATCATAATACCACAATGTCTTATTACGTACAAAACAAAGTTTAGTCTCTGCTTCATCCGTTAAGAAAGGTAAATCATATAGATTGGACACACCAATCTTAAGTTCCCCTTTCTTGATACTCATATAATCTGGATTAAAGGCGGCTTCTGCCTTTCTTTCATAATAGAGTAGATACATTCTAGCTGCCGTATATTTTACGCGGAAGAATTCTGAAACCGTATATTGCTCCACTCCAGTATCCGTTTCCACTTCTACTTTATATTTTAATACAAAAGAAGCCGTTTCTTGATTCATCTCTGTGATTCGTGTTATTACATCTGATATAAGTGTAGGTTTTAGACTGCCCCACATAACCATATCGTAACTGGAATTGATATTCACATAAGCATAACTAGAATTATCCATTGTAGAATTTGTCTCCAAATAACTACCGATTCCTGCGGCTTCGTCCTTGTTTAGAATGGACTCATGAATCTGCTCTACAAAATCATATTTCTCATTCAAATGCGCGTTAAGAATCTTCTTTATTCTTGTATAGAAATGTATCTTTTCCCCGGTTGAAGTTACTGCGGTAATCTTCATAGCATATTCTTTATTCTCTTCTAATATCTCTTTAATTTTAATCTTAGCTGTTTTATTATCATCTGTTTGTGTGAGAGCACTAATGGAACCTTCTTCAATTAGCGAGTATTGATTATTATCACGTACTTCGTAATTAATCTTCTTTACTGTTAATTTCTTTTGATCAATACTGACAGTAACCGCTTGATCATTATCTAATAATGTAATAGTTTCACGTATCATATTTGCTTCAATATTGGTACTATAACCATGTAACGGATTCATGAGCCCTCGGTCTGTCTCAATATACATTACTGGATATGTGGTAGCTGACATTGTGGTTGTTGCACCACTTTCAACCTCTTCTTCCCTAATATTATTACCCATGAAAAAAATTGATACCACAAATACTATTACTAACACTACAAATCGGTAAATGTGTTTTAACATACTATTCCTTCCATCTATTTTATTTATTTAGGTAATTGCTTAGAGCTTCGTAATGTACTCTTTACACAAACTATATAATGTTGGTTCAATATGCAAATATTCCTTACAGCGAATATATTCTTCTATCAATTCCTTCTGATTAGTACATGTCCCAGTTTTTACTGCACGTATTAAAATATTCTTTGGGGTATGTTCCATATCAATAAACTCAAGTATCTGTGTCTTATATCCAAGAATCTCAAGTAAGGATGCTCTCATAGAATCCGTAATTAGTGCTGCCGTTCTTTCCTGAATTAAACCATACTTAAGTATAGGGTCTAATACTTCACATTGAATCTGTTTATTCACCTCATGTTGACAACAAGGTACAGATAAGATTACTTTTGCTCCCCACATAACTGCTTTATAAAGGGCGTAATCGGTGGCGGTGTCACATGCATGTAAGGTTACAACCATATCCACAAAATCTACTCCTTCATATGTTGCTATATCACCATGTAGGAATTCTAACTTCTCATACTCATATCTCTTTGCTAAATCATTACACTTCTTAATTACTTCATCCTTTAGATCTAAGCCGATTACATGGATATTATAACCCTTTACTTCATGTAGGTAATAATACATAGCAAACGTCAAATATGATTTTCCGCACCCGAAATCAATTATCGTTAATTCATTTTTTTGTTTTAGGACCGCTTCTAGGCTAGGAATGATATCTTCTATAAACTCAAGATAACGATTAATTTGCTTGAATTTATCGTATTTGGCATGTACAATTTTCCCTTCCGCTGTCATAACTCCAAGGTCTACTAAGAAAGGAACTTCTGTTCCTTCTTGTAATAGATACTGTTTTGTACGATTATGTGTTAGGTTTTGCTTTGTTCCAATCACCTTCTGTTGTTTCTTCTTAATTGTAACCTTTCCTTTTTTGCTGATTAGTATAATATATTGTTTCTCTTTTGATCTTACTTCTACTTGTTTGAATTCCTCACCTAGCCAACGCTCTGCCTTTTCCATAATAACTTCTTTGGCATCATTACTATGAAAAACCTGTTTTCCTTCAAACTGTTCTACTTGAAATAATAACGTTCCTTGTAAAAGAATTGGTCTTATCTTAATCTTTGTGACCCCATCTTTTTTAATTGGATTACTGATAATAATATCTAATAAATCTATATTTAAAGTCTCTTTAAGTACTGAGACAACATTGCTATCCATTGCTTTATCTCCTTTCAACAAGTTTTATGGACTTAGGCAATTGCTAAACTCTTCTCCATGCCGACAACATATTGATATGTTTGTCGGCATTACAAAGAGTTTCACAAACGCCTAAGTTTTACGGACTTGTTAACTTATAACTCCTTCAAGTCAAGTTCCTTGAATTTGCTACGGTCTTACACTTCGTGTAATCCTATGCTCTAGAACTTCGTTCTATCGCTAACTTAGTGGGTTATCTTATAGTTTAGACTTGTTAACTTATAACTCCTTCGGAGCCGCGGTCTTACACTTCGTGTAATCCCTAGAAGTAGCTTCGCTACTTCTTATAAGTTATATTGTACCTACTTTCCCACTATTCTACAACCATATAATTCTTAAAATACTCTTATTTTTATATAATTACGCAAACAAAAGCTGTTGCAATCTCTTGTGTTACTACAACCAGAACTTGCAACAGCCTCTTTTTAGTTTAGCTTATCTCCATCTACGATAACGATATCTTCTTCTACGATTAGCCATCTCTTGAAGGAACATCGTTTGAACCATCTGGAATAGCCAGTTTGGCGTACCATCGTCACAACACTCTACACAACGGTTATATGGACAATATCTATCGTAACAACACTGTTTAATCTCTACCTCGCCATCTTTATTATCATTTTCATTTACATTCATATTCATATTCTTAACGTTTTCATAGATACGAACAACTATTCTGTTGATATTCGTAAAATCCGGATATTCATCGAACATGCAACTTCCGGTATATTCTAACTTATCACACTCATCCTCGATGCACTGTAGCACTATTCTAGCAGCTCTTGGATACATACCCTTCATATAATCAATATCATCATCAAGTCTATCTTCTTCTACTTTTCTATGATTAGGACGAAAATAATTTACCATATCCTCTTGATAACTACCCCTTGACAAGGTAACTCCGATTGGCATTCGATAAGGATCATAACCACCATTCCTGTATTCATTAATTAGTTCTTCAAAATCCATATCATCATTTGACATTCCTTCACCATAAAAATATTCCTCGAACTCTTCAGCCATGTCTTCAGATGCTTCTTGCATATCTTCTTCGGCAAATTCATCTACATTTTCTTCAATTATATTCTCAAAATCTTGATTCTCATCTGTGTTTTGAAATCTGCTGGCAGTATTTGCATTTACCATATGACGGTACATATCATCATAACTTAAGTAATTATTTGTTAAGAAATCAATGTACTCATTGTTAGTTTCACTGCTTTTACATTTATCATTACTCATGATTTATCTCCTCATTACTATATCACTATCTAATATATGAGGCAAAAAATGATATGTGCTATCTTATATATCACTGTTGTTTCTCTTATTTATGGACCCATTAGATAACGGGGCACAATAATCTTTTTCTAATAATCTTGATTTAATATTGGAGTTGCTACATACAGATTTGTTTTATTCTTCTTTTCGTTATAGTTGAATGCAATATTAACATTAATCTTATTTCCTTCAGACTTAACATAATCATTAATAAGTCCCGTATATGCATAGACTGTATACAACTCATCTCCTCGCTGCTCTACTACCACATTTGCCTGCAGATCTTTGACAAATCGATCCGTGATTTTATTGCGCTCTTCTATACTTAATTTACCATCATATGTTCCTGTAAAAGTCACTTGGCTTTCATAAGTCGCTGCTTCTAATTTGGATACAATCTTCTCTGCTTTTTTCTTATAGGAAAGTATGCTATTAACATCTTCATTAATAGTAATGTCTATTATTAGATATCTCCTAACCAGATACGTATCTTTTTTCGTCTTCTCACGATCTCTTACTAATTTAATAATAGTGGTAGATTGATCGGATTCTCTCTTAGTCAAGATAGTATCTGTATCATCTCCACGAGTAATTTTGCATTCATCTGTTAAACCTATCTCTGAAAACACATACTGTAATAGATTCTTTTCATCTTCTTCGCTCATATAATCCGTTCCCATATCAGCTACTAGATATAAATTACTATCCATAATTACCGAATTAGCTTTCGTAAATGCATCAACTAATTTGCTATCATCTGTAAAAAAACGATTAACAAATAGCTGGGATAAAACCGCAATCCAAAGGATAGCTACTACATAAGCAATACTCTTTACTTTTTTGTTTTGTCCTTTAAGTAACTGCGGTACCTTCTTGATGGTTCTAAAGATTACCGCAATCCAGTTTTGTGAATTCTCTATATCATGACTCATAAAATTGCCCCCATATCTTTAAGATAATTTAACATAATTTGTAATGTCTTAATTATTTCCATAATTTATCTTTTTAAACATTGGAGGCGGAATAAAGCAAAAACAGCCACACAACCATAAACGGCTGTGTAGCTGTTTTCAACTATCTTAGTGACCTGACTTTTCGGCTAATTCAATACGAATCAAGGAACGGCGTAACGCCATCTCTGCACGAGTCGTATTGATTTGTCCTGCATCTGTTCCCTTAAGACGACGCTCTGCACGAATCTTTGCTTCATTGGCCCGATTAATATCAATCTCATCTGGCCATTCACATGATTCTGCTAATATGATTACTTTATCTTGAAGAATCTCAAGGAATCCACTTAATAAAGCAGCTTCCTTTACCTCTCCATTGTTAGTAATCTTAAGTATACCAGGTGCAATGATTGCAGTTAAAGGAATATGATCTTTAAATACACCAATGTCGCCTTCTGTTGTCTTAAGTTCAATCATCTCAGCATCGCCTTGAAAGAAGATTCGGTCAGGTGTAACGATTTGTAGATTAAATGTTTTTGTATCTGCCATTCAAGCACCTCAACTTTCCAGTAACAATGCGTATTTTCATTCACACTGAACTAACTTACTTAACACGGGCAAGAACGTCATCTATATTACCTGCATTAAGGAAATAACTCTCCGGTATCTCATCATGTTTACCTTCAATAATTTCTTTAAAGCCTTGAATTGTTTCAGCAATTGGTACATATTTACCTTTTAAGCCTGTAAATTGTTCTGCAACGTTGAAAGGCTGTGAAAGGAATCTTTGTACTTTTCTTGCTCTTGATACAATAAGTTTTTCTTCTTCTGATAATTCATCCATACCAAGGATTGCGATAATATCTTGTAATTCTTTGTATTTTTGAAGAATCTCTTGCACTCCACGAGCTACTTTGTAGTGTTCTTCACCAACAATATTTGGATCAAGAATTCTTGAAGTGGATTCAAGCGGATCTACCGCTGGGTAGATACCAAGTTCTACAATCGAACGTGAAAGTACTGTCTTCGCATCAAGATGGGCGAATGTAGTCGCTGGAGCTGGGTCAGTTAAGTCATCGGCTGGTACATATACAGCTTGAACTGATGTAATAGAACCACTCTTAGTCGATGTGATACGCTCTTGTAAAGCACCCATCTCTGTTTGAAGAGTTGGTTGGTAACCAACAGCACTTGGCATACGTCCAAGTAATGCGGATACCTCAGAACCAGCTTGTGTGAAACGGAATATGTTATCAATGAATAATAACACGTCTTTTCCTTCTTTATCACGAAAGTTCTCAGCAATGGTTAGTCCAGTAAGACCAACACGCATTCTCGCTCCAGGTGGTTCATTCATCTGACCAAATACCATGGCTGTCTTATTAAGAACTCCTGATTCCATCATTTCATAATAAAGGTCATTACCTTCTCTTGTTCTTTCACCAACACCTGTGAATACAGAGTATCCACCGTGCTCTGTTGCGATGTTTGTAATAAGCTCTTGAATAAGAACTGTTTTACCTACACCAGCACCGCCAAATAGACCAGTCTTACCACCTTTAAGGTATGGACAAAGTAAATCTACTACCTTAATTCCTGTTTCTAACATCTCAGTAGATGTAGATTGATCTTCGTATGCAGGTGCTTTTCTATGAATAGGATTAAACCGGGCGCCTTCTGGCACTGGTTTATCATCAATTGGTTGACCAAGTACATTGAACATACGTCCAAGTGTTGCCTCTCCAACTGGTACAGATATTGGTGCACCTGTAGCAATGGCATCCATACCACGAACCAAACCGTCTGTAGGACCCATGGCAATACACCTAACTGTATCATCACCGAGATGTTGTGCTACTTCTACAACTAATTTGCTGTCATCTGCTGTAGGAATCTCAATTGCATCATATATTTCAGGAAGTTTACCTTCACTATACTTTATATCAAGTACCGCACCGATAATCTGAGTGATTTTACCAACGTTTTTATCTGCCATTCTTCTGTTTCACTCCTTTTCTAGTTAATTGCAGAAGCTCCTGCAACAATTTCTGTTAATTCTTGCGTAATTGAGCTCTGTCTTGCGCGGTTATAACTTAACGAAAGGTCGCTAATCATTTCTTCCGCATTATTTGTAGCAGAATCCATGGCTTGCATTCTTGCACCGTTTTCACTAGCAAGAGCTTCTACTAAAGCACCATAGATCAAGCTGTTCATATACTTAGGGATAATCATATCCAATGCTTCTTCTGCACTAGGTTCATAGTTCATTAACGTAAGAGCCTCTACAGAGTTTGCTTCTGATTCTTCTTTCAAACTCTTGTCCATATTAGGGTCAACAGGAAGTAATTTAATCAGACTAGGGATATGAGTAACTGTATTCTTAAATCTAGTATAAGCAAGATAAATCTCGCCTACTTCATTGTTTGAGAACGCTTCTAATACCGCAGCACCTATTTCAGCTGCATCCTTGTACATAGGTTCATTTATTACTTCAGAATAATCCGCTTTTACTTCATAACCGTAGCGTGCTAAGGTTTCTTTACCTTTTCTTCCTACTGCATAGATTATAGCGTCTTCCTTCTTAATATCAGAATTCCTGATTAACTTAGTAATATTTGAATTGTATCCACCAGCAAGACCACGATTTGAGGTAATTACGATAATTGCCTTCTTTGGTGAATCTCCTGCTTGTAGATATGGATGCGTGATATTACCAGATTTAGCGAGCATTGAGCTAACTGTGTCATACATGTAATCAAAGTATGGCTTAGAACTCTCTGCTCTACCTTTTGCTCTTTGAAGTTTTACAGTAGAAACTAACTTCATGGCTTTGGTAATCTGTTGGGTGCTTTGTATACTGCCTTTACGTCTCTTGATCTCTCTCATTGAGGCCATAACGTCACACCTCTCTATCCACGATTAAATTCTTTTTTGAATTCCTCAATAGCTTTAACAAGTGCACTTTCTGTCTCATCGCTGATTACTTTTTCATTCTTAATTGATGAAGGTATCTCTGGATATTTCGTATCAAGGAAATCAAAGAATTCTTTTTCAAATTCTAAGACTCTACTTACTTCGATATCAAGAAGATATTTCTTAGTAGCAGCATAGATGATAATAACTTGATATTCTACTGGCATTGGTTTATATTGTGGCTGTTTAAGCATCTCTCTGATTCTTTCACCTTGTGCAAGCTTTTCTTTCGTATCCGCATCTAGGTCAGAACCAAACTGTGCAAAGGATGCTAACTCACGATATTGCGCTAAGTCAATACGGATAGGACCAGCAATCTTCTTCATTGCCTTGATTTGTGCAGAACCACCTACACGAGATACAGAAAGACCCGGATTAACGGCTGGACGGAAACCAGCATTGAACATTTCTGTTTCAAGGTAAATCTGTCCATCTGTAATAGAGATTACGTTTGTTGGAATATACGCAGAAACGTCGCCAGCTTGTGTCTCAATGATTGGTAAGGCTGTTAAAGAACCACCACCAAGTTCATCTGAAAGACGTGCAGCTCTTTCAAGTAGTCTTGAATGAAGGTAGAATACATCACCTGGATAAGCTTCACGACCTGGTGGTCTACGAAGTAGTAAGGAAAGTGTACGGTAAGCAGTTGCGTGCTTACTTAAATCGTCATATACGATCAATACATCTTGTCCTGCTTCCATCCATTCTTCACCCATAGCACAACCTGAATATGGAGCGATATATTGTAATGGTGCAAGTTCACTTGCTGTAGATGCAACTATAGTTGTATAATCCATTGCACCGTGTTCTTCTAATGTTTTAACGATTGTCGCAACAGTAGAGGCTTTTTGTCCGATTGCAACATAGATACATTTAACCCCTTGTCCCTTTTGGTTAATGATTGTATCTAGGGCAATGGCAGTTTTACCTGTCTGTCTGTCACCGATAATAAGCTCACGTTGTCCACGTCCGATTGGAACCATGGCATCAATCGCTTTAATACCTGTTTGTAATGGCGTATCTACGGATTTTCTTGAGATAACACCAGATGCAACTCTTTCAATTTGACGATATTTATCTGTATCAATTGGTCCTTTACCATCAATAGGTTGGCCAAGAGAATTAACAACACGACCTAGTAATGCATCCCCAACAGGAACTTCTACTACTCTACCTGTTGTCTTAACTGTATCACCTTCGTTGATATTCTTTGTATCACCCAGTAATACGGCACCTACATTATCTTCTTCTAGGTTCAATACCATACCATAAACGTCGCCAGGAAATTCAAGTAGTTCACCTTGCATTGCTTTTTCAAGACCGTGAATACGTGCAATACCATCACCAACTGTGATTACAGTACCTACGTCAGATACTTCTAACTTTGTACTATAATTTTTAATCTGTTCTTTGATTACAGAACTAATCTCTTCTGGTCTCAAATTCATGATACATAAGCACCTTCTTTCCTGTTCTTATCGTTATAACTACCCACTTCCATCAACGCAATCCTACGCTCTGGCTCTTGGCTAGTTACAATTTTCGTCCTTCGTTCGTTTACACAGTTGCATTTCTTAAGTCTTTTGCAAGCATTTGTAGTTTCGTTTTAACACTACTATCCACAACTCTGTCTCCAATACGAATAACTAATCCACCAATTAAGCTCTTATCCACATGGAAAGTCAACTCAAACTGGCTATACTTTGTAGTCTGAAGCAACCTTTGTTCTATTTGCTTCTTTTGTTCCTCTGCTAATTCAACAGCGGATGTAATGGACGCTACTCCAATATTCTTGTATTCTCTAACTTTAGCCACAAAATACTTGAATATACCATCAAGGTCATCGTATCTGTCCTTCTGAACAACAATAACCAAGAATCCTACCAAAGAATCCGATACTCTTCCTTTGAATATGTTCTCAATTACAGATATTTTTTCCTCTTTTTTAATCTTAGGATGACTAAGAAGCTTAAGTAAATCAGGATTCTTTTTCATTGCTTCCTTCACTACATTCACTTCTTCGATAATGGTAGTTAGTGTTCCATCTTCTAAAGCAAGATCAAATAATGCTTCACCATAGGTTTTAGAAACTAACTTTGCCATGTATCATCACCCATTTCTGTTAATGTATCTTCAATTAATTTAGCTTGTTCCTTCTCATTAATTGAAGTTGATATAATTTTACCAGCCATGATGGAAGCAACGGATATCATTTCTTGTTTCACTTCATCCTTCATCTTGCTCTTCTCAAGCTCAGCTTCTTTATTCGCTCTGTCAATGATACGAGTAGCTTCTGCTTTCGCTTCATCAACGATTTCTGTTTCTTTTTTAAGTGCTTTTTTTCTAGTTTGGCTAAGAATTACTTCTGCTTCTTTATTTACAGACTTTAACTTATTGTCGTATTCTGCTTTGTAAGAGACAGCATCTGCTTTTTCAGTTGCTGCAAAATCCATCTCTGATTTAATCTTTTCTTGGCGTTTTCTTAGCAGTTCCCTTGCAGGATTAAACAGAAGATAAGACATTAGTGTAAATAATGCAAAAACTGCTAATGCTAGAATTCCTGCGTCAACAAATAACTGCATATCAAGACCAAAGATTCTTCCTGCCATACCTCCACTAGCTTCAAGTACACCTGTACTTGCAAGTATTATACTACTCACTTTTTGACCTCCCTTCGGTTTAGTCTAGGCTTTATCTTAAAGTTTACCTAAAAGTGGGTTAGCATATAATAAGATAATAGCTACGGCGAAACCGTAAAGACCAGTAGTTTCGGCTACGGCTTGTCCAAGTAACATTGTTGACATGATATTTCCTCTTGCTCCTGGATTACGTCCAACTGCTGCTGCACCTTGTCCTGCAGCATAACCTTGCCCTATACCAGGACCAACACCTGCGATCATTGCGATTCCTGCTCCAATAGCTGAAGCTGCTAATACGATAGCTCTTTCCATAATTAATTTCCTCCTTTGATTCTACTCTTCTTCAAATGTGTTTGAGACAAAGACCATAGTTAACATGCAGAATACATATGCTTGGATAGTTCCAGAGAATACGTCAAGATATGCATGTAAAGCACCTGGCCACACTAATGTTAATAATTTTGGTAACAGTCCATAGATAAGTCCCGTTAAAACTGTACCAGATAAAATATTACCAAATAAACGTAAGGACAGTGATAATGGTGTTGCAATTTCACCGATGATATTAATTGGCGATAACAACAACGGCTTAAACAAATTTGTTACATGACTTGCTTTTTGGTACTTAAATCCATTGTAATGGATCATACCAAACGTAATTAAAGCTAGTGCAAGCGTAGTACCATAATCGGCAGTTGGTGGTCTAAGGCCAAACAAGCCGGATAGGTTGGATAACAATATAAACATAAATAATGTTCCGATATAATTGGAGAACTTATGCCCATGCTTAGAACCCATATTGGCCACTGTCAAGTTATCAATTGCTTCTACAATATACTCAATAATATTTAAGAAAGTACCTGGTACTTTGTTGGGATCAGCTTTCTTAATTACTCGATTGGCAACTAAGGCAAATATAATTAATGCTAGCATAACAACAATTATTGAAATATGCGTTGTGGTCAGATATAATTCATGTCCAAACAACGTATATTCCTGGTACCCAGTAATTCCAAAGTCAACCTCCTGAGATGCACGAAGCAATCCCATTTTGGCAAAACTACCGGACACGGTAGCTATCCCTTGATACACGTTCTCATCCTCCTTCGTTAAAATATTTTTTTAGTAATATATCTATTAGTTAACGGTTGTAAATAAGCACTGATTTTAAGACCTAATATACCTAATAATGTACCTATCAGATTGAACACTTCTGGAAGTGTTAATGCTACTACAACTGCGCAACCCATAATAATAAGACGAAGAATAGACATCTTCTTCGTATACTTTGCGGCCCCTTCCTCATTCATATGAAGGGCTCTTGCTATTGTTGCATTCATATGAATTGCAATCAAAACCGCAATAAGAGAACCAAGGATATCGCCTAATATAAAAGATAGTTTATTATTTGAAACCAATGCACCAATTATGCAAACAATCAACATAAACAAAACGATACCGATGATTAAATCTTTTAATGTTTCATTCATATTTTTCATACATTTAATCTCCTAACTTCGTGAATTATTTAATGGGAGTTTCCCTATACCATTTAGCTATGCAAAATTACTATTATTTATACAGTTTATCTCATTTCTTAGCAGAACTCTTACTCTTTAAACTTTCAAAATATTCTAACTCCTTGTCTTCTTTTACTTTATCCTTAAAATAGAATCTCTTAACAAGGCGATAAATATTCTGAAACCCTGCTAATAGTCCAATTATTAACCAAATAGGGAACCAAAAACTTGTTCCAAACTTTTCATCCATCTTGTAACCGATAAATATGCTTATAAATACAGTCGTTAATAAGGTGACTCCTATCTGAGTAATTAAGCTCAATGCTCGAAAAATTTCTCTATTATCTTTATTCATAGTAACTCCCTTACCCTATTGCTAAACACTAAAATAAATCCAATAATACTTCTCATTTCTATCATTATAAAAATCGACAACGTATGCGAATATTATGGGAATTTCTACCTATTGTATGAAAATATAAATTTATTATACCATTGTTTTTTTAAAAGGTCCATAAAATAAGGCTTAAAATACCATCTAATCTTTTCCAATCGCTTGATTTCTGTAGATCTTCTACCTTTTCTTGACCTTTATTGCGACTTATTTCCTATTATATCGACTCTTGGCATATGTTGTTATTAAGCATTTTCCTTATCTTTTACAGTCTGTCTTTATTTGTAAATATTATGTATCCTTTACAAAACAAATATAAGTACGCTTTACGTACTTTTATATCCATACGTGAATAAATGACGTTAATTTGAATGGATTTCAAATCAACGTCATTTATTCACTTGTATTATTGAGTAACGATTGAATTACTCTTCGATTTGGCTAATTCTACAAATATGTCTTTCATCACCAGAAAACTCTGTATTAAGGAAGGTATCAACAATCTTAATTGCTAATCCAGGTCCAACAACTCTTCCACCCATAGCTAGAATGTTAGCATTGTTATGGAGTCTTGTTGCTTCTGCACTGAACACATCATGGCATAATGCTGCACGTATGCCTTTTACTTTATTAGCGGCAATGGAGATTCCAATACCAGTTCCACATATAAGAATCCCTTTATCGCATTCACCTTCTACTATAGCTTTCGCAACTTTTTTAGCAAACACAGGGTAATCAACTGCTTCTGTACTATCACAGCCAAAATCTTTGTAAGGAATCTGATTCGCATCTAGATACCCCACAATCTCCTTCTTTAACTCATATCCACCATGATCACAACCTAATGCTATCATTTGTTAGTCCTCCTCGTTTAGTTTATAAACTGTTTTCTTAATTAGTCTAGCTAGTTCAACATAACATTCTTCGTAGTCTGTAAGACTTTTTCCATATGGATCACTTACATCCCCTTCTTCTCCAATAAACTCTTTTAAGGTATATACATTCACGCAATTCTCATAGTCACGCTGTACTTTTTCCTTTTGCTCTAGTGTCATTGTTAGAATTAGGGTATCCTCATCAATATCCTCGGGTACTAGAGGTTTAGAAATATGATCTCCAATTGATAGATTATGATTTCGTAATACCGTATCCGCTTTCGGATTCGATGGTTCTGGGAATAAAACCACCAATCCTCGTGACATTACTTCCATATCGCTTTCTGTATCTAAGCTTCTAAAAATCATTTCAGCCATAGGTCCTCTACAAGTATTCCCCGTACATACAAAAATCAATCTTTCATACTTAATCAATAATATCCACCCCCGTTGTTACACTTCCACTACATGGTAACCCGCTGCTTTTAGCAATCTATTCATAATAGCTTGACCTAGCTTACTATCTGCGAATCCCTCTGAGTAAATGACATCTACCTCTTGCTCATCAAAATCCCGAAGAATTGCATATAATCCTCTAGCAATCTGTTCTTCATCATGTCTCGAACCAATCGTCTTTACGCAGCTCGCCTTATACCTCGCAAATGTTTCGTCCGTTGCAATAACTCCTACCCGAAATCCTTCTTCCATCTTCTGCGCTGCATATTCATTGATCGTATCTACTACTGCTTGTTCTGTACCTTCTACAATAGTGAGCTCTGCCTTTGGCGCATAATGTTTGTACTTCATTCCAGGTGCTTTGGGTCTGAGATTTGGGTCCGTTTTCTTTGCTATAATTGTCTCATCAATCTCAACGTTTCCTATAACTTCCTCAAGCATCTCTTTCGTGATAAATCCTGGTCTAAGAATTGTTGGTATCTCAGAGGTCAAATCTACAATAGTTGATTCTAATCCAATCCCTACAGCACCACCGTCAATAATCATATCTATCTTACCATTAAGGTCCTCTATTACATGTTCCGCTTTCGTTGGACTTGGCCGACCAGATGTATTAGCGCTAGGTGCAGCAATGCAGACACCTGATTCACGAATCAATTGAAGTGCAATTTTATTGCTAGGCATACGAATAGCCACGGTATCTAATCCACCGGTCGTACCATATGGTACTTTATTACTCTTACGCATAATCATAGTCAACGGACCCGGCCAAAACTTATCCGATAGCTGATATGCTTTTTCTGGTATTTCTTCTACTAGATCCACAAGTTTATCCATATCCGCAATATGAACAATTAATGGATTATCCGATGGTCTTCCCTTTGCCTCATAAATCTTCTTAGCCGCTTCCGTATCTAGCGCATCCCCACCAAGTCCATACACCGTTTCAGTTGGAAACGCAACTAATCCTTCTTTTTGTAATATGGAAGCCGCATCTTCCAAGCAACCAGGCTCCATGTTTTCTTCATTTATCTTCTTAACTATAGTTTTCATAACTTTCATCGCCTTTTCCCTGGTAAAACTTTCCTCGTATCTATACGTGACTGCTTTTATTACTTCTATTATAACACTACTTAATATATTTGCATACCTTTGCCGATTTTGCAAATGTTTTTTCAAATCATATAAGTTTTACGCCTATTACTGAACCTATAAAACACATAGGCAATACTGTTTCGTACCTATTCGTATACATATGTATTAATATAATTCATAATCCCAAGGTGAATTGCCCATGCCATCCTAGCTTGGTACGTATCATCCACAAGCAACTCCGATTCTTTCCAATTAGATAAAAACCCACATTCTACGATAACAAGCGGATTTTCTGTCTTCTTTAACATATAATAACTTTCATTGGATTTTGCAAGACGATGGTTGCCATCTCCAATTGTTTCTTTTATCTGCTCTTGTATAATCTCAGCTAGGATTTTCCCTTCCGGTGACTTACTATGATAAAATACCTGTGCTCCTTTAGAACTTTCTTCAGGGAATGAATTCTGATGAATGCTAACTGCAATTACCGCGTCGCTAGAATTAATAATCTCTATTCTTTTTCTCAAGTCCGCATTTTTTTTGTTTGAATCGGATTCTTCATACAATCCCTCATCTGTCTCACGTGTCATAATAATCCGAATGTCATTTTGCTCTAATAAACTCTTTAATTTTAATGCTATCGATAAATTAATATCCTTTTCTAAGGCATTATTAACTCCTACTTTACCTGGATCAAAACCACCATGTCCTGCATCAATAATAACGGTGCATTTAGGAATGAGTGGCTCTTTATTTTGCCCTTTCTCATTGAATACATTAAATGTTTTAATGCCAACAGCTGTGGAAATTCCTACAAGAAATAGTGCAGCCGCTACCATTGTAATAATTTTTTTCTTAATCATATCCTGTCTTATCCTGACGATATATTCTCATTCTATCTTATGATACGTAGCGTGTAACTATTCACCAAAAAAGGCATTAGGACGAAGGCTTACTTTCGTAAGTTTACGTTCTAATGCCTGTATAATATTTGAGTTACAGATTTGGGTATCAAAAGACTCTCGTAAAACTTGGTTTTGACACCTGAACAGTTACTTATTCGTAAATTGGGTATTCTTTTCCTTCTCTTAAGAATAAAGGAATGGTGTCAATTGGTGCATCAACAACTACCCATTGACCGCCATCATATACTTTACCAGTCTTAGCATCTGTCCAATTAAGTCCTGATGGTAGATATACGGAACGTTCTGTTACATCTTCTTTCATAATTGGTGCAACTAAGATATCTGGTCCAAACATGTATTGGTCCTTCAAATCCCAGCAAGTCTGATCTTCTGAAAATTCATAAAACATAGGACGCATAACTGGGCTTCCCACTTCATGGGCTTGTTTCATACATTCACGAATATATGGACGAAGGCGCTCTCTCATAAACAAGAATCCCTTTAAGATTTCATAATTCTCTTCACCAAAAGACCAAACTTCATTGTCTTGTCCAGATGAGAATTGGCGAACTCCATCAACAAACTCTTCTTCTAGCTCATAGAATGGTGGACGTTCTCCATGAAGACGGAATACTGGACAAAATACACCCCAAGCAAACCAACGAACTAATAATTCATGGAATTTCTCGTCCGTAATGTCACCACCTAAGAAACCACCAATATCTGTGGTCCACCATGGAATACCTGCCATGGCCATATTAAGTCCTGCTTGTAATTGTTCTCTCATAGCACGGAACGAAGAATGAACATCACCAGACCAAATCAATGCACCATACTTTTGGCTTCCCGCCCAAGCACAACGAACTAAGTTTACTAACTCTGTTTTTCCTTCTTCTACCATTCCTTCATAGAATCCTTTTGCGTACATAGCAGGATAGATATTACTACATTGTAAAGCACTTCCTTGATGGTAACGATAGATATCATAATCATAAGGCCCGAATTCAGGTTCTGCTTCATCTAACCAGAACAGATTAACTCCTTTGTCATAATAATTCTCTTTACATCTTTCCCATACATACTTACGTGCTTCTGGATTGGTAGCATCAAAGAATACGGTCTCACCCATCCAGTTCATATGAATACTTACGCCGCGGTCACAAGAAACTAACAAGCCCTCTTGATTCATCTTAGCAAAGTTTTCACTTCTTGAATCTACGGTAGGCCATACAGAAGCCATTAATTCAACACCATACGATTTCAACTCTTTTGTCATTGCCTCTACATCTGGCCAATACTTTGGATCAAATTTGAAGTCGCCTTGTTTTGTCCAGTGGAAGAAATCCGCTACAATTACGTCCATAGGAAGTCCTCTACGTTTGTGTTCACGTACCACATTCAACAATTCTTCTTGTGAACGATAACGTAATTTGCATTGCCAAAATCCCATACCATACTCAGGCATCATAGGTACACGACCCGTTACAGCTGTATATTGTTCAACAATCTGAGCTGGAGTATCACCTGTAGTTATAAAATAATCGATCTTTTTCGTACTTCTAGCAAGCCATTCTGTTTTATTCGTACCGAAGGTAGCCGTACCGATGGCAGGATTATTCCATAGCATTCCGTAGCCCCTACTTGATACCATGAAAGGTACACTTGCTTGTGTATTTCTTTGACAAAGATCTAAGACTGCACCTTTTTTATCAAGGTTGCCTTCTTGATATTGCCCCATACCAAAGATTTTTTCATCTTCGTATGCTTCAAAACGAAGAACTGCATGATAATCACTACCACCAGGTATCGCTTTTAATTCTCTGGCATCTACACAATAAGGTACACAGTAACGATCAATACGATAACGGTTTCTCCAGTATTCTTCTAAGAGTACATCGCCATTTTCATTATAAAAAGATAACCAGCCTTCATGATTAATCTTAGCCGTTAGCTTACCATTGCGAATACTTGCTACTTCAAATTGCTGAATATGTTTTTCTCTTTCTTCACCCTTGTACCAAGGTTCTACAATCTCAGCTTGATCAATATGTATCTCTGCTTTACAAACTATTGGTTCTTCTGTTAATGCCCAATCATTTGTATCCATATTTGCTTCTTTAGTAACACGTACACGAAGAGAATTCTCTCCCCAAGGTTCAATCCACATTCTTTCTGTTTGATTAATACAAACCAATCGATTATTCTCACTAATAAAATGCATACCTTATTCCTCCTGCTCTCTACCTATTACCCACGACCAAAGTCGTTGGAATCATTTTTCGGTTAAATGGCCTAAGTTATAACTTGCAGAACGACTAAATTATAGGACAAAAAATCCCATGCAAAATTTAATATATTAAACTAAAATCTTGCATGGGAATACTCTTTTATAATAATCTGGTTACAAATTAATTAAATAGTAAATAATTAATTTACGTATTTTAAAATTACACTCCAGACACTGCTTTTTTCAAGTCCAAGCTTCCAACTTGCAATACCTGCAACGTTGTTATCCATAATGACCTTAAGCTTCTCCTCTAGGGATTTCTCCTCTTCTAACCATATCTTATACGTGTTACCGCCACTTTCATACTCTGCATAATATTGCATGGTTTCATTATCCCAAGTAGCTTCTGCCTTATTCTGGTCAAGAATGATTTGTGCTTGGTCCATAGAATACGCTTTTGCTGTTACACCTTCTGCTGACTCTTCCCATAATCTAGTATAGAACGGGATTGCAATTATGTTTTTCTCTGCTGGAACTTCCTCTAGTACATTCGTAACTGCATCTTTCACAAAACCAATAGACGCTACGGAACCACTTCCGTCTCCACCATTAATATGTTCATCATACGCCATAGTTACTACATAATCCACAAGTACGCCCTGTTCTGCTCTATCATAATAAGAAGTATACGCACTTGGCACATAATTATCTACTGACAAAATTATACCATTATTACGGCATTTTACAGACATTTCACGCAAAAACTGGATATAATCCTTACCTGCTGCCTGAGGAATCTTTTCAAAGTCCATATTTAGACCATCTAAATTATATTTGATTGCTAATGCAATTAATTCATTGGATAATTTATCTCTTCTACTTGTATATGATAACAACTCCGACATATCGATACCATTGGTGAAATCATCTACCAACGCCCAAACTTCAACACCATAGTTATGTGCCCGTTGCACATATGTTTCACTTGCTAGTGATTCTACAGCCCCTTCCACGCTTGATACCTTAAACCAGGTTGGTGATATAGTCGTTACCCCTTTTGTATTCCCTAGTAACTCTAAAACATGATTATTTGCTGTTTGGTTCGTAACTTGATGAAATGTTAAATTAATCTTATAATCCTTAGATATACTTGTATACTCAGGTGCTTTAAAGTCACTTTCTTCCGCTACATAGTAAGAATTCTTTGTCATGGAATTTTTAACATATCCAACTATACCATCTTCAGTAATAACCTTTGTAAAACGTTTATTGATCTCTTCTTCATCAATAATAATTTCTACTTGTTCACCCTTCTTTAATTCCTTTAAAATGTCGCCTTTGACGGATGGCTTGTTACGTAATTGTGTTTCCTCTTTTATATCTGCATACAAGAAATCTTCTCCCCATACATAAGAGATTACCACACGATTCGGTTCTTCATATAACGTGTATTTCACATCTGAATATTCTTTTACATAATCAAGGGCAATATAGACAGTTCCATCTTCTACTTTGGCTATAGCATAGTCCATTGATTTCTTGCTTTTGTTTATATAATAGTCTTTACTTCCAACTTCGGCCTTAATAATTTCGGTAGGCGTAGTATAGATAAGTAGACTTTCCTTGTCATCCCAATAAAATCGTTTATTAAAATACGTTGTTACCGTATCATAATCAACATAGATTTGTCCATCAATTATCTTCCCTTTTTGTTCATATATTTTATTCTGTAGAACTAGGATTACGTCATCATTATCTTCTGTCTGATAATATTCATAAAGATCCATAACTTTTTTGCTCGGAGCAAATTTGCTATACATCATAATTCCTGCCGTAATAGCAATTGCCAAGAATAAAATTATACTTATTACTGTTAATCTAATCTTCTGTTTCATCTATGTTCCTCCATAACTAATTACGATGTTTTTATACGGTACTCTCCACAATTATAACAGTATATTCTTGTCATTTCTATGTCTTTCTCTCTATTTATACTTATTTTTAATAAATACTATATTATGTTACTCAAAATTCATTATCATAAGAACTTCTTTAGCCTCTACCTCATTAAGAATTGGAATCTCGAATACCCTTTTGTCACCTTCGTAGATCTGAAGAAAATCTTCATATCCTAATTTAACAATCCCATATGCCTTTTTTACTTTTGATATTAGTTCTACTTTTGATATGAACGCCCTTTTTCCTAGATAAATTCTGCCATTTGTAAATGCAATGAGATAATTCTTGGTTATCTTCATATTAACAGAATCAAATTCTAACTTATTATCAACTTCCTTATTAATACAATCAAGTACAGTATCGATTTCTCCATACTGCGCAAGCTTCTTAACTTCTTTTCGTTTATATATGTTCTTTAGGTTATTATAAGATGTAATGCAATATACAAGACATAACAAGATAACACAGATGAGCGCACCCCATATTATATACATTCTTGTAATATCCGAAGCTGCTTCATCTAGAACTACTGTGGAAATGATTCCTGTATCAATCCATTCCTCCGTAGTCATTTCATAATCTTCGGCTACTATACTTAACAAATCTGGGTCCGTGTGCATACGTGCTGTAAACGAGTAGTTGGTTAGAAGTTCGTCTGGATTGTTCGCATCTTCTCCTGACCGACTAGTTGGTACAAACACAAAGAATTTTTCTTCTCCAATAACAGTTGCATAACAGTTGTAAAGATTCTTACCATTCTTATCTTCTTTGTAATATCCAGTAAACTCTAATGAAGCGTTAGTTACTTTAACATAATCAACTCCTGCTTTATACTCTCTCATTAAGTCTTTCCCATTTTTTGCTTCTAATACATGAAATGGGTTAGATAGCTTACCTACGAAGATGAGACAGAATACAATAACTAACAAGAATAAAACCATTCCTACTTCGCTAATTAGTTTATTTTTATTTTCTTTTTGTATTTGTTTTCGAATATCATATGTGTTCATAATTACTCCTATCTGTACTAGGCTAATAAGCCCGTGTGTGAATACACACTAATTTCATTATCTTAGGTTTACGGTAGGAAAACTGAGCCGTCTAACCTAATGTCTGGGCCCTATTTTGCGCTAAACAGTAGTATTATACCATATAATTTAGCAAAAGTGTAACTATTTAGGATACCTACCTCATTGCGCAATTGCAATAATATATAACTTAATAAACGCTAACTCTTATAACCCCATTTACTTACGATATATGGCAAGGAATTAATCCTTCAAGGTGCTTTTGGATAAGAAGGTTGTATTGTGTGATATATTTATCCTGCCATATACCATTAAGTTTTCTAATCTTACGTTTTTAAATCATAACTACCCGTCCACTCTTTACTCATACCAACAGATATGCACAGAAGCGTATGAAAACATTTCTATGGAAAGACATAGTCGAATCGAAATTAATCTACATAATTCCCATCAATATAATTATCGGTATCTTCCGGTTTTTCAATCTCCTCTTTCACCGAATTATCATTAACGTATGTAGTGTTAGCATTGGTAACTCTTTGACCCGAATATTCCTTAATTCGTGCAGTAACACGTTCTCTCACTCGATTTTCCATATGTGTTATCGCATTTTCTACTACATTCGGATCCTCCCCCATTAAAGCATAGACGATATCATTCTCTGGATAGGTTACAATTGCTTTTTCCTGATCTTGAGATATATACTGTATTGCATAGATTTTTGCCTGATCATTAAAATATGCATCTACAACAGCACTTGATAAAGTTAATATCTCTTCTTCTGATACTTCTATCCATAAACTATTATCTGTCTGCGCCACTTCATCATACAAAGAACAATCTAAGACTCGCTTTTTAGAAAGTACTATGTAGTCTGCTCCATTAGGAAACTGAATACGGATATCTATATAATCTCCCCTACTTAACGCTTCGGTTATCTCAATAAAATGATATACATGTTTTCTTAGATCATCTGCCACAAGCTCTCCTTTATCAATCATTCCAGAGGACAAAATAGTATTAGACTCAACCCCGTATCTTAACTTACTACCAATAGCATCTTCAAGTCTAACCGTATTCAACGGTTGCTCAGCTTCTATTAGTGGAATAGTCATCAACTGCTCCTGTTTCAATATTTCTCCTGGTGCTAGATTTTCCAGAACAACCACACCATACGTAACAGGTGCATGTTCTATTTCTTGATTAGTAGTGGTCGCTTTGTTATACAGGGCGATTCCACCTAAAACCAAAACAACACCCACGAATAAACACGCACTGCAAATTATCATAATCTTCTTCTTAGCGATCTTTCTTTTTCCTTTTCTAATTATAGACATGTATCAGCCCTTTCTCTATATAGAATATTATTGCGTTCAAACTAACAATAGAAACATGCTCCACATTTCTATTGCCATGAATCAGATGGGAAATCGTCTCCAAAACTGTATGATTTCTTTTACCAAAAGAAAGGGATCATAGATACAGGGCGTACCATATAATCTCATACCAAACTCACGATAGTATTCTCTGATATCATATCTTTGACCAAGAGTCGCCAGATAAAAACTCATCTCTATACCCGTGCTCTCTTTGTGTATGATTTCTTCATATGCCTCTCTTTTCCATTCACACAAACTACCTATAAGGAAACGATACTGACACCTAGCATATTGACTCTGCTTACCCCCATCATATACTCCATAATCAACAAGTATATAATCGTATGGCATTCTTTGTAGTCTAAGCCAAATATCTTCATCTGCCCTTTCATAAAAGTCCATTTTTCCAATAGAAAAATAATTCTCTGCTCCTATAACCCCTGCTGCTCTTTTTATATAGGAGAAATGCATACTTTCATTATTTTCTACTAAGGCAACACGGTAATGGCAATGATGTGCAAGGTATGTACCTAGTGATATAACAGAGTAAGTTACTCCGGCTCCCGGCAAAGTTCCCATCATAGCGATCACTATCTCACTTTGTTTTCGTAAAAGCCCCGAACGGCTTAAACTTTTTCCACCAACCATCCTTTTCTCCTTTCGAAAAACTTGTTGCCGTCAAATCAGTAAGTACTGCATATATCAATTCCCATATAGATTTATCATAACTAGGAAACAAAAGATCTGGTGTGTATGGAATACGATAGACTTGTTCAAAGCTCTTACTAGCAAGAACATATTCATATTCTCTAGAAGATGTCAAATTCAGCATGACGGCAACCGGCTTATCAAAGCTTTGTAGTATACTCTGAATAGAGTTACTTATCTCACTTATCTCCCACGGCTTAGACGGGACTACTAGCAAACGTAACTCAGCCCTGGCAAACTCCTCACGGTTTTCATCATTCAATACTCCATAATCTAATATAACCGTTTCATAATTACTTTCAGATCCATTATCCTCCCCTATAGCGCAAGGAAGTATGCGCAGCTCCTTTGATACATAGACTTCATTCTCTAGAATGAAATCTCCTTTACTATTGATGATATTAATGCAATGCTTACTACTATTACGCTCGATATACAAACTTTTCCCTAAGAATTGATTGAGATATTTGTTAAAAGTAAGTGCCACGTGTGTTACCCCTACTCTAGTTTGAACTCCTGCAACTGCAATAGTAAGAGATGTTGTCTTTTTACATATATTGTTCTTCGTTCTTCTTTTTTGCATCTTGCTAAGTGCAAGTATTACTTGTTTCATACTTTGATACCGTAATCCTGGACTTTCCCTGGTACATCGATTGATTATATTCTTTACCCCGCTAGAACATCTCCCCTTTAAATCTACATTCTCAATATGTGAGCAATTATTTTCAAAAAGGCAGCCAGTCACCATAAAGTACATGACCATTCCGATTCCGTATATATCAGTTCTCTCATCAAGAATTCCCCCTGAATATTGTTCAGGTGCTGCATATCCAATGGTTCCTGCAATCGCTTCTTTATTCTTATCTTCGTCTTTATATCTTGCAGAGCCGTAATCAATTAATGTGATTCCATGCTCACAAACAAGTATATTATCTGGTTTTAGATCGAGATAAAGAATGGGGTTCTCCCTATTATGCAAATATTGAATTACTTCACAGATTTGTAGTGAAAATTGAAGAATACGTTCCTCCGAGATAGACTCCCGAGTTCGTATCAAAGATTTTAATGATTGGCCATCACAGTACTCCATAATAAGATATGTATTCTGGTCATCTTCTTCCCAATCATACATAACAGGTATTCGACTATGATGTAATTGACTTAAAATAATGGATTCTTTCAAAGAATTTTGATTGACTATCTTGCTTTTACTTCGGCATTTGATTACACGAAGTGAATGTAGCAGACGATGTTCTGCTAGGAATACTGTACTAGTACCTCCGCTACCTAGCTTCTTAATTAGTTGATATCTCTCTAACAAACGATAATTCGACTCACTCCTTCCTTAAAGCTCAAAGAACTTGTAAAATTATTACATCTCCTTTCCCATTATAGCCCTTATTGTCCAAATATGCAATTGTAATTTTATGTAGATTATGTACAAAAATAAATATATCTTATAGTCACATTTTACACAATGTTAATCCGGTCTTTACACACACTTGCTATGTTTATCCTATAAAACTTTATTCAATAACGGGGAGAAAACTTTTAAATAAGGGAAGGAAAAACATAATGAAGACAAGAATTGATATCAAACAAATGAAACGAAAGAGCTTAGACAAACTTCATAACTTATCTATCGGAAAACAATTACGCTATAACACATTGCTTATTCTAGCTCTCGTTTGTATTACTGCTATTATCGGTCTAACCAATCAACTTAACATGAATAATCGTTTATTATCATTTTATCAAGATTCTTATACAATCCATACAACCAGTCTATACTCAAAGAATTCATTATTACTAATTGAGAATTATATGTACCGTGCTATTGCTACTGATAAAGAAAATCTACAAACCAAATACATTAATGAATCGGAAAACGCTTATCTAGAGATGGAAAGTTCCATTACTTCTATCTGTAACTCAAGCGAATCCATTAAGAGCCTTTCTACCAAAGACCGAAAAGAGCTCACCCTAGAATTAGAAAAACTACAGCGTTATCGTAAGCAAGTAGAAGCAGCCACCAAATCTGGTAACGTAGATGCAGTATTCAAGACCTATAAGAATGACTACGTTCCTATCTTAACAGCTATTACAACTACATTAGATCATATTATTATGAACGCTCATACGTATGCTGATACATATATTGATTTATCTAAGAAACAAACGTATACTTCCTTAGTTCTTTATATCGCACTCACTATATTAGGCACCATTGTTGCTGTTTGGCTTTCTAAGAAAACTTCTACTGGTATTCTCAACCCTATGCGTGAAATCGAACTTTGTATGAATGATATGGCCCGGGGGAATCTTCACACTCAGATTACATACAATTCCCAGAACGAGCTTGGTAATGTGTGTGAGGCAACGAGAGTTACAAGGGATAAGTTAACTAGGTACATCGAGAATATTACTGACGTTTTGAAAGAATTAGAAAACAGAAACCTTACTCATGAGCCTGGAGATGATTATGTAGGCGATTTTCTTCCTATTCGTGAATCCTTAATTAGTATTATTGATTTCTTACATGGGAATATTGGACAAATCCAAAATAGCTGTCAAGAAGTAAAAGAGATGTCTCTTCATGTACAAGTTCAATCTGAAACGATTCAATCAGGTGCCAAAACACAAACAAGCACCATTACATCACTAACAGATAGTATTCATACAATATCAGACTATGCAACCGACAACGCCGATCAAGCTACAAAATTACAAGAGATCTTCAGTGCCATGATTTCTTGCGTTTGTGAAGCACAATATAAAATGGAAGGTTTAAAAGAACATGTTACCTCGATCGAAGAACAATCAAATCAGATATCTAATATCATTCAGGTAATAGAGACAATTGCTCGTAAGACAAGGCTAGTTGCTTTAAATGCTACAATTGAAGCTGCTCATGCAACTAACGCAGGTGGCACTTTCTTAGTGGTTGCAAACGAGATGACTAACCTTTCAGCACAATGTATGGAGGCCGCCTCAACAATTAAACCTTTTATTCAAACAACCTTAGATAATATTAATAAATGTTCTGAATCAGCAAGTGTAACAAGTGAGTCACTTGGGTATACTGTCAATATATCGAATCAAATGCATTCATTAGTTAGCAACATTCATTCTTCTAGTCAGATGCAACATTCTCTTGTAGAACAGATTACAGCAACTCTTCCAAGAGTTACCAAAATCGCAAATGAAAACGAGCATTCCGCTGAAGAAAATATGCATTCCATACAAAAGCATATTACTGAAATGGATAATCTACTATACTTTGTAAACTGCTTCCGTTTATAGCAAACGGGAGTTTTTCAAATTATTTCGTACGTATTTTTATGTTATTGACTTTATGATTTGTATGAATTATACTTTGTATACGGATGAGTGTATTATTTTATCAATACCGGTTATTACTGTAACTAACAACAAGCTGAATTTTCAATAACATAGAAAAGGATGTGATTGTATGAAGATAGAAAAGATTAATGACAGCCAAATTCGATGTACTTTGAATAAAGATGACTTAATAGATCGTGAACTCAAAATTAGCGAGCTTGCATATGGAACTGAAAAAGCTAAGGAACTTTTTCGTGATATGATGCAACAAGCTTCTTGTGAATTCGGATTTGAGGCAGATGATATTCCATTGATGATTGAAGCAATTCCAATCTCAAGTGAATGTCTGATTTTGGTAATTACTAAAGTAGATGATCCAGATGAATTAGATACTAGATTCTCTAAGTTTACCGCTGACACAGATGATGATTCTTCTGATACAGATTCAGATGACGAACCTTATGCAGATGAAATCATTAATTGTTTTGACCAATTAAACGAATTGCTTGATGATACAATGAAGGATGAAAACGAGATTGAGGACTTTATTCCTCTTCCAAAAGCAATTAAATCACATACAGAAGAAACACCTACAGAAACAACCGAGCCTTCGAAAGCCCAAAGTTCTGTTACTATCACTACGAATATGACTAAGGTATTCTCCTTTGATAACCTTGATACTGTTATATCCGTATCCGAGATTCTTGTTTCTATGTATAATGGTCAGAATACTTTATATAAGAATCCATCTAACTCACGTTATTATCTATTAATTACGAAATCGGATCACACGCCTGAAGAGTTTAACAAGGTATGTAATATCATTACAGAGTATGGAAAGTCGGAAAAGACAACTTATGCAACTGCGAATTACTACGCAGAGCATTTTGAACCAATTGTAAAAGATACTGCAGTACAGATTTTATCTGTTATGTAAAGATAAGGCTATCGCAAAAGGTAATACTTTTTTGCGATAGCCTTATCTCAGCTTATCTAATAACTTTATCTAGGTTGATTACAACCTTCTTATTATTTTGTTTCTAAATAATCATTGATATCATCTACTAATGCATCCGCATCTAATCCATGAACCATAGCTGCTTCTTCGATTGATTCACCTTGAGCAGATGGACAACCAACACAATGCAATCCCGCATTCAATAGAATAGGAATCGTTCCTTGATCTAAAGCGATGATATCTGCGATAATCATATCCTTATTTACTCTAGCCATAATATTGACCTCCTTATATTCTGAGCAAATTCTGCTTAAACTAAACTCATTGCTAGAATGCTTTAGCACTCCTTGTGCGGGACGTACGCCAATTTGACATACTAAATCTGAATGCCCTGCTTTTCGCGCCAAAACTTTAAGCCCTACACTCAAAAGTCTTTATTTTTTACATTGTTTACAGATTTCTTTTATTATATTCTAAGATAGTTCTAACGTCAAGTTAAGGCGCATCTAGAACTTCGTTACACTAACTAATAATACTCTCTTTAAGCAATTCTTTTGTACTTGAAAAAATACATACAATACCCGTGAATTTTCAACTGTTTGCTTGACGTGTATACAGTATTCATTTATAATGCAATTATAGGAAAACAGATATCTGATGGACAATTCAACCACATAATAATCCCTTACACTGTCGATATCATCCTTACTATTTCGAGAGCAAATATATCGTCTTTTGCATATTAAACTCGATATATTTCACTATTCAGTATATCAGCTCATTTGAGTCAAAGCATAAGCGTAACTCAGTGTAGATTATAATGGGTTACTCAGCAGGCATACTGATCTTCAAGATACTGAATGGTTGTAATATAAATTGCATATCAATCACTAATTATGTTACAGACAGGAGGACTATTATTATGTGTAAACCACAATGGGAAGGCTTCGCAACTGGCAAATGGACTAGCGAAATTGATGTTCGTGGCTTTATCCAAACAAACTATACACCTTATGAAGGTGATGACTCTTTCTTAGCAGGTGCTACAAAGAGAACCGAAGAACTTTTTGATGAAGTAAAAAAACTTATGTTAGAAGAAAACGAAAAAGGTATCTTAGATGCCGAAACTAAAGTACCTTCTTCAATCACAGCATTTGGACCTGGCTATGTTGATAAAGATAAAGAAGTAATCGTTGGTTTCCAAACTGACAAACCACTTAAAAGAGGTATTTTCCCTAACGGTGGTGTTCGTGTGGTTAAATCAGCTCTTGAATCTTACGGATATGAATTAGACAAACAAACAGAAAGTATTTACACAAGCAACCGTAAAACACACAACGATGGTGTATTCGATGCTTATACAGAAGATATGAAAAAAGCAAGACACTCAGCTATCATTACAGGTCTTCCAGATGCCTACGGACGTGGACGTATCATCGGAGACTACAGAAGAGTTGCTTTGTACGGTGTTGATCGATTAATTCAGGAAAAACTAGAACAAAAGAAACGTCTTGAAATCAATTGTCTTGAATCTCCAGACATTAGACTTCGTGAAGAGATTTCTGAACAAATCAAGGCTTTAAAATTATTAATTGCTATGGGAAAAAGCTACGGTTTTGACCTTACTCAACCAGCTAAAGATGCTGTAGAAGCTACTCAATGGACTTACTTTGCATACTTAGCAGCTGTTAAAGAACAAGATGGTGCAGCAATGTCACTTGGCCGTGTATCTACATTCTTAGATATCTATGTAGAAAGAGATATCAAAAACGGTACACTAACAGAAGAACAAGCTCAAGAAATCATGGATCACTTTGTATTGAAATTACGTATGATTCGTTTCTTACGTACACCAGCATACAACGATTTATTCTCAGGAGATCCTACATGGGTTACTGAATCAATCGGTGGTATGGGTACAGATGGTAGAACATTAGTAACTAAGAGCAGCTTCCGTGTACTTAACACATTAGTTAACTTAGGACCTGCTCCAGAACCAAACTTAACAGTTCTTTGGTCAACTTCTCTTCCAGAAGGATTCAAGAAGTTCTGTGCTAAGATTTCTATCACTACAAGTTCTATCCAATACGAAAACGATGACTTAATGAGAGACTATTGGGGAGATGACTACGGAATCGCTTGTTGTGTATCTGCAATGAGAATTGGTAAACAGATGCAATTCTTTGGTGCTAGAGCAAACCTTGCTAAAGCATTATTATATACAATCAATGGTGGTAGAGATGAAAAAACTGGAGAACAAATCGCTCCTTTATTCGCTCCAATTACTTCAGAATACTTAGATTACGATGAAGTAATGGCTAAATTTGATCAAATTCTTGAGTGGTTAGCTGAATTATATGTTAATACATTAAACGTAATTCACTATATGCATGATAAATACAATTATGAAAGATTACAAATGGCTTTACATGACCTTGAAATCTTAAGAACTGAAGCTTGTGGTATCGCTGGTCTTTCTGTAGTAGCCGATGCATTATCAGCAATTAAATTCGCTAAAGTTAAACCAGTTAGAGATGAGTCTGGTTTAGTAATTGATTATGAAATTGATGGAGATTTCCCTAAATACGGTAACAACGATGATAGAGTAGATAGCATCGCTATTCAAATGGTAGAATTATTCATGAACAAGATTCGTAAGCAAAAGACTTACAGAAAAGCTGTTCCTACACTTTCTATCCTTACTATCACTTCAAACGTTGTTTATGGTAAGAAAACAGGAAGCACTCCAGACGGACGTAAAGCTGGTGTACCTCTAGCTCCTGGTGCTAACCCTATGCATGGAAGAGATACACACGGTGCTATCGCATCTATGGCTTCTGTTGCTAAATTACCATACAAAGATGCACAAGATGGTATTTCATATACATTCTCAATCATACCAAACGCACTTGGTAAAGATGAAGATTCTCGTGAAAACCACTTAGCAAGCTTACTTGACGGATACTTCCATGATGGTGGTCACCACATCAACGTTAACGTATTCGATAGAGAAACTTTACTTGATGCTATGGATCATCCAGAAAAATATCCTCAATTAACAGTGCGTGTATCAGGATACGCTGTTAACTTCATCAAGTTAACAAAGGAACAACAATTAGACGTAATTAGCCGTACTTTCCATGATAGACACTAATTCGCTTAGTTCCTAGTAACTAATTAATTTAAGGGGAGGTATCGTGACAAAAGTTTCACATGAAATGAATTGTTGCAGCCTCCCTTTTATTAAATTGATTTTTATTTCAATGTTTCTGATAACGATATGATGCTATTTCATATGCGAATTAACGTTCGCTTTTGCAGAGATTTTGATATAGAAATCAAGCTTTGATCTATAGGAGGATATCACAATGACCATTGGTAAAATACATTCCATCGAAACCTGTGGCACCGTAGATGGGCCTGGAATACGCTTTGTTACTTTCTTACAAGGTTGCCCATTACGTTGTCAATTCTGTCATAATCCTGATACTTGGGATACACATAAAGGAACAGAATACACTCCAACAGATCTCGTTAATGAGATCCTAAAGTACAAATCATATATGAAATTCTCAGGCGGTGGAACTACTTTTACTGGTGGTGAGCCCTTACTACAGGCTGACTTCGTAAAGGAAGCTTTTGAATTATGCAAAAAGAATGATATCTCTACAGCACTAGATACCTCTGGTTTTATCTTCAATGATAAAGTAAAAGAAGTTTTAGAATATACAGATATCGTATTGTTAGACATCAAAAATTTTGATCCTGAAGTATACAAGAGCGTTACTGGTGTAGCACTTGAAAATACGCTTGCATTCTTAGACTATATTCGTGAGAAGAATATTAACACATGGGTACGTTACGTGTTAGTTCCTGGTTTAACAGACAACCTTGAATCTATTACTAAATTAGCAAATCATCTTAAAGAATATCCTAATGTTTCTCGTATTGAATTACTCCCATTCCACAAGATGGGTGAATATAAGTGGGAAGAACTTGGATATGATTATACACTTAAGGATACGATGGAGCCGTCACTTGCCCTTATCAATGAAGTGAAGTCAATTTTTGAAACATGCGGAGTTTCAGTATATGCTAATATCTAACCTATGATCTCGTGGTTATTTTGTTATTTTTTAGCATATAGCTTTAAGCTATATGTAATTACACTAGGTAAACTGCTTATTATAGAAGTGAAATTTCTTGTCAATTTAGCATAGAATATACCATTATTTTCATTTAAATTGTATAAAATTAACTTGTAAAATAAGCTTGTTTATATTACAATTATACTATCAAAAATTAAAGGAGGATGATACAATGGCACATGTAATTAGTGATGCTTGTGTAAGCTGTGGAGCTTGTGCAGCTGAATGTCCAGTAGATGCTATTTCTGAAGGAGCAACTCAATACGAAATCAACGCTGATGTATGTATCGATTGCGGAGCTTGTGCAGCTACTTGCCCAACAGGCGCAATTTCTCAAGAATAATAACATTTATTTGTTAAAAGGTGCTGATACACCAATGTAGATTGAATCTATATTGTGTATCAGCACCTTTTTTAAACGTAAAACTTATATTAATTCTTTCCTTTTGAATATAGTTTTCTTTTTCCCTCCTTCTGATTGAGATGCAGCAATTTCTGCTCTACCTCGCTGAAATGCACGAATCGTTTCATCTAGATGCTTATAGCGTTCCTCCTCTCTTTGTTCTTTTTCTCTGAATTGATAATCTAACTCTTTTGCCATATTTAAAGATACGACTTTGCCGATATTACCCGCCAAATCATCCGTACTTTCGCGGAGAGCATTTATAATCAGTTCACTCATAATACTCTTAAACTGAACCATCTTATCTTGTCGATTCACAATCTCTTCATTCATCGTGTTAACGTTATCTAATTCCGTTTCTTTTTTCTCTATATTTGCAGAGCAAATCTCTGTTGTTTTCTCATTTATCTGTTCTTTTTCCTCTGATCCCTTAGCACCTTCTCCTGAATTTATACTCATGTGATCTCCCCGTACCTCATCCAAGTGGATTAAATTGCTACAATCACTTTCTGATTGCCTCTCCATCTTATGCTTTACCACTTGTAATTCTTGTAGTTCTTGTCTACTTTCCAGTTCGAATACTCTTTCGTTCAATTCGTTTCTTAATAATAACATACTCTTTGCGTCGAGTGTCTCAATTTTATGTATATTGGGAAGTATCATCTTAATTGCTCTTAATTGAAATCCCTGTTCCTTTAATAACTTAACGTTCTTAAGTATCTTAATATCTTCCTCTCTATAATACCGATGCCCCATCTCATTCCTAGGTATATTAAGACTTAACTCTTCTTCCCAGTATCGTAACGCATGTGGTTCCACATCTATCTTCTTCGACGCATCGGATATAATATAACGAATCTCACCCATGAAAAATCCTCCTCTGTTATTTTATAATTCGTATATATTTTGTGACATCACAGCCACACAGCTTGTACTATCTAACTGTTATTCACAGCTGGCAACCAACTACTTTTTATCTATTTATCACTAGTTACCGTACAATTACCATATATTTACATTATAGCATAGTGTTTTGATATCGCAATAATATAATATTAAATTGAAAAAGAAGTTATCGACAGATAACTTGTGGCTTCTTGTTAAGCTTCTATCGTATGACAGAATGCTAGGATTTATCAGATTTTTCGTATTTTCTCATAATTATAAAGGCATATAAAAAGACTGAAGATGTTTCCTTATTATCATTCTCAACATCTTCAGTCTACTCTATAGTATAGTATTCTATTTTTGTTATTGTTAAATATATCTAACTATTCGGTTGGTACTCCGTACAATACGCCTCTAGATCCCGTAGCTAGATAGAATCTACCCCGTACTCTAGGATCCCCTATAATACTCATAATATCACCATACATCTGTTTCTCACTATTCAGGCGAATATAAGTTTTACCTTCATCTTCAGTTACGAAGAATCCATATTCTCCGCTTATTGTACCGCTCATGTAGATGGCTTTCCCGCCATGTAATCCGAGCCCCATACCTTGACACTTTATCATGTCTCCTTCTTTCGTAATACGTTCTGCTTTAAACTCCTCATTATTCACATCGTATATTACTTTCCAAAGTCCATGCTCTCCTAATGCCATCCAGATAACGCCTTCTTCTCCCTGCTGGGCTCGTATCTCAGCATAGTTATTACAATCAAAGCCTGATAATACCATAACAGGAAAATTGTCTGGCCTCTCCTTTTGATAGAAGCTAACCCCTCCATCTGTACTTACATAGAATTGTGAAGCCTCTCCAAATCCGTAAAACACCTTCGGATTCACTCGGTCGGCCATAATCTTAATGTTACGAAGAGAATTACAATATGCAAAAAACTCATCATATGTCTTCCAAGCAGGCACTGGTGGGCATTCATAGGTCTCACTAATGCATTCTCCGTCTTTATCATAGATTCTACATTTATGATAGGTCTTACCACAGTCTTTTGTGTAAACAACTGCATTCACTGGTATTGATAATACCTTAGCAATCGACCATACAATCGTTGTACTATCCGCTGACATTGCAACCCAACCAGCATTTACGTTCGGTCTCATAATTTCATCTAGTAATTCATCTATAAATGGTGATAACCCGTATGGTTGCGGTAGATGTTCAAAGGTCTTACATTGATCCCTAGACACGATCAATCCTCCTTTGGTCTTACCTGTCCAATTTCCTCTTGGTGTTACCACTACATACTCTTGATTGTTTTCACTATAATCTGCATTGATACAAGTAATATAACGATCACCATTCTCATCCGCAAACGTATTCTCCGCCGGCTGATCTAGATCTGTGAAGGCAAAACCACCTAGATCTCCTAATATATCTATTAACTTAACATCGCCCTTACTAGGTGCATATAGATTCAGATGCACTGTCTCTTCAATACCCTTGCACTCTGGTTCCCATGTACAATCCTCTGCAAGTAAATTATATGTTACGAATGCTCCTGTTCCACTATTGAATAATGCATGATTTGAATTATATGGATTAATCTTCACATCCGTTAACCAATGTAGTATAGATTCGTGACCATTATATTCCGGTTTCATATAAGGAACTGTGAAGTTAATACGTCCTATCTCAAGGCCTTGTAGAATCTTTCTCCAGGTCTGTCCATTATCTCTTGATAGGAACACAATATCTCCAGGATGTTGATAACATATCGTACTGCAAATCAATACAGGCGTATTCGCCTCTTTATCATAGGTTAATGCAATACCTCCCATACCAAAGGAGATGTCATCTAAATTATCCACTCCAAAATCAATGGCGGTTGGAGTTATATCTTTATATTCTATAACTTCTCCACTTGTTCCAATATGGTAACGTACCACCTTACCACTCTTTTGCATGCCACAATCGCAACTATAACAAGCAAAACTCCAGCCATATGAAGCTGCCTCAGACATGGTTACATAGAGATATTCCCCATCAAACACATATCTAGCACCAACATATCCTGTATACCCCGACTCTTCTGTCTTTGGTAGCAAGGATTCTGCTTCCTGTAAAGGCCTAAATGTCATGGCTCCATCTGTTGATATGTATAAGCTATGTCCGCGGAACTTCCCAATAGAACTTCCTTCTCCCGATGTACCCACTACTATTGTTTTAGAACGTCCCTCTATGGTCTTTCTTGGTTCAATCCATACAAAGGTAATCTCCTGCTCATTCTTATCCGCTGTACCATCGATAGAAACGGTGATAAACTCCCAGCTATCTCCTTGATTATCAGAACGCATAAGACCTTTTGACTGTGAACCAAAGTACAATAGATTACTGTTATTAGGATCGACTTGAAGCCTTTCACCAGTTCCTCTACCAGGATTATTTCCATGTATTTTGCATGGCATCTCTTTGTAAATGAAGGTTTCACCTTTGTCCGAAGATATACACAACTTACCTGTATCTTTGTTACTGTATCCACAAACTAGGTATAACAATCCACTATTATTGTTATCAACTGCAAAAGAAAGTGGATAAGTTTCCGATACATCTTCCTGCTTAACATGATTCATTAATGATTTCCATGTACGAGTCCCGAATTCAAAACGATATGTTCCACCTATATCCGTTCTTGCATATAACAGATTTTCTTCCTTCTCATGGAACAAAAAACCTGTTACATAACCACCCCCTGGGATTGGTATATTCTTATATGTATACTCCCTAGTCCCTATAATATTTCCCATAGTATCTGACTCCCTTCGTCGATTAAGTAATTGTGATTCGAGTGCCAAATCCCCATTCTTAATTTTCAGCGCTACAATTTATATGATCGTAGCATGGGGATTAAAAAAGAAATACCTAGATCTTTTACTCTCGAATCGTAGGTATATTATCTCTACTGTAGATATTAACATAAACAAAAAAATAGAAACACCGATAAAAATAGTGATTCTTTGCATGAAAAAAGACAACTTATAACCTGTGATATAAGGTTCTATAGTAAATGTTGGGGTGTACGATTTAAACTCGTAATCTCCAACATTTTATTTTATAATAAAAAAAGACCTCCAAGTGCCAGTCTGACCAA
>JAHAJA010000051.1 GCA_018372435.1 Clostridiales bacterium | reverse complement strand
AACATCTTTCGACGTTTGTCAACAAGTTTTTTCATTATTTTCTGAGTTGTTTTAATTCTTACTTTTTTCAGAATTGTTTGTTCATTTTCTACAACTCATTAGCTGACTTGGTCTAGTATAACAGAGTTGAAATCATTTGTAAAGTGTTTTTTATTACTTTATTCAAACAAATTCTTAACTCCATGTCTAGTATAAGTTATATAATTCTATTTATACATTTTATTTTCAATTATATTAGAAATATAGTATTAAAAGGTAAAATGCTATATGATATATGCACCTAAAAAGGTTGTTACACACTTTCTTCGTGTAACAACCTCTCAAAATTATATTAATACATTATGTACTTGATCTAATGTTGCTGATAATGTTTCTACGGATTTCTTAGCATCTTCTGTTATATCTCTTTGATATGCTACTTCATGTTCTACGCTATGTGCAGCATCATTTGAAGCATATGCAGCGTCAAGAATCTTCTTGAATACTTCATCAACGCTATCGGCCATCGTATTCTGTATATCTACGATTTCTAAAATCTTATTCATATCATTTCCCATACTTTCATTAAAGGAAACAACCGACTTCATTGTATCAGAGATTTCTTTCGATGCTTTTGCGGATTGTGAAGCTAATTGATTTACTTGATTTGCAACTACCGCAAAACCACGTCCATGTTCTCCCGCACGTGCTGCTTCAATAGAAGCATTTAAAGATAGCATATTCGTTTTATTGGAAATACCTGCAATTACATTCGCAAATCCCATGATCATAGAAGTCATCTTCTCCAAGTCTTCCATGTTCTTTGTTGCCGCAGAAACTGCCGCTGTTAACAATGTGATCTTTTCTGATAATTCTTTTATACTTTCCATACCTTCTTTTACTAAGTTTAAAGAAGTATCCGCACTGTTAATAGAATCAAACGCGTTTTGCTCTACCTTTTGTTGTGATGCATATAGATTATTCATCACCATCACCATATTGTCTAGATAAGTACTTTGCTTACTTGTTATCTCTTTTAATTCCTCAACAATCTCAAGATTTTGATTATCACCCATAATCTTTATCTCCCTTCACACTTTCACTCTCTATTTAGGAAATTGCAAAACTCTTTTCCATGTCGACAACATATCTTTATTTTAAGGTTGCCTACTACAAAGAGTTTCGCAATTGCTTACTACATTCTTTATTATAAAAACTGCGATAAATCCCGTAATGTCTTTATCCCAATCAGTTTTATACCCTTGATATCAATTACTTCTTTGTTGACTTGAGGAAGAATACAGGTCTCATATCCCATCTTCATTGCTTCAATCACTCGTTGTTCGGCTTGATTTACGCTTCGTACTTCACCTGTTAAGCCAACTTCACCAAAAGCAATTGTTTTTCCGTCAAGAGGACGATTTTTGTAACTAGACATAACAGCTAATATAATTGACATATCTAATGCCGGCTCGTTGATTTTCATTCCTCCAGCAACATTAATATAAGCATCACAACTAGCAAGTTGTAACCCTAGACGTTTCTCAACTACTGCTAATAGAAGATTAACACGATTATAATCGGTACCTGCTGCTGTTCTTCTAGGCATATTAAAATTCGTCTGACAAACTAAAGCTTGTACCTCAACCATAATTGGTCTTGTTCCTTCCATCGCGCATGTTACAATAGAACCCGATTCTCCTTCCGGTCTACCTTGTAACATATATTCAGAAGGGTTCGTAACCTCTACAAGTCCGACATTGCGCATCTCAAAAACACCAATTTCGTTCGTTGATCCAAAACGATTCTTAACTGCTCTTAATATACGATAGGAAGCATGATTATCTCCCTCAAAGTATAGCACAGTATCTACCATATGTTCAAGCACCCTTGGTCCAGCAACAACTCCTTCTTTCGTAACATGACCAACGATAAAGATGGAGATCCCCATCCCCTTAGCTATCTGCATTAAACTATGTGTAGTCTCTCTTACCTGGCTTACACTTCCTGGTGCAGATCCGATATCTTCACGAAACATAGTTTGTATCGAGTCAATAATTACTACATCTGGGTTTATTTTCTTAATTGCATCTTCAATTAAGTCAAGGTTAGTCTCACTTAATAGAAGTAAATCACCTTCCGAATAACTTAGTCTACTTGCACGCATCTTGATTTGCTTTAAAGATTCCTCACCAGAGATATATAGTACATTCTTATGTCTAGATGCTAATTCTTTACACATCTGTAATAACAGAGTGGATTTTCCTATACCTGGATCTCCTCCAACTAATACTAATGACCCAACAACAATACCTCCGCCAAGAACACGATCTAGTTCACCAAAACTTGTACTAAATCGTTCATCCGTATCACAATTAACGTTACTAAGCTTAGTTGGCTCGATTTGTATTCTACGATCCTTATTTGCTCCTGCTGTTACTCTCTTTACCACTGGTTCTTCAACGAATGTATTCCACCCTTTACAACCCGGGCATTGACCGACCCATTTTGCAGATTCGTATCCACATTCTTTACAATAAAATACGTTCTTTGCTTTCGCCATTCCTACAGTCCTTTTTTTATCCTTCCCGCTTTATATCAATAAACTACAATCACCAAAATTGATGTACTATATTATCCACCAAAAAATAAGAGGTGCTCAACTTCCTATGTATTGGATATCAAGCTACCTCTTATTAATTCACGTTTTACACTGCGGCTGTGAGTAACTAAATAGTTACGTTTATAGTTTAACAACCTTAACTTTTGATTGTTTTCCGTTACTTAACTCTACACTTACAACTAATTTACCACCTAAATTTGTTTTCATCTTACCAACGTTTGTATCATCAACGAAAACTTTGTACTCTTTCTCAGGTTCTAATTCTAAAGTAATTTGTACATCTTCAGAGCCTTCTACTACGAATTGAATATCCTTATCCGTTGCATTAAATGAGAATACAGAAGTACCAGGTACTGACTCATAAACAAACATTCCATTTTTCTCAAGTTTAGTAATCTCCTTAAAAGTTTTTACTTTATACAAATCTCCATTATGCTCAAAATCTGAAACTTTAGACTTTTGGTCTAATGTATAGTTACCAAAGCTAATTGCTCCATTATTCTCTTTGCGAATTAATTCTTCAACTACTGTCATTACAGAACCCTCCATTTTTATACAGCACATCATTTCTATCTCTTCTTGACTTGTAATCCTCTATAATGGCATACACACCACAAAGTATCGTTTGTACTGTTATTAAAGCTATTCATACTATTGCCCCCAAGGTATCTCATGAAAGATATAAGTCCGCATTACATAAATGCACCTGGTTTTGCAGGTTTCGATTTTCAAAAATGAAATCCCTATACATTCATCACATGAGGAACAAAGTTACGAATAGTTACTTTTTATTCTTTAATATAATCACATTATATAATAATCGACAGCTTTTTACTAGTGAATCTTTCGTGATTTTTATTAAATATCTATTAATATAGTTTTTCTATTCCTTACTGTATCTGAAATACTACTTTCTTATCAATGGTATCAATACAAACGCGACTTCCAATCCCTACTTTTTGATCTAAAATCTCTTCCGCTAGCTTGTCTTCAATATTCGTCTGTATCGATCTTCTAAGTGGTCGAGCTCCATAGCTTTTATCAAATCCAGCATCTGCTATAAACTCAATGGTTGCTTCCGTGAATTCAAGTTTTATATCAAGTTGTGCTTTCGTACGTTTTGCAATAACTTGCAACATGATACGAACAATATCTTTTATATTTTCTTTTGTTAGTGAATGGAATACGATAATTTCATCGATACGGTTAATGAATTCCGGTTTAAAGAGTCTCTTAACTTCTTCCATTACCCCTTCTTTCATCTTCTTATAATTTTCTTTTTCATCCACTTGTGTTGTGAATCCAAGTTGTTTTGGAGCAATAATACGACTTGCACCAGCATTTGAAGTCATAATGATAATCGTATTCTTAAAGCTTACTTTTCTTCCTTGTGCATCGGTGATATGACCATCATCTAACACTTGTAATAAGATATTGAACACATCTGGATGGGCTTTTTCAATCTCATCAAAAAGAATTACGCTGTATGGATTTTGACGTACTTTCTCACTTAACTGGCCGCCTTCATCATAACCTACATACCCTGGAGGAGAACCTATAAGCTTAGACACACTATGTTTCTCCATGTATTCAGACATATCAACACGAATCATTGCATTCTCATTGCCAAACATCGCCTCTGATAATGCTTTTGACAACTCCGTCTTACCTACACCTGTTGGTCCTAAGAATAAGAAAGAACCAATTGGTCGATTAGGATCTTTAAGTCCCACACGTCCTCTACGTATTGCTTTTGATATAGCGGCAACTGCTTCCTCTTGACCAATTACTCTCTCATGTAGAATCTTCTCAAGATTACGTAGACGATTGCTTTCTTCTTCTTCTAATTTACTAACTGGTATCTTCGTCCATCCAGAGATTATATCAGCGATTTCACTAGGAGATACTACCATCTCTTTCTCCGTTTTCTCTTTTTCTTGTTGTGCACGAAGTCTATTTAATTCTTCAACATTTTTTGTTTGCTGTTTCTTAATCTCTCCAGCTTTCTCATAAGCTTCATTCTTAATAGCTTGTTCCTTTTCTTCTTCTAAACGCTCATTCTCTTGTTCAAGTCTCTTAATATCTGGACTAGCCATATATGCACTTAATCGTACTTTTGATGAAGCCTCATCTATTACATCAATTGCCTTATCTGGAAGATAACGATCATTGATATAACGGTTTGACATACGTACTGCTGCAACCAAGGCATCATCAGTAATTGTAACTTGGTGATGAGCCTCATAGTGATCCCGTAACCCTTTCAAGATAAGAATCGTCTCCTCCTCAGAAGGTTCTTCTATAACTACTGGTTGGAATCTTCTTTCTAAGGCTGCATCTTTTTCAATATATTTACGATACTCTTCTCTAGTAGTGGCACCAATTAATTGAATCTCACCCCTAGCTAATGATGGTTTTAAGATATTTGACGCATCGATTGCACCTTCTGCTCCACCAGCACCAATTATCGTATGAATCTCATCAATAAATAATAGAATGTTTCCATCATTCATTACTTCTTGAATAACCTTCTTAATTCTCTCCTCGAATTCACCACGATACTTAGAACCGGCAACCATACCACTTAAATCAAGTGTTAGTACTCTCTTATCTTTAATTGTCTCTGGTATGTTTCCTTCTACTATCTTTTGAGCTAAACCTTCTGCAATGGCTGTTTTACCTACGCCTGGTTCACCAACTAAACACGGATTATTCTTTGTTCTTCTACTAAGAATCTGAACAACTCTTTGAATCTCGTCTTCTCTACCAATGACAGGATCTAATTTTCCTTCTCTTGCATAAGCAGTTAAGTCTCGACTATATTGATCTAATGTCTGTGTAGAGGATTTGCCTTTTGTCTTATTCTTGTTAGAGGTATATTCACTCTTAGCAGCATTACTATCCTGACCAATAGCAGTTAATAAATCGATGTATAATTTTTGAATGTTCACACCTAATGTATTCATAAGACGAACTGCAATACAATCCGACTCTTTAAGTAGAGCTATTAATAGATGTTCTGTTCCTACTGTTTGAGACTTAAGACGCACCGCTTCCCTGTAACTCTGGTCTATAATACGTCTTGCTCTAGGAGTAAAACTTCCCGCTTCTAATACCTCTACATTAGAATTCGGAGCAATTAGTTGATTTACTAAATCTATTATTTTACCTTCGTCTACTCCATTCTCTTCTAATACCTTAGATGCCACACCCTCGGCATTAATGAGACCTATTAGTAGGTGTTCTGTTCCTATATAACTATGCATTAATCGATAGGCAGAATCTGCTGCTATCTGTAATGCTTCTTTCGCATTTATTGTGAATCGATCGTTCATTTTGTACACTCCCTTTCGCTGTGATTTGTTAGCTATAGTTCAGCCATGATTTACAAAGTGTTTTTATTACAAATGAATTAATTCAGGCAAACTTTCATTCAAGAATTTGGCTCTTGCTCTTTCTCTTTCCTTCACTCCTGCATTCTTACCTAATATTTTCTGCAAGTTAGCAGGCTGGATGGCCATCATTAATTTATAAAAAGATGGTATTTCTTCGCTTGCAATGATTTTTGAATCATAGCCAAATTTAATTTGAGCAAGTAACGTCATTGCATCTGCAGTAGATATCTGCTTTGCATAACGTAAAACTCCATAGGAACGATATACTTGATCTTCATACTTATCAAAATTAGAATCCAGTAGATATTCTCTTCGATTCCGTTCCTGTTTAATAATTTGATCGACAACCGTAATCAGATTTTGTATGATATCACATTCTGTCATACCGATGGTCTTACAATTCGATATCTGATAGATATATGCGAGACTTTTATTCCCCTCACCATATACTCCACGAATGGATACACCCTGTTGATTTACTTCATCCATTAATTTCTCCATCTTACCAGATATCCCAAGGGCTGGCAGATAAACCATTATAGATGCACGTAATCCTGTTCCAATATTCGTAGGACTACTTGTTAGATAGCCTAATTTATCATCAAATGCATACTGTAATGATTCCGAGATAAAATCATCTATTGCATTGGCTTTCTCTAGTAATGTTAGCAAATTCATGCCACTACTTATTGCTTGTATGCGAATATGGTCATCTTCATTCAACATAAGACTTACACTTTCATCTTCTGTCATAATGACTCCCACAGGTTGCTGCTTCTGTGCTAACTTCTTCGTTATAATATGTCTCTCAACCAAAGCTTCCTTTTCAATCTCACTAGCTTTCGTTACATTATAATAATAATACTTTCCAACTACTTCTTCAAGCTTTGTCTTCTTTTCCTCTAAGTGATTATGAATATCTTCACATAGCAGTTCTGCTTGTTCTAAGGTGAGTTTTGGAGAGAATGGATACTTCGCAAAATTCCTTGCAAGCCGTATTCTACTAGAAATCACAACATCGCTTTGTTTACTCTGTTCTTCATACCATTTAGGCATTGTTGATTTCCTCCCTATTAGATTCTTCCTTACCAATACCAGTTTCTTTTGTTGTACTTCTCTCTCGCTCTTTCAACCTTCGAATCTCATCTCGTAATTTTGCTGCTTCTTCAAATTCCTCTTTCTCTATTGCTTCTTGTAAAAGAATACTTTTCTTTTCTATCTCAGATAATTCATTAACAATCTTGTTCATCCATGAGACATAACCTTTTGGCTGCTTTCCAACATGAATATCTGTACCATGTAGACTCTTTATGCTTCTAAACAATACCTTATTAAAATATTCATAGCATTTAGCACAACCGACCATTCCTTGTTGCAAGAATTGTTCATACGTCATTCCACAATGCTCACAACGTAATACATCATCTTTCTTCTCTTCTTCTCCTTGTGTATCCGCGTTCTTATCTGCTTTTTCATTCGCTTTAGAATTAGATGCGCCTCTATAAGTTCCAAGTATACTTGCTAAGATATCTCCTACAGAAACATTTTTATTAACAAATGTAGAACTCATGTGAAACCTAGTACATTCTGCAGCACATTCCTCACACAAGTGTTGTTCTTTCATCTCACCATTCACTACTTCTGTATAATAAATCTTCGCATCTCTCTTCTTACATCTATTACATAACATACTATTGCCTCCTTGATGCGACACTTCAAATACAAGACGAACAATCCTGTTACTTCTTTAAAGAAATTCATTAAAAATATTATCTACCGCTTCATGAACCTCTTCTCTGGTAATGTCCTTACAATATGCTTCCGCTAAAACCACCTGCAAAACATTCATCATATCCATCATTGCCTTGCATTTGTCCGCTTCCACTGAAATAACAGCACCTTTTCTTCGATCTAGTTTTAGATAGCCTTCCTGTTTTAATATAGTATATGCTTTATTAACGGTGTGCATGTTAATTCCTATATTTTCTGCTAATTCTCTAACAGATGGTAGGTTATCACCCTCTTTGAATTCAGAATTTGCTATTCCTAGTATAATCTGATTTCTTAACTGAATATATATCGCTTCATCGCTATTAAAATCAATACGTACAATCACATGTATCACCTTCTTTTAGTTATATCTGTTATACCATCAGTATAACAAATATAAAGTCTTTGTCAAGTGGTATATAAACACAGAGTAGTATACTCTATCATAAGTATACTACTCTGCTCTAATTTATAAACACTGAATTTACCACATTCTAATCATTCACATCTTGTAACTGTTGAGCCAAGCAGAATAATTTAGAAAAATTCATCATCCTTTACACCACGTAATTTAACTAAAAGGCGAATTACTACTAGTGTGGCTATTAATGTAATTACACAACTAACAGCTACTAAGATTTTCATGTTCGCTAGTTTCTTCGCATATTCATCTTTTGTAACCTTACTTGTGGTTGTTGTAGTTGGTTGATCATAGGATTCCTCGTATCTTTGTACTGTACTCTCGGTCTTATCATAGCGATAGAATTGTGGCTCGCCATCACCTTTTTTCATATACAATAACACATAATCAACAAATCCTCCACCTATTGGCTCGTATACAGTTACTGCAACTCCTTGTAATTTCATCGTTGTTTCTTCATAGCCACTTGGAATCATACTAGAATCTTCTAATGGTACAATCTCATATGCAGAAGAAAAATGTAGTGTTATACTCTCTCCCTCTTCTGTTATTAGATACCCTTCTGATTCTAGTGTTTCTTGATCTGCCTCTGTGATATCATCTTCTGTGATTCCATCTTCTGTTTCATCAGGAGTATCTTCTCCCTCACCTTCCGTCTGTCCATTCTGACTAGTAGGATCTTCTTTCTTCGTAACCACAATTGTGTAGGTTTTCTGATCACCAGAAGGTGCTGTTACTATTATATTCACTTCGTTTGGACCTGCATGCAAATCTTTATTACCTTTTGTCTTTACTTTCGCGTCTCCATCTTGAGCCATGGCGCTTATTACAAGTTCCTTAACATCACTCTCAACTTCTGCTGTATACTTCGTTGTGTTATCAGCGAATTCAGGCGATAATACACCTGGACTGATGCGTAAAGAATATAGTTTTGCATTGTTAGAAACTTTTTCATCCGTTCCAATACTAATGGATAAACGATTACTTGATACTGACATCTCTGCAGAATCTTCATACGTGTATACATAGGCTTGATCCATCGTCTCAATCTGTGCATTTCCTTGTTCAACGGCCTTAAATTGCAATATATACTTACGACTCTTAGCGATATTCTCAGGATTCATATCAGAAACACGAAGAATTCCGTCTCCTCCACTTACCAAGCTGCCACCGCTAATGAATTCCATCTTACTTTCATCATACGTAAGAAATGTTTCAAATCCTCCAATTGTATCCGTTGCCTCAACTTTCACAATGACATTGAACGTATCATTCAGTTTAATCTCCGTGTCCTTTAATGTAATCGAAACTGTAGCACTTGCTGCTTTCACCGCTATACTTGGTATCATGTTTACGAATAAACCTATCAATAGAATATATATTAGTAATGTATTCTTCTTTTGCTTCATTCAACCTTACCCCTTTTATTCCGACAAACGAATTACGTTAAGCTTATACTCTCGTTTATCTCCATTCTCAGCAATTACTGATATTACAACTTCGTTGCTTCCCACGTTAAGCGATACTCTGCCTGCGCCGTTAACGGTTGCTTTTTTATTCACAGCTGTTGCATTAATAACAATAGAATCTGTACTAGCATCAACAATTAAGCCATATGTCTGCTCAATTGAAGCATCAAATGATGGTGTAATTGCAAATCCATCTACTTTTAATGTCTTAAGCCAGTTGTTCGGATTAAGCTTATCTGCTGGTAATGAAGCTGGTGTATCCGGCATGTTAAGGAATACTGGAATTGAGAATACAATTGGCACACTGTCCATACTACTATAAGCAGCGAATGTTTTTGTTGCTTCCGACCAAGCTGCTTGAACATTGGCCATATATTGATGTGAATATGTTGACGTTGGCGTCATGTTAAATTTCTCAAGATATATTGTATTCTGTCCTCTTTTGATATAGGTAGAACCAATAACATAAGAACCACCTACAATGGAACGATATGGGCTTGTCCACGGAATGAGATACAAGGCATTATTGGCTGCATTCGTGGTTCCATTCTTTGCATATCTCAATCCATTAGCAACCGCTCCACCCGCTACTGTACTATGGGTTGCTCCTATGTTATAGAAATTATATAAACCTTCATATCCACTTACCGTTCCTGTAGCACTTGTACTAAATGTCTTACTCGATGTAACAACTTCTTGTTTTACTCGTGAAGCCAGATGATATGGGCTAACTCCCGAATATTTTGCTGCATCCATAAACGTCTGCGCATACGTCTTCGTCTGTGTTACACCCTCCTCATCTACATACGTATAATTTGTTCCAGCCATTGGTGTTCCACTTAATATATTCTCAAGACCGCTTAGCGTCTGATACTGCTCTTGATATGACAGCAATTCAAATTGGAAAACTCCTTGTGGATTCAAGAAGTTTCTTGGATCCATATAATATGCGATAATCTCTTTTGACGCCGTTACCCAAGTAGAACCATCGAATACTACGAAACTGTCCGTAGCCCACTTATATGCACCTGATTCCATGGATTTCCATGAAATGTTCTTACTGTTTGGAATCAGATTCTTACCAACCACACTTTCCTTAGTAACTGCTGTATTCCAATCAAGCCCTGTATGATAAGCCTCAAACTGCCAATGTGGATACTGACTGTGTAATGCTCTTAAATATGGCTTATAACTTTCCGGGAATCCCTGTGTTACCATCATTTGCTCAAATTGTGCATCCGATAATGGCTCTGTTGGTGTTTCTGTAGAGGTATCGTCTCCTGGAGTGTCTCCACCAGGATTATTGTCATCTGGTTTCGGATCTTCTTTTGGAGGATTTTCCTTAGATGGATCATCTTTTGGAGTATCATCATCGGTGCCTTCTTCAGAATCCAACTTAACATAATCACCTGAGATAAATCCAGTCACAACTTTATCATTATGAGTAAAATCAACTTCATACCAAACCATTCCTGATACCTCTGTAACAGAATAGATGGTTACTTTAGCTCCAGTTGAGAGATAAACCTTCGCACCTGTCGAATCAACCATTTGCTCTTTCGTTGTTCCAGCTCCTACTCTAACTCTTAGATTATTCGTTGTTACTTTACCAGTATCAATCGGTTTTCTCTCAGGCACAACAACGGGCGGAGTGAATAAAACCTTATTGGCTTCAATATAACCTGTATGTTTTTTCTTACTATATGTAAATTCCACACAGAAATACTTTACATCCTTTTTCGTTACTTCTTTAGTAATTGTTAATTTTGTTTTATTAGCTAATGATATCGTTTTATTGGATACTTTCAGATACGTTGTACTACCCGCAGCTTTTCTTATCTTAACTTTAGTACTACTATTTACTTTGGCCGCTACGGAATCTTTTAGTGTTAACTTCACATAATCACTTAATACGTAACCCTTCGTAGTCTTACCTTCCCACTTGAAGGAAATATAATACCATTTTTCATTATTAACCGTCTTTTCTGATAAGATCGTAACCTTGGTTCCTTTTAGTAATGACACCTTGGTTTTTGATACTGTTAACTGTGTTGCCGTACGAGATGCTTTCGTTCTAACATTCAACTTCGTAGCTGTGATACTTGCAGGTAAATTGAGTGTAGCTGTCGCCGCCTGCACTTTCTCCTCTTTCGATAACAAAATAGTAGACGGACATGCCATCACAATACACAATAGCAGGATTAATACCTTATGCCATCCCTTCCTATTCATAAATAACTCCTTTCTTAATGCCATAGAGTATTATTCTACTCTGTTCTTATCTTCCATGTTTTAGGTCAGTAAAACGACCTAGGTCGATAGCATCGGCCTACCCTTTATACCTCTATTAAATTCATGAGACAAGTGAGAATTCGTAGCTAAGGCATGAAATCACCTTTCCTCAAACTCAACTCATTCATGTTCTTAACATACCTTATTTTATTTCACACAACTCTTATTTGTGTATAATTTCCAACCTTGCAACTTAATTCCACTTTACATATTAAAAAATACTGAATATCTATGGCATTTTCATGGCATTTTGTCACATTAAGAAGGAATATACTACGAATTTGCAACAATAGAAAACGGTTCTTTACACATCTTTTAAATATCTATACCGTCACATCCAAAAAGGACAATCTTTATGGATTGTCCTTTTCATGTTAGAATTCACTCTACTTATACAACTCGATTCATTGGTAATTCATTATTCACACCTTTAGACATTAAAATCTGATGTAAATCAATGACACCATTCAAAAATGTGGCCGCACAAGAAGCAAGATACGCATCCCACATTCGGAAGAATTCCTCTCCTTTTTCTTTCTTAATTTGCTCAGCATGTTCTAGATAATTCTTTCTCCAACATAATAATGTCTTATTATAATGTCTACGTAAACTCTCTACATCTAGAGTATAAAAGTGATACTCTGGTAACAGACTGATAATCTCTCTAAAACTAGGTAACATACCACCAGGAAAAATATATTTCTTAATCCAAGGGTCTCCACAGTGTTCCTTATGACCACTAATATAATGTAACAAAAATAATGCACCTGGTTTCATTACTGCATTAGCACACTCTAAATATTCTTCGTATTGGCCACGTCCAACATGTTCAAGCATACCAACGCTAACAACACGGTCGAATTGTAGTCCAGACTTTTTAAGATCACGATAATCCATAAGTTCTACCGTTACTAAGTCTTCTAGTCCTTCTTTCCTTATATCTGCTTTACATTTTTCATACTGTTCTGTACTAAGTGTGATTCCATACCCTTTCACTCCATATTCTTTAGCAGCGGTTTTTAACAAGAAGCCCCAACCACAACCGATATCTAGCAGAGTCATCCCTTTTTCTAAATGCAATTTCTCAAGTATATGGTGCACTTTATTACATTGTGCCTCGTATAGCGTATCCGAATCGTTCTTAAAATACGCACAGGAATAGCTCCATGTTTCATCTAACCACAGTGAATAAAAATCATTCCCTATATCATAGTGCGAAGATACTTCTTCCTTTTGATGCTTCTTAGACATATTCGGATGGAACAATTTCTTTAATTCAGACTTATCTCTGTTAAAGGATTCCATATTACCAAGGAAGAGATTCAAGACGTCGTACAAGTCTCGATCCACCTCAATAATTTCCTTCATATATGCTTCCCCAAGAGCTAACGATGTACTTGTTAATAATTCTTTTTTCCTAATCCCCTCTTTAATTGCTACGGTGAATTCGGGTTCTCCATCACCTACTTTAAGATGTTCGTCTTTCATAATAATAGCAAAAGGGATATGAATAAATTTACTTAGATAATCTGCTATAAATTGATGCAATGTACCTCACTCCTTATAAAAAATTTAATTATTCAATTACACAGTATTTTCAGCTGAATCCTATTCTAAATTCCACATTCCTTATAAGCCTTTCCACTTTCTTTCTAATTATTCTCAATCTATCTATATTTTTCCTTTTTAATCTATTATTATATCTACTACCATTTTCAAATACCTACTACCATTTCAGCTTTCATAAATAATTTGATTGATAATTATTCGATTGATTGTCATAACAAGAGTTAGAACATTAAAAAATCAAAAATAAAACCACAAATCACACTAGATTCATGTGATTGTGGCCTTAATTTATTTGATAGTAAATATGTAAAAATAAATCAAAAATATCGTAATACTTCTTTTTATTTAAGCAATATTGGAAGGAAACTAATAACGTCAAATGCTACGTGAACAACCCAAGTTACCCAGATTGAATCAGTTTTCTTAAATAGATAGTTAAGAACTAATCTAGCTGGTATAATAGTTATCAGAACCTGTGGTAAGTTGTTTCCATATGAAGGTAGGTGCCATACTGCAAATAAAGCTGCACATATTAATGACGCTTGCCAGAATTTAAGCCCTAACTTTTTCCATGCCACATATAATAATGTTATACACAATAACTCTTCTCCAATTAATAAGAAAGGAACATGTGACAAAACATAACCCCAGGATAACATACTATTAACATCATTTGGGACTGGAGTTCCTCCCGAAATAACTTTCCATAAACTTCCAAATATTAAAGAGGTTAAAAACAAGGTTGGTATACCTATAATTGTCCATTTAATGCTAAAATGTTTAAACCAATCTTTGAATTCATCTCTTAAAACAAAGAAGGCAAGTCCACCAGCCAGTATAGCATTAAATACCACACTTATAGGGTCTAGTATCTTCATATCAACTGGTAAAAGATGCAATAACTGAAAGCATACTGCTATTACTATTATTCCTATTGGTAACATAATCTCTAATTTTTTACTTCTTTCGTTCTTCATAAAACACCTCATTTCTGTTTGATGGCCTCATTATATATTAGTTGTCATAATGTGTCAATTTTGTTAATACTTTCTTTAATAGTATTAAGATAACTTAAAGTTTAGATAATTATTTAATAACTTATAAAGAGTTGCTATACGAGATATCTATCTCCTATAACAACTCCAATTCTATGCTTCGTCTATTGCTTTACCAATATCATTTCTCATATATTTGTTCGAAAAATCAATCCAGTTAGTAGCTTCATATGCATTGGCTCTTGCTTCCTTTAATGTTGAACCCTTAGCTGTTACACCAAGAACACGTCCACCATTGGTTACAATTCCTTCTTCTGTCTCTTTCGTTCCAGCATGGAATACATAGTAGCCATCTTTTCCTTTAAAGTTTTCGAATCCAGTAATCTTAATTCCTTTATCATACTTTTCTGGATAACCTGCTGATGCAAGAACTACACAAACAGCTGCATTATCTTCAAATTGTAAATCTATATCATCTAGTTTTCCATCGATACAAGCATTCATTACTTCAATGATATCATTCTTCATTCGAGGTAATACAACCTGTGCCTCTGGATCACCAAATCTAGCATTATATTCTAATACTCTTGGACCCTTTTCTGTTAACATTAATCCACAGAATAAAATTCCTGTGAAGTCTCTTCCTTCTGCTTTCATCGCATCCATTGTTGCTTGGTATACGTATTTTTCACAGAATTCATCTACTTCTTTGGTATAGAATGGACTTGGTGAAAATGTACCCATTCCACCAGTATTCAAACCTTGATCTCCATCTTTGGCACGTTTGTGATCTTGTGCACTTGTCATCGGCTTGATATGGGTGCCATCACAATAAGCAAGAACTGATACTTCTCTTCCTGTCATAAACTCTTCAACTACGAGACGGTTACCTGCGCAACCAAATTGTTTATCAAGCATAATAGACTTCACGCCATCTTTAGCTTCTTCGAATGTATTACAGATCAATACGCCTTTTCCTAATGCTAATCCATCTGCTTTTAATACAATTGGATACGCACTTGTCTCTAAATACGTGATCGCGTCATCAGCTGAATCGAATGTTTCATAGGCAGCAGTAGGAATATTATATTTCTTCATTAAGTCTTTCGAGAAAGCTTTCGATCCTTCGATGATCGCTGCATTCTTTCGAGGTCCGAATACGCGTAACCCTCTTGCTTCAAAAACATCTACAACACCTGCTACAAGTGGGTCATCCATACCGATAATAGTTAAATCTATATTATTTTCTTCAGCAAAATCAGCCAATTTGTCTAATTCCATTGCTGTGATATTAACACATTCTGCAAGTTCCGCTATTCCAGCATTACCTGGTGCACAATAGATTTTATCTACATGTTTGCTCTTCGATACGGAATATGCAATTGCATGTTCTCTTCCGCCACTACCAACGATAAGTACCTTCATTGTTTCGTCACCTCTCTTATTTTATCACTGCTTTACTATCTATAATTTCCACTTTACCATTCGCAATCAAATCAATCGCCTGAGGTAAAATCAACCACTCAGCTTGTTTCATAACTCTCTGTTGCAGTACTTCTGCCGTATCTCCTTGTTCTACTTCAACGGCCTTCTGCAATAGAATAGGGCCGCTATCAACACCAGCATCTACATAATGCACTGTTGCACCAGTAACCTTCGCTCCTCTATCAAGAACCGCCTCATGTACTTTCAGACCATACATTCCTGGCCCACAAAAAGATGGAATTAATGATGGGTGTATGTTAATAATACGATTTGGATATTCCTTAACAAGGATCTCAGGAAGAATAACTAGATATCCTGCTAAGACAATTAGATCTACCTTATATGAATTAATTCTTTCTACCAAAGTCCTATTAAAATCTTCTCTCTTATCAAAATCTTTTGGAGAGATGCATTCTGATGCAATTCCATGCTTGGTCGCTCTGGTCAATGCATACGCATCTTTTTTATTACTTATTACTACTTCAATACTTGTATTTTGAATTGTACCATCTTCAACCTTATCAATAATCGCCTGAAGGTTTGTACCTCCCCCAGAAACCAAAACTGCAATCTTCATACGATTTCTCCTTACATGCCTTCTTATATCACTAGTCAATTATGAATTTCTTATTCTAGAGTTACACCTTTGTCTCCACTCTTAACTTCACCAACGATATATGCTTTCTCACCAGTTGCTTCGATAAGACGAATTGCTTCATCTACCTGAGTAGGGTCAACTGCAACCATCATACCAAGACCCATGTTATACGTGTTGTACATCATCTGTTCAGCGATTTCGCCATCTTTTGCAAGCATATTAAAGATTGGTGGAATATCATAACTATTTTTCTTAACAAATGCGTGAACTCCTTCTGGAAGCATTCTTGGAATGTTTTCGTAGAAACCACCACCAGTAATATGGCTACAAGCTTTCACTGTAACTCCACCGTCTTTAAGAGAACGTAATGCCTTCACGTAAATCTTTGTTGGGGTTAATAAAGTTTCGCCAAGAGTTGCACCAAGTGATTCATAGTAAGTCTCTAATGCATCACGATTCATATTGAATACTTTTCTTACTAATGAATATCCGTTACTATGAATACCAGATGAAGCGATACCGATTAAAACATCTCCATCTTTCATGTTATGTCCTGTTATTAGTTTTTTCTTATCGACAATACCTACTGCAAAACCTGCTAGATCATATTCATCAACAGGATAAAAACCAGGCATTTCTGCAGTTTCACCACCGATTAAAGCAGCACCTGATTGAACACATCCATTAGCAACGCCGCTAACAATCGTTGCAATCCTTTCTGGTTCGTTCTTGCCACATGCTATATAGTCAAGGAAGAATAATGGTTCACCACCTGCACATGCAATATCGTTTACACACATTGCAACGCAGTCAATACCGATTGTATCATGTTTATCAAGGATAAAAGCTAGTTTTAATTTTGTTCCAACTCCATCTGTACCAGATACTAAAGTTGGTTCCTCCATATCTTTAAAACTAGCAAGTGAGAAAGCTCCTGAGAATCCACCTATGTTCGTAAGAACTTCGCTTCTCATTGTTTGTCCAATATGTTTCTTCATAAGTTCAACTGCTTTATATCCTGCTTCAATATCAACGCCAGCTTTTTTGTAATCCATGTTACTTTCCTCCTGTTAATTCCAACGAATTTATAAAGTTACCCGTTTTCGTGTAGTCCACAGAAGCAACTTCGTTGCTTCACATAAGTTATCTTACCACATTTTTCGATCTTTGTCTTATTTTGCACTGTATTAATTTCTTATGTTACTTATTAGAGTGATTAATAATATTCGAATTATCTATAAGTTCAACTACTTTAACTTTTATTAAGAACTACCTTCTTATTGTGTGCCATTCGATAAGCCGTAGGTGTTAATCCAAAAGATTTGCGAAATACTTTAGCATAATAATTTGCACTAGAAAATCCGCATTCTAGTGCGATTTCTTCTACTGTCAATACAGTGGAAGATAATAATACAAGAGAATGTTCCAAGCGAATGTTTCTAAGGTAGTGCATAGGGGTAATCCCCTTTTGTTGGTGAAATTGCCTCGTTAGATGCGCTAAGGATACTCCGATCTCCATACACATCTCCGAAAGGTTCTTTTGAGTAGCGAAATTCTGCGTCATCCAATCTACTGCTTTGTCAACACAACCGATTCTTATACTGTGAGTAGGTGTTTCTATATCTTGCAAAAACAGCATCAACAATTGGTACAAGAAGATACTATTGTTATATTGACCATGTTGCTTTCCGTTTTGTACCGCTTGATACTCTTTCATAAATGTTTGTATCGATTGACTATTCTCACTTACTGCTACTATATTTCCTTGCATTTTACTTATGTAATCATAATACGTGTCCGCAATTAATCCATTAAAATGGACATAACAAAAGCTCCATTCCTCTCCTTCTTCTTTGCCAAGATAATATCTACTGTCATGAGGAAATGGTATGACGAATGCTTTCCCAGATGTTAATTCTGTAGTCATTCCCTCCATCTCGATATATCCTTTGCCTCCTAACGTATATTGTAGAAGATAACCATCATAATCCTTTCGCTTTGCATTATTATAATCATAGTTTTCATCTTTACGATGCTCCACTCCAAAATCATAGATATGTAGTAAGTTCGTAGTAAATGAATCTATGTTAGTAAACCCATAATTTCCATATATCAAAATATTACCCCCTTATGCAGTATTAGTCCTCTTTTCTATATAAGAATACCATATGTATAATGAAATAAACAGTAGTTAGTCAATTGACTATAAACAGTAAATATATAAAGGAGTAATATTATGGATAAAAACACATTCGCACCAACCCCACCGATGGGGTGGAACAGTTATGATTATTACGACACGTCAGTTACAGAGGAAGATATCAAAAGAAATGCCGACTATATGGCGAAACACCTTAAGCCTTATGGTTTTGAATATGTTGTGGTAGATATTCAGTGGTATGCTTATAACGTAGGTACGAAAAGAGATCAATATCAGTATATTCCCTTTGAAAAGGCAGCCATGGATGAATACTCTCGCCTTCTTCCATGTCCCGACCGTTTTCCTTCTGCTTCTAATGGAAACGGCTTCAAACCATTAGCAGACTATATACATAGTTTAGGTCTCAAATTCGGTATTCATATTATGAGAGGAATTCCTCGTATTGCAGCACATATGCATACGCCAATTAAGGGGACAACAATAACAGCAAATGAAATTGCTGATCCTAGTTCCATCTGTTCTTGGAATCCAGACATGTATGGAGTATTTCCAAATAAATCTGGTTCAAAGGAATACTACAATTCTATATTTGAACTATACGCGGAGTGGGGTGTTGATTTTATCAAATGTGACGATATTTGTCGTATGGACGCAGCTTCTGCTAAAGAAGAAATCGTTATGTTACATGAGGCAATTAATAAATGCAATCGTCCTATGGTATTAAGCCTATCTCCTGGGCCAGCTAAGTTAGAGGAAGCTTGGCATTATGAACGTTATGCCAACATGTGGAGAATTACAGATGATTTCTGGGATACTTGGCCTCTTCTATTAAATATGTTCGAACGTTGCGAACATTGGCAAAACCATGTTTCGGCTGGTTGCTATCCTGATTGTGATATGTTACCTGTTGGCTTTGTTGGTAAGGGATTCCATGCAGAGCGATTGACTAACTTTACAAAAGAAGAACAGATTACAATGATGACACTATGGTCCATATTCCGCTCTCCTATGATGTTAGGTGCAGAGCTTCCAAAACTTGATGAATGGACATTAAACCTTATTACAAACAAGAATGTGTTGCATCTATTAACAGATAGTCATAATGCAAAGCAAATTATGCGAAGTAATAAACAAGTCGTTTGGCATTCTGAAGATCTACATGAAGATGTACAATACCTAGCCATCTTCAATCTAGATGAGGAAGGAGACATTGAACTAAAACCAGAATGGTTAAATCTTGAATCATTAGAAGCTGTAGAGTTTACAGAATTATGGACAAATGAAACTCTAGAATTCGATTCTCTCTCTGCTACTACAACTCCTACTGTAACGGTTCCTACTCATGGTGCTAGGCTATACCGAATACATAAAAGCTGACAGTACCAGACTATCTAAACTATCAAAATAGATAATACCTACAAATCCGCACATATAAAAGGGGCTGTAAAAAAACTCCCCTAATAAACAAGGTCACTCACATCAGCTGATGCGAGTGACCTTGTTTTATCTATTATTGTCTTTCTCTTGAA
>JAHAJA010000050.1 GCA_018372435.1 Clostridiales bacterium | reverse complement strand
GTTGATTTTTCCTCGATAGCTCAATGGTAGAGCACACGGCTGTTAACCGTGGTGTTGCAGGTTCGAGCCCCGCTCGGGGAGTTAACAACAATAGTTGTTCAAAACAGAACATGTGGAACTAGTTAGGTTTGCATGATACAAAAGTAATTGGCTCCATGGTCAAGCGGTTAAGACACCGCCCTTTCACGGCGGTAACAGGGGTTCAAATCCCCTTGGAGTCACTCAAGTCTTTTAATTAAGATTTGATGACATATTTATTTAAAAGCTAAGGTTTTAGCTTAGATTTATATGCCGACGTGGCTCAATTGGCAGAGCAGCTGACTTGTAATCAGCAGGTTATCGGTTCAAGTCCGATCGTCGGCTTATATTAGCAATAAGTACGTGCTAGTATTTAGAGTTTGGACCTTTAGCTCAGTTGGTTAGAGCAACCGGCTCATAACCGGTCGGTCCTGGGTTCGAGTCCCCGAAGGTCCATTTAGTTATGAAATAAATTTTTGTTAAATTGTATTAATGATTTTAGTTTGGCCTAGTGGCTCAGTTGGTTAGAGCGCCGCCCTGTCACGGCGGAGGTCGAGGGTTCGAGTCCCTTCTGGGTCGTCACATAAGTATAGTGTGAAGATATTTAAAAACTTGCTTATTATAGACGACAGTTTATAATATCCCATGGGATCATAGCTCAGCTGGGAGAGCACCTGCCTTACAAGCAGGGGGTCACAGGTTCGAGCCCTGTTGGTCCCATCTATGCCGGCGTGGCGGAACTGGCAGACGCACAGGACTTAAAATCCTGCGGGCCTAATCGCCCGTACCGGTTCGATTCCGGTCGCCGGCATATCAATAAAATATTATGTGCGTTTAGCTCAGCTGGATAGAGCGTTTGGCTACGGACCAAAAGGTCGGGGGTTCGAATCCTCTAACGCACGGAACATGAACCTAGATATTACTATCTAGGTTTTTTTGACGTTTGTAGAGATTTTGTCAATTTGATAGGAGTCTGGAGTCAACTGTATCTTTTATATAATATAGAAGCTTCCTCTTAGGTAAGCAATATAATTCAACATATTTCGAGCTTAATAATTATAGATTTATTATAGAACCTAAACTAAAAGTGCAATAATAGATCGAATTTTAATAGAAAATTAATTATCGTCTTATTTACCTAATAATTATAGTATGTTAGAATAGTAAATAATTTATCGAGAACACTTTATAATATATAATGTTCTTAGAGCAAATGAAGAATCCTTTATTATATGTAAGAAGGGAGTGAATTTATATGACAAAGGAAGAATTCATCAAAGAATTAAGAGAAAGTCTATATACAGAAATTCCAAGCATAGAAATAGAAAATAATGTCCGTTATTATAATGAATATATAGATAATCAAACAAGTAGCGGAAAGACAATGGACCAGGTGATGGAAGAGTTAGGGGATCCAAGATTAATAGCAAGGACAATAATTGAAACCTCAAAACTAGGTAAAGTTAATTATAACAATGTACACAATAACGCATATCAGGAGACATATTCAGATACAACTGATGCGTATAACAATAATGCAGATTATAATCACACTTATACATTCGACGGAAAAATACCATTACGATATCGTATACTAGGTATTGCTATATTAATATTCTTTGTAATGCTTCTTATATTCTTGGGTAGCATAGCTATTAGATTGTTTGTTAGCATTGGTATACCAGTTTTATTAGTGTATCTATTGGTGAGGTTAATTACCAGAAAGTAAAAGAAATAATTTTTATTAGAAATATTGAGCTATATTATGTAATAAATTAATATGAATGTAAAATGAAACACCGCCGAGGGGGAGCCAAGGCGGTGTTTCGATGAGGGGAGTATAAATAATTAATAAGGGGTTATATAGTGTACTAAAGAGTCCTTTTGAAGGATGAACTCAATTAATACATTCATATTATATAACAATCATTATTAAAAAGCAACAGTTAATAACGTAAAAAGCCTTGTATTTACTAGGAAAAATATGCTAGATGGACGTAAATATAACTAATATAGTAAGTAAGTGGAAGAGATAAACAAGGAAAAAAAACACAATTATGTAAGCCCTTACACAACTTGTTTTCTGGCTGAAATATATTTTATAAAGATGATAAAAAGATGAATAATTTTATTTTATTTGAAGATACTAGTACCTGTAATTAAAATATTTTCTTTTTAGGAGGAACTAAAAGTGAACAATTACCAAAACAAAAATTCTTCAAGTAATTCATCAAGTAATTCATCAAGTAATTCATCAAGTAATTCAAGTAACTACCAAAATACTAGCAGTCAAAATACTAGCAGCCAAAACAAAGCATCAAATACTAGTAAAGAAAAAAACTCAACAAAGAATTCTAACAGTCAAAACTACAACAAATAGTATTACTTAAACAGTATTACATTTCTTGTATATTAGATTTTAGAAGGATGAGCTATCGCATATGGTATCTTATAGGTACTGATGCGATAGCTTATTTCTTTTGATACATAACTAACAATATGTAATAAAGAAATAGACTTTGACATAGATATAGTCGTAAAACATAGAAATATAGTGATTTCAATAAAATTAATTCACCAAATGACGTTTTATGGAATAAAATATAATAGAATGGTTGGTGATATTATGTGTTTTGAAACGATCTCAGCTAAAGCGCTGAACACTTATATGCAAAGTTCTAGCTATATATTAATTGACTTAAGGGATTATGCAGATTATAGAAGAGGGCATATACCGACAGCCAGAAGCATTCCATATGATGATTTAATGAATAATATAAAACAATTGGATAAAGGCCAGAAATACATCTTATACTGCGATAGAGGTAGCATGAGCATGCTAATGTCAAAAGAATTATGCACATTAGGATATTCTGTAATAAATATATATGGAGGAATACATGCGTATAGAGGTGTTTTGGAAAGATAATATGGGATGCTTATAATGTAAATAAAAAGATGGAATTTTGTTGACTACGGTTAAAAAGTGATTTAATATTAATTACTAGGATATACTAAGGAACAGACAAATATATGATTTGGGCTTGCCCATTTTGTCTTTTATGGAATATATGTACTATAGAGCCCCTTGCTTAAAAACGTTAGTGTAGGGGCTTTATCTGTATGTATAAGTAAGAAGGAGATTATAATGAACCGATATGAATTTATTGCGCCGTGTCATTTTGGTATGGAAGCAGTTTTAAAACGAGAAATCATGGACTTAGGGTATGAAATTGTACAAGTTGATGATGGTAGAGTAACATTTGCAGGAGATGAAAGTGCCTTTTGTAGAGCTAATATATTCTTAAGAACGGCAGAGCGCGTATTACTAAAGGTAGCTAAGTTTAAGGCAGAAACATTTGATGAATTATTCGAAGGAACAAAGGCAGTTCCTTGGGAGAAATATATACCAGTAGATGGTAAGTTTTGGGTAGCAAAAGCTACATCTATAAAAAGTAAGTTATTTAGTCCATCAGATATTCAATCTATTATGAAGAAGGCAATCGTAGAGCGTCTAAAAGGCGTTTATAAGGTGAATTGGTTTGAAGAAGCAGGGAATTCCTATCCAATCCGTGTTACCTTCTTAAAAGACGAAATAACAATAGGGATTGATACATCAGGGGAATCACTTCATAGAAGAGGATATCGTAAGCTAACAAGTAAGGCACCTATCACAGAAACACTTGCTGCAGCGCTTATACTTCTTTCACCTTGGAATAAGGATCGGATTTTAGTTGATCCATTCTGTGGTTGCGGAACGATACCAATCGAAGCTGCATTGATTGGAGCGAATATTGCTCCTGGTATGAATCGTTCCTTTATTGCGGAAGACTGGACTGAGATGATTCCTAAGAAATATTGGTATGAAGCAATTGAAGAGGCGAATGACGTAATTAGACATGACATAGAGATGAATATCCAAGGATATGATATTGATGGAGAAATAGTTAAGGCAGCAAGAGAGAATGCACAGATGGCTGAGGTAGATCAATATATACATTTCCAACAAAGAGCGGTTAAAGATTTAAGTAATCCTAAGAAGTATGGTTTTATTATCACAAATCCACCTTATGGTGAACGTTTGGAAGAGAAGGCGATGATGCCACCTCTATATAAGGAGATGGGGCAGGCTTTCAAGAATCTTGACACATGGACGGAATACGTAATTACAAGTTTTGAAGATGCAGAAAAATATATTGGTCGTAAGGCAGATAAGAATAGAAAAATCTATAATGGTATGTTAAAGACGTATCTATATCAATTTATGGGCCCTAGACCACCAAAAAGAAGTAGAGAAGAATAAAGAACTGCAATATTGGAGGGTTAGTGATAATATGAGTAAAAGAATAATCTTTGCAACAGGCAATGAGGGAAAGATGAGAGAAGTCAGAATGATTTTGGCTGATCTAGGATATGAAATCCTTTCGTTAAAGGACATTGGTTATGATAAAGAAATCATTGAAGATGGCAAAACCTTTGAAGAAAATGCATTAATTAAGGCAAGAACAATTGCAAATGAGAGAAATGAAATTGTTCTGGCAGATGATTCTGGACTAGAGGTTGATTATATGGATAAACAACCAGGAATCTACTCTGCAAGATTCTTAGGGGAAGATACTTCGTATCGTATTAAGAATCAATATATTATTGATCAATTAAAGGACGCAAAACCAGAAGAAAGAACAGCACGATTTGTTTGTGCAATCGCATGTGCATTTCCAGATGGTAGAACGATTACAACTCGTGGAACAATAGAAGGTTATATTGGATATGAAGAACGTGGAGAGAACGGGTTCGGATATGACCCGATTTTTATGGTGCCTGAATTCAACTGTACAACATCAGAACTTGACTTAGAACAAAAGAATAAGATTAGTCATAGAGGTAAAGCATTAGTGGCTATGAAAAAGCTAATATCTGCTTAATGAAGTGGAGGCTTATATGAAAGTATTAATCGTTAGTGATTCCCATGGAAGAACTTCTTATCTGGAGTGGGTTATTAATAAAGTTGGACATATTGATGCATTCGTCCACTTAGGAGATTTTGAGGGACAGGAGGAATACATTCGTAGTCTCGTTACTTGTGATACTTACATTGTATCTGGAAACAATGATTATTTTACTGATGTAGAGAGAGAGAAGATCGTTACATTGGGTACTTACCGAGTATTATTAACGCATGGCCATCGTTATCATGTTAATTATGGTACTGACTATTTGCTTGAGACAGCTCTAGAGAATGGATTTGACATTGTAATGTATGGACATACGCACATACCTAGTGTAGAGTATCGAAGAGAAACATATCTGGTTAATCCAGGTAGTATATCCTTACCAAGGCAAGATGGACGTACCCCTTCCTATATGATTATGGAAATAGATCGTAGAGGAGAGATATGCTTTAATATCAATTATTGTAAATATAATTAAAATGGTAGCTATTCTGAACGGAATTATAAAAGACGGTATCGGAATAGCTATTGTTATGTATTTATAGATTGGATATTTATTGACAATAAGAAACTTTCATTGTAGGTAAATGATAAGTATTATTATTTATTTTATGAATGAAGTTATTAGAGTTTGGAGAGAATAGTATAAGTAAATTCTTTTGAAGTTAAAATTCAATTACTAGCTGTAAAAGAATGGATTATTATTAGAAAAACACTAAAATCAAGGGTTTGCAGGTTTCAATGTGACATCTAGCAGCTATAAATGAATTTTTTGTATTGTTTGAAAAAATAATATTTTTGAAAAAATTAAAAAAAATTAAAAAAGGTGTTGACTTTTCTTTTTGCTTATAATATAATAATTCTTGCGTTGAGGCGATACAGTAAAACAACGGATAACAAGTACAAAACGAAACGAAGTATTTAATGTTTTTAAGTCTTAACTAAATAGAATACGGGGTGTGGCTCAGCTTGGCTAGAGCGCTTGATTTGGGATCAAGAGGTCGCAGGTTCGAATCCTGTCACCCCGACTATATGCGGGTGTAGTTCAATGGTAGAACACTAGCCTTCCAAGCTAGATACGTGGGTTCGATTCCCATCACCCGCTTAAGTTTAGCAAAACTTTAGTGGAGTTAAACGGGCAATGGAAACGTTGCATGTGTGCTACTAGCTCAGTTGGATAGAGCAACGGCCTTCTAAGCCGTGTGTCGGGGGTTCGAATCCCTTGTGGCACGTTTAAGCGGGACAAGCTTATTAATAAAATATGGTGGGTATAGCGCAGTTGGTTAGCGCGCCAGATTGTGGCTCTGGAGGCCGAGGGTTCGAATCCCTCTATTCACCCTTGCTTGTATAAGCAGTATTGGGCTATCGCCAAGCGGTAAGGCACAGGACTTTGACTCCTGCAGTCGCTGGTTCGAATCCAGCTAGCCCAGTTTGAAATGAATATTTCAAAGCATTCTGTAGCATAATGTTACTGAATATGGGATATTAGCTCAGTTGGTAGAGCACTTGACTTTTAATCAAGTTGTCCGGGGTTCGAATCCCCGATGTCTCATTTGAGAGTAAAGGTAAAAAGAACCTAAGGGTTCGAAATTTACTGATGTCTCATCTAGAAGGCAACTTCTTAATAGAATATGCGGATGTGGCGGAACTGGCAGACGCGCTAGACTTAGGATCTAGTGGGAGACCGTGCAGGTTCAATTCCTGTCATCCGCAGTACCAATGGAAAACCATGCTTGAATAAGCATGGTTTTTCTGCTGTAAATCATAAATTTAGTCAGTTTTCTTTTATAGGTGCTTATAAGTATAATCACCGTATAAAACTAAATTTTTATGGAAGAATATTTTTTTAAATATTAACAAAACAGCTTGACACATAGAATATTACCGTCTATAATGTTTAAATGTGACGTGCTGCAGTTATGTTCAAAATTAAATATGCTAAGCACTTACAGAGCGTAAAAGTGTGATAAATGCCTACCAAAGCCCCGGTAATGGTATTTTAACATATAGAAGAGGCTATTATTAAAATAGCTGACATTAAAGAGACTATGAGTAACCAATATGTTTGGTTGTTGAAGATTATTCAAGGAGGTAAACCAATGAAAAGTTTTATGGCTAGTCCATCTACAATTGAAAGAAAATGGTATGTAGTTGACGCTACAGGACATACATTAGGTCGTCTATCATCAGAGATAGCATCAGTATTAAGAGGTAAGAACAAACCAACTTACACTCCACACGTTGATACAGGAGATAATGTAATTGTAATCAATGCAGATAAAATCAAAGTTACTGGTAAGAAAATGGATCAAAAGATCTATTACAATCACTCTGAATATGTAGGTGGAATGAGAGAAACTACATTAAAAGAGATGATGGCTAAAAAACCTTGTGATGTTATCACTCTTGCTGTTAAAGGCATGCTTCCAAAAGGACCTTTAGGAAGACAAATGCTTACTAAATTACATGTATATGCTGGTGCAGAACATGATAATGCAGCTCAAAAACCAGAAGTATTAGAAATCAAATCTAGATATTAATCGGAAATTGAAAGGAGGAAATCACAGTGGCTAAAGCAAAATTCTACGGAACTGGAAGAAGAAAAAGCAGTATTGCTAGAGTATACTTAGTACCAGGTACTGGTAAAATTACAATCAATAAAAGAGACATGGAAAACTATTTCGGTCTTGAAACATTAAAATTAATCGTTCGTCAACCACTTGTATTAACAGAAACAGCAGATAAATTCGATGTACTTGTTAACGTTCGTGGAGGTGGATTCACTGGTCAAGCTGGTGCAATCAGACACGGTATTTCAAGAGCATTATTACAAGCAGATGGTGACTACCGTCCAGCTCTTAAAAAAGCAGGTTTCTTAACAAGAGATCCAAGAATGAAAGAACGTAAAAAATACGGTCTTAAAGCAGCTCGTAGAGCACCTCAGTTCTCTAAGAGATAATTATTGCAAATTATACAACCCTCAAAGCCTTTGGCTTTGGGGGTTTTGTTATATGCTCTGAAACAGATATTTGTATAGAATACATATGGTATACCTTAATAGACTTCACTGCAATGTAGACCACCGACCATGGATATATATTACTCTAAGTCTAGTTGATTTGTGCAATGACTGATAGTGCAAGAGAATTTTAAAATCAATTCATAAAATTATTAAAACCCCGTAACAAATCCTTGTAATCATAATTTTTACAAGGATTTGTTACAGGGTTTTATGGCTCTTTAAGTACATTTACAAGTTACTGCACACGAAATAAGTTAAAATAATACACCTTTCATCACAAAGTCTTAAGCGCATTCAACCCGTTATAACGATCAATAAGAAAAGAAAGGCGAAGTAAGAAGAGTGTATTAACATCTTCCAGATTAATATGACATAGTTCTACAATACGATTTATACGATAGACCAGAGAGTTACGATGAATATAAAGGCTTTCTGAGGTCAGTTTAATACTGCATCCTTTGTCTAAGTAGATACACAATGTCTCATATAGCTGCGTATTATTTTGATGATCGTATTGCCTTAGCGTTACTAAGGCAGGATGGCAAAACCGCCCTAATAGATCTGGATTCTTCACCTCTGAAAACAAATCAAAAACTTGATAGTCAAGATAGCGGCATATGGATTCATCAGGATTTAATTTTTGTCCAAGTTCCAAGGCTACATAAGCTTGCTCGTAGTGGCTCGCGAAATTCTCTATATTAGAGAATGAATTACTGATTCCAATTCGCACATGCTCTTTTTCTGTAAAATCGTTTAAGGTTTCGCTCAGTTCATAATCTATTTCCGTATGTTCTTTTAATGGAATCATTGCAACTATTCCATTTTTATGATATGTAACATGAGCTCCGGGAATTTGTGTCTTCAAACTTAGGTTTACAAACCTTTTTAAGTATTCACGTCCTAGAAATCTAGTAGGGCGAATAAATAGTACTAGCATGTTATCTGGAAAATGAAGTTCTGTCAGCCTTGGTAGAAGATCCTTAGAAGGGGTTCCAATCAGTAGGTCATATAGTAATTGCTGATACAGACTGCTTTCCTCAAAGAGATCTGCTCTATAGTAAGCTATGGTATAACTAATGATATGACTCACTGTGCTGAGCATTTCATAATGATAGGGAAGAAATTTGTTCTCACTCTCTATCATCAATAGAAAACCAACTTGCATTCTATTATGAAAAACCTTACTACTTAATTTGCGATAGGGAGATACAGAGCAGGTAACTTCTACAGCAGATGTAGTAGGGGCTGCATTCTTAATAGAATCCAGTTCTTTCACTTCTTTTATAAATTCATAAGAACAGTATCCTTGCTTTATATTTTCCTTCCAAAGAGGATCAAGGACGGGGATAGAGCTAGAACTGGCGATGATTTTAAAGTTCATATCACAAAAAAGCAAAGAATTCCCTAATCTTACAGAAGCGGCATCTAAAACTGTCTCAATACTATTTGTCTGATCTGCAAGGGCAGTAAGTTCCTCAAAAAGTCCTTTACTGTAGGTGGTTTCAATCAATATTTTTGCCTCGTTAAATAAGGTAAACAAAGAAGATTCTTCTACTAAAGCAAGGTTTTCCACTGAAGCAAGGTTTTCTGCTAAAGTAAGGTTTTCTGTTAGAGTAAGGTTTTCTACTAAATCAAGGTTTTCTATTAAATCAAAGTTCTCCATTAAAGTAGGATTTTCTATAGAGGAAGCATTTACCCCAGTGGATAAAAGCATAGGGTTGTCCATATGTGCAAGAATACATTGCGCTGGAAGAGGAATTCCAACTTGTAATTGTTTAACGTAACCAAAATAAAGGGTGCTCTTACGTCTATCATGTTTGTTGTCAATCAAGGCGATATCTTGTATCTCGATATCCTCTCCTTGGGATAAGATGTCTATCCTATAGTCGTTCGACAGTATTTCTACTAATTTTGAAAAGGTCATATTTTTTCCTCATTATTAACAAAAATGTTGTAGTGATATTATTACTATAGTGCATAGTAAACAAATTGTCAAATTTTTATCATACATCATACACATTGTAAGATTTGGTATTTCAGTGTATTCTAAGGACATAAAAACAGAAGAGTATTCCGTTAAATAAGGAGGAGAAAATGTTTAAAAAATTGTTTGAACCAGGGAAAATAGGAAAGGTAAGCATTAAAAATCGTTTGGTAATGTCTCCAATGGGCTGTGGACTTGCGAATCTTGATGGAACACCATCAGAGGATATGATTGCTTTCTATGAGGCGAGGGCTATTGGCGGTGCAGGACTCATTATCCCAGAAATCACCCGTGTAAATGATGTGCATGGGGCAGGTCTTATGAGACAGTTATCAGTTACCAAAGACAGACATATTGAACCACTATCAAAACTTGCAGAAGCGGTACATAAACATGGTAGTAAGATTTTTATTCAATTGCATCATCCAGGACGTGAGACTGTTTCAGCACTTCTAGGCGGACAGCCTGTAGTTGCACCATCTGCTATCCCATGTAAATATCTCAAACAGGAAACACGTGTGCTAAAGACAGAAGAAGTAAAAGAATTGATTAATCAGTTTATTGATGGCGCAGTCAGAGTACAAAAAGCAGGCTGTGATGGTGTAGAACTGCATGCTGCTCATGGATATCTGTTACAACAATTTTTATCTCCATATACGAACAAAAGAGAAGATGAATATGGTGGAAGTTTTGAAAATCGTCTAAGGATGATTCAAGAAATTATCGTAGGGATTCGTAAGGTATGTGGACCTGACTTTCCTATTGGAGTTAGACTTAGTGTAGAAGAATTTCTAGAAAAGACAGGGGTAACAGAGGAGTATATCCATATTCAAGATGGTATTAAAATTGCCATGGTATTAGAAGAAACAGGTATAGATTTTATTGATGTCAGTTGTGGATTATATGAAACAGGAATTACTAGTGTAGAACCGATTTCTTTCCCACAAGGTTGGAGACGCGATATGATTAAGGCCGTTAAAAACCATGTAAATATTCCTGTCATCGGTGTTTCTGCAATAAAAGAACCTGCAGTGGCAGAGAAGTTCTTAGAAGACGGGGTAGAAGACTTTGTATCCATGGGAAGAACTTGGCTCGCTGACGAAAATTGGGGCAAGAAAGTACAGGAAGGTAGAGAAAAAGAAATACGCAGGTGTGTTTCTTGTCTACGTTGTTTTGAGAGTTTGAATCAATATAATGCGGCAGGATTACCACCAGAATGTTCCTTGAATCCAAGGCTTGCCAAAGAACGTAGATATGGAGATCTAATTCATGATACGAAAGGTCATACTGCTGTTGTAGTTGGCGGTGGACCTGCTGGAATGTGTGCAGCACAGACACTTGCCTTACGTGGAGTGAAAGTGACTCTTATAGATCGCCAAGGTGAACTTGGAGGAACCGTAAATCTTGCCAAGAAACCACCATTAAAAGAACGTATGCAGTGGATAGCAGAATATTATCAGAATGAATTTGAGAGACTAGGAGTAGAAGTAAAGCTAAATACAGAAGCTACTGCAGATATGATTATGTCATATAAACCAGATGCAGTAATTGTTGCATCAGGCTCTACTTCAATTATCCCTAATAAAATACCAGGAGTTCATGGTAATACAGTATATACAGTAGAAGATGTATTGACGGGAGAAGCTGTGTTACAAGGAAAAAAAGTAGCGGTAATCGGTGCTGGACTTACCGGGTTAGAAACAGCAGAATATCTTTGTACGAATGAAAATCAAGTTGTTCTGATTGACATGCAAAAGAAAGTAGCACCAAATGCCAATCATACCAATGTTGCTGATGTCTGTGGACGATTGGCTAAGTCTGATGTACAATATATGTTAGGATATGCATTAAAAGAAATTCATGAAGATTATATAATGTTAGAAAAACCAGAAGAGCACAAAGAAGAAAAGGTATCTGTGGATGCAGTAGTGTTATCTCTTGGATATCGACCAGATCAGTCTTTAGTTTCTGATTTAGAAGCAAAAGGAGTGGTTGTAAAATTAATAGGAAGTGCTATTCAAGATGGAGCAATTGCACCAGCAGTACGAACAGGATATGAAGTGGGACGTGAATTATTTGTAGATAAGCACATACCAAGTTTTCGAATTGCAAAAGAAGAGCTTGCAAACTTCGGTAAAGTTTCGCTTATGGATAATCAGGAAGGAATTTATATCAGTTATTTAACTGATCCAGCAGCAATTGCAAGGATTTTACCTCCACCATTGAAACCATTTTCTATGCCAGTAGTTACGTTGTCTGTCTGTCATGTAAATAATCCAACTTTCGCAGATGATTACTATGAAGCTATATTAGGTGTTTATGCGACTTATGGAAAGACACTTGGCTTATATCCAGTAGGACTTGTGTTAGGTGGACCAGGTGCTGAGATGGCAGTGCAATGTGGTCGTGATAACGGAAGCATTCCAAAGAAGCTAGGTGCAGAGTTTGTTATTAGAAGAAATGGAGATACAGTAACAGCAGGAGTGACTAGAAGAGGAACACAACTTGTAGAGGCAACAATGAAATTAGGAGAATACAACAGTCCTCTTACAGCAGCGCTCTATCAGTTCCCAGCAGCAGGAAAGCAGACATTTGGAGGCGGATTCTATTTCCATATTGACCGTGAACCAGATGAAGAGGGAGTATCTCATTTTAAAAACGCTTCTTTGCTTATGAATCAATGCGAATATAATTATCAGTCATGGGAACCAGGACTTGCAGCATTGAATTTGAAATCAAGTGTGGACGACCCATGGGCAGAATTACCAATTAACACAATCATCGGTGGGGCATATTCTAAGAACAGTTTACTAGTTCATAAATTAAATTTAGTAGAGAAATTGGAAGCTGATGAGGTAGTACCATATCTATTAACAGGTCGCTATGATCGTACTGCATTTATGGAAACTGGACGAATTTAATTAAATATAATTTGTTATTCACCTAAGTTATTATTTTCAATTACGAAACTCTTTGTAATGAAAACAAACATATCAATGTGCCTTATGTCTGTTGTCATAATCTGATTTGTGATTACGTCACATACAATGTTTTGGTTGAATGATAAGCTATCAACATGGAAAAGAGTTTCGCAATTGACTAACTATATTATAAATAAGAAAGGAAGTATAAAAGATGGAGAATTTATTTGATTTAACAGGAAAAGTAGCAGTTGTAACAGGTGCAAGTTCAGGGCTTGGAGCAGACGCAGCTTTGGCATATGCAAAAGCTGGAGCAGATGTTGCAGTATTAGCAAGACGTGTTGACAAACTGAATGAAGTGAAAGCGGAAATTGAGAAAACAGGTCGTAAAGCGATTGCTATCGGATGTGATGTTACCAATGAAGAAAGTGTAAAAGAAGCAATGCAGACAGTTATTGATACTTTTGGTCATATTGACATTTTATTAAATAATGCAGGTATCGCTGTTCGTGGTGGTGTAGATAGCATGACAGAAGAGGATTGGGATAAGTCCTTCGATATTAATGTAAAGGGAATCTTTTTAGCTAGTAAGTATGTTATTCCTCAAATGAAAGAAAGAGGATATGGAAAAATAGTAAATATTGCGTCTGTCAACGCAGTGATTGCAGATAAACATGATATGTTCATCAGACATTCGTATAACGCATCTAAGTCAGCGGTTCTTGGCTTAACAAAAGGTATGGCTTGTTCTTACGCTAGATATGGAATAACAGTGAATGCTATCGGACCAGCACTTTTTGAATCGGAGATGACAGCAGGAACATTATTCAAATCAGAACAGTTCCTTAATACTTATAATGCAGTGAATCCAGCAGGGCGTCCAGGTAACAAGGGTGAATTAAATGGAACTGTTTTATATCTTTCTAGTGATGCTTCTAGCTATGTACAAGGCCAGTTTATAATTGTAGATGGTGGTGGAGCTCTCGTATAAGGGTAAGGGTTAGATTAAGTATAAGTAAATAAAATCTATATGGAGTTTCAAAAACTTCCATAAGAACAAATAGTTGATATTGTAACGAAAAGAGTTATACTCTACTAGTTACGATATCAACTATTTTTTATAGATATTCTATTATGGATTGGTGTTTTCCATAGTATCAAACATATAGTTATTGATACTGGATCGAACTAATTCGATGAACTTTTTAGAAGTCGGAGAAAGCGATTTATTCTTATTGTAAATAAGGCTATAAGGATAGCTAGGGGGTTGAACAGGGAGATTCAATAGTTTTAGCAAGCCAAACTGTATTTCAAATTTCACGGCAACATAGGGAATTAGAGACACCCCTAGATTAGAGCTAACGGCTCTTTTAATTGCATCAATATTTCCTAAACACATAGTGATTTTTTCAGGAATGTTGATATCTCTGATAAAATCGACGTAATAAGAGTATAATTGAGAATCGGTTTTATGTACAATAAAATTCATTTCTCTTAAGTCTTCAACTTCAACCACTTTGTAACTACAATAGGGGTTTTGAGGAGATGCAACAATAACTAATTGATCATCAAAGAGTTTTTCAACATAGATATTATTATGATAGAAACAGTTTCCACCATTTAGTGCGATATCTATAGTACCGCTCGTTATCAAATGAGAAATATCTGAAGTATTTCCTATATGTAAGTTAAATTTTAAATTGGGATACTGTTTATTAAACTCTCCGATTATATCAGGAAGAATGTAAGAGCCTGGAGTATTACTTCCACCGACGTTTAGCGTTCCTCCGATAAAGTTCTGTGTAATAGAAATTCTATTCTCAAGTTCATGAATAATATCAAATATTCTGTTGGTATATTCTTGAAGCATAACTCCATTTTCATTCAAAAATATTCTGTTTCCAATCTTGTTAAATAGTTTTAGTCCAATTTGTTCCTCGAGTTTTTTTATTTGAATAGAAAGTGCAGGTTGACTAATATGAAGAATCTCTGAAGCTTTTTTGTAGCTTTCATACTGAGCAACCGTATTAAATAATTCAAGGTAATGTAAGTCCATGATTAACCTCCAACTTAAGTAGTTACTACCTGTTTTTATCAATAACTTTGGTATATGATTTGTATTTATATATTGTATTTGAAATAATTTTACAAAAGGATACTATTTAATTATAAGGAAAAATATCATAATAAGTTTTACAATTGTCTACAAATGTCTAGAAAATAAAAGGAGAAATAATATGCTATTAGGTATCGGTATTCCACTTAAAGTGATGGGAATAGGAATTGTTATATCGTATGGAATTGCGTTCTTAATAAAAGTTTTATTAATTTGTATTAGGATATTTAATAGAGGTCAAAAGCATAATAACTAAACGTATATCTGAATTATACATCAAAAGGTACATAACAGGGGATTGAGTTGAAAGAAAGGTGGTTTTTTAGCAAAAACTTAATGCTTGCAATAGATTCTCCAGATATAAGAAAGGGGTATGTTTATTGATATGAAAATTATAGAGTTATTTCAAGGCATTAGTACAATGTTTCAACAAGAACCAAAAGTTGTTATATTGAGGATTGTTTTAATATTTTTAGGATTTTTACTTGTTTACTTAGGGAAAAAGGGTACATTAGAGCCACTTATTATGATACCAATGGGGCTTGGTATGTCAGCGGTTAATGCTGGTGTTTTATTTATGGAAAATAATCAAATTGGTAATTTAATTATCAACCCGTTGTTAACTACCACGGATGATTTAATGAAGTATATGCAGATCAATTTTCTGCAACCAATATACACATTGACATTTAGTAATGGACTTATTGCCTGTTTGGTCTTTATGGGAATCGGAATTTTATGCGATATTGGTTACGTGTTAGCGCATCCGTTCATTAGTATGACCATCGCTTTATTTGCGGAACTTGGAACGATTGCAACCTTTCCAATTGCGAAACTTATGGGGCTATCCGATGGAGCAGCGGCAGCAGCTTCTATTATTGGTGGAGCAGATGGACCAATGGTCTTATTTGCAGCATTAAAACTAGCTCCAGAATATTTCGTACCGATCTCTATTGTTGCTTATCTATATCTTAGTCTTACATATGGAGGGTATCCATATTTGATTAAGCTTTTAATACCGAAGGATATAAGAGGACAGGTAATTGTAGATAAAAAGCCAAAACATAATATTACATCTTCTGAAAAGTTAATCTTTGCGGTTATTGCGAATGCCATACTTTGTTTGTTGTTTCCTGTTGCAGCACCACTGTTTTTGAGTTTCTTTATTGGGATAGTAATTAGAGAATCAGAAATTAGTAAGTATGTAAAACTTATTGAAGATGGATTTTTATATTTTGCAACATTTTTCTTGGGGTTAATGCTAGGTGTTCTATGTGATGCAAGTACTTTATTAAATCCTGTTGTACTTAAATTATTGGTTCTTGGTATTGTAGCATTAACGCTTTCAGGAATCGGTGGTATATTGGGTGGATATGTTGTTTACCTATTAAGAGGGAAGAATTTTAACCCGGTTGTTGGTATTGCAGGTGTTTCCTGTGTTCCATCAACTGCTAAGGTAGCACAAAAAGAGGTACAAAAGGTTAATAAATGTGCATTCATTCTGGATTATGCGTTAGGAGCTAATATTTGTGGTGTAATTACTACGGCTATTCTTACAGCTATATACGTTACACTTTTGCAGTAATAATAGTTATTTCTTTGTAGAAATAGTATGTAAATAGAGAAGGACACAATAAATTTTACCGTTTAGGCGGAAAGAATTTATTGTGTCCTTTTCCTTGTGTCCCAAGATAGGACTGTTCTAAAAAAATAAATTAGTATGAATAGCTAAAAAAAGAATAATAAAAGAAAAATAAAGAAAAATAATAACTAATATAAAGAATTATATTGACTTAAATAATTATAGATGATATATTAAAATTAACATAAAAAATAACAAATTAAGGTAAAAATCACTAAAAACATAAATTAATATGACTTCTAGGTAAACAAGCTTGAGTTGATTTAAAATGAATAGCTTGTTTTTTATTAAAATTCTTGGAAGCTTAATAACATGATTTAAGAGCTTACCAACAAAAATATATATAAATTCAATTCGTATTATTGACTTCTGAGAGTTTACAATTTTTTAAGGAGGGTATTTTATGTTCAAGGTTCAAAAGAAACTGACATCATTGCTATTACTATTTATTATGGTGTTGGGAAGTATCTCGGGTCACTTAGTTACTGCGAAGGCAACAGACTCTAGACCGGAAGGATTTGTCTATGCACAGGGAACAAAATTCATGTGCGATGGCAGTCTGTATTATTATGGGGGAACAAACTGTTATTATCTAATCTACAAATCAAAAACGGAGGTAAACAATGTAATTGAAGATGCATCTGATATGGGGATTAAAGTAATCAGAGCATGGGGGCATCTAGATGTAGGTACTAAAACAGGGAAAACCAATTCTCAGGGATATCAAGTGTTTGAGAATAACAATGATGGATCAGGTGAAAAGGACGGGGTGTATTTTCAATATTTTGATTCAAAGTTAAAGAAACCGGTCGTTAACGAAGGTGCAGACGGACTACAAAGGTTAGACTATGCAATCGCAAAAGCGGAGAAAGAGAATGTAAAGCTTCTTATTACTTTCACAAACTATTGGGAGGCATTTGGTGGAATGGGTCAATACGCCAAATGGGCGAAAGAAGCAGGAATATCATCTAATCTGACGGTGGATGATTTCTATACCAATGAAACCTTAAAGGGTTGGTACAAAAATTACATAAATACTTTGCTTAATCATACAAATCCTTACACAGGTAGAAAGTTGAAGGATGAACCAGGTGTTTTTGCATGGGAACTTGCGAACGAGCCAAGATGTAAAACAGATGTAGGCTGTAAGAATGATGTAATATACGAGTGGGCAAAAGAGATGTCTGCGTATGTAAAATCAATTGATCCCTATCATATGGTTTCTGTTGGAGATGAAGGATTTTACAATCTTCCATATAATTCAGTAAAAGAATCAAGTTGTAGTTATATCTGGTATGGAGCGGAAGGTGTAGATTTTGAAAAGTTGATGACAATTAATACCATTGATTTTGGAACGCCTCATATCTATGTAGATCAATGGGGGATGAAATATACAGGCGATGGTCAAGATGACATGCTTTGGTTAAAAAAACATGCCGAGACGACGAAGGCAAATAATAAGCCTGTTATATTAGAAGAGTTTGGTATTAAGGATAAGTCCTTAAGAGATTCTGAGTATACTCAGTGGTACAACGTTATTGAGGGAAATACTTATGATGGACTTGAATATGCTGGTTCTAACTACTGGATGATAGCATCGTATCTTGATAATGGAACCTTATATCCTGATTATGATGGATATACAGTTTATGGCCCTGCAGCGGCTACAGAGACAGCTACAACAAGAAAATTAATTGTTAATCACAATCAAGTGATGGAAAAGAAAAATATCGCAAATAGTGTAAATGTTACACAGGTGAATTTTGACCGAAGTAATCCATCTGATATTGTTGTAAAGGCAGTAATGAAGATGGGAACTATTACTGGACTAGCATGCAATGATGTAGAGATGAAGCAAGGTACAGATTATACAGTTAGTTCAGACACAATTACAATTAAGAAAGAATATTTCTCTAAGAAAGAACTAGCAAAATATACGTGTAAAGTATTAACTTCTGCTGGTAACAAACCAACATTTACAGTGAATGTATCAGATAGCAAAGTAGCGAATCCAGAACTATCTACCTATGCAATTGCAATTGATAAAAACACGAAAGTATGCACAGATGTACAGGTAACTATGAAACTAAATGGAAGTGAGTTTCGTGGTATTAAAAACGGTACACAGGCATTAGTACAGGGAAGTGATTATGCAGTAGATGGGAATACGGTGACTATTAAGAAATCATATCTTACATCACTTGCTACAGGTAATGTGGTACTTACATTCGATTTCTATGAAGGAATTGATCGAGAACTCGCGGTTAGTGTTACAGATACCACAGGAAAGGATTCTTTTGATACATTTGATGGCTATACTTCTGTAGATGAATTGAACACAGCATATAGTAAGAATTCAAGTGGAAATAGTGTAGGTTTAAATCTAGTTACGAAGAATGGTTCACAGGCATTAGCATTTGGCTATAATGTGGGAAGCCCTAATTATTGTGGTGTGAATAAGACAATGAAAAATAAGGATTTTGCTTCGTTTTTAGGTATTGAATTATGGATTGAGGGTGATGGCTCTGGTAATGAAGTAACCATTCAATTTAAAGACGACAATGATCATTATTGGGAGTCTTATATTAAGCTTGATTTTACAGGAGGTAAGACAGTTCAACTTCCATTTAGTGGATTTAAAGCACCAAGTTGGCAATCATCAAGTTCAACTCCTAATATAGCGGCAATTAATCAGTTTTCTATCTATGTTGGTTCCAAATCATCTAAAACAACAGGAACGATTTACTTTGATGAAATAATTGCCTATAAAGACCAGGTAGAGGTTACAATTCCATATATTCAGAATTCAGAACTAGAATACAATATAAAGCAACCTACGGATTTAGTATCCGACGTAGTTTTCTATGGAACTACACTAAAATCTATAACGTATAATGGAACTGCTTTAACACAAGGAACAGACTATTCAATTAATGGTGGTCAAGTAAGAATAAATCAGGTATTCTTAAAGACCTTGGTGGAAGATGGTGTATATCAATTAGTGTATACCTTCAGTGACAGCACTACAGCAGTACTTACAATAACCGTTACGGGAAGTGAGATTGTTTCACCAGTTGAAGAAATTGTAATTGATTCCTTTGATAATTTGATTTCTTCTAATTATGTGAGAAATAGTAATGGGAATAGTATTACCGTTACTTCATCATCAGGTAAGGCTAAGATTAGTTATACTGTAGGTAATCCTGATTATGCTGGTATTACTAAAACATATTCCTCTGCGATGGATTGGTCGCAAGGCGGTAAGGTTAAATTAGATCTAGTGAACGATATCGCTGGAAGAAATCTTGTAATACAATTCCGCGATCAAAGCGGTAATTACTTTGAAGCAAGAAAAAGCTTGTCAGCTGGTACTTCAACCATTGAGATTCCAATTAGTGAATTTAAGACACCATCATGGGCACAAAGTGCAGTAGCTGACTTATCAAGAGTTGCAGAATATTCAATCTATATAGAAAAGGGTAGTGCGAGTGCAGGAAGCGGGACATTATATATGGATAATCTGGTACTTGTGAAAACGGACGATGAGCCAGTTGTTAGCAAGATCGTAATTGATTCCTTTGATAATATCAACTCATCAAATTATAGAAGGAATGAGAGTGGAAATGCTATTTCAATTACTTCTGATGGAGAAAGAGCAAAGGTAAGTTATACCGTAGGTAATCCAGAGTATGCTGGTTTTACGAAAGCTTTCTCTAGTGGGATGAACTGGACTACTGGTAAGACGATGAAACTAGAGGTTACTAGTGATACAGCGGGTAGAGATCTTGTAATACAATTCCGCGATCAAAGCGGTAATTACTTTGAAGCAAGAAAAAGCTTGTCAGCTGGTACTTCAGCCATTGAGATTCCGATTAGTGATTTTAAGACACCATCATGGGCACAAAGTGCAACACCAGATTATTCTATGATAACTGAGTATTCCATTTATATCGAAAAAGGAACAGCGATAGTAGGAACTGGAACCCTTTATGTAGATAATCTTATTCTTGAATAAAATATTTTATTATATTCTAGTTCTCGATATTATAGTTGGGTAGTTTAAACTGGTTTGAAGCTAAGGCTTCAGACCAGTTTTTGCGGTTTGCCCGACATGGGCAAACTCTAACGGGTGAATGTCCCGAGTGTACCTAGGCAATGGGAAACACATAGCTGAACAGCAAGGGTGTCTAT
>JAHAJA010000049.1 GCA_018372435.1 Clostridiales bacterium | reverse complement strand
AAGGAGCCATAAGTTAACGAGGGAAAGCACAGAGTGATTTCTCGAGTTTACTGGACCTTAGGGAAAAAGCAAAATATGAAAGTAGCTACGCTACTTTTATAAGTTACTAGTAATAGATTTTTAAACTGCGTCAGGGGGGATAAGAGTGGACATTAAAGTAAATCAAATGCAAAATGTAAATCAAGTAGAGACAAGAAACCAGATTACCGAGAATGATGGTTCTTTTAAATTTACATTGATTAGTAATATAGAGGAGCAAGATTTGCAGTCTCGCTTAAACTTCATGATGAAAGAAATTATACAGCATGGAAACAAATTAGCCAAGCACATGGACATTCGCGACATGAAAAAGTATCGACAATTGATTAAAGAATTCATGAATGAAATTGTTAATCGATCACATAAGTTCAGTCGTGAGAATTTCCTTGATAAAAGAGGGAGACATCGTGTCTATGGTATGGTTAAACTTGTGGACAAAACGTTAGATGAACTAGCCACAGAATTAATTAAAGATGAAACAGATCACATTAGTATTCTTAATAAGATAGATGAGATAAAAGGTTTATTACTGGACATATTGGCTTAGTAAGATTAATAAAGGTTACTATGAGGCCGAAACACTAAATAGTAACGAATAGCGGCAGATTGGAGTAGGGATGATGTACGATTTTGGTAGTATTGTTGGACACGAACAGATTATTGAACATTTACAAAGTGCTATTAAGATGGGGAAGGTTTCGCATGCATATATCATTAATGGTGAGAAAGGCATGGGAAAAAAGACCATTGCGTATACCTTTGCAAAGACATTACAATGTGGAGAGGCTGCAACGAATTCATGTAATACGTGCAAATCCTGTTTACAGGTAGAGTCAGGCAATCACCCTGATGTTATTTCGGTGACTCATGAGAAGTTAAGCATCGGTGTTGATGATATTCGTGTGCAAGTAAACGGAGATATAGCAATTAAGCCTTATAGTGGTCCATATAAGATCTATATCATTGATGATGCAGACAAGATGACAGAACAGGCACAGAATGCGCTACTTAAAACAATAGAAGAACCACCTGCCTATGCTATCATTATCCTACTTACCACCAATAGTAGTAAACTACTACCAACAATTCTATCTCGGTGTGTAATGTTGAATTTAAAACCAGTATCTTCAGATGCAATTAAGGAGAATCTAATGAAGGAATATAATGTTCCTGATTATATGGCTAGTATGAGTGCAACATTCTCACAAGGTATCTTAGGACGAGCAATCAGGTATGCATCTTCCGAAGAATTTACACAGTCAAAAGAAGAAGTACTCCATCTATTAAAATACATCGATGATATGGAATTGTACGAGATTATGGAAGCAATTAAGAAATTGTCAACACATAAGCTTGAAATTAATGATTATCTAGATTTAATGATATTATGGTACAGAGATATTCTTATGTTCAAGGTAACAAAGAATCCAAATCTCTTACTGTTTAAAGAGGAATATAAGTTTATATCAGAACAAGCAAGAAAGAAAGACTATGAAGGTATTGAGAATATCATCAATGCGATGAATAAAGCGAAGATTCGTTTAAATGCGAATGTAAACTTCGATACCGTTATGGAACTTATGTTGCTTACACTAAAAGAGAATTAAAGGAGAGGCATATGATCGTTATAGGAGTTCGCTTTAGAAAAGCGGGGAAAATCTATTTCTTTGATCCAGCAGGGCTTACAATAGAGCAAGGTAATAATGTAATTGTAGAAACAGCCAGAGGCGTAGAATACGGATCAGTTGTAATTGGTCCTAGAGATGTTGAAGAAAGTAAGATTGTTCAACCATTAAAGGCAGTTATACGAATTGCAACACCAGAAGATGATGAGATAGAAAGTAAGAATAGACAAAAAGAAAAAGATGCTTTTGGAATCTGCCTAGAGAAGATAAAGAAGCATGGTTTAGAGATGAAGTTGATTGATTCCGAGTATACTTTTGACAACAATAAAGTATTATTCTACTTCACTGCAGATGGAAGAATTGACTTCAGAGAATTAGTTAAGGATTTGGCCAGTGTATTCAAAACAAGAATTGAATTACGTCAAATTGGTGTTAGAGATGAAACTAAGATTGTAGGGGGAATTGGTATCTGTGGTAGAGCGCTTTGTTGCCATACGTACCTATCAGAATTCGCTCCGGTTTCTATTAAGATGGCAAAAGAACAAAATCTTTCATTAAATCCAACTAAGATTTCTGGTGTATGTGGAAGACTAATGTGTTGCCTTAAGAATGAAGAAGAAGCTTATGAAGAGGCAAATAGCAAACTTCCTAACCTAGGTGATTTTGTTACGACGAACGATGGTCTGAAAGGCGAAGTACAAGGTGTAAATGTACTAAAACAAATTGTCCGTGTAATCGTTACTCTCGAGAATGATGAAAAAGAAGCGAGAGATTACAAGGTTGATGATCTAAGATTCAAACCACGTAAGAAAAAAGAAAAGATTGCCATTGATGATGAATTAAGAGCATTAGAGTTGCTTGAGAAAAAGGAAGGAAAGTCCCTCTTAGATGATGAATAAGGAACAGTTACTACCAGATGAACGAATCGATGAGTTACATCGAAATGGATATCAAATTATTCAAAATCCAAATAAATTTTGTTTTGGAATGGATGCCGTTTTGCTGTCTGGGTTTGCGAAAGTAAAGCAGAATGAGACATGCCTCGATCTTGGTACGGGCACAGGCATAATTCCAATATTATTAGAAGCTAAGACTCTGGGCAAACAATTTGTTGGTCTAGAGATACAAGAAGAGAGCGCTTCCATGGCAAGAAGAAGTGTTCTCCTCAATAAACAAGAAGAAAAAGTTCAGATTGTAACTGGTGATATCAAGGAAGCATCTTCGATTTTCGGAGCTGCTTCCTTTGATGTGGTTACGTCTAATCCACCATATATGACCAATCAACATGGATTACAAAATCCAGATCTGCCAAAAGCAATTGCTAGACATGAAGTGCTATGTACACTAGAAGATGTAGTAAGAGAAGCAGCAAAAGTGCTAAAGCCGAATGGACGCTTCTATATGGTGCATAGACCCTTTCGCTTGGTTGAGATTATATCTTGCATGACCAAATATAAACTAGAACCAAAACGAATGAAATTAGTATATCCCTATGTGGATAAGGAACCCAATATGGTATTAATTGAAGCAATTAAAGGTGCGAAATCTATGGTAAAAGTGGAAGCACCGCTAATTGTTTATAAAGAACCGAATGTGTATACAGACGAGATTTATGATATATATGGGTATTAAAAGATTCAATTAAGATTGTTATTAATAAACTCTTAATATGTAAAAGTCTAAACAATTGCGAAACTCTCAAAATATTAAAGTGCTTCTTAGCTGACGTACTATAGCTAAGAAACGATAGCGTAGCACCTATAGTACTTCTTAGTGTGTACTTAATAACTTAGGAAGGCGAGGCATGGACGCCGAGCCAGCCTGAGCTGAGGCAGGATGCCGAATTGAGGGCGTTTCCGCATCTATTGTATAAGCGTTGTACACACATAGAAGTACTTAGGTGCGTAGCGTGTTTCGTGTTATAGTACGTCAATTAAGAAGCTTTGAAGACATATATGAGTTTCGCGTTAAGTAATCAATTGAAAGGAGAACTTTATACATGTCAGGAACACTATATTTGTGTGCGACTCCAATTGGTAATTTGGAGGACATTACATTCCGTGTAATTCGTACACTGAAAGAAGTAGATTTGATTGCGGCAGAAGATACTAGGCACAGTATTAAACTGCTGAATCATTTTGAGATAAAGACTCCCATGACGAGTTATCATGAGTTCAATAAGATAGATAAAGCGAGATACCTGGTAAATCAATTACTTGAAGGTGTGAATATAGCAATAATTACAGATGCAGGCACTCCGGGTATCTCTGATCCTGGTGAAGAATTAGTACGCCAAGCGCATGAGGCTGGAATTACTGTTACTTCATTACCAGGCCCAGCAGCCTGTATAACAGCCCTGACGATGTCTGGATTATCAACTAGAAGATTTGCCTTCGAGGCGTTTTTACCATCAGATAAAAAGGAAAGACAGATTATATTACAAGAACTACAAAAAGAAACCAGAACAACGATCCTCTATGAAGCACCACATCGACTATTACGCACGCTTAGAGAGCTATTAGAGACATTGGGGAACCGAAGGGTAACAATATGTAGAGAGTTAACTAAAAAATACGAGACGGCATTTTTAACAACACTAGAAGATGCCATAGCACATTATGAGGTACAAGAACCAAAAGGTGAATGTGTTATTGTAATGGAAGGGATTAGCCACCAACAGATCGCAGAGGAAAAACAAAAAGAATGGGAAGAAATGACTATCCAGGAGCATATGGAAGTCTATCTACAGCAGGGGATAGATAAGAAAGAAGCTATGAAATTAGTTGCAAAGGATCGTGGAGTACCAAAGAGAAATATCTATCAGCAATTAATATAAAAAAGAACCGATACGATTGGGAGAAAGTATCGGTTCTTTTTCATTGCTCGCTGAGGAACATAATCTCAATTTTCATCTATAAGCTTGGGAGTTGCTTATCTAATACGTAGTGTATTATTCGATGATTCCTGCTAATTTAGCAAGTTGAGAAATTGATTCTTTAGAAACTTTCTTTCCGCAGAAGTCAAATAACTCGTTTTTGTCGCCAGTGAAGATATCAGTTGGCTCGTATTTTTGAAGAATGATTCTGTCTTCTTCAACGAAGATTTCTAGTGGATCTCTTTCGCTTACTCCTAGAGTTCTTCTAAGTTCGATTGGAAGTGTGATACGACCAAGTTCGTCAAGTTTTCTTACTATTCCCGTACTTTTCATAATTAATTCTCTCCTTTACTTTTCTCGTTGACAATAGAAAAAATGTGGCTCTACTGTATGTTACAACAAGTATTTCTGTCTGTTGATAAAGTTATTTGCACCCCCGAAATATGTAATATTTTCCTTGTTCATGGAAAAATATATAGGATACTAATATAAAATAACACACCACCTAGATAATGTCAATTCATATTATTATCAAATTATAGCACAAATTTAATATGTAAAATTATAGAAAAACAAAAAAATAAAAAAAATTACCAATAATGATTTATACAAAATAAGTAAAATTTTAGAGAATCGTTAATTGTCATGCGTTTACACACAACAATTTAGTAAAATAAAGTAATAAATTGTTTTATAATAGTTGTATCAATTGAAGCAAAATTTACACACAATTATTTGCAGATTTAATAAAATTTTAATTTTTAGATGAAAAATATGCTATGGAATAAAAAATGGAATCTTATAATATATTAAATATAATCAAACATATATACATAAATTTTGTTTTCAAGAAGTATATAGCTTGCGAAAAGGTAACACTTTTTGTAGGCTTTTGAAACAATTTGGATAAGGAGGATACTTGTTAAATTATATTTGGGGATTTTTAATTATAGCGGGAATTGTTGTTGGTGTTTTTACAGGAAATATAGGGAATGTTAGTGAGGCTGCGCTAAGTTCAAGCAAGGAAGCGGTTACTCTTTGCATAACAATGCTTGGGATCATGGCCCTTTGGACTGGAATTATGCAGATTGCTCGTGCAACAGGGTTGATTGCTACACTCACAAGAGGTTTGCTTCCAATTATACGACTTTTATTTCCTGATTTACCAAAGGGTCACGAAGTTAATGAGTATATTGCTTCTAATATGATTGCTAATATATTAGGGCTTGGTTGGGCAGCGACACCAATGGGGGCTTGTAGAGTTATAATGACTAAATCTGGATACTCTATAGAATAGAGGGAAGGTTATGGAGAATTATTATCAAGAAGCTAAAGTCGTTAAGAGATTTGAAGAGATTGAGGTTTAAAAGTGATAAGAAATATGATATGTTATAAGCAGATAAAAAGAATGTAGAGGGGAGATTAAAATAAGAAAAATACGCATGAATCGAATTAGAAATTTAGATTATATAAAATTAATGAAATACGGCGTGGGAGCCTTGCTGGCATCAGTCATAGCAACTGCAATTAATGTCCAATATAGTTTAGCAGCAGGAATAATAACTCTTTTGACGATACAGGATACCAAGAAGGAGACAGTGACTGTTGCGCTTAAAAGAATAACAATATTTTTTATAATGACAGCTTTATCTGCGATCATATTACCTTCCTATGGATACAATCTAGTTTCGTTTGGAATTATTATGTTTCCATATTTGTTTTTCTGTCTAGTGTTGAATATGAAAGAAGCCATAGCACCTATAGCAGTGCTATGCACGCATTATATTACATCGAAGAGCTGTTCCTTAGAGATGATACTTAACGAATTCTTAATCCTTGTAATTGGTTGTGGTATCGGAATAATCTTAAATCTTTTTATGGTAAATAGTTATAAACAGATTCGAAGTATACAAAGAGAGATTGACGAAATTATTTTAAGTATTATAGGAAGAATGGCAATTAATATTAAAGAAGAAGACAAAAGCAAATATACGGGAAATTGCTTTGAAGAATTGGAAAGCTTATTGGAAAAAATGAGAAAAGAGTCATTAAATTACATGAACAATCATTTTTATGGTACTAATGATTACTTTTATAAATATATGCAGATGAGAACGGAACAATGTTTATTACTTAAAAGGGTATTTGCTGATATTAAGAAGCTTGAATATACTACAACACAAGCAGTAAAGCTATCCGAGTACCTATACAAAATCTGTGAAGAATTTGATGAAGCCAATAATGCAGTTAGTTTATTTGAGGCATTGCACAAGTTATCCGACTCCTATAAAGACGAAAAGCTACCTGTGACAAGAAGCGAATTTGAGAATAGAGCAGTTCTTTATAATATATTATCGGAATTGAGGGAATTCGTAGAAATCAAGAAAGAATTCGCAGAAGGACTAACAGAGTCTGAAATAGCAAAATATTGGGGAGGAAAATGAGGTTTTTAAATTTAAAAGAAGAACTAAAACTAAGTTTACTGTAAGGAGCCTTTGTATTATAGATGAGGAATTCATTTATAAAACAAAGGCTCTTTTGTCATCCTCATCTATCGGATTAGGTCTGAGAATAGGAAATGGGACGTGCATAATTTGTCTTTACAATTAATAGATTGGAAAGAATGTAAGTCTTATCAGGAGGGATTTGATGGTATTACCTGAAGAGCTAAAAAGGATGAGCCAGATTGATGTGAAAAGCGTTAATCCAGATGAATTAGTTGATATAAGGGAGGTACAGATTGATAAGAATCTTAATGATGAAGAAAGAATTAAGGATTACATAGAGAAAATAAAAAACCCATATGTATATAAATACGGTAATTACATAGTAAAACTTGAATTCGATAATGAATCAGGAACTACCTTAAATGAACTGCTAGAGGAAATAGCTAAAAAAATAGCAGAGGGGATGACTTTTTAGAATGAAATCCTCAATGAACAAAACGTATTATACAGCTGTGTATCTTCGATTATCCAAAGAGGATAGCGATTTGTCTTTACATGATAATAAGAAAGAAAGTAATAGCATTACCAATCAGAAGTTAATAATCAAAGAATTCCTTAAAGCAATGCCGGAGGTTGAGATATATGACTATTATATTGATGACGGTTATAGTGGTTCTAATTTTGAACGACCAGATTTCAAGCGAATGAGGGAAGATATCTATGAAGGAAAAGTAAATATGGTTATTGTAAAAGACTTTTCTAGATTTGGTAGAGAGTATATCGATACTGGCAGATATATTCAGAAGATTTTTCCAAGACTTGGTATCAGGTTCATATCTGTAATTGATCATTTTGATTCTGATGCAGCAACTGCCAATGATATGCATCTATTGGTGCCAGTTAAGAATTTTGTGAATGATAATTATTGCAGAGATATTTCTCAAAGAGTGAGGACACATCAAGAAGCTATGAGGAAAAACGGTTTATATATTGGAGCCTATGTTGCATATGGATACAAGAAGGATTCTGATGATAAGAATACGATTGTTATAGATGAACAGGCGGCAGATATTGTGAAGAAGATCTTTACATGGCGCTTGAGCGGAATGAATGTATACTCTATTGTTAGGAAACTAAATGAATTAGGAATTCCGTCACCGATGGCATATAAGAGAATGCAGGGCATTAACTTTAAGACGGGGTTTAGTGAAGGCAATCAGACTATGTGGTGCGATTCTACTGTGTATGGAATATTGAAGAATAAGATATATGTTGGGGTATTAGAGCAAGGGAAAAAAAGCAGAATCAGTTATAAGGTAAAGAAAACCGTTAATAAACCCAGAGAAGAATGGGCAGTTATAGAAGATAATCATAATGCAATTATATCAAAAAGTGATTTTAAGAAGGTTGAGCAATTATCAAAAAGAGATACAAAACGCTCGAAAGAGGAAAAGAACGTATATCTATTCTCAGGAATGTTGTTTTGTAAGGATTGTAAGAAGCAGATGACAAGAAGGTGTACAAAATATAAAGGCAAGCAATATGTGTCTTATATTTGTTCGACCTATAATAAGCAACAGGGTTGTACAAGGCATGGTATTAAGGAAGAACAGATAACAGAAATTGTATTGAAGGCACTACAAGAACAGGTTGAATTAGTTGGTAAGCTTAAAAACATGTTAGATATAGCGGTGTTTACTAAGGATCATACCAATGAACTTGCTAATTCAGTAAAAGTGGATTTGATAACATATGATATGCGCATAAAAGAAAAAAAAGATGAGCATAGCCAGTGTTCGGGTATGATATCTTCCTTATATGATGATTTGCAAGAAGGAATTATTAAAGAGGAGGAGTACGTTAACTACCGTAGGATCTATGAAGAAAAGCTACGACTCTTAGACAGTCAAATTATCTCTATAGCGAAAGAAATGGATATGCTTATGGAGAATAAAAAAAAATCAAGAGACTGGATAAGGCAAGTGTGTGATCTAGGCAATCTGACAGAACTTAATAGGCTGATTCTTGTTAGTTTAGTGGATAGGATATATTGTGGTGAAGATAATCAAATCCTTATTAAGTTAGGGTATCAGGATAAGCTATTTCTAGAGGAGGTAATATAATTGGCACGACCTTCTAATAGGGGAATGGAGCGAGCAGACAAGGAGAACATAGGATACTGTAGTAATTATTTCTGCACAGCCATCTATATAAGGTTGTCATATGAGAGTGATTATACAGGCAGTGAATCCATAGAAAATCAGAAAGTATTGTTAAGGGACTATCTGCAAAGACATAAGGAATTCGTGTTGTGCGAACAATTCATCGATGATGGAAAGACAGGTACGAATTTTGAGCGACCTGCTTTTGAACGAATGATGAAAGAGGTTAAAGATGGGTCTATTAACTGTATTGTAGTTAAAGATGTATCCCGCTTTGGTAGAAATTATGTGGAGGTTGGAGACTATATCGAAAGAATATTTCCCTTTCTTGGAGTAAGATTCATCTCTATTAATGATGGATACGATAGTTTTAATCCGGCTTGCGATAAGGATCAGTTACTATTATCCATTAAGAATCTTATGCATGAGATGTATGCAAGAGATGTATCAAAGAAAATATCCAGTTCTATAAGGATAAAGCAAAAGACAGGAGAATTCTATCGAACGGCAATCATTCCATATGGTTATAAAATGGGGGTGTCAGAGTACGAGATAGATGAACAGGCAGCTTCTATTGTAAGAAGAATATTCAACAGTTTCGTTTCAGGTGATACGGTGTATCAGATATGCGCTTTTTTAAATAAAGAAGGAATCGCTACACCAAAAGACTATACTACCAACAAGTCATTATATTCAAAGGAGAGTTCAGATACTTGTTGGCTTGTCTCCACTGTTAATCGGATGCTAATAAATGAGGTGTATATAGGGCATATGGTTCGACATAAAAGAGAGCAAGAGTTCTACAGTAATAAGAAAGCAAGAGCGGTTGAGGAAAAGGACTGGCTGAGAGCCCAATATACCCATCCGGCAATTATAGATAAGATAATCTTTATGGAGGTACAAAAAAAAATCCTGCAAAGAAAATACCAGCAAAAATTTCAGCAAAGTAATAAGACTCCTAGTAAAATAGTGGGTGCCAAACACCGCAAGAAGTATCGTTATGATGAGAATATATTTAAGAATAAGATATTCTGTGGTGAATGTAGGACAGCTATGATAAGAGTAAATGTTGAAACATTTGCTAATACGAATACCCTAATCTATAAGGGATTTTCCTGTGGGTTACATAGAAATTGTATAAGTAAGTGTACTCATAAAGAGACGATAGAAGAAGACGTATTGTGTAACCTGATAAATAGAATTGTTGTAGTTCAAGCTAAGTTGTATCCAGGAATACTCTCATTAATTAGAAGAAATGGGGAAGATAACTTCAATAAAGAGCATGCTTTAATTATAGCGGATAGAAAAACGATTATCTCTACTATGAAAAAATACGAAGAAACAAGATTGGCTATCTTAGAGGAATATCATCAAGGCAAAATTGACAAGTCCCAAGTAATGATGAGAAGGAGTGAAATACAAAATCTTCTTATACAATGGGAGGAACGGGATAAATTGCTTGAAAGACAGTTGCTACAGGTTGAGAGATTGGAGAAAACATATGTTGATCTGATGTATGCATGGCTTAGGGATACAGAAGATCCGAAGATAACAAAAGAAGTGGTTGCATTATTTGTTGAAAGCATTGATGTGTACTCACAGAAACGAGTTGTAATCAAATTAAAACATATAGATTATGTAAAGGCGATCATCGAATTTGCATGTAAAGGAGGAGAGAATAACGGGAGTATTAGCAATATATTTGAGATTGTCGAAGGAGGATGAGGATATTCTATATGAACAAAAAGAGGAAAGTAATAGTATACGTACACAGAGGCTATTATTGCAGGGCTATATTAGCCAAAGAGATGATCTAAGAGAATATCAGATAATGGAGTATGTAGATGATGGTTATAGTGGGAAGAACTTTGATAGACCGGAGATTAAAAGGTTGTTAAGCGATGTTCGTAACAACAGAATTCATTGTATTATGGTCAAAGATTTTTCAAGATTTGGAAGGGATTACGTGGAGGTTGGCAATTACATAGAAAAGGTATTTCCCTTTATGGGTATCCGATTCATTGCAGTAAATAACCATTTTGATAGTATTACGATGAAAGCTGGAGAGGTACCAGATATGGATTTTTCTTTCCAGAATCTAATCTATGATTACTATAGTGTTGAGAATTCAATCAAAACAAAAAAGGTGCAAGATAAAAGAAGGCAAGAAGGTAAATACATGTCGGTCTATGCACCCTATGGATACCTGAAAGATCCACAAGATAATAATCATCTTATAATTGATGAAGAAGCGGCTTTGCATATAAGAGATATCTTTGCGTGGTATCTGGAAGGAAAGACAAAAGCAGAGATTGCAAGGATATTAGATGCAGGCGAGGTTCTTACTCCTGCAGAATATATGACAGCAAAAGGAAGTAATTATAATTGGCGATACAAAGAATCACAAGGTAAGTGGTGTGGGGCTATAATTGGTAGAATATTAAGAAATAGAATATACACAGGAACGCTAGTTAGTGGGAAAACGGAGGCTATAGAAATCGGGGGAAAGCAAGTAAGATATAAAAAGGAAGAGGAGTGGTGTATTACCAGTAATACTCATCAACCGATTATCTCTAAGGAACTTTTTGAAGAAGTTCAGAACTTGGTGATAAATTATAAAGGAAATAAAAGCGATAAAGTTACTAAGAGCAATAAAGCTAACGATTCCCTATTAAAAGGATATTTACGATGTGGAGGTTGCAAACACAAACTTACAAAAAGAAATCGGTTGAAGGTCTCTTTCTATTGTAGATATTATTATGAGCTACATAATGAAAACTGCATTAGAGGTAATGTTTATCAAGATAAAATGTCTGAGGTTATACTAGATACAATTAGAAAACAGGTTCTTCTAGCAGGTAATAGTAATTACCTATTAGAAATGAAACGTCATGTGGAGCAAGCTAGAGAATGTGCATGGAAGAAAAGTAGACGCAAAGTAGAAGATGAAATGGATAAACTAAAACAGGAAAATTTCCGTAAGTATGTATTGTTTCGAACGGGTGAGATGGAGAAAGATCGGTATCTGGCTGGAAAACAGAATAATGAAAAACTATTAAAGAAACTAGAGGAGAGATACATAAAAGATAAGAATAACGCAGATGCTTCACATAATATTCACGAAAGGCAGACATTTTTAGATGTGCTAGAGCCATCGGGAAATATTAAGACACTTACCAAAGATCTTATAGAGGCTTTGATTGAATCAATCGAGGTATATCCAGGGAATCGAGTCGTTATCCGCGTTAAATATAAAGGCATTTGGTCATTAACACCTGACAAGCGGGACTAATGGCAATGAAGGAATTGGCTACATTGAATGATGACAAAGAGCGAGCCAGTTGCGATATGTGTACATTCCTTATAATTAATATCTCTTCCTTGCAGCTAATTCCAGTTAATATTATCGCATATCGAAGCCAATATGGTTCTGTTAGACCAACTGAGATATTGGGTCTTGCAATTGTGGCAACTTTGTTCTCAACGATTGTTGGAGTAGTATTCTCAATCGTTGCAAGAAAGAGAGGTAGAAGATGACATTTCTCTTATATCTATCAGACTATATGATACCGTTTGTGATTTTTTATGTAGTAGGCTATGGCATTCTTACAAAGACAGCAATCTTTGATGAATTCGTAAAAGGTGCAAAAGATGGATTTAAGGTAGTTATTGATATCTTGCCAACATTAATTGGACTCATGGTGGGTATTGGAATTATGCGTGCCTCAGGTGCGTTTGATATGCTAGCCAATCTATTAAAACCTCTTATGGCATTACTGAGATTTCCAGCAGAATTAGTTCCATTAGTAATCGTGAAGATGTTCTCTTCTTCAGCCGCAACGAGTTTGGTATTAGATATCTTCAAACAGTATGGTCCAGACTCCTATCTAGGTACACTTACCTCCTTATTGATGAGTTGTACAGAAACTATTTTTTACACAATGGCAGTTTATTTTATGGCAGCTAAAGTTAAGAAAACTAGATATACCTTAGCAGGTGCCTTGGTAGCAACTTTATCAGGGGTAATAATTAGCACAATTCTTGCTAATCTAATGTGATGTGTAACCGTTAGTCAAAGTGATAAAGAAAAGCTGCACACGGAGTCTACTGTGTGCAGCTAATTTCTTGAGAATATTCAGGTTGACTAACGTGCTGTATAGCGTGTAGAATATAAGTAAATAATTACATATTCAGATTGGAATACAAGGGATTGAGGAGGAATATTTGTGAAGATATCAACAAAAGGTAGATACGCGTTAAGACTTATGCTCGATCTAGCTCTAAATAATACTGGAGAACCAGTTAGAATTAAAGATATAGCTAGTAGACAAGAAATCTCTGATAAGTATTTGGAACAGATTATATCGGTACTTAATAAAGCGGGCTATGTAAGAAGTTTAAGGGGACCACAAGGAGGGTACAAGCTAGCTAGGGATCCAAAAGAATATACAGTGGGTATGATTTTGCGATTAACAGAAGGTAGTCTAGCACCCGTAGCATGTTTAGAAGATGAAGAAAATCTATGTGCAAGACAGGATGAATGCGCAACTTTAATTTTATGGGAAAAGTTATATGATGCGATTAAAGAGGTAGTGGATGGGTATACATTAGCTGATTTAGTAGATTGGCAAATGGAAAAAGTGGACCATTATATTATATAAGTTAGTAATAGCTTTTCACCCTGTATTAGCAATTAGATAAGGACAAGATAGAGGAATTATATGATAATACAAATTGATGGGTCAGATAAGATAATTCATGCAAAAGAAGGTGAAAATCTTCTAGATATATTGAGAGATGAACAAGTTGATATTCCTGCAATATGTGGGGGACGTGGAACTTGTGGCAAATGTAAAGTGCAAATGCTTTCAGGTGAAGTTACGCCAATAACTTCGAAAGAGATGGAGCTTCTTACACCATCAGAAGTAGAGAGTGGAGTGCGGTTTGCATGTCACCTTACTGTACAAAAAGATATGAGAATTCGCTTGTTTGGGAAAACGAAGGAAACAGATAGAAAGAGTAAGTTAATGAAACTTCCTCAGTGGTGTTTAGATACCATTAATACCTATGTAGATAAGCACTCGGAGACTGGTTATGGAGTTGCGTTTGATATTGGGACAACCACAGTAGTTGGTCTTTTGTGGAATATAAGAACAAGCGAATTGATTCACGTAATAGCTAAGACGAATCCTCAAAGAGTGGTTGGCGCAGATGTAATATCTAGAATTCAGTATAGTATGAAATCAGAGGATAATAAAAATCATATCCATCAATTAATTATGGAATGTCTGAATCAAATGTTATACGAATTTGGTAAGATAATGAAAGATCATTCGTTAATAAAACGAGTATGTATAGTCGGTAATACGGCTATGAGTTTAATTGCACAAAATATGGAGGTTAGTCAACTTGTAAAACCACCTTTTCCCAAAGGAATATATAAATCACAACAATGTAGCGGTATAGAAACTGAATTTTCTGTGTCTGATGAGACGATCGTTACTTATCTGCCTGGAATTGGTGGACATATTGGCTCCGATATTACGGCTATGATTGTAGCGACGGATATTAAAAACCATGTAGGAGTAACGCTAGCAATTGATATCGGAACGAATGGTGAGATGGTACTTGCTAAAGATGGGCAATTGGTATCTTGTTCGACAGCAGCGGGTCCTGCTTTCGAAGGTGCTAGCATACGTTTTGGTATGCGTGCAGCGAAAGGAGCAATAGAAGGAGTTGTGATACATGGTTCGGTTGTTGAGTTGCAGATTATTGAAGAGGCAGAAGCGGAAGGTATCTGTGGTTCGGGTTTAATAGATGCCATAGCAGCGATGTTAGACATTGGCGTTATAGATGAAACAGGCCGAATCCTTGATTTGGCGGAAGCTGTGGCAGCTGGAGTTTCTAAAGTGATTGCTACAAGATTGCAAAAGACTCCTAATGGTATGCAATTTGTACTGCAATATCGATACGCAAAAGAACCGATTGTAATCACACAAAGAGATGTGCGTGAAGTTCAACTTGCGAAGGGAGCAATTTCTGCAGGCATGCAAATCCTTATGAGAGAGATGGGAATTACGAGAGACTCCCTTGATCGTATATTTCTAGCGGGCGCTTTTGGTTCCTATCTCAAGATATCTAGTGCAAGAAGAATTGGATTACTGCCTAATGTTTCATTAGAGAAGATTCATTCCGTGGGTAATGCAGCTGGTGTAGGAGCGAGTATGTCAGTACTAGCAAAGCCATATGAGGAGGAATGTCAAGTAATTGCACAAACTACAAGGCAGATAGAACTATCTATGCATGATTCTTTCCAAGAAGAATTCGTTCAATGTATGAATTTTGAAAAAATGAAGAATGAATAAAAATAAGACAACGATTCGATTTGATATTGAATCGTTGTTTTTAATTGCTTATTACTTTTGTTGTTTTTATTGTATAAAACCTATTGACAAAGTATGGAAAGTAGGTTATTATACTAAAAATATCATAGTAATCTTATATGAAAAGTATGTTAATAAACTGACTGGAGAACCAGAGGTTTTAAATAGCAAAGTAAATCAGCTATTTAAAACCTCTTTTTGTTTTTAATAATTAAGTAATAAAAGCAGTTTTATTCTAGGAAAGAAGGTGGGAGTTATATGCTACAAGTTACAAGCAACAATTATCAGAAGATATTATCAAGTTATGATACAATCCATGTGATTGAATTCTATAGCAAATTATGTGGTCATTGTAAGATGCTTCAAAAGGAACTAGAGGAATTATCAAGAGAGTCAGAGGAAGATGTTATTTTTGGAAAGGTAGATATAGAAGAGGAGCTATTCCTTTTTCAAAAATATGATATTAGCTCTGTCCCTACCATCTTATTCATAAAAAATGGTGAGATGAAAGAAAAATTAGTCGGTTATTATCCAAAAATTATTATTAATGAAAACATTAAAAAAATAAAATAAGAAAGTTATTAGGAGGAAAATAATATGGGGCATCCAACAATTTATCCAACAGGGGTTACTTATTATAACAAAGAAAAGGCCTTCAACGGTTATACAATCTATCCATCAGCAAAAGGCGCGTTACTTATTGATATGAATGGAAATGAAGTGCAGTTATGGGCGGGACTTGGCGGTTTTCCTAACAAAATATTACCAGGAGGATATGTATTCGGAACAACAGGTGCTAGAGAATCCAAATATGCTTTTCAAGATGAAAACGACCTAGTACAGGTAGACTGGGAAGGAAACGTTGTTTGGAAATTCGACCAGACAGAATTAATTGCTGATCCAGGTTCTGAGCCAAAGTATATCGCCAGACAACATCATGATTTCCAACGAGAGGGTTCATCGACGGGGTACTATGCACCAAATTCTGAGCCGTATACAGATCACGGAAATACATTGATTTTGACCCATGAAAATATTTATAATCATGATATTTCTGATAAAAGATTAATTGATGACAAGATTATTGAAGTAACCTGGGGAGGAAAAATCATATGGACATGGAAGGCAAACGAGCATTTTCAGGAACTAGGTTTTGATGAGAATGCAAAGAATGTATTGTTTAGAGATCCGGGACTTCGAGGTGATTTAGGTGGTGACTGGATGCACATTAACAGTATTTCAATATTGGGGCCTAATAAATGGTATGAATCGGGAGATGAGCGCTTTCATCCGGATAATATAATTTTTGATGCGAGGAATTCCAATATTCTAGCAATTATTAGTAAAAAGACAGGTGAAATCGTATGGCGTATTGGACCGGATTTCAATGAGAGTGAGGCTACTAAAAAATTAGGTTGGATTATTGGCCAACATCATTTACATATGATACCTAAGGGACTTCCAGGTGAGGGTGATTTGTTAGTTTACGATAACGGTGGAGCTGGTGGTTATGGAGCACCAAATCCAACATCAACATATGGAATTGACAATGCAAAAAGGGATTATTCTAGAGTGTTACAGTTCAATCCAGTCACACTAGAGATTACTTGGCAGTATACGCCACAGGAAGCGGGGGCAATCTTATTCACAGATGGATCCAAGTTTTACAGTCCATATATTAGTTCTGCACAAAGGCTTCCAAACGGAAACACTTTAATTACAGAAGGTTCAGACGGTAGAGTGTTTGAAGTAACACCAGAGCATGAGATTGTGTGGGAATTTATAAACCCATATTACAGAACGTTCTTCGGTAGATTTAATAATAATATGGTTTACCGTGCTTACCGAGTTCCATATGAATGGATTCCTCAATTAGATAAACCAGTAGAGACTTCAATAGAGAAGATAGAGGTATCGACATTCCGTGTTCCAGGTGCATCTATAGGGGAAGGCACTGGTAAGGTTACGGTTGTTGAAGGGGTAGATCCTAACAAAAAAGTTACCACCGGTACAGGAGATGATAAGGATGAACCGCTCAATTTCTGTACAGCTACAGTAACTAAAGACTCATTAGAAAAGGAGTAGATTAATTGCGGAATGAGTATGTCTTTTGGCATTACAAAGCGTTTCAAAAATGACTAAGTAGTAACATTATGGGAGGATTGAGAAAATGTATGTTGAACTGAAAAATATAAATAAATCATTTGGAGATTATAGAGCCTCCGATAATGTGTCATTCAGTATAGAAAAGGGAAAACTTATTGGATTGTTGGGACCAAGTGGAAGTGGAAAGACAACTATTCTTAGAATATTGGCGGGACTTGAGAAACAGGATTCTGGAGATGTTTACATTAATGGGGAATTGGTTAATAATCAGCCTTCTAGCAAAAGGGAAATCGGATTTGTGTTTCAAAATTATGGACTTTTTCCATATATGACAGTTTATGATAACATTGCCTATGGTTTGAAGGTACAAAAGAAGAATAAAGATTTCATAAAAACCAGAGTTACGGAGTTACTTAATCTGGTAGGGCTTCCAGGGCTGGAGGGAAGATACCCATCACAGTTATCAGGTGGTCAAAAACAGCGAATTGCTTTTGCAAGGGCATTAGCACCGAATCCACAACTATTATTACTTGATGAGCCGTTTGCTGCTATTGACGCAAAGGTACGCCAAGAACTACGAAGCTGGTTACGAGAGATGATTAGCAAAATTGGAATTACTAGCATATTTGTTACACATGACCAAGAGGAAGCAATTGAAGTCGCAGACGAGATTGTTATAACTAACCTGGGTAGGATAGAACAGATGGGGTCGCCAGTAGAGATTTATAAAAATCCACAAACTGCTTTTGTTGCAAGGTTTATTGGAAACTCTACAACAATTGAAAATTATTCTAGGTTAAAGGGCTTTGCTGAGGTGGCAAGGAAGGATAAGGCTGTTATCAGACCAGAATTCGTTAAGGTGTTTAAATATGGGACTCAGGAGCAGTATACGAGTGTACTTGAAGAAGGAATAGTAATAAACTCCATATTTAGAGGGAATTCCATTGAGCTTGAGATAGATGTGCAGGGGATTTTCATAAAGGCTCTATGGGCGTTAGATGAAGAAATAATAAAATCTGGTGATAAGGTTCAATTATTAATAACTAAGCTATATGTATTTGATGATAAGGGGACATACAGATTAATCAATAAAGGTTTAGATACGTCATCGATATTCTATATTTAGAAGGGGGAGAAAAGATAATGGCGGTTGAGAACAAAAAAAATGACATAAAATTATCTGGATTTTTTAAGAGGATTATAAAGCATGGTTTATTTTCTTGGGTATTACTGATGGCCATCTGGCAGGTAGGTTCATTATCTTATTCCGATTATTTCTTGCCAGGTCCACTATCTGTATTAAAGGGGTTTAAGCAGCTTGTAGAAAATGGAGTCCTGTGGACGGATATTGTTGTGAGTGTGGAAAGAGCGGGAAGAGGTTGGTTTACAGGAATAATAATGGCGGTACCATTAGGCTTGTTAATTGGACATTTTGATAAAGTCAGATGGCTTGTAGAACCAGTTCTTAATTATTTTAGATTTGTACCTGTTTTGGCATTAACAAGTCTTTTCCTTATGTGGTTTGGTGTTTTTGAGGGCTCTAAAACGGCACTTATTGCGTATGCTACTTTCTTCCCGATGCTTATCAATACAATAGCGGGTGTAGCTTCTACAGACAGAACATTAGTAGAAGCGGCTCAGTGTATGGGTGCATCGAAATTCAGAGTGTTTTTTACTGTAATTGTGCCATCTGCAGTGCCGTCTATATTTACAGGAATTAGGTTGGGACTTAGCGGATCGATTCTATGTGTTGTTGCCGCAGAGATGTTAGTATCTAATAATGGGCTTGGATATCTTGTGTATAGCTCTAGATTATATTATAGAACTAACTGGATGTTCGTAGGGATTATTACACTTGGCCTTCTTGGGTTTGCAGCGGATCGCTTGATATCCTACACAGAAAGAAGGTTATTAAAACAATTTGGAGTTAAGTAATAACTCAAACTTCGAACTTGAAGATTCCTTGGAGTAGGTAACTGCTATATTCAACGAAAACCCCGCTATCGCTTAGCTTCACACGTAGCAGTACTAAGATTTCGCGTTGCTCAATCAAGTGCTGACGTGTTCAGATAGTTTTTCTTATGAATATAGCAATTACTTATTCTAAATGAAGTTTTTTATGTGCGAAGTTTGAGTAAAGTAATAATAAAAAAAGGCATTTTGACTAATAAATAAAGAGGAGTAGAAGAATATGAGTAGAAAAATAATTAGTTTAGCAATCATTATAATACTGGGTACAATGTTATTAACAGGTTGTGGAAAAGAAACGGACTCTGTTGATAGTAGTTCTAAAAATGGATTAACAACAGTACGTGTAGCTGTTATGACTGGAACTTTTACGCAATACACAGCATTGATAGGAAAGCAGCAAGGGATTTTCGAAAAGAATGGAATCAACTTGGAGATTACTGAATATGCAGCAGGTGTGAATACCATTGATGCCGTAGTAGCTGGTCAGGCGGATATTGGAAATATGGCGGATTACGCAGCAGTAAACCGAATTGGTAATACATTAGATACGAATAATCTAGTTATAGTGTCAGAAATTCAAGGAGGAGATGTAAATGGATTCTTATACACGGCTCCTGAGTATGCAGATGATCTTAAGAAGTTAGATGGAAAAGGATTCATAAATTCAGTTGGAACGGTAAATGAATATTATAATAGTCAAATATTTGGCTATCTTGGATTTGATGAAGGCAAGCAAAATCTTGTGAATTCCGATAGTACTACAACAAGTTTAGCTCTGGCGCAGTCTGGTGATGTAGCAGCGGCATTTTCATCTGGCTCTAGTTCAACCTACTATGAAGGTATTGGTTGGAAAAAAGCCATTGATGGAGCTGATTTAGGAATCGAAACCTACAGTTATTATATGACAACGGAAGCATTTAATAGTAGTCATGTACAGGTGTTAGCTGATTTTTTGAAAGCAACACAGGAAAGTTATGACTATATTATGGAACATCTTGACGAAACGGCAAAATACCTAGAATCAACACTTGGGATATCTGCGGACAATTTTAAGAGTGACTGGTCAATTGCAAAGTCTAGAATTGGATTCAGTCAAGAGGGTGTTGAGCAATTGATAGAAATTGAGGACTGGGCCTTTGAAAATGGAAGGTATGAAAAAAAATACGATATTAGTAAATATATAAATACGGATGCTTTGGAGAAGATATATCCAGATAAAGTTACTGTAAAACAATAAAATGCTGAAAAATAGTTGACAAATCCTAAAATTATGTTAAAACTATAATATACTATTCTTATATGAATACAATGAAAAGGAGGGATATAATTGAAGATATCTACAAAAGGGAGATATGCATTAAGGCTTATGTTAGATCTAGCGCTCAATGATACGGGGGAAACCATTCGTATTAAAGATATAGCTGCACGTCAAGAGATATCAGAGAAATATCTCGAACAGATTATTGCAGTTTTGAATAAAGCAGGATTTGTGAAAAGTGTAAGAGGTCCACAAGGAGGATATCGTTTAGCTAGAAAGCCAAAAGATTATACAGTTGGTATGATTCTACGGTTAACAGAGGGAAGCCTTGCACCAGTGCCTTGTTTAGATGATGATCCGAATGAATGTAATAGACAGGAAGATTGCGTGACAATATTCATCTGGGAAAAGCTATACGAAGCAATCAACAGTGTAGTAGATGGATTTACTTTAGCAGATTTAGTAGAACTAGAATTAGCCAAGGCAGACCATTATGTCATCTAGCGATAGTAATCTATAAAATGATACGCACACCAGAAAAAAACAAATTTTCTTTGCTGAATGCCACCTAGTGAACATAAATGTTCACATATGACAACAGCTTTGTAAAATTTGTTTTTTTGTGTTTTATTTCATATTTATTTAGTTTTACTCAAATAATAAAAAAGGTGAAATGAAAAAGTAAATTCCACTTTGATAGAGTAAATTCCATAGAAATAAGTTTTTATTAAAATAACACTGTTTGTTGTATTCGATTTTCTGCTATAATATAGGTTATAACATAGCATTTTTATCATTTTTAAGCATAACTCACCATAGGT
>JAHAJA010000048.1 GCA_018372435.1 Clostridiales bacterium | reverse complement strand
TTTTCAATCTTTAAGGGAGGTAAGACTCTTTATTAAGTTTACCCCAAAATCAGCATAGAAACTAAATAAAAAAAGCTTGACTTTCCTTAGCAGGTTTGATAAGGCGGGAGTAGCTCCAGAAGGGCAGGCGTTTTTCCTGTTAATGGAGGCCGCCGCTGCAAGATATAAGTGAGAAGGGTGATTAGGCACAGAAGTAGTAGTCTGTGCGGTCATATATGTAAAGACATTGTGACATAATGTCTTTATTACAACAATATAATGCATGGAGGTAAGTTTATGAGAAGAAAGGTAGTATCGTTATTGCTAGTAACAACCATCGTTATGGGGACTATGGTAGGGTGCAGCCCATCAAAACCAAAAAAAGAGGAAAAGGCGGTACAGACTGAGGGAAATACAGAAGCAACAGAAGTGGATCCTTCGCTGGTTAATACGGAGTTATCTGGAGAAATCACCCAATGGGTATGGGGTGATTATGAGATTAGAGGTGCCGCAGATTTTAACAAATATTATCCTAATATTAAAGTGAATTACGTATCAATTCCATCTGATGAATATGAGCAGAAGATCTTAACTACGGTTGCAACAGGTGGAGAATTACCTGATGTTATTAACATTGAGTCTGCAGCACGTGGACAGATTAGTAATATGGATATATTAGAACGTCTAGACGCAGAACCATATAATTTGAAAGTTGATGATATGCTTCCTATTGGAATCCCTTTAGTTACCAATACCAAAGGCGAGATAGTAAGCGTACAAGTAGATAACTGCGTTGGTGGATATGCTTATGATAGAAATCTAGCTAAAAAGTATTTTGGTACCGATGATCCTGAAGAAATGGAAAATATGTTTCAAACATTAGATGATTATGTGGAAAAAAGTAAGATTGTAGGCGAAAGCGGTGAGGATTATATGTTTGCAAGTGTGGATGATGCGTATTCTGCTGTTAGCCCATTATTTGCTGATGAAGCCTTTGTTACAGATGGAAAGCTTACAATGGATAATTCGGTATTACCAACGTATGAGTTTATTGAAAAACTGGTAGCAAATAAAGCAGTTGGACCATATGTAGAGTGGACACCTGCATGGTATACTTCCTTTGCAAGTAACCACGTGGTATTCTATCAGGCACCGGCATGGTTTATCAGTTTTATGATGAAACCAAATGATCCTGACTCTGTAGGAAAATGGGGATTCATTACACCACCGAGAGGTGGATTTAGTAATGGGGGTACTTCTTATGGAATTCCAAAAGGTGCTAAGGAAGAAAACAAGGAATTGGCATGGACATATATTAATTGGCTGACAATGTCGCAAGAGGGGGCAGAAAGCTTCTATAAAGCACATGCTACGCCAACATTGTATGCGCCAGCATATGATACCGATTTATATGCTGGAGAGCCAGATCCTTACTTTGGAGGACAGAATGTAACAGCTAAAATTATGGAAATATCTCAGAATGTTAATACAAAAGCAAGACCTGTAACAACATATGATTTGACCATTAAAGATTCAAATGCGCAAAGTATGCGTTATTTAGAATTAGGAGTCAGCGCCGCAGAGGCTTACGCAAGATTAAAGGCAGAAGTTTTAGATATGGCGCCAGATCTTAGCGAATAGAAATTAAACATAGACTGTGCTGATAAAGATAATCTTTATCAGCACTTCTACTAGAAGATTAAGGCGGTGGATTATGAAAGATAAGAAACAAAAGTCATTTAGTAATTATATGCTGAGACAAAGAATTATGCCATATATGTTTATATTTCCGTATTTTCTAATATTCGTTTGTTTTTCTATATTTCCAATTTTATTTAGTGGATATATAAGTTTGCATGATTGGAATGGATATAATAACCCTACATTTATTGGTTTAAGTAATTATTTTGAAGTTTTTGGTGATGCAAGATTCTATAAAGCATTATTTAATACATTCTTACTTATGATTATGATAGTTCCAATTCAATTATTATTGGGATTTTTATTGGCAGTAATTTTAAATAGCAAGTTAATGGTTCTAAAGAAGACCTTTCGATTATTGAACTTTCTTCCATATTTGACTACTCCTATAGCGCTAGGGATTATTTTTGCAATTCTGTTTGATCCTGCATTCGGAAGTGTTAATTACGTTTTAGGTAAACTGGGGATTGAGGGGGTTAATTGGACAAAAGCTGCTATACCAGCAAGGTTTTTAGTTGCAATGGTTACAGTATGGCGTTATGTGGGATATACAGCAGTTATGTTTATGGCTGGTATTACCAATATTAATACAGATATTTATGAGGCTAGTGAAATTGATGGGGCAAATTTCTGGACTAAAATCACAAAGATTACATTGCCTATGCTGAAACCAGTTACTGTATTTGTGGTATTAAGTACGTTAATCGGGTGCTTCCAGATCTTTGAAGAACCGTTTATGATCTTTTCTGTTTCAGGAAAGTTGGTAGGAGGACCAGATTCATCTGTATTAACAGGCATTTGGCTTTTCTATGATACAGCCTTTAGCAACCAGATGAGGAATGGCTATGCAGCGGCTATTGCGGTTTGTCTCTTTGCAGTAATCGGGCTTGTTTCTTTTGGGGTAAACAAGCTGTTAAAGGGAAAGGAGGATTAAATGAAAAAGGTCACAATAAAAAAAACAATGTTATGCTTCATTATGATTTTCTTTTCTTTAGTTGCTATAGCTCCCTTTTACTTTATGATTAATATGGGTACATATAAAGCTACGGAACTTTATACTGGAATCAAGCTTACACCTAGTAACTATTTTATGGAGAATCTAAGTTCTTTGTTAAAAATTAATTTCTTAAAGTATTACGGTAATTCCATAATAGTAGCGGTTAGCAATTCTTTGTTAACTGTATTGGTATGTGGAATGTGTGGTTATGCATTGGCAAAATATAAGTTCAAGGGAAGTAACTTTTTCACGGCATTGGTTATGATTACGATGATGGTACCTTCACAACTTAACTTAGTAGGTTTCGTAATTGAAATGAATAAAATTGGTTGGTTAAACACGCATTTACCTCTTATTATTCCAACGGCAGCCAGTGCATTCGGTGTTTTCTGGATTAAGCAGTTTACGACGAATGCAATACCAGATTCGGTATTAGAGAGTGCAAGGATTGATGGCTGTGGAGAAATAGGAATATTCTTCAAGATTGCTCTTCCATTTATGAAGCCAGCATGTATGACCTTGATATTATTATCGTTTTTGTGGTCATGGAATAGCTTTATGACACCAATGATTGTATTAACAAAGGAATCGTTGTATACGATACCTCTTGGTATTAGACAACTAGCAACGCAATTTAGAACAGATATTGGTGCCCAGATTCTTGGATTGACCTTATCTACAATACCAATATTATTTATATTCGGACTGTTTTCTAAACAATTAATAAGTGGGCTGGCAAGTGCAGCAGTAAAGGAGTAAACATTATGATAGATTTTGAATTTTACAATCCTACCAGAATTATTTTCGGAAGGAAGAGTTATGAAAAAATAGGCAAAGAAGTTTCTGCATACAGTAATAAGATACTTTTGCATTATGGTGGTAAGAGTATTAAGAAAAATGGAATCTATGACCAGGTGGTAGCAGAACTGGAAAATGCAGGTATTCAGTTTTTCGAACTAGGTGGGGTTATGCCAAACCCAAGACTTAGCTTAGTAGAGCAGGGAATTGATATATGTCGCAGAGAAGACATTGATTTCATTCTAGCGGTAGGTGGAGGAAGTGTAATTGACTCGGCTAAGGCTATTGCATCGGGGGTTCATTACGATGGAAGTGTGTGGGACTTCTACACATCTAGTAAAAGACCAGAACGAGTACTTGATATTGGAGTTGTGTTAACTATTCCAGCAGCAGGAAGTGAGAGCAGTGATGGCTCAGTAATTACCAATGAGGCAGGACCGGATAAAAAATCCTTCACAAGTCCTAAATTGTATCCAAAGTTTTCTATCTTGAACCCACAGGCATGTACTACAATACCTCCATACCAGATTGCAGTAGGTGGAGCAGATATTCTTGCACATGTTATGGAACGTTATTTTACTTGTACCGAAAATACCGATTTATCAGACCGGTTATGTGAAGGAGCCATGCTAGCATTACTACAGAATCTGCCAATGGTTAAGGAGAATAAGGAAGATATTACTGCCTGGGAAGAAGTTTTATGGACAGGAAATATTGCACATAATTCGCTCCTTGGAAAAGGTAGAGAAGAGGACTGGGCTTGTCATGCAATCGAGCATGAAGTAAGTGCCATCTATGATATTGCACATGGGGCAGGACTTGCTATTTTGTTTCCTGCATGGATGAAATACGTATATAAGAGTAATATAAAACGCTTTGTACAGTTTGCAATTAGAGTATTTCAGGTAAATATGCCATATGAAAATCAAGAAGATATTGCTTTAGAGGGGATTAAAAGGTTAGAAGAATTCTTCCAAAGCTTAGGACTATTCACTAGATTTAGTCAAGTGGGAATTGGTGATTCTGATTTTGGTATTATAGCAGAAAAAGCCTGCGGAGACTGGGAACTCGGAGCACTAAAGAGACTTACAAAAAATGATGTTTTAGAAATATTAAAACTAGCAAAATAAAGATAAAGGTGGAGATAGAATGAGAGAATGTTTAAAAAATTTAAATCCTGAAAAGTTGGCAAAATATTTTGACCATACAAGACTAAATGCGGATGCAGTAACAGCAGATTTTGAGAAGTTATGTGAAGAAAGTAAAAAATACGGGTTCAGAATGGTTGCAATTAATCCTGCACCGGTGGAACTATGTAAACGTTTATTATCAGGAACCGACGTGCACGTAGGCGCGGCAATAGGTTTTCCACTTGGGCAGACCACGAAAGAAGATAAGCTTGCAGAAACGTTAACTGCCATTAAAAATGGAGCAGATGAAATTGATTATGTTATAAATCTAAGCCGTCTAAAAGAAAAGGATTATACCTATATTGAAAAGGAAATGGCAGACATAGTAGAGGCTTGTAAGAAAAATCGCGTTATCTCTAAGGTTATCTTTGAAAATTGTTATTTAACAGATAAGGAAAAGGAAGAACTTTGTCGCATATCGCTTTCAGTAGGCCCTGATTTTATTAAGACTTCCACAGGATTTGGAACAGGCGGCGCAACCGCAGCGGATTTGAAATTAATGAAGCGTATGGTTGGAGATAACATTCAGATTAAGGCAGCAGGCGGTATCCGTACATTAGATACGGCACTTGAATATATTGAAATCGGAGTAACACGCTTAGGATCAACTAGCAGCGTAAACATAATGAAAGAATATATGTCCTTATAATTCGATACTGCTTTACTGTAAACAAAAGAGGTTAGTGTGAAAGATAAATCTTTTACAAGGCGATTTGGCGCCCAAAGTCAACAAGTTGACTTGCACAAAGTAGCCAGACTTTTGAAAGGGCATGGTGATTAACATGATGATTGATAGGAATAAAATTAAAATAGATATTGCCATTCGATCGGAAGCGGGTTTAGTTATAGCTAGTAAAGAGGGAAGTTCGCCTTCTTTACTGCACCTAACTGAATATACATATTGTCCAGGTGATAGGATAGTTATCAGCACATCAATATGGCCCGTTTTTTTGCAGGTACAGATCGATGAAAAGGTTCCAGAAGCAGTTATTTATCTGGATAGTAATTCTATGGAATTTCCCATACCAGTAGATAAGGAACTAGAAGCATATGAACCAGGAGCATTTCAAGGAGGCAGACATAAGATCTATGTAGAAGCACTAGAGGAATCTCCTTATTTAAACAATTCAATAATTAGTTGTAATCCTATTGACAAAAGAGGTGAAACTACCTATTATCCTCATGCTTATGGGAATGTAGAGACAAGAGGAGAGTCTGTCTTTGCTGCAAGGAATGTAATAGATGGGATAATTGAGACTTCAAGTCATGGAGAGTGGCCTTACCAGTCTTGGGGAGATAACGAAAATCCATATGCAGAAATAACGGTACACTTTGGTAGAGAGATATATGCCAACAGGATTGATTTTTATCTGAGAGCAGATTTTCCTCATGATAATTATTGGGAGAAAATTTGTGTTGTATTTTCAAATGGAAGCAGTTTGGATATACAATTGAATAAAACAGGTAAGTGTCAACGAATTTTGTTTACTGAAAGTAAAATAAGATGGGTTAAAATAACAAAGTTACAAAAATCACAGGAAGAATCACCTTTCCCCGCATTAACGCAGATGGTGGTATGGGGAAGGGATATAATAGAATAAGTATATTAGGTAAGAGTTTCAACGATGAACTACAGTGTTAATGCCACTAAATCAGAGTTATTATAGTGGTTATGACCTTGTAGTTCTTTTTTATATTTCCAACAAATAATTGCCTGTTCTAGTGTTTTGCCGGGGTTGTCTGCAAAGAAATCTCGGATATATGTATTATACTCAAATTGTTTATCGATAGTAGTTAAGCTCTTTTTCTTTTCCTCTAATATCTCATAATAAGCCATAATTGCTTCTTGATAAGTTTTTCCGGTGTTTGCTTTTAGCCAATTCTGAAAAGTCACATTGAAAGAAAAACTTTTACCGATTTTCTCTTTAAAAAAGGTTCGATGATTTTCAGAGCATACAATGTTAGGTTCAATAGTTGATTGTTCTGTGATTATACCAACAGATTTCCTTAGTTTAGAATTGGTCTTTGCTGATAATATTTCTCCTGTGTCAAGAAAATGTGCTATTCTTTCTGTGAGATCAATTTTTCCACCCGATGTAGGAAGGTTATTGGCTCTACAAAATGCCACTAGTTCCTCTTTTAAAAAATAAAAGCTTTGAAATGTTTTTCCGTCTAATTGTCTATCTAGTTGTGGTCTTATACTCATTACAATTCTCCTATAATCAGAGTCTAATTTTTCTCATATTTTCTATAATTATAATACCATAAAATTTACAATTTTTCAAGTCTTGTAAAGAAATGGGCGTGGGTTTATGATGTATAAACCATTGAATGATAAGGAGTGTGTGAATAGAATGGATGAAGATAAACTTTTTCAGTATCTTATGAATCAGCAAGAAATCAACCCGATAACAATTCAAAAGCAAATGAATGAACTTATGGCCTGCAATAATTACACAAAGCAGTTTGGAATTCAACTATCTGAGAAAGATGCAATAGAATTAATGCAAGAGAGAAGAGAAAATCTAATAAGACAAGAGCGTATTGAGTTTGGTGATGGAATTATTACAAAGTTGATTTTTACATTCTGTGATTCTCCTTATATATATCAAGATAATTTTGTAGATACCATTGAAAGACTCCAAGAAACCTTCTATCTCTACAAGAATGAATCTCTTGATGAATTGACGGATGCTGAGTTGATCGAGTATATGAAACAGCAATTTGATGGTAAATGTCAAGGTGATTTGGATTACCTTGAGGATACGGCTTTGGAAGCATTTGCTAGGAAAATTCGCTGTGGTTGGAATGATTAAAGAATAGAATGCTTGATGAATTTTAGTAGAAGAAGATGGAGTGTGTTTATGTTAGAGTATAATATGGAAGAGCTATTACCGATTGTAGCAAGACTTACCGACAAGTATACCAGTAAGGAAAGCAGTTCCATACCATTTGAAACTGCCAAACAGTTGATGGAAGCGGTTATATACTGTATTAATTACGCCAAACAGATGGGCGACAATACGGTTCATAGTTTGGAAGAGGTTGGTTTAATTAAGCCCGAGCAGTTGTCAGCAGAAGAGGCATATGAATGTGGATATCATATTCTTGTAGAGAAAGTAAAACGATTGAACGTAAAGTATTCATCACTATTATCGTACTTTAGTTCGTACAGAAACCATGCATATTATGATACGATTGTGAAGGGAATGCCAGCATTCTTTTTGTATTATGATGCTAAGTTTGCACCACAGAATCATATCCTTACACTGGATTATCCGACCTTACGGTTTATAGGAGACGTACGAGGGATAGATGCAATCGAAATATATTTGAATTACACAGAATATGAGCAGACATTCCTTAAAGCATTTACAGAAGAGTATATCCTTAAAACACTAGAATTATATCATACAGACTATGAGGAGCTATTAATCAATGTATGTAGTATTGTTTTACGTAACGTGTTAGTATGTATGTGGATAGATAAGCCGATTTCTGGAAATAGATTCACTAAGAATGAGATTAATTATATTCGGGAAAAAATCCTTGAGAAGGGGCAACCGGGGCTTGAAGAAATTATAATGAATCTATTACAAAGCTTAATTAGTTGGGGATATGAGGATAATAAGGAGCTGCTAGAATACTTAAGTTATGATATTCATGAATTTAGTGCTGAATTATGGAATGCAGCACAGCATAATAGTGTAGATATATTGCTTGGTGGAGAAAAAGCATAAGATATATAAGGGGAGAGTAAACAAATGACGGTAAATAATGTGTTAATGAATAAGGAGCAACTGGGCTATCAAGATATAACGAAATACGAGGAAATAACGATGAATGCATTTCCTGCTATGTTGTCAGAAGTATATGATGGCTGGATATTACGTTATACAGGGGGATATACATTCCGTGGCAATTCGGTGAATCCTATCTATGCATCATCAATTAATGTAGAAGAGAAAATACAAGAATGTGAGAGACGATATCTAAAGCAAGGGTTACCAAGTGTATTTAAAATGACAGATGTTGCTGAAGAAGGTTTAGATTTGGTTCTTGAAAAGTACGGATATGAGATACAAAAGAAGGCGGATATCATGACCATACAGTTAATACCTGAAGAAGTTGTAGGAGATGTTAAGAAGAAAGATAAAGTATGCATAGAAGCGAATATTTTAGAAAGTAGCAATGCAACGTATGAAGCGAAGATGGATTATCATGCAGTAGAAGAGTGGTTAGATGATTTTGTTGTATTGAATGGAACTAAAGAAGAACCTACGAAATCCATTGCTAAGGAAGTATTACGAAAGATTCAAAATCCAATTTTCTGTGCTAGTATTTATAAGAATGAAGAAATGGCAGCATGTGGTCTGGGAGTACTAGAGAGAGAAAAGATTGGATTGTTTGATATTCGTGTTAAGGATTGTTACCGTAGACTTGGTTTAGGAACAGAGATTTGTAGACAGATTATTAACGAAGGTAAGAAGTATGGTGCTAACGAGGCGTACTTACAAGTGGCGTCAGTGAATGATGGTGCTATAAGGCTATATGAGAAACTTGGATTTACAAAGGCATATACTTATTGGTACAGAGTGAAAGGCGGAGGCCAAGACAATGTAATCGGCCTTGACCTACTAATTAACTAAATAAGCTTTGCTCTGCGGCATATCTCAATTTATTCTAATAATGCTTTGGGTTTTCAATGGATAAGGCAATTTATTTTTGAATATTTATTAATGAATTTTTTATATCTTCTTGATAGATTCCTCCGTGATAACATATGATTTTTTGGATATCATAATTTAGCAATTTGTTAATAGATTTTTTGGCTTCATTTATGTCTAATGTATATTGTGGATTTGCAATTGCTAATTTGCCATTCAAGATAACTAAAGCATCGCCAGCTATTAAAGTTTTACTTTCCTTGAGATAAATTGATATATGTCCTGGCATATGTCCTGGCGTTTCAACGATTTCCATACCACCGCACCAATCAAATATATCACCATCATTTAGTATTATATCTACATCAACGTTATCTACTGACTCTAATAATTTATGGAATGTAAGCGCTGCTTCTTTTTGGGCATCGGGCAAGTCATTGTATACCGATTCTGCCTGTTGAAGCCTTAAAGACTTTTCCTTGCCATTGATATAGTTTTTATCTTTTGAGGAGGCAAGTATCTTTATGTTAGGATATTTGGACTTTAAATCAGCTGCTGAACCCATATGATCAAAGTCATGATGAGTTATGATTAATTTTGTTAATTTCTCTAAATCTATAGTATTCTTACTTGCACATTCTTCAATTAATTGAAGAAAATTAGGATAACCACAATCAATTAAAATCATTTCATTTTCACTGCTTAATAAAACTGGATATATTGATTCCATCGCTCCATTGATTTCAAAATTTATTTCTAATACATATAATTTATTCATATAAAGCCTCCATAATTAATAACCTCTGATTTGATTATAAGTATATCACTAATTATCTAAATGAGCATGTTCATAAACTGTTCTGTATTATTCTTGATAATATATAAGTCAATTATCCCTTAATTTTTCTGATCTTATTATTCTTCTTATACTACTTTCTGTTAGATAGTATTCACCTATTAGCTGACTAATTGCCATTCCTCTTTGATATTTATTATAAATTTCTCTATTTCTATCACTAAGCTCTTTTTTTAATCCACTTTTTTCACCCCAAGATTTTTTGGAATTGTTCTTAAGTGGTATATATAGATATTCACCATCAACATATTCTTGAAGTAGCTCAAGTACATGCTTAGGTAATATATCTTGTGCTTTTTTATATTTCATACTCTTTGCTCCTAAACTATTTGATAATTCAATAAATAGTCCATGCAAAGACTGGATTAAGGATAATATCCTATAGTTAATTACGGCTCCAAACAAAATGTTACTATAATGTTTTACAGTCTTTGCTTGGAGCCTAATGCGATAACCAATTTTGATTTATTTAACATTGTTACATTTCCCTTTCTAAAATTGGTTAAGGTGTAAGACCATCTCGTAATACTTGTCTTGGTCAATTTGCACATCCTTATGTACCACTACCAACTTCAGCGGCGAGAGCGCGTTGCGAGTGAACTACGTTTGACATAGTAGGTTCACACATAAATTTGTACAAATTGACGAGACCTAAATTAGACTGGCTTTTGACAACCTAACCAAAATAATAATATCATAAAATTAAAACTCATATTGATAATTCTGTCAATATGGGTTTCATAAATTTCACTGGTGAAGATGAGGAGACAGTGGTTTATTGATTCATTAATCTTCTTAAATTTTCAATTTCACTTCGAAGCTCGCCAGTGACCCAGTTAAAACGCCCTTCATCAGTGAATTGGCGATACGGTGTTTCAATGGTCATTGCTAGGCGACGCCAGATTCGGTACAGGGAGATTCTGCGTAGCTCCATCTTGGTAAATGTGTTTTTACCATAGCCGTCTAAGAAGTTTTGATCGATTTCCCCATAGCCAGAGAAATCATCTTCTAATAGATAATCGCCCCATAGACAGCGTTCGAAATCAATGATTCCTGATAGCATGTTATTATGAATCATCATATTACCATCCCAGATATCATTGTGAATAAGGCATGGTTGCTTACAATCATCAAGGGCTTCTCGATTGGAGCAGATTAAGCTCCAAAGCTCCTCGTAAGAGACATGTGGGATAAGAAGATTCTTAGCAAGGCCATCATCAAGGAGCATTCTAAAAACTCCAAACATGAATTCACTATTGCTGTGGGTGAAGGATTCTGGTAGTTGTGGTCTTCCAAATTTAATGTGTTGTATGGAGTTAATCTTGGCAGTAATTTGCCCCACTCTATGTTTTACCTGTGCACATTCCTGTTTGGATAGCTCTTGAATTACGTTATCATAGGAGGTGCCATCAATTTTAGTAATGAACAGATAAGGAGATTCACAGATGGTACAACTCGTATCATGTAGTAGAACCCTTGGGATGGGGATAGAGAGTCTTTGATTAATGAAAGTCAGTATTTGTGCTTCGTTTAATAATAGATTTTTCTCATCTGACAACATTTCAATATTCTCGTGAGGTGCGATTTTTAGTACCATTTCTTTATCATTCGCAGTAATTAGATATACAGCATTACAGAAACACCGTCCAAAGGTTTAGCTAAGAAGGAATGGAGTTGCTCTCCAAGTGCCTTTTCTGTCATTTGTCTTAGTGTGGATTCAGCTTGCCAGAATTTAGATACAGCGTCCATCTTGTTACCTCCGATATTTTTAATTGTGATGCTAAAAAGTATGTCTTTTGTTAGACTAGTTTATAGATGCATCCATGTAGTAGTAAAAAAACAATCTTCACGGTTTATATGTGGTTTCACAGATAATAGATATCCGTGATCCACATATAAATCCTTGGGAAGATTGTTTTTTCATGTACATTTCATTATATTGTTAACCAATAACTAATCTTATTGATTTCAACCCTTTATACGTCCAGATTAAGAAATGTAATTCATATATTTATAGAGAATAATTATAATGTAATACTTACAGAAGTACTACCAGAAACTGCAGTAGCTTTCTTATCTGTACCAGCAACAGCTACAGTGAATGACTTATCTGTCGCAGCATAAGAAACTTCGATTACATTACCGTTACGAGTAGCTGTGATATCTGTGAGTTTGTTTGCTTCACTGTCATAAATCGTAGCAGTAGCAGTTTTACCATCTTCAAGATTGTAGATAGTAGCTTCTGCGTTGTTAAGGTAATCATAAACCACGTTATTCGTAGCAAATTCACCGAAAGTAACGATTGAGTTTGGTCTAGCAAGGATTGGCATCTCGAAGTAATTACATGTTCTTGTGTAATATCTGCCACCTTCATATACATCGTTAGTTATGATATCATACCAAGTTCCCTCTGGTACATAGAACTCAGCAATTCCTTCTTCGTTCATAACTGGAGCGATTAGAAGGTTATCACCTAACATGTACTGTGCATCAAGATATTTACATGCAGGATCATTAGAGAATGCTATAACCATAGAACGCATCATTGGCACACCAACTTCGTGAGTTTTGATTGCTTGTGACCATAAGTATGGCATTAATTTACCTTTTAATTTGGTGTAGAAACGAAGTACGTCACATGATTCTTCATCAAAGCTCCATGGAACACGGTATGAACTTGAACCATGTAAACGGCTATGTGTAGACATAAGACCGAATGCGCACCATCTCTTGTATACATCAGCTGGAGCAGTAGCTTCAAATCCGCCGATATCGTGGCTGAAGAAACCAAATCCAGTTGAGCATAGAGAAAGTCCACCACGAACTGTTTCTGCCATAGCTGAGTATTCAGCGTAGCAGTCTCCACCCCAGTGTACAGGGAATTTTTGTCCGCCAACAGTTGCACTTCTTGCGAATAGACAAGCTTTATCTTTTCCGTAGAACTCTTCTAATGCTTCGAATACACATTTATTGTAAAGGTAAGTGTAGTAGTTATGCATCTTAACAGGGTCCATACCGTTATAATATTTACACTTTGTTGGAATTCTTTCACCAAAGTCTGTTTTGATGTTGTTAACACCCATTTCGAATAATTGTTTTAATAATCCTTTGTACCAATCCCATGCTTCTGGATTTGTGAAGTCAACGATTGCCATTCCTGGTTGCCAGAAATCAGTTTGGAATACGCTACCATCAAGGTTTTTGATGAAGTAACCCTTTTCTTTACCAATATCAAATAACTTAGAACGTTGGCCAACATATGAGTTAATCCATACACATACTTCTAAACCTTTATCGTGAAGTCTCTTAAGCATTGCTGGTGGATTAGGGAATTGTCTTGTATCCCATTCGAAGTTACACCATTCGAATTCTTTCATCCAGAAGCAGTCAAAGTGGAATACTTGAAGAGGAATATCTCTATCTGCCATTCCATCGATGAAAGAGTTGATAGTTTCTTCGTCATAATTAGTTGTAAATGAAGTAGATAACCATAAACCGAATGAATATGCTGGTGGAAGTGCTGGCTTACCAGTTAAGTTTGTGTAGTTCTTTAATACATCTTCAAGGTTTTCTCCACCGATTACGAAATATTCTAATTCTTCACCAGGTACAGTGAAAGTAACACGAGATACCGTATCAGACATTACTTCAAAGGATACTTTATCAGAACTGTTTACTAATACACCATAGCTCTTTGAAGAGATATAGAAAGGAATATTCTTGTATCCTTGATCTGTACAAGTTCCGCCGTCGCTGTTCCAGATTTCAACGTTTTGACCGTTTTTAACGAATGGAGTGAATTTTTCGCCGAAACCATAGATGCATTCGCCGATATCTGTCTTTAATTGTTCTCTTACATAAGTAGCGTTATCAGTAACTGGGTAGTCGAAGAAATCATTTTCTTTGTTTAATTCTTTCTTAGCATCTACGCTGAATTGTTTTTCTGTAATGTAAGAAGTAGCTCTCCATGTATTACCAGTTAAATGTCTGTCCTTATAGTAGAATTGTACATCCCAAGAGTTTTTAGCTATTACTACCTTTGTATTACCAGAGATCATCTCAATATATTCATCTGTATCATTAATTACTGGTTTGAAGTTAGCGTCTTCATTTAATTCATAATGAGGTGAGTTATCAAGACCACCCTTATAATGAACCGTACTTACCTTAATGGTATCTTCACAAGTTGAAGAGTAAGTAATTTCAAGGTTTGGACCTTGAAGAGTCATACCACGGTTTTCGATTACTGCAGATGTTACTAGAACAGTAATGCTGTTTTGTGTAGTTGTAATTTCATATGGCTGCGATGCGAATTTTACATCGTAACCTTTTTGTGTAACCCAGAATCCGTTTGCGAATTTCATAGAATTATATCCTCCTTATAGATGAATGTATATTTTTGTGTATTCAATCTCTGTTGGTGTTTTTTGTATTTACTTTATGTTGATATAATAGTATTATATTATTATTAGAATGAATAATATTTAACTAAATAAATAATTTATAACATTATTTTGATAATATCATAATTGGAAAAGTGAATTGTAAGAAGAGGACAGAGTAGTAATTGCAATTTGTAGTATACAACCTTAAACAGGGATTATACACGAAAAAGAGATACGCAATTGTCTACAGGTATTATACAAGTGGAGACTCTAGATAAAATATTGAAAAAAAGAAAGCAGGAGGTGAGAGGATGGATGCAATCCCAAAGAGTAGAATAAAAGCCCAAGATAAAGCCAAAGATTATGAAGAGAAGATTAGTCATGGTACGGCGGAAATACCCATTGCATTGCATAAACTAGAATATCCCAAGGGCACGCAGAATGTATTCTATTTGCATTGGCATAGAGAGATAGAGATATTAGTTGTAACTAGGGGAATAATCGAGATACAAGTAGAAGAAACAAAATACGTACTTGAGAAAGGAGATTGCATCTTCATTAATTCTAATATGTACCATAGTGCAAGGGCAGTAAATACAGATGGTTGTGCGTTCTATGCAGTGGTATTCTCTTATGAGTTCTTGCAAAATGACCTACATACGCATTTTAGCAAGCATTATATACGACCAGTTCTAAAAGGTAAGTTATTGTTTACGCCAGTGATTCGTAGAGATAACGGATGGCAATCAAAGATTCTTGACTGGCTTGATGAAATCAATGAACTGGATCATCTAAAACTGCTGGATAGCGAATTAATGCTGAAGACACGTATGTATGCAATCTGGGAGCTGTACTATAAACATGGGAAGTTAAATGATGTTATGGAAGATGATAATTCCCTGAATCAAGAAAGAATTAAACCTGTTCTTGCATATATTGAAGAGAATTATTCCTATGAGGTGACGTTATCAGAATTAGCTGCATTGATCCCTATGAGTGAAGGTCAGTTTTGTAGAGTATTTCGTCAAACGATGAATCGAACTCCAATGCAATATATAATGCGTTATCGTGTTATGCAGAGTTGTCATCTTCTTACGGAGACCAACAAGAAGATTGCGGAGATTGCTAATCTGTCTGGATTTAATAATATCAGTTATTACAACAAGGTGTTTCTTAGTATAGTAGGATGTACACCAAAACAGTATCGAAATTCTAATTTCTAGTTAGTAGGATATAAGGGGTGGAACCTTTTTCTGTTATATGTCGTCTAATCTATGGAAGTAACTATTACGTAAAATAGAATAAAACATAGGAAAGGGGTATTACTATGATTAAGGTTAATAAGCTTTATGTAAAGAGGATTGTATCTATAATTGCTATGACAGGAGTTATATTCTCTACGACAGGATGTTCTAACAAGATTAAGAGTGCGAATTTAATGAAGAATGTGAAAGCAAGTGTTGTTGAGAAAAAAGAGCTTGATGAAAATTTTATCAAACAAACAGCAAATTTTTCAGTGAAGTTGTTTCAAAAATCGACAAAGGAGAATGAGAGTTCAATGATTTCTCCTGTTTCTGTTATGATGGCGTTATCTATGACGGCAAATGGAGCGGATACTGGTACGAAAAAAGAGATGGAGCAACTATTGGCTGGTGGTGGGTCTATTGATGAGTTGAATGAATATTTATATGCTTATAAAAATCAATTACCATCAGACTCAGATAATAGATTAAGTCTAGCCAATGCAATATGGTTTCGAGACGATAAAGATCAATTAAAGGTAGAGCCTGATTTTCTACAGAAGAATGCAAATTATTATGGGGCAGAAGCTTATGAATCGCCTTTTGATAAAACAACAGTAGATGATATTAATCAATGGGTAAAAGATCATACAGATGGTATGATTGACAATATGGTAGATAGGATTAATAAGGATTCAATTATGTATCTGCTTAATGCAGTAGTTTTTGATGCAAAATGGGAAAACCCATACACGAAAAATGATGTTAATAGTGGAGAATTTACTGCCTGGGACGGAACAATACGAAGTGTAGATATGATGACTTCAGATGAGAGTATGTATCTTGATGATGGGACTGCTACGGGAATTATTAAAAATTATAAAGGTGGGCAATATAGTTTTGTAGCATTGTTGCCAAATGAAGGAACCAATGTGAATGATTATCTAGAATCCTTAACAGGAGAACATTTACTTTCTATTATTGAAAATGCACAATCAACTACGGTAATAACAAGGATTCCTAAATTTAGCCATAATTACACAATAAAGATGAATGATGCATTAATAGAACTTGGGTTACAGACTGCCTTTGATTCAGATGCAGCAGACTTTTCAAAGTTAGGAAGTTCATCTGATGGAAACATCTATATAGGTGAGGTTCTACATAAGTCATATATCTCAGTTGATGAACTGGGAACGAAAGCTGGAGCTGTCACAAAAGTTGAGATGGTAACAGAGTCTGCTATGGTAACAGGATATGAGGTTTTTTTGAATCGACCTTATGTATATGCGATTATTGATAATAACACAAAGTTGCCATTATTCTTAGGAACGGTAATGGACATTAATTAGATTATGTTAAGTATTGAAAGGGGTTTGGAATGATAAGAAAAACAAGTAGTATATTACTTATTATAGGGCTAATTGTGATTAGTATCTCTGGCTGTACGGAAGAGAAAAATCCATCATCGGAGAAATTAAATGGGCAAGAGGATCAGAGAACAGTAGCTGCAAACGAAGAAGAAATAGAAGAGGAACATCAACAAGATAACGTAGATGGGGATCTTGCAGGACAAGAGATATCCTTTATAAATGCTACCGGTAATACATTAGAGACTAGGATTCAAACACCAGAAGGGTATACTAGAATAGAGGCTACTGATAACAGTTTCGGTGACTATCTACGTAATTTTACCCTTAAGGAAGATGGTTCCCCTGTTTTATTGTATGATGGAAGAGAAAAGGGAAATCAATCAGCGCATATAACGGTTTTTGATATGAGGCTCTCGAATAAAGATTTGCAACAATGTGCAGACTCTATTATCCGTATGTATGCAGAGTATTATTATGCGAATAAACAGTATGACAAAATCAAATTTCATTTTGTGAGTGGATTTTTGTGTGAATATGAAAAGTGGCAGAATGGGTACCGCGTTAAGGTAGATGGAAATAATGTTAGCTGGCAAAAAACCAAAGGATACGATGATTCTTACGAAACATTTGAAAAGTATCTGGATACGGTGTTCTCCTATGCAAGTACACTTTCTTTAGACAAGGAGTCTTCAAAGATTGATATAGCTGATTTACAGATTGGTGATATCTTCTTAAAGGGGGGAAGCCCAGGGCATGTCGTTATGGTTGTAGATATCTGTGAGAATCAACTAGGGGAAAAAGCATTTTTATTAGCGCAAGGGTTTATGCCAGCGCAGGAGTTTCATGTTTTGAATAATCCATCTTCTGAAAGTGACCCTTGGTATTATGTGAATGAAGTGAAGTATCCTTTTCGAACGAGTGAGTACTCATTTGATGAGGGAAGTTTGAAAAGGTTGGAGTATTAATTTTGTGGTTTGGTATAGCCTTTGCAACGATAGCTTAAAAACTCGAATATGGACAGTGAGAAGAGTTCCGTAATGCCTATGTTTGATAAAATATGAGGGGAGTATATATTGTATGAAATATCTTGTGATTAATGGGAGTCCACATAAGGGAAATACATGGAGGCTAGTTGAATATGCGGTTTCTTATGTTAGAGAACACGATAAAAGTGCTGAGTTCAAAGAGTTTCAATTAATGGATTTGAATCTTCCTTTTTGTACTGGGTGTAGTAATTGTTTCCGAAAAGGAATGGAATTATGCCCACACTATGAGAAGGTAGGGGTAATATATAATGCACTTGAATGGGCAGATGGATTAATTCTATGTAGCACGACATTTAATGTAAGAGAAACCGCGTTATTAAAGAATCTAATAGATCATTTTTGCTATCTAATGCATCGACCACATTTCTTCACGAAAAAGGCACTCTTTATTACATCTGTTGGAGGAGTAGGAGCAAAAGGTGCTGTAAAGAGTGTAGAGGGAAGTCTAAGGGCAATTGGATTCAATCGGTGTTATTCTTATAAAGCAAGGACAGTTAGTTGGAATGCGTATAATCCAAATGAAAAGGTACAGAGTCAACTTGGGAAAGTTAGTAAGAAGTTCAGTAAAGATGTTATGGAAAAGAAAATGCATTGTCCGAAATCAAACATTTTAATTCCCTACAATTTGTTTCGTGGAATGTGTAGATACTATGCTCCAGGTACAGAATATGAATCCGCTGATGGAGTTTATTGGTTGGATAAAAGTCGTTCAACAAGAGTTTATGATAAGGAGGTACCTTTGCATCTATATCAAAGAGTACTAGGTGGTATATTCTACTTAATCGGTAAAACTGCAGGGAAAAAGATGATTGTTACATATAAAAAATAATATTATAATTGTATTGACCTTCATCTTAGGCTAAATATTTCACTAATGTTGATGAAGTAGAAGAAATACTAGAATCATATGGATATGTTACAAAACATGTGCAGATTGACGAGCTGATAAGGATGATTGTTGGAAGTAAAGTATAATTGGAGGTACTGATATGAAAATTGCAATAGTTTATAGAAGTATAACAGGAAATACGAAATTAATTGCAGAAGCGATAAAAGAAGAATTAAAAGATAAAGAGGTCGTGTATTTTGGAGAACCTATGGAATCCATAGATGCAGATTTTATCTTTTTGGGATCTTGGACAGATAAGGGAATGTGCTGCAAGGAAATTACAGACTTTTGTCAAACGTTAAGTAATAAGAAAATCGCTTATTTTGGAACAGCAGGCTTTGGTGGCTCAGAAGAGTATTATAAGTCCCTTTATAATAGAGTTAAAGAAAGCATACCATCAAATAACACTGTTGTGGATTATTTCTTCTGCCAAGGTAAAATGCCAATGGCTATTAGAGATAGATATATTAAACTAATAACTGAGCATCCAGAGGATTCGAATTTAAAAGTTAGTATCGAGAATTTTGATAAAGCGTTGTCCCACCCAGATACTACGGATTTAGAGAATGCGAAGTTATGGGCGCATAAATTAACTAAATAAAATATTAAAAAGAGTCAATTATTTATTCTATAGGATGGTCTTATTATCATCAAAGGTATGCCTTCCTATAGAATAAAACATGAGGATGTTGCAAAATATAATTAAAATGTGTATTTTGCAACATCCTTATATTTGTCCATACATATGCAATATGTTTTTGGCACCATTAACTAAATCAGCTTGAAGATCTCTTGGAGCTAATAATTCTACCTTATCACCAAAGCTAAACAGCCAATTTAATACATGTTCTCTGTTTGAAAAATCAAATTTTAAGAGAAGACGTCCATCTTCTTGAGGAATAAGAGAATCTGGACCATACTCATCAATCAAGCGCCACTTAACACAAGGATCAAAGAGTGCAGTTATTTTATAAGATAATGGTCCAAATGGCTCAGGCAGAACAGGAAGTTCAGGAAGTGTCCTAGGTTCATATTCTTGATGTAGGTTCTCTAGCATAAGGATTCTATGTAATTTATATAATCTAAAGTCTCTGTTCTGTAGACAATATCCCCAAACATACCAAGAAGACCATTGAAAAATCAAAAGATACGGTTCAATTCGTTTAACATTTTCTCCTTTTGGAGAGCAATAGGTAAAGGAAATCAATTCTCTTTGATCAATCGCCTTCTTAATTAATTCCATCTTAGGAGCAAGCGAAGATTTGTACCAAGAGGAGAGATTAATCAAAACAGAATTGTTGAGAGCAAGATTAGTAGTACTTTCAACCGATAATTTATTCATTAGTTGTTGATACTGATTTGATCCACTAACAGAATCAAGGCTTTGAAGTCCAGTAAGAATTGCCTTCATATCGGCAGAGCTTAATAAGGTTCGATCAAATCGATAACCCTCCATTATTGAAATTCCACCATTTTGCCCTTTAGTTGTAACTAACGGAATACCTGCCTTACAAAGGTCTTCAATATCACGATTAATTGTACGTCTGGACACTTCGAATTTATCAGCCAGATATGGTGCTGTAACTTTATCTTGTTGTAATAAGATAGATAGAATACCGATTAAACGGTCGATTTTCATGGTCGAGTTCCTTTCTACCAATTATGATAATTGATTTGTGGGCTTCCATTATTTTATCATCTGAAAGGTACCTAAGTCTAGTATCACGAATAGTGAATTTGAATTAAAAATTAAAGCCTAAAATTTAATACACTTACCAACTTTATCACGCAGTGCAAGTAACATACCAACATATTTGTTATGATATTGAGCATGTTAATAGTAAAGGGACGGAGTCAAAATAGCGCCGTCAACTTAACTGGAATATCAAATTTTGAACTGCTTTTTGCCTTTTCAAAAGGAGGTTATGATGGTAAGAATAAATAATAATTTTATTAAGTATATTCTTCTATTTTTTGTAGGAGGTTATGCATATTGTGGTATTGAAATTTTATCAAGAGGTTATTCCCATGTTTCAATGTTAATTGCCGGAGGAGTTTGCTTTATATTAATAGGTTTACTGAATGAAAAATATCCTTATCGAATGTCATTTGTTAGTCAAATGGTAGTTTCATCTGTTATAATAACAGGAGTAGAATTTATAACTGGTTTAATTGTTAATGTGTGGTTGGGATTGCATGTATGGGATTATTCGAGTCAACCATATAATGTATTAGGACAAATCTGTTTATTATATGCTTTTATCTGGTTTTTCTTATCACCGTTGGCAATTATAGCGGATGATTATCTTCGTTATTGGCTTATGGGTGAGAGAAAACCTAGGTATCATTTTTGGTAGCTGTTTTTGATTTTGTTATGTGGAGAAGATATCTTGCATGTATACAGTCATGACGTTTCGCAAACGCTTATAAAACATTTTAAGCAATTGCGAAACTTTTCTCCATGTTGTGAATCAGGTTCGACTATAACATTTTTATTTGAAAGGAGCTCAATTTGGAGTACTTATATGATAAATTAATTAAATATAGAGAAGAAGATGTCTATCCTATGCATATGCCTGGTCATAAGCGTAATCTAGAATTAATGGATATGGTAAATCCTTATGCCATTGATATAACGGAAATCGATGGATTTGATAATCTTCATGATGCAGAAGAAATCCTGCTTGATAATATGGAGGAAGCTGCACAGTTATATCATGCGGAGCATACACATTATTTAATTAATGGAAGTACGAGTGGATTGCTTGTATCTATTGCAGCGTGTACCAAGAAGGGGGATACCGTCCTTGTGGCAAGGAATTGCCACAAGGCGGTTTATCATGCTATCTTCTTGAATGAATTAGTTCCAATCTACCTATATCCAGAAGTTGATGAGGAGTATGGAATCCATAAGGGTATTACACCAGAGCAGGTTAAGAAGGAGTTAGAAGAAAATACTGATATTAAGATGGTGCTACTGACATCACCAACTTATGAAGGAATCGTTTCTGATATTAGAGAGATTGCCAGTGTAGTCCATTCTTATAATATACCACTGATTGTAGATGAAGCACATGGAGCACATCTTGGGTTTAGCAAGGATTTCCCTGAGAATTCCGTGACATGTGGGGCGGATCTGGTTATTCACAGTGTTCACAAAACGCTACCAGCATTTACCCAAACGGCACTATTACATAGTAATGGAAGTTTAGTGGATTATGATAAAATAAAGATGTATCTGCAGATTTATCAGACAAGCAGTCCTTCCTATGTGTTAATGTCCGGGATAAGTAATTGTATACGTATCATAAAGGAACAAGGAAGACAATTATTCGAAGAATATTATCGAAACTTAAGAGAGTTTTATGAAGCTTGTAATAAACTGAAACATATAGAAGTCTATCAACCAATAAAGTTACAAGAAGAGAAACGTCCATTCGCATTTGATCCTTCTAAAATCTTGATCTTTACGCATCATAGTTCTATAAATGGTGTCGAATTGTATGAGATGCTTTTAAATCGTTATCGGATTCAATGCGAGATGGTTTCTAAGAATTATGTATTGGCTATGACTAGTTTAGCTGATACGAAAGAGGGATTCAATCGGCTACTAGAGGCGCTCTTAGATATTGATAGGAATATATCAAAAGAGAATAAACAAGAGCAAACCTCCCTGTTTTATGTGACGGATTTAAGGCTTGCCTTAACACCATATGAAGCTTATAATCTTAGAAAAGAAAGTATAATCTTAGATGAAAGTATCGGTAATATAGCAGCCGAATATATCTATCTATATCCACCTGGAATTCCACTTGTAGTTCCAGGGGAAGAGATAACAAAAGAGATTATTAGTAGAATCAAAGAGTATAAGAAGGCTGGATTGCATATAAAAGGTATGAAAGATCATGATAATGAGACGATTCTTGTAGTAGGAGAAGAATAATATGGGTAAGATATATGTAGTTATTGGAAAAAGTGCTTCGGGAAAAGATTCGATTTTCAAGTACTTGCGAGAAGATGAGACACTTAAGTTGAAGACAGTAGTAGGATATACAACTAGACCAATCCGCATTGGTGAGCAAGATGGTGTTGAATACTTTTTTGTAAGTGATGATAGATTCGAATGCTTAAAGGTAGAAGGAAAGATTATCGAATATCGTACGTATCAGACAATCAATGGTCCTTGGAATTACTTTACCGTTAATGATGGACAGATCGAACTTGAAAAATCGGATTATTTGTTCATTAATACTCTTGAAGCATATAATCAGATTAGAAAATACTTTGGAGAAGACAAAGTTATACCGATATATATAGAAGTAGAAGATGGTGAACGTTTGAGTAGGGCACTAAAGCGTGAGAAGAAACAATTAACTCCAAACTATGCTGAATTATGCAGAAGATTTCTTGCAGACAGTGTAGATTTTTCAGAAGAGGAGCTTAGAGAGAGTGGAATAGAGAGAAGATTTGAGAATATCGATATCCAAGAATGTATTGAAGAGATCAAAAAGTATATTAATAACGACCAAAAGAATGAAAAACTTTAGTGTAATAATGTATATATTTATGGTATAATGTAACTTATGAAAGTAGCTACGCTACTTTTAGGGCTTACACGAAGTGAAAGACCGCAGCTCCGAAGGAGCCATAAGTTAACGAGGGAAAGCACAGAGTGATTTCT
>JAHAJA010000015.1 GCA_018372435.1 Clostridiales bacterium | reverse complement strand
ATCAAAAGTTTGAAAGACTTACTTCCACTATATAGTTTGAAAGACTAACTTCTATATGTATGAAGAGGTAGGGTCGAATTTAAATTTACAATTTAGAAATATCAAAATAATTGAAATAATTCAATAAACAATATTGACAAGGAAGCTCACAAAGGATATAATATTTCTCGTACTGATGAGCAGTTGTGGCGGAATTGGCATACGCGCTAGACTAAGGATCTAGTGAGCATTGCGCTCGTACGGGTTCAAGTCCCGTCGACTGCATTAAGAAAGATTAGGATTGAACCTGGAGGTTCAGTCCTTTTTTTGTTGAGGAAAGAGTCGGGAGAACGTGGAAGAATAGGCTGTAAGTGGATTATTAGGCAAAAGAGAAGTCTGTTGGGGCATTGTGTAAGTATGTTCAAATAGGTACATTTAAGTAGAATGATTGGATTTTTTTTGGGCACTTCAATGGCGCTTGGTGAGAATGATTATTTCAAGGTGAATGAAAAAGTATTAAATGAATAAACACCCTTGGTACAATGGAATGAGCCTAAACAAGTAAATGAGAAGTTAGCTATTTTTATTTATGACTACTTAAGACGTTAGCAGAAACAAAAAAAGAAATAAGATGAAATTTAGAATCAGGTAAATTACCTGATTTTTTAATACGAATTGTCAAGATTCTAATTCAAAATAATAGACGAAGTTATTTTCACGCTATTAGAATTTAACTGTTTGAAATAGTACAGAAAATATAGATATTGAGGCATTTTATGAGTATAAAAATTATATAGAAATGATAAAAAAATATTGTAATTTAGATAAAAAAATAGTAAGATATTAATAAGAATATGATAATAAATGGAGTAATGCTATGAATGTTAATTCATTTTACAAATCTCAGCGTGAGGTTGCTAAGGCACTTAACAAGGTAATAGATAGCTATTGGAGTAGTTCGATTTCGGAGAATGAAATGAAAAAATTAATTAGGAAGATATACACAAATAATAGAGAGAGAATTTTTAAAGAAGATCAACTGACTAGAGTTGTGATACAACAATGTGGAAAAAAGAGATTAGAAGTATTAACAAAGGTAATTAGTATATAGAAAGAGGTTACTAAGATGTATAAAATCATAGATTTATTTTGTGGAATTGGTGGATTTTCATATGGATTTGAGATGACAAAAAGATTTGAAACCATATTGGGAGTTGACTTCTGGAATGTAGCATTAAATACCTTTAAAGTCAATCATGAATCTACTTTAGTAAAGCAGGGAGATATAAGAGAACTTAAGGAAGAATTCTGGAAAACATATATAGGAAAAGTAGATGTAATAATTGCAGGACCACCATGTCAAGGCTTCTCCATGGCTGGAAAAAGAGATGTTTTGGATGAAAGAAATAATCTGTTTAAAGAGGTTATAGGAATTGTACGAATTGTTAGACCTAAGGTGGTCGTTATTGAAAACGTTGTTGGATTATTATCAATGACAACAGCTGATGGATTGGATGTTAAGGAAGAAATAGTAAGAGAATTAAATGAATTGGGATATAACGTACAATATAAAGTTTTAACAGCATCGGATTATGGAGTACCTCAAAATAGAAAACGTGTTATTTTTATTGCCTCATTAATAAATAATGTAAAATTTCCAATACCTAAATTTGGAGTCGAAGGTAATCCAGTAATAACTGTTGGTGATGCATTAGGGAATATTCCTAATGAGGGTAAGGAGTATTTAGAACCACAGAATGAATATCAGCGATTAATGTCAGGAAGAAGAGATATTCTAAATCATGAACCAATACATCATGCTGATTTGATTGTGAAACGAATGCATAGTGTACCACAAGGAGGCAACTGGCAAGACATACCTTTGGAGTTGGGACAAGGCGGAGGAAAGCATAGTAATAATTATCGAAGATTAAAAAGTGACGAGCCATCAATTACAATAAAGCATGTATCAAAATCTATGATTATTCATCCAATCTATGATAGAACACCAACTGTAAGAGAGGTCGCAAGAATACAGTCATTTAATGATAATTTCGAACTGACTGGAACAAAATATGATCAACATCAACAATTAGCAAATGCAGTTCCTCCAATACTAGGAAAGGCAATTGCAGAAGTTGTATTAGACATGCTAGGAGATTATAATGTTAAAAATGATTGATTTATTTGCTGGTTTGGGTGGAATAAGAATAGCATTTGAGAATAATGGTGTTAAGTGTGTAATGAGTTCTGAAATTGATAAATATGCCTGCGAAACATATATGCTAAACTTCGGAGAAATGCCAAGTGGAGATATAACGAAGATAGATGCTAATGAGATACCTGAATTTGATATTATAGCTGGTGGATTCCCGTGTCAACCTTTTTCTATCGGTGGGTTACGCAAAGGTTTTGAGGATACACGAGGTACACTTTTTTTTGAGGTCGCTAGGATTATTAGCGAAAGAAATCCAAAAGCTTTTTTTTTGGAAAATGTGGCTGGTCTAGTTAACCATGATAATGGAAAAACATTAGAAGTTATACAAAATACACTTGAATCACTTGGCTATAATTTTAAGTCTAGAGTTATGAATGCTTGCCACTATGGAATACCACAGAATCGAAACCGATGGTATTGTGTAGGATTTAGAAAAGATTTGGGTATAGGATTTGAAGATCAAAATAAAGATGAATATAATAAAATTTATCAATTTCCTGACAAAAGGGAGTTATTATTTACATTAAATGATATCATACACGATATCGATGATACTGAATATGAGTTATCAGATATTGCAAAAAGTAATATAGAAAAGTATTTGCCTGTTTATAAAGGTACACGCAATTATAACAAAAATAATGTGTTGATTGCTAATGAAATTAGGGCGTCTAGATGCAATTTTAGAAGTGATGGTATATCCCCATGTTTGACAGCAAAGATGGGAACAGGGGGAAATAATGTACCAGTGTATGTAAAACAAATGAGAAAACTCACTGAACAAGAATGTCTGAGAATTATGGGCTTTCCAGAATGGTATAAAATTAAGAAAAATAATATGAATTCATATAAGCAAATAGGAAATAGTGTCGTTGAGGTGATTGTTGAAGAATTGGCTAAAGAGATGGTAAAAGTATTAGGAGGTAAATAGATGATTTGTCCTTATTGTGGTGGTGAAGAACATTTTGATAATTCGAGTATTAATCATAAGTATAAACATAATGACTGTAACAAATATTTTAAGATATGTTCATTTTGCGAAACTAAATATGTTGAGAGAGATAATGTTGTAGTTGATAAATCAGCTATTGAAGTAGATAATTTATTTGAGATTGATAGCTGTATCAAATGTGGAAAAGCATGGCTCCCTGATTTTCCTACATCATGGCTGAGATCATTAACTAATATAGGAAAAATATATGATGTACTAAGTGACTGTACAAAAATTAATGAGGGTGAAATAAATAAAAACTCATTATTAGAACTTCAAAGATCCCATAATGGAGTAACTTTTAATTCAGAAAGAGCTAAAGCAAGAGGTGTAAAGGATTATATTACAGGTGCTCTAGAACGACGAATGGCAGATTATATACTTGTATTAAGAAATATGCAAATATTAGTGAATGCAGATAATGGAACAAGTCCAAGTTATAAACTTTCAGAATTTGGAGAAGCATTTGCTGCATCAGATGATAGTTATGAGATATTTGCATTCTTTATAACTGCGTGTTGTAATATAAAAATAAATAATGGGTTTCAGAAAGAAACAAAAAGTAGTGTTTACAAATATTTTAGAATTAGATATATTGAAAACATTTTAAAGGGATGTCTGGCAAATCAAAAAAGAGGAAAACTAACTTCTATTGAAGAAATAGGGGTAACGATACTGGCGAGAAATGAAGAACAGTTTCTTAATAGGGCATTGTCATATATTCGATTATACAATAAAACAGGATTACAGGAGAAATTTTTCAATAGTACCAATAAAGAACTAAATAGGAGTGTAAAGGGAGCTTTTATTAACATTCTTGTTACTTTAGGTATTTTAGAACAGAGACAAGATTTGTATAAGGTTACTGCAATTGGTGAACAAGTTACTATATTACTAGATAGTTATCCTGCAATATGGATTGATGAAGTTCTTGGTGAGGATGAAAGTAGTACAATACAAAATATTGCAACAGTAATGACATGGAGACTTCTAAAAAATAATCTGATTATAGCAGAAGAATTAAAGATAAGTGAAGCACAGTTGAATGGTAAAATGGCAGAAATTATCCCTAAGGCTAATGAAATCCATGACTTACATTTTAACCTTCTGTATGATGAACATATTAGTACTAAAGATGATGGAATAACGTATAAAGTACTAAACTATATGAGAAAGAATACTGTAAAAGGTATGGACGAGGAGAAAATATGTAAATTATGTGAAAAGCTAACATATATTTTTTTTACAAATGTTTATACAATTGTATTAGAGAACAAAACAGTAATAGAACCTATAATTGAGAACATGAATAGTGATACATTTAAGCAAAATACTCAGAGTGGTAAAAAATGGCATGACTGTGTTAGAGAAAGCTTTATTAAGATGGGTTTACAAGCACTAGATTATAGAGAAAAACCTATTTTTGAAAAACTAACAATAGATAAGCTTACTTTAAATTTACCAGGAGGATCAGTATATAATCCAGATATTCTTATTATGGACAAAGACTATGGAAAAGAAGGTTGTATTCTTGTTGATGCAAAAGACGAAAATTCAATAAATGGAGAAGTCCATAAACTTATGGGATATAATACATATGCTCATGATAATAGGGTAGATACATTTTGTATTATAGCGTTAAGAGGTTGTTTACCGATAAGAACTAAAACTAGGATAGTTGGTAATATTGAAGAATTTGATAGAATCGTTATTATTGAAGAAAAAGCAATAGAAAAACTCTTATTACTAAAAGTAAGTAGCGATAAGATTATGAAGCTTTTGTATCCTACAAATGGTTTTAAATTAATAACAGCTGGCGATATAATTATATCAAGTTAAGTGTAAAATGAAACGAAAGTCTTAAGAAATAAGTCCACAGAAATAAGTCCACAGAAATATCGGAATATAAATGCAAATATTTTCAGGTGTTTACATAGATATACTTGATAAATGTAATATTATGGTATAATATTATATAAAAAGTAGAAGGGGAGAAAAATATGTATTCACATGATAGTTTATGTAATGAAATCAATATTAAGGGGTCTTTCAAACATCTTAATGCAAATATGCAATCAATGATTAGTAAAATACTTGGGGGAATTGTTGTAGGTGATCCAATATTACGTTGTGCAGTAATACCAGATACAAGAATAAAGCCTAATCTTAAATTAAGTATAAATTCAAAGGATTATTATATATCTGTACTTAATGGGCAAGGAAATAGTGTTCACGAAGAGTCTCCGTATGACATTAACGCTGTCTTAACTGCATTAAAAGCATCGAGTAATGTAATAAAGTGCATAAACGATTTATGTTATTACAGAAGTCACACTACAGATTTTGTTAATAACCTAATGATAACAAATCCATTAATGCTTACAGAGACAAGAGATTTTCTTATGAATTACCGACACTTTTTTATTGAACGAGCAATAAAAACTGGAATGTATGGATTGCAGCCAAGTGAGTTTATTTATTGGGGAGATGTGAACTATGGAGTTATTAAAGAAGTAAATCAAGTCGTTATTAACTTGGAAAGTGGAAGGGCATCGAAATCATTGTTTCCAATAGGAAAGTTAGCTTTACAGCGAAAGGATTATACGGTCAATAATAACATACAGATAAAATGGTCACATCCTGAGAGGGATTTATCCTAGGTATAAATATATATTATAAAATTGTATACATATCATATAAATTGGACTGATATTTGAGGAAATTGTTCTTAAATATCAGTCCTTTTTATGTCTGAAAGGAGATAAAATGAGTTACGAAGATTTTAAAAAGAGAATTTATCAGGAGTTAAGCAATAATGTACAAGCAGATGTAACGTTAGAGCATAAAACGGTAAGAAAGAATAATGGGGTAGTTCTTGATACAATTGTACTGCATAGCAAAGCTGAGCAATTATCCTCATGTCTATATCTGAATCATTATTATGAAAAATACAAGCACGGTACAACAGAGGTCGAAATTATTGAAGAGATGCTTAACGTTGCAAATGAGAGTAAGGGAGAAGTAGAACAACAGTTACTAATAACATCAGAGATTACAGACTTTAGTAAACTAAGTGATTTCATATGTTATAAGTTAGTGAATGCGAAGATGAATGAAGAGTTAGTAAAGACAGTCCCACATAAGAAGTTTCTGGACCTTGCAATTATATATTATGTTATCTGTAATATAGAACGGGATGGTATTGGGACAATACTTATTCAGAATTCGTTCTTTGAAGAATGGGACTGTAGCTTAGAGGAGTTGCATGAAAAGGCTGTTGAAAATACTATGCGAATCTTGCCAGCACAAGTCCGTTCTATGGAAGAAGTTATTATTGAAATGATGGGTAGAGATGAAGAAGTCCTAGAATCTAGTGGTGTATCACCAAACATGTATGTTGTGTCAAATAGAAAGAACTTGCAAGGCGCAGGTGTTATACTATATCCAAATCTTTTAAGAGACTTCTTTCATGGACTCAAAGAAACAGCGAGAGGTCTTATAATTCTTCCATCAAGTGTCCATGAGCAAATTATTATTCCATATACAGAGCATATGGAGGTTGATAGTCTAAGAAAAATGGTAAAAGAAATAAATTCAACACAGGTGGCAAGGGAAGAAGTATTATCTGAAAACATATATGTATATTCCGATAAAGACGATACGATATTCCTAGCAGATGGGCAGGAATTGTAATCACTGATAAAAGAAAATTTAGTTTGCTGTAGAACTAGCTTTAAAATTCTACTAACATTTTAGAGGGAAACAAATAGTTTAAATTATAAACGTTTACACCAAGGTTTATATTATGAGATACATACTAGAAAATTTAAGCTAGAAAATGAGCTATTACCAAAATGCAGGTAATAGCTATTTTTTATGATTAGAAAGAGGTGATATGATGACTGATGATAAACAAGAGCAATATAATAATCTGGATGAGATGATATTCCAAATGGAACGACATAGGAATGACAAAGAATATTATGAAGTATCCTTAGTTGAAACAAGGCTACATAGTAAAAGAGGAAGAAGGTATCAAGTTGAGAGGTTTTCTACACCAGAAAAAGCGGCGGTGTTAGGGGCAAAGCTTTTGCCAAGATACCTAGATCGTGAATACGTATACGTAGTTGGTCTAACATCAAAAATGGAACCGATAAGTATTCAATTAATGTCAATAGGAAGTATGAATTCAGCAGTTTTAGACCCAGCAAGGATATTATCATATCTCTTAATTACTGGAGCTCAATCCTTTGTAATATTCCATAATCATATTAGTGGAGATGTAACACCTAGCAGTCAAGATGTAGTTTCTACTAAGCGAATTCGAGATGCAGCAAATTTAGTTGGACTAAATTTGGCTGACCATATAATTATTGGTGAAGGGTTTTGTTCAATGAAAGAAGAAGATTATATTTAATCGTAACTAAAACCATCATGTACTACATTATTTGAGTATATTAGATATGATTGAAGTGTTCTATACCCGAAATTAATGTTTGTTAACATTAAGTAATATAGATAAATAATAATAAAGGAGATGATGTAATGATTTACATACTAGGTAACCAGTTCTTTAAATCAGCAACGAAAATAGATGAAATTGTTCCAAAGGAAGTTAGTGAAGTAATTAATCAAACGCTATCCATCTATGAGGATAGTTACAATTGTAATAGTATTCCATTCCAGTCAGGAGGGTACTGTGCTGTTATTATGAGTCATGATAAGAAGTTGTATCATGACTTTTTAAATATGTACAATGTCAGCCCTGAATTAGCAGAGTTTCAAGATGTAATATGTGAAGAAAACGGTTTTCAGTGGAAAAGTGAGTACTACCAACTATCAACAGAATATGGAATCTTTGTAATTTTCTATGAACCAAAGGGGGTGAAAGCATAATGTTTGACAAAGAGAAATATATTACAAGTCATGCTAATGAGATTCTGCCATTAGCGTTACAGATTACCATATGGCAAAGCATCGACCAGTGGAGAGCTACCAATACATCGCTAGATTACTTACAGGTGTTCGAGTTATCTACAGAGACTGTCGGTGGAAAATCTATTCAAGTGATTATACATTCACAAGAACAGCCTGAAAAAACAGCAACTATCCGTATTAAATGCGAAAGTTTTGAACCAGTCAACGATAAGGTTTTTGTAATTGACGATGGTGAATATGCGACTATGCTGATGGCATCGGATTACTAGGGGGTGAATTTGTGGATTTGAAGGAAACAAAATCAACAGTTATTACTACGATTATTTCGACCAAGGAGGGGGATAGAACTTACGAAATAGCAAAAGACATAAAGGAGATAGAGGGGAAAACTGCTGTGGTGATTATGTTATATCCTGGAACGTCATCTAAAGACATATTAAAATGCGATTCTACATCCCAGGCAATTATCAATCACTGTGAGGAATTGGGTATATCTAAGATACGAATGATTAACTTGTTTTCGAAAGTATGTTCAAGTCGTATGTCTACACGTAATATAGAGATTGATACAGAGAATATAGCATATATTGAAGGAATTATGAAAGAAGAAAATGCAAACTCCTATTACTGGATTATTGGGTGGGGTGCTAGTATGTCTGCAAGCATAGTAGCAAATAAGTCAAAGTATATGATTTTGCTAAAGTTGCAAAAACATTTACCAAGTGTGAAACCAAAACAGTTCATGGTTGATAATATTGACTTACAGTGTGAGAAAGGAGTTCATCCGCTTTATTTGGGAATACATTGCAAAAATCAGGTATGGACTTTACAAGATTATATAATACCAAAAGATATATTAGATAATAGTAAAAAGAAGAAAGAAAGTAAGGGTGAACCAAAAGAGGATACATCGATTAAGTTAGTGGATAAAGTTAAGAAAAGTTCTAACAGTCGGTACATTGTGCAAGAAAAAATTTAAGTAATAGAGGTGAGTCATGATAAGAAGGATTTACACATGTTTACAAGATAAGGTTAGGTTGAATAAAAGTAAGCGAAAGTTAAAAAGGATGCTTTTGCTTTATGACAAGGTGATGGAGCATTAATCTTTTTATTAGATTGTAGGATGAGAGGGAAAATTGTCATCAAGGAAATCTACAAGGAAAAATACAAGTAGAATTGCAATACATTTTTCATGGAAACCAACAGAAGAAATGAGAACATGGATTGAGTTATTATTAGTATTGTCAAAGGAGTGAGGTGAGTGAAAAAGGAAAACTTAAACGGAATTTACCAGGATTTCGCAGAGCACTTGGGTATTGAGACTACGTTACTTATTCATCAGTATTACCGTGGTTTGCAGGTAACTTTCCCACAAAAACTATTATCATCAGAATATGTAAATGATGAAATTTTACAAAAGTATGATGGTACCAATGTACGGCAACTGGCTCGAGATTATTCTTGTAGTGAACGAAAAGTTCGGAATATACTACGTGAACATAAAGAATCAAAGTGAGTTAGCCTACATAATCAAACAAAACGAGAGAAAAAGGAGAATGGCAAATGCTAAACAAAACAAGAAAAGTGGTAACAAAAATTTTAGTTACAACATTGCTAGTAACAGCGGTTCCGTCAACAACTTTACCGTTGGTTGCAAGTGCTGCATCTACTAGTATAAAATCAGAATCTACTGTAGTAAGTCAAAAAACAACGTTTGTAAGAAGTCAGAAAGAATTAGATAATGCATTAAAAGATAAAAATGTATCAGCTATTAAGCTTTATGGGACAAAAGAAGGAAAGAAGGTTACATATAAGTTATCAAAGGATTGTGATAAGAAACTAATGGTAATGTCAGCTTCAAATGTTAGATTTTCCATTCCAAAGAAAGTAAAGGTTAAGTCATTGATTGTATATGTTGCAAATCAAAATGAACTGAATACTTGGAAAAATAGTAGTAGAATGACGACATTGGTGATAAAAACAGAAAAGGCAGTAAAGATTACAATCGGTGATAAGGATTTTTCCAAGGTTCACTTAATAATAAATGCTCCAAAAGCAACAATTATAAACTATGCCCCTTTTAAGACTATTAATGTAAAAGTAGCTGAAAAATGGATGAATAAGATAGAGACATCTATAGATGATAATGATTCAGCAGATAATGGAAACAATGAAGGCTCTTCAAATAGTGAAGGAACAGAAGGAACAACAGATGATACTTCGAATGGTGGAACAGGGGGAGGATTTATACCAGGACCAATAGATCCAACCCCAGTACCCCCTACACCAATACCTCCTAATCCTGTAGAACCGACTCCAACACCAATAGAACCATCAGAGCCATCGGAACCAACAATACCAGAGGAGCCAGTAGTATCAGATGTTGCATATGTAATTAATTTTTATGTTGATAGTGAATTACAAAAGACAATAAAAGGAGATGATTTGAAACAAGGTGATATTCTAAAAGCCGATTTATCAGAGTATAGGAATAATACATTAATTGAAATTGATGATGAACTTACAGCTAGAACACAGCTTATCATTTCTTCTACTACGAATATAGCAAATAATACGCTGGATATATACTATAAGACTAAGGTATTACCATCGAATGTAGTGAATGAAGAGACATATTTAAATAGCATAACACAATTTAATAATGATGTGGTCGCATGTTCTACAGGGTCTGCAATTTTAGATCATGGAGATGGAAGGGTAGAAGAAATTGAGTTCCCAGATGGACAAGTATCCATTAACCTACCTGATGGTTATGAATTGAATCTAAATAATTTGAATACTGTATACAACCCTGAATTTAGAGATGGGCTTGAAGTTGGCACAGATAATAATTCATTTAATTATAAAGGGGTAACCAAGAACTATACGACTGTTTTATGTAAAACCATTGGAGAGACGGATTATGTTCTACTGGTCGATACTGTTAATAATAAGACATATGTTTTTGTAAGTAATCAAAGTATTAGAAATTCTGATAAAAACAAGGTAGAAATAACAATGTTTGATGGTAGCGTTAATCAATATGTCTTATATGAAAGTATCGGTATTAATAACCAAACAGGCTATGTTAAGGTATATAATGTTTTACCTGGTATATTAATATCATTTAATGAAAATCAAGTTAATGTTTTTGATTCAACAAATAGTAGTAATACAGCTGTAATTACAGAAGATAAGGTAAATGGTATACCTATTCAAAGATAAATATATAAAATCAAGGAGGATATAAGAATGGGATTATTTGATAGAAAAGAAACTACACCAATAAGTGAGTGGTCAGATAAAAAGTTAATTAAGGAATTAAGCCAACCTTCAAGAGATATCGTATCTGGGGGCAAGTTGACATTAGAAGCTCAGAGAAGAGGTTTAATAAATCCTAAGACTGGTAAACCATACTAGGAGGAATAATAAATGGGGATAAAGGATGTGTTATGTAAAACAGGAGATTTTGCATACGGCTTTTTTGAACATGCAAAGAAGGACTTTGAGAAAAAAGTTGAAAGATACGAAGCTAAGTACGCTCAAGAGGAAAGAAGAGCAAGAGAAATGACAGACTATGAGCTAGAATATCAGTACAAAAATGGAGAGCGTATGCTAAAGAAAATAGCATACTATGAGTTGTCTAGCAGAGGTAAGGCTCCGCAGAGAGAAATACAGCATTAATAAGAACTTTTAGGACCCATGGAGATTAATGATTTGATATTAATCACTATGGGCCTTTGTAATTATTCAACTGCTATATGAATTAAACTAAGATTAGAAAGAAGGATATGTATGGAAATGTATTTATATGGTATGTTTGCTGCTATTGTTGTGATTGCAGCAATGGAACGTCTCTGCGAAAGGATGGACTATTAGGCATGCTGAATATAATTGGAATTGTAGCAGCAAAAAGTGCTACCATCTTATTTTGTGAAGGAGTAACAACGATAGTAACAATCTACGGAATCTATCATGGGAGTAATAAAAAAAGACAATCTAGATCAAATAGTCGTAGTAAACAAGGGAAAAGTACTATTAATAGTTGATAATAAATAAAATATAAAAGCAAGCTGTCCTCATAAACTTGGATGGCTTGCTTTTCATGATTCACAAGTTTGGGGGGATGGGAGCTGCTTCGCTTGCTCTTTAGGGTGGATTCAGTTTGAACAACTCTTTTTTTGATTTTTCGTCAGAAAAAAGTTGTTGAGAGTCAAACCACCCCGTCAGAAACTAATCTTATATTTTATAGAGTTACAACTATTGAATCTGGAAATAGTTCAGTGAAACTTAATGAGAACTATGATAAAATGTTATAATAGTAAGCGAAATAAGTTAGTAAATTAGGAAATTGAAAGGATAGACTTATGAACGAAATGGATCGATTTTTAAGTGATGATATTTTAAAAACCGTAGTAACAGACATTATTACTTCAAGGGATTATACGGTATTAAATATAAAAAAATTATTGTTTGATATTGACGAGAATACTGCCTTGCCATGTGGTGAAAATAAAGTGTCAGACTATGGAAAAGATATTAATCGGTTACTTAAAGAGCTAGGATATAAAGATAAATATAATGATAATCTGTCATATGAGACACTAAGTAATATACAAGAACGAATGATGAGAATTATTAGCTCGTGTTTCCTTTATATTGAGCTTGAGGATGAAGTAGATTTGAAGAGAAATGAGGAAAGTCACTCAGAAAAGAATGAAATAGAAGTAGAGTATAATGATTCTGCTAACAATTATAAAAAAGAAAAACAATACTTCACGTTATTAGAAGTTGTATTTATTGCTGCTCTGGTATCTTCTCTTACTCAATCGAATAAAACTTACTTTTATTCAACAAAACCTCTTACTACAAGGGTACGATATAATATCATACAAAATATTCATACATATTTAGAGAATGGGTTAATTGATCAAATTAACTTTCATAGTGAAGAAAAACATTTTGAGGAATCGGTTGCTAGGAAAAATATTAAAGCGCAAGTATTCAAACGGATATTGGACCAGTATAAGGATGTAGATATATTTCTTGCACTAACACTATCTGAGTTTAATAAATTAAAACAGACAGATGATTATATATATAAAAAGGAAAACGTATTATTAAAGGAAACGAATGAATTAAAAAATATCGTAAAATCTGTTATTTTTCCAAATGAAAAAATGGTAATTAATAAAAATAGCATATGGTATCATAAAAATTATGAAGAAATGGTTAGCCGTGAAAATATATTTAAGCTTTATAAGTTAGGGAGGGAAAATAAAATAACATCTAGGTTCTGTGATGAAGGTAAATTGGTACAGCGTATTACAAATACTATTATTACAAAATGCTTAAATTCAGATCAATATAAAGAGCATTTAGATTGTACAATCATTGATGATATCAAAATGACGGAAAAATTAAAGAATAGCATAGCTATGCAGATTGATAATATAATGACATCAGGTCTAGTTAAATCAAGAATAAGTAGAAAAGTTAAGGACGAAGTTAGTAAAAAGAAAGAGTTGTTCTATGAAAACTATGAAGCAATAAGAGCTTCATTATGGGAAAACTGGAAGATGATAGATACAATTGCAGAAAGTATTTGTCAACCAATGTTAAGGGAAGTTACTGACTTATTTCATATATATAAAAATGATAAAGTACTTATGGGAGAGGATTCGGAGGTATTTTTAGAAAAGCATCAAGATATCGGTGAATATGATTCTATACTTAAATTTTGTGTAGCACAATGCGCTAGTTTATTTGAAATTGAAGATGGCTTAACTAAGGAAGTATGTAAGAAAATAATAGTAGATTTTAATTGTGAATTAAGATATTTGAGAGATACTTTGAATCCAGAACTTTTAAAAGACTATCAGAAGTCATACAATGATCAAAAGGCAAGTATTAGAGTTAAGGACTATAATGAGATTGATGAGATTGAGCAGAGGCTAGAAAAACAGTACATAGAACGTAGAGAAGAAAAGATTAAGGGAAAAGTAACAGATACTATTATAATCGATAAAACAAAATGATGAAAGTAGTTAATTATAGGGGTAATTCCATGAAGGAATTACTCTTTTTTTTTGCACTTTTATAAGGGATTTTTTAATAAAAAACGGTACGGTAATCCTTAGAAAGCTGCAATAAAAAAGAATATACTATGCCTATGACATCAAGGCGATTCCAATAAACATGATGTTGTTTTGAAAGAAGGTTTTAAGGTAGGAGGAGGTGTTTAATATGTACATATATAGTCGTGATAGTCCAGGTGGAATGTAAAAATCAAATTGTACTATTGGTATCTATCAACTATGGGAGTTGGAAACTTGGAAACAGGCATTCCAAATGGGGTGGGTTGATTCTCAACAACTTTTTTCTGACGAAAAATCAAAAAAATAGTTGTTCAAACTGAATCCACCCTGAGGAGCAAGCGAAGCGGCTCCCATCCCCCAAAAAAGGAGGATTTTATCATAGGGACTGAAATTAATGTATCATCTAGTTTTGAGAAATTTAGTAAATTAGTCAACTTGGATTTATCTGCAGAAAATCAGATGAAGGTTAAAAAGAAGCAAACTTATGAAAAGACTACACTATCTTTTGTTTATAAACCAGGAAGCTCCATTTGCGTAAAGGTAGATGCAAAAGAAGTGGCTGAAAAAATTGGGTTAAAAGATCATATTGGTATAAGCTATTTTCCAGAAGAGAAGTGGTTTATGATCTCTGGAATATACGCAACTGATGGTGTCTTATATCCAATTTTCTACAGCAAAAACGAGAAGAAGTATCGTTGTTATCAGAAAGAGCTTTTTGAAAAGCTCACCATAGCCGCAGGTATTACTTTTGAAGGTAGTGTAACAACTAAATCATTTCATAACGTAACAATTGAGGAACATCCATCACTAGGCAAAATAGCCTTGATTAAGACAAATGAGGGATAACAAGTTTGCTGAAAGTGCAGCAATATGGTATGGGCAGTTTGATATCATAGGCACTGCATTTGTGACAAATGAGAAAATGTTATCGAAACAACACAAACAATCACGGAAGGTTATTACTGTATGTAATATCTTAGACCAGGCTCAACCGATATTAAGATATTCATATGAGGAGTATGCGTCATGCGACAAAAGCATGCTTCTCGTAACCTTTGGATTTAATGAAGTTAACGAAATTTACAAGAAAGATGTTGTAACAATACCTTGTAAAATATTACTAGAACTTAGTAGTAACATACCACTTGAGAAAAGTGATTATATGTGTATTGTTAGTGAAATTTTAAATATTAAATATGACATGGTTTCTAATCGTACTTCTAAATTAGAGACTGATTACATTGTATCAAGGAACGAATTTCTATATAAGTGTATTCACTTGATAAGTGAATGTATGGATATGGTTATAGCTTCTGGCATGCTATATGACTTTATGCTAGAAGTTAAGATCTATCCTATCTTGCAACAGATGTTTAGTAAAGGGTTTCGAGTAGATATACAAGGATTGAAACAAGAGTATCAGATGATTAAGAATGAGAATGAAATAATGCAAAATTATTTGATTGATCATTATTCTATCAATCCAAATTATCAAGATTCATTATCACGTATAACTGACTCAAATGGTGTACAAGTCCTGGAGCGTTATCAAAAGAATCAGAGGTTGCTTCAAACATATGGGGAAAAACGTCTGTTGAAAAGGATAAAGAAGGGATATCAAGAATACATTTCATGTTCGTATAAGCAAATTGGAACTAAGACATTACGTATTAGTACGCATGACATAAATTTATATGGATTGCCGAAACGATTACGTCAGCATTTGATTCCGTTAGAAGGGAATGTCTTTGTAGAAGCTGATTATCATGCATCTGAGCTAATTATTATAGCACAGTTAGCGCATGAGGAATGGATAGTCAGAGCCTACGAGCAAGGGCGTGATATTTATAGACTATTTGGAGCTTATTTCTTTGGTAAGAAAGAGTCGAATGTATTGGAGAATGAGCGTAAAGCTATGAAGAAACTTTTTTTCGCTAAGATAAACGGAGCGAGAGAAAGAACTCTACATCGAATTATGTTAGACAATGGTATTGATATGTCAGACTATGAATTGATACGTGGATTGTCATTACTATTAGCTAAAATACCAAACATAGAAAGGTACCTAAGATCTCTTAGATATAAGCAAAATGTAATTACTCCTAGTGGAAGACATTGGAGTGAGGAAGATTTGCCTAAGTATTATAAGAGAGCAGCCTATATTATTCAAACTACGGAATCGGAGATACTTTTTAATGCAATATTGGGTATTCATCAAGAAGTTTTAAAGTATGATGGAATTCGTTTGTACTTAACAAAGCATGATTCGATTACTCTAGAAACACCATTGCAATACGTTGATATTGCAATGAAAATATTAAAAACAAAAATGACTGAGGCTTTACAGAATTTTTTTCCTAATCAAAAGGAGATTAAAATATCGATGTCTGTAAGCTCTATAAATGAAAGGAAGAAAATTATGAAAAATAATTATAAAAATAATAATGTTATGACAAAATTAAACTTTGATGTAAATACAGTTAGCAGTACAATGTCTCATTTCAAATCAATGAATACGACACGAAAGAGTGTATCTGTGGTGCGATTTCAAAATGAGGTTACGTATTTAGCGGTAGTTTATGACCACAAATATATAGAGGGGAAGGGGAAATACGCTATAACCTTTAATATTTTCGTTGGTGATAAGACACGAAAATATACAGAATGGTTTAACGAAGATACATTAGCAGTAGATTTTTACTATGCAATGATTGATACATTAACTGATGGTAATTTTGATAAAGTGGATATTATTGGTAAGTTGTGTTATGTAGTATTTCATAAAAATGAAGGATTTACTAATATTGAAGTATTAGACACTGTTACGGAAGAGGAATTAGGAATTCAGGTAAAGACATATAAAGGCGGTCATTCCAATGAAGACATGATTCGAAAAGAAAGTAAGAGAAAAACAGCTCTTATAAAAGAGGACGAAGATGATTATGAAGATGAAGAGGAGGATGAAGAATATGAAGATGATTATGAAGATGACGAGATTGAAGAGGATGAGGAATAATGGGGAAATACAAGTTAGAATGCACAGATTATCTCATACCTGATTTAAATGAAGATAGACTTCTAAAAAAATTAAAGGGTGTTTCGAAAGGAACACCCGATTACAAAAAAATATCTAAAAAGTTAAACAACTTACAGCTGGAGAACAGAGGAGTGAACTTTGACGTTAATGGAAAAGTTTATGTGAATAACTTGACTTTCGCAAAGTATTGTCTGTCTCGTCTGAAAATTATTAAAGTACAAGATACAATATATATTTATAATCGTAAGTATCATCACTATGAGAGTATTGCGTTGGATGACCTCGGTAGTATTTTAATGAGTATTATGGAGGAATTAAAAGAAGAGTATTATAGAATCTTTAATGAAAGTGAACTTTTTTCAATCATATTGCGAAAAGTAGATGCATATAAGAGATTGGAACTTACCAGTGGAGCTATTGTAATGAAGAATGGTGTCTTCTATATTAAAAAGCAACAATTTCGTCCAAAGTTTTCTATGAAAATCATTAACTTAAGTAGCGTAAGTTATGATTATGATCCTAAAGCCACCTGTCCCAAATTTAATGACTTCCTTAATGATATTTTCGATTATAACCAGCAACTCATTCGCCTTATACAGCAGATATTCGGGTATACATTTTGTTACGGAGAAGTCAGAATACATAAGCTGTTCTATTGGCTAGGCTGTGGGCGTAATGGAAAAGGAGTACTTACTAAAATTTTACAATTACTACATGGAGAAGAGAACGTTTCAAGTTTATTTTTAGATGATTTAACTGCACGATTTAATGCGTCAGCATTAGTAGGTAAAGTATTAAATATAAGTCCAGAAGGCAAGCAATCCAAGGTGCTAGATACGGCTATGATAAAGTCTTTAACTGCGGGGGATAGTGTAATGGTAGAGAGAAAGTATCATGATCCTTATTCTACAAATCTGTCTACGAAGTTCATTGTCTGTAGCAACTATCCTTTGTTAACTGATGACGATTCCAATGGATTCCTATCAAGGCTGGTTCCGATACCTTTTAATAAAGTCTACCACGAGAGACCATCGGATGGAAAATTAAAAGAAGGTACCCAATATCAAGATCCGTATTTGTTTGACAAATTAAAAGAAGAGCTCCCAGGTATATTCAATTGGTGTATGGAAGGATTAAATGATTTACAAAACAACAATTGGACGTTAGCAACCTGTAATGAGGTAGATGAACTAAGACTAAGATATGCACTTCAAAGTAAGCCAGTAAGACTGTTTTTTAGAAGTTGTATATCCAATACCAATGGTGAACTTGACATTAAATCGTCAGAGGTACATTCGGCTTTTAAAATGTGGGCTAGAGTAAATAATATTCCAACTTTCGGATATGAAAAAAGTGCAGAGTTCCACGAGGAATTTAGAAAAGTTTTAGATTTAGAAAACTTAAAATCAGCAACTAAGTTGAAGAAAGGATATGAGTACTATTATGGTATTCAATTAAGAGAAGATTACAGGAACAGTATAATCTATTAAATGGGAATGTAATAGGTATCGCTATCATTACATTAATTGATGATGTAATGATAGCACTTTATCTTGAGCCAATATAAAAGACATGTTGTAAAAAAATATAGGGAACATAGGAATATGTATGTTTAAAATCCAACATCGTTATTTAGAAAATGAATTAATCAATTATTAGAATATATATTCTTTTTTAAAGGAGGTAAAATTATGTATACAGACGTTAAAAGTAATCATAAAAAAGAGGCAAACCAGAAATTAACAATGTCACTAAAAGATATTGAATTAGAATTAGGAATTTCTAGGAAGACAGCAACGGCTTTTGCAAAAACGTATCTTCATTTTAAGCGGATCGGTAGGCAATATGTATTTAGCCGTCGTGAGTTTGAAGAAGTGATAGAAGCGAAAGAGAACATAATCTATGAATTGACTTATTAAAGGAGTAATGGTATATGGCGAACATTCAAATTATTGATAAAGGAACTAAAAATGAACGTTATAAGGTCATGTATGATGTAACACCAGGACCACTACAAAAACGCAAACGTCGTGCAAAGACATTTCCTGTCGGCACTCCATTAAAAGAAGTAAAACGCTTTTTAAGAGATGTAGAAACAGAGAAGGATAAAGGAATCTATGTAGATTACTCTAAGCGTACGTTAGATGCATTTGCAGAAGAGTACTTTGAACAGTACGGAGAATTCATATCACCGACTACGTTAGAAAATTATAAACAAATGTATTACACCAAGAAGAATGGTATTAAGAAATACTTAGGAAATATTAAGTTGGAAAATTTAGATACATCTGATGTTCAAGCTTATGTTAAGGTATTAATGGACGATGGGAGAAGCCCAAAGACAATAAAGAATCGAATTATGTTTTTACATGCTATGTTGGAAAAAGCTATGAAGTTGAATTACATTAGACGTGGTTATAATCCAGCAGAAGGATGTGATTTACCTAAAGTTGTTACAAAACAGGTGGATGTATATACGGTAGATGAAGTAAGACAGTTGTTGGCAGCAGCTAATCTACAATCAAATTTAAATATAAAGCTGATTATTAATTTATTGGTTGGTTCGGGTATTAGAAAGTCAGAGTTATGCTCGCTTAAGCATGATTCCTTTGATTTTACAAATGGAACAGTAAAAATCGATACAGCTCGCGTTTCTGCGCAAGGCAAAATTTATCTTAAAGAAACAAAAAGCCAGAGTGGCACACGCACCATCCCTCTTCCAATTTCTGTAACTGAGCTTGTAAAGCAGTCTATAGCTGATTATAAGAAAAGGAAACTTAAATATGGTAGCGACTTCATTGATTCGAGTTACCTTCTCACGACTAAATATGGAAAACCTTTAACACCCGATGGAGTGTATAACCTATATAGAAACTTTATGACTAAGCAACCTGAGCTAAGATATCTTCCGATGCATAAGATTCGTCATACATATGCATCAATCGCCATTGCAAACAATGCAGATATCAAAACAGTACAAGAGTTGTTAGGGCATGCTTCGGCATCAGTTACGCTCAATGTTTATTCTCATGCTTATCATAGTAAGAAGAGAGAACAAGCTGATAAATTAGATGATATGTTATTTAGTAATTGCATTATGGCATAAAATATTGAGGATTGAAAAAATAATTTCAATCCTTTATTTTATATATAGGATAATCTGCTATGCTAATATGTAAAGTAGTTACTATGGAAATTAAATACTATGTTCATGTTTGAGTGTTAAAAAGTAGTGTTTACTTAACTTTGTAATAATAATTCTATTTTTATTAGGACACTTTTGAAGGCACTAGAATATCTATTCTTAGGTGATCACGTTATTTATGTTTGTATCTTATCAAGTCGATAGTCGACAAGAGCAATGTTTAAAATCATAATATTTCTATGATTTATTAGGTTCAAGTCCCGTCAACTGCATATACAATGATTAGGATCAATCCGATAGGGTTGGTCCTTTTTTCGTTGAGGAAGGAGTCGACGATATAGGTGAAGTGGTGATGGTCGGTGAGGTTGAGAAGAAAATTGATGAGTGACTGGGTTGTGTGTAAGTAGAGGTAGATAGGGCTATGTATGTACAATGATTGCTAGGGGGCTGGGCACTTTAAGGGCACTTAGGGGAGAATGATTATATATAAGTGTGTTATGAAGTGCTTGACAGCATTATATAGTTTTTGTTTGCAAGAAAGCATATAATAAACAATAGTAAATATGTGTATATACATTAATTATGAGGAGGATGTCTATGGAATGGATAAGAACGGCAGATATGGGGCATATGATGTGATTGCAGCATTTGCTGAACTTTCAGAGATTGATTGGTCAAAATCAAGGTTTGGTATAGAAGAAGGGGATATAGTATACATTTACGTTGGAGCTCCATATAGTCGTATTATGTTTAAAACTATATGTACGAATCAGATGGTTGATAAAAATGATATAATAGATGATACAAAATTCTGGATTACAGAAGATCAATTCGATATTGATAATCAGTATGTTAGATTAAAACTCATATCGAACTATGATACAGATGAATTATCATTGAATCGGTTAAATAAGTTGGGATTTATTAAGAAGAGAATACAGGGAGCATATAAATCAATTAACTACCCTGAGTTATTCTCATATATTGATAGGATAAAATTGAATATTGACTACGTAAATGAGGCGTATACAGTTCCAAGTATTTCTGAAACAGAAAAAGAAATACTTGCAAAAGCCAGGATAGGACAAGGTATATATAGAGATAATCTATTAAATAAGCATGAAAGCAGATGTATGTTATGTGGCTTACAATACAAAGGTTTATTAATAGCTAGTCATATAAAGGAATGGAGTGAAGCAAATAATGAAGAGCGTGTAGATTGTAATAATGGATTATTGTTATGTACACTTCATGATTCTTTATTTGACAAGCATCTCATTACATTTGATGATAATGGAAAGATTATGATTTCAACAAGACTCAATACTAAGGACAGAGCACTATGCAATATAACAGAAGAATCAAAAATCGAAATGGAATCACGAATAGCAAAATATATGGCGTATCATCGGAATAAGTTCTTAGAAGATAAAATTAGTAAAAATAAGGTCTAAAACGTTGGTCCTTATTTTGAGGACAGGATAGGTGGAACGAGTGTAGTAATGATAGATACTGAGTTAATGATTTAATTTGAATAATTTAATAATAAAAAACCAATATTAGGGATAAGGTCAATTGTATGACTTTATCCCTTTAATAATAATATAGTTATATAAAGTTTAGCTGAAGAAGAGTAAAAACAGTAGTAAAAGAGATGAATAATTACTGAATTATGCAGATTAACCTGTTTATGCATATTTTGGCGGTAAAATATAACAAAAAAACAGAAAGAATATACACAATAGTTAATAAATATTCGATTATAATAACAAATAGATAGAAAATTCAATAATTATATTGATATTTTGTGAAATTATGCTATAATATTAGTATAATTGTATAAGGATTTTCTGAAAAGAGTAGGAGTGATAGTATGGGTGTATCAGCAAAACAGCTTGATGACTGGAAAAGAGTTTTAATTGGGGAATACAAAGATGTAATTAACTCAATTCAATTATTATCGGACAAAGAGATCGTTGATTTGGATTCAATGAAATTTCTTTTATCATGCAAGAGAAGTTTGGAAAATCAAATTAATAATTATGAAAGAGATATTTGTTTATATGAAATATAATATCCATAAAACTCTTCATACTTTTTGAGAAAAATTAATTAATCATTGGAACTGTGACACGCGGAAATTGTAATCAAATTACCTGTGTGTAACAGTTTCTTTTTTCTTGACTTAACACATAGAACTGTTACTATAATAGAGAGACAATAGTGTTAGTTCCGCGTAAATTAATTAAATTGGAGGACGATTATGGAATATAGAAAATTAGATAAACTAGGAATTGAGATATCATTACTTGGATTTGGTTGTATGAGATTTCCGCTTTCAGAAGATGGTAGTATTAATGAAGTAGAATCAGAGAAGATGATCGATAAGGCAATTGCCGAAGGTGTGAATTACATAGACACTGCTTATCCATATCATAATGGTGACAGTGAGCCCTTTGTTGGGAAGGTTTTAAGAAAATATGATCGTTCAACGTATTATCTAGCAACGAAACTTCCTTGTTGGGAGATTAAATCTGTTGCAGATGCCGAGCGTATCTTTGATCAACAGTTAGAACGTTTGGGGCAAGAATATGTTGATTTCTATCTGTTACATGCACTGAATAGAGATAGATTCAATGAGATGAAGGAACTTGGAATAGTTGAATTTTGTGAAAAATTAAAAGAAAAAGGCAAGATTCGTTATCTAGGCTTCTCTTTTCATGATGATTATGATGCATTCGAAGAAATCCTTACATATAGAGATTGGGATTTCTGCCAAATACAATATAATTATATGGATACAGAGGAGCAAGCAGGAGACAAAGGATACGAATTAACTGAGAAATTAGATATACCGGTTATTATTATGGAACCAATTAAGGGAGGTTCATTAGCAGAACTACCAGAAGATATAACTGCTATCTTCAAAGAAGCAGATCCGAAAGCGTCGGTAGCTTCCTGGGCGCTACGTTTTGTAGCGAGTCGTAAGAATGTTAAAACGGTCCTTAGTGGTATGTCAACATATGACCAAGTACTCGATAATCTCGATACATTTTCAGCTTTCAAAGCTTTAACTTCTGAGGAAGAATTAGTAGTCGAGAGGGTAGCTGCGACAATTAAGAGTAGAGTTAAGAATGGCTGTACTGCTTGTAGATACTGCATGCCATGTCCAGCAGGCGTTGATATTCCAAAGAATTTTGCTATATGGAATCACCATGCTATGTACGGGAATGCTGGTCATGCTAAGTGGGCCTACTTTGCGGACTTTAATGAAGAAAATCGTGCAGACCGTTGCATCTCTTGTGGAAAATGTGAAACGGTCTGTCCACAAAAAATCGCAATTCGTGATGATTTGAGTAAGGTTGTATCAGATATGGATAAAATTAAATAGGTACCGTAGATGTTTACATTTTTTATAGAAAAAGATATAATAAACGGTATCGAATAAAGATTGTAAGTAACAGATTATCCAAAATGTTACAATAGGAGATTAGAATGGTACGTGATACGTTTGATGAGATTGTTAATAATGTCGATGTTAGACAAAATCTTAGTAAATTAAGACAAGAGATCAAAGAGGAATCGAATAAATATGCATTGCTATATTATATAGGTGAAAAGAAAGACATAATTCCTGCACTATTAAAGAGTGAGGATGCAAAGACAAGAAAGAACGCTGCATTATTAATGGGAGATCTTGCGTTAGAAGAATATCTTCCTTATATTATTAAAGGGTATCAGAAGGAAGAGCAACGTTTTATTAAGAGTTCGTATCTTGTAGCTTTAAGAAGTTTTGATTACCGTGAATATCTGCCCTTCTTAAAAGAGTGCCTAGATAATTTATTAGGGATAAAATTGACACCAGAGAATAAGAAACATACAGAAGAAGAGATTAGAGAATTGACTACGTTGATTGTTTCTATGGAAGGTGTTAAGAAACATTCATTCACAGGATTTCATAAAGTATCAAAAGTATTGCTATTAACAAATCGTAATCATATCCCGGTTACATTACGACAAGTACAGACGATTACCCCAACAGCTAAAGAATTCAATGCTGGGGTTATGGTAAAGACAGATGAACTAGATGAGATTCTACCTATAAGAACTTATCAGGAGCTTTTGTTTGCTCTTGATGGGGTACAAGTTTGTCAGATGAATCCAATTCAAGCGGCGAAACTTCTGTGTGCAGGAAATTTGGTTGACTTCTTAACAGAAAGACATAATGGTAATGCACCTTTTTACTTTAGAGTTGAAGTTAAGAGCAAGATGGAATTGAGTAAGAAGAGTGAATTTGCTAAAAAGTTTGCCAGTGAACTAGAACGTTTGACAAAAAGACAATTGATTAATTCTACGAATAACTACGAATTCGAAATTCGATTTATCGAAAACAAAGAACAAAACTTTAATGTATTATTAAAATTATATACCATTAAAGATAGTCGTTTTGCTTATAGAAAGAATGTAATTGCTTCCAGTATCAGACCAGTTAATGCAGCGCTAACAGTTGCTTTAGCAAAGGATTATATGAAGGAAGATGCGCAGGTTCTTGATCCATTCTGTGGTGTGGGAACAATGTTAATTGAACGTCACAAGCAAGTAAAAGCATATTCCACATATGGGCTTGATATCTTCGCAGATGCTATTGAATTAGCAAGAGAGAATACGCAAGCAGCAAGACAAGTTATTCATTATATAAATCGTGATTTCTTTGATTTCAAGCACGAGTATCTTTTTGATGAGATCATTACAGATATGCCTTTTTCGAATTCAAAAAATCGTGAGCAAGAGATTATAGATTTGTACCAACTTTTCTTTAAGAAAGCAAAGGAACATCTGAAAGAAGATGGTGTAATTATTATGTATACGCATAATCGCGAACTTGTGCGTAAGTTTAGTAAGACTGCAGGGTATCAGGTACGAGAGGACTATGAGATATCAAGAAAAGAAGGAACGTATGTCATGATTGTATCAAAGTAGGATAGGATCTTTGAGACAAAAGTTCTTAATTTAGGTAATAAGATAATAAGGAATAACCAAGAATATGACTAGGAAGGACGTAGTCCTGAAGCGTTACAGTATAACTATGAAGTGAGGTAGAGATCGTGAAGATTAGTGTAGTGATACCTTATGTTAATGGTCCGCATTTTCTAGAGGATTGTCTAGAAAGTTTGAAGGATCAGACATGGAAAGATTTTGAGGTATTGTTAATACAAGATAAACCAAGCAAGTATCTAACGGAAAAGGAAAATGTAAATGTGGTGGAGGAACCTACCAACATTGTGGATAACTATAAGAAATTCTTCCCTATCCGTGTATATCATACAACGAATACGAGTGGGGTAAGTGCTGCTCGTAATATCGGAATTGAGAAAGCAGTTGGTGAGTATGTATATTTCCTAGATTCAGATGACTATCTGTTTCATAATACATTAGAAAAACTAGTAAAGGCAGTCGAAGAGGGACAAACTAGTGTTGCTTACGGAACAATTGTTGATACTTGGTTTAAGAGAATTGTATTCTTTGATTCTTATGATGAAGGTGTAGAACAAGTGGATACGGCATCGGAAGAGGCTACCATGAATGCGACAGAAGGCGATGACGAAGAAGATTATCAAAAGAAAGTCATTACAGAACAAAAACCCTCTGAAGCTGTACTCGATTTAATCGGTAAAAAGCGTGGGTTAGTAGCCATATCAGCGTTAAATCTGCTTATAAAGCGTGAACTACTTATTAAGAATGAGATAGTTTTTGATGAGCAAGTATTATTCTATGCAGATATGTCTTTTGTTGCAAAAACATTGCAATTGGCTAAGAACGCGGTCTCAGTGGTTGATGCTAGATATGTTAAGCGTAAACATAATGACCCCATTCATTATCCAGCCATTACGCAGATAAAAGCAGAAGATAAATTCAGTAATATGTTGCATGCGTATGAAACTACTGTAAATGCAGTGGGAGATCATGATGTAATTGCTTACCTATTAGCATTCAAATTGATTAATTACTATACAAATTATCATGCAACTAAGATTAGAAGGAGTGAACAATCCTACTGGCAAGGAGAGCGTTTTTCTTCTATGCAAGAATTAATAACGAAGATTCCGACAGAGATCACTACTAGTTTATCAGGATATAAGAATAAGTTAGTGAAGAGATTGATCAAAGGTGATTTGTCGGCTACAAAACGTGTGGTTAATATACATCTTGGTTCAAAAAAAGTCCGTAAAATCAAATCGAATCCAAGGGCATTTGCATGCTATCTATATTTTCATCTGTTTACGAAGATGAAGATGAAAGACAATTGGGTCCTGTTTGAAAGTTTCTTTGGGAAAAGCTATTCGGATAGTCCGAAGTATATCTATGAATATCTGAATCAGGCATATCCAAGTGAATACAAATGTATCTGGGTTATTAATGATAAGAAGACGAAGATTCCGTATGGAGCAATTAAAGTTAAGCGTTTTAGTATTCGATATGCCTATTATTTTGCACGTTGTAAATACGATGTACTGAATGTTAGACAACCAAACTGGATACGCAAGAGAAAAGGAAACGTATTTCTTGAGACTTGGCATGGAACACCGCTTAAAAGATTGGTTTTTGATCAAGAAGAAGTATGTGGTGCATCGCCACTTCATAAGCAACAATTCTATCGTCAATCAAGAGATTGGGATTATCTAATATCAGATAATGGATTCTCTACAGAGACATTCAAGAGAGCATTCCTATTCCATAATGAGATTGTGGAATGTGGATATCCAAGAAACGATGTTTTATATGCACCGGACAAAGAAGCTAGAATTATCAAATTAAAAGATCAGCTAGGAATACCAAAGGATAAGAAAACCATTCTCTATGCACCGACTTGGAGAGATGATGAGTATTATGGTAAGGGTGAATATAAATTCGCATTAAAATTAGATCTACATGAGTTAAAGAGACAGTTAGGCGATGAGTATGTATTACTACTTCGTACCCATTATTACATCGCGGATTCCATAGATATAACTGGAATAGAAGACTTTGCGTTCAATGTAAGTAAATATAATGATATATCAGAGTTATATTTGATTTCGGATATACTTATTACGGACTATTCTTCTGTATTCTTTGATTATGCAAATCTTAGACGACCGATTCTCTTCTATACGTATGATCTAGAGAAATATAGGGATATGTTACGTGGTTTCTATCTAGATATTGAGAAGGAAATGCCAGGTCCTTTATTATTCACAGAAGAGGAAGTTATTGCTGCAATTAAAGATATTACCAATATCGAGAAGAGGTATCAAGACAAATACGATGAATTCTATGAACGTTTCTGTCATGTGGATGATGGAAATGCTTCAAAGAGAATTGTCGAGCGAGTGTTTAGAAATAAACAAGGAGTTTAGAAAGGAATTATCAGGATATAATGCAGTTTGATACGCAACAAGTGGAACAACTAATCTTTCTGTCAGCAGCTGTTGTTGCGAGTATCTTCTTACTGAAGTTTATTATGAAATGTCATAAGAAAAAGAAATTACTTCAAAGCAATATCTACGATATTGATCTGTTGTCAGGAGAAGATTTTGAATTATTCCTTTATTATTTTTATAAAAAACACGGTTATCGTGTGAAATTAACACCAGTAACCCATGATTTCGGAGCAGACCTAGTGATTAAATCTCGTGGAAAGCGAATTGTTGTTCAAGCAAAACGTTATAAAGAGCGAGTAGGCATTAAAGCGGTTCAAGAAGTGATTGGTTCAATGGCTTATTATAAAGCAAAACACGGAATGGTAATAACGAATAGTTACTATACACAAAGTGCATATGTATTAGCAAAGTCCAACGGAATTACCTTAATTGGACGAAATGCATTGATTCATATGATAGAAAAAGATATGGTACTATTACCATAGTGTTAGATATAACTACGTTCTGGACGATCTATTTTCCTAAAATATTCTGAAAGGTGATCTGCGAAAACGGAGATATGGTACATCAATGAATAATGTAATCAATTGGCTTCTTGAGGGTGATAACCCAGAGGTGAAATACCGGACGATGATAGAGCTTATAGATATACCAAAAGATGATCCTGAAGTGAAAAAGGCTTATGACGATTTATTGAAATCAGACACTGTTGGTTTAGTCATGGATAAGTTTAAGCTTAATAAAAAATGGGAGGATGTCACTGCTTTGTGTGCGCTTGCGGAATTTGGCTTAACACGTGTTGATGTTCCTATTGATGATTATATTGAACGTGTTATCAAGAATATGAATTGTAGTATGAAGTGTGCCAAAATATTGCTGTTAAGAAATTTAGTATCTCTTGGATATTACAATCATAAGTGGGTGAAAGAAGAAATATCTTTGGCTTTTTCCACCATTCGGGAAGACGGAACATTCCGGTGTCTAGACAAAACTAAGAATACAAACGACTCAAAGCTTCCAGATATGGGATGCTACAGACAAACTACAACCTACCTTTTACTTGCGGCGGAGTTGAAAAAGATCGGAGTTATTCTGCCACAGTTTGAATCACTGAAGAATTTTTATATCAGCCATTACGTTGCATTCCACCCTGATAACCAAGGAAAGGCAATCATTGAAGAAATGGTGGGGACATATTATCCGTTTGACCATGTGAAATTGGGTTTACAAATGACTATATACGGTCTTTCGGTTCTTGGTGGGGCGAATCATCCTAATTGCAATAAGGCGTTAGCATTGTTGGAGAGTAAAAAGGATTGTGAGGGTAAATATATTCTTGATAAATCTTTTCCATACTTTGAGGTGGGGAATATAGGCGAACCTAATAAATGGATAACACTATATGCCTTACTATCAAAGAAGTATCGCATGGTATAGCAAAATCTGCACCACAACAATTTCTAGTTGAAAGCTACTTAATTTTAAGTAGCTTTTTTTGTGTTTATAATCGTGTAATCATATATATGAGAACTTGATATAGGATTAAGAATAGGAGCTGTTACAAACTTATACAAGATAATACGCGATTGTACCAATTACTCCAGAACCGAATATCACTAAGATAGCATTAGCTTTGAATTTTCTAAGAGCAATTATTCCACCTATGAATAATATGGCTTCTATGATATGGAAGTTTGATAGTACAATATCGGCCTTTTGAGCTTGGAATAATGCTAGACTTAGAATGGATATTCCAGCACCGCTGATTAAGGCGACTACAGCGGGACGAAGACTTGCTAATATTGTTTGAACTCCACCAAAGCTACGGTATTTGTAATAGAAGTAAGCAAGGAGTAAACAAAGTACGAAAGCGGGAAGTACCACTCCGAAGGTACATAAAAGTGCGCCGGGGATACCTGCAAGTTTATTACCTACGAAGGTAGCTGAATTAATTGATATAGGACCTGGTGTCATTTCGGCGATAGTGATTAAATCCGCGAATTCCTCCATAGTCATAAGGTGATGTATATCGACGATTTGATTTTGAATTAATGGTATTGCGGCATAACCACCACCAACACTAAATAGTCCTACTTTTATAAAACTAAAGAATAATTTACATAAGATTAACATCTTGCTTTATGCTCCTTTCGAAGATCCAGTAATACAGTACATATGCCAAGGAATAGGCAAGTTAGGATTATAAGCATTGCGCTAAAGCCAAGGAAGTAGTTCATAATGAATGTAACAATCATTAATAAAATATAGAATCTGTTTTTGGTTTTTATTATGTTAGAGGCTAAGTTATACACAACATCAAAGATTACCGCGGCTACACCAGCTCTCATAACTTGAAGTGCAGTAGCGATTACTCTGTTTGAACGAAATTCTTCATAAAAATAAGAGATTGCTGTAATAATAATAAGTGGTGGTAGTGAAGTTCCTATGACTGCCACTAAAGAACCAAGTATACCTTTCATTCTGTAGCCTAGAATTACGGAAGCATTAATCGGTAATGGACCAGGACAGGATTGCGCCATTGCTGTTATATCAAGCATCTCATCTTCCTCAAGCCAGCCAAGTTCTTCTACGAATTTCTTCTTCATTAATGAAACAATAACGAAGCCACCACCAAAGGTGCAGGCACTCAGCATGAACATAGTTCTAAATAAGTCCCAAAAGACATGTTCTGTTTTATTGTAATTATAAATTTCTAAAATTTCCTCTGAAATCAATGATTCCTTCTTCATAAGTTCATTTACTCCTCTAATTTACGTTAATTTATTTTGTCAGCACTGATATATTCATTATAGTTCACAAAAGGTTATAAGTAAAATATATGATATCTATTTAAAACATAGGTTTTACCTATGTAATTAAATATGAGATAAGCTTTTTTATCAGGTAGAGAATATTTATCAAAAATATACATATTCTAACTGAGTAACCATGGAACAAAGTCGAAGATGAGTTTGATAAAATCGTCGACTTAAGTGAAGATAGGGTGATATCACATGAAAACATTTGAAGTTAAGACCAAGATTGTGTTTGGTGAAAATGCACTTGGATACATCACCTCACTGGCGAATAAGAAAGTTTTTATTGTAACCGATCCATTTATGGTAAAGTCAGGAATGATAGAGAGAATAACGTCCAAGTTAACGAGTGGAAGTTATCAAGTATTCAGCGATATTGTACCTGATCCTCCAATGGAACTGGTTGTCGAGGGAGTGAGTGAAGTAACTGCATATAAACCAGATGCAGTAATTGCCCTTGGTGGTGGTTCAGCGATAGATGCAGCGAAAGCTATAATGAGCTTTTCAAAAAAAGCAGCAAATCTACCAGATATGCAATTTATTGCAATTCCAACTACAAGTGGAACTGGGTCAGAAGTAACCAATTTCGCTGTAATTACAGATAAGCAAAAAGGTGTGAAATACCCACTTGTATCTAATGAACTATTACCAAATGTGGCAATACTAGAACCAGAACTTGTAAAGAGTCTCCCATGTCAAATCGTAGCAGATACGGGTATGGATGTATTGACCCATGCACTAGAAGCGTATGTTTCAACTAACGCTACTGATTTTTCAGATGCTTTAGCAGAGAAAGCAGTGAAACTTGTTTTTGATTATTTATTGCGATCTTATAAGAGCAGTGATGATATGGAAGCAAAAGAGAAGATGCATTCTGCATCTTGTTTAGCGGGTATGGCATTCAATGAAGCTTCTCTAGGAGTTAATCATGCTATCGCGCATAACATCGGAGGGAAACTTCATATACCTCATGGAAGAACGAATGCAATTCTTTTACCACATGTCATTGAGTACAACAGTAATATGGAGGGCTACAATCCTAAGACCTATACGTTAACAGCTAAGAAATATGCAATCATCGCTAAACTATGTGGAATACAAGGGGCAACAACAAGAGCACTTGTTAAGGGATTGATAGCAGAGGTTGTACGATTAGAGCGAGAGATGAAGATGCCGCGTTCCTTAAAAGAATGTGGAATCAAAGAAGAGGAATATCTAGAAGCTAAGAAAAGTATAGCTGAGGGTGCTTTGGCAGATGCATGTATGGATACTAATCCAAGAAAGACTACCGTATCTGACGTGTTAGAGATTCTTCATCTAATTAGGTAATGGCGGGTAGGTGAGAACAATAGCATTACAACTTGAGGAAAAACAAAGAATTATTCAAGAATTTGTACCAGGTAAACAGATTACACTGGCACATATTATTGCAAATCCTACAGAAGAGATCTATCAAAAGATGGGCTTAATTACAGAAGAGATTAATGCAATAGGAATTATGACAATAACACCTAGTGAAGGGGCAATAATTGCTGCGGATGTTGCGACTAAGGCATCGGATATTAAACTTGGCTTCATTGATCGATTTAGCGGTGCTCTTGTAATAACTGGTGATGTAAGTTCTGTTGAAGCTGGAATAAGAGATATTGTATCTGTTTTAGAGGTGCAGCTTGGTTTTACTCCTACGAAGGTCACAAGGACTTAGTAATGCCAGATAAATAGGTATAAGATTTGACATTACACTAGGAGGTAAGGCTGTGGGGAAAATCATATTTATGGGCAGAACAGGTTGTGGTAAGACGACTTTATGTCAAAAACTAAGTGAGCTTGAGATACGGTATAAGAAAACACAAGCGATTGAATTGTATGATAATGCAATCGATACACCAGGAGAATATCTAGAGAATAGAAATTATTACCGAGCTTTAATTAATACAGCTGTAGATGCGAAGTTAATTGCGCTCATTGCAGACCCAACAGCTTACGATAATTATATTCCACCCGCTTTTGCTGGAACATTTGCGAAAGAGTTAATTGGAATTGTCACGAAGATTAATATTGTGAAAGACCAAGCGGCAATTTCAAAGGTAGAGATGAATCTGAAGGAAGCAGGAGTAACGAAAATCTTCAAAGTTGATACGATTGATAATATCGGTATTGAAGAACTTTTTGCTTATATTCATGAAAAAATTGATGATTAGAAGTGCTGGTCTGTAGCGACTAAATAGTTAGGATTAGGAGGTGGAGTATATGAGAGAAGAGCTACTTAGCGTTGGAATAGATATTGGAACTAGTACAACTCAACTTGTATTTTCAAAGTTATACATTGAGAATATGGCATCTAGTTATTCTGTTCCTAGAATCGTAATTGTTGACAAAGAAATCATATACCGTAGTGAGATATATTTTACTCCACTAAAGACACCGACTGAAATCGATGGACCTAGAGTAAGACAAATTATTGAACAGGAATATGAAAGAGCAGGAATCAGCAAGTCAGGTATTGATACTGGGGCTGTAATTATTACTGGAGAGACTGCAAGAAAAGAAAATGCCAAGGAAGTACTGGAATTCCTCAGTGGTTTTGCCGGTGATTTTGTTGTAGCTACTGCGGGACCTGACCTCGAAAGTATTATAGCTGGTAAGGGTGCAGGTGCACATGCGTATTCGAAAGAACACTCGACTAGTGTTGTTAATATCGATATTGGTGGTGGAACAAGTAATTTGGCATTATTCTTACGTGGTGAAGTTGTTGATACCGGTTGTCTTGATATTGGAGGACGATTAATAAAGATTAATCCATCTACCCATGAGATTACGTATCTATCGAAAAAGGTAGAGAAATTAATTGCGAAGCATAACCTAGATATTCATATAGGAATGGTGGCAACCAAAGAAAACCTTGATCCAATTGTTAAGTTGATGATTAAAGGTTTAAAACAAAGTATTGGCTTAGCGGAGATTGATGAGGATTATGAAATCATGATCACCAATAAGAGCCTTGCCCCAAATCAGAAGATTGAGAATATCTCCTTCTCTGGTGGTGTAGCGGATTATATCTACCATGAGAGAGAAGGGAAAGAATATTTCGCTTATGGGGATATGGGAGTATTACTAGGAGAAGCAATAAGACAATCCGAGTTATGTACGCAGTTACACTTAGTAAAGAGTATAGAAACGATACGAGCCACTGTGGTTGGAGCTGGTACACATACAACAGAGATTAGTGGAAGTACGATTACGTATACAAGTAATCCATTCCCAATTAAGAATCTACCGATTCTGAAGATGCGAAAAGAAGAAGAAGAGAATATAGAAACCTTAAGCGAAGCAATACAGAAAAAATTAGATTGGTACAAATTAGAAGGAAACCTTCAAAGGGTAGCAATTGCAATTGAAGGAATAAAGAATCCATCTTTTGTTCAAGTATCGGATTATGCAAAAGGCTTGGTGAAGGGGATGCAAGAGTTAATAAGCAGGGAATTACCACTGATTATTATTGTAGAACATGATATGGCGAAAGCGTTAGGACAAGCAATGTATCATGAGTTGCAGTATCAAAAAGATGTTATCTGTCTTGATAGTATTAAACTAGACAATGGGGATTACATTGACATTGGAAAACCTGTGGCAGAAGGAACCGTTTTACCAGTTGTAGTAAAGACGCTTGTATTCAATGAATAGAGTTGTGTGCATCATTTGTAGCTATGAAGGACGTGGTCTTGAATAGTTACGTTTTTAGATAAAAAGTTTATGGAATAAAACTCAATAATAGGAGGCGTATTATGATTTTAAAGACCTTGTTATTTGGCCATACGTACGAGTTTAAATCTCTCAAGGAAGTACTGGCGAAAGCAAATGAAGAGAAATCAGGAGATTTACTTGCAGGTGTTGCAGCAGGTTCTGCAGAAGAACGTGTAGCAGCTAAAATTGTTCTTGCTAACATTACATTAGAACAATTAAGAGAAAACCCAGTAGTCCCTTATGATATCGATGAAGTAACAAGAATTATTCAAGATGATGTAAATGAAAAAATCTACAATGAAATTAAACATTGGACTGTAGCGGAATTTCGTGAATGGATTCTTGACGGAGAAACAAAAGGTAGTGATATTCGCCGCATCAGTCGTGGAATAACATCTGAAATGGTAGCGGCAGTTGCTAAATTAATGTCTAATATGGACTTAATTTATGGAGCTAGCAAAATTCGTGTTACTGCACACTGTAATACAACAATCGGCGAACCAGGAACACTTAGTTCACGTCTGCAACCAAATCATCCTACTGATGATCCAGATGGAATTATGGCTTCTTTATTAGAAGGTTTGACTTATGGAGCTGGAGATGCGCTTCTAGGACTTAACCCTGTAGATGATTCAACAGAAAGTGTTGTACGTGTATTAAAACGTTTTGAAGAAATCAAGCAAAAATTCAAAATACCAACACAGACTTGTGTTCTTGCACACATTACAACGCAAATGGAGGCCATTAGAAAGGGTGCACCTACAGATCTTATCTTTCAATCGATTGCAGGTTCTGAAAAAGGTAACGAGGCATTTGGTTTTAATGCATCAACAGTAGAGGAAGCAAGACAGTTAGCTTTAGCAGAAGGTACCGCAGAAGGACCTAACGTAATGTACTTCGAAACAGGACAGGGTTCAGAGTTATCCTCTGAAGCTCATCATGGAGCTGACCAGGTTACTATGGAAGCGAGATGCTATGGGTTTGCGAAACACTATGATCCATTTGTTGTTAATACCGTAGTTGGTTTCATTGGACCAGAGTATCTATATGATGGTAGACAAGTAAACCGCGCTGGTCTTGAAGATCATTTCATGGGTAAATTAACAGGTATTTCAATGGGGTGTGATGCATGTTACACAAATCATATGAAAGCCGATCAGAATACAATTGAAGATTTATCAGTACTTCTTACAACGGCAGGTTGTAACTATTTCATGGGTATTCCACATGGTGATGATGTTATGCTTAATTATCAAACAACAGGATATCATGAAACAGCAGCGTTACGTGAGATGTTTGGATTAACAGCTATCAAGCCATTCCACGAGTGGTTAGTTACTATGGGATTCGTTGATGAAAAAGGTAAGCTAACGAAGCGTGCTGGAGATGCTTCAATATTATTCTAGAAGGAGGGAAGAACATGAACGAGCAAGACTTAAGAAAAATGGTAGAACAGATGGTGGAACAAATGGTGAGCAAAGATACTTCTAGTACTTCCACTTCTTATGAAAGTAATTCTAGGTCATCGGTGGCTTCTATGGTGAGTGGTGAGTGTCTCCCTGATATTACGAAGATTGACTTACGAAAACAATTCTTAGTTGATGACGCTAAGGATAAAGAAGGATATCTAGCAATGAAGGCAAAAACACCTGCCAGACTCGGTGTAGGAAGAGCAGGGGCTAGATATAAAACAATAAGTATGTTACGTGTTCGTGCTGACCATGCAGCTGCACAAGATGCCGTATTCTCAGATGTATCAGAAGAATTCATTAAGAAGAATAATTTTGTGGCAGTTAAGACATTATGTACAGATAAAGATGAGTATCTTACAAGACCAGATCTTGGTAGAAGATTCTCGCCAGAAGAAATAGAAGTGATCAAGAAAACATGTGGACAAAATCCAAAAGTACTGATTATTGTGGGTGATGGACTATCCTCCTCTGCAATTGAAGCCAATGTTGAAGATATGATTCCAGCTATCAAACAAGGTCTTAGTATGCACAGTATCAATGTACCACCAATTTTGTTTATTAAGTATGCCAGAGTTGGTGCCATGGATGACATTGGACAAATAACAGATGCAGATGTTATCTGTATGTTAGTTGGTGAAAGACCAGGACTTGTAACAGCAGAATCTATGTCAGCTTATATTGCCTATAAACCAAAACATGGATTAGCAGAAGCTAAGAGAACAGTTATCAGTAACATTCATAAAGGCGGTACAACAGCTGTTGAAGCAGGAGCACACGCAGCAGAACTAATCAAGAAGATGCTAGACAAGAAAGCATCTGGTATTGATTTAAAATAAAAGTGTAAGAAGAATTAAGGAGGAAATCATATGAAGAACGATAAACTGCGACCTAATATACTTTCAGTTCGCATTATCTCAAATGTAAGTCCTGATTTAGCAGCAAAATTAGAATTAGGCCCTCGTCATAAAAGTATCGGTATTATTACAGCTGATATTGATGATGTAACGTATACAGGACTTGATGAAGCAACAAAGGATGCAGATGTAGAGGTTGTATACGCAAAATCTATGTATGCGGGTGCTGCCAATGCATCGACAAAATTAGCAGGTGAGGTAATTGGTATCTTAGCTGGACCAAGCCCTGCTGAAGTAAGAAGTGGTTTGAGTGCTTGTATAACGTTCATGGAAAACGATGCGTATTTCGTTAGTGCAAACGAAGATGACTCTATTTCTTATTATGCTCATACCGTATCTCGTACAGGTTCCTATCTATCAAAGGTTGCTGGTATTACAGAAGGAGAAGCATTAGCTTATTTAATCGCACCTCCACTTGAATCCATCTATGGATTAGATGCAGCCATGAAAGCTGCTGACGTTAAGTTATGTGAGTTCTTTGGACCACCATCGGAAACAAATTTTGGTGGCGGTTTATTAACTGGTTCACAATCTGCTTGCTATGCTGCTTGTACTGCATTTGCTGAGGCTGTTCGCAGTGTTGCTGAACGTCCGAAGGAATACCAATAATAGATGCAAGCACTTGGCTTAATTGAAGTAATAGGATATCCACCAGCTGTAGAAGCAGCGGACGCAGCATTGAAAGCAGCCAATGTTACGTTGCTTAGCATAGCTAAAGCAGATGCTGGTATTATGACAGTTGAAATTATAGGAGACGTTGGAGCAGTAACGGCTGCAGTAGATGCAGGTGCTAGAAGTGCTGCTAGAATTGGACTTGTTCGTGCAAGACATGTTATATCAAGAGTGGAGTCAGACTTGATTGGTAAAGTGATTCCATCAGAGCGTGCTCATCAGGAAACTGAGAATAATCCACAAGTAGTTGCTAATGAGGAATTACGAGTAGATATGAAAACAATAGCAGACGAGGAACCAATAGCAGACGAGGAACCACAGGCATATGTTGAACCAAAATCGGATATGGAAGAATCGATTGCTCTTGAAGATATGCATGAGCCTGTAACAGAGGAGATCTTAGTAGATAAACCAAGCGTTTCTGAAGGGATTGAGAAGGAAGAAGAAAAGTCACCAATAGTAGACTTTTCACAAGAACAATTAAGTAAACGAAGTAATGCGAACCTAAGAAATCTTATTAGGTCATTAGATATTCAGGTAACAACTGAGCGCTTGAATACGATGAAGAAGCAAGATTTAATCAGGTTATTACTTGAGTATAGTAAGGAACACGGGAAATAAAGGAGACAGCGAATGGAAAATCAAGATAAAGACCTACGCTCGATACAAGAGGTGCGAAACCTTTTAAGGGAAGCTGAGAAGGCACAGAAGATCTTGGTAACGTATGATCAAGCTAAGATTAACAATATTATTAAAGTCGTTACAGATGCTTGTATGCAGAATGCAGTACGTCTTGCAAAGATGGCAAATGAAGAAACTGGATTTGGAATATGGCAAGATAAAGTAATAAAGAATGTTTTTGGTTCGAGAGGCGTTTACGAAGCCATTAAGGATCAAAAGACGATTGGCATCTTAAAAGAAGACAAAGAGAAAATGACCATTGATGTTGGTACAGCAGTAGGAGTTATAGCGGGAATCGTTCCATCTACAAATCCGACTTCAACAGTAATGTACAAATCATTAATCTCCATAAAAGGAGGAAACAGTATTGTATTCTCTCCACATCCTGGTGCACTAAAATGTATTCTAGAAACGGTTGAAGTAATAAGAAAGGCATTAAAATCAGTGGGTTGCCCTGAGACCGCAGTATCCTGCATCTCAATTCCAACCATGGAAGCGACCCAGGAGTTAATGAAAAATAATATAACGAAATTAATTCTTGCAACAGGAGGATATGCGATGGTTAAATCAGCATATTCATCTGGAACACCTGCAATAGGAGTAGGTGCTGGTAATGGTCCAGCATTTATTGAAAAAACAGCAGATGTGAAACAAGCAGTGAAACGAATTATGGATTCTAAGACCTTTGATAATGGAACAATTTGTGCGTCGGAACAATCTGTTGTTGTAGAAAGATGTATGGAAGAGACTGTTAAGAAGGAGTTTCTGGCCCAAGGCGCTTACTTCTTAGACGAGCAAGAAGCAAAGCAATTAGGTAACTTTATTCTAAGAGCAAATGGAACCATGAATCCACAAATCGTAGGTAAATCCGTGAAAAAGATTGCTGAATTAGCAAACTTAACTAGAGTTCCAGATTCAGCAAGAGTTTTGATCGCTAAGGAATGTAAAGTAGGGCATACGGTACCTTACTCCCATGAAAAATTAGCTCCAATTCTAGCTTTCTATGTAGAAGATAATGAAGATACTGCTTTAGATCGTATCTGTGAGATTCTATACTTTGAAGGAATGGGACACACCTTCTGTATGCACTCAAAGAATGAAGAATTAGTAAAACGCTTTAGTTTAAGAGTACCTGCATCAAGAATCTTAATTAATACACTGGGTTCTCTTGGTGGTGTAGGTGCAACTACAAACCTATTCCCTGCATTAACATTAGGTTGTGGTGCAGTTGGCGGAAGTTCCTCTTCTAATAATATTGGACCACTTGATTTAATTAACATTAAGCGCGTTGCCTATGGAGTTAAAGAGCTGGAAGAACTTCGTAAAGATGCAGCCATTGAGGGTTATAGTGAGGCTGGTGGTTGTTCAAACACGGCAGATATATCACAACTAGTTGATAGTTTAGTGAAAAAAATTATGCAAGAGTTGGTTTAATTAAGAAGTGTTATATATAGAGGAAAGCTCTTCTAAGAGCTTTATGCATGATATTAAAAATAATGTAGAATACTAATTTAGTAATAATGAAATAATAGGAGGTTTCATATTATGGCAAACACAAATGCACTCGGTATGATTGAAACAAAAGGTTTAGTTGGAGCAATTGAGGCAGCAGATGCAATGGTGAAAGCAGCTAATGTTTCACTTGTAGGAAAAGAACAAGTTGGTGGTGGTCTTGTAACAGTTATGGTTCGTGGTGATGTAGGTGCTGTCAAAGCAGCAACTGATGCAGGCGCAGCAGCTGCAGAAAGAGTAGGTGAACTAATCTCTGTTCACGTTATTCCAAGACCTCATACAGAGGTTGATGTAATACTACCTCATGCTAAAGGTCAAATTCCACAGGCATAAATAAAAGATGGCAGTATTAACGGAGAATGATATCCGTAAGCTATTTAATGAAAAAGTGTTGATGGAAAAGGGTGAGTTCTACCTTGAAAAGGATATGATACTCACCCCATCAGCAAGAACGTATCTTGCGGATAAGAATATTATTATACGAACCTACCACCTAGATGAAAAGACTCGTTACCAGAATGAGTCAGTACGAATGAAGAAAGACAAAGAAAATATTAGGAATAAGGAAACAGAGATGGAAATCGAGAATCAGAAGGAAGAAATCTATGAAACGCTCTTTGGAATAACCTTGCATGAAAAACCAGAGCATATGACTCATCTTCGAGGTAATTTGCTAGTTTTTAAAGATAATGGAAGAATTGCATTACGTGGTGCAATTGATACCTTAGAATCAGAAATCATTCTTGCTCAAATTGCTGCACAAAAAGAAGGTTCTATGAAATTAGTCGATGATTTAGAAGAAGTCATTCGATTCATTCGTAGTTTACTAAGAAGTGAGGTTTCTGGTGAACCAGTTGTTGAATTCCAGTTACAAGGCTTAGATGCAAAAGATATGCGAGAACAGTCTCATCATCCTAGCAAATATTTTGGTATCAAACATTTCTTACCAACCTACAAACATGGGGAAATGGTTGCTCATTTGAATAAGTTAAGAACATTGGCGAGACGTACGGAATTGATTGCATTCAAAGCCTTCAAAACGGATGAAAACAAGGTTGAAAGAGTAGATATAATTCGAGCTTTTAATCGATTATCATCTTTATTCTGGATTATGATGTTTAAGTATATGACAGATAAATACAAAAGCTAATAATTACGATATTTAGTTAGGAAGGAGGGTATATATGAATACTTGTAATATGGAAGCAATAATTGAGAGTGTCATAAGAGAATTGAGAAGTAAAGTGTTCGTAATGGTTGAAGCTTCAGGACGTCATATTCATCTAAGTCAATCTGATCTAGATACTTTGTTTGGAAACGGATATCAGTTAACTCCAATCAAAGACTTATCACAACCAGGCCAGTTTGCATGTGAAGAAAGAGTGACCATTACTGGTCCAAGAGGATCTTTACAAAACGTAGTAATCTTAGGTCCTACAAGACCTAATTCTCAAGTTGAAATTTCTTTAACAGATGGACTAGTTCTTGGAGTGAAAGCACCTGTCAGATTAAGTGGTGACATTGATAATACCCCTGGGATTACAATTACAAATCCAAAGAATGGAAAGAGTATTACCATTGATAAGGGAGTCATCGTTGCGAAGAGACATATTCATATCTCACCAGAAGATGCGAAGAGATTTGGTGTAAGCAATGGACAATCAATCAAAGTAAAAGTATTTGGAGATCGTCCAGTAATTTTTGAAGATTTAGATGTGCGGGTTAGTGAAAAATTCAAAACTGCTGTACACATTGATTATGATGAAGCCAATGCATGCGGGTATACAAAAAAAAGTATGGGATTAATTTTATCTTAATCGAGGTGGAAGGATGGATAGAGAAAATTTCATTCAGGATATCGTTACAGAATTAATGTATCGTTTACAAAGGGGTTCTAATAGAGTCTGTGTAATTGGTGATTTACCAGAAGATAATTATAGTAATCAAGGAATCGAGTTTGTAACGTCAGCCTCTTATAGTTCAGATGATGATATGATACTAGTTACAACAATGTCTCCTACTATGTTAGCCAATTTAGCAAATGGAATGGCAAAAACAAGAGATGAAGAAATTATATTAGATCGTCTCTTAAATGGTAAGAAAGTCTTTATCTTAGAAGATGCATATGAGTATCAAAGATATCGACGAGTTGCTTATAAAGCTTTATTTCATCTTTATCAAGATTATGAGATGAAACTTAGAAATTTTGGAATACAAGTAATTCAAAATCCTGTAGAAATATATAAAGAAAACGATTATTATAGTAAAAGACAATATCAGCAATTTACAGATCAAACTTATAAGAATGGGAACGATGAACCGAATACGATAATCGGTAAAGTTGATTGGAGAAAGAAACATCTTCTTCTTGAAAAAGATTTTATGAATAGTCGATTGGATCGCAATCGTGTGGTATTAATTACGGAAGATTGTATAATTACTCCAATGGCTAGAGATTATATAAGGGAGCATCAAATTCATATAGAACGAGGATAGTGGAGGCGGCAAATTTGGAATTAGGCAAAGTAATTGGCAGTGTATGGGCAACGAAAAAAGACGAGACTTTGAATGGACTGAAACTAATGATTATTAAGAGTATGAATGAGTATGAAACATTGAATGACCGTATTACTGTTGCTGCAGACATTGTTGGTGCGGGAGTGGGAGATACCGTACTCGTTGTACGAGGAGGCTCTGCTAGATATGCGATTCAAAGCTCCGATACTCCTATTGATGCTGCAATTATTGGTATTGTTGATTCAATTGAGGTGCTTAAGTCATGAGTAAGAGTATCGGAGCTTTAGAATTTCAAAGTATTAGCAAAGGAATGTATATAGCTGATGCTATTGTTAAGAAAGCAAACGTAGAAATTCTCTTTTTTCGCACAATTTGCCCTGGTAAATTCCTTGTTATCATAACTGGAGAAGAGGATGCTATAGATGAAGCGATTGATTGTGGTGAAGACCTAGCGGAAAAAAGTCTTGTGGATAGTTTTAGGCTCCACAATGTCTCACCGGAAATCGTAGAGGGGTTCCGCAATCGATACGTGCATCCAAGTTATATTGATGCAATTGGGATTATTGAAACAAGAAAAGTCTGTACAGGTATTCGAGTACTTGACATTGTATTGAAGGCAGCAGATGTATCCCTTTTGAAGATATATATGGCTTTTGCTATTGGAGGAAAACTGGTTTTTTTAGTGACAGGATCGGTAAGTAGCATCCAGTATGCTTTTTTGGAAGGTAAGGCACTGTTAAGCGATTATGAAAGCGATAATATCGCAATTATTCCATCACCAAGTGAAGAGATGTTAGAACAACTAGTGCATGGGAAAAAGGAGGTAAACGAATGAGCGTTAATGAGATAATTGTCTACATCATGGTTGTATTTGCAGTTCTTGGTGCAATTGACCGTATAATTGGAAATAAGTTTGGATTAGGAGAAAAGTTTGAGGAAGGTATACTAGCAATTGGATCTCTTGCAATTTCTATGGTAGGAATAATTGCGTTAGCTCCAGTCCTTGCAGATTTATTAAAACCTATTGTAGTGCCAGTATATAGTTTTTTAGGTGCTGATCCTGCTATGTTTGCTGGTACGATACTTGCGAACGATATGGGTGGTGCACCATTAGCACAAGCACTAGCGTTAACAGAAGATGCTGGTAAATTCGGTGGTTTAATTGTAGGAGCTATGCTTGGACCTACAATCGTATTTACGATACCAGTTGCGCTTGGTATTATTGCTCCTGAAGATAGAAGATTCCTTGCAACTGGTGTTTTAGCAGGTGTTGTAACAATTCCAATTGGTTCTTTTATTGGTGGATTAGTTGCAGGTTATCCAATTATGATGGTTTTAAAAAACTTAATACCTATTATCATAATTGCTGTATTGATTGTACTAGGTCTACTAAAATTCCAAAACGGAATGATAAAAGGATTTACTGTATTTGGTAAAATAGTCGTTGCAGTTATTACTATTGGATTAATTGCAGGAATCGTAGAGCAACTTACAGGTATTGTTGTAATAAAAGGTATGAATCCTTTAAGTGAAGGTTTTGGAATTGTAGCAGATATTGCAATTGTGTTAGCAGGTGCTTTCCCATTAGTGTATGTAATCACGAAAGTATTCAAAAAACCTCTTATGGCACTAGGTAAAGTACTTGGTATGAATGATGTTGCAGCAGCAGGTTTAGTTGCCAGTTTGGCAAACTCGATTCCTATGTTTGGTATGATGAAAGATATGGATAATCGTGGTAAGATTCTAAATGTTGCCTTTGCAGTATCAGCAGCTTTCGTATTCGGCGATCACTTAGGTTTTACAGCTGGTTTCGATTCAACGATGATTGTTCCAATGATTATCGGTAAGTTAGTAGCGGGTATAACAGCCGTTATCGTTGCTATGTTTATTGCCAATAAGACATTAGGGAAAGAAGTCTAAGGAGAGTAAGAATGGAAGTAAATCGTTATACAATTGAATCGATGATTCGTGAAATACTAAATGAAAAACTAACTAATTTAACCAGTGGGTGTTCGATGGACGCGAAAAGAGATTGTACGAGAGAAGGCGTAATAGCCGTTCGTGTTCCGGAAATTAAGGTAGCAGAAGAAGATAGAATGGATACAGGTAAGCCCGGAGATATCGTGTATACGAAAGATTTATTCTCTCTTGAAGAAAGTCCTCGTCTTGGTTGTGGTATTATGGAGATGAAGGATACCACATTCGATTGGACATTAAACTATGATGAGATTGATTATGTGATAGAGGGTAGTCTTAGTATTATAATCAATGGGAAAACAGTTTCTGCAGGCCCAGGGGAATTGATTCTGATTCCAAAAGGTTCTTCAATCAAATTCTCTGTACCAAATTATGCAAGATTTATTTATGTGACGTATCCCGCTGATTGGGCTAGTCAAGGCTAGTTAATATAATTAATAAATAGAACAGGCTGTTGAACTTTATCAACAGCCTGTTCTATTAGTTTATCTTAGTAGTTACTGAAATACGGAATTCTTTTGGAGTTAATTTGAACTTCTCTTTAAATAATTTGTTAAAATAAGAGATGTTATTAAAGCCTGTTTCTAATGCGACTTCCATGATTGAATGATTTGTCATACATAATTTCTTAGCAGCAATGTCAAGTCTGTAGTTATTGATATATTCAATACAAGTAACACCAAGGTATTTCTTAAAGAAGCGCATGAAATGATATTCACTAAAATTAAGTTGTTCTGCCATATCCTTTACTGTTAATTGCTCTGTATAATTATCTTTGATGTATCTAAGAATAATCTTGATTTTATCGGTTACAACATCATCAACATTAACAGGATCAGGTGTTTCAACTGGAATATTAGTAAAAAGAGTATGAAGGAATAGATATAGGTAAGCTTTTAATTCAAGTTCAAACCCTTTTTGTTTACCAGTATATGCATTTTTACTTTTTAAAAAGTATTCTTTCAGCAAGGAGTAGCCGGGAGTATCTGGTCTGATTACGAATGGAAAGATCACTTTGTTATCAGCAATAGAATTAATAAACTTGATAGAACAACTATCATGATTAGTATCTAGCATAGATAAGTTTAAAACAAACGTATCACCCTCATATTCTTCTTGTTTGTATTGGGAGCAAGAATGTAATACATAAGGATTCAGTATTAAAAAGTCTCCTTCGGTTACTGTATAAGGTTTTAAATCGATATGAAAGGTACATTTTCCTCTTGTTATAAGAACTATTTCAAGCTCTTCGTGCCAATGAATATTGATATCAGTAAAGTAATCAGGAACTTTCATTTGATAGAGCTTAATAGGTAATAAGTAGTTACCATGTTTTTTATTCTCGTGTAATTTAACATATTCTTGTAGATTCATCGTTATCCCATACATATCACAAGTAAACTTGAGATATATATAATTGGTTCCTTTCTTATGAAAATTGTGTTTTTCGTTTGGTTGAGCAGTTTTGTATTAGTTTAGGTTGCTATGAATGAAGAAAATGCTCTCTTTTCAGGCTATAATATTGGTATTCCGTTAGAAAAACTTCCCCTAAAAGTTCTTGTAATCTTAGCGGAATACCATCTATATTTATTATAAAGGTATCATTAAAAAATGCAAGTGTATCCCTGACATTTGCATAAGGATATCTTCATACTGGAGTAATTGTATCCCAAAAAAGCCTAGTAACGAACTGCTACTAGGCTTTCCTCTTGTTAAAAACTATTCTATTTTATTACATATGGTTCAGAATAACTTAAGATTACCTTGTCATCACCTTTTTGGCCAACTTTAATCTCGTCACCAGCGTTTAGCGTAGTAGTACTAATTGATAGGTTTTTTTCATCAACATACGTAGTTTCTATTTCTGTATCATTCAAGAAAACTTTACTGTATTCTGTGAAATTTTCTCCTTGTATATATATATTGTCTCCAGAAGTGAGAATGCCATTAACCTTTATTTTGTCCACACCCATTTGTAGATTGGTTGCAATATATGGGCTTGTTCCGCCATATATTGTTTGATCTCCATATAGCATATCGTATTGAAGTAATTCTAATTCTTCTAGATAATTAGCTGTATTTAATGAATTCTGATGTAGCTTAGTAAGATATCCATTATCGATATTAAGGCGCTTTAGAATAGAAGCAGTGATCTGATATGCTTCCATATCCATATCAATCTTAGGAAGATTCATGTTATCCCAAATTACATAAGATGTTTGATAGATATTATCGTTTTCTAAGTCACTAGCTTCAATACCTAAGCTAGGCAGATGATCTCCGTAAAATACTAATACAACATCTTCATCTAGTTTTTTAAATTCATTAATAAGATCTCCAATGAAAGCATCCATCTCATGAATCTGATTCACATAATATTCGAAAGCACAACGATCTTCTTCTGCAATTCCATCAACTGTGATTGCATCTACGGCAGGTGTGTAGCCTTCCGTTAATGTATATTGACGCTGTTCTTCTTCACTTGGATTTGAACTTGATAATGTTGCACTATCTGGAACAGAAAAATCATCTTCACTACCAGGGTATTTACCGTGGCCTTGAACAGAAATCGTATAAACAAAATCTTGTTCTTTTGTAGACTTCAATGCTTTTAGTATTTCCTCAATTAGAACATGATCTTTTGCCCAACCCATTGGGTTTAGTTCAACATTGTGCATATATTCTAGAGATGTGAAGGTATCAAATCCTAAATTACTAAATACTTGATTACGGCCATAAAATGTACCGTCATTATTATGAATTGCATGAGTAGAGTAGTTAAGCTCTTTAAGGTTATAGGCCATACTTTCGGAAGTTTTTTCTTTCAGTATTGTTTTATATGGATATTCTCCAGGACCGAAGAAATCTAAGTCCATGCCCGTTAATACTTCAAATTCTGTATTCGCTGTACCAGCACCTACGGAAGGAACATTGAGGAAACCATGACTAAATTCTTTTTGTAATGCATGATAATTAGGTAGTGGGTCCTCAGAATAGGTGTAATCTTTCATAAGTGTTACATCGTACAAGGATTCAAGTTGAATCATGATGATGTTAGGTGTTTTCTTTTTGTCCTCTTTAATTTCTGGAGGAGTAGTTAATGTATCTTCTGCAAGTTCTACCATCTTTTCTTCAGAGTATGATTTCGGTTTATCAATACCGGTGTTAACAAGACTGTTGGTAAAACAGTATACAAATCCATAATCTTTATACGCATCAGCAAGATTACCAAAGTTTTTTGCTAATGCATTCGTGCTAATACCAAGACTAGTAAGTAATAAGATTGAACCAAATAACAAAACGATACACACTGCATTACGAATACGAGCTACACGCTGCTTATATTTCGGAGCAAATATAAATAATAATACGATCAGAGTAATTACTACGATAGCAGCTATAATAATAAGTACGATTTGCCATTTAGTTAAGTAGACATGAATCATTGGTATAGCTTCATCCATTAATGATAAGTCAACCGCTGTAAAAGGTGTTACACGAAATGAGAGTAATACGGCATTCGTTATTGCAAAACCTAACCAAATGATGGATACAATGGTGGAAACGAAAAATCTTCGTTTTACTAGAAAAGCAACAGAGAATGTTAGTAATACAATTAAAGTATTATAAAGGAATACAAGTGGATTCGTTACAACATGCTTTAACGCTTCTAATAGCGATGATCTGTTTAGAATTTCGATAAAAAGGTTTATCGCTAATGATAGATAAATGAATTGACATAGATTCTTCAATTCTTCTTTTGAAAATAGATTCTTTAATTTTTGTAACATCATTATCCTCCTCCACATGGTGATATCATTTAATTAAGACGATGTCGACTCTTAATCTTGATACCGTACTCTCCCCAAGTATCTATATACTTAACTAATTAAAGTGAACATTCCAGATATATTATGAAATCAAAGCTTTTGCCGTTTTATGATATAACATTTTCATTTCTTTTTCAATGTTAAAAACAGATAAAATTTTAGTAAATTTAACCTTTTTTTCAGCACCTTTATGAATATAGATTTTAATTGCTAATGTATAGAAAAGTCAACAAAATATTATGAAAGAAACCCTTAATATTTTCTTAAGATACATGGAAGAATCAACAAAATGACTCTATGGATAACTGATTGACATGTAGAGAATCGATTACTATACTTTATGTATGCTTTAATTATAATGAGGAGATAGTAAGAATGAATATTATAGTCAGTGCATGTTTATTAGGTGTAGATTGCAGATACTGTGGAGATAGCTGTAAGAACGAAGGGATATTAGAGTTAAGAAAGGAACATAATTTAATACCAGTATGTCCAGAGCAGTTAGGTGGATTACCGACACCTAGAGTACCGTCAGAAAGAAAAGGTGAATACATAGTTGGTAAGGATGGAACGGATGTGACAGAAGCTTTTAGGAAAGGTGCCAAACAAGCACTTTATATTAGTGAGCTATATAGGTGCCAAACAGCCATTCTTAAGAAGAATAGCCCTTCCTGTGGATTTGGAATAATTTATGATGGTACCTTTTCGGGGAATAAAGTAGAGGGAAATGGTGTTACAGCAGAACTTCTTGCTAATAAGGGGATACGTATCCTCAATGAAGATAATTACACAGAGCTTATAAGGTAAGTTGAAGGAAAGGTTTGAGACTACTTTATTAGATATTTAAATGAATGATACGTGATAATAAAAAGACAATCATTCAAAGTTTTGTGTGGGAATATCCACATAAAACTTTGAAAATTGTCTTTTTATTGGTGTTTGAAGATTTAGATTAGTTTCTATGATTAAAGTTGGGGAACTTTAGTGAGGATTATTTACACATCTCGCAAGCAACTTGTGCTGCAAGTTTGGCGTTGTTGTATACAAGTTGGATATTAGATTGTAAACTGTTTCCACCTGTAATTAATTGAATTTCATTAAGAAGGAAAGGAGTTGTTTCTTTACCTTTGATTCCTAATTCATTCATCTTAGCGATTGCGGCATTAATTGCGTTGTTAATTGTATTATAATCCATAGCATATTCTTCTGGAATTGGGTTAGTAACTAACATACCACCACGTAATCCAAGATCTAATTTAGCACTAAAAGCATCTGCTAATTCTTTTGGAGTATCCATTCTATAATCTACTTTGAAACCGCTCTTTCTTGTATAGAAAGCAGGTAATTCTTCAGTTTGGTAACCAAGTACTGGAACACCTTTTGTTTCTAAGTATTCTAATGTAAGGCCAAGATCTAAGATTGATTTAGCACCAGCACAAACAACCATAACATCAGTCATTCCAAGTTCTTCAAGGTCAGCAGAGATATCCATAGTAGTTTCAGCACCACGGTGAACACCGCCAATACCACCTGTAGCGAAGATTTTAACACCAGCTAAAGAAGCAAGAATCATTGTTGTAGCTACTGTTGAAGCACCATCTTCACCTTTTGCTACAAGAATAGGGATATCACGACGGCTAGTTTTTGTTACGTCTAAGCCTTTCTTTCCTAAATAATCGATTTCTTCTTTGGAAATACCAACTTTTAGTCTTCCCTTGATAATTGCTGTTGTAGCTGGGATTGCACCATTATCACGAATGATTTTTTCTACTGCTAGAGCAGTTTCTACGTTTTGTGGATATGGCATTCCGTGAGAGATGATTGTAGACTCAAGGGCAACAACTGGTTTTCCTTCAGCAATAGCTTGTTGCACTTCTGGTGCAACGTCAAGATGTTTATTTAATTGATTCATGTGATAACCTCCTAGTTTTTATCTTATCATTATGTGTTTATATCTTCAAATCAATTCGGGCTCTTGTTAGTGCAGCCTGAATGGTAAGAGATTCATTAATAGTGTTTTTGCCTTCACAACAGATACTTGATGTTGCAAGACCTAATTTAGTACTTTCGATCAAACTAAGACCGTTTAAGTAGCCCCATGCTATAGCAGCCATGAAGCTATCACCAGCACCTGTAGTATTCACAAGAGTTGTCTTCAAACAAGGTAAAAGTGCGGATTCATACTTATTGGCGCAGAATACACCATCTTTTCCAAGTGAAAGGAACACTTGACTGATACCCAAATCTAATAGGTGCTTAGTAGCTTTTTTCATACTTTTTTCATCTGTGATTTTAATTCCTGTTAGTAACTCAGCTTCAATACGATTGGGTTTAATCGAATGAAAATGACCTAAAGAGGTACTTAACTTTCTAGCCTTTGTTGACGAAACAGGGTCTACAAAAATAGGAACAGTACAATATTGTGCTAAATAGTTTATCGCTCCTTCTGATAGGTTTGTATCGATGATACAGATGGAAGCATTATTAATAATGTCCATTTTACTGGAGATATAATCAGGTGTTAAGTAACGATATATCTCCATGTCAGATACTGCCAATTCCATATCACCATCATCGCTAGTGATGAATAAATAACTAGAAGTAATGCCATTAGGAACCGTCAAGGAATTAGTAGTATCAATACCAAGATCCATACAATTCTTCGTTATCTTTTGTGCATTCATATCTTCACCAAATGCAGTGATTAGTTTGACATTAGTTCCAAGAAGACGTAAGTTATGTGCAATGTTTCTTCCAACTCCGCCGAATGTCATTCTTACTTGTCCAGGATTTGAATCTTTGTATATTAGTGGGTTATAAGGTCTTCCGAATATATCCATGTTCACCCCACCAAGAACAACTGCATAATTGTTTTTTTGAACAATATATCCCTTACCAAGAATCATACCCTTTTTCATTAAATTAGATATGTGAACTGCAACCGAGGAACGAGTGATTCCTGCAAGGTCAGCTAATTCTTGTTGTGATATTAAGGGGTTATCTTCAATCCACTCTAACAATTGTTTCTCTCTACGAGTCATGTAAAATGGCACCTCCTAAATATTTGCTTATTGAAGCAATCTTATGTTTATAGTATGAATCATATATATCCAAATGTCAATTAAAAATTCCATAAAATAAGTATTTGCAATTATTTAAAAAATAACAATAATTCTGAGAAAAAGAAATAAGAAAGCATTGATTTTTAGATATCATATGATATAATAAAATAGTTATATATGGTAATAGTAACAAGTACTTATTGTGCAGTTGTGGCGGAATTGGCATACGCGCTAGATTCAGATTCTAGTTCAGGTTTACTGAGTGTGGGTTCAAGTCCCATTAACTGCAATATATCGCAATAAAAGAAAAACTTCGCTAGTTTATTAAATAATAATCTAGCGAAGTTTTTTGCAACTATAAGATACAATTATTACTTACTCTTTAATTCTTTCCATTCATCTTCAAGAATAGACATTAAAATATCATCGGCATATGTATCTCCATCTTTGATAGCATCTCTAAGAACGCCTTCACGTTTGAATCCAGCCTTAATATAGGCTTTTTCAGCTCTTGTATTAAAAGAGAAAACATCTAGTTCCAGTCTGTGTAGATGCAATTCTTCAAATGCAAAATCTCTTGTCTTACAGATTGCCCATGAACCAATCCCTTTGCCACTATCGGTTGAGTGGAATAACCCAATTCTAAAATTGGCACTCCTTACTTCATAATCAATTTCATTGATTACACTTTCTCCGATAATTTTACCCTCTGGAGATATAATTAAAAAATCATATCGTTCTTCTGATTTTACACATTTTTTAAAAAATCCTACCACTTCATCATGAGAGAACTCACTTTTACATCCCGTCAATCTTGCTATTTGAGCATCTAACGGATTAAAATTATCCTCATAATATTGCTCAGCATCTTCGATTTTAGCAAGCCTTAATACAAAACCATCTTTTTCCCATTCGCGGTTTATTTTAGTCAATTTACTACCTCCTATATCTTATACAATATTTCGCACAAGGTATATAGCTTCTAATTATTACAACCTACATATCTAATAGTTTGAATTATATCTATCTTAGATTCTATCATAATTTAACTTAGAAGTCATTCTCTCTATAAGATAAGAATGAAGACAGATTCACACAGAATTAATGAATAGTATTCATAGTAACTGGTAAATATATGTCTTATTGAGAGAATTGAACTAAAGTCTTTAGTTATGAAGGAAGGAGACATGTATGGAACAGATATCTTGTCTGAATTTTTGTGATATCATGAATTATCTGAACCAAGAGGAAGAGACGATCGAAGCCATCATTAAGAAGACAGCAAAAAAAGCAGGATTTGAACATGTTGAGCGAATCTATATCGGCTCTTATTTTTGTGCGCAATACTTTTTGCATATGGATAACATATTGTTTGATGACATAGTTACACAAGCTAAGAATATGAAGATACAAGTAACATTGGTAATACCTGTTATACCTCAGAAGGATCTTAATATGGTACTTCAGAAGATACAAGGTTATAGTGAGTATTTTGAAGATTGTTTGGATGAAATTACAGTAAATGATTATGGAATGCTTGCATACATTCACGAAAATTATGATGTACGATTGAATATGGGAAGATTATTTATGAAAGACTATCGTGATCCTAGATATCCTGCCTATTTCAAAACTGTACTAAAACCTAAGATATTCACAAAGTATCTATTTCGTCTAATTGAACAATATCAAATTGACGGAATGGAATTTGATTTAACCCATGTGTCTATTAATTTTGAGAATAAACCAAAGGGAATTCTGATAGGAGTGCATACACCATTTTGCTATATGACAGTAGGTCAGATTTGTGAATATGCTTCTATTAATAAGCAAATTGAGAAGAAGTTCAGACCGAATCAGCCTTGTGCAAAAGAATGCCAAGAGACAATTATTCGATATGATATGCAAGATGGTAGAGAATGGATTCGAGTTGGGAGAGCAATCTATTTTGATAATAAAGAGTGTGAGATTGAAGAAATAAGTAGATACCGTGCAATATATTTTCCAGTGGAATGGGAGGGATTTATCAATGAAGATATTAGTTCCACTTAATAATATGGAGCATATTGATGATTATATTGCTGCTGGTGCAGGAGAGTTCTATATAGGATTCTATGATAAGGAATGGACAAGTAAATTTGGTGATTTTGCAGATATCAATCGTATGTCAGGATTTAAAGAGAATGCGAATCCATTTTCCTTAGAAGAGGTTATAGAAATCATTAATACTGTCAAGAACAAAGGAATGTTAATATATGTAACGTTTAACTCTAGTATCTATTCAGAAGAACAGTTATGCGAGATTAAGAAATACTTTATTGCCTTGAAAGAAGCTGGTGTGGATGGCGTTATTGTATCCTGTATTGAACTAGTAGAAATTGCAGATAAACTAGAATTACCTGTTGTTGTAAGTACAATTAGCGGGGTATACAATACACAAATAGCCAAATTTTATAGAGACAAAGGTACGAAAAGAATTATAATTCCTAGAGATCTATCGGTTGATGAGATCGAGACAATAACTAAAGAAGTACCAGATGTCGAATACGAAGTTTTCATGATGCGTAATGGTTGCATGTTCTCAGATGCTAACTGCCTTGGAATGCATAGGAATGAATCGTGCTCCATCTGCGGAAGTCTAATCAGTGCAGATAGTCAAATTCATATTAAAGATAATAATTTTAAAAAGCGACATAATACAGAGTTGAATGATTTAATCTATACTAAATCATTCCATGAATATGCATGTGGCTTATGCTCTATCTATCGTTTTGTTAAGATGAATATTACAGCATGTAAGATTGTAGGGCGTACGGATGAATGGAAGAATATATGTAACGATATCCGTTATGTAAAACAGAATCTTGAAATTGCTGAGAGTTGTAAGTCACAAGAAGAATATCTTGAACGTATGCAATTACCAGAAGATAGCCGTCTTATGTGTAAACTAGGTCTTTCCTGTTATTATCCAGAGATGCGTTTCTAAGGCACAGGTTACAACGAACTGACATTTATTCTGATTAGGTAATAACCATGTACTTGTGGAAAAAATTTGTATGGACAAATATTAACAGGTTATGCTATCATTATACATTGTTGTGTAAATGCACATCACATAATAATCATCGTAAGGTTGACGAAGTCGTCAACTTAAGGCGAATGTTGACTGAATAGTTACTGGAAGGAAAGGAAAGTATGAACAAAAGACAGTTAAAAAAATCTCTCAACAAGAGGAAAATGGTGAATGTTGCTTTAGCAGGTACAGACAAGAAATGTGTAGCAAAAACAGCGGTTAAACCAGAAACTAAAGTAACAAAGAAAGAAAAAGGTGCAATTAAAAGCATCACGAAAAAACTAGTTGGTGATTTCATTACTACGAAGGAGGAAGTTGTCCCTTCAGGTTCTGAGTTACTAAGTGCAGGTGCTTATGCATTAAATGGCGAAATCGTATTCTTTGCAAACGTTAGTACGAAGAAAGAAAATGCTGTAGTTACAAACAAGGAATATGATGCAATTGTGTATTTCACAGAAGAAGTTAATGGCTGGGTGTCTAAGAATGCAGAAAAGACTTACACTAAAAAAGATTTAGTAGATGCAATCTATACTGCTGTGAATACTATGATAGATGAATACAACTTACAATAGAAAGATGGATTCACTTTCTATTGATATAAATGATAGTAGTGTGTAGGCTTATGAATATAAATAAGGGCTTGTTGCACGAGGATTTCCGATATTCCCAAAAAGCAAATCGTAAGGTTAGTGCTTTAGGATAGAATATATGAGAGGAAATATTCGGGCAACAGGTCCTTATTCTTATGTCAGAAACATTATAGATAGGTAAAGTCGTTTGAATTGTTAAGAAGTTTTTTAAGTTGTAAAAGTCCAGTTTGACATTCTTCATATGATCCTGGACTAGTAATGGCAATACGAACTGCAGGGGGAACGTGGCAATTACCGATAGCAAAACGTTCCGCTGCATAGACTTGAACACCAGCCTGCCTTGCGCATAGTTCAAAGCTAGTTCCAGTGAAGTAAGCTGGAAGATTCAGTAGACGAAGATTACATTCCTTTTCACAAGGTTTAATAAAGCCTGCAAGTAAGGTATCTGCTAATTCATTTCTTTTGATAATTTCTTCTCTTCGTCTGGTCCTTATCTCATCAGCAAGACCTGAGTGAATTAATCTAGCGGCACATTCGGTCATAAGTGCTGAAACCGCAATTGTATTGTTGTAGATAGCGACGGCAACCTTCTTCGTGTATTGCTTTGGAGTTGCTAAGATAGCAATTCTAAGTCCAGGAGAGATTGTTTTGGATAAACTCATTATGTATATAGTATGCTCAGGTGCGAGGGATTGTAAGGGCGGAAGAACTAAGGAATTCTTTTTTAACAAAGTGTTGATTGCGTCTTCTATGATTAAAATATTCTTCTCTTTAGCAAAAGAAGCAATTTTCTTTCGTAAATCATATGACATAGTATTCGTTGTAGGATTATGATAGTCAGGAATAAGATATAAACCTTTGATATTTTCTGTTTTACATAGATTTCTTAAACTATCAATTGTAAAGGTATCCATATCAAGGGGGATAGGAACAAGTTGAATACCAAGCATCCTGGCGACTGTTTTAATACCTGGATATACAAGAGATGTTGTAGCAATCTTATCCCCCGTATGAAAGAGTGATGAGAGAATACAGCACATTGCATTCTGAGAACCATTGCTAAACAATATTTGATCGCTATCAACTTGGCAGCGGCCTTTCTCTAACCATTCCCTAGCACACTCTTGTTGAAAATTAGACCCCATTGGACTTGAATAGTTCAAATAATTGCTAGAATTCGGTTCTTTTAATATCGTTTGCATATAGTCAGTTATGATTTTGCCTTCTTCAAGAGTTGGAAGAATAGCTCCCATCTCGATAAGTGATTCATTGGTAGGTATATCATTGATACCATTAAGCAAGATGGAATTACTTTGAGCCCCGGATGAAACAAAGGTACCTCGGCCAATTGAAGCAGATAATAATCCCTTTTGTTCGCATAGTTTGAAGGCTCTCGATATTGTACTAAGATTAATATCGAGATAATCTGCAAGTTCACGTTGAGGAGGTAACATGATTCCAGGTTGTAGAGTGCCATTCTTTATGTCGGTTTCTAATTGAGCAGCTAATGCTTGATAGATGGGCTGGTTTGTTTTAGCTAAGGTTGGTTTCCAACTCATTGGATAATTGTCGAATGAATTAATAGGCATAAGTAATTCCCCTTTCTTGCAGAACACGGTTCATACAATATAAATAATTGTCTTGCAAACAATTATAATATTGCTACCAAACAATTACAATGCTATAATTGGAAAAAATTAAGAGGGGTAAGGTTGTTAATATGATAAGAGAAAGTGTATCTAATTATTCAGGGGAGGGTTCGATTATCTCAGATCGCATGCGTAATACACAACCCTCCTTTATTCGTGAAATATTAAAAGTAACAGAGAAGTCAGAGATGATATCGTTTGCCGGAGGTTTACCAAATCCTATATCATTTCCAGTGGTTGAACTAAAAGAATCTATGAATCGAATTGTAGAACAATATGGAGATAAAGTATTCCAGTACTCAACAACAGAAGGTTATCGTCCATTACGTGAGTGGATTGCAAAACGATATCAGGAACAATACCATATATCAGTTGATGCAGACGATATAATCATTACAACGGGATCACAGCAAGGACTTGATTTGATGGGGAAAGTACTTATTAACAAGGGAGATAAAGTATGCTTAGAAAAGCCAGGATATCTTGGAGCTATTCAAGCATTTTCTTTGTATGAGCCTGAATTTATGTCCATACCATTATTAGAGGATGGTATTGATTTAGAGGAACTAGAAGAAACACTTGAGAATAATCAAGTAAAACTTTTGTATGTAGTACCTAACTTTCAGAATCCTACAGGTCTTACCTATTCGAAAGAAAAGAGAGAAGCCCTTTGTTCCTTACTTAGTAGATTTGAAACGGTACTAATCGAAGATGATCCGTATAGTGATTTATCATTTGATCAAGAGCAGTTACCATACATAGGAGCTGGAAAGCTTATGAATAGTGTGTTATTTGGCTCTATTTCAAAAATAATAACACCAGGCCTTCGATTAGGTTGGATTTGTACTAAGAACAAAGAGATTCTAAAACAAGTAACAGTAGCCAAACAGGCGTCAGATCTACATAGTAATATCTTCTCACAATATTTAATCTATGATTATCTTATGCATAACGATCTGCAAAGACATATTGATGGAATTCGCAAGTTGTATAAGGAACAAAGGGATGCAATGTTAGCTGCGACAGGGAAGTATTTTCCTAAGGAAGTTAAGGTGACGAACCCCAAAGGTGGCATGTTTATGTGGGCAGAATTGCCAGAAGGATTTTCAAGTGCAAAATTGTTTGAGATGGCACTACAAGAAAATGTAGCATTCGTGCCTGGTAATCCCTTTTATACGAAAGAGGGCGATGTGCGCACATTACGATTGAATTATACGAATTCAGATGCTACTATGATTGAAGAAGGAATAAAAAGGTTAGGCAAGGTAATTACCACTTATAAAGAGATGAGGGAAGAGACATGAACCGCTTGTTTGAGATTCTGTACATATTATTACAAAAGAAAAGTATAACAGCAAAGGAATTGGCAGAGCGGTTTGAGGTTTCCGTTCGTACCATATACAGAGATATAGACGCACTAAGTCTTGCAGGGGTACCAGTGTATGCGAGAAAAGGTCGTTATGGTGGCATTTGCTTACTTGATAATTTCATTCTGGATAAGAGTTTAGTTTCTGAAACAGAACAAAGAGATATTCTAGCAGCATTAGAAAGTATGGCTGAAGTTGAAAAAGGAAGTACAGATGCAATACTAGCCAAGTTGAGTAGTGTATTTCAGATGGGGCAACCTAGATGGCTTGCAATGGACTTTTCTGACTGGAGCAATCAAAAACAAGAATTATACTCTAATCTCAAACAAGCAATTATTCATCATAATAGAATCCGATTCCAGTATTATAGTTGCTCGGGCGAAGTTACGGAGCGTGTGGTAGAACCTTTGCAATTATGGTTTAAGGATTATACCTGGTACCTGAAGGCGTTCTGTATTAAGAAGAATGGGTTACGGGTTTTTAAGTTAAATCGTATGCAACAAGTGATTATACTAGAAGAATCCTTTGATGAGGAGTATAGCCAGAGAGTTAAGTTTCTTATTGAAGAGGTTGAGGATAAATCGGAAGTAGAAAAACAGAATCTTTCAGATCATAAGAAAGAGAAAAAGAAAGAAAGTGTGGCATTAACCATATATATCGATCAATCACAGGGGTACCGTGTATATGATAATTTTGAGGCAGAGTGTGTAACTAAACTTGAAGATGGCAATTTCAAGGTTGAAGTAGAATATATACTAGATGATTGGGTATATGGAATAATTTTATCATATGGAAAGTATGCCAAAGTAGTGGAACCTGGGTATATGAAAGAGAGAATTCGAAGTATTCTATTAGAGACGATAAAAGAATATGAGTAGCATTTAGTAAAGAAGAGACGGTGGAAGAGATGATAGAATGATGTATTCCATTCGTACTACAAGATGGTGAATTTAAAACAGAGGAAAAGCAAGAGAGACTTACAAATTATCTTCCAACACTTAAGAGATGGAGAAGTGCTTAAACTAACCCAATATAACAAAGAGGCTGTTGCAAGATATAGTTTGAATATCTATAACATATTTTTCAGACGGAATGCATTGAAATGCAACATCAAAAAAACAATCTTCAACAAATTGTCTGGCAAGAGTAGACACGGAGTGTCTACATCTGGACAGATAATTTGTAAAGATTGTTTTTTTGATGGTGTGTGGAAGCATTCCGTCTGAAAAATATGCGAAGACTTAAATTTTTCAACAGCCTCTTTGTATATTATCTTCTATTGTTTAGTTGTAATCTAGAAGCCTAGTGGAATCTTGAATCCGATAAATGCAAGTAATAATAATGTCCAGCTAATTAAGAATGTAATTGAATATGGTAACATAGCTGTAATTAAGTTACCGACAGTGAAATCTTCTTTATATTTTCTCATGTAGATTAACACAACACCCGCATAGCTCATAAGTGGTGTTATGATATTTGTTGAAGAATCTGCTAATCGGTAAGCAGCAGCAACAACGTCTGGTGTCATATTACTATTTGCTTGGTATAACATTGGAATGAAGATTGGTCCAAGTAACATCCATTTGGTAGTAAGACCACCAACAAAAAGATTGATGATTGCTGTGATGATAATAAAAGCAATAATTAATAGTGTTGGAGAACTTGAAAGATTCAATACTTCAAGTAAGTTAGCTCCAAGATAAGTGATATACGTACCGATATTACTATAAGTTAACAACGCTAAGAAGTTGTAACTGAAGAATGTAAGAACGATAACATATCCCATTCCACCGATTTGTTTTGACATTGCAGTAACAACGTCGTTAGATTTTTTGAATTTACCAATTGCAATACCATAGAATAAACCACTTGTAAAGAATACGAATGTGATTAATAAGATGATATTATCAAGGAAAGGCATTACTTTCTGGCCAGCATCATCTACGTAAGTAGCAAGTGGTCCCACTGCAATGAATACACAGATTGCAAGGGATAATATGAATCCGAGACCTGCCCATCTAAGAGCTTTGGTTTCTTCTTTTGATACACCATACTCGTTAATTTGAAAATCTTTTGGAACTGTATAATCTATTTTTTCGAATTTAGGACGAATAAAACGATTTGTGACAAAACCACCAAGCAACACTAACAATACGGTTGATGCAATCATGAAGATGTAGTGCATCATGAATGGATTGATTGATTTTCCTAAGTAAGATACAAAAGGAACACCTTGACTTTCAGCAAATACTTGTGCGTTTTTTCCGATAATGATATCAACCACAGTAGCTGGAACTAAGTTAGCACTAAAACCTGCTGATACACCGGCGAATGCAGCGAACATACCAATTAAGGGGTTTTTCTTTAGTCCAAGATATAATAAACCTGCGAGTGGAATTAAGATAATGTATCCGGCATCTGTTGCGATATTACTCATAATACCTAAGAATACTAATAAGTAAGGTAATAAACGTTGAGATATATTACCACCAATCTTACGAATTAACGCTGCTAGAAGACCAGATTCTTCCGCGATACCAATACCGAACATTACGATAAGAATAGTACCAAGGATACCCCCTGCATATGCTAACCAGTTCGTTAATAGTGCATTGTTAAAGATCCAAAGTACATTTTCAGTATGGAACATGTTTTTGATTTCATAGACCACATTAGAACCATCTTGACCAAGAGTTTCGAATGTTGAACCTCCGAATAATCCTGTAATTATCATTACAAAGGCATATAAGCAGATGAAGATGATCACGGGATCAGGTATCTTAGAACCAACGCGTTCAATAATGGATACTTTCGTCTGTTTTGTTTCTTTGTTATTTTGCATTACTTTCCTACCTTTTCTTTTAATTTAAAGCAATAAAAGCTATTTATTTTAGGTCACATTTATATATAATCAAGGAAAACGACAGAATTCGCAATGTGACAATTATTCCAGTTATGGTATAATTTTCATTAATAGTATAAATAGAGAAAAAGAATCATAAAAAATCGCAAAAAAAAGGAAAAAAACATATAAAAAAGTAAAATAAATTAAATTCTGAGAAAAATTACTATGCTAATAAAATGTCGAAATGCAAGAATGAAATCACTTTCTTGCAAAATGATGAAGAAGTATAAATCATTATGGAAAAAGATGCGAAAAAACGGTATAATACAATGTAGTAATAACCTATACAATACTATTGAATGAGGAGTATAAGTCAAAATGAAGATTAAAGATATATTAAATAAAAAACAACCAACGTTATCATTTGAAGTTTTTCCACCTAAAAAGGATAGTGATTATAAGAAAGTGGAAGAAGCAACGATTAAGATAGCTAAACTTAAGCCGGCCTTTATGAGTGTTACATACGGTGCTGGTGGTGGAACAAGTAAACATACTGTTGATATTGCAGCAAAGCTATATAACGGTTGCGGTGTAACTCCTTTAGCACATTTGACTTGTGCATCTTCTACGAAAGAGGAAGTAGGGAGGCAATTAGGTAAGCTGAAAGAACAAGGTATCGAGAATATATTAGCACTACGAGGAGACCGAGTAGCAGGAAGAGAGATTGCAGGTGAAGAGGAGTATCAATATGCTTCTGAACTAGTACGAGCAATTAAGAATTATGGAGATTTTTGTATAGGGGCTGCTTGCTATCCCGAGGGACATGTTGAAGCTGCGAATAGAAAAGAGGATATCGTTCATCTGAAAGAAAAGGTAGATTCGGGTTGTGATTTTTTAACAACACAGATGTTTTTTGATAATAATATCTTATATAATTATTTATATCAGTTAAGAGAAGCAGGTATTCATGTACCTGTAATTGCAGGAATCATGCCTGTAACGAATCCTGGTCAAATAAAGAGAATATGCGAATTATCAGGTACTGTCTTACCACAGAGATTTAAAGCTATCGTTGAAAAATTTGGTGACAACAAAGAAGCGATGGAACAGGCGGGAATAGCATATGCTACAGATCAAATCATTGATTTGTATGCTAATGGAGTGAATGCAGTACATGTTTATTCGATGAATAAGCCAGAAGTGGCTAGTAGCATCTATCAAAATATATCTAAGATTATTGGTTAAGCATAAGCGAAACTCATCTCCATGTCGGAAACATATCTGTGTTTTAAGGCTGTCTACTACAAAGAGTTTCGCATTTGTCTAAAGTTTTATTAGTTGAAGAAAGGATTCGAGATGAATAAATATGAAGTTTTAAAAAAATATTTTGGTTATGATTCCTTTCGAGAAGGTCAGGAAGTATTAATTGACAGTATCCTTAAAGGTCAGGATACTCTTGGAATTATGCCAACAGGAGCAGGTAAATCAATCTGTTATCAGATTCCAGCCTTAGTAATGCAAGGAATTACGATAGTTATATCTCCACTGATTTCATTAATGAAGGATCAGGTAGGGGCTTTAAATCAAGCGGGTATTCATGCGGCATACCTAAACAGTTCATTAACCTATAATCAATACTGTCTTGCGTTATCTTATGCTAGGCAAGGACGATATAAGATTATCTATGTAGCACCGGAACGATTAACGACAGACGAATTCTTATCCTTTGCTTTAGAAGCGGATATCTCTATGATTAGTATCGATGAGGCACATTGTGTATCACAATGGGGACAAGATTTCAGACCCAGTTATCTTAAGGTTGTAGAGTTCATTGATCAGTTAGCAAGACGTCCTGTGGTTAGTGCATTCACTGCCACAGCTACGATAGAGGTTCAAGAAGATATCATTAAGATTCTCAAACTTAGAAATCCCCAACTATTAATTACAGGTTTTGATCGTAAGAACCTATCCTATTCAGTTGTGAAACCGAATGACAAATATGAATATGTACGAAATTATGTGAGTTCCAATTTGGATAAGAGTGGGATTATCTATTGTCTTACTAGAAAAACGGTAGAAGAAGTAAGTGAGAGATTACAACGAGAAGGGGTACAGGTTACCAGATATCATGCAGGTCTTTCTGATAATGAAAGAATACAAAATCAAGATGATTTCATATATGATACAAAGCCAGTTATGGTGGCTACAAATGCTTTCGGAATGGGAATTGACAAATCCAATGTTAGTTATGTAATACATTATAACATGCCAAAGAATATAGAAAGCTATTATCAAGAAGCGGGTAGAGCAGGAAGAGACGGCGAGCCAGCAGAGTGTATCCTACTATTCAATGGTCAAGATGTTATTATGAATCAATTTTTAATAGATCAGAATCGAGATAATGAAGCTCTTGATTTTGCAACACAAGAGTTGGTAAACAGGCGTGATCGCCAACGCTTGAAACAGATGACGTTTTATTGTACAACAACGGATTGTTTGCGGGAATATGTCTTGCAATACTTTGGGGAAAAAGGGGATCCGTATTGTGGAAATTGTTCAAATTGTTTAACAAAGTTTGAGACAATGGATATTACAAAACCGGCTAAAGCTATTATTACATGTGTAAAAGAATGTAGAGAACGTTTTGGAATAACAGTGATTCTTGATACGGTACATGGCAGTAAGAATGCTAAGATTCAACAATATCGAATGGATGAGAATTCGCAGTTTGCAAGTATTACAGATATTACTGTTGCTAGATTACGACAGATTATAAATCATTTGATTCATAGAGAATATCTAGTTTTATCGGATTCACAGTATCCAGTTGTTATGTTAGGAGAATTTGCAGATGAAATTCTAGAAGCAACAGAACCAATATTGATGAAAATAGCTGCAGAAGAAGAGAAGAAGCCTTCGAAACAAGCAAAGAAGAAGGTGCATAGCCGTGTAGATATTAGTGATGAATTGTTCGAATTACTAAGACAGATCCGAACAACAATTGCCAAAGAAGAGAAAGTTCCACCATATTTGGTTTTTGCAGATAAATCATTAGTGGATATGTGCAGTGTCATGCCAGAGACAAAGGAAGAGATGCTGACTGTATCGGGTGTTGGTGAAGTGAAATACGAGAGATACGGTGAAAGGTTTTTGCTTGCAATTAAGGAATTTAAGAGTATGGGGAAATAATTTGGATCAAGGCACAATGAAAACGTGTATAGTCAACCGATTGATTTACTAACGGATATTAAAAAAAATAGCCTTCCAACATTCAAGCATGTTTTAAGTATGAAGAAAGTTGGGAGGCTATTTCTAATAGGACTATAAATATATGCTTTTTATTATTACTCACTCATAATGCGTTGAATATTCGCTTTCATTAATAAAGGGTAAAGAATAGTAACCGTTATAGTTCCAAAAACCGTTTGAGCAATATTGCCTAGTACACCAGAAGCAGCGGCAAACCCGTAACCAAGATAGAGACTTTCATACAAGAAATACCCAACCACGATTATAAGTGCTCCCGAAAAACCACTGATTAGGGTACGTGGGATTGGATTCTTAATAGTAGTAGTGAGGCGTTTACATAAGAAACCACAAGTCATGGCAGCTAACATCTTTATAAGGAAAGTTCCTACTACATAATGGGTATAACCTGACAGTAAGTCAACAAACATAGAACCAATACCAGCAGCTAATCCTCCATATAAAGGACCAAGTAAGACACCAGATAGGAAAACAAGACCATCACCCATATGGATGTAGCCATTTGTCGGACTTGGGATTTGAATAATTATTGTTGCTACATATGTAAGAGCAGCCATCAATGCAGCGAATACGAGTTTTTTTGTGTTATTTTTCATAGAATCCTCCTAATATACTAATAAGTTATTTCATAACTATACTTGCAAGTTTCAATCCACCAGAAAAAATGGGGGAATTTATAGTTAAACTATAATAAATAATTGGCATAATTAAAAGGTGCAGAAAAGTAAAAAATAACAGTACCAGATTTGATTTATATCTTTGAACAAATTATATGCCTCCGTTGGTGTACTTTTTTGAATAACACTATAAAAAATGACATGAAACCAATTGGTTTCATGTCATTTTTACCGTCTGTTACATTAATGATACTTCCAAAGTATAATAGATTTGCCTGAGGCTTCTATAAATAACCTTGTTAGTTTGGAATTTCATCCCGTTTATGAAATTCTCCAGCCCATTCGAAGGCCTTCTTTGATATGATCACGGCAATTACTTCATTGATAACCGCTGCGGCAGCAATGGTTCCTTGAATGATTTTAGCACATTCGGGCGCAGGAACGCTCAAAACAGAAACGGCAATCCCGGTAAATACCAGAGAGACACCAGAATGTGGAAGTAATGTCAAGCCTAAATATCTCCTTACTGTTTCAGGGGAATGGGTTATACGCGCACCGAAGTAACTCCCACCGTATTTACCAACTGCTCTTGCAAGAATATAAATCGCTGTAAACAACCCTGCGCCTAAAATCAAATGATAATCCAGAGGTGCACCAAGGTTCAGAATTACAACAATCATGGAAAAGCCCAAAATTGGGTTAAAATCATGCATGATTTGCTCCAAACGCTTTTCACTAATCATGTTGGCAAAGGTTGCGGAAAATGCCATACCAATTAGCATGAAGTTCAATACAGGTTTTGGAAACAACAGTGAATTACAGATAAAACCAACGCCCCATGCAATCAAGAGGGTTCCCAGTAGCAATGCCAGAGACGATGCTGTTGACCGTTCTTTTTTTAGTAGCAAACCCGCAAAAAGACCGGTTACAATACCAATGAGGATGGGTAGCAGGACAACTAGCAATATCATGTAAACAGGCAACTTGTTTTCAGAAATATTCGCTGAAACAATTGATATGGTTGAAAAGAATACAACAACGCCTACCATATCGTCGAGTGCTGCCATGGGAATCAACGTTCTTGTAACCGGTCCATCCGTTTTAAATTCATTCACAATGGAAAGTGCGGGTGCGGGCGCAGTGGCAAGGGCGATACCACCGAAGATTGCACCAAGATAAACAGGTATGCCGGTAAAATAGAAAACGATGCCGAACACCAAGGACACGAGAAAAAAGGTGCCAAGTGACTGCGTCAGAGTTGTGATAATAATTTGCTTACCTGATTTCTTTATTTTATTCCAAACCAGTTCTGTACCAATTAGAAGACCGACAGCGCATTCTAATATATTGACGATGGAGTGATACCATGGTGAATCTAGAAGAGTGTCGTTCATAAGCCCTATTGCGTGCGGGCCGAGAAGCATACCAGTGAGAAGCCACCCTAAAATCGCGGGTAGTTTGATTTTTGACACAAGCTTTCCAAGAAGAAACGCAATAGCAATAGCGGTCAAAAGCCGAAGTACTGATACAATCATAATTTTGAGTCCTCCTTTGTAATACCATAAAGCATCATATTTAATAATTTAGATAGCTTCATTTCGTGATCCTTTATGAGCGAATTAAAATCTGTGTTTTCATAGGCTTTGCTTTGAAAATATCCATTGAACATCTCTTGGAAGATAAAGAAATACTCCATGGCTTCTTCTTTAGTGACGTTTTCACGCAGAGTAATATGCGCAAGCGCAGTTTCGTAATAACGAGTGTTTTGTACGTCAAAATCTTTTCTTAGTTCTTTTATTTGTTTAATTAGGTGTGTGGGCGGCTGCAAAAACGTGCTAAAAAAGAGGTGACTATAATGGGGATAATGCTGAAAAAACTGATACCTTGCTGAAAGGTAGTTATTAATCCCTTTTTGAAAATCGGTAAAATCATAGTCATCCCGATTAAGAAAGCTTGTCAATTCATCAAAGCATTCTTTCACGCAAGCAAGATATAATTCATCCTTGTCTGCAAAATAGTGATAAATAATTCCTTTTGATAAATTACCTGTGTCACAAATGGTGTTGAGTGATGCTTCTCCATAGCTTTTGTGGCCGAACTCTTGTATGGCAGCGTCCATTATCTTCTGCCTGCTTTGGAGGTTTTTTTCTTCTCTTTTCATTAACTGATCTCCATAAAATAATATTGACCACATGGTCTGCTTTGATTGTAACAAAAACAGACCATGTGGTCAATAAATAAATTATGAACTTTTTCTTAACTAGCGTTCCACTAGGGAATATTATTGTAAGTATTCAGAGAAGAGTTTGCGTGATTGTTCTAGATCTGGTATTAAGACTGACATTCCATTATCATTAGAAGTAGTGCAATCTTCAAATCGTGGAATGCAAGTAAAATCCATATTTTTACTAGAAGATAGTAATATTTCTAGAGAATCAATTATCTCCTCACGGGACATATCGGTTACAATCATTGGAAGTATGCTTGTCGCAATCTTAAGGATTTGATCTATGTCCTTGGAACTCAACTTCTGCGCCAGTGATTGTATAACTTGAATAAGACGCTTGGTACGTCCGTAATCATTCGTTTCACCTGTTATTGTGGGCACATAGCGAAGTCTGAGATAACCAAGGGTTTGATTGCCATTCATATTTTGAAGGCCTTCTACTACATTACGATTACTTTTATTAGATATGAAATTTGTCTGATTTAGATAAGAAGCTTCTTCTGCGGTCAGTGTAACTTCAGTACCTCCTAGTATGTTGATACAATTTTCTAGTCCACTCATGTCAACCGCAATACTATGGTCAATTGTTATGCCAAAGTTTTGGTTAAGGGTTGTTTTCATTAATTCCTCACCACCTATTACATAGGCATTACTAATCTTATTCTTTTTATGTCCAGGAATATCTACTAGAATGTCACGAAGGATCGTATTAAAGGTGGCTGTGTTTTTCTCTTTGTTTAGTGTTAATAGAAGTATGCTATCCGGTCTAGGTGGATACTCGGAACTCATAGAACCGGTAGTATCTAGGCCAAGAATTAGAATATTTGTAATAGTTTCAGTTTCTTTGGTAGATTCTGCTGCCTCACTAGTATTGGTACTCTCGTCTTCTAATTCAATGTTTTGAGAGGTATCTGCAAGGGCAGATTTTTCCGTTTTTCCAGATGTAAGATTGCTACCAATTAAGATAATAGCAATCGACAATATGATAAGGATACTTCCCTTCTTCTTCGTAGAAGTATTCATAATATGTAGAAAACGTTCTTTCATATGTTTTGCGTAGTTTGTAAAACCTGTGGAGAGAAGTGCCGGAGAATGAGAATTCCCACTCTTCATTATCTGAAGTAATGTCAAACTGTACTGCTCCCGATAGGAAAGCGTTTGTTTGGCTGTTACACTCTCGTCACAATACAGTTCCATGGTTAAGGAAGCTTCCCTAACAAGAAGGTATATGATTGGATTGAACCAATGTAGGGCATTAGAGACAATAAGTAACAATTTAATATACAAATCATGATGCTTATAGTGTGTAAGTTCATGTTTTATAATAAATGCGATTTGATCTTTTGTGTAATTGTTGTTCGGTAAGAGAATACAAGGGTTACGAAATCCAAGCAATAATGGAGAATTAATATCATTATAGATGAGTAATTTAATATCTTTCGTAATATGTAAGTGATTTTTTTGCTCCTGCATAATGTCTAGATAGGTAGCGTTATTGGTAGCCCTTGCAGTATATTTAACTTTTCTGTGAAATGCCACATAGGAAGATAGATGATAGAATAAAAAAATAATTGCTCCTATTAGCCATGTTGTAATGAATGGATTGAATAACCTAGTTATGCTAAAGAAATCGGTTGTTTTTAATTGATTCTTACTTTGTAAATCTTTATCCGAGTTGGAATTAAGTAAGGAATCGTTGGGGCTATTGAGTGGATAGGAAGAATCTATGTTTACAACTTCCTTATCCGCGGAAGGAAGGTTAATCAAATCGGTAGTTGAATCGTTAAAGTTTGAATCTAGAGTTATGTTTGTCAGTGACTCTTTGTGATAGCTATCGTCCAGAGACAGCATAGGCAAAGTGATAACACCAAGATTAATAGGAAGGAGCAAACGGATACCAAGCAATAGGAAAGCAAGATGCTTCCAACGTATGGAATACCGCTTTTTAAGTATGTAATCCACGAGTTTAAATAGCAGGAATAGTATGGAAACAGATAGAGAAATATTCAAAAATGTTGTGAATACATGGCGCATGCTATTCACTCTCCTTTGCGTTCTGAATGATGGTTAATAGTTCCTCATAGTCTTCATCTGTTAGTCTTGTATCTTGTACAAGAGAGGCAATTAATTTCTTATATGAGTTGTTGTAGAAATGTTTTAAGAACGATTTCGTTTCCCCCGATAGATAATCTTCCTCTTTGATAATAGGGCTATAGTATTTGAGTCTTCCTTTTTTCTCGATCTTAATGAATCCACGTTCTTCTAGACGACTTAATAAGACTTGGATTGTAGAACGAGACCAGTCTCTTGACCTAGTAATCAATTCTACAATTTTCCCGGTTCCAACTGGAGTCGTAGTGTTCCAGATTGTTTGCATAATATACAATTCGGAATCAGGAAGCTTTACAAATTCTTTTTTTTCTTCTTCTTTTTTCATATTACCAACAGTCTCCTTTTCAAGGTTTGATTAGAGTGTCATATTTCTATTAGGTACCATAACTTGATTATAATTCCTATGTTGACAAATGTCAATACATTTTCACTGACATTTGTCAACGAAAGAAACCACCTAGGAAGCAATGTAGTATTTACGTGGTACTACCAAAAAACAAGAGCATTGTATACTATATAAGAAAGCAATTGGTATGCAAGCTATGAAATAACAAAACTCCAAACAAGGTTGTTGCGTGTATAAGATTATTAAGAGTTTTGAAATTGGCTGGATAGGAGAGAGTTTTATGCGAATAGGAGTAATTATGGGTGGAATTTCTACAGAAAGAGATATCAGTTTTAAGTCTGGTGCTGAGGTTATGAAATACTTGCATCGAGACAAATACGATCAAGTAGTTCCCATTATGATAGATGATAAGAAAGATGTTATTGAACGTGTGAAAGGAATTGATTTTGCCTTCTTAGCCTTGCATGGTAAGTTTGGTGAAGATGGAACAATTCAGGGAGCGCTTGAAACATTAGGGATTCCATATAGTGGTTGTGGTGTATTAAGTAGTGCAATCTGTATGAATAAATCGTTAACTAAGACAATTGTAAGACAATATGGACTTGCAACACCAGATTGGATTACATTTAGGAGTATTGATGAGATAGATTATAATGCATTGAATCGTCTCGGATATCCTTTATTCATTAAACCAAATCATGGAGGTTCTAGTGTAGCAACATTTTTCATTCAGAACGAATCGGAAGTAAAGAGTGCAGTTCATGAAGTATTGAAGTATGATACAGAAGCAATCGTTGAACAATATGTAAATGGAGAGGAAATTACATCCTTCGTTTTAAACGGAGAAGTATTCCCAACTCTACTAATTAAAGCAAATAAAGGCGAATTCTTTAATTATGAATCGAAGTACCATGAACAAGGTGCTAAGGAAGAGGTAGTAGAATATGATGAAGAATTGCAAAACAAGATTAACGAAGCCTCGAAGATAATGTGGAGAGAACTTTATTGCAAATGTTATGTAAGATTTGACATGATTATTGCTGGGGGTGTACCATATATATTAGAAGCCAATACACTACCTGGATTAACGAGCGCAAGTTTAATTCCAAAGAGTGCAAGAGCACGAGGAATGGAATACCCAGAACTACTGGATAAAATAATTGAGTATTCAATAAATTAAGTAAGTAACACTAACTTCGCACTTCAAGATTTCGAGGAGTAGGTAATCGCTATATTCAACGAAAACCCCGCTTTCGATTAGCTTCACACGTAGCAGTACTAAGATTTCGCATTGCGAAATCAAGTGCTGACGTGTTCAGATAGTTTTTCTTATGAATGTAGCAATTACCTACTCTAAATGAAGTTTTGTATGTGCGAAGTTTGAGTACAGTAACACAAGTAGGTATGTGATATGCAAGGGGGATAACGATGTTATTTCATGACCTTATAATTAATAATGACAGTCCAATATATGAACAGATTGAGAATCATGTTAAACGTAGTATTCATACGAATATGATTACACCTGATAGTAAGCTCCCTTCCACAAGGGAGCTATCTCAGGTTCTAAGTGTAAGTAGGAATACTGTATTAGTAGCATATGAGAATCTAGAAGCAGAGAATGTTATCTATACCAAAAAGGGAAAAGGAACGTTCATTACGAAAAGTGCCTTTGAACGATATGGTAGAAAAGATTATAATAGCAATAATAAGATGAAATGGAATGTGGACTGGGAAGCCAAGGCGAATGCATACTCCATTGAAGCGGAGAAGATGGATATAATTAAGAATGAAATTCCATGGAGTAAGGACTTAATTTCGTTCAAAAGCATCTCCCCAGATGGAGAATTGTTTGATCTAGAGGAGTTTAAGAGATCCTTTTTGTATCGTTTATCTGTAGAAGGTAATAAGATACTTAACTATGGATATGCCAAGGGATACAAACCATTAATTGAGTACTTGAAGCAATATATGTTAGAGAAAGGCGTAAGTGGAGAACACAAAGATATCATTGTAACTAATGGATTTACAGAGGGGTTTGAGATGATGATTGAAGCTTTCACTAACCCTGGAGATTATGTATTGTGTGAAAACCCTACTCATAATACAGCCTTAAGAATTATGAAATTACATGGAATTAAGATAATTGGAATTCCTATGTTAGAAGATGGATTAGATATAGAGAAGTTAGAGCAATACCTAAAGAAGTATCAACCTCGTTTCTTATATGTAATTCCTTCTTATCATAATCCTACTGGAATTGTAATTGGGGAGAAGAAAAGATCTCAGATATATGAGTTGTGCAGAGAATATGAAGTCCCGATTATAGAAGATGGATTTACAGAAGAATTACTATACGGCAGCAGTCATATTACACCGATTGCCTCTCTAGACAAAGAACGTAATGGAGTTGTCTATATTGGTAGCTTCTCGAAGATCTTGTTCCCAGGATTAAGAATTGGTTGGGTTATGGGAGACAATCGAGTAATATCTCTATTAGAAAGTGTGAAGAGATGTAAGAATATTCATACCTCATCTATTGACCAAGGCATCCTGTATGAATATCTACAATCAGGAATCTTGAAGCGCCAGATGAAGCGAATGCGAAAATCTTATAAGGAGAGGTTCGAATTTGCAAAACAGTGTGTGGAACAATATCTAGATCCAGCCTTCGTTTGGGGAGATGGAGGATTGCATCTATATGTAGGGTTAAGAGATGTATCTGCGAGGGTACTATTGCAAGCCTGCTATGAGAGAAAGGTAATCTTTATGCCTGGTGACATTTTCTCATTAGATGATAGAGGAGAGAATACATTGCGATTAGGTCTATCAAGGGTGTCCTTAGAAGAAATTGAAACAGGGATTAAAATTATGGGAGAATGTTTGGCACAACTACGTGATAAAGCAAAGTAGGAAATAATTGAAATGTTACGATATCTGTGATATATTAATGCGATGGATAGAGAGTAAGTTGGATGATTGTCTATATGAGATTCGAGGGTCAAAAGGTTATAAACAACGTTGGAGATGGATGCTAGGGAATATTTATTCATTAAACGCTTAAACTGTACTTGTGTATGATCAATGTATATATGCTTTAAAATGTATAAGAGTTTTGCATCAAAAATAATAATACACAAGTACAGCAACCAATTTCAGATGAATAAATAGTCCCTAGTATTCATTTGATATAAGAAATTAACCTTTTGAACCTCGAATCCAATATGAGCGTTGATAGATGAAAGGAGTACGTTTGCTAGAATGAGTGAATTTGAAAAGGAAAAAGCAGGTGAAGTTTGTAAGCAGGAGAATGTAGAAGCTTGGAATCAGCTTACTTATGAAGCTTGGATTAATAAATTTGGTACTTCTGATAAGGCAGCAGAGCGAATTCGTCAGAATTCAGAAAAGGTGTTATCCGTATTACTACCTAAGTTTGGTGATGTGAATGGTAAGAAGATTGCCAACTTAATGGGATCGAATGGGACAAAAGCCGTTGCATTAGCAATGCTTGGTGCAGAAGCAGTTGTTATGGATTTCTCAGAAGGAAATCGTCGATATGCAATGGAATTAGCCGAGAGTGCAGGAGTATCAATCCGCTATGTGCTTGAGAATGTAGTAGAACTTCCTGAAGAAGAGTTAACTGGAGATTATGATATTGTTTTTGCTGAAATAGGAATACTACATTATTTTACTGATTTACACCCATTGTTCCAAACGGCATTTCGTTTATTGAAGAAAGATGGAATCTTTGTTTTACGTGATTTCCATCCCGTAAGCAATAAGTTAATCACGTCTCGTGGGACAACTGCTAAGATTCGTAAACACAAGGTAACGGGGGATTATTTTAATACAGAATTAGTAGAGAGTGAGATATCCTTTGCGAAATATATGCCAGATAGTGAGACAAGGAAAGTATATCTACGAAAATGGAATCTGGGAGAAATTATTACAGCTATGGCACAGGTTGGTTTTCATATCGAAGGTTTAGATGAAGAACCGAATATGTCTTGTGAACAGTTTGATAAGGGAATACCTAAGACATTTACTATAAAGGCAAGAAAATAAAATAACGAATAGTATATTGATGCTAATGCATATTGGAGAAAATTCCATCTGCATTAGCTTTTTTATTGAAGAAACATAATAGGAAATAAAATGGAAATATACCATGACAAAATATACCTTGACAAAATATGCACACGCAACTATACTAACTGTATTAATAGTGGTAATACAGTTAGTGTAATTTCTTATGAGAATTAAGATTTTATATGAGTACTAAGATTTTAGTAGTTATTCATCTGAAAGAGAAGATTGACCTTTTGATACTCGAAACACAGAACAAAGGAAAGGAGAGCAGGATGATAGTTATTGATTACAAAGACCGACGACCTATATATGAGCAAGTAGTAGAACGATTTCAAGAACTAATCTTAAAGGGTGCACTACCAGCCGATACGAAGTTACCATCTGTTCGTAATTTGGCAATGGAATTATCGATAAATCCGAATACCATTCAAAGAGCATATGCAACTCTAGAACAGAAAGGGTATATCTACTCGGTTAAAGGAAAAGGAAGTTTTATAGCAGGGGATGTGGACCTAATGAATTATAAGAAGATGGAAGTATTAAAACAGTTAGAAGATGCCATTAGTCAGGCTAAGAAAACGGGGATTGTATATGAAGAGATAGTAGAGATTAGTCAGGCAATCTATAAGGAGGAGCAAATCAATGATTGAAGCAATTAATGTAAGTAAGACATTTGATGACATCAAGGCTGTTGATCAGATATCTGCTACGATTAAAGAAGGAAATGTATTCGGACTCGTTGGAACGAACGGGGCTGGTAAGAGTACTTTTCTTCGTATGATGAGTGGAATTCTTAAGCCCGATAGTGGGGAAATCAAAATAGACGGAATGAATGTTTATGAGAATATAGAAGCAAAAGAACGATTCTTCTATATATCAGATGAACAATTTTTCTTTCCTAATGCAACACCAAAAGATATGAGGGAGTTTTACCGTAGCATATATAAGAACTTTGATACAAAGAGATTTGATACTTTAATAAATCAATTTGAACTAAGTCTAACCAGAAAAATTAATACATTTTCAAAGGGTATGAAGAAACAGCTATCAGTAATTTGTGGTATCTGTGCCAATACAAAATATCTATTCTGTGATGAGACATTCGATGGTCTTGATCCAGTAATGCGTCAAGCAGTTAAGAGCATATTCGCAAAAGAACTTTCTGAACGAGAGATGACACCAATCATTGCATCACATAACTTAAGAGAACTTGAAGATATATGTGATCATGTAGGTCTTTTGCATAAGGGAGGAATTCTGTTGTCGAAGGATTTATTCGATATGAAATGTAGTATTCATAAAGTACAATGTGTATTCAAGACACAAGATAAAGTGGAAGAAGTAGAGAAAGACTTAAATCTACTAAAGAAGGAACAAAGAGGTTCGCTGTATACGTATACAGCAAGGGGAACTTGCGAAGAGATTACTGCTATTATTCAAAAGAGAAAACCAATTTTCGTTGAAGTATTACCACTTAGTTTGGAAGAAATATTCATTAGTGAAACGGAGGTAGTAGGTTATGACATCAAGAAACTTATTATGTAGACTAATGAGAGAAGATGTAAAGAGACGTTTATGGACGATTGCCATTTCGGTAATAGCATTCTTATTCGCGATACCAGTATATACTGCTATTTCACTAGAACGAGTGTTATATATGTTTAAGCAAGGACAGGTAATAGGAGATAAACATGAATATCTTACGAGTACTGCTATGCATTACTTAGGAGTAGGAAATTCAGCGTTAGTACTACTTACAATTATGTTGGCTATATTATGTGGTATTAGTGGGTTTTATTATCTGCAATCAAAGAAAAAGGTAGATTTTTATCATAGTTTGCCGGTTAAGAGAGAGTCATTGTTTTCTTCTATTTATATAATAGGTATTGCAATCTATGTGATTCCTTATCTTGTATCCTTAGCCATTGGTTTTGTTATTGTTGGTACCAATGGAGCCTTTGGGTCCAGTGTGTGGATAGAAGCATGGAAAGCATTCGGAGTTAATTTATTAAACTATTGCATCACATATACTGTTGTAATTATAGCAGTGTTATTAACTGGTCAGCTTATTGTAAGTATCTTAGCAAGTGGAGTATTCCTTGCATATGGTCCAGTGGTAGCAATTCTTATTGGCTCATTAAAAGGCACGTACTTTGATACGTATTATGAATATGGCTCCATTACAGAGTCGTTCCTTTATAGATGCTCACCGATCAGTGCTTATACTAATATGACTAATGCAGTGTATGAGAAGACTTTGCCATTCTCAAGTGCATTGATTTATATGGCAGTTGCGATTGCATTAATAATTCTAGCAGTTTTCTTATATCGCAAGAGATCATCAGAAGCAGCAGAAAAAGCAATTTCTTTCCAAGTATTGCAGCCTTATATTAAGATAGCGATTAGCATTCCAATTGGCTTATGGAGTGGTATAATCTTTACCTCGTTAATGAATGCAAATTCCTCTTTTTGGTTAGTCTTTGGTATGATTTGTGGGTACTTGCTATGTAGCTGTATAATGGAAATCATCTATCATTTTGATTTTAAAGCAGCTTTCAAGAGTCGTGTTTCATTACTTGTTGGTGCAGTCCTTATGTTCGCAATATTCTCTACGTATAAGTGGGACTTATTACAGTATGATCAGTATATACCTAGTAAAGATAAGATTGAGAGTATGAGTATTGCTCTATCAGGTATAGATACGAACCTAGAGTTTAGAGTTTATAATGAAGACAATAGTAGATACAAGATTTCTTATATGGATAGAATAGGTTATGCATTCAAATATATGAATCTGAAAGACAAAGATGCTGCCTATGAAATTGCAAAGATGGCAGTTGAAGGGGATACTGTATTGAATGAGGAAGAAATCGATAGTGGTAGCAATTATGATAAATACATGAGTATTCAAGTACAATATCGCTTAAACTCAGGAAGACATATTTATAGAAGCTATACAATTGCAGTAGAACCTTATTTTGATTTGCTAAATCAATTATATCAGAACAAAGAATATAAAGAGGGTGCCTTCCCAATATATACAATGAAGGAAGTAACAAACGTTATTTGCTATAGTGAATTCCAAAAGCTGAGTATTACGTTAACAGAAGAGGAGAAAGCACAATTATTATCATTGTATCGAGATGAACTCTTAGCGCTTTCTTTGGAAGATGTAAGAAATGAAATACCACTAGCCACCATAGAATTTGGTTATACTACTGATGAGAATGACGTTATTAGTTATAGTGCAATGGTTTATCCGTCGTTCACAAAAACTATTGACTTCCTAAGCACACATGGATTTGATTTCACGAAAACATTTAATCTTAATGATATAATAAACGTAAGCATTGATTATCGAATACCACAATATGCTCGTGAAGAAGAACAATATATTTCATATGCGAAAGATAATCCGGATTGGACTTATGACAAGAGTGTTATGTATAAAGAAAGTGATACTATAAGTAAGATTCTTCCGTATCTTGTTAATAGTAGTTATGCATGGAATAATGGTATACTTACTAATTACGACGCTAATCTCACCGTTACCGTTACTTGGAAAACTGATGAGTTTGGTAACGTGACGAGTAATCAATATGTAATTGATATTAATGATATACCTGATTTTGTGAAAGAAGATATTATGTATGCAGAGTCAAGTAAATAGGAGATATATGTAATTCATGTAATACATTAAGATAGTGTAGTAATTATAAATGACTGTAACATATTCATTAGGCAAGTTAATACTTGTCTAAATGAATAGTTACAGTCATATTTCATATATAGGAATTGATAGGAAATTTTACAATTCTTATATTAAAACTTGCAAAGAAAATGTTAGAACTTGCAATAAAATTGTTAGAATTCAAAAATTGTATGCCCTATAATGAATGGAGTTTAAAGTAATAGTTATGGAGAAACATTTTGATTAGGTCTACAGCACTAATAGAACAGAGTTCAAGTTAGTACCGTGACCTGGGGAAAGGAAAGAGGGACAGTATGTCGGCAATGCAATGGTTCTACACATTCGTGAAGAAATACAAGTATCGACTACTATGTGCATTACTATTAGTAACGATCACATCGATACTTGCAATTATCAATCCATACGTTTCAGGTATGTTAATTGATGAGGTAATAGAGGGAGGAAAGCATTCGTTACTCCCAAAACTAATTGTAATATTGATAGGAATAACAGTAGTACGATCTATATTACGTTATCTATTCCTGATGATTTTCGAGAAATCATCACAGGGCGTTTTATATTCTATGAGAGATGCCTTATATAAACGGTTATTAGAACAAGATTTCCAATTCTATAATAAGAATCGTACAGGAGATCTAATGTCTAGACAGACAGGAGATATGGATGCAATCCGCCACTTTGTAGCCTACGTAATCTATGCGATTTATGAGAATGTAATCCTATTTATAATTGCTTTGGTTATGATTTTTACAGTTGATGTTCGATTAGCGCTTTGTATGGTTATAGTTTTACCGTTTACTGCGTTGACAACTTATTTTCAAATGAAGAATATTAAGCCGGCGTTTCATAAGATTCGTAATCAATTCTCTAGTCTTAATACCTTCGCACAAGAGAATATTAGTGGAAACAGAGTAGTAAAAGCGTTCGCAAAAGAAGATTTTGAAATTGAGAAGTTTGATAAAGAAAACGATGCATATCGAGCAGCAGAGCTTGGTGCGACTGCTATCTGGACCAAATACATACCTATTTTTGAATTCTTCTCCAATTTGTTATATGCAATATTAATGCTCGTTGGTGGTATTATGGTAGTTAATAAGCAGATGACACTTGGTAATCTATTCACTATTAATGGGTACTTATGGATGCTTAACAATCCGCTTCGTATGGCTGGTTGGTTAACCAATGATGTACAGAGATTTGTTACATCGGTTGAGAAGATCTATTCAACATTCTGTGAAGAACCGGATATCAAAGAGCCAGAAGGTGCTTATAAGGGAAAACGTATCAAAGGTAATATTGAGTTTCGTCATGTAAACTATAAAGCAGAGGATGATGTAATTCTTAAGGATATCGATTTTACTGTTAAATCAGGGCAGACAGTTGGTATTATTGGTGCTACCGGTTCAGGTAAATCGACCATTATGAATCTACTTTGTCGTTTCTATGATGTAACAAAAGGTGAAGTGTGTATCGACGGCGTGAATGTTAAGGATATGGATCTTCATTATCTAAGAGACCATATTGGTATGGCGATGCAAGACGTATTCTTATTCTCAGATACTGTAGAAGGTAATATTGCATATGGTAGACCGAATTGTACCTTCGAAGAGGTGGAGAGAGTAGCGAAGATTGCTAATGCACATGATTTCATTCTTAAGATGCCAGAAGGATATGATACAATTGTTGGTGAGCGAGGAGTGGGGTTATCAGGTGGTCAGAAGCAAAGAATATCACTTGCTAGAGCACTGCTTAAAAATCCGTCAATTGTAATCCTTGATGATACGACATCTGCTGTTGATATGGAGACAGAATCACAGATTCAAGAGGCTCTAGGGAATTTAGCTGATGAGAGAACTGTATTCGTAATTGCTCATAGAATATCTTCAATAAAAGATGCAGATTTAATTCTTGTACTCGATAATGGAAGAATAGTAGAATCGGGTAATCATGATAGTTTACTTGATAAAAAGGGCTATTATTATACTGTGTTTAACCATCAATATGGTGAGTTTGATACAATTGCATCAATGAAGGAGGGAATCAAGTAATGGCTAGAAATAAATATGATGTAGACGAATCCTTAGAGACGCAATTTGACGTAAACCAATTAAAACGTTTATTTCATTATATAAAACCATATCGTAATAAGATGATTTTTGTAGTTCTTATCATGTTAACAGCCAGTGCATTAAGCATGCTTGGGCCAAAACTTCTTATGATTGTTATGGATAATTATATTCCAAATGAAAATATTAGTGGAATAGTGAAGATGAGTTTCTTATATCTAATTGTTGTGCTAGTAATTGTTATTACACTTAGAATTAAGATTAAATGTATGGCACAAATCGGTCAGGATATTATTCATCAAATTCGTAGAGACTTGTTTGTTCATCTGCAGGAGTTACCATTTTCATATTATGATGATCGTCCACATGGAAAGATTCAAGTACGTGTTGTAAACTATGTGAATAATATAAGTGATTTATTATCCAATGGTATAATTAATACGATTACAGATTTGTTCAGTTTAGTATTTATCATTATATTCATGCTTACTATTAATGTGAAATTAACACTGATTTGCCTATGTGGTATTCCAGTTATGGTAGCTTTCTTAATAATTATTAAGAAGAAACAAAGAAGTGCATGGCAGAAGTTAAGTAATAAATCATCTAACCTGAATGCTTATATTGCAGAGAGTATGAATGGTATCCGTGTTACACAATCCTTCGTACGGGAAGAAACGAATTCAAATATCTTCAATACATTAAGCGATAATTATCGTTCAGCATGGATGGAAGCGGTACACTATAACTTTATGTTATCTCCACTAGTGGATAACATATCAGCCATTACAACATCCATTATCTATGTATTAGGTATATCTTGGTTGGTAGGTGGAGTGAATGGAGTTACAATTGGTACGTTGGTAGCATTTGCTTCTTATATAAGCCGTTTCTGGGCCCCAATTACGAATATGGCAAGTTTCTATAATAGTTTATTAACTGCGATTTCATATCTAGAAAGAATCTTTGAAACTATTGATGAGCCAGTAGACGTGAAGGATGCACCAGATGCTATTACAATGCCACCTATTCATGGTGATGTGGAATTCAAGAATGTATATTTTAGCTATGAGAAAGAGAATCCGATTCTTAGAAATGTTAGTTTCAAGATCAATAAAGGTGAGTCTTATGCAATTGTAGGCCCTACAGGAGCAGGTAAAACAACCATTATCAATTTACTTAGTCGTTTCTATAATCTAGATTCAGGACAGATCTTAATTGATGGAATTGATATTAATACAGTAACAATTAAATCCTTACGTTCTCAAATGGGGGTTATGCTACAAGATAGTTTTATATTCTCTGGGACAATTATGGATAATATCCGTTACGGTAATATGATAGCGACAGATGAAGAAGTTATAGAAGCTGCAAAAACGGTTTGTGCACATGACTTCATTATGCAGATGGAGAACGGATACCATACGGAAGTGAATGAGAGAGGAAATCGATTATCAGCAGGACAAAGACAATTAATTTCCTTTGCAAGAGCACTCCTTGCAAATCCTAAGATATTAATTTTAGATGAGGCAACATCAAGTATTGATACAGAAACTGAAATTGCTTTGCAAGAGGGATTAAATCGCCTACTCAAAAATCGTACTTCGTTTATTATCGCTCACCGTTTGTCAACAATTAAGAATTCAACCTGTATCATGTATGTTGATAAAGGAGAAATTATTGAAAAAGGTAGCCATGATGAATTGATTCGTTATGGTGGTGAATATAAGGAATTATATATGTCTCAATATAAGTTTTTATTGAACAACTAAGGCTACATTTGATGGAGTAGCTAAACATAATTATAAGTGTTGAAAGATAACGGTGGTAGAACTTACCACCGTTATCTTTATGTATTTATATTGAGTTTTTATACATCATTGGAAATGTACTTGAAATGTGGATTGCAGTTATCCCAATTGTTATGATGATAGGAACCGTCGCTTTGCTCATTGCAGAATATACACCAATCTTCCGTATCCTTGGCTTACCTTTCTTACCTATTCTTGAGATCCTAGGGGTACCAGAGGCTGCGTCTGCATCACAAACGTTGTTTGCTGGATTCGCAGATATGTTATTACCTTCTGTATTAATCGCTAATGTAACAAACGATATGACAAGATTTGTCGTTGCAGCAGTTTCCGTATGTCAATTAATCTACTTATCAGAAGTAGGAGCTTTACTAATTGCATCAAAGATTCCAGTTAATATTAAAGAAATCTTTCTGATATTTATCGAGAGAACTTTAATTACGTTACCAATTGTTGCGATAATATCAAGATTTTTATTCTAGGGCAGTGTACTAGTTGAAATCTACCTCAGATTCGTGTTGTTGACCAAATTATAAGACCATTTGTCTAGAATGTATGACTAGATAAATGGTCTTTTTACATTTGTTCCCTTATAATACCTTATCGTAGCAATGTTTCCATTAATAATATATTACATAAATGTTACAAAAGTGTTACGATATTAGTGAATTTAAATACAAGGGAGAAAAGAATATGAAGAGAAAGAAAATATTGAAAATATCAATTTTAGCCTGTTTACTGTGTATTGTAGTTAGCTACATAACAATGCCGCTTGCAAACCAAGGTGTTTGGAAAGCACATGCTGCTACATCGTTATCTAAGACGAATCTAACAATTAAACAGCGAACGGCAACAACGGCTACACTTTCCATGAGTAAAGTTTCAGGGGCACAAGGGTACAGCATCTATCGTACAACCTCAAAAGCTGGAAAGTATGCGCACATAGCAAACGTAGCGTCAACAACATATAAAGATACAGGGCGTAAGTCTTCAAGTAGTTATTACTACAAGGTACGGGCTTACAAAACTGTGAATGGCAAGAAGGTTTATAGTTCTTATTCTAATGTAGCTTATGTTTCATCTACGTTGAAAAAGACTGAGAATGTAAAAGTTACTAATCAAACAAATGGACGTAAGGTAAGTTGGAACTACGTGCCAAACGCAAGTAAATACAATGTATATCGTTCCAATTCGCTAAATGGTAAATATGAATATATAGGAAGTTCAACAACATTAAGTTATACAGATATGTCAGCCAATTCCTCTAAAACATATTATTATAGGGTACGAGCTTATAAGAAGAGTGCTAATATAAAGTATTACGGAGTATATTCGGACAAGATTAAATCAAACAAGATTGCATTTGGAAGCATTAATGGAAGTAATAATGGAAGCAATAATGAAAGTGATAATAATGTAGATATCAATCAAGACAACCTAAGCACGCCTACATCAAGTAATGCAGCTTTTACAGAAGAAGTATTACGCCTTGTGAATATTGAAAGAGCCAAAGAAGGTTTAAGTCAATTAACAACAAGTTCGTCGTTAGAGAAGGCAGCATATGTTAGATCACAAGAAATTAAGAAAAGCTTTTCACATACGAGACCTAACGGTTCATCGTTTTCAAGTATATTAAAAGAAATGAATATATCATATCAAGCGGCTGGTGAAAACATTGCATACGGTCAAAGAACACCAGAAGCTGTTATGAATGCATGGATGAATTCCTCAGGGCATCGTGCAAATATCATGTCAAAGAACTACAATAAACTAGGAGTTGGGTGCTACATTGATAGTAATAATACAGTGTATTGGACTCAAATATTTACAAATTAGATTATTTATGACCATTAGTTACTAAAAAACTACAATATCATTGTGTGTTATCATGAAATATGTAGAAAATTAGAAAAAGGTATTTGTTATTACTATGTAATGTGATAAAATGAGAATCAAAAGATAGAAGTGTGAGGATAAGCTATGATTTTACAAGATAAGTTGTTGCATTTTTACAAATTTAAATATTATTTTAGTGCACAACATTCTATGACAAAGTCAGATGAAGGCATGCATCCTCACACATTTACTATCTTATTGTATATGGAAACATATGAGAATTATAATATTGATCTTTTTTCGAAAGTTGATCGTTTCCTTGAAGAGTATTTCAGCAGATTTTCAGGAGAAAAATTAAATAGACTTGCCTGTTTTGAAGAAGAAATACCAACCATAGAAGTTATGGGTGAGTATTTTTACGAAGAAATTAAAGAAAAGTTACAGAGTGTAAATTTGGATTTAATTCAGATAGATATCTGTGAAAATCCATTGCGTATCTATTCGGTTTCTGATCGTATTCTTCTTTGCTCTGCTCATATACAGAATAGTTCAAGACAACTTGAGAAAATATTAGAGGCTCAAAAAAAGTACTTATAAGTAGTCGAATACGGAGTGATTCTTATGAAAAGAAGTTTATTAATTATTTGTAGCTTGTTACTAATCACACAAGCAATTGCAATACCTACCAATGCTGTCGCTAGTCAGACAGTAGATAGTGTCGTAACGGAAGAAGAGACGACAGTAGATGACAATTCGTCGTTAGTGAATGAAGACAAAGCGAAAGAGGATTCTAAGGTAGAAGGTGTCGATGCAGAAGGTAATGTAACGAAAGAAGAAATTGATAGGGAAGAAAGTAACGTAACGGAAGAAGAAATCGATAAGGAAGAAAGTAACGTAACGAATGATGATAACGTTAATGGAGATGATAACAAGACGGAAGATGAAAGTGATATAGATAGTGAAGATACGGAAGAAACTGCGGAAGATTTATTAGAAGGTATTGAAGATGAGAATCTTACATATGGGGGGACTATTCAGGTAGACGGTACGTATTCAGATTGGAATCACATTCCACATACAGATATCTCTTGGTATTCACCTAATCCAGACCAAGTTCATCAAGGTGCATTATATCTTGATGGCGATATTCTTTATGGACATTATAAGATGAACGGTGCATTCAATAGGCAGATGATAGTTGGTTACATGGAACTTACAATAAACAACAGTACGAAGGTTGGGTTGACTATTCAAAAGTGTACATCAGATGGTAACATTGATTGGAATACAGATATGTCTAATCTTCCAGAAGGTATTACTACTGGGTTGGGTGTTTTTTATAACGAGTATCCGAAGTATTATATGGGAGAATCGGTTTTTACTGTATATGATAAAAATCATTCAATTGGTGATGAAGTTGAGTTTGCGATTGATTTGAATGTAATTTCTCAGATAACTGGTATTCCGGTTGAGTCGATGCGAGAGATTAAGTTATACAATCCGAATATTGGTAGAGATGAAATTACATTGGCAGGTTCATCATCAGGAGCAGTTGCTGGTGTAATTATTATGACGGCAATCGCAGCAGGTGGAATGTTATATCTAAAACGCAAAAAAGTTAAGACTAAGGCATAACAGATGGTAGGAGTATAGATTTACATTGGTGAGAATTGTACGTGATGATGTTTAAACCACAGCAAGAGTGCTGTGGTGTTCTTGCTGTGATAAGAAAAGAAAGTTGTGAAATAGTATGAATTGGTTGACATTAGTAGCATTGATTGTTTGGGTGTATATATTGTCCGTATTGCGACGCGGAAAACTAGATTTCTGGTACTTTCTGATAGGGAGTGCCGGATTATTTGTGTTGTCTATGGTGTTTGTTCAACCTTTACTAACAACACCTTTAATCAAAGCAGTTACTATGGTTACGGGTGGTGTAGGAAAGTTGTTACGTTTGTTTGAAGGGTATCCAGAATATGCATTACTTTTTGTTAAGAATAAGAGCGGTGCTATTTCTTTGGTTGTGGATTATGAATGCGCTGGAATTATTGAAATGGCAGCATTCTTTTCCTTGCTTATTTTTTTTCCTGCTTATCTTCGTATGGAGAAGATATTGGTAGGTATCATCGGTGGTTTGTATTTATTCCTTGCTAATGTTATTCGACTAGCTGTAATCTGTGTAGCAATCAGCATGTTTGGAAATGAAGCCTATTTTCTTGCTCACACAATTTTAGGAAGGGTAATCTTCTATGGATTATCTATGTTACTTTACTACTTTGTGTTTACGAAGGCACAGATTATAAGACAAAAGGTAGGTAGTTTTAGTTATGAAGATAAATGATTTCATAGTTAGTACTATTGTTTTCTATATGGCATGGGTTATTATCCCTATTTTGTTAGAGGTAATTCCGGCAATCTTTGATGTATTCATTCTATTCAAAAAACGTCTAAACAATAAACAAGGGGAAGCATTAAAATACTTACCAGAGATTACGGTAATTATACCGGTTTATAATTCAGCAGATACATTAAGGAATTGTATTAAGTCTGTCTATGATTCGGATTACGATAATCATTTGATTTATGTTATGGTTGTGCACAACGGTGGAAATGACAATAGTTTCGAAGTGTTTAGTAAGTGTCAACTAGATTTTCCTGAATTGAACATGAACTGGTTGACATCAAAACAAGGAAAGTCAAAGGCTTTAAATCTGGCGTTATTTAATAGTACAGGGAAATATATTATTCACATTGATAGTGATGGAGTGCTTCACCCGCTAGCACTACATAATATGGTAACTTATTTTGAGAAGAATGAGGAGGTTCATTGTGTAACAGGAACAATCCTTACGGATCCAGCATTAATTGAAGATACCGATAAATTCTTCCTACGAATATTACGAAAGTTAGAATTTTGTGAGTATGCACAAGCATTTCTTGCAGGAAGAAATTTTGAGGCAGAGTTCAACAATATATACACGTTATCGGGTGCATTCTCTGCTTTTAGAAAATCAACAATACTAAAGACAAAATTGTATAATACGGATACTGTTTGTGAAGATACACAAATCACTTTTCAAGTTAGAGAATGGCTCAATCAGAAAGTCAGTTTATGTCCAGACGCGTATTTTTTTGTTGATCCAATTGAAGATGTGAATAAACTTTATACACAAAGACAACGCTGGCAGCGAGGAGAACTAGAAGTTGCCCATATGTTTGAAAGAGAAAAGAAGACGTTTAAGCGTTCGAATAAGAGAAAAAGGAAGCCTTTTAATGTAATTACAAAGTTAATTTTATATGATCATACATTTGCATTACCTCGTATGATATGGTATTTTGCATTACTTTCCTTAATCTTTATGAATTATCCGCTGCGGTTAGTTATTGTATCGATGGTTTTGATCTATTTCTTTAATGTAATGACAACGTTTTTATTCTACCTCTGTATAGCTTTATTCTTGAAAAACAACAAAGAACTCAGGAGTTATTACGTTCGCAAGTGGTATCTAATGTTCTTACTTCCGCCTTACAATTCTATGGTATTCTGGTTTCGTTTCGCTGGAATTATTAATGCTATTAAAGGTCATCAAGTATGGCGTACGAATAATTTAACGCAGGAGCGCGAACATTTTACAGAAACTATAAGAAAAGATTTTTCGGGAATTACTCGAATATTGGATAAAATGATAGAAAAGGTGAATAAAGATGAAGAATAGATTAATAGTTGCATTACCAGCGTATAACGAACAAGGGAATGTGGAACGAATGATTGAACGATGGCTTTCGATGGAAGAAATAATAAAAGATAGATATGGGCTTGGTTTAGAAGTTGCAATCGTTAACGATGGTAGTAGTGATGAGACGGAGATATTAAGTAAGAAATTATCTGATACCTATGAGAATGTTACTCTGATCAATCATGAGGTTAATAAAGGATTAGGAGAAGCTGTTAAGACTGGTGTGAGATATGCAATTGAACATAAAGATACCTGTAAGTATCTATGTATCATGGATTGTGATAATACGCAAGATCCAAACTATGTTTTGGATATGTTAAAGAAGACAGAAGACGATGAATCAGTGGATGTTGTCATTGCATCTCGTTATCAAAAAGGTGCAAAGGTTCATGGGTTAGCTGGTTATAGACATCTTACTAGTATAGGAGCAAGGTGGATATTTAAACTGTTACTACCTGTTAAACATGTAAGAGATTATACTTGTGGCTACCGTTTGTACCGTACAACTTTATTAGAATGTGCATACAAGGAATTTGGAGAAGGAATTATTGAGAATGCTGGTTTTACTTGTATGGTAGAACTTCTTTATAAGTTAAACATAATCGGGGCTACGTTTGCTGAAATACCATTTGAACTTCATTATGATGAAAAAGTGGGAGCAAGCAAGATGAAAGTAATAAAAACGTCTTTAAGAAGTATAAGCTTGGGGATTCAACTAAGACAACTAGGTATAAAGAGAAGGAAACGGTAGGAGAAAATTAGAGAGAAGAGGTGTAAGTTTGAAAGATAAGAGGAACTTTAAGATAAATAAGTATAACACGGCTGTCTTTCTAATACTCCTTATTATTTTCTATTCGATAGTATCTAATAGTAGAAGTATAAAGAACCAAGAAAAGCAATTTCTAGACTTGTATCATAATGAAATGCAAGTCAAAACTGAGTTGCTTGCGGAGAGTGTATTGTTTTCCTTACAAGGGAATATTGCTGAAATTAATAATTGGGATAAATTCTTAGAGATTATAAGTAGAGAAGATTCGATTGATGATTCGTCGTGGGTGTATGTAGCGTATGATGGAATTGTTCTTTACTATAAAAACCATGACTTAATAAAAGCCAGTCGTACAATTTCATTAGATAAGTTTATGGTACAGTTACAAGAGAACTCTATAATTACAACGCAAAGTTCATTTTCTTATGATAATGGAACCTTTACAATTGGCTTAACAGCAGGTAAGAGTATGGTTCTCATGGATTGGGGATATAGTACGTTCAATATGGTGTTACTTCTTCAAATTATTGTAGCGACGCTGTTGTTAGCTTTAATTGGAATCGATTTTATACGAAAGTCGATGAGGGCGTCTATGGAAGTAGTACGTTTAGAAAAAGAAGTGGTGAGTTTGAATCGCAAGGTAGAAGAAATTAACCAGGAGTTAGACCAGATTACTTTTGAAAAAGAGAGTAAAGGATTGAGCCAGATAAATCAAGCAATTCAATATGATATAGAATTAGTAAGACTATTATTAATGAAGACAAATGATACTACTTATCTGCCTGTCACTATAATTTATGTACAATATGATATGGGTAACCTATACTTCACGAAGAAAAGAATGAGTGAAATCGAGGAACAATTACGAGTTCAATTAGTTCATAACTATGAGTTGTTTGAGATTGGAAAAGGTGAGTTTATATTCCTTATGGTAAGAACCGAGATTGGTGATATTATGGAATCCCTTGTTGTAGTAGAAGAAAGAGCAGAGAATATTGCGAAAGATAATGGTATTAAAGCAACTGTTAAATGTAGAACTATTACTAACGTAATAGAGGATCCTTTAATGGAACTAGAAAAGATACGTGAGAGGATATAGGCAATACACATGTCTTTGTCGCTATTAATATTATTTTGCGATTTTTAATAGAGAATATGACGAAAGGAGCAGGTAAAAATGCTAAAGAAGTACAAAAGTATAGGAACTTATTTACTCAATTCTGTTCTTGTAACTGTATTGGATACAGGTATTGTATGGTTTATGAATATAATATTAGGCTATGATTTAGTGATAGCAAATACGTGCGGTGTAGTTTCAGGAACTGTTGTTGGTTATTTTTTGAATGCACAATATGTTTTTGTGGCAGCAAAAGGGAAAAAGGGAGCCTTTATTTACATCCTCACTTTTTTGTTTGGACTATTCTTAGCAAATACATTAATATATATGGGAAATACATTTTTGTTTGCTGCATTTCCAGAAAGATTGAATTTTCTACTTAGCAAAGGTCTATCAATTGTTGGTCCTTTCTTTGTATTATATTATATTAGAAAGAAATTATATGAAACGCATTGTAATGTCTAAGATAGACGAAATAGTATCGCAACCGAGTAATTAATTGGAAGAGAGGTTAATTCGTGAGATATCACCAATATAAATTTAAGTTCTATGTGAATGCAAGCCACGCAATCTATATAAATGGTAATTTAGGTGAGAGACATTCACATACATGGGAAATTACAATAAACACACTTAAGATACAGAATAACTTTGTTCAGTTTGACCGTCTTGAACAACAGATTGAAGAATACTTCAGTAAATACCAGGAAAACTACATTAACGAAATTCCTCCATTTCATCATGTGAACCCTACATTAGAAAATTGTTGTGAGTACTTTAAACAAGAGTTAGCAGAGTTACTTCGAAAAGAGGGCTGGTTATTGCTAATGATTGAGATGAGTGAGACACCAACAAGAGCATATGTAATAAACTTATTAGACGAGATGGGAGATAATCATAATAAGGATATGGAAGCAATCGCGGATGCTATATTAGATAAATTAGTAGAAAGATAGTAGGTTAATAATATGAATGAAGAAATTGAAGTGACGAAAGAAATTGAAGTGACGAAAGTAAAAAAGCATAATGTTTCCATGGTTAAAGTAATCTTATTGCTTCTTCTTATTTCAATCGCGTTCGTATATTTCATGTTCCACTATGGGTATGTTGCATCAGGCAATGATGCTTGGGGGCATTTATTTAAGTCTAATCTTCTATACGAAAATATCAAAGAAGGAAATACATATCCTTTGTACACTTCTTTATGGTATAACGGGGTGCAGCCTTTTCGGTATTGGGCGCCATTACCTTACTATATTCTAGCTTTCTTACAATGGATTGCCGGTGGAAGTATTACTTGGGCCTATGTATTGTTCGCTGGAGTATCCGTGTTTTTTGGGGCTCTTGGCTGGGTATTATTTGGTAGAGCACAAAATCGTATCGTCTTAGGAACTGTGCTTGGAATACTTTGGTTTTTTTTACCGGAGAACATTCGTGTATACTTCTGCGAAGGAAATATCCCTCGAATGGTTACCGCAATTATTATTCCCTATTGTGTATATGCAATATGGTTATTCTTTATAAAACGCAAAAACAACGCAATGTTTGGAATTATTGCAAGTATGGTAGGAATCACCCTAAGCCATGTTATGATTTCTGCTATGGTTGGGATTGCAACATTTATTTTCTTGTTATTCTATGTATTATCTAATAAAGAGTACAAACGAGCAATACAGACATTGTTTATTATGCTTGTTTCATTTGCGATAAGCGGATTTTGGTTATTACCAGCTCTATCTGGTGGATTAGTCGGTATGGACCCAGAGGCAAGTGCCTCTGTAATGAAATCGTTAGCGTATTCTTTTAATGAATCGCTTAATCCTTTGATAAGAATAAATGGTATTATTGATACGTTTTATTATGGAATATCCATTGTTATAATTTCAGTGATCGGTGTTTTACTTGCTAGGAAAGGAAAAAAAGCAGGATTTATTACAGCTATTGTTATTGTTTTATTAACTACGGTTGAAGTTGTTCCTATTCTTTCTAAGATGCCACTAAGCCAATTGCTATGGATGATGCGTTTTGCAACCATTGCATATGCATTTTTTTATTGGTCGTTACTTGAATGGACCAGTATAAGGAAGTATTTCTGTATTATCCTTATGGGAATATTAATATTAGATTGTGTACCGTCATTTAATATAGAAAGATACTATACACAGGTAGCAGGAAAAGCGGATGAAGAATTAGAATATGCAAAAAGTATAACATCTCAAAGAGTAGCAGTATTAGATTTGAGTGCATATGGTTCCTATCCATCTTGGCAATTATGTGTAGGTGAAGACCGTGTTGACTATTCCTATGGTTGGGCTTGGCAAGGTGCAACTACATCTTCAAATATAGTTATGTTGAATACGGCTGTTGAATACGGAAAATATTCTTATGTGTTTGATCGTTGTATTGAACTTGGTAACGATACAGTAGAGTTACCAATTAATCTAGTGGAGGATTCGAATACGTCTGAAGGTAATTTATTACGTGCTTCTAAGCAAAGTCAATATGATCTTGTGAGAAAGACAGACAACGCATATATCTTTCACAGAGATACGCCAGAACAATTTGGTGTACGTACCTCGTATCAAGGGTTAGCCATTGGTAAGAATGCTGAACTAATAGTACTATCCTATCCGGTGTTTGAGGTAGCAAGCGAAGAATATATTGATGAGTATACCATTGAGGATTTAACGAAATATAAGGTGTTATATCTATCTGGTTTTAAATATCATGATAAAAAGACGGCGGAGAAATTACTTACAGAAGCAGCAGATGCAGGAGTGCGAATAGTAATAGATATGTCCTATGTTCCAGAGGATCCAGTTACCAAAAGAACGAGTATATTAGGTGTCACAGGACAGGCGGTTACCTTTAATAGTCGTTTCCCAGATTTAGAATATAAAGAGAATACGTATAAGATGGATTACTTTGAAAGTGAGAATACAAAGTGGAGAGCTTCTTATATAGATGGAGTAAAAGATATTAGTGGCAGCGTTAACTTTATGAATATGAATCTTCCATACGTTGGTACGAATGATAATAAAAATATTATATTCCTAGGTCTCAATCTCTTATATCATGGATTACAAACTTCAGATAATTCTGCGTATACCATTATAAATGATATATTAGGGCTTCAAACTGATGTTATTCCAGAACGTGAAATTGTACCAATTCAGGCTGATTATGGGAAAGACTATATCTCTATCGTTGCAGAGTCAGTACCAGTTAATACAACGATAGCGTATCAAGATACGTTTGAATCAAAGAACACAATTGAAAGTTCTAATAATTTGTTAGTAGTAGAGGATAAACAGACATATATCGAATTAAAGTATCCACTTTTAAAAGTAGGTCTAATATCTAGCAGCACAGGTGTTTTACTTACGTGTATGTTATATTTCTGGATAAGAAAGGAGAAGCATGAGTAAGATGAAGAAGAAGGTAATGCTTGTTTTTGGTACAAGACCAGAAGCGGTTAAGATGTGTCCATTGATTATAGAATTAAAGAAAAGTGAAAGATTCGAAGTAGTTGTTTGCGTAACAGGGCAACACAAGGAAATGTTATTACAGGTATTAGATTGTTTTCAGGTAATACCAGATTACAATTTGGATATTATGAAAGAGGGACAAACCTTAACGGATATTACAGTTAAGGTACTTATTGGAGTGCGTGAAATTATTATTAAGGAAAAGCCTGATCTTATGTTGGTTCATGGTGATACAACTACAACTTATGCAGCGGCAATGGCAGCTTTCTATGAAAAAGTTGCTATAGGCCATGTGGAAGCTGGACTTCGTACCCATGATTTAACATCGCCATATCCGGAAGAATTTAATAGACAAGCGGTTGGTGTTATGGCAAACTACCATTTTGCGCCAACAGTACAGGCGAAAGATAATTTAGTTCGGGAAGGTAAGCAGGCTAGTTCTATTTATGTAACAGGGAATACTGCAATTGACGCTATGAAATATACTGTCAAAGAAAAGTTTGAGCATCCTTTGCTTGATTGGGCAAAAAACAGTAGGCTTATCTTGTTAACAACTCATAGAAGAGAGAATACAGGGGAAGCTATGATTCGAATATTCATGGCGGTGAAAGATATACTGCAACAATATCAAGATGTTAAGGTCGTATTCCCAGTACACAAAAATCCGGAAATACGAAATCTAGTTAATCAATATTTGGGAAACCTAGAACGCATACGTATCGTTGAACCATTGCAATTAGATGAGATGCATAATATTATTAGTAAATCTTACTTAGTAATGACGGATAGTGGTGGATTGCAAGAAGAAGCACCCGCATATGATAAACCAGTTCTTGTATTAAGGAATACTACTGAGAGACCAGAAGGAGTAGAAGCAGGAACGTTACGTCTGGTTGGAACAGATTCAAGGGAAATCTATAAGGTTTGCAGTGAACTGTTAGATGATTCGATGTGTTATCAAACAATGAGTCAAGCGAAGAATCCATATGGAGATGGAACTGCCTCTGTGCAGATAAGAAAAATTCTAGAAGATAATATGTGATATCAGGAATATTACATTCCTAATATGGAGATATTAAGCACTGTGAATCAACGTAAACACTGATTAAATGGAGAAAAATGATATAATTTATAGAAAAACAAATTTCTATAAAAAAAACACCATTTAATTGTTGACAAATGTTTGTATAAATGATAAAATAAATTTCGTCGCTGAACATCAGCGTTCAAATAACTGACAATAAGATAAATTTTTTCTGCTTGACAAACAATTAGTGTCATGATAAAATAATTAAGCTTATAAATTAAAAAACAACTTAATTCACAGAAAATAATCTTGAAAAAAAGATATTGACATACAAATCAAAAGATGTTAAGATTATCAAGTCGAAAAAAGCAGTTAATTACTTAATTGCAAGAAAATAAAAAATAAATTTTCTACTTGACAAACAATTTTGAAGATGTTAAAATATCAGAGTCGCTTATGAAGTGGCGAAATAATACAAACAACGAACCTTGAAAATTGAACAGTGAAACAACCCTGAAAATTCTAATCGTATTCACAAGTTTTAAACTTGATAGTATACGAAAAAAAGATTTTCAATAAATAAACGAACCGTATCATTGCGAGGAGTTAGTAATAACGAATCAAATTTGATACACCAAGCGAAGTAATTCGCTTAAAGTAAATTGTGTCGAAAGACATACGGAAACTAAAAGCCAGTTTTAGGTTAGTAAGTTCTGAACAAAGAGATCAAAAAATTAAATTTTAA
>JAHAJA010000014.1 GCA_018372435.1 Clostridiales bacterium | reverse complement strand
TAACCTTTTCTACTGGATCTATTTTACTTTTTCTAGACATAGAAATACCCCCATATAGGACTGTTATATTTCATTGTCCTATATAGGGGTAGCATATCAGAATCCGCATAAAAACTGTGAAGATTGTCTTTTTGTTGCTTGTGAGTGCATCAATAATCTATATATGGTTAAAAGCACCATTTAGTGAGGACTCTATTAGAGCAAGTCTTTATTAGAACAAATCTTTATTAGAACATATAATTAGTGCAATACGATAAGAACATTTGGTGTAGTTACAGCTGGAATGCTCATAGTTGAACTAGCGTACAATGCAACCATATATTTATTGGATATATTGCCACAATAAGGACTTCCGTCTTCATCAACGATATACGTGTTGTTAGAAACTACAAGTTGTAATAGATTATCATTACTTACCAGATAGCAATCGAAGAAATCGGCTTTGACAAAACGTCCAGGTAAATCAAGTGCAATTACTTTAATCGGATATTGTGGTGGATAGATGAGTGGAATTGCTGCGAATTCATCGTAAAAACCTACAATTTTAACGCCTTTTTCTTGTGTTATACAATCAACAAAATACGTATTGGCGTCGATAATAAAGTGAATTTCTTGACTGTCTTCTGTTCTTACTGTAACATTATAATTTGATATACATTCTGTTTGCATATTAAAATAATCGGTAGTAACGTCGACTACAGTACCATAAATAGGAATTAAAGATGGCTTCGGATTCATCATGCGAGTATTGCTTTCGGCTGCTCGATTCGGAGTACCCGAGATAATATCAGGGGTTTCTGAATAATCACAGGTTTCATGGTTTGTAGAAGTATTATATTGTTTACGAGTTGTATCGCAAAAATTTTGCGAACGATTCATTAAAATAACCTCCTAATCATACTGATAGTATACCTTATGCGAATTTCGTAGGAGTGTTCTTAAGAAGATACTATGTGAAGCATTTGATAGAACAATTTAGCTTATTTAAGTATTCAAAAAGAATGAAGCTGATAACAATCACCTATTTGATGCAATAGGAAAGAAAAAAACATCTTGTACATATGAGCATACAAGTTGTATGCTTAATATAGAATACTTGAAATAGCAGAAGTTTTAGGTGAATTTTAGGAGGTATACTATGGGCGACGCGAAGATGACAATAATAAATGGGAATGCAGTACTGGGTATTGAACTTGGTTCAACTAGAATTAAAGCGGTTTTGGTAGATGAGAATAATACACCAATCGCATCTGGAAGTTATGAGTGGGAGAATCAATTGATTAACGGTATCTGGACTTATGATGAAGCTGACATCTGGAAGGGTGTTAGTGAAAGTTATAGTCAGATGGCTAGAGATGTTAAGGAGAAGTACGCGGTTACTATCACAACTCTAGGAGCAATTGGGTTTAGCGGTATGATGCATGGCTATATGGCATTTAACAAAGAAGGGGAGCTTTTAGTTCCGTTTCGTACCTGGAGAAATACCATCACTGCCCGGGCATCAGAAGAATTAACAAGTATATTAGGATATCATGTTCCGCAAAGATGGAGTATTGCTCATCTTTATCAGGCTATTCTAAATGGCGAGGAACATGTAGAGCAGATTACATATCAAACAACCTTGGCGGGGTATATTCATTGGAGATTAACAGGTGAGAAAGTATTGGGTGTTGGTGAAGCTTCTGGAATGTTCCCGATTGACATCGAAACACATGATTTTAATAAAACAATGATTAGCCAGTTCAATACCCTTATAGCAGATAGAAATCTGAACTGGAAATTGGAAGACATATTACCTAAAGTACTAGTAGCAGGTGAAGGCGCAGGATATCTAACAAATGAAGGAGCAAAACTTCTTGATGCATCTGGAAACCTACAAGCGGGAATTCCTCTGTGTCCACCAGAAGGGGATGCGGGGACAGGAATGGTTGCAACCAACAGTGTTTCAGTTAGAACAGGAAATGTTTCAGCGGGTACTTCTGTATTTGCAATGGTAGTATTAGAGAAAGATTTGGAGAGGGTACATGAAGAACTAGATTTAGTAACAACACCTACAGGTAATCTAGTTGCTATGGCACATTGCAATAATTGTACGTCTGACCTTAATGCATGGGTTAATGTATTTGAAGAGTTTATGGTAAGTATGGGAATGCAAGTGGATAAGAACCGTCTTTATGAAGTGTTATATACCAAAGCATTAGAAGGGGATGCTGAATGTGGTGGATTATTAGCGTATAATTATTTCTCAGGTGAACACATCACAGATTTTGAAGAAGGACGTCCATTGTTTGTCCGTACTCCAGAATCCAATTTTAATCTAGCTAACTTTATGCGTGTACATCTCTTTACGGCACTTGGTGCCTTAAAGGTTGGCTTGGATATCTTACTGAAAGACGAAGGGGTTAGATTGGATACGATATATGGTCACGGTGGTTTATTCAAGACGAAAGGTGTAGGACAAAAGATGGTAGCAGCTGCTATCAATGCTCCCGTATCAGTAATGGAAACAGCAGGGGAAGGTGGAGCTTGGGGAATTGCAATTCTTGCTTCCTATATGATGAATAAATCAGAGAATGAAACGTTAGATGATTACCTTACTAACAGGGTGTTTGCGGGAGAAAAGGGAAGTAGGGTAGAACCGGATCAAAAAGATGTAGAAGGCTTTGATGTATTTATACAAAGATATAAAGAAGGTCTTTCGATTGAAAGAGCAGCAATAGAGAATCTTAGATAAATTAGTAATAATTCCAAAGTCCACTCATTACGAGAAGTAATAGGGTGGACTTTCCTTTTTTGTGAATAATTTGACAAGACGTATTAAAGTTTTATGAAAAACACCTAATTTATTTAAAAAATGATACGAATGTTCGTCATAATTAATAGATAAAATCTTTACAAAGCTGGATGAAAATGATAAAATAATCTGAATAGGGCCTTAAAAGACCTTTTATTGCATAAAGGAGGATATACTAATGTCAAGAGCTAAAAAATCAATGGATGGTAACACAGCTGCTGCTCATGTATCATATGCGTTTACTGATGTTGCTGCCATATACCCAATTACGCCTTCAAGCCCAATGGCTGATTATGTTGACCAATGGTCTGCATTAGGACAGGAAAACATATTTGGAAATCAGGTTAAGGTAGTTGAAATGCAGTCTGAAGCAGGTGCTGCAGGAACTGTTCATGGTTCTCTTGCTGCAGGTGCTATAACCACTACATTTACAGCTTCACAAGGACTTTTATTAATGATTCCTAATATGTATAAGATTGCAGGAGAACAATTACCTTCTGTATTCCATGTATCAGCTCGTACAGTTGCTACACAAGCACTTAATATCTTTGGTGATCACAGTGACGTTTATGCCTGTCGTCAAACAGGTTTCGCTATGTTAGCAGAGTCAAATCCACAAGAGGTTATGGACTTAAGCCCAGTAGCTCACCTCGCTACACTTGAAGGTAAAGTACCATTTATCAACTTCTTCGATGGTTTCCGTACATCACATGAGATTCAAAAGATTGATGCATGGGATTATGCTGATTTAAAAGAAATGTGCAATATGGATGCTGTAAAAGCATTTCGTGAACATGCATTAAATCCAGAAAAACCTTCTATGCGTGGTTCTCATGAAAATGGTGATGTTTTCTTCCAACATCGTGAAGCATGTAACTCAGTTTATGATGAATTACCAGCTGTTGTTGAAAAATACATGGCTAAAATAAATGAAAAATTAGGTACAAACTATGATTTATTCAATTACTATGGTGCTGAAGATGCGGAACGTGTTATCGTAGCCATGGGTTCAATCTGTGATGTAGCAGAAGAAGTAATTGATTACTTAACAGCAGCAGGAGAAAAAGTTGGCTTAATTAAAGTTAGATTATATCGTCCTTGGTCTACAAAAGCCTTATTAAAAGTTATTCCTAAGACTGTTAAGAAGATGGCTGTTCTTGACCGTACCAAAGAACCAGGTGCTCTAGGCGATCCTTTATATCTTGACATCGCTACTACATTACGTGAAGCTGGATTACATGATATCGTATTAACAGCTGGACGTTATGGACTTGGATCAAAAGACACACCACCATCATCTGTATTCGCTATATTTAAAGAACTTTCAAATGATACTCCAAAATCACGTTTCACAGTTGGTATCGTAGATGATGTTACTAACTTAAGTTTACCAGAAGTGAAACCAGCTCCTATTACATCTGCAAAAGGTACAGTAGAATGTAAGTTCTGGGGACTTGGTGGAGACGGTACAGTTGGAGCTAACAAGAACTCAACTAAGATTATTGGTGACCATACAGATAAGTACATACAAGCGTATTTCCAATATGACTCAAAGAAAACTGGTGGTGTAACAATTTCACATCTTCGTTTTGGTGATAAACCAATTAGAAGCCCATATTACATCAATCAAGCTGACTTCGTAGCTTGTCACAATCCATCTTATGTTGTTAAAGGATACAAGATGGTTCAAGATGTAAAACCAGGCGGAATCTTCATGATTAACTGCCAATGGTCAGATGAGGAGTTAACTCACCATCTAAATGCGGCTGCTAAGAAATATATCGCAGATAATAACATTCAATTATATACAATCAATGCTATTGATAAAGCAATTGAAATTGGTATGGGTAAACGTACGAATACAATTCTTCAATCAGCATTCTTCAAGTTAGCAAACGTTTTACCAATCGACGATGCAATCAACTACATGAAACAAGCTGCTAAGAAATCTTACGGTAAAAAAGGTGATGCAGTAGTTGAGATGAACTACAAAGCAATCGACGCTGGTGTAGATGCTATCCATAAAGTGGAGGTTCCAGCTTCATGGTCTAACCCAGAGGCAGATGCTCCTGGTATAGAATACACAGGACGCAAAGAAACAGTTAAGATGGTTAAGAGCTTACTTGAGCCAATCGCATTAATGGACGGCGATAGCCTTCCAGTTTCAGCTTTTGCTGACTGTGCAGATGGCCAATTTGCTACAGGTGCTTCTGCATACGAAAAACGTGGTATCGCAGTAAATGTTCCTGAATGGGATCCTACAAAATGTATCCAATGTAACCAATGTGCTTTCGTATGTTCACATGCTACAATTCGTCCATTCATGTTAGATGAAGAAGAAATAAAAGCAGCACCAGCAAACATCAAACTTGCTGATACAAAACCAAAAGCTAGTGAATACAAGTTTACTATGAGTGTAACTCCACTTGACTGTATGGGTTGTGGTGAATGTATTACAGTATGTCCAACCGGTGCTATTCAAATGGTTCCTCAAGAATCACAATCACAAGAACAACCAGTATTCGATTACTTAGTTGCTAATGTTGGCAAGAAACCAGGTACGCCTGCTAATCATACAGTAAAAGGTTCTCAATTCAACCAACCACTACTTGAGTTCTCAGGAAGTTGTGCTGGTTGTGCAGAAACTTCATACGCTAGATTAATCACTCAATTATTTGGTGAACAAATGTATATCTCAAATGCTACGGGTTGTTCTTCAATCTGGGGTGGTCCAGCAGCAGCTTGTCCATATACTGCTAACAAAGATAGCAATAAGGGACCAGCTTGGGCAAACTCATTATTCGAAGACAATGCAGAACATGGTTTTGGTATGCATCTTGGACAAAAAACTCTACGTGACCAACTAATTGCTAAACTTGAAAAGATGGGTGAAGCAGCTGATTCTCCAGCAGAAGCAAAAGTAGCTATTGCTAAATACCTTGAAACAAAAGATTCAACTACAGAAAACACTCCTGCAGCAGAAGCACTAATCGCTGTACTTGAAAAAGGTGCTAGCGAAGGTTGCGAACATTGCATAGAAGTTCTTGAAAAGAAACAATACCTTGCTAAGAAGTCTGTATGGATCTTAGGTGGTGATGGATGGGCATACGATATCGGATTCGGTGGACTTGACCATGTACTTGCTTCAGGAGAGAATGTAAACGTTATGGTATTCGATACAGAGATGTATTCTAATACAGGCGGTCAAGCATCTAAGGCTTCTAATATCGGTGAAGTTTGTCAATTCGCTGCTGCAGGTAAGGAAATCGGTAAGAAGAGTCTTGCTGAAATCGCTATGAGTTATGGTTACGTATACGTAGCACAAATCGCTCTTGGCGCAAATCCAGCACAAGCAGTTAAAGTAATTGCAGAAGCAGAGGCTTATAACGGACCATCATTAATTATCGGTTATGCTCCATGTGAACTTCACGGAGTTAAGGGTGGAATGAACCACTGTCAAGATGTTATGAAATCAGCTGTTAAGTCTGGTTACTGGAACCTATTCTCCTTTAATCCTGCACTTAAGGCAGAAGGTAAGAATCCATTCACATTGAATTCTAAACCAGGAGATGGAACATACCAAGACTTCTTGAATAATGAAACTCGTTATACTCGTCTTGCTCGTTCATTCCCAGAACGTGCTGAGAAATTATTCAGTGCTTCTGAAGAAGCAGCAAACGCTCGTTATGAACATTTATTAAGATTAGTTGAGCTTTATAAATAAGAATAAGCTAATAGGTTAATCCTTTTACTAAACTGAGGGTGTTGTAAATCTATATCTTAGTATATTTTTCAACGGGTATGCTTTCACACACCAGCAAAAACAATCTTCACGAATTATCTGGCAAGATGTAGACACTACGTGTCTGCTCTTGCCAGACAATTTGTTGAAGATTGTTTTTTGTGTTGCATTTTAATATATTTTGTCTAGTTAATATCTTATTGATAAACATACTATATTTTGCAACAGCGTCATTTTCTAGTGGCACTAACTACTTGCATGTATCAGAAGAAAATGAATAAAATGCAGGTGTTTGCTTATAATAATTTTAGATAAGAAAAGGCGTTGTCTAGAAACGTTACAATTATCTTAGACTTAAGAGTGAAAGGGAATCTAAAAATGCCAAAAGACAGTCAACCAGATAACAAGCAAGCTAGAATGGAAAAAGCCAATGGTCAGACTCCGATTACGAGAGAAAACCAAAATCAGAATCCAAATGCAAAGAAGAAATCAATACCAGGTAATGACGTTTAGAGAAATAGGGTAGTGAATTCTGAAGTAAAAAATATTAAATATAAGCGGATATCTTATATAAGTGTCTGCTTATTTTTTGTGCAGAATTTTCCTAAGTGCTATTGAATGAAATATTATTGACAAATATGATATGAGCAGTATAATATCCAATATGAACAATGTTCATTTTGAGGAGGTGAATTCTAATGAATTTGGCAGCAACGTCGAAAGAGGAAATTCTTGAAGTAAGTCGAAGGATTGTTATGAAGGAAGGTCTTTTTGCTATTAATATGCGTACGGTTGCAAATGAATGTAGCGTAGCAGTTGGTTCTATCTATAACTATTTTTCCTCAAAAGCTGATTTAGTTAGTGCGACGATAGAAACAATATGGAAAGATATAATATATATGACAGGTATGTCCTTTGATTTTGATAGTTTTACAGAATGTCTTTCATGGGTTTTTGAAAGTGTAAAAGAAGGCGGAAATAAATATCCAGAATTTTTTACAGTCCATTCCTTAGTTTTCTCAGCTGAAGATAAGGCGAAAGGGAGACAAGTAATGGAGCAATATTTTGACAATTTGAAAAAGGATTTATTAATGCTTTTAGAAAAGGATGTAGATGTCCGTCCAGATGCTTTTAATGATATCTTGACGCCTACTATATTTATAGATTATGTATTTACGATTTTTATTTCGCTATTGCTTGATTGTAAGAGTGACTGTAAAGCGTTATTAGTAATGGTCAAAAGTTGTTTATATTAAGATACTATTTGGATAAGATAAGAAAATTTATCTTAAATGAACAGAGTTCAGGTTGAAAGGAGGAAGCAAGAATGAAAGTACAAAAAGAAAAGCTATTGATGATTGCAAGTATCGTTTGGCTAATTGCGGGATTTAATATACTACGCATTGGAATTATCAGTTATATTGGTCGAATAACTATTATCAATTTGCTTCTTTCTATCTTAGTATTTGTGATTTTTTGGTTTCTAATTTTTAAGAAGTTAGTGCTGAAACATGTGGACAGAATCAAAGGATATGAAGAAGATTTACAGTTTATTTTTAATTTTTTTGATAAGAAATCATTTTTTATTATGGCATTTATGATGACTTTTGGAATTGGTATAAGGGTTTGGAATCTGGTACCAGATGTTTTTATAGCTGTCTTTTATACTGGATTAGGATCAGCGTTATTTGGAGCAGGAATACTCTTTGGGTATTACTATTTTAACTATAGAAAAGAGATTATTGGGCTAAATAATGGATATACAGACAACTTTAAGTTAGGAGGAAAGAATGAAATGAAAAAAATGTTGAATATCTCGTTTGTTTATTTTTGGTTGGCTATGGTAGGAGGTGTGTTCTATAGAGAATACACAAAATACTCTGATTTTTCGGGACAGACTGTGCTAGGATATATACATACACATTTGTTTGCATTGGGTGTATTATTTTTCTTAATTTTAGCTTTGTTTTGTAAGGATTCTTTATTAGTAAAGAATAAGAGTTTCAAAAAATTCTTAATAATGTATAATATCGGTCTCCCATTTATGGTAATTATGATGCTGGTTCGTGGTATTATACAGGTTCAAGAATTAGAAGTTTCAAGCGCTATAAATGGTATGATTTCAGGTTTCGCAGGAATCTCCCATATACTTGTAATGGTTGCATTAATATTTTTATTCATAGCATTGAAGAAAGAATTTTCGGAGAAAACAGAGTAATAGTTGTTGAGTAATCTATTATTATAAGAGAAGATTAGAATTAGGGCGCACAGACCATCTGCGGATGGAAGTTATCTGATGCGTCCTTTTATTTTAAAGTATAGCAGTTTGGTTTTTGGTATATGTATTATTATGGAATTAAGGCTAAGTATAACGCTGGTTTTATATAAAGTTAATAGAAGGCATAAAAAGAATATAGTAAAAAATAAATTGAACCAACTACATATATATGACAATATATCTATGAAGAGGTTTATTGTTGGCGCCGCGAACCATTCAATGATATGAAAAGGAGACTGCTTGTGAATACGAGAGAGATAAGTGAATTAGTTGAAATGCATGGGAATGCTATATACACATTCTGTTGTAGTTTGACACACAACAAAATAGAGGCAGACGATTTGTATCAAGAAACATTTCTAAAAGCAATAGAACGTAAGGGAAAGATACATCAGAATGAAAATCCGAAAAGCTATTTGATAGCAATTGCAATTGGAATATGGAAGAATAGTCGAAGAAAATATGCTAGAAGGCAGAGGATTGCTCCGATGGAACCACTTAATGAAAACTCAGGCGGTGAAAATAGCTTGTGTATGGAACTTACGAAGTCTATTACGACAGAAGATATAATGATTAATAAGGAAATGTGTCAAATTGTACGATATGAAGTGGAAAAGCTTAGTGATAAATTGAAAATACCATTGTATTTATACTATACACTTGAACTTCCTGTTGAGAATATAGCTCAGATTATGAAGATTCCAACAGGTACAGTAAAAAGCAGACTCTTTAAAGCAAGAAAAGAATTAAAAGTAAAGATGGAGGAACACGGTTATGAAAGAAGATAAACAAATTGATATGTTATTAAAACAAGTTTTATCGGTTACAAAAGAGCCGGATGACCTCCTTAATCAAACGATTATAGCCAAGGCAAAGGAGAGAAATGCTATGAGTAAGAAGAGAAGAATGCCAATGGTAGCGGCGGCAGCATTGACAATACTAGCGTTATCTGGAACAGCATTAGCGGCTTCTAGATTTTTGGGGACAGATAAGGTTGCAGAAAAGTTTGAAGATTATAAGCTAGCAGATGCCTTTAAAGGTAAAGATGCAGTCTCCGTTAATAAAACAGTACAGTCAGGTCAGTATGATATAACATTACTTGGTATAGTTTCGGGAACAGAAATCTCAGACTATATTGCAACAGGTGACGATGAAATATTATCGGATCGAACGTATGCAGTAGTTGCAATAGCAAACACGAATGGTACACCGATGCCATCAACATCGGATGAGAATTATGGTCAGGAACCATTCTTTGTCTCGCCGTTAATCAAAGGACTAAAGCCATGGCAATATAATATCGCTACAATGAATGGTGGATATCAAGATTTTGTAGAAGATGGGATAATGTATCGATTAATTGAGTGCAATAATGTTGAGATGTTTGCAGATCGAGGTATTTATCTTTGTGTTAGTGATACAACGTTCTATAATGTTGATGCGTATGATTATGACGAGTTAACTGGGGCGATTACACCTAACTCGGAGTATGAAGGAATCAATGTATTGTTTGATCTTCCGATAGATATCTCGAAAGCTAATCGTGAAAAAGCAGATGCTTATATTAATGAAATGGAAGCAGGAAAAAATAAAAAAGATTCAAAAGATGAAGAGGAAATTAACGAGAGTGTGGATACGTCGGTTTTGAAAAATGTAGAAGGAGATGTAGAAGAAAGAGTAGCGGATGGTACGTTGCTAAAAGATTCTGTTAAGGAGCTAACAGCAGATGTAGATGGAGCTGCAACATATACGTATGAAGCAAAAGATGGCTCAGGAGTAAATTTATATGTAATATTAGAGGATATCTTTGCAGGTATTGAGGAGGGATTTTCGCCCCAAACTGTTGGAATCAATGGTGATGAAGAGAGTGTTCAGTATATAGTTGCTTATCGTAAAGATGCAGACGGTAAGATGTATGGTATGATGTATCAGTTTCAGTAGGATAACTATTTAAACGGTTATAAGTATTATATGTAAAGAAGGAAGGCGAATGATTGCCTTCCTTCTTTATGTTCAGGACATAGTTATTTGCTAAAAGAAAAATCACTGATAGAATAAACATTACCCTTCTCTAACAAGAGAGTAAAGATTGTATCGTTATATCGTAATGTCACTTCGCTATAATGATTAGCAACGATTTCTAGATGGGTTAGTTTATTAGCATTCCACTCTAAACTTATTTCGTATCCACCACGGGCCTTCAATCCTTTTACATAGCCATTTTCCCATCTGTCAGGAAGGGCGGGAAGCAGATGTATTACATCTTCATGGCTTTGTAACAACATCTCAGCAATGCCTGCCGTACAACCGAAATTTCCATCGATTTGAAATGGTGGGTGGTTATCAAAAAGGTTTGGTAGCGTTGAATTTTTAATAAGTTCTTCTATGTTTTTTAGGGATTCTTCACCGGCTCCTAACCTAGCCCACATATTGATAATCCATGCTTTACTCCAACCAGTATGTCCGCCACCAAAAGAGAGTCTTCTCTCTAAGGTTCTGCGAGCAGCCGCAGCTAATTCTGGTGTGGAATCGGGAGATATTTGGCTACCTGGATGCAAAGCGAACAGATGGGAGATGTGACGGTGACCTGGTTCGATTTCCTCATAGTCTTCTACCCATTCTTTAATCTGACCGTACCTACCAATCTCTGGAGTTGGAATCTGATGTAATGTTTCTGTCAATGTGTTACGAAAGTCTTCGTCGATTCCAAGAATTAAGGAGGCATTCATACATGCGGTAAAGAGCTCAGTTGTAATTTGACTGTCCATGGAAGCTCCCATACACAGGACTCCTGTTTCACCTGATGGTAAACGGTATTCATTCTCCGGTGAAATCGTTGGACAAGTAATTAACTTACCATCTGGGCCTTCGATTAAGAAGTCCAGTAAGAACTCAGAAGCCTCTTTCATTGTAGGATAGGCTTGCTTTAGGAATTCTCCATCAAGTGTAAACTGATAATGTTCCCATAGATGTATGCTTAGCCATGCAGCGCCCATTACCCAATACGTTGAGCTAAGGCACACATCTTGTGGTGCAGTATCAGCCCATATATCGGTGTTGTGGTGAGCCATAAAACCTCTGCAATTGTACATTACCTTTGCTGTTTTTCGACCATTTTCTCTCATTCTTTCAAGTAAATCAAATAATGGGAGATGACATTCAGATAGATTGCAAGTTTCTGCAGGCCAATAATTCATCTGAGTATTAATGTTGATGGTATACTTACTATCCCATATTGGTAGCATATCTTTGTTCCAGATTCCTTGAAGATTTGCAGGGAGGGAGCCAGGGCGGCTACTGGAGAGTAGTAAGTAACGGCCATATTGGAAGAATAGATTTAGTAATCCATAGTCGTCTTTCCCTTCTCTAAATCGTTCTATTCGTTCGTTGGTAGCTAGTGAGTTTAAGAACACCCCTCTGTCAGTACGTACATCAATTTCAACTCGATTAAATAAACTTTGGTAGTCAGTTAAGTATTCTTGATAGATTACCTCATAAGGAAGCTGTGATATTAGTTCTAATTGTGTTTGACAATATAACTCTGGGTTTTCAACACGAAAAGTTGTATTAGCTGTGAGGAAGATAGTTGCAGTGTTGGCATTCTCAACAATTACACTATTACCTAGAGTTTTCACAGAACCGCCCTCTGTCTTGATTTTAATTCTACTGGAGAATTCTACAGCACCTTTGCCACCGCATTGACCCGTCATTAAGCTACTATCTGACCCTACCGTACAAGATTTATCTACATTGGCATTGAAGCCTCCGTTATATCGGAATTTGTATGTTGAAAATGGTTCAAAGTTCCATGGGGCAGTACCTCTAGAGAGTTGTGTGTGAAAATTAAGTCCATTTGGTTTATCAGAACTAAGTCGAACTACCATTACTTGATGAGGAAAACTTGTAAAAACACTACGAGTATAACGAGTCCCATCAAGGGTAAAGTCAGTTTTGATTACGCCAGTTGTTAGGTCAAGTTCACGTGTATAATTGGTAACCTCCCCTTTTTCGTTTGTAAAAAAAAGATATAAGTCACCTAAGGTTTCGTAATGACGCTGGCATTCAGGTGTACCCGAGAGTGCGAGTGCTGAAAGCTCTTCGGCTTCTTTGATCTTGCCTTCCATGAGTAAAGATCGGATCTTATCAAGATTCTTGCTTGCATCTGGATTGTTTCGATCCATTGGACCTCCATACCAGACGCTATCTTCGTTCAATTGAATTCGTTCACTATAGATGTTTCCAAATACCATTCCACCTAATCGTCCGTTACCTGTAGGGAGTGCTTCATCCCAGTTGTTTGCAGGTTCTTTATACCATAACTTCAAATCATCAGTATATGTATTCATTATATCTATCCTCCACAAAAATTCTTATATCACTTAGTTTATTAACTAAATTATACGCTACTAAAGGTAATGTAACTATAACGTATTTGACTTCTTATACGATGATAATGCTATTAATAATGTGGAACCACTATTGTTTTGTTATCGTCTAATAGATAGATGGATATGAATTCCAATTGTTTTTAATAAGTATCTATAAATAAGTATCTATATTAAGAGGGGTTAAAAAAGGAGGAAAAGAATATGAATATGAATATGAATATGAAGGAAAAATTTATCTTGGTAATGGTAGTTTTAGTTTTAGTAATGGTAGGTTGTGGAAGGAAATCAAAGAATGAGGCTAAGAAGGATATATATAACTCGGCAGAATATTCGAGTAATACAAGCGATACCTCTGATACTGAAGTTGAGTATAGTGCATCTGCAAACGATAGTGGTGCTACAAACGATAGTGGGACTGGGGCTGATAGCGATTATACGACCAATAGCTGTGATATTAAGATTGATACAAAGGAGGATATCTCTTACAGTGGTTCGGGGGAAGAATATAATAGCTATGCTGAGAATGGATTTTCAGCAGTTTCCAAAGAACCATTATCAACATTCTCCGCTGATGTAGACACAGCGTCCTATAGTAATTTAAGAAGAATGATTAATGAAGGATACATTTATGATGAAGATGCAATCAGGGTAGAAGAGATGTTGAATTATTTTAATTACGATTATGAAGGACCTATTGGCAGGGAGCCATTTGGTGTTAATGTACAGATCGGTAAATGCCCTTGGAATCCTAATACGTCACTTATGATGGTTGGTATGCAGACAAAAGATATTGATTTTTCCGAGGGACCTAATTCGAATCTGGTATTTTTACTTGACGTATCAGGATCTATGAATGATCCTGATAAATTACCGCTAATGCAGCAAGCATTTTGTATGTTAGCAGAAAATCTTACAAGTAAAGACCGTGTTTCAATTGTAGTTTATGCAGGAGAAGATGCAGTTATATTAGAGGGGGCTAAGGGGAATGAGACGAATCGAATCATTGAGAAGATAACAAGTCTAGAAGCAGGGGGAAGTACAGCAGGAAGTGCAGGGATTCAGGCGGCATATGAGCTTGCAGAGAGGTACTTTATTAAAGGCGGTAATAATCGTGTCATACTTGCTACAGATGGAGATTTGAATGTCGGACTTACGACGGAATACGAATTAACTGAATTGATAACGAAGAAAAGAGATAGTGGAATCTACTTGTCAGTATTAGGATTTGGAACAGGTAATATTAAGGATAATAATATGGAGGCACTTGCGGATAATGGTAATGGAAATTATGCGTATATCGATTCCGTTTATGAGGCTAAGAAAGTTCTGGTTGATGAACTTGGTGCTAATATGGTAACAGTCGCAAAAGATGTTAAATTCCAGGTGGAATTTAATCCAGAGCAGATTAAAGGATATCGGTTAATTGGATATGAAAATCGTGTTCTTGCAGCTGAAGATTTTGAAGATGATGCGAAAGATGCAGGTGAAATAGGAGCAGGACATTCTGTGACCGCCTTATACGAGTTAGTTCCTGTATCAAGTAATATGGAATTAGATGAGAAAGTAACTGGAAGCAGATATACGTCAGTGGATGAGAAATATAAGGATGAATTATTGACCATTAAAGTTCGTTACAAAGAGCCTGATAAAGAAGAAAGTAAGTTATTAACGTATCCAATTACCACGAGAGCATATACCAATAAAACAAGTGACGATTGGAAATTTGCTTCTTGTATCGCTGAATTTGCAATGATATTAAAAGATAGCTCATATCTCGAGAAAGGTTCAATGAACCATCTACGTAAAAGATTGAATCGATTAGAATATAATGATGGATATAAGAAAGAGTTTAAGCAGTTAGTGAATATAGTAGCAGAATGGGGTTATTACGAATAAATAGATTTGCTTATAAGCGAATACCATTATGCTTTTTCTTTTGACGTCTGTTTCTTTTGATTTTATTATTGGTTATCTAATGCAATTGTCTCGTTTTTAGGAAGCAATAAATTGTTATTTAATTTTAATTTGAATAAAATAAGGGAAATAGGCGTTTGTACTTGACAAAAGGGCAAGAAGAAAATAATATTATACTATAAATTAGCTAAAATTAACTTTATGAAAACTAAAAAATGGATAAGAATACCAAGTTTATTTTATGCAAAGAAATAATATACAGTAACCTGTATGCGTAGATAGGAAGGGATATGATATGGCGAAATCAGTTAAATTAGCAGATTTAGCAGCAGTGTTGAATGTAAGTACGGTAACGGTATCGAAAGCACTTTCAAATCAAAAGGGAGTAAGTGAGGAATTAAGGGAGAAGATTAAGAAGCTTGCCGATGAGATGGGATACCGTCAGCCTTCTGCAATAAAGAAAACTGTTGTTAGTAGCGGTTATAATATAGGAATAATAATTGCTGATAAGTTTTTGGGGAAATTTAATTCATTTTATTGGCAGATGTATCAAGCAGTTACAAGTAAAATTGCAACGAAAAATTGTTTTTCTATGTTAGAAGTGATTAGTGAAGCTGATGAAGAATATACTATATTGCCTAAATTAATTCAAGAACAAAAGGTTGATGGAATCATAGTAATTGGTAGAATGAAGGATGTCTATCTAAAGCAGATGAAGGAGGTATCAGCATTACCTACTGTTTATATGGATTTTTATGATGAAAAGCAAACTTGTGATTCTGTTATATCCAATAGTTATTTTGGATCTTATGTTTTAACGAATTACCTTTTTGAAATGGGACATAAAAAAATAGGATTTGTGGGAACTATGTTAGCAACAGATAGTATTACAGACCGTTATTTTGGATTTGCGAAAGCAATGATGGAACATGGGTTGATCGTGAAGCCAGAATGGATAGTGGATGATAGAGATACGAGAACTGGAAAGATTGACATTGACAGCAAAAAATTAATTGTTGAAGATATGCCAACGGCCTATGTCTGTAACTGTGATCTAACAGCAAGTTATGTGATTAAATGTTTGCAAGAAAATGGGTACAGCGTTCCGAATGATGTCTCAGTAGTTGGTTTTGATAACTACCTATATCCGGGATTATGCGAAATCGGTATAACTACATATGAAGTTGATATTCATGAGATGGCTCGCTGTACCGTTAATACTATATTAAAGAAAATTGATAATAAAAGTTACAAATCAGGAATCTTTATTGGCCGAGGTCGTCTGGTTTGTAAGGAGAGTGTAATTCGCGTATAGAAGAGGGAGCTTCCTGCTTGTAAGCAAGTGGGGTGGCTCCTGTTTCTTTTTTAAATAACTGGATGAAGTGATTTACATTCTCAATTCCAAGTCTTGTACTTATTTCAGTTATTGTTAGATTAGTACCAAATAGAAGTTCTTTTGACTTCTCGATTTTTTTATGATTAAGATAACGAAGTGGTGGCATATTGTAGTACTTAGAGAATTCACGGCACAGTCTATATTTATTAACTTGTAATTCTTCGGCTAACTCATCGAGTGAGAAAGTTTGCGTAAGTTTATTATCAAGGAAATCTTTCGATTTTCTTATATATTCTGGTATATAATCTTCTGGATTATCTAGATTCTTTTCATGAACGCAAATCTCTGTAAGTATATCAATAACCCATTTCGTTTCATAAAGGTTTGATAGAGAAGTGTTTGTATGCTGAGGATTAATTATATTTCTAAAACAGTAAGAAACACAAGAATAAGGTTTAACATCGTATATAAAGTTATTATTATCATTAAATATAGAAAAGTATTGATTTATAAAATCCTCTTTAAGATATAGAATTTGAAACTTCCAATTGCTGTTATAAGAACTTATCTTAAAAGGTAAATTGCAATCAAGAAAAAGTAAATTATTTTCCTGTAACTGGTAGGTTGTCTTTTCAATAGTAATCGTTGAATTACCCTTTATGGTATAGAGAAGAATATAAGAGGAAAAGCCAGATGATTCACAGAAGAAAGGGAATGATATGGTTAGTTCTCCACCTGCATAGATGAGGGAAGGAGGAGTGGAATCATTATTCTTTGAATAATTGGGCATGATAAAAGAGATATCCAAAGAATTAGGTAGTTTTGAATAAGAAAGTAATGATTTTAGAAAGTTTTCGTAGTAATTCATAATACACCTCGATCATTAGTAAAAGTAATAGGTTATCATGTAGCATTATTCCATATTTCGTATAAAATATAGTTAATTTTTTTATGTACATTATCTATTATAAATTAAAAGAGTAAATTAATCAACTAATAACATGGGCAGTAAATTAAATTAAGTAATATTACTGGGTAAATAAGTAAAAAGACTGGCAATAATGTATAAAAAAGTGGTGGAAAAATAGTTAAATAATAAATAATATCTAAAAAAACAATAATAACATATAAAAATCAATAATAGTTGATGACTTAAAAACAAAATAAATTATAATTAAATTAAGTTACAAAAAAGTAACTGAACAAAAAAGGAGGATTTGTTATGAGACTTAAAAAATTTGTAGCAATTGGTACAGCAGTAGTTCTTTCTTTATCATTCATAGGTTGTTCAAAGAAAAACAATGATAAAGCAAATAACACAGTAAGCGATAAACCATCAACAGAGGTAACTGATGATAAAACAACTGACACTGCTGATACTACAACGGACGATGTACTTAGTTATGCTAACATTGTACTTGGGGAAAGTTACACGGATATCTCTACAACTATTAAATTCTACAACAACAGAACAGATATGAATCAAGATGATTACAATGGTAAGAAATGGGATGAGTATGTTGCAGACTTTAATAAATTATATCCAAACATTGAAGTAGTAATCGATGCTGATACAACATATGCTGAAAGTGCATTACTTCGTTTACAAAGTGGTGACTATGGTGATATTTTAATGATTCCTGAAGTTAATAAATCAGATTTATCAAAATACTTTGTATCATACGGTGATCTACCTACTATGGAAGGTCAAGTTCGTTATGCTTCAGATATGGCTTATGATGGACAAGTATATGGTGTTGCTTATATGGGTACTGCTCGTGGTATCGTATATAACAAGGCTGTTTTTGAACAAGCTGGTATTACTACACTTCCTAAAACTCCAGAGGAATTTATCGCAGCTTTACAAGCAATCAAAGATAAAACTGATGCGATTCCTCTATATACAAACTATGCTGCTGGTTGGACTATGAGTGCTTGGGATGATTATATCTCAGGAACAGCTACTGGCGATGCAACTTACAAAAACCAGAAATTACTTCATATGAGTAATCCATTCGAGAACAAAGCAGATGGAACTGGACCTTATGCTGTTTACAAAGTTCTTTATGATGCTGTTGCTAATGGTTTAACTGAAGACGATTATTCTACAACTGACTGGGAAGGTTCTAAAGGTATGATGAACAATGGCCAAATCGCTACTATGGTACTTGGCTCTTGGGCTTATCCTCAAATGGTTGCAGCTGGTGATAACGGTGATGATATCGGATACATGTCATTCCCAATCACAGTGGATGGAAAACAATATGCTTCTTCAGGCCCAGACTACAGATTAGGAATCAATGTTAACGCTTCTGAAGATAACCAAAAAGCTGCTATGGTATTCGTTAAATGGCTTACTGAACAATCAGGATTTGCATACAATGAAAACGGAATTCCAGTTGGAGCTAACGACAACAACTTCCCTGAATTATATTCAGCATTCGACGGTATTGAATTAGTTTCAGATGAACCAGCTATTGCAGGTGAAGAGGATTTCCTTAACTTAATTAATGCTGATTCAGACTTAATGGTTTCTGCTGGTGGTAACACTAAAGTTCAACAAATTATTGAACATGCTGCCAACAAAGATATGACCTTTGATGAAATTATGGCTGAATGGAATGAAAAATGGACTTCTGCTCAAGAAGGTAACGATATAGAAATTAATCAATAATTAGATAACTATCCATAGATAGTAACATACCTATTTTTCTTGATAAACTATCGCACAAATCAAGATTTGTGCGATAGTTCTATCTGATATTTTAGAAGGAGGGTCATATGACAGCATATACAGACCATAAGAAAAAGAACTCCCTACTTCAATGGGCAAGGAGTAGGAAAGGACAACAAGCCATTATCATAGCAGCCTTTATGTTTATCCCTCTTTTATTGTTGTTTACTTTTACTTATTATCCATTTGGAGAAATGATTAAATTTAGTTTTTATAAGATGAGTTATACAAATACTCCTAAGTATATTGGTTTTGATAATTATAAAGAAGTATTTAATAATAAAGAAATCTTCGCATCATTGAAATTATGTCTATATTATATGGCAGGTTCAATCGTGCAGTTAGTAATTGCATTGTATTTAGCAACTATGCTTAGTTTTAAAACAAAAGGCGGAAATATATTCAAGGGATTTATGTTTTTCCCATATTTAATCAATGGTATTGCCATTGGATTTATCTTTAAGTTTTTCTTTACAAGAGGTTTTGTATTTGATTCCGTACTACAATGGTGTGGTTTTAATCTTGAAAATCTTCCGTACTGGTTGAGAACACAAGGGTTGAATAATGTTTCTCTTGTAGGTACATCGATTTGGAGATACTTTGGTCAGAACATGATCCTCTTTATTGGAGCTATCATGTCAGTAGATTCAGAGATGTATGAGGCAGCTGAACTAGACGGTGCAAATAAATTCAAACAGTTTATTCATATAATACTACCTAGTATTAAGACAATTGTTACATTAAATGTAATTTTATCAATTACAGGTTCTCTTAGTGCATTCGAGCCACCATATGTAATTACTAGTGGAGCTAATGGTACTGCAACTTACTTTGTATTAATGAATCGGATTGCACATACGAATCAAAAAGTAGGTCTTGCATCAGCAATGGCAGTCGTATTGCTTATGATAATTTTCGCAGCTACAATCTTACAAAAATTATTCTTCAAATATGCGTTCAGAAATGCTAATGCAGAAGATCAAGTTATAACAAAGAAGACTCGTCTCAAAACGAAGAATAATAAATCAAAGGAGGCGATTTAATGGCAGCGAAACGTAGAAAACATTATACTCCGGGTGCAGTTATTGGAATATTTGTTAAGTATGCATCATTAATATTCTTTACATTAGTAGCTTTAATACCAGTTGTTTCATGTGTCATTACAGCTTTCAAGACAGATGCAGAATATCAAAGTACTAATGTTATGACATTACCTGAAAGTTGGCTGAATTTTGACAACTTCACTAAAGCTTTCAACATGGCTAATATGGGACGTGCATTTTTTAACTCTTTGATTATATTAATCTTTGTATTAGTAGGATCTGTTATAATTGGAACACAATTGGCATATGTACTTAACCGTTTTAAATTCTTAGGTAATGCTTTAATACGTAATTTATTTCTTTTTGCATCATTACTACCAGGTGTAGCAATGCAAATTTCAGTTTATAACATTATGCAACAACTTGGATTTATCAATCACCTATATGGATATATCATTATGATGATGGGTACCGATGTTATAGCTATCTATATATTTATTCAATTCATGGAGAATATATCAACTTCATTGGATGAATCAGCATTTATAGATGGTGCATCATATATGACTATCTATTGGAAAATTATATTACCTTTATTAAAACCTGCAATTGTAACAAGCTTAATTTTAAAAGGTGTAAGTACGTATAACGAATACTATAGTGCAAACTTATATCTTCAAGCAAAAGAATTACGTACAGTGGCGATATCCTTGTTTACCTTTACGGGACCACTTGGAAATCGTTACAACCTAATATGTGCAGGTGTTATTATTTCACTATTGCCAGCTCTAATTGTATTCATACTCTGCCAGAAGCAGATTTATAGCGGTATTACAGCAGGTGCAGTAAAAGGATAATTAGTATGATTGATTGATACTGTGTCAGTTGATTGACAGGAAAGAGAGGACAAAAATGAGTAAAGTTAAAATGATTAGTGAACCGGTGGCTAATGTACCTTGGCAAGAAAGACCAGAAGGGTTAAAAGGAGCGCCAGTTTGGAGATATAATGAAAACCCAATTATCGGAAGAAATCCTGTTGAAGGGGTAGCTAGAATCTTCAATAGTGCAGTTATGCCATATGGAGATAGCTTCATTGGAGTGTTCCGTGGAGAGCAAGTAAATGGAATTCCTTTTATCTATCTAGGTAGAAGTGATGATGCAATTCATTGGGATTTCGATAAAGAAAAAATCAACTTTGTAGATGAGAATGGAGAAACATTCCAACCTCAATACGCATATGATCCAAGACTAGTTAAAGTTGAAGATACTTATTACTTAATTTGGTGTCAAGATTTTTATGGAGCAGCAATTGGAATGGCTAAGACTACTGATTTCAAGACATTTACAAGAATTGAAAATCCATTCTTACCATTTAACCGTAATGCAGTGTTATTCCCTAGAAAGATAAATGGTAACTATATGTTACTTTCAAGACCATCTGATAGCGGTCACACTCCATTTGGGGATATCTTCGTTAGTGAAAGTCCTGATATGGTATATTGGGGTAAACATAGACATGTGATGGGGAAAAGTTCTGAATGGTGGCAATCATTAAAGATTGGTGGAGGTGCAGCCCCAATTGAAACATCAGAAGGTTGGTTATTATTCTACCATGGTGTTAGTGGAACTTGTAACGGTTACGTATATTCTATTGGTGGAGCAATTTTAGATATTGATAATCCATCTATAGTGAAATACCGTTGTGAAAACTTCCTTCTTACTCCGGAAGAATGGTATGAGGAACGCGGTTTTGTAGCTAATGTATGCTTCCCATGTGCGACTATTCATGATTCAGAATCAGGAAAAATTGCTATCTATTATGGAGCGGCAGATAGTTACGTTGGATTAGCGTTTACTGAAATTGACGAAATCGTAGATTATATTAAAGAAAATAGTGCATTAACACAGACAGATACTGAGCTTGGTATTCGCTAGTTAAGATTGGCCAGGAGTCCTATTATTTGGGTTCCTGGCTTTCTATTAAATTTTATGGGGGTGTTGCTCTATGAAACATAGAAAAAATGGTAAGATTCAACATACTCTAATACGTGCATATTTACTACCTGTTTTCTTTATTATTTTGTTAGGTCTGATTTCTTATAATAAAGCATCGCAAAATTTAAGAAAACAATATGAGGAATCTGTACATGGGACGGTAGGAACAGTTGCATCATATATTGAGTTATTGTGTGACACCGTTGAAAATAAAGCCAATGAAATTGTAAGCGGAGATATTGTGAAATCCTATTACGGTAAAGACATTGGTAAGACGGATTCCAAAACTATGGAAAAATTTCGAGATGTTCAAAAAGTTTTAACAATGGCTAAGGGATCTTGTGAATACATAACTGGATATACCATCATATCGGAGAAGGGGGGCAATCTCAGTAATGGTGGTATAAAAGTACCAAGTGATGCATATGAACAATATTCTTTAAACGAAGATATAGACAAGATAGAGAACAAAGGTATCTGGAAAGGAAGGCATACATATCTAGATGAAACACTCAAAATCTCACAGGATACGTATTCGCTTACTTTTGCACGTGAATTAGTAAAAGCAAATGGTTATCTTAATCTTGATATATCACTATCTTCCGTAACGGATATATTAAAGAAGATACCAAACGATGAAGGCATGTATGTAGCATTGCTGACATCTGATGAGAGGGAAATTATAATAGAGAATGGAGAAGTTAGGGATACTTCTATATTTATAGATAACAAAGTATTTGATAAGAGTAATACGGAGGTTACAAAATCGGGGACTTATGTTAAGTGGAACAATAAAACATACTTGTATACAACTGCGCAAGTAGGTGATACTGGTTTAGTTATATGTAGTTTAATACCACAAGCAATTATACTTGAATCTGCAAGAGAGATAAGACTTGTAACAGTAATTCTAGTCTTGGCGGCATGTATAATAGCACTATTCATAGGTAACCGAATAGCAAAACTTTTAAGTAAAGAAGTGAAAAATCTTACGAAAGCGATGCAAGTTGTTTCTGAAGGAGATTTTACTGTTAAAGTTAATTCTAAGAGGAAAGACGAATTTAGTTTTTTAACAGATCGATTGAATGAGATGCTAGATAGTATTCGTAACATCCTAATGATGGTAAAAGGTTTTAGTGGAGAAGTACAACATTCTTCCAGGGAATTAACAAGTACTAGTGAAAAAATGACTTTTTCTATGGAAGAAATAAATAGTGCTATTGCTGAGGTAGCCGGGGGTGTAAACAAACAAGCACAGGAGACTGATGATAGTTTAACTTCCATGACTATTTTTGCAGAAAAATTAGATCAGATAAGTCAAGATTCAGAGCGAATGCAGAAGTATTCTTCAGTAGCAATTACATCTATTGAAGAAGGAAAGAAACAAGTTGACTTGTTAAGGTCAAAATCAGATGAAGCAACGGAGCGGATGCAGCAGTTAACAACAAATATTAAAGAAGTGGAAAGAGATTCCGTTAATATTGGAAGTATTATTGAAACAATTCAAAATATTGCAAGACAAACTAATCTCTTATCTTTGAATGCATCCATTGAAGCAGCAAGAGCAGGAGAAGCAGGAAAAGGATTTGCTGTTGTAGCCGAAGAAATAAGGAATTTGGCGGATCAGTCTGCGAAAGCAGGTAATCAGATTCAAAACATCATTGAAACGATACAGATTACAGCCAGAAAAACTACTGATTGTACGAACCAGACGAATGGTTATTTGAAGGACCAGAGTATGGCAATAGAAGAAACCATAAACATATTTGGTGAAGTAGCAAACCAAGTAGAAGAATTAGTACGTGTATTAAAAGTTAATTCAACAAAAGTGAAAATAATGATGATTGAGAAAGATGGTGTACTTGAATCTATAAAGAATATCGCACAAGTGGCAGAAGAGGCAGCTGCATCTTCTGAAGAAGTTACTGCTACGGTAACAAATCAGTTAGATGATGTAATTCAGCTTTCTAGTGAGGCAGACAAACTTTTTGATAAAGTTCAAAATCTAGATAAAACAATTAAAAGATATAAAATATAAGGAAGAATCCTCTATGATGGTGAATCGAGATAACAAAACTCGTATTCTATATCATAGGGGATTTATTCTTTTTGTCAATATAAATCTCTTGACAAATATGTGTAGGGAAATTAAGATTATATTAATAATTAGCTAAAATTAGCTAACTTAATATAATAACTTTTATTATGTTTGTCTACATGGAGAAGAGTTACAAGTTGACTACGATAATAGATAAAGAGGGGAAAAGAATGGCTAAATCAGTGAAATTAGCAGATATTGCTGCTAGATTAAATGTTAGTACGGTAACCGTTTCAAAGGCCTTATCTAATCAAAAAGGTGTGAGTGAAGAGCTTCGTGAAAAGATTAAAAAACTAGCGGAGGAGATGGGATACCGCCAACCATCTACTATTAAGAAAGACGCTGAGAGTTCAAGTTATAATATTGGTGTCATAATTGGTGAGATGTTTCTAGATAAGTATCAATCCTTTTATTGGCAGATGTATCAATCGGTTACAACAAGAGCCGTTATGAAAGGTTGTTTTACATTATTAGAAGTAGTTAGTAAAGAGGATGAGAATAATTTAATTCTACCTAAACTAGTACAAGAACAAAAGATTGATGGTGTTGTGGTAATTGGTCGGTTGAACGAAGCATATCTAAAATGTTTGAATATGCGTGCGGGATTACCAGTTATCTATCTCGATTTTTATGATGAGAAGGAATCTTGTGACGCTATTATATCCAATAGTTATTTTGGATCATATATGTTAACTAATTATTTGCTTGAGATGGGACATAAGAAAATCGGTTATGTAGGATCACTTTTAGCAACGGATAGTATAACAGACCGTTACTTTGGTTATGCCAAAGCTCTTATGGAGCATAGAATACCAATTAATCAAGAGTGGATTATTGAAGACCGTACAGCTGATATAGCAAAGATTTATGTGGATCCGAAATCTGTATTACTTGATGACATGCCTACCGCATTCGTTTGTAATTGTGATTTAACCGCTAGTTATGTAATTAAGATATTACAAGAAGCTGGATATAAAATACCAGAAGATATATCAATTGTAGGTTTCGATAATTACTTATATCCAGGTATGTGTAATATTGGAATCACATCCTATGAGGTTGATTTTAAAGAAATGGCAAGACGTACGATTCATAATTTGATTAAGAAGATAGTAAATCCAGACTATAAACCAGGTGTTGTTATTGTTCAAGGTAAATTAGTTTATAAAGAAAGTGTTGCACGTATCTAGTACGTATAGAATATAATAAAGCAAATCACTTGTGGAGAGATTCTGTGGTTACAGTTAGTTTGTGTTTAATTGTGAAGAATGAAGCTGACAGATTAGATAATTGTCTTAAGTCAGTTGTAGAGGCTGTGGACGAAATTATTATAGTAGATACGGGCTCTACGGATGAAACTAAGGAGATTGCAAGAAGATATACAGACAAAGTCTATGATTTTGCCTGGTGTGACGATTTTTCAGCAGCAAGAAATGAATCCTTTCGACACGCTACCAAAGATTATATATTATGGCTTGATGCCGATGATATCTTAAAACCAGAAGATTGTAAGAAGTTACAGCTTCTGAAGGAATCATTACAGGATCATATAGATATTGTTTACTTTATCTATAATTATGCATTTGATGATACTGGAAAACCATCTCTGACATTTAGGCGAGAGCGATTAGTAAAGCGGTTATCTAATCCAAAATGGGCGGGGTTTATTCATGAGTATATTGATATTCATGGTAATTCACTAGAATCTGACATTGCTGTAACTCATACGAGGGTTCATGGCAATGCTGACCGTAATTTGAATATATATAAGAAAAAAATTGCAGAAGGAATAGAGCTAAATTCAAGAGATCAGTACTATTACGGAAAAGAATTGTATTATCATGGTAAGTTTGAGGAGGCAATTGATGTACTTGAAAAATTCGTTACCTTACCTGTGTGGATAGAAGATGAATTGGATGCGAACAACCGCCTTGCTGAATGTTATATATGGAAGAAGGAATATAAGAAAGCGAGAGCATGTATCTATAGAAATATTGATCGAACCCTTCCAAGAGCAGAATCCTTATTTCAACTAGCGAAGGCTTTTCAACAAGAAGGTCGATATCAGGAGGCTGCATATTGGTATGAAACTATTTTACGGACTAAGAAACCGGTTAATATAGCAGGTTTTCTCTATGACGAATATTGGACCTGGAAACCTCATATTGAATTATGTGTATGTTACTTTTATCTAGGTGAAATTAATAAAGCAATTGAGCAAAACGATTTAGCCGCTAACTATGTTCCGAACAACGATGCGGTGCTATATAATAGACAATATTTTAATGATTTGAAGAAAAACAGAGAAAGAAGTTAATGTTAAACTTAATAACATTGATATAAGATTATTGTTTTTGTGTATAAGAATCGCCCGTAGAGCAAATGATTATTTTTGTTCCATGGGCGATTTATCAATTCTATTTACCATAAACTGTAGAACTACTATTTAGAGGAGATTTTGTTTATATAGTTATCGTATCAAAAAAAATTTTATTATACAATGCAGATGCATTTGAGTCATCTAATAATAGGGCTTGCTTATTATAGCTAATAGCGGATGAGATATCATTTTTATTATATGCGCAGATGCATAACTGTATATAAGCCGCTACTTTTAGATTCTTTTGTTCGGTATTTAATATAGGAAACAGTTCATCCGATGTGGCTAAACGAAACCAAAATATAGATAAGTCCCACTGTTGTAACTTAAGATATAGCGTACCTATTTTACTACAGAGTGACAGATCGGGAGCTTTGATCTGCATAGATCGTAAGCTATATTCTAGAGCTTTTTCTAGATTTTCAGTTAGGATAAAGCAATCTATTAAATACTCATAACTTCTTTGGATTTCATACCTATTATCTGATTTTTGTTCAAGGAAATCAATGAAGACAGGGATACACTTCTCGTATAAACCTGACATAAACAACTCGCCACCATAGAAATATTTTTCATGAGGTAAGAGTTCGAATCCATCTAAAAGGCGTTGTTCGTAGTTTGGAAGGTAACGAGAGTAATGTCCATGATCGCTCGTATGCGTAACATGAATATCACTATGATAATAAGTTCCATGTACAACAAGTTCCTCATGTACAAAATATCTCCAGTAAAATCCAGCACCATTGCGTACTAATTTATCTCGTGGAATTGAAAGTGTACAGATGCCATCTTTGTTGAAGGTTATATCATAAATCATTGTTACGATGTCCATGGAAGGATCTAGAGTCTCTTTAAGCTGAAGGAGAGAGTCGCGATCGTTTTTTCTTAATACATCATCTGCATCCAACCATAAGATATATTCTTTCGTTGCAAGTGAGAAGGCATAGTTTCTTGCTGCTGAGAAGTCATTAATCCAAGTAAAATGATATATGGTATCCGTATATTCTTCTATAATAGAAACAGTATTATCAGTAGAGCCAGTATCAACTATTATAATCTCATCCACAACATCTTTGATGGAATCTAGGCAATTTCGGATACAATTTTCTTCGTTTTTTACAATCATACAAAGACTAATTGTTATCATATATTTCCTCCTCAGTTGTTTTTTTCTTATATGCATCTTCAATAAGTTTCAAATTATTTAGAAGACGAGAATCATCTGGAGAACAAGATAGTGCTATTCTTGCATAATAAAGAGCTTCTGAATAATTGCCTAGATAGTAGTTTGCGATTGCACCATAATCTGGAAGTGTGTAGCCCCATGAAGTCTCTTCATCTAGATAAGTACCAGTCCTCCTTGTTTTTGCGAGAGCAGTTGTTACAAGATCTAATAGAGTTATCCAGTCTTGCCTATAATAGCATATGTGAGCATATTCAATATAGGACTCACGAATTGTAGGAGCGTCATCAATTGCCCTTTTTAGCCAATTTATTGAGGTGTCCACTTCGTTTTTATAAAGATAGCACTTAGCGATGTACCTCATAGAAGCACATCTTTCCACACTCCATGTTGCGGTGGGAAGTGTAAGGTGGTAAAGAAGTGTTTCGATTGCCTGATCAGCTTTTTTATGATACATATATTCGCGCCCTAGATAGTGTATATTTCTATCATACATAGGATATTCTTTGGCAGAAAGTTCTAGTAAGCCAAGATAACTTCCCCTAGATTTATTAGTATCAGGATAGTGTTTTAGATGAATAGCTAACTGATTAGCATAGAGATCGGGTGAAGTACCTGTATACTCAAGAATTTCGTGAACTGGATAAATCCAATGAAAGTCGTTTCTTTTATGGATTTTTTCGTATAAGTAGGTAACGATTGGTTTTCCATCTGGATGGAAGCCAAATGTGTATTGGTACCTTAGGCGAGTGGTATTATCCGTCCATGCCTCTTCTAACTTAGTACGCCAACCGGGATCAAATATCTCATCAAGATCTGTACAAACACAAATATCGGTATCTTCTGGCACGAAGTCGAGAGATTTATTTCTTGCGATATCAAATCTCCAAGGGTCTATGTTTATGGAGTATACATGTACTCCAAGTGAGGTTAGTAGCGATATAGTATTGTCAGTAGAACCAGTATCTGCTACGATTATCTCATCTGCTTCTGACATAGAGTCAACCCATCGTTGTACAAATTTTTCTTCGTTTTTAGCTATAGCATAAACACAAACTTTATATCTATTCATGTTGACCTCCTGTTTATTACTTGTTTAGGAAAATCTATGTATAGATTGCTACATAGATTTTCCTAATTTTATTTACCTACTATTCATACCTAATTGTTACTGTTTTGTAACGATTAGGTTGTAGATAATCCTGCATTTAAAAATACGTTAACAACACCTGATGTTGAAGTACTTGAGGCATATACAACTAATAGTATCCGGGTACCAGCAGTAATAGTTCCTGTGATAGAAGCAGTTGCTCCATTAGAAGCATTAGAAGCAGGTGCAGAAAATGTAACAGTAGCAGTTGATAAAGGTGTAAAAGTTGTACTGTTAGCTGGAGCAGTATAAACCTGGGCTGTAATTGTTGGATTGATAGCTGTAACTGACTGTCCCACAGCTGCAGCAGCAAGTGAAACCAATGTTAGATTTCTAGGTGCAACGAAAGCAAATGCCTGTAAATCGTTAACAATTGAAATAGGAGAGTTGATTGTAGTATTTTGTGTAGTATCTTCGCCAAAACCTATAATTGCAACTAGTCTAGCTGAATCATCAGTGTTTACACCTAAAGCAACGTTGCTTCCAGAAGCGTAAGGGATAATTGCACCTGCGCCGTTTTCACCATTTTCACCAGTAGGACCAGTAGGACCAGTAGGGCCAGTAGCACCATTCACACCGTTTGCACCGGAAGCGCCAGTAGGACCAGTAGGACCAGTCGGGCCGGTAGCACCATTCGCACCGGAAGCGCCAGTAGGGCCAGTAGGACCAGTCGGGCCGGTAGCACCATTCGCACCGTTTGCACCGGAAGCGCCAGTAGGGCCAGTAGGGCCAGTAGGACCAGTAGGACCAGTAGCACCATTCGCACCGGAAGCGCCAGTAGGACCAGTAGGGCCTGTATCTCCAGTTCTACCAGTAGGACCGGAAGCACCAGTAGGACCAGTAGGACCAGTAGGGCCAGTAGCACCAGTTCTACCAGTAGGTCCTATACAGCAACGACAGCATTGGTTATCGTGATGTGGATGACAACAATTATTATTACCACCACATAGATTGTTTGAATCAGGAAAACAGTTTGAGTTTCTCATAACATCACTCCGTCATAATATTTCCATATTCTATACTACGTATTGGTTATTAGTAATAATATGACTAATTTACAGCTTATCTTGAATATCACAATTCGACATAATTAAATATGGATAGTATAATATATTCGAATAACAACAAAAAGTTACATCAAAGCGAAAGAAAAAAATTGTATTGGGATTATATATTAATTACACCGCATATGTAATCGATAGGTAACTGATTAATTCTTTATTATGTTGACAGAATATAATACGAATTAAAAAACTCGAAAACTGTAGTAAATAGAAACAGTTTTCGAGTTATATGTTTATTCCAGTATATCGTAAGCTTGTAAGTCATTACATTTCTTATATACATGTAATGTATTCTGTCTATCACAGGTTGCTAGGAATACTTCGGAGATATCATTGATCTGATGGGCTTTTAATTGGGTGTGTAACCAAGTTTCGTTATTGCCAGTGTGCTTTAGATTATCAGTCATAATATGTCCATCAATAATAACGTTAGCAACAAGATATTCTTGCGTGATAGATAATTTCATATCCTTCCCTGTTAATGGCCTTGTATCGGATATTGGAAGAAAACTAAGTTTACCGTTTGGTTCGAGGATAATCGTTTGTAGGGTAGATAAATCAAAGTAGCCAGTAGTTCTACATAGGCATAACAATTCGCTGGAATCTAGTTTAGCCTTCCTTAAACTTTTCTCATAGATTGTGCCATTGTCATAGAGGATTACGGGTTTACCCGTAACAATACGTCTGAATTTAATGGATTTATTTGTAAGTTCTGATATCAAGATTACTACAAGAGCATAGATAATCATCGCAACAAATGGTTTGGTCACGTCTGTGAATTCTGTCGTTGCCATCTCAGCTGCAATGGAGCCGATAGTAATGCCGTTGATATAGTCAAACATGGTTAATTGAGACATCTCTCGATTGCCCATTAATTTGCTTAGGATGAATAGTGTAATAATAGAACCTAGAGCTGTAAGTATAACGTGTAAAATTTCCATGTGTTCTCCTATCTGCACCAGGCAAAGAGTCTGTGCATTATATACTAATGCGAATAAGCATAGTTCGCACTATAAGTTAATTGTAGTATGCGCCGATAGGATAATAATATGTAATAGTAATGGTGAAAATAGTGAAGAGGTTACTATGCTTGTACAGAAAAAAGACCTATCTTTCGATAGGTCTAAACAAGCTTGTTATATCTATAGTAAAATAAGCGTGATTATATCACAATTAAGCAATTTTGTTAACAGCTAAACTTAAGCGAGAAATTTTTCTTGCAGAAGTATTTTTGTGATAAACGCCTTTTTTAGTAGCTTTATCAATTTCACTAATTGCATCTCTTAAGCATGCTTTCGCAAGAGCAGCGTCGCCAGCAGCCACAGCAGCGTCTACTTTCTTGATAGCAGTCTTTACTTTAGATTTAATTGCTTTGTTTCTCATTGTCTTAGTTTCGATAACTTTGATTCTTTTTTTAGCAGATTTAATGTTAGCCAATCCGTACACCTCCAAAATTTTGATTATATTAGATACTGTGTTTCATTAAACCCGGACACGGACGTTCTAATGTAAACATACTCATATATTGTAGTATAATAACGAATTTCTGTCAATACATAATTTCGTTATTTATAGGAAAAACTGTGGATGTCCATTGATTACCTTTCGTATGCGAAAAATATAAAAATATATGTGCATACTGCTAAATACTTATGAGTTTGACACAATTCTGAGTAAATCATTGATTAAAGGAAAGGATTATATAATTATGAAAGAAGAAATAAAGAGAAGTAGTGCAAATTGTAATGCAAGAACTGACCTTGCATTAGAAGTAAGAGAAAGTTTTGAAGAAGATAATGTTGAAGTATCTGGTGTTGTATTAGAAGAGGATTATGTACAAGATAAAGATATCAAGATAACAAGAGTAATAATTAAAGATGAGCATGGACAAGCAGCAATGGGAAAACCTATCGGGACTTATATTACGATAGAAGCACCTCGCCTTCAAGAAGATGACGAATCCTATCATGAACCATTAACAGATGAAATCGTTAAATATATTAAAGAACTGCTAGGAGAGGATAAGGAAGGGGAAGTACTTATTGCGGGACTTGGCAATCGTGAAGTTACACCAGATGCACTTGGACCAAAGGTAGTTGATAATTTGTTTGTTACAAGACATCTAATTAGGGAATATGGAGAGGAATTCAAGCAGAAAAATCAAATGGAGTCTATGAGTGCGATTGCTCCTGGCGTAATGGGGCAAACGGGTATGGAAACTAGCGAGATTCTAAAGGGAATAATCAAGCAAACAAAACCAAAATGCCTTATTGCAATTGATGCATTAGCGGCAAGGAGTGTATCTAGATTGAATACTACGATACAAATCACGGATACTGGAATTAGTCCTGGATCAGGTGTTGGGAATCATAGAAATGCTTTGAACGAAGAATGCCTTGGAGTGAAAGTAATCGCTATTGGTGTTCCTACCGTAGTAGATGGTGCCACAATAGTGAATGACACGCTAGAGAGATTCTTAGATGGAAAAGGATTCTCTGAGGAGGAGATGTATAAATTCATGGAAGAAGTAAGAGAAAAGATGGTTTGTAATATGTTCGTCACGCCGAAGGGAATTGATGATGCTGTAAAGAGAATCAGTTATACGATTTCCGAAGCACTCAATCAATGCTTTTGTCAAACGATATAATACAGACAAACAATTGCGAAACTCAATTACGAATATAGGTTATGTTACCGTATTCTGTTGAATTTCGCAATTTTTAAAGGATACGAAAAGACGTTTTGTTAAGATTAATGGAATGCGGTTCATCGAATAATACTTGATACATAGAATATAATATAGAAAGGATTTTTAAAATTACAATGAACAAGGGAGTGAGTGTTAAGGTAAGATTTTTGCAGATTTTTGAAGGGATATGAAACGAATATGAATATGAATATTGATAGAAGGAATATGTGGAATTCATTGCATCAGGTGTTTTGGATTATAGTATCACTTTTTGCAATTATAATAATCATAAAATGTTGTGCTGTAACCACAAAAACCGATTTTTCAGACACGTTTAAAGAGGTTATAGAAGAGATGGTAAGCGATTTTAGTTTATCACTCTACCAAGAACAATCGAATTATCTATCATACATAGTAAAGTCGGCTGTCCTACCTGAACTAGAAGATAGTAATCCTATATTCAAATTTATGACAAGCATGTTTCCGATACAGCAGTATACAATTTCAGAGAAGATGCAGATGGTTATGAATGGCGATGTTGAGGAGACAGATAACGAATTTATCGAAGTAATGAAGTTAATGACCAGTGATAGTTTCATGAATGGGAACGCAGGTTCTGGTGAGGATGATTCTACTCATAATAGTGAACTTTTAGTGGAAAGTGAACTTTCTGATGTGGAAGGAAATCCTCGAGATTCTTACTATGAAGATGATTCTACGACAGCAAGTTCAACAGCGGTTGCGAATAATAGTCTGTTGAATAAGATTCATACCCTTGAAAGTTCAAGGGATTATACATACCTAATCAAGAATTTCTATATAGTGGATAAAACTACCTATACAACTAAGACTGAATTTGACGTGGATAAATTATTAGATAAGGATTTGACAATCTCTATTAATTCCGAGAAACCACAAGTACTAATCTATCATACCCATGCTTCGGAAGCGTTTGCGGATAGTAGGAAGAACAAAACAGAGGATACAATAGTTGGAGTGGGAGAGCGATTAACGGAGATTTTAGAAGAACAGTATGGAATTAATGTAATACATGATACAAGTGTGTATGATATGATGGGAGGAACGTTTGATAGAGGAACAAAGGCTTATGATTATTCGCTTAAAGGAGTTACGAAGATATTGCAAGAGAATCCTTCCATTAAAGTAATTATTGACCTTCATCGTGATGAGGGAGAAAAGAGAGTCACGAATATAGGGGGCAAGGATACTGCTCAAATTATGTTATTTAATGGATTAAGTAGGAATGCAAGAGGCGATAATGAAATTATACCAAATGAAAATCTCGCTGGCAATTTAGCATTCAGTCTGCAACTTGAACTACAAGCTATGAAAGAATATCCGACATTAATGAAGAGAATATATCTTAAAAGTTATCGATACAATCTACATTTGTTGCCTAGAGCTACATTGGTAGAGTTAGGAACTGCGAATAATACGGTAGAAGAGGCAAAGAACGCAATGGAACCATTCGCAAAAGTCATCTATCAAGTATTATCTGGAAATACAACACAGACACCAGATACAACGAAATAGTGCAGTAGAGAACATGCAAATTTTCTTGTGTCTACTAGGTTCCTATGATATAATGCTTCATAGTAATATGGATAATAAGCCTATTATAGAATGATGATGTCAAATTAGCATCATCATTCTGGGCTCAGGAGGAATATAGATGGCACATATTGACCAGAGTAAAATAAGAAATTTTTGTATTATTGCGCATATCGATCATGGTAAATCAACATTAGCTGACCGTATTATTGAGAAGACTGGTCTTCTCACTAGTAGAGAGATGCAAGCACAAGTACTTGATAACATGGAGCTTGAGCGTGAAAGAGGTATTACAATTAAGGCGCAAACCGTTCGTATCGTATACAAAGCCAACAATGGAGAAGAATATATCTTTAACCTAATTGATACTCCAGGACACGTTGACTTTAACTATGAGGTATCTAGAAGTCTTGCGGCTTGTGAAGGTGCAATTCTTGTTGTTGATGCAGCGCAAGGTATTGAGGCTCAGACACTTGCTAATGTATATCTAGCTCTTGATCATGATCTTGATATCATGCCTGTAATCAATAAGATTGACTTGCCAAGTGCGGAACCAGAACGTGTTAAGAATGAAATTGAAGATGTTATTGGTTTAGAAGCTTGGGATGCACCACTTATATCAGCAAAGAATGGTATCAATATTGAAGAGGTATTAGAGCAAATCGTAACGAAGATTCCGGCGCCACAAGGTGATGCAGACGCTCCGTTACAAGCATTGATCTTTGACTCTGTATATGATGCTTATAAAGGTGTTATCATCTTCTGTCGTGTGAAAGAAGGTACGGTAAAGAAAGGTACTGAGATCAAGATGATGGCAACTGGAGCAACTGCGGATGTAGTTGAGATTGGTTATTTTGGTGCGGGTCAGTTTATCCCTTGTGATGAATTATCTGCAGGTATGGTTGGTTATATCACAGCGAGTCTTAAGAATGTGAAAGATACTCGTGTAGGTGATACAGTAACCGATGCGAATAATCCATGTAAAGAAGCTCTTCCTGGTTACAAGAAGGTAAATCCAATGGTTTACTGTGGTATGTATCCAGCTGACGGTAGTAAGTATGGTGATTTACGCGATGCCTTAGAGAAACTACAACTTAATGATGCAGCATTACAATTTGAAGCAGAGACATCTGTTGCACTTGGATTCGGTTACCGTTGTGGTTTCCTTGGATTATTACACCTTGAGATTATTCAGGAACGTCTTGAAAGAGAATATAATCTAGATATTGTTACGACAGCTCCAGGTGTTATCTATAAAGTTCATAAGACAGATGGACAAGTAATTGACGTAACTAATCCATCAAACTTACCAGATCCATCTGAGATTTTGTATATGGAAGAACCAATTGTTAATGCGGAGATTATGGTAACGACTGAGTTCGTTGGTGCTATTATGACATTATGCCAAGAACGACGTGGTGTATATCTTGGTATGGAATATATGGAAGAGACAAGAGCCCTTCTTAAGTACGAGTTACCACTTAATGAAATTATCTACGATTTCTTTGATGCATTAAAATCAAGATCAAGAGGTTATGCTTCTTTTGATTATGAGATGAAAGGTTATGAAAAATCGGAACTTGTTAAACTTGATATTCTTATTAATAAGGAAGAAGTGGATGCCCTCTCCTTTATCGTTCATGCAGAGACTGCTTATGAACGTGGCCGTAAGATGTGTGAAAAGTTAAAGAATGAGATTCCAAGACAATTATTCGAGATTCCAATTCAGGCCGCAATCGGTAGCAAGGTTATCGCTAGAGAAACTGTTAAAGCTATGCGTAAAGATGTTCTTGCTAAATGTTATGGTGGAGATATCTCAAGAAAGAGAAAACTTCTTGAGAAACAAAAAGAAGGTAAGAAGAGAATGCGACAAGTTGGTAACGTAGAGATACCACAACAGGCATTCATGAGCGTATTAAAGTTAGATGAAGAATAGAATGGTAGAGAATAGAAATCCTATAGGAATCTATATTCATATTCCTTTTTGTGAGGCCAAATGCGCCTACTGTGATTTCTTATCAGGTCCATCAAGTAATGAGAATAAGAAACGTTATGTAGATGCTTTGGTTGAACAAATCAAAGAATATTCCTATCTTAATGAGGAGTATTATGTTCGTACTATATTCATCGGTGGAGGAACACCTAGTAGTATTGATCCAATGGATATAAGAAGAATTTTAGGAACGGTATATGAAGTATTTGATATAGAGAATATCTATAGTGGTGATGAGAATACTAAGCAATCATTGCATGATAATAATAAGATAGAGATTACCATAGAGGCAAACCCAGGAACTTTAACTAAGGATAAACTACTTATATACAAGGAGGCTGGGATTAACCGTATTAGTATGGGATTACAGTCTGTGAATGATAAGGAATTAAAGCTACTTGGACGTATTCATACGTATGATCAGTTTGAAGCGAACTATCATCTTGCTAGAAAATGCGGTTTTACTAATATCAATATTGACCTTATGTCTGCCCTTCCTGGGCAGACTATTGATACTTGGGAGCGTACTCTAAAGACTATTATAGAACTAAATCCCGAACATATATCAGCCTATAGTCTAATTATTGAAGAAGGCACGCCATTTTTTGAGCGTTATGCAGATGGTAGTGAGTTGCCAGCGGAAGAAGAAGACAGGCAGATGTATTATCTTACAAAAAAACTTCTTAGAGAAGCTGGATATGAACGTTATGAGATATCTAATTATGCAAAACCAGGCTTTGAAAGTAAGCATAATTCTTCTTATTGGGAGCGTATTGATTATATCGGTTTCGGTTTAGGAGCATCTTCTTGTATTAATAATACTCGTTTTCATAATGAAGAAGATTTAGCTTTATATATAGAAGAAGGAATAGGAGTTCGGAAAGATAACAGTGTCTCATTCTATGGAAGATTTGCACGAAAAGAGTTAAAACAACTTACTTTAAAAGAGCAGATGGAAGAGTGTATGTTCTTAGGTCTTAGAATGATGAAGGGGGTAGATCTGAATCAGTTTGAACAGCAATTTGAGGTTCAATTTGACAGGGTCTATGGAAAAATCGTGAAAGAGATGGTATCAGACGGATTATTAGTTATTAAGAACCATCATCTTATCTTAACAGAACGTGGTATTGACTTAAGTAATTATGTAATGTCAGAGTTCTTATTATAGATTATAGTCAGAGAGCTAGAGTTGTTATAAACAATTTTAATAACTTATTTAGTTTTAGATAATAAATGCAATATATTAAAAAGACAATCTTCCAAAGGTTTGTGAGTGAATTGATATGCTACCCCTATATAGGACAATGAAATATATTAGTCCTATATGGGGGTATTTCTATGTCTAGGAAAAGTAAAATAGATCCAGTAGAAAAGGTTAAGATAATTGAACGATATCTTTGTGGTGAACTTAACATTATCCAAGATGGCAGTATTTTAGGTGTAGTTCATTCAAGTGTACAAAGTTGGGTTCGTTTATATAAGTCAGAAGTCCCTGACGATTCAGATAATTTATTATTGAATTATTAATAAATAATATTTACTAATTGTAGTATGATTTCACACAATTATCGTCGGCAGTGATATAATAAGGATATATGAATTGACAGAAGGGACTGACTATAATGTTACATAAAAGAAATCTTGTTAGCAACAATCAAAGAAGTGTTAATATGTGTCAGGATAATTATGAGCACATAGGTTACTATAAGAAATATTGGAAGAAGTTTATATTACAATTCGTTATATTGATTGTATTTATTATAATGTCGAATATTTATACCACGAAACCTGTGAAAGCGAGTAGAAAAGTATACAAGATAACAACGAGCACAAAACCATGCGATTCTTCAGTGAAATATAGTACTTATAATAAATATACGAAGGACTATTATACACTCCTATCTTATCTTAAAAAATTAGAAAAAGAAGGTGGCGGTACTTTAGTGCTATCTAAGGGGACCTATACAATTTCGAACACGCTTTATGTTCCGTCGAATGTAACAATTAAATTAAAGGACGGTGTGAAGATTGTTAAAGGGAAAAAATCGGGAACAAGTAAATTCACGGCATCTAAGTCTATATTTCAGTTTTGCGGTTATTCAAAAAGCAGCAAAAAAGGTGTGTATAAGAAGTATGATGGTGAATCGAACATATCATTAATTGGAGAAGGTACAGTAAGAATCGATATGAATTACGATGAAGATGCAGTTGGAATTATGATGTGTCATAATCGCAATATTAAGATAACGGGGATAACCTTTCAAAACATGTATAGCGGCCACTTTATTGAGATGGATGCGTCGAAGAATGTAATAGTTAAGAATTGTACATTCAAGAATCATAAGGATTCTTATAATAACAATAAAGAAGCAATAAACTTAGATACACCAGATAAGAACACCAATGGATTTCACGCAGATTGGAGTTCGTATGATAAAACTGCCAATGAGAATGTAACAATATCCAATTGTGTTTTCAAGAATCTGGAGCGTTCCATAGGAACACATAAGTATTCACAGAATAAATTACATACGAATGTGCAAATTCTTAACAATACGATTACGAATTGTGACCAAGATGCAATTCGTATTATGAATTGGGAAGAACCAATTATTAAAGGTAATACCATTACCAATGTAGGGAATAAGAAAACTGGATTACGAGCTATTCTTATAAGTGGAGTCATTAATCCACAGATCTCAGATAATGTATTTAAGAGTGTTTCGAGGCCGATGCAGATTATACCATGGAAGAATATAGACGATGGAGACGAATACGATATCATATATAGTTCGATTAGCGATGCTTGTTTAGAAATTATGAAGAATAATGATCTAATTGATGGTGATGAATATTTTATTCGTTATAGTAAGGATTACAATGAATATAAGAAGAATACGGACAAGATTCCATTAAAGTCATAGAATTTATAAAGAGCTATTAGCATGCTGGTTAGCGTATGCTAAAGCTAACCCGTACGGAAGTTCTTATTCAGCAGGCAATGGAAACCTTAATGAAAGGTCGAACAAGCTTTGTAATAGCTCATAGACTATCTACTATTAAAGATGCAGATATGATTATCTATATGCAAGAGGGGGATAGTAAGGAAGTTGGTACTCACAATGATCTTTTAAAAGAAGATGGATTATATACAGCTCTATATAATAGTCAGTTCGCAGAAAATAATGCTTCGTAAATAAATATAACTAAAGAATATGTATTTAATTTACATGTAGTTTCATCGTGAGCAAAGAATACTTTAAAAAAATTTAAAAATATTCTTGACAAAATAATTTCTTAGTGCTATGTTATTTGTAAAGATATTAGCACTCTCCATCAATGAGTGCTAACAATCAATAACCTAATAAATCTTATTGAATATAATAAGAAAGGAGTGGTCTGGTGCAGCTTGATGATAGAAAGTGGAAGATATTGCATGCAATCATTCGTACCTATCTAGAGACGGGTGAGCCGGTTGGATCAAGAACGATATCAAAATATACCGATTTGAATCTAAGCTCTGCAACCATCCGTAACGAGATGTCAGACCTAGAAGAATTAGGTTATATTATTCAACCGCATACTTCCGCTGGTAGAATTCCTTCTGATAAAGGTTATCGATTATATGTTGATACCTTGATGGAGGATAAGGAACAGGAAGTCCAAAGCATGAAGGAGATCCTAATTGAAAAAGCTGATAAGATGGAACTTCTATTGCAACAAGTTGCCAAGATGTTGGCACAGAATACGAACTACGCTACTATGGTAACAACACCACAGTATCGACACAGAAAAGTGAAGTTCGTACAATTAAGTGAAGTTGATGAAGAGCAGATTCTTCTTGTTATCGTTTTAGAGGGTAACATTGCTAAGAACAAGTTCATAACTTCAACGCAAATAATAGAAAAAGAAATGATTCTGAAATTAAATATATTATTGAATACATTTCTTCAAGGTTTGGATATTACTGATATTAATCTATCCGTGATCCAAAAGATGAAAGAACAAGCAGGAGCATATGGAAGTCTTGTAAGTGACATCTTAGATGCAGTTGCTGAGGCAATTAATGAAGAGGATGCACTTGAGATATATACAAGTGGTGCAACGAACATTCTAAAATATCCGGAACTGAGTGATACACAGAAAGCTTCTGAACTTCTCTATGCATTCGAAGAGAAGAAGCTTCTAACAGATTTAATTACAGATAAGAGAGAAGATAAAGAAAATCGTGGTATTCAAGTATATATCGGTGATGAAACTCCAATTGAGTCGATGAAAGATTGCTCTGTGGTAACAGCAACCTATGAGATAGAAGAAGGTGTCTATGGCAAGGTTGGAATTATCGGTCCAAAACGTATGGATTATGAGCGAGTAGTAGGAACTCTCCAGAATATGATGAGTCAGCTCGATGATATATTCAAAAAAAAGTAGTAATATCCGATTAGAGGAAAGGTGGTAGTCGAAAAGTGACTGGTCAAGAAAAGATGGAAGATGTATTGGATCAAGAAACAGCAGAAGAAACTGTAGAAGGTACAGTAGAAGATACAGAAGAAGTAGCTGTTGAAGAAGAAATGGTAGAAAGTGATGAAAGTACAGGGAAGTCATCAAAATCCTTCTTTAAGAAAGATAAAAAAGAAAAGAAGGATAAAAAAGATGCAGAAATTGATGAATTAAAAGATAGATTAATGCGTCAGATGGCAGAATTTGAGAACTTTAGAAAGCGTTCTGAGAAAGAAAAAGCACAAATGTTTGAAATCGGCGCTAAGAGTATCATTGAGAAGATTCTTCCTGTTGTTGATAACTTCGAAAGAGGTCTTGGCGCAATTAGTGAAGAAGAAAAAGAAGGTGCATTCGCACAAGGAATCGAAAAGATTTACAAACAAATGGTTACATCATTAGAAGAAGCAGGAGTATCTGCAATTGACGCAGTAGGTAAAGAATTCGATCCAAATCTTCATAATGCAGTAATGCATGCAGAAGATGAAAATTTTGGTGAAAACATCATATCCGATGAATTTCAAAAAGGATATAAATATAAAGAAACTGTAGTTCGTCACAGTATGGTTAAAGTTGTTAATTAAATATATTGAAAATTACGTAAACTATTATCTGTGTGAATTGATTATATTAGGAGGAATTAATTATGAGTAAAATTATTGGTATTGATTTAGGTACAACAAATTCATGTGTAGCTGTTATGGAAGGTGGAAAACCAGTTGTTATTGCTAACGCTGAAGGCGCTAGAACAACTCCATCTGTTGTTGCATTCACAAAAACTGGAGAAAGATTAGTTGGTGAACCTGCAAAACGTCAAGCTGTAACAAATTCGGATAAAACAATCTCTTCAATTAAGAGACACATGGGTACAGAATTTAAAGTATCTATCGATGATAAAAAGTATTCGCCACAAGAAATCTCTGCTATGGTACTTCAAAAATTAAAAGCTGATGCTGAAAGCTACTTAGGAGAAAAAGTAACAGAAGCTGTTATCACTGTTCCTGCATATTTCAATGATGCTCAAAGACAAGCAACTAAAGATGCTGGTAAAATCGCTGGTCTTGATGTAAAACGTATTATCAACGAGCCAACAGCTGCAGCTTTAGCATATGGTCTTGATAACGAGCATGAGCAAAAAATCATGGTATACGATTTAGGTGGTGGTACATTCGACGTATCTATCATTGAAATTGGTGACGGTGTTATCGAAGTATTAGCTACTAGTGGTGATAACAGACTTGGTGGTGATGATTTCGATGATAGAATCACAAGATACATGATTGATGAATTCAAAAAAGCAGAAGGTGTTGACTTATCTACAGATAAGATGGCTCTTCAAAGATTAAAAGAAGCTGCTGAAAAAGCTAAGAAAGAATTATCATCAGCTACAACAACAAACATTAACTTACCATTCATCACTGCTACAGCAGAAGGTCCAAAACACTTTGATATGAACTTAACTCGTGCTAAATTCGATGAGTTAACTCATGATTTAGTAGAAAGAACTGCAACACCAGTTCAAAACGCACTTCGTGATGCTGGTATAACTGCAAGTGAATTAGGTCAAGTATTATTAGTTGGTGGTTCTACAAGAATCCCAGCTGTTCAAGATAAAGTAAAACAAATAACTGGTAAAGAAGCAAGTAAATCACTTAACCCAGATGAATGTGTTGCTCTTGGTGCTTCTATCCAAGGTGGTAAATTAGCAGGAGATGCTGGTGCAGGAGATATCCTATTACTTGATGTTACTCCATTATCATTATCAATCGAAACTATGGGTGGTATCGCTACTAAATTAATTGAAAGAAATACTACTATCCCAACTAAGAAGAGCCAAATCTTCTCTACAGCAGCTGATAACCAAACAGCAGTTGATATTAACGTAGTTCAAGGTGAAAGACAATTTGCTAAAGATAACAAATCACTTGGACAATTCAGACTTGATGGTATTGCTCCAGCAAGAAGAGGCGTTCCTCAAATCGAAGTTACATTCGATATCGATGCTAATGGTATCGTAAACGTATCTGCAAAAGATTTAGGAACTGGTGCAGAACAACACATTACAATTACTGCTGGTTCTAACATGTCAGATTCAGATATCGAAAAAGCAGTAAAAGAAGCTGCTGAATTCGAAGCACAAGATAAAGCTCGTAAAGAAGCTATAGATACTCGTAACGATGCAGATGCTATGGTATTCCAAACTGAAAAAGCCATGGAAGAAGCAGGAGATAAATTAGATGCTAACGATAAAGCAGCAGTAGAGGCTGATTTAGCTCACTTAAAAGAATTAATCGAAAAGAGCAATCCAGAAGTTATGTCAGAAGGCGAAGTTGCAGATATCAAAGCAGCAAAAGAAAAATTAATGACAAGTGCTCAAAACTTATTTGCTAAGTTATATGAACAAGCTGGTGGTGCTGCTGGAGCAGGTCCTGATATGTCAGGTGCTGGAGCTACTACAGATTCATATCAAGCAGATGATGTAGTAGACGGAGATTATAGAGAAGTCTAAGCTAAAGTGTGATAATTTTTGCTTGACGAACGTCGGAAATTTCAGTATTATAAGGCTTATGGGTCCGTCCCGAAGCAAAAAGATAGGCGGTCTAATGATTAGGCTGCCTATTATTATACATGGCAATTGTATAAAATTAGGATAGGAAAGTGTTTAAGTAGATCGAAATTTGCAGACACAATAAGGATAATTGCATACGGAATCTATCAATGTGTGTTTGCGACAGTTAGGAGATATAGTATGGCAGATAAAAGAGATTATTATGAGGTCCTTGGCGTGGGTAAGTCAGCGACCGATGCAGAGATTAAGAAAGCATATCGTGTACTGGCAAAAAAATATCATCCAGATACAAATCCAGGAAATCAAGAAGCAGAGGCGAAGTTCAAAGAAGCTTCAGAGGCTTATGCAGTATTAAGTGATCCTGATAAGAAGAGACAATATGATCAATTTGGCCATGCAGCCTTCGAAGGTGGAGCAGGTGGAGCTGGCGGATTTGATTTTAATGGAATGGATATGGGAGATATCTTCGGAGATATCTTTGGAGATATTTTCGGTGGTGGAAGAAGCCGTTCACGTAGCAGCAATGGACCAATGAAAGGTCAAAACATCCGTACAAGTGTAAGAATTACTTTCGAAGAAGCGGTATTTGGTGTTGAGAAAGAATTAGATCTTACCTTAAAAGATGATTGTGAGACTTGTCATGGAACTGGTGCAAAACCAGGTACAACTGCTTCTACCTGTTCAAAATGTGGTGGTAAGGGTCAAGTTGTATTCACGCAACAATCATTATTCGGAGTGGTAAGAAACGTTCAAGCCTGTCCAGATTGTCGTGGAACAGGTAAGATTATTAAAGACAAATGTACGGACTGTAATGGAACAGGATATATCAGTAGAAGAAAGAAAATCAAAGTTTCTATCCCAGCTGGTATTGATAATGGTCAAAGTGTACGTATTCGTGAAAAAGGAGAACCAGGTGTTAACGGTGGTGAAAGAGGGGATTTACTTGTAGAAGTTGTAGTAAGTAGACACCCAATTTTCCAACGTCAAGATTATGATATCTATTCAACAGCACCAATTACCTTTGCTCAAGCAGCGCTTGGTGGAGATGTAAGAATTAGTACGGTTGATGGAGATGTATATTACACAGTAAAAGCTGGAACGCAAACAGATACGAAAGTTCGTTTACGTGGTAAAGGTGTTCCAACATTACGTAATAAGGAAGTACGTGGTGACCATTATGTAACATTAGTTGTTCAAGTACCAACGAAGTTGAATGCAGAACAAAAAGAATTGTTACAAAAATTTGATGAATCACTAACAGGCAAAAAAGCAGATGCTGTTGAAGCAACTGAGCATGAAGAAAAAGATAAAGATAAAAGCAAGAAAAAAGGCTGGTTTAATAAATAAATAGTTAAATAAAAAACGAAGAGTCAATCTTGATAATTAAGATTGACTCTTCGTTTTTTGTAATTTGGTGGTTTTTGTTGCATCACTCATAATTTTATAAATATTGTTTTTTAGGTTTTTTGTGATGTTTCTTATTTGGAGTCACTGTACTTTGAGGCTCGTCTGAAACTACATCATGTACTTTTGAACTTGCTGGTTTTTTAGCGTTTTTTCCCTTCATATTGAACCATCCTTTCAACTAAAAACAAAAGTTTTAAAAATCTTAACGACTCTAAGTATAATACTTTGGTAATTTAATTCAAGTGAAAAAATAGACAAAATATTACGAAGAGTATAAGGAATTATGGGATAAATTTGCTCTTGAATATATTATATTCTGTGAAAAATAACAATACAGGAGTGATATCCAGTTGCAGTTTTAAGATTTTGACACTATACTATGTATTATGATATAATATTAATTTGGGCGAATATAAAACATCGTATTAAAATGCGTTAGTTACAGATTAAGTCTTGAATATCTGCATTCATAAATGGAAATAGATTAAGATATTAACATACAAATGGTTAACGTTATTCAGTTAATAAAAGGAGAATAGAAAGTGAAGTGGACTAAATTTGCATTAGAAACAACAACACAGGCTGTTGATTTAGTTAGTAATATGTTAGACGAACTTGGTATTGAAGGTATCGAGATTGAGGACAAGGTTCCTATCACAGAAGAAGAGAAAAAGGAAATGTTTATCGATATCTTACCTGACTTAGGAGAAGATGACGGAAAGGCTATTGTAAGTTTCTATATCTCGGATGATGAAGATAAAGATAGTATCCTTTCTAGTGTCAAAGAAGGTCTTGTAGAGCTAGCTGATTTCGTTGAAGTTGGCGATATGGAGATTGCCGTATCAGAGACGGAAGATAAAGACTGGATTAACAATTGGAAACAATACTGGAAGCCATTCCGTGTTGCAGACGATATTATTATTAAACCAACATGGGAGACACTAGAAGAGAAGAACGAGAATGATTTAGTTATAGAAATTGACCCAGGTACCGCTTTTGGTACAGGGAGCCATGAGACTACAAAACTTTGTATTCAAGGCCTTCGTAAATATATTACTGACGAAACAGTACTACTTGATGTAGGTAGTGGTAGTGGGATTTTATCAATCATTGGATTGAAATTAGGTGCAAAGTCAGCCCTTGGTACGGATATTGATCCGAATGCAATTCATGCAATGTATGAAAATGCCGAAGTTAATGGAATTACAGAAGAAGAGTTTGTTGTTAAGATTGGTAATATAATTGATGATCAAACACTTCAAGAAGAAGTGGGAATGGAAAAATACGATATTGTTGTTGCGAATATCCTTGCAGATGTAATTATTCCATTATCTACAGAAATCGGAAAGCACTTGAAGAAAGACGGATTATATATCACATCTGGAATTATTAATATGAAACGCTATGAAGTAAAAGAAGCGATTGAGAAGAACGGATTTACTATTATTGAAGAAAATGAGATGGGCGAATGGGTATCCTTCGTTGCAAAAAAATAGAGAATTGAATAATGCAAGACTCATTTACGGTGTCCATTATGCTTCTTATCTGCCATTCAATGACACAAAATACGCTACTTGTATGGCAGATAAGCAGCACTTAAAGTTTATAAGAGTTTTGCAAGGATTTATCAATTAGTACGCGTAACATTAAATGGCTTTTGTTTTTGATAAATATATAGATGAAAGGAGCCAATCACGGATATGTACCGATTTTATATAGAACAAAATCAGATTCATGATGAGTATATAACAATTGAGGGGGCTGATGTGAATCATATTAAGAATGTGCTTCGGATGAAGATAGGAGAAGCAATGATTCTATGTGATGGACAAGGTATGGACTATCATTGTACGATTGATACTTTGTCAAGTGAATTCATACAAGCAAAGATTGTTAAAGCGGAAGATACGCAGACGGAACTACCTGCTAAGATTTATCTATTCCAAGGCCTTCCTAAGAAGGATAAGATGGAATTGATCATACAAAAAGCAGTTGAGTTAGGTGTATATCAAATCGTTCCAGTTATGATGAAGCGAAGCGTTGTTAAGCTTGATGATAAGAAGAAGGAGCAAAAGAAGCTAGAGCGTTGGCAATCCATTGCAACTAGCGCTGCAAAACAGTCTGGCAGGGGGATTATACCAGAGGTTGTTCCAGTTATGTCATACAAGGACGCTATTTCTATGGCAAAAGAGATGGAATATAAAGTGCTTCCATTTGAACATGCTGAAGGGATGGAAGAAACAAAGAAAATTATCAAAGAAGTACATGGCAAAAAATCGGTTGCTGTATTTATTGGACCAGAAGGTGGATTTGAAGATGATGAAGTTGCCTATGCGATGGAATCAGAAATAAAACCTATTACTTTAGGTAGGAGAATTTTACGAACAGAGACAGCAGGTTTAACAATTTTGTCAGTATTAATGTTTGAACTTGAATAGACAGGGTTAGAGTGTCAAAAATCGCCCCGTTGAAGCTCGTAGTGATACATAAGGCTCTAGAATACAGAGCCTAAGTACCAACGACTTCATATAATTGCTCATCGAACTATGTTCGACATAACATGAGTAAAGTTTTATATGTGTAAATTGACGAAGGCAAGTTTTACGAGAGGTTTTTGACATTCAAACCATTGACAGACAATTGCGAAATAAGTTATAAAAGGGAAAGGAGTAAGTTTATTAGATTATGGATACACAAGTAAATGAAAAACACCAAGATAAGCAAGCTTACCAAGATAAGCAAGCCTATCTGGATAATGCTGCTACGACAAGAGTGTTTGACAGTGTGCGCGATATTATGATGCAAACACTTGAAGTAGATTATGGAAATCCATCTTCCATGCATGCAAAAGGTATAAATGCAGAAAAATATATAATAAACGCTAAGAATATAATTGCCAAAAACCTTAAAGTTGATGCGAAAGAAATCGTATTTACTTCTGGTGGTACAGAGTCCAATAATATGGCACTCATTGGTACCGCTTTAGCGAACAATAGAACGGGTAAACATATTATTACAACCAACATAGAACATCCTTCTGTGCATAACCCTCTTATTTTTCTGGAGGATTGTGGATACGAAGTGACATATCTTCCAGTTGATGGTAATGGTAAGGTGAGAATGGATAAATTAGAAGCGGCAATTCGTCCTGATACGATCTTGGTTTCCATTATGTATGTGAATAATGAAGTTGGTGCAGTTGAAGATATAGAGGCGATTTCTAAGCTAATTAAATCAAAGAATGCTAATACATTATTCCATGTTGATGCAATACAAGCCTTTGGTAAGTTCAAAATCTTTCCGAAACGCCTTGGTATTGATTTGATGTCTGTAAGTGGCCATAAGATTCATGGACCTAAGGGTGTTGGTTTCTTATATATTAGAGATAAAGTGAAGATCAAACCGATCATCTATGGTGGAGAACAACAAAAAGGCATGCGTTCTGGTACAGAGAATGTACCAGGAATTGCAGGTTTAGGTAAAGCGGTAGAAGAAATCTATACGAACCATGATGATAAGATAGCAAACCTATATGAGTTAAAGCAGTATTTTATAGATGAAATTCGGAAGCTTGAAGGAACTACAGTGAATGCGGTAGATCTTCCTACGCTACAGGAGACAGCGCCTCATATTGTTAGCGTAAGTTTTGACGGAGTCCGAAGCGAAGTATTACTACATTCTCTTGAGGATAAAGGCGTTTATATATCATCTGGTTCCGCGTGTGCGTCTAATCATCCAGGGCTAAGTGGTACTTTACGTGCAATTGGGGTTAAGAAAGAATTGTTAGATTCAACGATTCGATTTAGTTTCTCGGTTAATACGACAAAAGAAGAGATTGATTTTGCAATAGAACAGCTAAGCGCAATATTGCCTGTCTTAAGAAGATATACTCGACATTAAGATAGATAGAGGAAAATTGATACACTGTTATTAATTATGATAAATTATTAGATAAGTTTTGGATTATGAGATGAATTATGAATCATGATAAACTATGAGATACAATAAAGAAAGGCACAGGTGGGAATATATGTTTAAAGCATTCCTAATAAAGTATGCTGAAATCGGAATTAAAGGAAAGAACCGTTATTTATTCGAAAATGCATTACGTGATCAGATCAAATATGCATTAAAAGATATTGATGGGGAGTTTTATGTATCAAAAGAGCAAGGAAGAATCTATATCGAAGCACTATCAGAATATGATTATGAGGAGACTGTAGAAGCACTTCAGCGAGTATTTGGTATTGCCGCAATCTGTCCTGTCGTAATCATTGAGAATACAGCTTGGGATAACCTTGTTAAAGAAGTAGGAGATTTTGTAGAAAACCAATATCCAGATCGTAACTTCACATTCAAAGTAGAAGCAAAACGTGGAGATAAACAATATCCAATCAAATCCCCTGATATCTGTATCGATATGGGAGCAGCATTATTAGACCGCTTCCCAGAGATGAAAGTAGATGTTAGAGAGCCAAAAGTACGTATTAACGTAGAGGTTAGACACAAGGCATATGTATATTCTATGATTATTCCAGGACCAGGTGGAATGCCAGTTGGTACTAACGGTAAAGCAATGTTATTACTATCAGGTGGTATTGATAGTCCAGTTGCTGGATATATGATTTCAAAACGTGGTGTTAAAATTGACGCTGTTTATTTTCACGCTCCACCATATACAAGTGAAAGAGCAAAACAAAAGGTTGTTGATTTAGCTAAGCTTGTTTCGAGATATTCAGGTCCAATCAACCTTCATGTAGTTAACTTTACTGATATTCAGTTATATATCTATGAGAAATGTCCTCATGATGAATTAACAATAATTATGAGAAGATATATGATGCGTATTGCGCAAACAATTGCAACAAGTACAAACTGCCTTGGATTAATTACGGGAGAAAGTATTGGACAAGTAGCTAGTCAGACAATGCAAAGTCTTGCAGCAACAGATGCAGTTTGTGAAATCCCAGTGTATCGTCCAGTAATCGGTTTTGATAAACAAGATATCGTTGATATTGCAGAGAAGATTAACACATATGAAACATCAATCTTACCGTTTGAAGATTGCTGTACTATCTTCGTAGCAAAGCACCCAGTTACAAAACCAAATATTGGAATAATCCAACGATCAGAACGTAATCTAGAAGAAAAGATTGACGAGTTAGTAAAAACAGCGTTAGATACAATCGAAACGATTGAAGTGAAATAAAGTTACAAAATAAGTACAGATTCATAGTGACTGCATATAGAAAGCTCTTAGCTAACTAAATGTGGTCACTGTGAATGTTCTTTAGAATGATAAGGGATCATTGTATTTGGCTGATATAAGTAATAATATAGACGAGAAGAAATAAAAGTGCATAAAAAAAAGAGGATACTACGTATCCTCCCCAATAAGTAATTACTTACCTCTCGCGCATATTACCAATAACTTACTAACTATTCAACGATATATGGAGCAAGTGCTGCTAAAATAGTATCTACGCTTTCTTCGTTATGAATGTTTAAATCAATTGGTTTTGATAAATCTAAACTGAAGATACCCATGATTGATTTTGCATCAATTACATATCTACCAGAAACTAAATCAAAATCAGTATTAAATTTTGTTACTTCATTAACGAATGCTTTTACCTTATCAATTGAATTTAATGAAATTCTAACTGTTTTCATAGTAAAATCCTCCTTAGGTGTTTGAATTTAAACAATAGAAAAGATACGAAATCGCTTGTTTTTACTATCGTTTATTATACTATAATACTACAGTTTCAACATTGAAAAGTCAATATGCAATATAGATAAAAATAGGCCATGACAAACGTAAGAAACGTCAAAAAGTTTGTCCATTTTATTGAAAGGAATTGGAATGAGTAATCTAAATAATCAGGATAGCAATGTTAAGAAAGTAGCATTCTTAACATTAGGGTGTAAAGTAAATTCATATGAAACAGAGGCAATGGAACAATTATTTAAAGATGCCTCATATAAAGTCGTAGAATTCAACGACAAAGCAGATATATATGTGGTAAATACTTGCACAGTGACAAATATAGCTGATCGAAAATCAAGACAGATGTTACACAAGGCAAAGAAAAATAATGAGAATGCAGTAGTAGTTGCAGTTGGTTGTTATGCTCAAGCTGCAAAAGAAGCACTTGAACAAGATGAAGCAATCAATCTTGTCGTAGGTAACAATCAAAAGAAACAAATTGTATCTTTAGTGGAGGCATATCTAGATAATAGTACTTATAATGAAGCTGTTATTGATATTGCACATGATACAGAGTATGAAGAATTGGCAATTGGTTCGTTATCAGAGAAAACTAGAGCTTATATGAAGATTCAGGATGGATGTAATCAATTTTGCTCGTACTGTATTATTCCATATACAAGGGGAAGAATAAGAAGTAGAAAAAAAGAAGATATCTTAGCTGAAGTACACCGCTTGGTGGAAAAGGGATATAAAGAAGTTGTGTTAACAGGGATCCATCTATCTTCTTTTGGTATGGATAGTAATACAGCGGACGAATACGATCAAGCAATTAATCAAGCACAAAACACTCCGTTATTACAGGTGATTACAGAGATTAGTGAAGTCGAAGGATTAGAGCGCATTCGTCTTGGATCGCTAGAACCAAGAATAATCACGGATGAATTTGTTAAAACTTTAAGTAAGAACAAAAAATTCTGTCCTCATTTTCATTTATCACTTCAAAGTGGTTGTGATACAACCTTAAAGAGAATGAATCGTAAATATGATACGACTATGTATTACGAAAAATGTGAATTATTACGAGAGTATTTTGATAAGCCTGCCATTACAACTGATGTTATCGTAGGTTTCCCTGGCGAAACTGAGGAAGAATTCGAAGTTACAAGGGAATTCCTTAAGAAAATAAAATTTGCTCAAACTCATATATTCAAGTATTCAAAGAGACAGGGAACAAAAGCAGCAGCTATGGAAGACCAGGTCGATGAAAGTATAAAACATAAGCGGAGTGAAGTTTTAATTACACTTGATAAAGAGAATAATCATTCCTATTACCAATCATTTATTGGTGAAGAAGATACCGTTTTGTTTGAAGAAGTTGTGACAATTAAGGATAATTCTTATGTAGTGGGACATACGAATAGGTATGTTAAAGTTGCTGTAGAAGGTGATGATACATTGATTAATAAAATAGTGTCAGTAAAGATTCTTGATTTTGTTACAGATGATGTTCTTTATGCTTGTTATGACTCAGCTGTTTCTCCATTATAGAAAAATTATAGAAAAATGATGAGCATAAGTTACAAAAAACATGTAACTTATCAATTATTCAAAATAATACATTGAATTTTTAGCTCGGATATATTAATATAATTATAACGGAGATTAATGATAAAGCAATATGTAACAAATTGCTAGAAAAGGGAACGTGATAACATGCAAGACAATAGTAATACTCAATATTTTAAAGTACAGAAGGAACCTGAGATTCAGGTAAGTGAAGTAATTGCCACAATATTTACTGCATTAACAGAAAAAGGATACAATCCAGTAAATCAAATCGTTGGTTATATTATGTCAGGGGATCCTACTTATATTACAAGCCACAAAGGTGCAAGAAGTTTAATCATGAAAGTTGAACGTGATGAAATCTTAGAAGAACTTTTGGAAAATTATATTAATACGAGACTAACAAAATAAGAATAATTCTAGATGTGGTAGTCCATTGTGCATTACGGTTTTTACACATAATGGAAGCTAAGTGTGCTGACACAATCATAATTAACGAAACGATACAGTAGGTTTTGTCTAAAGATGAACATGTCAGTACACTAGTCAGAATTATTAGATTTGCGGATTGGAGATTTTATGAGAATAATGGGGCTGGATTATGGCTCAGTTACAGTTGGTGTGGCAATTAGTGATGCACTATTATTAACTGCACAGGGAATTGAAGTAATTCGAAGAAAACAACCTGACAAGTTAAGACAGACACTTGCTAGAATTGAGGAATTAGCCAAAGAATATGAAGTTAAGTGCATAGTTCTTGGATATCCTAAGAATATGAACAATACAATTGGTGAACGTGCAGAGAAATCAGAAGAATTTGCAGAGATGTTACGAAGACGTACAGGATTAGAAGTAGTTTTATGGGATGAAAGACTAACAACCGTTGCAGCACATCAAGCGCTTATAGAAGGCGATGTACGTAGAGAAAATCGAGCTAAAGTTGTAGATAAAGTAGCTGCAGTTTTCATATTACAAGGGTATTTAGATAAATTAGCCATGGAGCGAACTATGGACAATGCAAGCGAAGGAGAATAGATAATGGAAGAAAAGCAAGACAAGCAGGAAAAAATTGTGTTTACTACACAGGACAATGAAAAGATAGAATTCTATGTACTTGAACAAACAATGATTAATGGTGTAAACTATATCTTAGTAGCAGATTCTATTGAAGATGAAGAAGCAAATGCATTAATATTAAGAGAATCAGCAAATGAAGCAGATGAAATTCTTTATGATGTTGTTGAAGATGATAACGAATTACAAGCAATTTCAAAAGTATTTATAGAGATGCTTGATGATACGGATATTGAATTAGAAAAAGAATAATAGGACGAAGTTTGCAAGTCAGCTTGCAAAGTAAAAGAGAGAAAGATACGAATCGCTTAGTGCGATGTTTAGATATAGAAAAGGCAATAAAGCCATTGCATTGCTATACGATGCAAAGATGAACAATAAAGCAAAACTTAAGTGTATATATAATCATTGGAATATTATGCATTTTGTTAATAGGGAGTATCTCTATCTGTGTAACGTAGCTATGCTACTGTGCACTTACTTTATTATACCTGTAATAACAGGCAGGGGGGCCATGATGTCTAATAACCAAACGCGTTTTAAAGAATTATTAAAAGAAAACGGATTAAAAGTTACGACACAAAGAATTGCGATTTTAGAAGTTTTGGATAGTAGACCAGATAAGCATTTAACTGCAGAGGAAATATATGATTGTGTCAAAGAAAGATATCCTGAAATCGGACTAGCTACAGTATATCGTACGATTCAACTATTATCGGAGTTACATTTAATTGATAAATTAAACTTAGATGATGGTTATGTACGCTATGAGATAGGAAAGTTAGGAAAAGAAAACTTTGAACACCATCATCACCACTTAATTTGTCACAATTGTGGAAATGTATTTTCTTTTGAAGATGATTTGCTTGAAACGCTAGAACAAAGAATATATGAATCGAAGGGTTTTCGTGTAGTAGACCATGAAGTGAAACTGTTTGGTTATTGTACTAAGTGCCAACGTGAAAAAAAGGATGGCTCAGATAGAGCTTAACTGAGTAGTAACGATAAATAAAGTGAATATGTAGAGACGCACTCCAAATGACGAATGCAGGCAGTATAACTGTATATTAACAATGATCGAAATATAGAATAAAAAAATCATTGGAGGTGCTATTTTTTGAAAGCAAAAGAAACAAATGGAAAGGGAGTAAAGATCATTCCTCTAGGTGGACTAGAACAAATAGGAATGAATATTACAGCGTTTGAATATGAAGACAGTATCATTGTAGTTGATTGTGGTCTTTCATTCCCAGAAGATGATATGTTAGGTATTGATTTAGTTATACCAGATGTAACATATCTTATGAATAATATAGATAAAGTAAAAGGGTTTGTAATCACTCATGCCCATGAAGATCATATTGGTGGTTTACCATATGTTCTTAAGAATATCAATGTTCCAATCTATGCAACAAAACTTACAATAGGAATCATTGAGAATAAGTTAAAGGAACACAACTTATTAAAGAATACGAAACGTAAAGTTATTAAATATGGACAATCTATCAATCTTGGTTGTTTCCGTATTGAATTCATTCGTACAAATCATAGTATTGCGGATGCAGCTGCTCTAGCAATCTATTCACCAGCTGGAATTATTGTTCATACTGGTGACTTTAAAGTAGATTATACTCCAGTATTCGGAAGTACAATCGATTTACAACGATTTGCTGAAATCGGCAAGAAGGGTGTACTAGCCTTAATGTGCGATAGTACTAATGTAGAGAGACCTGGTTATACCATGTCTGAGCGTACAGTTGGAAAAACATTTGAGAATATATTTGCTGAGAATACGAAACATCGTATCATCGTAGCAACATTTGCTTCTAACGTAGATCGTGTACAACAGGTTATCAATTCTGCTGTGAAATACAATCGTAAGGTTGTAATTGAAGGTCGTAGCATGGTTAATATTATATCGACAGCATCAGAACTTGGATATATTAATATGCCTGATAATGTTTTAATTGATATTGAACAGATGAAAAACTATTCGGATGAGCAGCTTGTATTAATTACAACTGGTAGCCAAGGAGAAGCCATGGCAGCACTATCAAGAATGGCAGCATCTATTCACAAAAAAGTTACAATTAAACCTGGTGATACGGTTATCTTTAGTTCAACACCAATACCTGGTAATGAAAAACCAGTTTCTAAGGTAATTAATGAATTATCAATGAAGGGTGCTAAAGTAGTATTCCAAGATACTCACGTATCTGGACATGCCTGTCAGGAAGAAATTAAGTTAATCTATGCTCTTACTAAGCCTCAATATGCTATTCCAGTGCATGGTGAATACCGCCATCTTATGAAACATGCAGAGATCGCGGAAAGTCTTGGAATTCCAAAAGATAATATTCGCATCTTATCTACTGGTGATGTACTTGAAGTTTCTGAAGAAAAAGCAGCTGTAGTTGGTAAAGTACCAGCACAAGGTATCTTAGTAGATGGTCTTGGAGTTGGTGATGTTGGTAATATCGTTCTTCGTGATCGTCAACATCTAGCAGAGAATGGTTTATTAATTGTAGTTGTAACATTAGAAAAATACAGCAATCAGATACTTTCAGGACCAGATATTGTATCACGTGGTTTCGTTTATGTAAGAGAGTCAGAAACACTTATGGATGATGCAAGAGAAGTAGTTAATAATGCACTAGATAAATGTATTGATCGTAACGTTACCGATTGGGGCAAGATTAAGATGGAGATTAAGGATTCTCTAAGTGATTATCTATGGAAGAAAACGAAGAGAAATCCAATGATTTTACCAATCATTATGGAAGTGTAGGAACTGAGTAAAGGCGGATCTTAATGAGTGATATAGAATATCAGATGAAAAACTTGGTTGATTCGATCAAGCAGAGTAACGAATATAATCAATATCGACGTCTATACGGTGAAATTGGAGAGAATGAGAAGTTATTAACTCGCCTGAATGAATTTAGAATGAGAAGTTTTCAGATACAACTTAATCAAGAAGAGAATTCATTAGGTATATGCAAATCTCTTAGAGAAGAGTTTAAAGATATCCTCATGCTTCCAAGTGTTCAAGAGTTCCTAATAGCAGAACAAAGAGTTAATACCACATTAAGAGATATTAATCATTATATATGGGATAATATTGAATTGAATGTTGATTTCATATAAAACGGTAAAGGGGGTTCACCAATGGAGTCAAGATCACAGACATCGAAACTAATACTTGGAATATCAAGCTTTGTAATACACGTATTATTAAATATTCTTTTTTATGTTATCGTAGTTATGCTTATAACTAAGTATAGTGGGGTGGCGTTTGATTTTGCTTATGAAGTATTTGGTGAAGTCGCAGCTGCGGAAGCAGGAGAAAAAGTTAAAGATGTTACCATCACCATTAAAAAGGGTGAATCAACAATGAGTATCGCGAGTAAATTAGAGATGAATCGAGTAATTGACAACAAGTATTCGTTCTATTTACGAGCAAAACTGTTCCAATCAAATATCAAAACAGGTAAATATATAGTAAATGCATCAATGACTTATGGTGAGATATTAGATGTCATTTCCAATTATAAAAACAGCCTAGATAAAGATGAAGATGAAGAGGAAAAGAACAGTTCAAGTACAAAAAAGAGCGATACGAGTACAGATAAAGATACTTCAAGTACAAAAAAGTAGAATACAAATTAAGATTGATACCAAAGGGGTTGTTACAGGTTATAGATCTGTAATGACTCCTTTGTAATGTGAGCAAAGAGTTATTACGGAATTCTGCTCTGTGCTTAGTATACTGGAGTTTTATATTAGGTCTATAAGCACTAAAGAGTTTCGTGATTTTTAAATAGATAAGGAGTATAATCTCATGATAGTAGATGAAAGAATTGCAGCATATATCTTCTCGTTAGAGAGGGAGATGCCAGAAAAATTGAATGTGATAGAAAAACAAGCGCTCGCAGATTATGTACCAATTATCAAGAAGCCTACGCAGAGTCTACTTCGTTTTATGCTTCGTTCCCTAAAACCAGATAGCATATTAGAAGTAGGTGCAGCTGTTGGTTTCTCTTCTATATTGATGAGTGAATATATGCCGGAGAACTGTCATATCACGACGATTGAGAAGATGCCTGAACGTATTGTAAAGGCGAGAGAGAATATGGTATATGCAGGCAAAGAAGAACGTATTACATTACTTGAAGGGGACGCAGCAGATATCTTGAAGCAATTATCTGATGAGGGTAAGTCTTTCGATTTTATGTTTATGGACGCTGCAAAAGGTCAATACATTAATTTCTTGCCCGATATTATGAAGATGCTTCCTGTTGGAGGAACTCTAATATCGGATAATGTATTACAAGATGGAGATATAGTACAGTCTCGATATGGAGTAACTAGAAGAAATCGTACCATTCATTCCCGCATGAGAGAATACCTTTATGAGTTGACACACATGAAAGAATTTGATACGATTGTTTTGCCAATTGGGGATGGAGTTACATTAAGTACACGAATCTAGGTTTTGTGTGCGAAACTTTTAAGGTAGTCGAGCATACTTCTTACTTTGAAAACCATACACGAAACACGCTATTGAGATAAGAAGTTCTATATTTATATATCTGGAGAATAAGCTAACAGATTCGTGTTTAATGTCAGTTTAATATAGAAAATAGATTTAATAAGTAAAACTAAATAAAAACAAAAGTGTAGAAAGATGTATTATTAAAGACGTAAAATAAATAAAGGAGAACAGTAGAATAATGAGCAAAAGAGAGAAACCAGAATTACTAATTCCAGCTAGTAACCTGGAAGTGTTAAAAGTTGCTATAAATTATGGCGCAGATGCCGTTTATATTGGTGGTGAGATGTTTGGTCTTCGTGCGAAGGCAAAAAACTTCTCGAAAGAAGATATGATTGCAGGTATTAAATATGCACACCAATTTGGGAAGAAAGTATATGTTACAGCGAATATCACTGCACATAATCGTGACTTAGAAGGTGTTGCAGAGTATTTTGAAGAGATGAAAGAAATTAATCCAGATGCTTTAATTATATCTGATCCAGGTGTTTTTGATATAGCAAGAGAAGTTATTCCAGATATGGAATTACACATTAGTACACAAGCGAATAATGTTAACTATAGAACATATCTATTCTGGAAGCGAATGGGTGCTCAAAGAGTAGTGTCTGCAAGAGAATTATCGTTAAATGAAATCGCAGAGATTCGTAAGAACATTCCAGATGATCTTGAAATTGAGACATTTATTCATGGTGCCATGTGTATGTCATATTCAGGAAGATGTTTGTTAAGCAATTACTTCACAGGAAGAGATGCTAATTTGGGTGCATGTACGCACCCTTGCCGTTGGAAGTACCACATCGTTGAGGAAACTCGACCAGGTGAATACATGCCAGTCTTTGAAAACGATAGAGGAACGTATATCTTCAATTCTAAGGACTTATGTATGATCGAGCATATCCCAGAGATCATTGAAGCTGGTATTGACAGCCTTAAAGTAGAAGGACGTATGAAAACAGCACTTTATGTAGCAACGGTAGCAAGAACATATCGTAAAGCCATCGATGATTACTATATTAGTGAAGAGACTTATCGCAAAAACATTCCTTACTACAAAGAGGAAATTGCGAAGTGTACGTATCGTCAATACACTACGGGATTCTTCTTCGGGCCAACAACAAGTGAAACTCAAATCTATGATAGCAATACCTATGTAAAGGATTATACGTATCTTGGAGTTATTCAAGGTAAGAATGAAGCAGGTATGTATGGCTTAGAACAAAGAAATAAATTCAGTGTTGGAGATACTATTGAAATCATGAAGCCGAATGGAGAGAACATTATGGCAACGGTTAGACGTATCATGGATGAAGAAGGTACAGATATGGATAGCTGTCCACATCCAAAACAACAAATCTATGTTGATTTTGGTATTCAGTTAAATGATTTTGATATACTACGCAGAAAAGAAGAGGGCGTAAGTTCTGATTGTAATTGTACCTCTTGTCAATAATATCGATAAGTTAACCACTTAAGACTAATTCGATTTAGAATAATGGTAGGTAGTAGAAAGACAATTTTCATAATGTTATATGCGAAATATTAAGTTAAGAAACGCATATATCAATGAAAATTGTCTTTTTGTTTATGAAATTATTAACTTCAGCGGGTCGAGAGCGGGTTGTGAATAAACTATGTTTTGCATCAAATATTGATATATAAATTGTGCAAATGACAATTCAAGATATAAAAGGGGATTTTGATACCCTAACCAGTATTAAATAAATAAATTACATTGTCTTGAACAGATCATTCATATGTATAACATAAAACATTTATAAGGAGTGTTAATGTAATAAAAGACATTTATAAGAAAACTTAAATGTACTATAATAGAAATAATGGTTTGAGATAGCTAATTGATTCAGGTTATTAGTAATCGATCAATATTTAAGAGGTGAATACAAATGAAAAAGGATAGAACTTATCTACTACTAGAAGAAAAGAATATATATAATGCATTTATCTATCTCGCACTTCCAGTAATGCTCGCTAATGTTTTAAAATCACTACATGATCTGGTGGATACCTATTTTATTGGGCAGATGGAAAATTCAGTTTCAGCCCAAGCTGGTATATCTATATCATGGCCGTTACTTAATATATTCATGGCGTTAAGTATTGGGTTAGCGGTAGCAGGTGTAGCAGTAATTAGTCAGTATTTGGGTGCGAAAGATGAGGAAAAAGCGAAAGAATACATTGCTTTATTATTGATTTTAAGTATAGGAATAGGTGTTATATTCAATGGTATTCTCTATGCTATTGCACCTAATGTACTTAAATTCATGGGTGCAGAGGGAACTGTGTATGAGCAAGCTTTGATCTACATGAGGACACGTTCTTTTGAGATGCCATTCTTATTCGTCTTCACTGCTTTTCAAGCGACAAGACAGGCTAGAGGGGATACGACTACGCCAGTTCTTCTATCGGTAGTAGCTATCATATTTAATATTATCTTAACGGCATTATTCATTCGGGTTTATGATATGGGAATCTTCGGAGCAGGGTTATCTACTGTAATTGGACAGATGGCAATCGTTCCAGTTGCACTATATCTAATGTTTTCTAAACGTCAGGAATTACATTTGTCATTGAATGATTTACGTATTAAGCCAAAGAATTTATCGAAATTAGTCGGAATAGCTATGCCATCAGCTGGAAGCCAAGCGTTCAGTTCACTTGGTTTCTTGATATTGCAGGCTATTATCTTAGCATATGGAGAACGTGTTGCTGCTGCTTTTAGCTTAGGAAACAAAATCTCTAACTTATTATTAATACCAGTATCGGCTCTTGGTTCTGTACTAGCGGCATTCGTTGGACAGAATATAGGGGCAAGGAACAAGGAGCGAGCTAAGAATGCATATCGTGTTAGTAGAAATGTTGCAGTAGCAATTTCTTGTATTGGTGGTCTAATTATCTATCCATGTCGTGAGTTTTTATTAGGGTTGCTAACGAATGACAGTGAGACATTACAGATTGCAATGGAGTATATGTTCTGGGTTTTATTAACGCAGCCATTAATGTCATTATTCCAAAACTTCATGGGAGTGTTTAATGGTTCAGGTAATACCAAATACTCTTTTTATATAGCGACAGCAAGACTATGGGTAATCCGCCTTCCTTTAATTCTGTTTATGAAGAATGTAACGGATTTAGGACGAAGTGGTATCTGGTATGCCATGGTTATCAGTAACTTTGTAATTATCCTGTATGCTAAGTTCTTATTCCGTAAGGTGGATTTTGAACCGAAGATCAAAGCGTAGGACGTATACTATGGCTTTCAACAAATTACATTGATAAGGGGGTCGTATGGAATCTTAAATTAAGGTCCCTGATTAATGAGATCAGCAAGAACCTTAAGTCCCTTCTTGAAAGTAAGTGACGAATCAGCTGCGGATAATGAGATACGGATGTGGGATAGTGGTGCTTGGCTTCCTACAACGAATTTATCAGCAGGCATAATTGTAACACCTAGTTTTGCACATGCTTCAGTAAGGGTTTTAGGAGTCCAGCAGACAGGAAGTATAATCCAAGCAAACATGTTACCCTTACAATAAGTAATTAAGTCCTTATTAATAAGTTCATACAGAATAGATGCACGGAGAGCTATTTCAGCTCTCTTATTTTCTATAATGCTATCTATACGATTGTTAGTAATACAATTACAGATAATAGCCACATTCATGGCAGGGGACATGGATACTGTATCAATAATTGCCTGACAAATGAGATTATGAAACGTATTAGGAGCTACGACAAAAGAAGTTCGAAGACCTGGATAGCAAACTTTTGATATACCAGATAAGAAGATACTTCTCTCCGGGTAATAAGCGGCTAGAGGTACTTGTGTTTCTGGTAATAGATATCCATACATGTCGTCTTCAATTGAAATTAGCTTATACTTCTTAATGATTGCAAGTAGTTGTTGTGTACGCTTCTCGCTTCTTCTAGCGCCAGTTGGATTTTGTATAAAGGGCATGGTATAGACACCCTTTATTGATGTTCTATGACATACTTGCTCAAGACTTGCAGGTGACATTCCTTCTTCATCCATATCAATAGCTTCTAATTGAAGTCCAAGGCGTTTGGCGATTGCTTTCATTCCAGGATAGGTATAACGATCAACAGCAAGTTTATCACCAGGTTGAAAAAGCGCGGATAGGGTACAGGTTAGTGCATGATTAATGCCACTGGTAATTAAGACATGTGCGGCGTCTGTATGAATATGAAAACGGCTAATCCAAGTTGCAGCTATTTCGCGATGGCTAAGAAGTCCCTGGGGAGATGTATACCTCATGTATTCCATGAAACCATTCTGCGCCATAACATCTGATATAATTGGTCTGATATCTGGATCAAGGTGTTCAAGTGGTTTTACCAGACCAATATCAATACTTTTATAGTAATCTGACAAGGAAGTATCGGAACTCGCATCTAGTAGTGAAGAATGCATACCAAGATCGTTTGAGATATATGTACCGTTTCCTACTGAGGCAGCTAGCAGACCTCGTTTCCCTGCTTCATTATATGCCCTTGTAACTGTTGTTACATTGACACCAACAATTCTAGCAAGTTCCCGTTGCGTAGGGAGTTTATCACCAGGTTTTAATATTCCATTATTAATGTCACGTTCAATTGCATCTACTAGAGCAAGGTATAATGACATATCCGTGTTTAAGTCTTTCAGATTCCACATAATGTGCCTCCCAGAACTATATTTATAACAATTTAATGTGTAAGGATTGTAGTTTGATTGGAAAAAGCTGTACACTTTTCGTGTACAGCCTATGTATTCTTGGTTCTACTAGGTTTTGTTTGCATAGTATCACCTCACGATTTTTTAAGTAATCTCTTCTAAATATTAACATTATAGCTGAAGAATAGCAATAAGAAAAGAAAGAGTGTTATATAGGATTGTCATACATACAATCCTATATTGACCTCAATATAGCTAAGAAGTATAATCCTCTTACATTCGAATGTAGTTTTGTTTTATATCCATGATGAGAGGAGTATAGAATGCTAATAGACAATATGAGAAAAGAATTGGCTAACGATGTGTTGCTAGATAAAGCGTTGGAATATGCAAAAGAATATATTAAAAATGATGACCAGGCTAAAGTTTATCCAGACAAAGAGGCATTGATGCAGTTAGAGAATTTTAATGAAGACTTACCAGATAAATCAATGGACCCTACAATGGTTTTAGAATTATTACACAAGTATGGAAGTAGTGCTACTGTACGTCACACCAGTGGAAGCTATTATGGGTTTGTTTTAGGAGGAAATTTACCTGTTAGCCAGGCCGCACGTTTACTTGGGGACGTATGGGATCAGAATGCAGGTATGTATATAACATCACCAATTGTCTCAAAATTAGAAGAAGTATGTGAAAACTGGCTAGTATCGTTACTGGGACTACCACAAGGGACTGCAGCTTCCTTTGTCAGTGGTTCTAGTATGGCTAATTTCTATGCAATGTTAACAGCAAGGAATGAATTATTACATCGACAAGGGTATGACGTTGTAACAAAAGGTTTATATAATGCAAAACCTATACGTGTAGTTTTAGGTAAAGAAGCACATTCGTCAGTGATTAAAACGTTGGTACTAGCTGGATTTGGTAAGGAGAATTTTGAGTTCGTTCCTGTAGATGAACAAGGAAGAATACTTGTAAGTGAAGTACCTGAATTGGACTTTAATACGTTGTTGGTACTACAAGGAGGCCATGTAAATACAGGCGCTTTTGATGATTTTTCTTCGTTATGTGCTCTTGCTAATAAGGCTGGAGCTTGGGTACATATAGATGGGGCGTTTGGATTGTGGGCAGCAGCTTCGAAAAAGTATGGTAACTTAGTTAAAGGAATAGAAAAGGCGGATTCTTGGACAACGGATGCTCATAAGACTTTGAATATACCATATGATTGTGGAATTGCATTCTGCAAGGATAGAGCGGGGTTGATTCGTACGATGCAGGCAGAAGGGTCTTATCTACAATTCAGTGAACATAGAGACGGAATGTTATATGGTGTGGAGATGTCTAGGCGAGCAAGAGGAATTGAATTATGGGCAGCACTTAAATACCTAGGTAGAGATGGAATTGAGCAGTTAATTGACGAATTGTGTGAGAATGCAAAATATTTGGCGGGTTGTCTTGCAGTACTTGGTTTACATGTGGAGAACGAGGTAGTGTATAACCAAGTTATTGCTTGCCTTGAATCAGATGAAGAAACACAAAGATTACTTTTAGCAATTCAAGCTTCAGGAGAAGTATGGTGTGGGGGAGCAATACACCAAGGAAAGAAAGTAATCCGTTTTAGTATTTGTTCATGGAAGATTACTAAAGAGGAGATTGATAGAAGTGTTGCGTGTATTGGGAAACTGCTTGACACAGCTAATATTCGATACTATGATTGATATAGAAGCGTTATTGCAGTAACATTACTAGAGTGTGTCTGAACATGTGGTGCACCTCTTACAGCAAGCAATTTTAAAAACGCTCTAGTGGAGGAGTTATGATATACAAGAGAATCAGTAATGAAAGCACATTATTTCATTCAGAGAATATAGAATTGATTTTTGCAATGATTGGCGTATTGAATGGAGATAACAAATACCCAATATACGAACAGACATACTCAAAGGATTTTATTACATACATTAAGCAAAAATACTGTTTCCTGTACAGTTTACATCAACAAATGAAAGACTTCGGGAGCGGTTTGCTAGAAGCTATAATGCAGTTGGAAGTTCAGAGTGAATCTCTTGATGTTATTGAAGAAAAGGTTAGAGCTTTAGATAAGTGGTTGTTTATCCATTATTTTTTCGGAGGGGATGGTGAATTAACCGATTTTGAGAAAGCATATAAAGAGAATACCATAGCTGACTTGTACAACAGTTCAGAGCATTTTACAAAGTATGTACCATTCTTGGTTTTTAATATCATCTTTAAGCAAACTGAACAAGTAATCAATGATATGTTCTTATGTATTAGGGAGTTCAATACAATTGAATTCAATGAGGTAATGGAAAAGTATAGAGAAGCAATTCAAACAGAATTAGCTATTACAGAAAAGGGATTACTGGAGCTACCGCCTTTAGAATATTCAGAAAAGTTAATGGGAAAAACGTTTTATAGAAGAGGCCCATATCGTGAGTTTAGTTTTATGCCAAGTGTATTTACACCACATAAGGTAATTCGCTATATGGATAAGATACAAATCTTGTTTTATTCGATGATTGATACATCATTTGATGTGAAAGATTTGACTAAGGTTTTAAAAGTAATCTCAGATGAGACACGGTTTAGTATTATTATGATTTTGTCGAAAGAAGGACCGATTATAGGAAAAGAATTGGCAGCTCGTCTACATATAGCAACGTCTACTTTGTCCCATCATATGGAGCAACTGTATTCGATCGGTTTAGTGAATGAGGAAAAAGTTAAGAATTCCAAGTATTATAGTATTAATACGATTATGAAAGAATCAATCATGAATAAGCTAATCGAAGTATTGAAAACGGAATAAATTAGGGAAAAGATAAGAGCATTTCACTGCATGGTGAAATGCTTTTTTTGATCTTGATTAAGAATATAGAACAAAAAAATAATATTACATATAATTGACAAATATATAAAAATATGGTAGTTTTATATTTATCTAATTAGATATATGCAAAACTAGATAGGATAGAGTTAGTAAAAAATTAAGTATAACTTTAGGAGGGCATATGGAAAATGTAGTTGAATTAAATCACGTTTCAAGAACATACCGGTCAAAAAAAGGGTGGTTTCGAAGAAAGAATGTAGTGGTCGAAGCTGTGAAGGATATTAGTTTCACTGTTAAAGAAGGTGAGATCTTTGGCATACTAGGACAAAATGGAGCAGGTAAGACCACAATAATGAAGATGCTAATTACCTTACTGGCACCCACTAGTGGTGAATGTAAAGTATTAGGATGTAATACATATGGAGAAGAGAAAAAAATCAGAAGTAGGATTAACTTTATCTTTGGTGGGGAGCTAGGTGTATATAAAAGATTATCTGCCAGAGATAACCTTAGATACTTTTGCAATATTTATCTAGTGCCATTAGAGAAAAGAGAAGAACATATTAATAAGATACTTGAGCTTGTAGATTTGACAGAAGCAGCAGATCGTTTAGTTGAAACGTATTCAAAAGGAATGATTCAGAGGTTGCAGATAGGAAGAGGATTGATTAATGACCCAGATGTTGTTTTCATGGATGAACCAACAATTGGTTTGGACCCAATCGGTGCGAGAATGCTTCATGATATTATTAAGAATCTGAAAAGAGATGGGAAGACGATATTACTAACAACACATTATATGTATGAAGCAGATGAACTCTGTGACAGAGTCGCTATTATCAATAAAGGAAGACTTATTGCTCTTGATTCACCAATACATCTAAAAGAATTGCAAGAAGGAGATCTGAATGGTGAGAGAATATCATTAGAAGATGTCTATGTCACTTTAATAAAGGAGAGTGAGAATAGTGAAGACTAAGTGGATTATCATGTGGTCAACAATGGTACTTCAGATGAAAAATTCGTTCACACGGCCTATGTATCGCTTTTGTTTAATAATGAACCCAATAGGAAATACAATCTTATTGTATTATATGTTCAGTAATTCAGGTGAAGAGAATTTTATGACTTATGTTGTCCTTGGCGCTGGTTTAATGGGGTTATGGGGCTGTATTTGTTTTTCAAGTGCAGGAGATATCAATAGGGAACGTTTCTATGGAACGTTATCCGCCATATACACGGCACCAGCAGATTTTCAATACATAATAACCGGAAAGGTTTTGGGAAATACATTCTTGTCATTAGCTACTCTTTTTATTTCCTATGTAGTTGCTAAGATTCTATTTCGGGCTTCCTTTGGTGGAGTTTGCATACAATATCTGTTTATTGGATTACTTGCAGTGGTTATCACATTTTCCATTGTATCAATAGGAATCTCGTATATATTAACGCTATCAAGGAAAACAGGTCTTTATATGAATTGCTTAGAAGTACCAATTACCTTATTATGCGGATTTGCATTTCCCGTAGAGATGCTACCTAATTGGATTCAACCAATCAGTAACTGTTTAGCACCGACATGGGCAGTTCGGTTATTACGTATCAGTGTAATGAGAAGTATTGATCTTAATGAATTTTATTATACCTTACTTATTGTATGTATCATTAATATTATGGGCGTAGTGATTAATAAATTATTGTATCGTATCATTGATAAAAAAGTTCGTTTACATGCAACATTGGAGGTGAGTTAATTTTGAAAAAATATTTAGAGCAATCTTGGCTTTATTACAAAGGACAAAATTCAGGATTTAATCTCGAAGAGTATCTTTTATTAAAGTTTTCGGTTCCATTACTAGGCTTAATTATGTACTGCATTATGGCCTCCTTTGGATTTCAAACTAAGGATCTTGCTTACTGGGTAAGCGGTAATTCGTTCCTATTATGTACAGGAACTTGTGTATTCACAATCGGAACTTGTTTCAGTTCAGAACGTTATTTCGGACGACTTCGCTCCATTGTTGTATCACCATATAGTAAGTTAGTTACTATACTCGAAAAAGGTCTTTTACCAGTGATAGAGAGTTTTATTAGCATTGTTATCGGTTTTGTAATTGGAGGTTTTGTTTTTTCTATTAATTTTACCAATATACATATCGGACTATATTTATTAATTGTTCTTGTTGGAACCTTCTCAGCATGCGGCTTAGGAATGGTTCTGGGAGTTCTCGGAATGATAACGAGTGAGATGCATTTTTTACTAAACACTTCCTCTATTGTGTTAGCACTGTTGACAGGAGCGAATTTTCCAATTACTATGTTGCCAAGTGGTATACGATTCATATCGTATTGTTTGCCATTAACTAGAAGCATAGAGGCTGTGAATAGAATGGTACTTGGTGAGGATTTGGATACGATATGGAGCTTAATAGCAATGGAAGCGGTAGTTGGTATGCTATATATTCTAGTTAGTTATCTACTATTAAAGAGAGTTGAAAAATTAGCTATTCGAAAAGGTGTACTGGAGATATTCTGATACTTAATGAGTGGAAGCAAAGGGAGAAGGATGCAATGAATTACATAAAGAATAACAAAAATGCACTGATTGTTTTACATGAGATTTATGGAATTAACCAATTTATAGAAGATGTATGTGTACAGTATCAGAAGGAAGATTTTGATGTTTATTGTCCAAATCTACTCCATAAAGAATGTTATTCTTACGAACAAGCAAAGGAGGCTTATGATAACTTTGTTAAAGTAATTGGTTTTAATATATATGAACAAATCAATGATTTCATAAATATATTAAAAGAGAAGTATGAAAAAGTATTTATCCTTGGATTTAGTGTTGGTGCTACTATTGCTTGGAGATGTAGTGAGAATGATAGGTGTGACGGTGTAATTGCTTGTTATGGTTCGCGTATACGAGATTATGTGGAAGTAAAACCTAGGTGCCAGGTGTTTTTACTTTTTGCCGAGCAGGATTCCTTTGATGTTGAGTCTATAACTAAGAAGTTATCTAAGACAAATATGGTAAGTTATATGACATTTAAATCAAATCATGGGTTTATGGATACGTATTCTGTTCATTATAGTGAAGAGCAAGCTAAGAAAGGACATTCTTATATAAAAGAATTTTTAATTAGGATTTCAAGAATATAGAGGGTTAACAAGCTGATTTTTTAGGACATAAATATGTAGACGAGTATCAAAATTAGAAGAAATGAGTAGGAAAAGCACAAAAATAAGTTTCGCCACATACAATAGTAATAAACTATTAGTTTGAGGTGCTTATAAAGTGAAATCATTTCCGAAGCCATTAAGCACCACCGAGGAAAAGTCTTATCTCCTGCAATACAAAAACGGCAGTCAGGAAGCTCGTAGTATTCTGATTGAGCGTAATTTACGTTTAGTTGCTCACATAGTTAAGAAATATAGTGCCCCAGACAAAGAAATCGACGATTTAATATCTATTGGTACCATTGGGTTAATCAAAGCAATTGATACATTTGATTCAGATAAGGGGATACGTCTGGCCACCTATGCTTCCCGTTGCATAGATAATGAGCTTCTTATGATGCTTCGAAGTGGCAAAAAACAGTCGAAAGAAGTTTATCTGTATGAACCCATTGGGGCTGATAAGGAAGGAAACGAAATTAATTTACTAGATATTATTGAGTCAGTCGATGAGGATATTGTTGATACATTAGAGACCCGCGAGAACATTGTGAAGTTAAAGAAGTTTGTCCAGAAATTATTAACCGATCGTGAGAAAGAGATAATAATTCTTCGTTATGGGCTGGAAGGTGGAGAAGAAGTAACACAACGTGAGATTGCAGTAAGACTAGGGATATCAAGAAGTTATGTGAGCCGTATTGAGAAGAAGGCGTTAAAGAAGCTTCGTGAAAGATTTGATAAGTAAAATAGGATAAGAGGGGAACAGTTGTATAAACTTTATGTTTAGCATAAGGTTTATACAACTGTTCCTTTTTACTTTGTGAACATTGGGAGTAGGTTAACTGTTAGTTGTAATTTGTATTGAAATAGATGTGATCAATGTGGTAGTATTTAACTGGTATAAAATAACAAACGCAAGAGGGAGTAAGTATAATGAGGGATCATAGAAACAAAGATGACAAGTACAATAGATATCTTGTTACTTTAACTGTAAATGTAAAGATAAATTCTAACAACTAAAGGAGGCATACCATGAATATTCTAGTACTAGGCGGTACAAGGTTTTTTGGATTACATATAGTAAGATCATTGCTAAAACGTGGACATAAGGTAACAATAGCAACAAGAGGAAATAAGGGAGATGATTTCGGTACTTCGGTAAATCGAATCCATGTGGACCATCTTAATGCACAAGATATGAAGCAAACCTTTGCAAATCATCATTATGATGTGGTATATGATAATATCTGCTATTGTTCTAATGATTTAAGAGCCGTACTTGATGCGGTATCCTGTGATCGTTTTATATTGATGTCAACAACAGCAGTTTATGAATTACATAATCATACAGTAGAAGAAGATTACAAGCCAGAAGAAAAAGAATTAATATGGTGTGATAGAGAAGCATTTTCATATGGTGAAGTAAAACGTTTGGCAGAGTGTGCATTAAGAAAACAGTATGTGCAGCAGAATGCAGTTGCAGTTCGGTATCCGTTTGTTATTGGAGAGGATGATTACACAGAACGGCTGAAATTTTATGTAGAGCATGTTATGAAAGAGACTCCTATGAATGTCGATAATCTGAATAATCAGATGAGTTTTATAAGGTCATGTGAGGCGGGGGATTTTCTTGCTTGCTTAGCTGATAAGGAGTATACAGGTGCCATCAATGGTTGTAATGATGGAACGATATCACTTTATGAGATTATAAGCTATGTAGAAGAGAAAACAGGAAAGAGGGCACAATATTCATTAAAGGGAGATGAAGCTCCTTATAATGGAACTACTGAGTATTCTATTGATACGCAGAAAGCTAGAGGGTTAGGATATTCGTTTACTAATTTGAAGGATTGGATATACGAATTAATAGATTTCTATATTGATAAATAGCGTCTGTTTATGAATGACAGTAACAAATAAGCCAATATAAAGTTTGAAAAGTGAACTTTATATTGGCTTATTAATTTGCATTAATTATTTTGTTGAGAACGCACGCATTGATCTGCTTTGCAAAATAATGCGAATCCGATTATAAAGATAATAATAATAGCACTTACACCTAAGCTCTCGTTATGGAAAGCATGGCTGATAATAGCAACAAGTGTTGTTCCAACGAGAGAGGCACCTTTACCGAAGATATCATAGATTCCAAAGTATTCACCCGAACATTCAGGAGGGATAATCTTTGCAAAGTAGGAACGAGATAATGCTTGAATACCACCTTGAAACATACCTACACATATAGCTAATACCCAGAATTGCCATTGAAATCGTAAGAATACGGCGAATAAGGTAATGCCTGTATAACACAGAATACAGACTTTAATTAAAGAACCAGTATTATAGCGTGATGACAATCGCCCGAATAGGATAGCAAATGGGAAAGCTACGATCTGAGTAGTTAGTAGAGCGAGCAGAAGTCCAGCAGTGTCAAGTCCAAGTGCTGTTCCGTAAGCAGTTGCCATATCAATAATTGTATAGACGCCATCTATGAAGAAGAAAAAGGCAAGAAGGAAAAGAAAGATAGATTTTTGCTTCTTCATGTTTCGAAATGTATGAATTAGACGAGTGAAACTCTCTTTAATAGGGCTAGTTTCAGACTGTATGTATTTCGTTTGCTTATAGTGCTTTAATAGAGGAACTGTAAATAGTATCCACCATAAAGCAGTAATTAGAAAGGCAAAAATCATAGCGGTATTCATCGCTATACCGAGTTTCTCATTGAAGAGGACAAGGATAAGACATAAGATGAATGGGACACAACTTCCGATATATCCGAAGGCATAACCATGAGAGGAAACGCGGTCCATCTTATCCTCTTGTGTCAGGTCAGGCAGCATAGCATCATAGAAAACCAAACTCGAGGAGTAAGCAGTTTTAGCAAGTATAAAAAGTAGTAAGAAGCATAACCAATTAGTTGCGAAACCTAAGATGGAACAACTTACAGCACCGATAATGACAGCGAAAAGGAAGATCTTTTTCTTATAGTCCTGTCGGTCCGCTAATGTTCCGAAGAATGGTGCAATAATAGCTACCAATAAGGTGGCGATGGAACCAGCATATCCCCAATAAGCTAGATATTCAGAGGAGGAGAGGTTAGCAGTTTCTGCTAAGCTGTTAAAATATATCGGTACCAATGTGGTAATAAGAAGAATGAAAGCAGAATTACCTACGTCATATAGAATCCAAGATTGCTCTGCCTTAGTTAGCTTGAATTTATCCATTTAAAATACTCCTTTTCCTCTATTGAAATTTTATGCCGATAACATGATCATAGGTTTAATTATGAAGATTTAGTGGGTGTGTATCTACTAGTATGCGCCGTAAGTATGATCAAACAAGGAGCTTAATCTTTTATCTTGACTAAGATACAGATCCATCTCACTGAATAGATTTGCTGCTTGTATAAGTGCAAAATCATATAGGCGAAGTAATTGATTCGTACTATCGACGCATTCAAATGTTTGTTTTTTGGGTAGAAGTAAACCTTTCATATCATTATAATTCCCAGTTAGTTTGAAAGCAGTTAAGGCAACTCCACGTTTTAGCTTATCTGCGGTATACAGAAATCGATTATACGATACAAACGATTGTTGTGCTTTAAAGATTTCTTTGGGGTTTATCGAGGTATAAAATTGTGATATTAACTTCGCGCTATTCATAGTGGGATTAATGTAAGAGCATATAGTGTGACGGGCAGGCTTAAAAGAATCCTTTTGCATAAGTGATAGATCAAAGGAACTTTCAATCTGTGTATGACTCACGTTGTCATTTGTTGACTTTTCTTCTATGTAAGGGTGGCACATACTATCTAAAGCAAAATGACAAAGGGAACCATATAGATAAGCGAGAGCGGGTTCTTTGTGAGACGAATTGTTCACCACCTCAGCAGCCTGTTCGAAGAATATACGGCCCTTTTTATCATGTATACTAAAGCCTACACGGTTTACGGGATTTGAAAATAGAGGTTTATAATAAAACAACAAGTCGGGTCCATGAAGTCCAATATCGAATAAAGAACGATATTCAATGATAAGTGCCGTGATATGGTGAGGTGTATTCTTAATTACATCACAACCAAAACGATAATGTGCATAGATAGCTGGCAATATTGATGCCTCCTTTATATTTAACATTGTTCATGACCTTTTGACATTGGCAATTACAAAAGGGGAAGGAAACAATCGTATGGAGAGAACGGGAATAGAGCAAACAAGTTACTCTTAGGAAAACCATACGATTGTACCATACCTTATTTAATCATATGAATGTAAAGTGTAATAGTTGCTAATTGTTAAGTTTAGTTAAAACTTGACATCAAGTTGGATTTTGTTATGATAAGATAAGTTTTATAATAGGAAAAGAAAAGGATTAAACAATGAGATTAGATAAATACTTAGCAGAGTCTTATGTAGGCTCGAGAAAAGAAGTAAGAAACTTAATAATAGATGGATTGATTTCGGTTAATGGTGAGTTAGTATATGACCCAGCGATAGAGATTACCGAGAAGGTAGACCAGATTATATACAAGGATGAAGTGATTGTATATCCCGGTAAACGCTATATTATGTTCAATAAACCAGCGGGTTGTATAACAGCAAAGATAGATGAGAAACACAAGACAGTTATGGACTATTTTACGAAGGAGGATAGTAAGGGATTATTTCCGGTTGGTAGATTAGATAAAGATACGGAAGGTTTGTTGTTGCTTACGAATGATGGAGAATTTGACCATCAATTGATGCATCCAAACCATCATGTTTCCAAGAAGTATTTCTTCTGGTGCTTAGGTACAATTACGGAGGACAAGAAGACGCTATTAGAGAATGGTATTTCAATCGGCGAGGATGATAATACCACTTGTCCAGCGAAGATAGAAATCATACAAAGTGGTAGATATGAAGAATTGGAAGCACAGATCCCTTCCTATACGTACGATTCGACGAACATGAAGAACAATACGTATATACAGATGGTAACATCAGGATATATAACGATTACAGAGGGAAAGAAGCACCAAGTGAAGAGAATGTTGAAGGCTATTGGTTGCTATGTGATCTATCTGAAGCGATTCCAAATTGGTGAATTAGAACTGGATGAGAAATTGCCGCCAGGAAACTATAGAGCGTTAACAAGAAAAGAAATCGAAAATATTACACCTTTTATGAAAATAGATAACTATTAATTATAATAATAGAATGTTAATATTTAACTATAACAAAAGAACTTACTTTCCGGAAAGTAATAAATTGTTAATATTATAGTTAAATATGGGAGGTATTATTATGAAAAGAAAGATAGTATCATTATTGCTTGTGACAGCAATGCTAGCACTTGGAGTAATGGGGTGTGGTTCGAAATCAAAAGATAAAGCAGATAATAATAAAGCAGTAGCTAATACAGAAGATACTGCGGATACTGCTTCTTCCGATGATTCAACAAAAGAAGATGCAACAGCTGATACTACTGCTGAACCTGTAACTTTGAAACTATTCTCCAATCTACCTGATAGAAAAAATGGTCAGGGACTTGTAGAACAGACGATTATTGATGAATATATGAAAGAAAATCAGAATGTTAAGATAGAAGTGGAAGCACTAGATGAAGAAGCATATAAGACTAAATTTAAAGCGTATGCAATGGACGGAATGCCAGATGTAGTAAGTATCTGGGGACAGCCTTCTTTCTTAGACGAAGTACTTGATGCTGAAATCTTGGCTGAATTATCGGAAGCAGATTATGCAGATTATGGATTTGTATCTGGTTCTTTAGAAGGTTTTAAGAAAGATGGTAAATTATACGGACTTCCAAGAAACACGGATGTTATGTTCTTCTACTATAATCAAAAGATGTTCGAAGATAATGGTTGGAGTGTACCACAAACCTATGATGAACTTCTAGCATTGGCTGATAAGATTAATGGAGCAGGACTTACACCAGTAGCGATGGATGGTGGAGATGGATGGCCAATGGCTATTTACCTAACAGATCTTATGGTAAAGATCAATGGAGATTGTGGCAAAATCGTATCAGATGCGATTGCGAACGGAGATTTCTCTGATCCTGTGTTTACAAAGGCAACTCAAATCCTTGCAGATTCTGCAAAGGCAGGTTTATTCCAAACAGGATATGATTCACAAGATTATGGAACTGCAATGAACTTATTCACTAACGGTCAAGCAGCTATGTTTTATATGGGAAGTTGGGAAGCTTCTATGGCCTTGAATGCAGATATCCCTGAAGAGATTAGAAACAATATTAGAGTATTTACTATGCCAACAGTAGCTGAAGGAGTTGGAAAAAATACAGATATTGCAGCATGGAATGGTGGCGGCTACGCTGTTTCAGCTGATTCAGAGGTGAAAGAAGAAGCAATTAAGTTCTTAAATTATATGTATCAACCAGATAAATTATCAAAATATGGCTGGGTAAATGGTGTTGGTATGTCAGCACAAGATCAATCAGCATATATGACAGGTAATGAAACTGAGTTGCAATTACAGATTCTAGACATCGTTAATAAAGCGACAAGCGTGTCAGGTACACCTGTAAATGACTGTGGTCCTTCTACTTTTAAAGCTTCTATAGAGAGTGAAATTCAAAGTGTATCTAACGGTTCAATAAGTGTAGAAGACTTCCTTGCGAGTATAGGTAAAGCATGTAAATAATAGCAAATACATAGAGTTGCATAAAATAGCTACTTTTTCACAAGGAAAGGTAGCTATTTTAGAAAGGAAAGAGTATGAAACGATTATATAGTAATAAACTAGTTATATTCAGCCTTGTTATCCCGGGAATCCTTGTATTCGTATTTGCTATTCTAGCACCTATAGCATTAAGCGTTTATTATGGATTTACCGATTACTCCGGTATGGGTAAAGCGACTTTTATTGGAATGGATAACTATAAACAGTTAATGATGGATCAAGTATTTCATAAATCATTATTGAATTCATTATTTCTTGCCATTGGATTTATTGTAATTCAGCATCCTATTGCAATTATCGTAGCTGCTGTTTTAGATAAACTACAGGGAAAGGCAGAAGGGATTTTTCGCTGCATTTACTTTATCCCTAATGTTATTTCAGTAGCAGTAATCGCGTATCTATGGAAATTTGTATACAATCCAGATTTTGGACTCCTAAATAATTTTCTTAAGATGTTTGGTTATACAGGTAAGATTAATTGGTTTAGCACAGATTTAGCTATATGGTCAGTATTGATTGTATTGATATGGCATGGTTTTGGCTGGGGAATGTTAATTTATTATACTGGTATTAAGAATATTGACCCTGTACTATATGAAGCTGCTTCGATAGATGGTGCAAATGGTAAAACTACCTTTTTACAAATAACCTTACCACTTATGAAACCAGTCATTCAGATTAATGTTACTATGGCAATTATATCTGCCCTAAAACAGATGGAAACAGTTTACCTTCTAACCAATGGTGGACCTGGAAACAGTACGCAATTTGCCGCTAACTATTTATACAAACAGGCGTTTAAGGCATTCAAATATGGGTATGGTAATTCGATTGGTATTGTATTTATTATAATCTGTCTGATTGTTACCGTGTGTCTGAATAAATTATTTGCGGATAAAAAAGAAGTTGCATAGGGGGTGCTGAATTGAGTAAAAAGAATAGAAAGAATAATGACAGTATACATATTGGCAGGGTTGTGTTATGGGTTATATTAATATTAGTAGCAATTATTCAAATCTTTCCACTTGTATGGTTAATTAACTTTTCGTTAGCAAGTAGTAATGAAATGTTTACCACAGGATTACTTGTAATACCTGAGAAGATTCAATGGGGAAACTATGTGAAGGCATTCGTAGATGGACATTTTATTCACTATCTAAAGAATAGTTTTCTAATTAATGGATTGGCTGTTTTCTTTGTAGTATTTATCTCAATAATGGCTGCATTTGCTTGTAAGAGAATGAAATGGAAGCTTAACAATTTTGTTATGACTTTATTGCTCCTAGGAATGATGATTCCTATTCATACAACCTTATTGCCTAATTATAAAATATATAGTATATTGGGATTAACAGATACAATATGGGCATTGTTGATACCTTATGTTGCATTCTCATTACCGCAAGCTATGTTTCTGATGACGGGATTTTTAGGAGGCGTACCAGTTGAATTAGAAGAAGCAGCAGTTATGGATGGATGTGGTATATATAGAATTGTTTTTCAAATAATCACACCATTATTAAAGCCTTCTATTGCAACTGTTTGTATTATGACATTCTTAAATAACTGGAATGAATTCATAATGGCAAGTACATATCTAAGCTCACCAACCTGGAAGACACTTCCGTTTTCTGTATTGGAATTCACAGGTCAATATTCATCTAATTATGCAGTCCAGTTCGCGGTTATGGCATTAACGGCGGCACCAGCAGTTATCGTATATATCCTATTAAATAAACATATCACAAAAGGTGTAGTTATGGGAGCTGTTAAAGGTTGATCTAAACAAATAAAATTGTTGCGAGGGACCCAATATGAAGCATGTTAAAACAATTATGAACCATATGAATATACGAAAAAAGTTAGTGTTTTATAGTTATTTGGTTATCACACCAATATTATTAATAATCAGTGTATTGTTAGTAGTTAGAAATTATGATCAAACACAGAAAACGAGATACATAGCACAGGAACAGACCGTGCAAAGTTTAGAAGATAGTATAGAAGTCCTTCGGAATGATATGCAGAATATATGCACTTATTTATGTGTTAATGAAGACATAATTAGGATATTAAAAAGTACGAATTCCGAGGACTTAAACAAGAATTTTCAATTATGGTTAGACGAAGCACCAATGAATATTGTTTTAGATATGATTGCATTAAAAGGGTACATAAAGACAATTGCCATATATCCTGAGAATGGAGTGAATCCTTATCTAAGGTGTTTAGATTCATCGTCTTATGTTAGTGATATAGAAAGCTTACGTAGTTCAGAGATGTATCAGAGTGCAGTTGAAGTAAAAGGAGCGGTCTTATGGCGGTTTGCAAAGAAAGATACAAGATCCATTTATCAAGCAAATCGTTCCGATAAGATAGTACTTTATCGAGAAATTTTTGATTTGGCTAAGAAAAAAAATTAGGTTTTTTAGTAATAGGAGCTTCCTCTGATAAATTCTATGAGTTGTGTAAGAATGCAGTACAAAGTAAGGAAGAAGGAGTTCTCATCTTAAATCCCAACGGGGAAGAGTTACTTGAATATGGCAGTCATGATAGCGAGGTTACAACATTCTTGACGAAGGATTTAAGTTGGAAGAAAAAAGGACTCAAAGGCGTTGTTGAATTACCTGATTATACAGTGCTTTGGGCTCAGAAAGAAAAGAATAATTTTATATTCTGTAAAGTAGTGCCTAGGATTGGTTTTAATGACTTGTTAAGACAATCTGTTAGTACACCTTTAATTTTACTTGCTGTGTTATTAATAGGGCTGTGCCCAATTTTTATATTTATATCAAATGTTATAACGAAACCGTTGAATCAATTAACAGTAGCCATGGGTAAATTCAGAAAGGGAGACTTTACGCAAAAGATACCAGTGAATACCCAAGATGAATTAGGAGTAGTAGCAGAGTGTTTTAATGTCATGGTAGAAGATATTAAGACACTTATCGATACGAACTATGTTATGGCACTACACGAGAAAGAAAGTGAGTTGAATGCGCTACAAGCTCAGATAAACCCACATTTTCTATATAATACGTTAGATGCGCTTTATTGGAGAGCAATCGATTGTGATAATGAAGAGATCGGAGAGGATATATTAGCTTTGTCAAACCTTTTTCGTCTAGTACTAGGACAGGGAAAAGGTATTATAACAGTGAAAGAAGAAGAAAATTTGATTGAAACCTATCTGCATATTCAAAAAATGCGGTTTTCTAAAAAACTTGATTATCAGATATGTATAGATCCTAATATTGAGAATGCATTAATTCCTAAGTTGATTTTGCAACCCTTCATTGAGAATGCTATTGTACATGGATTTGAGAATAGCGGAACGAAATGTATGCTGACTGTGGAAGGAGTTATGATAGAGAAAGAAAAGGTATATATAGAATTTCGAATATGTGATACAGGAAAAGGTATGTCAAAAGAACAACTGAATGAAATATGGAATGTAGAGGATTCAAAAAGATATGCAAGCCAAAGAATTGGCCATTATGCCATCAAGAATGTAAGAGAACGACTTGAACTAAAATATCGAGAAGACTTTAGTTTTCAAATTAAAAGTGAAGTTGGAAAAGGAACTACTGTTAGTATTATTATACCATATGAATGTAAAGAGGTTGACTAAATGGATATTAAATTATTAATTGCAGATGATGAAGATGTGATTAGAAATGGAATAAGCAAATATGTCAAACTACATACAGATCGTTTTAATAAGATACTGTTAGCAGAAAACGGACAGGAGACGATTGAACAAATATTAAAATATCGGCCTGATATTGTTCTTTTGGACGTTCAGATGCCGGTTAAAACGGGACTTGAGGTGATGAAGGAGATGAAGCTAGCGGGATTGTCTCCAATTACCATCATTCTAAGCGGGTATGATGAATTCAAATACGCACAGCAAGCATTACGTCTAGGAGCGAAGGACTATGTACTAAAACCTGTAAGATCATCGGATATTCTAAAGATGCTGATTGAGTATGCTGATGAGTTATCATATCCACTTAAAAACATGGAAGATGAGAAGGATACAGGACTTAATCCTGTAGTAAGTCAAGCAAAAGAATATATTAACGAAAATTACTACAACAACTTAACACTACAACAAGTTGCAGATAAGGTATCGATATCGGCGGGATACCTTTCTACTTTATTTAATCAAGAATTAAAGTGTGGCTTCGTGGATTATTTGAATGAAATTAGGGTTAATCATGCTTGTATGTATTTAAGACAGAATTATTTTAAGACCTATGAGATAGCTTACAAGATAGGATTTAATGATGAAAAATATTTCTCAAAAGTATTTAAAAAAATCAAAGGAATGTCTCCTTCTGAGTATAAAAAAGGACTGTATATGGATTAATGCTTGTTAAACTCTAGGATTAGGGTGTCAAAAGCTCATTTTATATTTTGGTTCGTCAATTTGCACAATTTATAAATCAGTATGTGATGCAAACCATAGTTTATTCGCAACACGCTCTCACTTGGATGAAGTTCGTAGTGGTACGTAAGGCTCTAAAATACAGAGCCTAAGTACCAACGACTTCATACAGTTGCTCATCAAACTATGTTTTGCATCACATTAGTCAGCTTTGTGAATGTGCAAATTGGCGAAGGTAAGTTTTTTGAGTGCTTTTGACACCCTTATCCTTTTAAGCAATTAGCGAAGTTGACATTAGGAGGAGTTTCACAATTTCAATTCGTTTTATTAAAGTTAGTATAGTTGCTGATTGTTATGATTCGTGATATATTAAGTTCATAGAATACATTGCGAGGTGAACGATATGAAGATAATTTCTTTTAATGAAATTATAGAATTGAACCATAGACTTGAGGATATTGGATTGCATTTTAGGATTCATTTAAGAGATGCTTGTGGACGTCAATCTATGTGGATTGAACCAATGGGGAATTGTGCTTGTGAAGGGAAGTATGAGGACTTATATACTGAATTAAATCGTTATTTTGAGGAAAATAGATGTAAGATAGCATATAGTGAGGATAAGATGACCTTCTGGATTGCTGAATAATAACAATTGTATTAAAATAAATAGTATATGTTACGGTATTGATAAGTTATTCGCAATTGTTTATGAATAATTATACATGAAGGGGAGTAATAAATAATGAAGTATGCAGTAGTATATAAAAGTAAAAGAAATAATAAAAAATTAGCTCACGCAATTGGTGAAGCAATCGGAGTAATTCCAAAAGAATTAGCCGCCTTTGATACAAATCAAGAAGTTGATGTATTGTTCTTTGGTGCAAGTATCTATGGTGGAGGAGTAGCACCTGATGTCCTTACTTATATAGAAAAGTTTACGTCAGATAAGATTAAGAAGTTGATTTTGTTCTCTGCAAGTGGTTTTGGTACGAATCAATATCAAACGTTAATTGATAAGTTTAGGAGCCAAGGAATTGCCGTAGAAGAAGAGGTTTATACATGTCTTGGTCGTGCATTTTTCTTTAAGAATCATAATCATCCGAGTGCAGAGGAAGTGAATGGTGTGGCTTCCTTTGCAAGAAAACACGTGAATGCCAGATAATAAGTGAAGTAGGTCGGGGGAGCCAAAAAAGTGCTTAAATTGGCTCCTTTTAATCACATTTTACAATTTGCATATCTCTAAAATCTTTAGGGGAAATCCCATATTCTTTTTTGAATGCTCGGTAAAAACTAGAGTAATCTCCGAATCCAAAGGTCTGATACGTTTCTTTGATACTCATTTTCCCTAGAATCGCTTCTTTACAAAGAGCAAGTCGCTTTTTGGTGATATATTGATGAATTGACAATCCTAGGTTGTCCTTAAACACATGGGCAATGTGATATTTGCTTACAAAGAATTCTTCTGCCAACTTTTCAAGAGATAGAGGCTCCTCTAGATGACCCTCAATGTATTCTGTTAGCCGCTGATATAGCGAGCTTTCTTCACTTCTAGATTTCAAGTTATTTCTTTCATGAATCATCCGATTCAGATACAGTACTAAATCATTGACACATAGGGTAATCTGTGCATTCCGACCAAAACGATCAGACTGCATCTCCTCAATAAGTCTTAGAACTTTAGATTGCACGGCATTAAAGGAAATCTGGTCATTGTGAAAAATATACGTTTTATTTACCTGTACATACTGCATCAAAAAAACATAATCGGGAGAGATGTGAAGCAGATGATTACAGTATTCCTCACTAATCCAGAATACGAACCTACGGTAAGGAGTATTCATGTTGTGAATGATTGGTCGATGAGGACGATGAGGAGGAATCAGCATAATATCCCCGTATTGTACTGGATATTCTTTGTCTCCGATCTGAATACTTACATCCCCTTCTAGAAAGAAATAAAACTCATAATAATCATGCGTATGTAGATTTACTTTGGCGAGGTTATGATCATTGTAATAGTAGATTTCGAAATCCTTAGAAAGCATATATTGCCTAGTATTAAATGCAGTTTGATAGTTTTTCTTCATAGTAGATTCTCTCCTTTATTAACATCACATTATCATAAGACCACAACTTTTGCAATGTATACAACAATCTCATCAATGGTTTTTTCCCATAACTTTTTTATAATAGAAGTAACGAAAGGAAACAACATGTTTCGGAAAAGGAAGGTATGGAAACTATGGAGATGACACTTAGATGGTATGGATCCCGATTTGATACTGTGACACTACAGAAAATACGCCAGATTCCTGGAGTGAAAGGGGTAATCACCACCTTGTATGATTCGTTACCGGGGGAAGTATGGAGTAGAGAAAGAATCAGAGAAATGAAGGCAGAAGTAGAAGCTTCTGGGCTTTATGTTGCTGGAATTGAAAGTGTTAACGTACACGAAGAGATCAAAACAGGTGGAGCAAATCGTGACAGTTATATTGATAACTATATTGCGACTCTTGAGCATTTAGGGCAGGAAGATATCCATCTGGTATGCTACAATTTCATGCCAGTCTTTGACTGGACAAGAAGCGAACTAGCAAGAAGGCGTCCAGATGGCTCCACTGTACTTGCTTATAATCAGGAAGCAGTGGATGCACTGAATCCCGAAAAGATATTTGAATCCATTGCAGGTGATACCAATGGAACTATAATGCCAGGCTGGGAACCGGAACGAATGAAACATGTAAAAGAATTATTCGATATGTACAAATATATTGATGATGAAAAATTATTTAAAAATTTGAAGTATTTCTTGGAACGAATTATGCCGGTCTGTGATAAGTATAACATCAATATGGCGATTCATCCTGACGATCCAGCCTGGAGTGTATTTGGCTTGCCTCGCATCATCATTAATAAGAAGAACATTCTCCGCATGATGCAGATGGTAGATAACCCCCATAACGGTGTGACATTTTGTTCTGGTTCTTATGGAACGAATCTGGAAAATGATTTGCCAGATATGATTCGTTCGCTAAAGGGAAGAATTCATTTCGCCCATGTACGTAATCTGAGATTCAACTCTCCAACAGATTTTGAAGAAGCAGCACATCTTTCTTCTGATGGTACGTTTGATATGTATGAAATTATGAAAGCTTTATACGAGATTGGATTTGAAGGACCAATTCGTCCGGATCATGGACGAATGATATGGGGAGAAGTGGCGATGCCAGGTTATGGACTTTATGACCGTGCTCTTGGGGCAACCTACTTGAATGGTTTATGGGAAGCAATCGAGAAAGGAGCCAGATAATCATGAAATTAACTACACGGGGACTTGCAGATACAAAGCTTTGGGAGGAGGCAGGGTATGCCATTCCTAGATTTGATAGAGATATAGTAACTACTGCAACGAAAGAAAATCCATTCTGGATCCATTTTGGTTCGGGAAATATCTTTCGTGCTTTTCAGGCAAATGTAGTTCAGAATCTATTAAATGAGGGGGTTCTAGGCCGTGGTCTTGTGGTCGCAGAGGGATTCGATTATGAAATCATAGAGAAGATGAATCGACCTCATGATGATTATAGTATTCTTGTAACCTTGAAAGCAAATGGAGAGGTAGAGAAGAAGGTAGTAGGAAGTGTAGTAGAATCCTTGACAGCCGATTCCGAGAATGAAACGGATTTTAGTCGTCTGAGAGAAATCTTTGCCAAGGACTCTCTACAGATGGTTACCTTTACGATTACAGAAAAGGGATATAGCCTGGTGAATGGAAAAGGAGAGTTACTTCTTGATGTGGAAGCAGACTTTAGGAATGGACCGGACAAGCCAAAAAGCTACATCGGAAAAGTTGCAAGCTTATTGTACACTAGGTTTCAATCAGGAGAGAAGCCATTGGCTATGATAAGCATGGACAATTGTTCTCATAATGGAGATAAGCTATATAATGCCATTAACACCTTTGCTAAGAGATGGAAAGAGAATGGTAAAGTGCCTGTGGGTTTTGTGACTTATATCAATTCCGTAGATAAAGTAAGCTTCCCATGGACGATGATTGATAAAATCACGCCAAGACCAGATACTTCTGTAGAAGAAATTCTGAAAAAAGATGGTGTAAAGGAACTTGACCCTATTATCACTTCTAAGAATACATATGTGGCTCCGTTTGTTAATGCTGAAGAATGTGAGTATCTAGTTATTGAAGATGCATTCCCTAACGGGAGACCAGAACTAGAAAAGGGAGGACTTGTATTCACTACTAGAGAAACGGTAGATAAAGTAGAAAAGATGAAGGTATGTACCTGTCTGAACCCACTACACACTGCGCTTGCAGTCTTTGGATGCCTGTTGGGATATCAGAAGATTTCTGATGAAATGAAGGATACCGAGCTGAAGAAACTAGTAGAGACCATTGGTTATATAGAAGGTCTTCCAGTAGTTATAAATCCAGGTGTATTGGACCCAAAAGAATTTATTGATACCGTATTGAATACCCGAGTACCAAATCCTTATATGCCAGATACCCCACAACGTATTACTACCGACACTTCTCTAAAACTAGCTATACGTTTTGGTGAGACTATCAAAGCTTACCAAGCATCAGCTAATCTAGATGTCAAAGAACTTAAACTAATTCCATTGGTTTTTGCGGGGTGGTTACGTTATCTAATGGCAATCGATGATGCAGGAGATACTTATGAACTGAGCCCTGACCCACTATTAGATACCGTATGCCCATACGTAGCAGGTCTTAGATTAGAACAAGAGCAAGAGGTTGAAACAGCTGTTGCACCACTACTTAGGATGAAACAAATCTTTGGTGTGGACTTATATGAAGTGGGGTTAGCAAACAAGGTTTGTAACTATCTGAAAGAATTAACAAAAGGTGTGGGGGCAGTCCGTGATACCTTGAAGAAATACGTATAAGTAAGCTTACTGCTTGTTAATCATTTATTAACAATTACGATTCAAACATCTGAATAAATCGCTGCCCGATACCTGAGAGATAGAGATCTTTTCGATATATGGCGGCGATTTTTGTATAAAGAGTAGGAACATCAATAATCTTATAGATAAGATTAGGGTCTGGGATAGCTGGTGTAATGGAACGAGGTATGATTGCTACGCCCAAACCAGCAGCCGCCCACATAAGAGATGTTCTGGCGTCATCATTCTTACAATATACTTTCGGAACGAGGGAAGCGTCTCGAAAGGAATTCATTAGCAGATTCTCAAATCTACGATAATAGATAAGTGGAACGTCAGTTAATTGTTCTAATCCAATCATTTCATCTGTAGTATTTCCTAGAAACTCTTTCGTTCCTACCGCAACCATTGGCTCTTCTTCTAGGTAAACGCAGTGGAAGCCTTCTTCATGAAACGGTGTACGAACAATAGCAATCTCAATCGTTCCCATCTTTAATTTCTCTAACAATTGAAAAGTATTTCCCTCATATAATTCAAAATTAACATCTGGATATTGATTATGAAAATGTTTTATATGTTTGTCCAGTAGAACAACACCACAGGAAGATATCGTTCCAAGGTGAATCGTTCCTTGTAATCCGGTACCCAGATCAGTAATTTCTCGTATGGCGGCACTGGATAAATCAACAATGGTCTGTGCTCGATTATAGAGAATCTGCCCCGCATAAGTCAAAGTGATCTTTCGAGAACCCCTTTCAAACAACTTTGTGCCAAGTTCATTCTCGAGTAACTGCATCTGGTTACTAAGAGGTGGCTGTGAGATATGTAATCGCTTGGCAGCAGCAGTGATACTTCCTGCTTCAGCAACGGTTAAGAAATATTGTAACTGCTTTATATTCATAAGTGGCCTCTTTCTATAAAAATTATGTCTAAGTCATATCAATATCATATGGAAAGTATACTAATTAAATATTTCTCATATACTTTCTACTATGATATTATAGTAAAGAGTGCGTATTAATGCAATATAAGATTCGAGAGTTAAAAGTCTTAAATAACGTTGAATAATACTAGGAAATATTTATTCATTCAACAACCTAACATGTACTTGCGTAGCGTGTTTTGTGTCATAGTACGCGACATAGAAGCAGTGAAATGTATAAGAGTTTTGCACAAAAACTAATAATACACAAGTACATCAATCAAGATTAAATGAATAAATATTTCCTAGTATTCATCACAAAGAAAAAGGACCTTTGACACCAGAATCCAATCAATACATAGGAGGAGTAGATGCATGAAAAAATTAGCACGTTACTTAAAGAGTTTTAAGAAACAAGTCATAATCGGACCATTCTTTAAGTTATTAGAAGCCATCTTCGAACTGATTGTTCCGCTTGTTATGGCAAGTATTATTGATAAAGGTATTGCAAATGGCGATAAATCATATGTTCTTAAGATGGGTGGAGTCATGATTTTACTAGGCGTATTAGGTTTAGTATTTGCATTGATATGCCAATATAGTGCGGCAATTGCTTCGCAAGGTGTTGGTACAAAACTTAGGAATGATTTATTCCGGCACATTAACAGTTTGTCCTATAAAGAAATTGATGAATTAGGTACGAATTCATTGGTAACAAGAATTACAAATGATGTGAATCAGATACAATTGGTTGTAGCTATGCTAATTCGTCTTGTTATACGTGCACCTTTCTTAGTTATAGGTGCAGCTGTTATGGCATTGATGATTGACTTAAAGCTAGGGCTAATATTTATAATAGTGGCTCCGCTCGTATCTGCGGTGTTGTATTTTGTTATGAGTCGTTCGGTACCATTCTATAAAGTACGTCAGACAAAACTTGATGAGGTATCTTTAATTACAAGAGAGAATCTATCTGGAGCCAGAGTAATTCGTGCTTTCTCAAAACAAGAACATGAGAAGAAGCGTTTTAATGAATCAAGTGATGAAGTGGCTGATATCGCAATTCGAGTTGGAAAGTTATCGGCATTTCTTAATCCAGCAACATTTATTATATTAAATGTTGCAATTATAGCAATCATCTGGTTTGGCGGTTTCCGTGTGGATAATGGAAGTTTAACACAAGGACAGATTATCGCGTTTGTTAACTATATGACGCAGATTTCTATGGCGTTAGTAGTAGTAGCAAACTTAGTTGTCATCTTCACAAAGGGTAGTGCAAGTGCAGCAAGAATTAATGAAATCTTCGAGACAGAGTCATCTGTTATAGAAGGAGATTATGCAAGTGATGCCGTAAATAACAAAAGAAATAAAACCAATATAAGAGAAGCTCAAAACACTACGAACTCGGTTCCAAAGATTCAGTTTAAAGATGTATCTTTTTCTTATCATGGGAATGAAGAGTATTCCCTTGAACATCTAACAATAGAAATCCAAAGAGGCGAAACCGTTGGTATCATAGGAGGTACGGGTTCCGGTAAAACAACATTAGTGAATCTTCTACCACGATTCTATGACACATCAAAGGGTTCCATCTTAATTGATGGTGTTGATGTGAAAGAGTATAGCTTAGAAGATCTACGTAAACAGTTCGGTATCGTACCACAAAAGGCGGCATTATTTGGTGGGACGATATTAGAGAATATGAGATTTGCAAAAGAAGATGCGTCCATGGAAGAGATACGTAAGGCAGCGAAGATTGCCCAAGCAGAGGAATTCATCGAAAGTAAACCAGAGGGATATAACGAGGTAGTGTCCCAAGGAGGTAAGAATTTATCCGGTGGACAAAAACAGAGATTGACGATTGCAAGAGCATTGGTGGGTAGCCCTGAGGTCTTAATTCTTGATGATAGTGCAAGTGCATTAGATTTTGCTACCGATGCTAAGCTTCGTAAGGCCATACATGAAAACTGCGAAGGAATGACGGTATTCATCGTATCACAAAGAGCAAACTCGATTAAGTATGCGGATAAGATTATTGTACTTGATGATGGTATTGTGAAAGGAATCGGTACTCATGATGAATTATTCAATAGTTGTGAAGTATACCGCGAAATCTGCTTATCACAGCTAAGTGAAGAGGAGGTGCGTAGATAATGGAAAAAAACAATTCGAATACGATAGCTACGAAAGAAAATCAATTTGCTGTCTTAGCACGTATCTTGCAATATGCAAAACCATATAGAAACTATCTGTTCTTTGCCTTTATTAGTGCCTTCATAAGTGTAGTAGTAAGTTTGTTCATTCCTGTATTAATCGGTCGTGCTATTGATGTGATTGTAGGTAAAGGTAACGTAGATTTTAATAGTTTGATATCCATCTTGATTGTTATAGCAGTGGCAATTGCAATCAGTGCGGTGTTCCAATGGATCATGACATATTGTACGAATAAGATTACGTTTTTATCCGTACGAGACCTTCGTATGGCAGCTTTTGATAAATTAATTCAAGTACCACTTCGCTATATAGATGGAACCTCACATGGTAATATAATGAATACTATGATTAATGATATAGACCAGATATCAGATGGTCTGTTACAAGGTTTTGCACAGCTCTTTACGGGAGTTATAACGATTGTTGGTACTTTGGTTATCATGTTATTTGTAAATTATAAAATTGCTCTTATTGTAATTATTATGACGCCTTTGTCTATGGTGGTTGCTTCCTTTATCACAAAGCGTACGTATAACAAGTTCAAGGAACAATCTTCCATACGTGGTGAACTCGGTGGTTATATTGAAGAGGTAATTGGAAATCAGAAGGTGGTTACTGCATTCTGTTATGAGGAGCGTGCTCAAGAGAAGTTTGAGGAAATCAATCACAGATTATATGATTGTGGTGTAATGGCTCAGTTTTATTCTTCCTTAACGAATCCTTGTACCCGTTTTTTAAACGGATTAGTATATGCAGTTGTTGCTATTATTGGTGCCTTATCGGTAATCGGTGGAGCGTTTTCTGTTGGACAGTTATCAAGCTTCCTAACTTATGCAAACCAATATACGAAACCATTTAATGAAATCTCAGGTGTAATTGCAGAGTTGCAATCAGCATTTGCATCTGCTAGAAGGGTATTCACATTACTTGATCAAGAGATTGAGGTAGATGCAGAGGAACAAGAAGGTAGTACGAATAAAACGACAGTAGGTAAAGTTGACCTTGATAAGGTATCCTTTAGCTATAATAAAGAAGTGTCCTTAATAGAAGATTGGAGCTTAGCGGTAAAACCAGGTCAAAGAATTGCGATAGTGGGACCAACTGGCTGTGGTAAGACAACAGTCATAAATCTGCTAATGCGTTTCTACGATGTAGATGGTGGAAGCATTCAAGTAGATAATCGTGATATCAAAACCATGTCTAGGGAAGAACTTCGTCGCAATTATGGTATGGTATTGCAAGAAACTTGGTTATTCCACGGAACGGTTCGTGAGAATATTGCTTATGGTAAAGAGAATGCTACTATGGACGAGATCATTGCTGCTGCAAAAGGTGCTCATGCCCATAGCTTTATTAAACGTCTACCAAACGGCTATGATACGGTTATCTCAGAAGAAGGAGATAATATCTCTCAGGGTCAGAAACAGCTACTATGTATTGCACGTATCATGTTAACAAAACCGCCGATGTTAATCCTTGATGAAGCAACAAGTAATATTGATACTCGTACAGAAATCAATATACAAAAGGCATTCAAGAAGTTAATGGAAGGAAGAACGAGTTTTATCATTGCTCATAGACTATCAACAATCAAAGATGCGGACCGTATCCTTGTTATGGATAAGGGCCGTATAATAGAACAAGGTAGCCATGAGGAACTCCTTGTAAGAGGTGGTTACTATGCGAAGTTATATAATAGTCAGTTTAAGCAGACTTAATGTGAGGGGAAAACAGTTAACTTGTGAGAGCTTCTAATTAATTTAGAGCACTAAATTGGAACTTATATTGAGGATAGGATTAGATATATGGAGAACTTAATTTCTTTGTAATTGACCCTTTATTAAGGGAAATGGAAATGGAATTAAGAATATGTATGCCGAGATTATAGTATGATTGTTAACAATCTGTATAATCCGGCTTTTTTATAAGAAAACGATTACCAAAACATCGGAGTTATCTTTTTTATTTTTTAGTATAGTTACTAAATGCTTGGTTAGAATGGGGAACGTACTATAGGTTGAATTTGTTTCCCTTCTAGTGCTAGTTCAAGCGTTGGTAAAATTAATTCTGTATAAGCAACCATTGAATTTGGCTTTTTAGCATAATCATCTTGACCAAATGGAACAAAATATATATTTTTCGCATTCAGTAAGGCACCAATATTCTTAAGGTTCATTCCAAGGGCGTCGTTAGTAGATACGGAAATTACTAATGGTTTGCCATTACGAATGTGTCCTTTCGCAGCCATTAAAACAGGTGTATCCGTAATTCCGTTGGCAAGTTTTGCTAACGTATTACCAGTACATGGAGCTATAACAACAATATCAACTAGATTCTTAGGACCAAGAGGTTCGGCATCTTCAATCGTAAGAACTGGATCATTTCCTGTAATTTCGGTAATTTCTTTCATAAAATCAGCTGCTTTACCAAAACGGCTATTAATTGTCTGGGTGTTGAAGGAGAAGATTGGTATAACATTAGCACCAGCGGCAACAATCTCTTTTACTGCGGCTTTAACTTTTGCATGCATACAAAACGAGCCCGTAAATGCAACTCCAACATTTTGACCGGATAGAGTCATAGAATCACTTCTTTCTTTGTTAGGATATGGGATGATATAACATTATTTAAAATATCAGCTGAAGTTTCAGGAGCGTATTTACCAGGCAATCCAAGACATAGAGAAGCGCGTATACCATATTGCTTACATGCCTCAAAATCGGTACCACCTGGTTTTGAAGCGATATCTATAATAATTACCTCCCTGTTAAGCTGTTTAATAATTGGTTCGTCAATAACCATATACGGTATGGTATTGAATAGGAATGAGTATTCATTCATTGCTCCAGATAGTTTCTTCAAAGGTAGAGTCTGAAAACCCAGTGCATCAGCATAAGCAAGTGCTTCTTCACTACGTGCACAGATAGTCACATTGGCTTGTAATCCTTTCAACTTATCTGCTAATATCTTTGCGCATCGACCATAACCTAAGACTAGACAGGAACTACCATGAAGATTAATTGTACTTTGACGAATGGCTTCGATTATGGTTCCTTCAGCGGTTGCAATTGCATTCTTGATACTAACGGGCTCCATCTGCATGAAATCATACCATGGAATCTGTTTACTATTGCAGGCTTCTTGAATATTAGGAGATACGACACCGCCAAAGAATACTTGATTACTATTCAGGTTATTAATTAGGTTCTCAACTGTTAAATCCTCAAGTTTTTGCTCACTTGTAATCATTACTTTATCATGAGATACGGGTACAGGGCATACAACGATATTTCCAAAGTTTAATGCGGATTTCAGCGAGGAAGCTCGGTAAATTAAATCATATTGGCCTTCGATATCAAGACCATAGGTTGCTACTAGATATCCCTTAGCAACAAGCTTGCGAACCATATAACATTGGCGCAAATCACCACCAAGGAATACAATACGGTTATTCTCTTTCATGCTTTACCCCATTTCATATAATCCTTATATATGTATTAATATATGAGGTATGAAATAAGTTGTGAATTGTTTGCGTGTGATTTATTAAGAACAACTAGAATATCAGAAATGAAAAAATCTTCACAAATTGTCTGTCTTAAGGTAGACAATTCGTGAAGATTGTTTTTTGATGTGGTAATTTAGATGGTAACTGGTTCTATATGTCTAAACTGATAGTAACCCAATTTACAATTGCCATCAATCTTAAATGTTAGAGAATCAACTACATGCAAAGGAATTAATGGTTCCTCATATGCAAATTGTATTTCGATAAAATCTTCTGTTTGATGTAAGGATTGTTCCATCACTAATTTTTCACCGAAGAAAATCTGTAGTTTTGTATCTGTCTTAGCATGATAATTAATAGCAATAGTATTCTTAGGTGTAGCAAGTGATACATCATTGTAACTTAGAATCATAGTTTTTGTAGCATCTTTTGGAAGAACACAAGTGTAGCCAATAGGTCCTTTGTGAAGGTAGGCATTATCGTAATAATCATATCGATCAAAAGCAGTAGTTTTACTCACATTACGCGTTCCAATTGGTTGGCTGCTAATATAGAGAGTATCTTGCAAACGAATATCTTCACTAGAAGCACCAAGTAGGAAATGATATGTGCCGCTTTCTAGCAACATGGTGTTATTGACAACGTCAAAGTATTGTAAATCACGTGTAGGAACTGTGAAAGTTACTTGTTTGCTTTCATTTGGTTCTAGGCGGATACGAGAAAAGCCTTTCAACCCTTTTTGTGGTCGAATGGTTCTCGAATCTTCTTGATGAACATACAATTGAACAACTTCATCAGAAGAAGTAGCACCAGTGTTTGTAATCGTTGCAGTTACTTTAATAGTAGCAAAATCTTGTTGCTCAATACTTAAATCACGATATGTAAAGTTTGTATAGGAAAGTCCATAACCAAATGGATATAATACCTTACCATCATAATATTGATAAGTCCTCTTTCCTTTAATAATATCGTAATCATTGATATCAGGTAGGCAGGATATATCGGTATACCAAGTCATATTCAGACGTCCAGCTGGAGAGGTCTCACCAAAGAGTACACTTGCAATTGCATGTCCAAGCTCCTGACTACCAGAAGTGCTATAAACAATAGCTGGAATATGTTCCTGCTCCCAATTGATAGCATAAGGATAATTGGTAATCAGAACTAAGATGGTATTCGGGTTCGCATCATAAACTGATTTGATTAATTCTTCTTGATATGGAGGAAGAATAATATCCGTACGGTCGATCTCTTCTTTACTATTAATCATTGGATTACTTCCAAGGAATACAATAGCCTTGTCTGCTTTCTTAGCTGCATCTACTGCGGACTTAATTCCATCTTCGATAATGTGCATGGTAAATGAGCTATAATCCATATCTTCTCTAGCCGTAAAGGTATTATTCTCATCAATATACACGTGCTTATCATTCCAAGTATCAATATAATAACTTCCATCTTCTTGTTGCTTAAGATCGAATGCTTCTTTGATAAACCAACCAAAGGCTTCTTTCTTCGTTGCACTAATTCTATTGGTATCATCATCGATACTAACGTATAGATTGTTACTAAGATCAATAAGTGTACTAGAACCAAAGCCCCAATTCGTATAGAGGAAGGTGCTAGCGTGTTCTTTGTCCGTTAGAATTAGACCGCTGTTTTCATCTAAACCGATATAAGAATCCTTGTATTGCAATTGAATCTTATCACAACCATTAGTAGTAAGAAGTGTGGCATTCTTAGCAGTATCTTTTATTCCTGCAAGCGGAGTGATAGTATAAGGTGGTTGTCCACAATACCAATCTTTGTACCAAACATCTGAAAGTGGTCCTATAACGGCAATATTCTCAGTAGTATCTTTGGTAAATGGTAGTAAGTCATTTTCATTCTTCAGTAAAACGACGGATTTAGTAGCAGCCTCAAGTGTTAAAGCACAATGTTCATCGCAACATAAGAAATCATCAGGTACATTCGCGTAAGGATTTCTTGGAAGCGCATCATAGATGCCAAGACGAATTCTAGTTCCAAACGAATGACGTATAGCGCGGTCGATATCTTCTGTTGTTATTAAGTTGCGTTCTAGCGCTTCTCTCGCAGCAGCTACAATTACAACTCCATCATCAACAAAACAATCGATTCCTGCCTTCAGGCCATATGCAATGGTTTCAGCATGAGAACTAAAATACTTGTGGTCATTTACTGTTTGTTGCATATCAGCACCATCGCATACGATATGACCTTGTAATCCCCATTGATCCTTAACAATGGTTTGTACTTCCTCATTCACGATACAAGGTACACCATTAATCTCATTATAAGCAGTCATCATAGCTTCTGCTTTACCTTCAACAACAGCACGTCGGAATGGCTCTAAGTAATATTCGTGTTTGTTACGTGGATCAATGGAAGAGGAGATTTTAATTCGATCTGTCTCTACATTGTTCGCATAGAAATGCTTTAGGGAAGCTCCACAACGGATGTAGAAGGGATCTTTGCCACGCATACCTCTAATATATGCACTTGCCATCTTGCCAGTTAAGTAAGGATCCTCACCATATGCTTCTTCAGTACGTCCCCAACGAGGGTCACGCTCCATATCAATAGTTGGTGCCCAACAACAGAGTCTACCATTCTTTTCTGTCTGATAAACCACTCTTGCTTCATTACCAACGCTTTCGCCGATGCGTTCAAGTAATTCGGTATCCCATGTTGCACTCATTCCAATTGGTTGTGGGAAGGCAGTAGTATGAATACATTCTCCTTTGTTAAAGGCTTGGTCATGACGAGCCTCAATCCCATGTGCGGCTTCACCGCCAAGGTAGAACTGTGTGATCCCAAGACGTGGTATGGTAGGACAACCAGTAGTTAAGCAGTGTAGTTTCTCCTCTAGTGTTAAGTTTGCAACAAGATAGTCAAGACGTTTCTTAAGAGGTAATGAACTATCCCATAAAGGACTATCTTTGTAGTTGTTATATTCAATCATGTAGTAACCCTCCAATACTTAGTTATAGGTTTATTATAACGACAAAAGGAGTACTTGGACATTCCCTATCGTGTGTGTTTATTGGAGGCATTTAGTAGTGAAAATCAGTGATGGATAGAATATTGGATAACTAGGTAGATTATGTTATAATGTAACTTATCGGAAGGAAATCAAGCACTCACGAAGTGAGTATTTGATTTCACCCGATAAGTTAGCGATAGAACGGAGTTCTAGAGCTAGGGATTACACGAAGTGTAAGACCGTAACTCCGAAGGAGTCATAAGTTAACGAGGGAAATTACAGAGTAATTTCTCGAGTCTAAAAATTGATAGAACGGAGTTCTAGAGCTAGGGAT
>JAHAJA010000013.1 GCA_018372435.1 Clostridiales bacterium | reverse complement strand
TGTTTTTTACCATACTGATCCACAACTGTTACTGGTATTTGTTTTTTACCATACTTAGTAGATTCGGTTACTCCAATACTAATTTCCATTAAATCAGTTTCAACAAAAACCTTTGAATCACCACCTAAACTACTTAAATCCACATATGTTTCGGTAGGAATTAAAGTAGTTTCTCCAGCCTTATTATTAATATTAATAGACAATACTGCATTTTGTCTGTAATTTATGCTAGATGGTTGTACACTTGCTGATATATCTACAGTAATATCTTTATACTCTAACGCAGATTTTCCATCAACTACTTTGTCATTGTACTTATCAAGTATTACTTCTTCTTCAGACACAGCTGTTTTCTTAACATAGTAACAGTATAAAAATTGTCCATCCTTACTAATTTTGTAATCATATTCATAACGTTCATTTTCACTATTATAAGTCATAGGGTATTTAGTTCCATTTACCTCAACGCATACCTGGGCAAGAGTATCTAAAGTACCCTCTTTAAACATGTTATCATCTCTATATGTGAAATGAATGATCTTATTATTACCATCTAATGTGTAACCGCTATTGTAAGGAAGCATCTTTATGTTACTTGTCTGTCCACTTGGTATGATTCCTTTCACAATTGTTTGATTCAATGGAATCTTAACAGAACAATCTCCGCCATCCTTAACCCATTCTTCACCTGCAGCTGGATATCCTTTACGAATTACAAAATCTAACTGCGTTGTGCTTTGATTAACTGGCACTAAAGCAATTCCGTTCTCATCGAAATCTATAGATCTTGTACTATCTGTCCAAGTATATACATTCCAATCTGTATATTCCCCATCTTCTCTCACATATTGTAACATTGCATATCGTGTATCTGGAACAGCAATTTCACCAGGTTCTTCTGTTGCTACCTCATCAAGTGTAGAAACAACCCATAGGTCTGCGCTTTCTGCACCAGTAGATATTGCAAAATCTCTTGTATTCTCTTGTCCAAGCCACTGTGTATGCCCACTATCTGTCGTACGTATTATGAATTGGGCTTTATCTAGTTTAAATGTTGTGCTTGCTGTTGCCCATGTGCGTCCACTTGCATCCGTATAAGTTCCAGTAAATAATACAACTGAACCATTTATTCCATTTCCCCAGAACCAAATGTCCTTATCAGAGTAATTCTCATCACTACGATAGTATTTAATATTATATGTATATAATTTATCAATAACGTTAATCACACTTGAATACTCATATGATCCAGATGTCACTTTTACTGTAAGCATAGATTTTGCATAATTTGTTGGAATTGTAATTTTGCCATCTTTAATCGTTACACCAGCATTAATGTCACCATCTGATAAAGTATAGTCGACAGCAACTGTCTTTCCTACTAGACTTGTATACAATTGTCCTGTTACAGGCAATGCAGTTGACTCTCCTTTTTTAACATCAAGAGTTTTTCCTAGTGTAAGACCTTCCACATAAAATGCACTGTTACCGTTAGATGTAACATTATTTTTAGGATCTGTTATCCAATCACTTGTATTCTTAATAAACTTGTATTCATAAACCCCTGGCTCTAATGTGCAAGTTGCTGACCAGATACCCTTTTCATTTTTTACCATTGACAAGGCACTAGTTTGCCAACTTGTAAAGCCTCCTGCCACGCGTGCTTGCGTTGCTGTATTATCATAGTAATTAAACGTAACACTATTACCGTTAATTACCGGACTCTTTAAGTTTGCTACTTCATTATCAATTTCAGCAACCTCAAAAGTCTTCGTAGCGTTTTCAGTTACAAAATTATTAGGATCCCCAATATTATTTCCTAATGAATCTTCTATGTAATACTCATATGTACCAGCTTCTGTTACTGTAGCGCTATACATACCATCACTAAAAGAAGCCGCCTTTTCCATTAAAATTGCTTGATATTCTGTTTCTCCAACTTTTCTATATTGTAACTTTGCTCCTGCTTCATTTGTTGGATAATAGATTGTCGTACCAGTTTCCGTTTCAATAGGATTTCTAACCAATGCTTTGTTGCTATTAGCAGTATAGTATGCATTATTTAGTGGATCTCCTAACCAGCCTCCACCATTATTATCGTTAAATCCATAAGGATAGATTCCTGGTACTTTAGTAACATCTACTGTAGTTGTAAAGTAGGTATTACCCTCAGTCGTTGTCTTCTTATCCATTACTACTTCTGCCCAACCGTTAAATAATCCTTTAACAATAACAGCTTGCGTACTATTACCTATATAGCTAAAGGTAACAGTCCCGTCTCCATTAATAACTGGGCTCTTAAGTCCAGCTAACTCTGGATCTGTAACTCCTGCTTCTGTAGTTTGTACTTCTGTAGCTTGTACCAACAAATTATTAGGCAATAAGCCAATTAACATTGTAAGTACCATTAGTAAACTCATTATACGTCTTCTTACACTACTTTTTTTCATATCCTCTCTCCTTGTTTAGATAATATGTATAATACTATTATATTAATAACACACTTTCATGTTTAAATCAACCATAATTTTCGCATATTTTCGGAAATTGTATTTTTATAATAATATTTTTCTTTACACAATTTAATCTAAAATTACTATAAGGCTGCTCTTAGGTAATTACTAATACCCACGAACAGCCTCATATATTTACTAGGTTTATAAACCATGCAGACTACTTTATGTATAAAAATTAGTTTATACAATATATATACTAAGCTATATACCATATAGAAAATAGATCAAAAAAACCGCTACACGATTTTCATCATGTAACGGTTAGCTTTTATTAATCCATAGTGTATGGCATTAAAGCGAAATCCCCTCCCAACTTTCTATACTGCTTTATCTTACTCCATTATCTATGTTTTAAAGGGTTTCTATAAATTTCTCCTATTCATCTTTTGTTATCATGTATTATCTTTATATATTCTTTTTGAGTAAACTTTTGAGTAAATCAACTTTACTTATTATGAAATCACTACTGCTCAATACTAACTACCAAATTACTTACATATCTCTTTTACAACATATATTTCTTACCAACAATTCATATATTCACGCATAACTATTTCTTGGCTAATATGCGTATAAACCTCTTGTGTTATTTTTGTATTACTATGTCCCATTAATTTGCTTACAATGCTAGGAGACATCTCTTTTTCATATGAACGTGTTGCAAACGTATGTCGTAAACAATGAATAGTTGTACTCTCTGGTATTAGTATTGCATCTCTTTTTTCTTCCTCTGCTTTTTTTCTCTCATTAATATTACATTCCTTAATTATTGCTTTTAAACTTTTATTTAAGGACTCATCAGTTATAACCGTTCCCCTAGATGTGGTAAATAAGAAATCACCACAGTCTTCCATCCTGTTCTTATATTCATCATATCTGCATATCTTGTAATCTCTATTTACATCCCACTCATTCTTCATCTTGATATAGTTCTTTATCTCATCAATTACCTCTTTCTTTACATATACTACTCTGTTACTATTCTTGGTCTTGGGTGGTACTACAAAATGCTGTTTCCTATTGCTTTCTATTGTGTCATAACTCACTGATTTATTAATATGAATACTTCCTGTATTAAAGTCTATATCATTTATCGTTAATGCCCTTGCCTCCCCTGACCTTAAACCAGTATTAAGAAGAAGGAGAAGTAATGCTTTATACCTATAGTACCTGCCCGTAGATATATAATTTAATAAATTTATTTCCTGTTGTAACGAAAGTGCTTCTCTTTTCTTTGGTTCTTCCTTTTTTATCTCTCTCATAACTCCAAGTGTAGGATTACTACTTATGATTCTATTATCTACAGCCTTTTGAAATGCCCTACTTAACATACTATTAAAATATCCAATCGTCCCCCTTGAAAGATTACACTTATTTCTCAGGTCACCATAATATTGAACTATATCTAATTGTGTTATGTTATTTATTCTTTTTTTACCAAACTCTACTGTCATATATCTTGCAAAATAGTTTGTATAGTTATTTATGGTTCGTTGTCCGAGATTTGTACAGTAGTGATTAAGAAAAATCTTATACCATTCTTCTAATTTATATTTTTTATTGCCGTATTCTTTTTCTTGTACAATTTCTGCCTCTAATAGTTTCAATCTTTTTTTAGCTTCATTTAATGTATTATAATACTCTAAAATCTTTTTCCCATTCACCATTTTCCTTAAACAATATCTTCCATCCGCTCTTTCTGATATATTAGTTGGCATAACACGATTATTACTGTCTCTTCTCTTTACACTCTTATTCATATTACACATTCTCCTTATACTCACATTGTAATTGTATGATTTTAACGCTTATCCTTTTTAGTTTCAAGAAGACTATTAATTATCACTACTAATTATGTACTAAATTAGTAATCTTACTAATTCCAATCTACTTATTATGCTTATAAATTCACATTACTTATTATTCTGAAATCTCGTCCATATACCCTTTGACTCTATTTACATTCCATAATACCCTTTTTCCCCAGTCGATTCTTGCTTCAGCAGAGTGCCCAATCTTAATAGCTGTCTTTCTCCCACAACTAAGGAGTAATTGCAACTCTTCCGTTGATACGGCTATTTTATTTTGCATATCCATCATTTGTTTAGTTCCACTATTAGTTTTCTTCACAAGCATCCCCTCCATCTATTAAAGGTGAGTATACTTTTAAGAATTCTAATTCATTATCAAGTCTATTTTTGATGAACCAACATTCCATGTTTTCCATATCTGCTACTCTAGATAAATATGCTGAGATTTCCTGCACTTCTAATATATCTTGAGTCACTTCAACTGTTGAAGGAATTACAACTACATAAGTTTTATCCTTATTTATACTTACAATTTCATTTAGAGTTCTAATGTAATTTCTTGTTTCCTCTGTTTTATCTTTGTTTGATAAATCATAAAAGATAACTTTATCTATAGGTTCTATACATTTAAACAGTTCCTCTGCTTTTTTATAGTAATTTAATTTATTCGCTTCTATTTTACTAATATATATTACTATTGCTATTCTGTTTATATTTATTATTTTAAACATTATAAACCACTCTCCTTCAATTAATGACTATTATGTTTTTAATCAAAAACTGAAAGTAGATTCTATAACATCTCTATTTTCTCATATTCATTACGATTCTATAATAATATGTATTTTTTAAATTAAAATACATTTTCTCCCACTATTTTTCTCTTATTACCCCTATATATTTCCACTTCCACAAACGCTTTCTTAAATCCCCTTTCTACTTTCAGTTTTGTTATATAATATTCTGCTCACTTGCATCTAAAGTTCCCCTATCTAATCCATTCTAATGTTGTTCCATCCACTTATACCACTTACAATTCTCAATATATTCTTATCTCTTAACTTCAGATGCTTAACATATTTCTATTAAATTTTTTTACATTATCTCCTTTAGTATTTATACTAAAAGTGCCTTTAATAGAGCTATTGTGTTTACTTAATTAGCACGCTTTTCTATTATTTTGAAATATCATTGCTCTTGCATAATTATCTAACTTGTAATTTATCCATACTATTTCTTGTGCTTTTGGTTTTATAGGACTTGGAGACGAATACTTATAGGTATTGCCGGCTATAATAATTTTCTCCCAACCCTCTCCTAGCTCCTTATCATATAACTCGTTATCATAGCCAGAAAGAACAATTTTACACTTAGCATCTCTTATACTATGAATTAAATTAACTTGGTATTGGTTATTACATTCATAACTATAAACATCCTTACAAATCCTAGTTTCAGCTACGTATGGAGGGTCAAGGTACACTACCGCATTTTTATTGTCCGTTACCTGTCCGAGTAACTCTATCGCATCCATGTTTTTAGTTACAACACCTTTCATTCTTTCTATGACAGGTAATAAACGCAGGTTCTTTTTCTTGTATAGATATGACATTTCATCTTGAGAATAGTTTTTTTCCAGTGCTCTGTAATTTTTTCCAATTGCATTAAATGATTGCGTTATGATTACATAGGTAGAAATTGCCAAATCCAAATCACTTATACCACTTTTTATGCTTAATTTTTCTTTAGCTAAATTAAAATTCTCCTTACTAATTTGTCATTATTAATTTTTGTTCAATACTAACAAAAACACCCTCTATATACATAAGTAACTAGAAGGTGTTTTGTTTATTTATAACGTTAAAATAATAGTTTTATTACATACCAAATTTATCAGCTATTAAAGTATTAAGATTTGCATAAAAATCTTCTACTGCAGTTGTAATTTCGTTCTTAGATTTTACAAGTAGATCTACATATTCTTGAACAATACTTCTTGTAATTGGTGCATCAAATTGCTCTTCAGAATTATCACCAACATTTACAGTTGTATTATTTGTTGTATTGTTTGTTGTATTCGTATTATTGTTTGTATTTGTGTTTGTATTTGTGTTTGTATTTGTACCAGTCTTTGTATTTGTCGTGTTAGCGTTTGTTGTGTTAGCTTTTGTTGTGTTAGTGTTTGTTGTGTTAGCATCTGTTGTGTTAACATTTGTTGTATTTGTATTGGTGTTTGTTTTAGTAGCATTTGTTTTGTCAGTAGTGTTTGTACTAACTTTTTTATTATTAGCATCATCGTCTTCTTCATCAGCTAAGAATTTCATATATTCATCAACTGCACGTCCGTCAATACGATTTTCCGCATCACCTTTATAGTAGTTAGCAACTTTTTTCTCTTTATCATATCCACCAACAATAGCTGCATCCATAAGTTTTACATACATATCATAGGAATGTTGTGTTGTAATCCCATCAGGGAATTCTGCAATGTGTTCTTCAAATTCTTCTGCGCGGTCTAATAATTCATCTAATGTAACTCCTAATTCTTTCTCATTCATATATGGTTTTTGGTGGTTCTCATACATTAGTTCTAAGAATTCTTCTACTTCATCAGAAACGTAATTTTTATAAGCATATAAACGTTCATAATCTACGTCTTCATAAGTATCTTCATATCCTATTACACCACTAACTAATTGATCTGCTTCTGCTTCACTTGCATTAGTGATGTTTTCACCAATGAATCCATATACCTTTTCACGATCAGTTTCGTTTTTTAATAACGTATTGTATTTTTCTATAATACCACCGGTTTCTTGATTACCTACATTTTCCTCTACTTTTGTGTCATTAGGCGTATTATCTCCTGTATTACTACCCTCATTTACTGCATTGTTGTTATTTTTTACATTTTCTTTTTTACTACTACAAGCAGTAACACTTATCATTGCAACAATTACCATAAGTGCAATCATGCTTTTCTTAAAACGTCTTTTCATCATATTTTACCTTGTCCTTTCTTAAGGCAGATTTAATTCCCTTTTTTACTATTGTGAATCTGCCACCATAGTATTACTAAAATATTGATAGAATATCCAATGAAAACTGTTTCATAATGATTAAAATCAATTATGAAATCGTTACTATCATTATCTCCATGGTTTTATAAACTATGCGGACAATTTTATGCAGTGAAAAATTAATTAAAAACAAACTAAGTCTTATGTATATAGTAGCATAAAAAAACCGCTACACGATTTACATCATGTAACGGTTAACTTTTTATTAGTCCATTGTATATGGCATTAAAGCGATATGTCTAGATCTCTTAATTGCTACTGTAAGAGCTCTTTGGTGTTTCGCACAGTTTCCTGTAATTCTTCTAGGAAGAATTTTACCTCTTTCAGATACATATCTTTTTAATTTGTTGACATCTTTAAAATCGATACCAGTATTGTTTTTGTCAACACAGAATACACATACTTTTTTTCTTCTACGTCCGCCTCTTCTCTTCATTGGAGAATCAGCTCTATCGTTTCTATCATTCTTATTGTATGGCATAACACAACCTCCTTATCCAAATTTTATACATAACCATGTATATATATAGTTTTAACTTCTAAGTCATATTAATTAAATGGTAATTCTTCATCAATACCATCAGGGATATTCATGAATCCATCGCCAATTGCTTGGCTTGGCTCAGGTCTTGCTGCTGCTTGTTGGAAACCGCCAGATTCACTAGCTGCTGCCTTGCTTTCTGCAAATTCCTGTTCTTCTACAACAACTTCTGTTGTGTAGACTTTTTGTCCATCCTTATTCGTATAGCTACCAGTCTGTATACGACCAGTTACGAGTACTTTCGTTCCTTGTCTGTAATACTTCTCTGCAAACTCTGCTGTTTTACCAAATGATACACAACTGATAAAATCTGCTGTTTGTTGATCACCATCACGTTTAAATCTTCGATCTACCGCGATTGTATATCTTGCTATAGCAAGTGAACCTTCCCCTTGGGAATATCTCACTTCAGGGTCTCTTGTTAGACGGCCCATTAGGATTACTTTATTCATAAAGGAATTCCTCCTTCTTTATGCGTCTTGTCTAATGCATAAATATCTGATAACAGATTCCATGATACGAACTCTTTGTTCGATTTCTCTTGGAGCTGTTGGTTCAGATTCGAATTGGATGAAGTAGTAGAAACCTTCTTTCATTTTTTGAATTTCGTAAGCTAATCTTTTCTTACCCCATTCATCAACGTTAGTAACTGTACCACCAAATCTAGCGATTAATTCTTTCACTTGTTCTACAGCTGCTACTCTTGCATCATCTTCGATTTTTGCACTAACAACTAAGGCTAATTCATATTTGTTCATAGTTGCTTGCACCTCCTTCTGGTCTTTGGCCCTTTTCTTTTTTAATACATTAAAAAAGAGCAAGGATTAATTAATTTTAAATATATCACAATTTATGATTTTAACATACTTGTACAACTTATGCAACTTTTTTTTTACAAATTTGCTTATTTGACCCCTTGTTTATAGGTTTCTTCTTATTCTTCATTCTTTTTACGGATATTCCGTATGTTCTTCTCAACTTGTTTTCTTGGTAACATAACCTGGTGCCCACACCCCATGCATTTTAAACGAAAGTCCATACCTACTCTAAGGATTTCCCATTCACTACTTCCGCATGGGTGCTGTTTCTTTAATTTAACAATATCACCAATATTCAAATCCATAATATTAACAATACCCCTTTCTAAACGAATTCCTCTTTCATATATAGTAAAATTGATTTAATTACATTAAGTGCAGTCATTATATCATATGCATAAATATTTTCCTATTGATTTTTAATTTATATAGGTGTAATATACATATTATCACATGTAGTTATCAATACTATATGTGAGGTTATTGTTAAACTCGACACAGGTTATGGAGGCGTTTTATTATGAAAAAATTACACTTAAAAGATCCCGCTAGTGCACTTACACATATAATTGGTTCTGCTACCGCATTACTTATATCTATTCCATTACTAATACAATTAGCAAGAACTTCAGATTCTCTGCACCTTATATCGCTTGGTATTTTTAGCTTTGGTTTAGTTCTTCTATATACCGCAAGTTCATTATATCATTCTATTAATTCTACAGAAACCATTAACCGAAGACTCAAGAAGTTTGATCACATGAGTATCTCCATACTTATAGCAAGTACGTATACTCCAATTTGTTTAATTGTACTTGGTGGTCGTACCGGTTGGACGTTATTTATTGTTATCTGGGCAATGGCTCTTGCTGGTATATGCCTAAAAGCGTTTTGGATATACTGTCCACGCTGGGTATCCTCCGTAATATATATTGCTATGGGTTGGATGTGTATCTTCGCTTTTCCACAATTATTAGCCAAATTATCTGGTCCTGCTTTTGGTTGGTTATTAGCAGGTGGTGTTATCTATACGGTTGGTGGTGTCATTTATGCATTAAAACTTCCCGTTTTTAATAGTATTCATAAAAAATTTAATTCTCATGATATATTTCATCTATTCTGCTTAGGGGGTAGTTTCTGCCACTTTGTACTTATGTACGTGTATGTGGCTAAGATGCCAATATAATAATTTTGTTGCTAGAAAGGCCAATATACATTTGTGATTGGTCTTTTTTTATATAAAACATAATGTTTAACTATTATTCTACAAAATTACTTATTTAATACAACCTCTGACTTGTAATGTCAATTTGAGTATAGTATAGTAAATAATGGATAAAATTATTTAATTGGAGGAAATGTTATGAGAACAAAACGAACTAAAATTTATTCAATAGTATTAGCATTTTTAATTTGCCTAACCGCAGTATTCGCTAACACAGATACTATTCAGGCTGCCCAGAAAGAGTATGATATTTTATTAGAAGAAGAGGGCACAGCAGTAGCTAATACAGAACTATCTTATGATTTTACAGTTGATACAAATACAAATATATCCTTATATTTCTATGTTCCAGATGTATTAAACTGTGACGTAAGTATATATGATAGTGCTGGTGACTTATATGGTGACAGTGTTATCTACAGTACTGATTGGTATTGGTATGAAGATGCGGGCCTCTATTGCTATGGACTTACTTGCGATAATATGCCCTCGGGAGATTATAATGTAACACTTATGTTTGATACAGATTCGCAATTTTTATTTGATATTGATGCAGAAAAGATTCTAGCAACAATAAGCGATAAATCTGCAACACTATCCGTAGGTTTTACGAAAAAGTTAAAGGTTGATAATACCTCAGAATCAGTAACTTGGTCATCAAGTAAGGCTAGTGTTGCAACGGTAAATAGCAAAGGTATTGTTACTGCTAAAAAAGCAGGAACTACTACAATTACAGCAAAGACAAAAAGTGGTCAAAAATTGACTTGTAAAATTACTGTAAAAGCTAATACATACAAAGAAACTAAAATGACAACTAGTGATCTATATTACGGTAACTGTGGATTACAAGTGTACAGTTCCTCTTATGCTACAAACGGTGATTTAGTACTAAAATGTAGATTTGTTAACTATTCGGGTTATAAAGTTACTGAACTAAAAAATGTTAAAATTACCTTTAAAACAGATGCAGGAAAAACAATTGGAACTTATTCAACAAAATCTATGAAAATGAGTGTTTCTCACGGTTCTACAAAAGATTTCACTCTAACAATTAAAAAAGCAAACTTAAAAAACAAAAAAGCAGATCTTCGTAATGCAACATATTCTTCAAGCGGAAAATTTCAATATAGTTATTATTACTAATAACTTAAACGGTCAATATAATTCTGACTATGCAAAAGGAACTAGGCTTATCTGCCTAGTTCCTTTTGTCTTCTATATCCACTATCTCTTAGATACCTTTATTGAATAATTTCCTGACGCCTTTTTATCACCTTTGTAAACACGAATATAATAGGTTCCTTTTGGAAGAGTTGCAGATGTAAATGTCTCAAGTGACGTTGTTCGTTTATAATCTGCACCACTAATATTTACGTCGACAGAACCACCAATATTGGCACTTGTTAACTCCACTTTAATTCCAACGGATGAGGCATTTCCCGCTACTGTAAGGTTTAATTTTGTTGCTTTTGATAACGTGAACTTATACCAATCGGCTGACGAAGTCTTATCTTCTGTAAGAAGTATTCCTTTTCTCTCTTTTCCAATAGTCAACGTTTTAGCATTGGATTTTTTCGTTCCGCTACTTTCAGTGACCCCTGTGATTTTACTCTTAATACGATATTTTTCTGATGAAGTTTTAACTTTAATGTAGTAAGTAGCACCTTTTTTTACTGCAAAAACTACTTTACCAGAGGAATAAGTAGTATTCGTATAAACTTCCTCGGAAATTTCCTTTTTACTACTGTTACATAGAGTTATATAACTTGAACCGGAATCAGATAGGTATTCTGTACTTATAGAAATATATCCTGTCTTTGATGGAGTATACTTGTAATAAATGTTATTACTGTCATAGTTAAATGACTCATATTTATATCCATACGCTGTTGTATATGTATTATCTTTTAAGGTACGGTTTTCCCCACTAAACATTTGAGAACTAAATAAATATGCTCCTGCCTTACTAAATTTCACATAATATGTACCTGCTTCTGGAAAAAATGCCTTTCCATTTTCTCCGTATACGCCTGCTTGTAATTGTTCTGAAGATGAAGATATATAAACCGAATAACCTGCTTTTTTTGTACAACTTTCATCTGTGAATATTGCAACTTCACTAGAAATATTTGTAGCTACGTAGAAATCCAAATACCCCTTAGCTGGAATATCAATTGGTACTACTTCATTTTCTACAGTAGTTTCAATTGAATATGTAACAATTTTCTCTAAATCCTCTGTTGTTCCTGTTGTTATTAATACCGTTGATAATTCCGCAGTCTCTGCATCTGACTCATCGTATATCGTCGCTGCTTGAACATTTAATGGTCCCAAAATACTTGATACCATTAATGAAAGTGCTAACAATAAACTACACAAAACTTTTTTAAATTTACTAATCATTGTTTAATTCCCTCCTATTTAACGTCTAAATTTCCATTTAATATGCTATATTTGTATAATTATATAAACATATTATATAATATAGCAAATCTTCCATTAATTATCAATAGTTATAACACTATCTATTCAAGTAAATAGTATCAATTTTCTATTCTACTTACTGCGTACGCCCACACTATAGGTAGCATTGGTTTTTGCAGATGTTTTAGATACTTTAATATAGTATGTTCCTTCTGGTAGTTTTTTCGTTCCATCCATGACGTAATAGATAGTACTAACTCCGCCATCCACATTATTTGCAGGATAGAAGTATCTAGATCCCCAACTTGTTCCCTTGGTATCATAAAAGTCTATCTTTAATCCACCACAAGATACCATTCCCACCACATCTACAATTGTTTTTCTCTTCTTGTCGTTGGTAAACTTAAACCAATCTGCTTTACCAGACTTCTCAGTTGATAATGCTAGGGCATTTACTATGGCACCATCTACTTTTAGAGTCTTAGCCTTTTGTTTGCTAGGTCCGCTCTTATCTGTAATTCCTTTGAACGTCTGCATTACATATGCGAAATAAGAAGGTGAGGTCACTTTAAGATAATATGTTCCCTTCGATACTGCGAACACAAAAGTATGGTCCGTATCCGTTGATTTGCACTCACTTGCAATCGCTTTTTTCTTACTATTGCATAAAATCACGTTACCACCTTTAGAAGATTGCATGTTGAAGGAAATACTTCCTGGTTTACTTACCGTTACTTTATAATAGATTGGTTTGTCATAGCTTAAAAATGCAGTTACTACTTGTTTCCCACTAGATAAAGTCTCATTACGAGAATTTACATAGAAAGAGCTAAACTTGAAATAATTAAAGGTCTCCTGTTGCACAGTAGAATCCATTACCGAGAACTTGATATAATACGTTCCTGTTTTCGTAACGTCTAATTCTCCATAATAGGTATCATAGTTATAGTAATCTGCCATCTGTGTACATGCTGCATCCGTATACACATCCAAATAATATGACTTTTGATCTTGGTATTCGTTCTTAAAGTCGTATATGTAATACAGTCTACCTTTTTCATCTATCGTTATGGGTACAACTACACTCTGACCATTAGGAACATCTACATAATAACTTTTATAGTTAGGCTCTTCTAGCGTTATATCTAACTCATTTGTTTCAAATTCTGTTACTTCGTAATTTGTATCCGTGTCAATAATTGAACCGTTTGCAGTTGTGTCTGTCATCTCAGTAGCCAACACCTTGCCAGCTGGTAATGCTATACCCACACATGCCAATACAATTAATAACACCCTTGTTAACTTTTTCATTCCCTTACCCGCTTTCCATTTATTTACAAGTAACACTATAGCAAATGAATTCTTCTTTTTCAATCAAGAAAATCTAGGTATTAATCCCTAGAATAAACAAAGAGCCATACGCATAAGAAATACACCAAATGCGATGGCCCAGTTATACTATATATTTGAAGCAACCAACTAATCTCGTACGTTAACATAGCAAAGAAATACGTTTATAGGCCAGGACAATACTCTACCTTAGCCATTGTAAATAAAATCGGTTGCGTGTTGTCAATATGTATCAATTCAACAATTACACATTATGCAGAAGCACTATACAGAAATTGCGCATTATCAGATTGAAGCTTTTATTCAACCGACTCCTTTGCTATAATAATAGTATACTCAATTTGAAATAATATGTGCTTAGATATGTAAATATAATTCATAAATCTATGGAGGTATCAAATGGAATTTTTAAAGGTATTAGAATCTATTCGTACCCCTCTTCTTGATCGTTTGTTTCTTCTACTAACGTTCTTTGGAGAAGAAGTACTTGTACTTGCTATTATTTGTTTTCTCTATTGGTGTTATAATAAACGCCTTGCGTATCGAATTTGTTTTTCTTTTTTTACTTCGGGATTACTAGTTCAGACGCTAAAAATCACGTTTCGAGTACCAAGACCCTGGATTAAGGATCCTTCTTTTATTCCTGTAGAAAAGGCAGTTAAAACTGCAACGGGCTATTCTTTTCCAAGTGGACATACACAGTGTGCAACTGCTCTTTATAGTACATTTGCATGGAATACAAAGAAGACTCGTAATCGAATTATTTGCTTTATCATTATATGCAGTGTTATGCTATCACGTATGTATCTTGGGGTACACACCGTGGCAGATGTCTTTGTATCCTTTGGACTTACTTTACTTCTTTCCTTGGGAACAAATTATCTTATTACTCGATTTGAACTACTTGACAAGAATTATAAGATTACTGCAATCCTATTAAGTATCATCTCAATAGCAGTTGCCGTGTATTCTCTTATTCTGTTACAAGGTTCTGTAATTGATTCAAAATATGCTTCAGATTGTTGTAAAGCGGCTGGTGCAGGTATAGGTTTCTCACTCGGTTGGTATATAGAATCGACATACATTCATTTTAATGAAAAGTCATCTTATCCTTCAAAACAAATTGTTAAGTTTTTAATTGGTATTGGTATTGCTTTGTTATTAAAAGTAGGTCTAAAGGTAGTTCTTGGAGCTTCAATACCCGCCGATATGATTCGCTATTTTCTTCTCGTATTATGGATCACAGTGGCTTATCCATATCTTCTGAAACGATACGACTCTAAACAATAGGTATACAGCACATATAAAGAAAAAGGATTATTATACGATTTTATTTCGTATAATAATCCTCTTTCTTTATTGTACCTATTAACGTAATAATAACATTGGATTAACTGTTTCATCCTCTAATAATACTTCAAAGAATAAATTAGTTCCTTCTTTTACATAGTATTTTGTTGGTTTTGCAATTGTACCGATTGCAGTACCCTCTGAAACGGTTTGACCTTCTTTAACGTTTAGATTTTCATCTAATTGCCCATAGATTACTTTGTATCCATCACCAATTGATACAGTGACAGTGTTTCCAGTCTCTTCATTGTAAGAGATATCGGATACAATTCCTTTTGCAGCATTAAGTACTTCTTCTCCGACTTCCGCCTGAATAATAATAGCTGGATTACACTTATATTGATCTAGTGTTTGAAAATATATTACGCTGCTCATACTATAATTCATGATAACATTACCATCAACTGGCCAGAGTAATCCCTTTTCCTCGTTAAATGTTAAATTGGTACTTTTACCGCTTGTTGCAACTGCACTGTTCTCTTCTTGTGCATCTGCTTGTTCTTGTGTGGTAACTGCATTAGATGCTGTCTCTTTTACTTCTTCTGCATCTTGGATTTCTGCATCTCCTGTTAGATCAGAAGGAACATCTGCATCAATACCTGCTACATTTTGTTCATTCGTTAAATCTGAATCAGCAACTTCTGTATTCTGGCCATCTTTAACCATATCTTCTGTTTGATTGTTTGAATCATTCAAATCTACAACATTATCTTTATCGTTACTAGTAAGCATACTTACGTACACAACGCAGATAATGCATAATGCACATATACCAGTAAGTAAAGACACATAAAAGCCTTTGGCTTTTAGAAAGTCTGGAACATTCTTTTTACTCACATTCATCACCTCTAGCAATATTCTCACCAGAAATGAAAGTTTTATACATTGGCATTCTTAATTTATTGTATATATTCTACTACCTGAGTTTGTGTAAAATAATATTCTAGAATTTCATCATATTTATACCCTTGTAAAGCCATAAAATTAGCACCATATTGACTCAATCCAAGTCCATGCCCCTTACCTTTACATATAAATCGTAGCGAATCCTCATACGTTTCTATATAGAAGTTCGTACTATTCAGTTCAAAAAAGCTTGCAAATTCATCACCTGTTATTGATTCATCTCCTATTTGAATGGATTTAATATACCCATCCTCATCGCGTTTCTCAATTTCAATGTCATCTTCTAAGGAATCTTTTGATACATTGCAATCTGGATAGACCTTCTTTAACTGCTCTACCACTGTTTCTTTGGGAATACTACTGATTTTCATGTAGTCTGTACTTTGTACATCTCCTTTGCTTTCAACAGAAGCTAAGTATGCAATATCTTCACCGATTGCTTGTTTGGAACTTCTTGTCATTCCAATACTAACTGGGTGGAAAAGCGGAATAACTAAATCGTCATTATATGTAACCACCATATTGTTTGTATCTTCGATCGCCTTCAATAACTTTTTTTCATATTGATCTGCGTTCTCCTCTCCCCAGCTAACTTTGGCTGTATCCAGTGCTTTGTATTGTAATCCAATATCATCTGCTTTGAGGGAATTGGTCTTGTTTTTCTTAGCTACCACATAAACATACGTACGTAGTATCGTTGCTTGAGCCTTCAGTGTCTCTAACTCATATGTTGCTGGTATATCTGCTGCCATTGCCATCATAATATATGTATCGAGAGAATATTCTTTATCTACTCCGTTTTCTTCTACACGAATACGAATTGAATCATTTTTTGTTCCACTTGATTTAGAACCTTTTCCTGATAATAGATATGTAATGCCACATGGTATCAGTAATATAATGAGAAGTAGTATCCCTAGTTTACATACTTTCTGTTTCATACACCTACTCCTTGCAAAAAATACTCATAATAATATATGCCGACACGGAAGTCCCAGTTGCCTAAAAGACGCATTTTTTAGCTGTTTATTTTTCCTTAATATCTTTTTTATGTTTGTTTTATGTTTGACTCATGAATTTTTTTATATTAATTTTCTTTTTATGGTTTGTCCATACTCCGGTCACAACTGCTTGATATAATAATACTTGCAAGAGATTTTCATACATTTGAAATACTCCCCCCCTCTCATTAACAAAAAAAAGAAGATGCACTCGGATTTGCATCTTCTTTTTTTGTGCATTTTAATGCACTTTTATAATTCTGTTCTTCCTTCTAACGCACGAAGCAGTGTAACCTCATCAATATATTCTAAGTCTCCACCTACTGGTACACCGCTGGCAATCCTACTAACTTTAATTCCGGTTGGCTTTATTAACTTACTAATATACATCGCCGTAGTTTCTCCTTCTAGGCTTGAATTGGTTGCTATAATGACTTCATCTACCTCCCCTTGTAGACGTAGCATTAACTCCTTCAACTTAATATCTGATGGTCCAATTCCAAGCATTGGAGAGATTGCACCATGCAATACGTGATAAATCCCGTCATATTTTTGGGTTTTCTCATATGCCGCTAAATCTCTTGTATTCTCTACCACCATGATCTGTTTATGATTTCTCTTCTCGCTTGCACAGATTGGGCATACTTCTTTATCCGTTAATGTGTAACAGCTTGTACAATACCTGACATTATTTTTCGCTTCGGTAATAGATGCCGATAATGCTGCTACTTGATCCTGTGGCATATTAATTATATGAAAAGCCAAACGTTGTGCTGTCTTACCACCTATTCCTGGTAATCTTGATAATTGTTCTATTAATTTTGTTATTTGACTACTATAATAATCCATGTTTACACCATGCTACCTTCCTACTATATAAAAAAGGCACAAAGTTTCGATTTGTAAGAAACATTCATGCCTTTTATGCAGTATTCTAATTCTTTATTAGAATGGGAATCCGCCGCCTAATCCGCCAAGACCGCCTGCAATTGAGTTCATAACTTGAGCTGATTCTTCTTCCATCTTACGTAATGCTTCGTTCGTAGCAGCTACAATAAGATCTTCTAACATCTCAATATCATCTGGATCAACAACTTCCTCTGATAGTTTAACAGATACAACTTCTTTTTTACCTGATACTTTAACCGTTACAGCCCCGCCACCTGCAGTAGCTTCCCATTCTTTTGTTTCTATTTCCTTTGTCTTTTCTTCCATCTGTTTTTGCATCTTTTGCGCTTGCTTCATCAGATTGTTCATGTTACCAGGCATTGCTCCTGGGAATCCACCTCTTTTTGCCATATTAATATTCCTCCTATTTACTTACTACATTCTAGTTACTTAATTCCTACTTCATATTCGTTATAATACTCTTAAGTAGTTAATTTTCATATTCTATATCAATGTTTTTGAATATCTTTGTTAAATCAGGAAATTCATTCGTCTTCTCATTCCCTGAATCAATAAGCTTCGTGCGTATAGCGACTCTCTTACCAATCTTCTCAGCAATGGAAGCTTCGATTGCTTCTATACGTTCCTCTTTCTCCACATAATCCTTATCTACAGCTTCTGTAAATATAAGAATTAATTGATTGTCTGGTCCAATACTAAGCTTAGCATTCAACAGCATTGGCTTTAAAGACCCCGAAAGCCCGCCTATAATTGCTCTCCAATTCTGTACCACTTGTTTAATATCTTCTGATACTGCTTTCTCCAGGTCTTCCATGGAGATTGATGGTGTAGCATCTTCCTCTTGTTCTATCGGTGCAACTATATTGCTGTTTGGTCCACCATTTGCTACAATCTGTACTCCATTTTGTAACTGTTTTTCTATTTGATTTAACCTGTCCAGTATAGAGTCATAACTTCTTTCCATCTGTGGTTTACATAATTTTATGACTGCTATCTCAACAAGTACACGTTTTTGTGATGCATATTTAACTTGATTCGAAAGCTCTGAAAAAATCCTAATATATCTCATTAAAGTATCTACTGATATATTCGTTGCATTCTCTTTTAATTCTATTAGATTCTCTGATGATATGTCAATAATATCTTCTGCTGCCTCCGATGTCTTAACCAATAACAAATTACGAAGGTACCAGGTGAAGTCTACTACGAACTGTCCAAGCTCTCTACCTTCAATAATAAGTCTTTCGATAAGCTCTATGCAATCAGTAACCTTACCATCAATGATATAACGCAAAAGAGTCGAGAAAACCTGTGTATCAACAGCACCAAGTACCTCAAGCACATTATCATAGGTTAGTTTCTCACCAAAATAAAATGCCATACATTGATCTAACAAACTTAGCGCATCACGAAGTGCTCCGTCTGCTGACTTAGCAATGTAACGTACTGCCTTTTCCTCAGCTTCTACTTGTTCTTTCTCTAATAACTCATACAACCTGTCTGTGATTATATCAATGGTAATTCGTTTAAAGTCATAACGCTGACATCTTGATAATATTGTCACTGGAATCTTGTGAACTTCCGTTGTCGCTAAGATAAATATAACGTAAGAAGGAGGTTCTTCTAATGTCTTAAGAAGGGCATTAAATGCTCCTGCTGAAAGCATATGAACCTCGTCGATGATATATACCTTATAACGTCCCCTTGTCGGTGAATATTGTACCTCATCAATAATATCACGTATATTGTCAACACCATTATTAGAAGCAGCATCTATTTCAATTACGTTCATGGAATTCTGATTATTAATTTCCTTACACATGCTACATTCATTGCATGGATTACCACCTATTGGGTTCTCACAATTGACTGCCTTGGCTAAAATCTTAGCTATGGTTGTCTTACCAGTTCCTCTTGTACCACAGAACAAATATGCATGTCCCACACGGTCAGATTTAATTTGGTTTCTTAATGTTGTTACTATATGATCCTGACCTTTGACATCACCAAACTCAGTTGGTCGGAACTTTCTATAAAGGGCAGTATATGCCATACCCTGCACATCCTTTTCTATTACTTTATTATTCTATCATAACAAAAGTAATTTGTTTTTGCAATTAACGATTACTTACTAATCTCCAAAGTTAATACCAATACTCTTTGCCTCTTTGATAATGGAAGCGTTTCGATCAACCATCTTTAGTTTACCAGCTACTTCTTCTAATGGAACGGGAATAATCTCTCCATCACGGAATCCTACCATATATCCATATTGTTCCTTCTTAATTAATTCTGCCGCTGCTGCTCCTAAGCGAGTAGAGATTACGCGGTCAAATGGACATGGTGCACCTCCACGCTGAGTATGTCCAGGTACTGTGATGCGAATCTCTTGTCCTGTTTTTTCTTCAATCTCTTTACCAATCTTATAGGAGATAGAAGGATAAGGTGAATTCTTATATTTTGCTTTTCTCTCTTTCTTAGATAGTACTGCGTCTTCAGCAGAGATTGCTCCTTCTGCAACTGCAAGAATAGAGAATTTCTTTCCCTCAGCAGTTCTTTTCTCTATTGCCGCTACTACAGAATCAATATTATATGGAATCTCTGGTATTAAGATAACATCCGCCCCTCCAGCAATTCCAGCATGTAAAGTTAACCAGCCAACTTTGTGTCCCATTACTTCAACGATAAATACTCTACGGTGAGATGCAGCTGTTGTATGAATACAATCAATTGCATCTGTTGCAATATTAACCGCGCTTTGAAAACCAAACGTAATGTCCGTTCCCCAGATATCATTATCAATTGTCTTAGGTAATGTTACTACATTCAACCCTTCTTCTTTAAGAAGATTTGCTGTTTTATGCGTTCCATTACCACCTAAGATTACAAGACAATCTAATTTCATCTTCTTATAATTGTCTTTCATTGCCTTAACCTTATCTAATCCGTTCTCGTCAGGAGTACGCATATATTTAAAAGGTTGTCTTGAAGTTCCAATGATTGTTCCACCCTCTGTTAGAATTCCAGAGAAGTCTTTTGGTTTCATTTGTTCATAGTTTCCATAGATTAATCCCTTATATCCTTCTAATACACCATATATCTCAATCTCATCAGATCCATATGCTTCATATAATGATTTTGCAACACCTCGCATGGTTGCATTTAAGCTTTGACAATCTCCACCACTTGTTAACAAACCAATTCTCTTCATATGCAACTCTCCTTTTTGTTTTCTTGTGACTAATTATACTATAGTTAAATCTATTTTCCAATGAAAAATAGAATATCTCAATCAATTGTAAAAATAAAGACCTATGAAACAGTATTTACTGCTTCACAAGTCTTATACGTTAAATGTATTTACCTCTACTTCATCTACACCTCTAACTTCATATCTCCGAATTTGATATATCCTTTCTTTCTCATAAATTCAGAAATTAATATTACTAAAATTGCAGGTAAGATAAAATGCATTAATGCAATTTTTATTAGTACAATGGTTGCGCCTTCTGCCCCTACCATAGTCTGATATGTCATGATTTGCCCTACAAACCCAGCTGTTCCCATTCCCGAACCTGCTGCATTATTGGTCATCTTGAATACCATGGTAGATAATGGTCCTAAAATAGCACTTGCAATAATTGCTGGTAACCAGATTACTGGCTTTTTAACGATATTAGGTACTTGTAACATACTTGTTCCTACACCTTGTGCAAGAAGTCCGCCCACTTTGTTTTCACGATAACTTGCAACGGCAAAGCCAATCATGTTAGCGCAACAACCAACTGTAGCTGCCCCCGCTGGAAGTCCACTGAGACCAAGTACAAGCCCAATTGCCGCTGAACTAATTGGTAAAGTTAAGAACATACCCATTAATACCGATACGATAATTCCCATGATAAATGGTTGTTGCTTAGTCCCTATTTCTATTAAATCACCAAGTCCAATCATGAATGTGGAGATTGGAGGCCCTACTAATAACCCAACCACACTACCAGAGATAATTGAACAAAGTGGTGTAACAAGAATATCTATCTTCGTCTTCCCTGATACCAGATGTCCTACTTCAATACCTATGTATGCAGCAATGAATGCACCAAGTGGCTCTCCTGGTTTAGCTAGGTTGACTGCTCCTTCAACAATTAATGTTCCCTTAAGGATTTCACTTGCATAAGCTCCAACCATACCTGCTGTCGCTGCTGACAATACTACCAATGGACTTTCTTTGAATTTATATGCTACACCACATCCAATTCCTGCACCTGTAAGCACAGAAGCAACTGTTCCTAACACCGTAAGTGTATTACCGATATCACCGCCAATTAAAGAACCTAATTGCTTTATGATCGTCCCTACAATTAATGTCGCAAACAAACCAAGTGCCATACCACTGAGTCCATCAATAAAGATACGATTCAAGAGTTTTTTTATTTTATCCATTCTTCTAGATCCCCTTTCCTTTTCCTATGTAAATACAGGTGTAAACTTTTTAGTTACAGCTGTCTTGTCAATCATAAGTAATGTATCATAGAATAAAAAAAATAGCAATGATAAATGTGTATTTCATTTATCATTGCTATTAAGTATCTTGTTCTACATCCTTAGATTAAATACCCTTTTTCTCTTAATGCATCCTCTATATCATCTAAGACATTCTCACTATCTGCTTCTACTGTATGAAGATGTGTCCCATCTGTTAGTTCCTTCAAAGGAACTGTCTGCTTTTCATTAACTTTATTAACAAAGTCATATACGTCTTTACGATTCGATATAATTAAATCTGTCCTAATTTCTCCGTAGATATCATGCATTACAATGACATCCAAAACTTTACCGCCATGATCTACAATGGTACATAATTCATCCTCAATTAAATCATTGGTATGTTTCACCATAAAACAGCGATTTACCTTCTTTGCTTCTTGGTAATACAAGAGATATCCCTTTGTTGTAGATAATATATTCTTATTCACTGCCCTTAAAAGTGCAATATCCTGTACGATGACCTGTCTGCTAACACCAAGTTGTTTAGCAAGTTCTGTTCCTGAAATCGGCTCTTCTTTTCTATTCTTTAAGATAGAAATTAATTTTTCTCTTCTTTCTACACCCTCCATGATTATCCCCCTAACGTATAGTCTACTAATTAATAATGCTACTTTTATTAGTTAGATTATATCTTCTTTCAGTTGTATTTTCAAGGAGTAATGCCTTTCTACTCAGATAGATATAAGTTTAACTCATTACCGATTTTGTCCGCACACTCTTCCATTGATGTTCCATTTACTATAGACTCACTGAATTGCTCTTTTATTACCTCTATAACCCTCTCATCTATACTCACACGGTTATCAACACTTCTACAAATCTGCGCCAATAGTTCTCTATCATCTTTACTGAACCAAGGAATCTCGAACATTACAGACTCTCCATCTTCATTCTGAATTCCTGTATAGGCGGCTATATCACGCTCCAAATCAATGAACTGATCAATAGCTTTGTTATTAACCGGAACACCCTCACTATAATCTTTTGTTTGCATCTCTTCTGATAATAATGACTTAATGAACTCTTTTGCTATATCAGGGCATTTAGTACTCACATTAATTCCAACTTCAATAACGCCCTTATAAGCATTATCATACGATTCTATGGAACCATTTTTAATGAAGTTCTTAATAGCAACCTCAAAAGTCGAATTGTATAATCCCCCTATGTTCGTTAACGTGGCTTGCATACTATATGGAAGGCTAAATACATTATTCATACCACCATTGGAATACTCTGTTACACCATCAATGTTATTGTATAGGTTCTGAGCTTTTGTCAAAAATTCTAATAACTTATCGTAATCAATTACCTTCTTTCCATTTTCTTTTGAAATTATAGTACTTAACTCTGTTGGCAAGAAACTAGATATTAAATCTTGTGGTGTAATTTCTCCTATCAAAGGTCTCTTCCAGGTTTGTTTTGACGCCTCCACTAACCCATCAAAGGTCTTGGCCATGTTAACGGTATCTGATCTACCAACTATAATATATGGCGAGATTCTAGTTGGAACAGTAAATATATGTCCGCTAGTATCATAAGAATCCATAACTGTTGATAGAAGTTCCCCTGAATCAACCATTGGTTGTATAATATCTTTTAGATCTAACAACACTGATTTACCAATATAAGAATCAACTGGAAGCCCATCTGTCACAAGGATATCTGGTCCGGAACCTGCAAGTAGTTGCGTGTTTAATGCCTTAATATAATCTTCAGCAGTCGTAGAAGAGTTACGGTCCATTGCTACTTCTATCGTTACCATTACCTCCGGATGTTCCTTATTGAACGCTACCGCAGCTTCTCTTAACACCATGTCATCTTTTAATGTATATACGGTAATATTCTTGTTTGGTACAGACATAGTATCTTTATCATACTGATACTTCGCTAGATAATACCCAGAACCATCTAATCTGTATAATACATAATAGTTCTCTTCATGATCCTGATACATATCAATTAATCCAGCGGAAGGCATGTACATAGTATTTAATTCACCAATTACAACCGTATTCCAAAGCGATGTCCCAACTGTTAATACGTGGATCCCCTCTGTATCTAACAAAATAATATCTCCATCTTCATTCGTACTCAGTTTTGGCTCATAGCTCTCTGTACGTCCTTCGTATGTATACGTTTGTACAGGCTTGGAATAATCCTCTGTATCTATACTGGCAACACCTGTTATATACCCTGTCTCATAATTTCTTTGTACCATAAAAACATTCTTATCTGTGATTGTTGCGGAACTCATCTCATTAGAATCTACTGGAAACGAGGCTTTTTCCTCTTTAGTTTGATTATCATAAACAATTATCTCCGAATTGAACTGAGCCATGATGTCCCCATTGTTAAGCACTTTCACATCTCCTGGCAAATTATAATATGTTACACTATTACTTTCTTCTGCTTCATTCCAACCCTCAAAGGTTAGGTAGGTTCTCTCTTTTCCATCTGTAGTCATACACAGATATGCCATTCCTATAGAACTATCATATTGATTATAATAAATGTATTGCCTTCCCTGTTTGTCACTAAATATATCATTAACTGTAATAATGGGGTCTGTAAACTTTTCTTCATCTTGTAGTGAAATATCTTGTAACCACTCAGGTGAATCCTTAGTCCATTTACCGTTTTCTTGCATCTTATATATATTAATATTTACTTTATTATTCTCTTCTTCCGATGCATATATAATTGGTAATCCATCTTCTGACTGTTCCATCTTAATTGCACTGCCACTCTCTAGTTCTTCAGGAATTTCAACGGTTGTTTCTACATACCTCCCCTTAACATTACCGACTTCCTTACTATCCTTTCCACACCCCGCTAAGATTGTGGTAGTAAGTATGAATACCATTATAATCGCACCTAATTTCTTTTTTAACTTACTCATTAATTACCCTACCCCTTTCATAGTCTTACGATTTTGTTTCTTATTAGTGAATGATTTTCATCTTTCTGATTCCATCATAGTATTCTTTTCTCTAAATAACCTTAAGGTTTTAATAACTATTCATTTATATACATATATGGTAACATAGTTTTATAAATAATGAAATTACGCAGAGTACCAAGCCTTATGAAAGGAGCATGTTTATTAATATGAGAGTGTTAATGATTGAAGATGATAAAGAGTTATGCGATATTTTACAAATTGAAATGATAAAGAATCAGTTTCTAGTAGATTTCTGCTATGATGGTGAAGATGCAGACTTCTATATTAATTCCAATGCCTATGATGTTATTATTCTTGATCGAATGCTTCCTGGAAAAGATGGCATTAGCATACTACGCGAAATTCGTTCCAAATCTAATTCCACCCCCGTCATTATGTTAACAGCCATGAACACTCTACATAACCGTATCGAAGGGCTTGATCAAGGTGCAGACGACTATCTTACTAAACCTTTCGAGATGGAGGAATTGTTCGCAAGAATTCGCGCATTAGCTAGAAGAGTAACAAAATTAGAGAACACCAACCTCCTTACCTTTGGTGACATTACACTAGATACAATTAATTTATGTATAGATCATAACGGCGAAAGTTGTAACCTATCCAAGAGAGAATCAGATTTATTAGCCTTCTTTATCCGCAACAGGAGTACAACTTTAGAAAGAGAATTACTACTTATGCGTGTTTGGGGAGCGGACTCTTTTGTTACAGATGGAAACTTAGATAACTTTATTCACTTTCTACGAAAACGCCTTAAAAGTGTTCATAGTCAAGTTACATTGAAAACCGTTCGAGGTGTAGGCTATCGTTTGGAGGAAAATGAATGCTAAAGGAATTAAAGAATCGCCTTATTGTCTTTTATGGCTTAAGCACAACTGCTATATTAGCGGCTGTAATGATTGTAGTATTCATTATGAATACTCTTCAGGAAAAACAATACCAACGTAATCTGTTTCAGAACAATGTGACTCAGATTGTGGACCAATTAACCAATACGAGTACTATCAAAACCAAATGGCTTATTCAGTTCCAAGAATCTAATAACCTCCTTGTCCGCATTGAGGACAATGGAGTTGTTATTCCTGCTTACTTTCAGATCCATACTAAGACAGATCAATCTGAATTGTACGAGACCCTAGAAGGTGAAATTGCTTCTGAAGGTATGATACTTGATAGTACTGTTTTTTCAAACCGTAACTATACAAGTGATATCTATAAACTTGGTGGTAGTTTTGATGAATCCTATCTAGGATGCGTTACTTCCTTTGTATCTAATGATAATGCACGTTTAATTTATATTATTAAGATACTAGATCAACCTGGCCTTAATACCTTGTATCTAGTCCTTCGCTATGGTTTATTAACCCTAGGTGGTTCTTTCTTACTCTTTTTATTCAGCTTTTTCTTTATCAATAAAGTGGTCAAGCCTGTAGAAGAAGGCCAACAAAAACAAGTTGAGTTTATTGCTGCTGCATCCCATGAATTACGTTCCCCTCTTACTGTAATCCGCACAGGAATTTCTACCATACGTAAAAACCCAGAGAAGTCCGACTCCATATTCCCTCACATTGAGAGTGAAAGTAATCGAATGGTTAACCTAATTAACGATTTACTACTGTTAGCCGCATCCGATGCTAAAACTTGGCCTCTCTCCATAGGTTCTGTTGATGCGGAGATCCTATTAATTGAGGTTTATGATACCTTTTGCTCCTTGTACAATGAACAGAAGATACCGATTGAACTTAAGCTTTGTGATGATGTTCTCCCTCTCTTAATTGGAGACTGTGACCGCATCAAACAAGTTCTGACTATATTAATGGATAATGCACTTCGCTACACGGATAAAAACAAGGGCATCTTACTACGTGCTTATAATTCCCATAAACGTAACCTTAATCTCGTTATTGAAGTTGTTGATTATGGACCTGGCATTCCTGATGAGCAAAAAAATCATGTCTTCGACCGATTTTATCAAGCAGATTCCTCCAGAACAGATAAAAAACACTATGGTCTTGGACTTAGTATCGCCAAAGAATTAATCTTAAAGCATGGTGGAACACTACAAGTACTAGACACACCAAATGGAGGCGCAACTTTTCGAATCCATTTGCCAAGTCAAGGATAGCTTACAGCTACTATGAGTAGCTGTATTTTATCATTATAGTAAGGCTTGTATACAAAAAAGAGTTAAAAACTTTTCCAACCATAACTACAGTTGGAAAAGTTTTTAACTTCTTTCTTGAAATAATTGGACTAATTTAATAGATTGTGTTTTTCCTATTATTTATAATCTAAACTATTAGGTCTAATTTTATTAGCGCACCTTTGCATTAAAATAGGGTTATTACCTTCATATCTATAAGTTTCAATTTCTACATTCTTATACTCTATTGAAAATATAAGGTGCTTAAAGTTTGATATACATAATATTCGAAACTCTCTATAATTATCATTCACTTTATGGTTCACGTCTAAAACGGTAAATACATTATCAGTAGCAAAATCCAGGTTTCCAATTATGCTTACTTGTTTTACATTCTTAAAAACAAAACTTAAATCTTCAACCTCAACTGCCTCCCTGAGATTTTCAGCATGATCATTATAAATTAATACTCCCAAAAAATTACAACGACATGTATTTTCTATTCTATTATCTAATTCAACTAATATCGAATCCGCTAAAGAATATTTAGATAGTGTATTCGTTTTTTCTGGGTAAGTATTGTTACTCATCATTTCTTTAACAAGTAGTGATCGTCGATGATTATTCACTTTTTCATTATGTATAACATTTGTTACATAGTTTACTATTCTGCTTTGTAATACCTGTGATATATCACCTTCATGACTGATAAGTGAATTAATCAATATATTAATTAACTCTTCCTCAAATATAATACTATCACAAACTTCCCAATTGTTTTTCTTATAGTGACTATTAGTAAATACATCTCTATTTCTCATATAGTAGTTTTTACATAAATAAATTATGTAGGAATTAACTAATTCGTCCATATCTTCTCATTAGTATGCATAAAATGCATGCGTAGTTGCTGACGTTGTTGCCGTAATAGCTTTATGGAAATGTTTCATATTCATTGGATACTTACCATCTTCTCTTTTTACCATATTATTCATAATATAATTCCCTCCTAATTATAGTTTTTTTGTAATTTTGCAAATGTACTCTTAAAGATAATTCACCTCCTTTTTCCTTTTTCATAAGATGAAGCGTAAAAATAAATATGTGCTTAAAAATTACAGATTAATCCATATAATATCATAATATCCCTGTTGATTTATTAATATATTCTTACGATTTTTTTATCTATTTTAATTATATAGTTCTTTAACATGTAATTAATATTTTATATATTTAATTTTCACCATAAATCATATATTTCCTATTTTATTTTCTATTTTCTTACAGTATGTCAGTATCTTTTTATTCTAATAATATAAGTTAGAAATCCTAATTTTTCTTATACGCGATATTGTTCAAGAGTATATAGATAAAAGTAAGCCTAAATAAATATTACGATAGTTTTTTCGTTATCATTGACTAATAAATAATGGTAATAATTACTTAAACTTAGACTATATTTCCACAATTACACGATCTTAGCTTTATATCAATCTAGACCGAGTCGTAATACAACTATTTCTATTCCTACTTACCTTCATTGTATATTTATCTCTTATTATAAAGTCACAATGTAAAAAACTATAAGTCTTATGTCATAGTTCGAATTTTTTGAACGGTACATTAGTAGTATGCTAAAATATCTTGAAAAATTTATATAATTTACTTAATATTAAATTAATGAGTTTTCATAGACTTTTCTGTATTTTGATATCTATATTGTGTACCGTTCTTACATTTTTTTAATAAAATACATGAGATTAAATAATTTTTAGACTTTTATGTTTTTAGTTTATAAAATTCAATACAGGAAATACTTGATAATCTAAGCAAGTTCCTATATTATTGAATAAATAGAAAATTGCTAAACAGTACATGGATTTTCACAATGGGAAATGCTATGATATTTATCATCATTATAACTGTCCCAGCTCATCTTAGAGCATACACACTTAAAGACTTTGTTATCACAACGAAGATTTCCTGTATTACTCTCTGGCTTCATTGAAAGTGAGGGTCCTGTGGGAATGCCATCTTCATTAAATGTATAATCCTCATATTTTAAAGCAGATCGCTTATTAAATGAAATGTATGCTTTGTTAAAACCAAGAGATTCAGTAAAAAGTGCTTTGTAGATTTCAATTGTATTAAAAGCAGAATCCCCTATAAAGTCATAGGCTTTACTAACGGATGTTTCTTAAAAAATGGTCATAGATGCTAAATTAGAATCAATTCATTGGCATATTGACTCGGTAACATCGACAAGTTTATCAAACATGGATTGTAAGTATAACAAGAAGTCCTGTTTGAATTGAGTAAATTTAGATGCATCAGGAACTTTAGTAAAGAAGCAGAAATCACGAAGTTCCTTGCAAAACTTAAGAAACAGAATTAAAAGTAGTTCAAAAAAATACGCTGGATAAACAACACCCAGATACAGGCTTGTAGAGGGTATTTGCGATGTCTTCCAGTACTTCTTTCTGTCTGTGGGTATTAAATTATGTGGTGTAATTTGATTTTACCATAAATCAGTGAGGAGTTGTATGAAAGGAGATTTACTATGTTCCGCTTATGGGGAAAGATATTTAAAAACAATAGAATGGTAACTGATATTACGGTTGAGAATGACGATTTAACCCTTAATCGTACTAAAAAGATATATGATGCGATCGATACTATATGTTATTCCTTTGATCTATCCAAGCCAATATGGTTAGATTCTAATATAACAGATTTTAAACGTCATGATAAAACAAGATTCACTAAAGATAATTTTATCGATCAGATTGATTTTGATTATTTAGAAATTCATGTAATAGAAGAAGACTAATACTAGTAAGTAATAAACAAGAGCTGTCACCACGTGACAGCTCTTGTTTATTTATATTCATTATTCTTAATGCTTTCCTACTAAACTACATAATATCAATACGCTCAGATTTACAACAACCACACTTGCCCCAACTGGTATTGAATATTGATAGGATACGATCATACCAATTATAAAACATATTACTGATATAACCGCCGAGCTAACTACTACCAACCGAAAGCTCTTAAAGATCCTCATTGAACTTAGGGCCGGGAATATAATCAAACTAGATATTAACATGGCTCCCATCATACGCATTCCTAATACAATTGTAATGGCTGTTAAGAATGCTATTAGCATATTGTACAAGGAAACATTAATTCCTGCTGCCTTTGAAAAATTCTCGTCAAAGGTAACACTGAATAGTTGATGATAGAATAGCACAAAAAGTATAAGTACTGTTATAGATAATATGATGCTAAGTTTTACATCATCGTCATTCATGGCTAATATGCTACCGAACATATAGCTATCTACATCTGCATTCATACCAGTGGTTCTTGATATTACAATAACGCCAATCGCTAATGAACTACTCGATATCAATGCAATTAAAGCATCTCCTTTGATTTTACTATTATTACTAAGTCGTAGCAGAAAGAATGCAGCAATAACAACCACAGGAATACTAAGTTTCAGTGGTGCAATATTCATTGCCATAGCAATTGCCAATGCACCAAAGGAAACATGAGATAAACCATCACCAATCATAGAAAAGCGCTTAAGCACTAAACTTACACCTAATAATGCAGCACATAATGATACTAATATCCCAACAATTACTGCTCGTGATATGAATGGATACGATAGCATCTCTTGTAATGTCTGTATCATCAATGTCCCCCTCCTAACAATGCTTTTGCATAGGATGTATTTATGTATTCTTTGGTTTTTCCAAAGAATAATACCTTCCGTCCCATCTGCAATATCTTATTCGCACCTTTTGTTGCCATACGTACATCATGAGAGACCATAATAATAGTTACATGTTCTCTTCGATTTAATTCTTCAATAATATCATAAAGTTCAGCCGTAACTACAGGATCTAATCCTGTAACTGGCTCATCTAATACAAGTAAGGAATCGGTCGCACAAAGAGCCCTTGCTAATAATACTCTTTGCTGTTGCCCTCCAGATAGCTCCCTGTAACTCTTATGTCTTAAATCAAAGATATTAAGTCGTTCTAAATTATCTTTTACCCGCTGTTTCTCTTTAACATTATAAAATGGTCTTAATCCTTTGCTCTTAATGCAACCAGATAACACAATCTCATACACCGATGCGGGGAAATCCTTTTGCGAATCTGCCTGCTGAGGAAGGTATCCAATTCCTCCTAACGTGAGTTCTTTGTTTATCTCTATCTCGCCAGACTTTAGTTTTAACAAACCCATGAGAGCCTTTACTAACGTACTTTTACCAGAACCGTTCTCGCCTACTATACAAAGATAGTCTCCTTGTTCAATTGTAAAACTAACTTGATCAACGGCAACTTTTCCGTCATATTCAATACTGATATCTTTGCATGTGACAATACTCATATTAATTAAGCGCCTCCTTAAGGTTCTCAAGATTCTGATACATTAAACTAAGATACGTTGCACCATTCTTATAATCATCTGTAGATACATTATGACAAGAATGCAATAATAATGTCTTAGCCCCAGTTGCATTAGCAATTGACTCCGCTACTTTTGGATTAGCAAATTCTTCATAGAAGATAACAGGTATTTGATCTTCTTTTACTTTATCAATGATTGTTGCGATCACCTTAGCACTTGGTTCCGTTTCTGAAGAACAAGAATCATAAGCAGATACATAATCAAGCCCATATTCTTCAAAGAAGTAATGGAACGCAAATCTTCCACCAAACACAACCTCATCTCTCTTAGCTTGTTTTACTACTTCTCTTATATCCTGGTCTAACTGATCAAGACTAGCAAGATACTCTTTTGCATTGTTTTCATAAGTCATTTTATTTGCTTTATCTACTTCACTTAACGATGTCTTAATATCCTCCACCATAATCTTAGCATTCAATGGGTTTGTCCAGATGTGAGGATCATACGAATGCACATGGTCTTCTTCGTGTTCTGCTTCTTCACTCTCATCTTCATGAAGGTGGTCTTCATCACTTTCTTCATCCTCGTGTTCATGATCATGATCTTCTACCTTATCAAGAGTAATATTCTTTGATAGATCAACGATCATAACATCACTATCCAAACTATCTAGAATCTTAGATACCCAAGGTTCCATCTCATCGCCAGTATATAAGAATATGTCTGCTTTATTGATTTCAATTATATCACTTGGTGCTGGCTCATACGTGTGACTCTCAACACCTGGTTTTAATAGCATCTTAACCTCTACTGCATCCTTTCCCACTTGATTTGCAAAATCATATTGCGGGAATAATGTTGTTACCACTTTTATTCTAGATGTATTATCGCCTGCTACTTTACTATCTGTTGTTTCTGCTTTGGAACAGCCTATTAATAGAAGGCTTACAATACACGCTACACATATTATAACTTGTAATTTCCTATACCGTTTCATCATTACCTTTACCTTTACCTTTCTCCAAATTATTTTTCTCTAAGACAGATATTAGCCTTCTTTATTCGATTTGCATGCCTTACACCAACCATACAAGACAGTTTTTGTATTATCAATCTCAAAACCATGTTCCGATAATATGTGCTTATCGGCTCCTGATAGATAATCACATTTTACATGCAATAGGACACCACACTTAATACATTTAAGATGAAAATGTGAATTACATTCCTTATTTTCACCTATATACTGATAGCAAGCTCCCATCCCTTCTTCTAAAAAGTATTTCCTTAAAGTACCTGCCTCAGTCAACTTTTCCATATATCTATAAATCGTGGTTCTTCCTACTGAAATCTGATTATCGCGTAGATGGTTTAAGACCTCATCAATCGTAACATGATTCTCTCCATGATTCTCTAGGTAATTCTGAATAATTTCTTTCTGTTTTGTTCTATATTCATTCGAAGTAGCCATATAGGGCCTCCTAACTTTGCAATAATAAAAAATACAATATGAAATTCGATTTCAATTTCATATTGTATTCCTCTTTTTAATATTTGTCAAATCTAATTTTAATGAAATAGCTTATTGATAAAAAATCGCTAACTACTAATAACCTAACTCAAACTTCACACATAAAAACTTCACTTAGGATAGATAGTTGCTATATTCATAGGAAAAACTTTCTGAACACGTCAGCACTTGACCTATTCCAACTTCTTAATAACACTATGATATGCAAGTGCTAATGGTATTGTTGCCGCAATCCATGCAATTGGACCTGCTAAACAAATGCCCGCAAATCCGATCACTGCTGGTAGTGTAAATGCACACACAGTTCTTGCAACTAATTCAAACACGCCTGCCATAAATGGCATAAAACTACGTCCTACCCCCTGCAATGCATTACGATATACAAACAACATATTAAGTATAGGCAAGAATACTGCAATGGTGGTCAGATAAACCTGTGCACTTGCGAATACTTCAGCCTCTTTTCCATCTACAAACAAACCTGTTAATGGTTTTCCAAAGAGCAACAGAATAGCACTTGCTGCAACTGCAAACATAACTGTCAACATAGCGCATTTCTTCACACCTTCTTTTACTCTGTCAATTCTACCTGCTCCTAAGTTTTGCCCTGCATAATTTGCCATTGTTACGCCAAATGTACCTGCTGGTTGCGTTACAAGTTGTTCCACCTTACACGCCGCTGTATACGCTGCAATCTTAGTGGAACCAAATAAGTTCAATGCACCTTGTAATACAAGAACACCAATCGCAGTAACTGAGAATTGAAGTGCCATTGGTAATCCTAATTGCCAGTGTTTCCAAGCCAAAGCTGAATTATATGTAAAATCTTTCTTTGTTAATCTCAATATACTGTACTTTTTCAGCGTGTAGAATAGACATAATCCTCCTGCAACGCCTTGCGATATTACCGTTGCCCAGGCAGCACCCGCCACGCCCATGTGAAAGGTAAGAATGAACACTAAATCTAATACAATGTTTAATACTGAAGACACGATTAAGAAGTATAGTGGTGTTTTACTATCTCCTAGTGCACGTAGAATACATGCAATCATATTGTAAAATACGGTACAAACAGTACCTATGAATATAACATTAATATACTTTAGCGCATCAACCATAATATCATCTGGCGTATTCATAAGCCTTAATAATGGTTCTGCTGTTAATAAACTCAGTGCGGTCAGAACAATTGTAGTAACCGTACACAGAATAATTGACGTTCCCACAGATTGACGTAAACCTTCTATGTCCTTTGCACCAAACTTTTGTGCTGCAATGACTGCAAAACCACTTGTTAAGCCAATTAAAAAACCAATAATTAAAAATGATAAGCCTCCAGTGGCACCTACTGCCGCTAAAGCTTCTACTCCAATACATTTTCCTACTATGATGGTATCAGCCATACTATATAACTGTTGAAATATGTTACCTATTAGCAATGGTACAGAATACGTTAATATTAACCGCGTTGGACTCCCGCTAGTCAGATCTTTAGTCATACTATTTCCTCCTTGGTATACCCTTCCTCAAATGTTCCACAAGAACTTCCGTATATTTCATGATACACGTGTCCCTCTCTCTATTGCCATTATTACATGTTGCATGTAAAAAATCAATTCCTTTATCAAAGAATAATTCTATCTATTTCGTGTAAAAATTCAAGATTTAATAACGAAAAAGGCTATCCACTAAGTTTACTAACTTAACAGATAGCCTTTATTTATTATAATAGATTGCTCTATTTTACTATAATCTCTTTAATAATTCTTCTCTTTGTGCTTCAAATCCTGGTTTACCAAGTAAAGCAAACATGTTTTTCTTGTAGCTTTCAACACCCGGTTGATCAAATGGATTAACACCTAAGATATAACCACTTACACCGCAAGCAAATTCGAAGAAATAGAATAATTCACCTAAATAGAATTCTGTTTGTTCTGGTAAATTAACGATAAGGTTTGGAACGTCTCCATCAGTATGAGCTAATAGAGTACCTTTCATTGCACTCTTATTAACAAAATCAACTGATTTACCAGCTAAGTAATTTAATCCGTCTAAGTCAACTGCTTCTTCCTCTAAGATTATTTCACAAGTTGATTTTTCAAGATTTACTACTGTTTCAAACATTGTTCTCTGTCCGTCTTGGATAAACTGTCCCATAGAGTGAAGATCTGTTGTTAAATCAACTGCTGCAGGGAAGATACCTTTTTGATCCTTACCTTCACTTTCACCATATAATTGCTTCCACCATTCATTTACATAGTGAAGCGCTGGTTCATAGTTAGCTAGGATTTCAATACTCTTACCTTTTCTTAGTAAGATATTACGAACCGCTGCATATAAAACGGCATCATTATCTTCATATGAGTTGTTAAGACAACGTTCTCTCATGCTTGCAGCACCTTCCATTAACTTAGTAATGTCAGCACCACTAACTGCGATTGGCAATAAGCCTACAGCTGTTAATACAGAGAATCTACCACCAACATCATCAGGTACTACGAAGCTCTCATAACCTTCTTCTGTTGCAAGGTTCTTTAACGCTCCTTTTTCCTTATCTGTAGTAGCATAGATACGTTTTGCCGCCTCTTCTTTTCCGTACTTCTCAGTTAATAGTTTTTTGAATACACGGAAAGCAATTGCTGGTTCTGTAGTTGTTCCTGATTTACTGATAATGTTAACAGAGAAATCTCTATCACCGATTGTTTCAATTAAGTGGCTAATATAAGTACTACTAATATTATTTCCTACATAATAGATTTCTGGAGTTTTTCTAATCTCTTTTGATACTGAATTATAAAAACTGTGGCGTAAGAATTCAATAGCTGCTCTAGCTCCAAGATAAGATCCACCAATTCCGATAACTAATAAAACTTCAGAATCACTTTGAATTTTTTTAGCTGCAGCTTGAATTCTAGCAAACTCATCTTTGTCATAATCAACAGGAAGATCAATCCAACCTAAAAAGTCATTACCTGCACCAGATTTACTAAGTAACTGTTTTTTTGCACCCTCAGCGATTGTTTCCATCATATTTATCTCATCGTTAGAGATAAACTTCTTGGCTGCTGAGTAATCAAATGAAACTCTTGTTTTCATGTAATAACACTCCTTTGTTAAAATTAGCGCACTAGATTGTAAATTGAAACCACAATACTTCTCAAGTGTACTCAATAGTTAAACCTATTTTAACAAATGGATCTTATATATTCAATATACAATTTAAACAGTTTTTCGCAAAGTTTAGCATTTTAGCTATAGAAAACGTTTCAGGCTAAGAACTCTTTTAGAATATCTTCAATAATCTTCTCTTCACTTTCTGTTCTAGACACGCGTTGATTATCCTTTTTGGAATCTACTTTTTCCTTTGGCATTATTTGTTCTTCTGCCTCATGCGCTCCCTCTTGACTAGCCGCAGTATCTGCAAGGTTCTTGATCAAGAAGCGCATACTCTCAACCTCATCCTCTTTTACAGTATGGATAGGTTGTAGATTTTTTTGTACTTCATCTACAGCCTTGTTAGGTTTCTCTTCAGCAGGAATTTCCCTAACTTGTTGTGCCTTTATTTGCTTTGCATTAAGTTCTTTTTCTCTTAATAGCATCTCTTTATTACGTTCTTTTTTACTTATCTCTCTCTCACCTGCTACGGATTGATTTTTCAGATCTGAACTTGACCTTTGCTCTTTTTCAAATTGGCGCTTTTTTTCTCTTTCTTTCTCTTTATCTAGTTTCAAGGCTTGTTCCTCAGCCTTTAACTCTTCAACAATTCTTCGATTCCTAGTATACTTATCCTCAACGATAGATGAGCTTTCTACACTCTTAGTTTCTTTCTTTTTATCTTTCTTGCCATCACTTTTTTTTGCACTGCTAAAATATTCTTGTCTATATTCTTCTAATACTTCAGGAGTGAAATTTTCTTGTTCCAGACGAACTTTTAGGAAATTCTCTAAATAATCAGTAATGTTAGCTTTCAAAATACTCTTCTTGGCACCCAGATTAATAAAACTCTCCACAACTATCAACAAACTGCTAGTAAACACCCCCGAAAAGAATGTTATTAAAATATCGTTTTTTCCACAATTGTATACGAGTCCCAAAACCGAACCTACTGTGCCGGCTAAAAGGCATAGAATCAAAAGTTGTCCACCGATATTCTCCCATGTGTATAAGTGAATTCCACATATTTTATGTTTATATACATACTTATCCACAAAACTATCCACATTATTAACACCTATTTTTAATTTGTAGCAAGCTTCAAACTTCATTTTCATCAATTTCATTAATTTGTGCTTCGTAGATCCCATATTATCCGATGCCTTAATCAATCTTTTATATGTACGACTCACCATAATTTTTAACAATGTTCCTAATACGCACAAACCCGCCATTCCATAAATAAAGATATAATCGTCATAAAGTTGCTGTATCATATACCAACTTCCCCTTTCGTCATTACCATAAATTTACATTTATTATACCGTATTCTCATTTAATTGAAAAGGTCCTTGTCCATAAAAGTCATTGACAAATTACTTGCTTACTTTACACCTAACTTGATTAACCTCTTGATAGCAACAAAAAACAGCAACGGTCGACTATATTTCAACCATTGCTGTGATATTCTAAACTATTCTTTCCACTAAACCACATACTAACTTAACTGTATGTTCAATTGCCTTTGCCTCGAATTCACTATAATCCATCTCTGCACTATTATCTGCTTTATCGGAAATCGCTCTTATTACTAAGAAAGGAATCTTGTTAAGATATGCAGTTTGCGCAATTGCTGCCCCTTCCATCTCTGTACAATACCCTGAAAATTGTTTTACAAGCCATTCTTTCTTGTCACGATCTGAGATGAATTGATCTCCACTAAGAACTCTTCCTTCAAACACATTGATATCTGGGTTTACTTCTTCACATACTTCCTTCGCAATACCTATTAACCTTTCGTCAGCAACGAAAACGGAATTGTCCATCTGTGGTATTACACCAACTTCATACCCAAATCCTGTTGCATCCATATCGTGTGTAATCGCATCCGTTGATAAAACAATATCTCCAATGTTAATCTCATTGCGAAGGGACCCTGCTACCCCTGTATTAATGACTACGTCCACACCAAATTCATCTACGAGAATCTGTGTACATACAGCTGCATTTACTTTACCAATTCCACTACGAACGATAACAACATTCCTGCCACTTAGCTTACCGCTCATAAACACCATACTTGCTTTACGAATCGTTCTATCTACTTCCATTATTTCTTTCAAATTAGCAACTTCTTGTTCCATTGCCCCGATAATACCTATCTTCATGCTTGTCCTCCTAGATCATTTACGTTTTTATTAGACTTTACCATTTCTAATAATTAAATGCAAGAATATATGAATTTCCATTGCAAATAAAGGTAAACTAATATAAAATAATACACTAGATTAGAATATTTTAAGTTAGGAGATATAGTATGAATTACAAGACATCTGGTGTTTGTAGCAGAGAAATCCAGTTTGAAATCGAAGACGATATCATCAAAAGTGTAGACTTTGTTGGTGGTTGTTCAGGTAACACACAAGGTATATCCAAGTTAGTGGAAGGCATGTCCGTTGATGAGGTTATTAAAAGACTTGAAGGCGTTAAATGTGGTTTTCGTCCAACTTCTTGTCCCGATCAATTAGCACAAGCTCTAAAAGCTTACTCACAGAAATAATTGAAGCAGTTCAAACGCATCTATATAGAAATAACGAATATATGTAACCTATTCTGTAGCTTCTGCCCAAAGTCCACTAGAGCACATACTTACATGTCGACAGAAAACTTTGAACATATCTTAACAGAAATATCCCCTTATACCGATTATGTCTATCTTCATGTGAAAGGGGAACCTCTGTTACATGATAAGCTACAGGATATTTTATCGTTATGCGAAAAATACCATATGCATGCCAATATAACTACAAACGGAACATTGCTTAAAAAGAAGCAAGAAATCTTATATCATGCAACTGCCTTACGACAAGTGAATATATCTCTTCATAGTTTCGAGCATGAAGAAGAATTATCATTAAATAACAAGGTATCACAGTCTGTCTTTAAAGAACTTTCCAACTATATTGATCAGGTAATAGACTATGCAAAATACATGAGTACACACACCAAGGCAATTACTGCCTTACGCCTCTGGAATTTAGAAGGTGAATGTTCAAGCTCTCTTACACACGAGAAAAATCGTTATGTTCTCTCGCTTTTGGAAAACTCTTTTGGCCTTTCTATTGAACCCGAGCACATTACACGAGGCATAAAATTAATGGAACGAGTCTTCTTAAACCAAGATAAACGTTTTGAATGGCCAAGTCTTGATGTCCCTGTGTTAAGCACCAGTGGATTTTGTTATGGCCTAGGTACACAAGCAGCTATTTTAGTAGATGGAACAGTAGTACCGTGTTGTCTAGATAATGAAGGCGATATCTCACTAGGTAATATCTTCTCAGAATCTTTTTCATCCATTATTAATGGAAAAAGAGCACAAGATATACTACAAGGATTTAAGAATTCAGTCGTAGTTGAAGACCTTTGCAAACGCTGCGGATACCGACATCGCTTCACTTAGGATGATTGCGCCAATCTGATCTGCTTCAGCCTAACAATGAAAGTATTTATATACTGTGAAAACATTTATATACAACGGACCAATTGCAGGGATTAATACGCAGTTGATCCAATACAAAAAGGAATGGAGGTTCATTATGAAACGAGTTATACTTACTGGTGGTGGTACCGCTGGGCATGTCACACCAAACATTGCGTTAATTCCTGCGCTGAAATCTGCCGGATATGATATACAATACATTGGTTCTTATGATGGAATGGAACGTAAATTAATCGAGGATCTGAATATTCCTTACCACGGTATATCTTCTGGTAAACTAAGACGTTACTTTGATGTTAAGAATTTTAGTGATCCCTTCAAAGTAGTTAAAGGTTACTTTGAAGCAAAAAATTTAATTAAAGAATTAAAACCGGATGTTATCTTTTCTAAAGGTGGGTTTGTAACGGTTCCTGTTGTTTTAGCCGCTAAAAAGAGAAAAGTTCCAACCATTATTCATGAATCAGATATGACTCCTGGCCTTGCAAACCGTATCTGTATTCCTTCTGCAACTAAAGTATGTGCAAACTTCCCTGAAACATTAAATAATCTTCCAGAAGGAAAAGCAGTCTTAACAGGTTCTCCTATCCGTAAAGAACTTTTTTCTGGAAACAAATTAAAGGGTCTTGATTTCTGTGGATTCTCACAGAACAAACCTACTATCTTAATTGTAGGTGGAAGTCTTGGATCTGCCGTAGTGAATGAAGCTGTTCGTAAGATTCTAGATACACTATTAAAACAATTCCAAGTCATTCATTTGTGCGGCAAAGGCAAAGTGGATGAATCCCTCGTAGGTAAAAAAGGATATGTCCAATACGAATATATTAAAGAAGAACTTAGTGATTTACTAGCTTGTGCCGACATTGTAATCTCTCGTGCTGGTGCAAACGCAATCTGTGAATTACTTGCACTGAAAAAGCCGAATATATTGATACCATTATCAGCGGCACAAAGTCGTGGTGATCAAATACTTAACGCAGCTTCCTTTAAGAAGCAAGGTTTTAGTTATGTATTACCAGAAGAAGAATTAACAGAAGATACTTTATTAAAGGCTGTTAATGAAGTATACGAAAACCGTACTTCTTATACCTCGAAAATGAGTGAAAGTAACTTGAATGATGCGGTAGCTTCTATCGTTACACTTATAGAAAGTCTAGCCAAAGGAAAACGCTAGAGAAAAGAGACTATTGCAAAATATGCGAGTAGAAATAATTTTGCAGTAGTCTCTTTTTACATATAATCGATGTTATTTTTAAACGCTTCTTATAAGTGTTTTTTAATTTTTTCACTTAGTTGATCAAGTGGTTCTCCTTCGTATTTATCTTCCACCCATTTAACAACCACCTTGTCTACTTCATATCTAGGGATGATATGCATATGGAAGTGAAATACCGTTTGACCAGCTATTTCACCATTGTTTTGTAATAGATTCAATCCTTCACAGTGAAGTTCTGCTTTTAATGCCTTAGCAATTCTCGCTGCTACTGGAAGTAATTTTGATGCTAACGTTTCATCTAACTCAAAAAGATTATCTGCATGCACTTTTGGAATTAAAATTGTATGCCCCTTTGAAGCTGGTGATATATCCATAAATGCCTTAAAATCATCGTCTTCATAAATCGTATAAGATGGAATTTCTCCTGCTGCTATTTTACAGAAAATACAATTATCCTTCATTACTGTTCCTCCGTTTTCTTATAAATATTATATTTTAATTTGTATTATTCGTTCTATCGCTAACTTATCGGGTGAAATCAAACTAATATACTTGTTAACATATGACTCCTTCAAGTCAAGATACTTGACTTTGTTACGGTCTTACACTCCGTGTAATTCCTAGCTCTAGAACTTCGTTCTATCGCTAACTTATCGGGTGAAATTAAAACTAATATACTTGTTAACATATGACTCCTTCAAGTCAAGACTCTTGACTTTGTTACGGTCTTACACTCCGTGTAATTCCTAGCTCTAGAACTTCGTTCTATCGCTAACTTATCGGGTGAAATCAAATGACGCTTCGCGTCGCTTGATTTCCTTCCGATAAGTTACATTATAACTCACACTTTATTAATTTTAAACATTAATTTGTTAAATATACATTGACCTTTCTTCACTGAATATGTTGTCGAACCGTATTGTTCATTTACATATTTTGGTAATTACTGGTGTATGCCCATGTTTTTTGCATATAATTCAATTATTTTTTACTATTGTATCAAATTAAATACAATGTTTTTATTCTTTTCTTCCTCTTATTATGATTTTTTTAGACACAAAAAGCTCTAAAAATATAGTATTTATATAAATTGAGCTTATGATTGTCGATTGATGTAAATAAAAATTAGTTGAAATTCTCATTTTTTGTTGGTAATATATGTAAAAGAGGTGATGTTTATGTATAATGATAAGACAGCAGCGAGACTTCATCAACTTTGCAATGCAAATAAAGAATTAGATGAAGTGGTAAAACAAATGGAATCTGAACACCAATTTGTAATTTCTCAAATAACCCATGAGATAAGAAACCCGTTAACCTTAATAAGTAGCACTGTACAGCTAATTGAATCTCACTATCCTGAGGTTGCTGAAAGTAATCTCTGGGAACAACTCACAGAGGACATTAGCGACTTAATTCTCTTATTAGAAGACGTAACTACTTATAACCATAGTAATGAACTTAATCTAGAATCAACTAATATATATGAGATGCTACAGAAACTCACACAAAGTTTCATAATATATACTGCAAACAATGATATTAAGATTCAACTTAATGCTACAGAGGATTCTTTATCAAAAATAGAATCATTTGTATGTGACTCCGTTAAGTTGAAACAGGCTTTTACTAATATCATTAAGAATGCCGTAGAAGCAATTGGTGAATCTGGAGTAATATATATTACTATTCAAGAAGAAGTAAATAACTTAGATGCATCAGATAACACTACAGATTATATAACCATCTCTTTTAAAAACAACGGAGAACCTATTGATCTACGTGAACAGCCAAATATATTCAAGCCTTTCATCACATATAAGCCAAATGGTACGGGTATGGGGCTTGCAATAACAGATCAAATTATAAATGCCCATGACGGATTTATAAAGTGCCTGTTTGATGATACTTGGACAGAATTTAAAATTTTTCTCCCTATACGTTAATGTTAATAAACATATTCAAAACAAATACCACAAAAAACACATTTACCAATTGTAAACTCCCAATTCAGTTGGCCATCCGTTAAGAGACCATAAGAGTCTATCTAATTAACTCCCAATTAATTAGAAAAAAAGAAACCTCAAAGTACTCCTACTCCCAATTGGTACTTTGAGGTTTTCTATCGTTATAAACCCACTTCATTTATACACTATATTAAAACTGAAAAACAGAATCAAAATTTCTTAACAACTTAAAGTTTCCTTTTGCTGATAATTCTCCTGTCATAAATGACTTCTGTAATGTAGTTCTTCCCTTAACAATGCTCTCCATAATCTCATGGGTAGTCTTAATTAACACATCTGCATTCTCCATACTGCCATAGTAACAGTTAATATTCTCATCTTTAATATCAATTACTAGAACCTTATTTTCATCAGATAACGTAATCTCAAAAGTACCCGAAAATCCTTGCAAGGGATTAAAACTATCCTTAATTTCTTTTATAAAATTTTCTTCCTTATTATCTGATCCCAACATTTCTTTAAACAAGCTGGCTAATTCTTCAATGTCTTCCTTTTGTTTTTTAACATAAGTATCATCTGATACATACACTGATAATTGTTCACTCTCTTGCGGAGTCAATTCAATACTTGTATTCCTTAAAACAGTACGATTGATTGCGCTATAGCTTGATGGTAATCCCTTTTGCTTCTGACTAATACTACGATATAGTGCCTCTGCTTTCTTTTCAATAATTGCCTTATAAGCTGGATTGGTTTCAAACTCAACATGATCTGCAACATAAGCACATAAACCTTCACCAGAAATACCTCCAAGTACTTCCCAAGCCTTCACAAGCGATAATTGTGCTTCTCTTTCTCCATATGTTTTAGACATTACAATCGGCATCATATAGAGCTTACTAATATGTTCTTTGTCACCATATAACCAACATGAGTCAAGAAATTGTTGCATATAGCCTCCAATTCCCCACCATTCTAGATTAGTTGCTAGAATAATTCCATCTGCTTCCTTTAATGTCTTTGGTAACACGGTAATAGAATTCTTATCTTCATAGAGATTATATTTGCTGACCTCAACTCGTAGTTCTTCTAAGACCTCAATCATTTTATTCATAACATATATTGTTGGATCATCAATTAATCCTCTTCCACCATAGTAAATATTAACTTTCATATTTGCCCCCCTTTTTCTTATTTGTAGCACCAAAATATAAAACTTGTCCAAGTATTAAACCAGCAAGCAGACCACCTACATGGGCTGCATTATCAATCCCCTGTGCATTCATTCCATTAATAATTGAAATTACAACAAAGAATAGTAATTGCCTTATACCAATCTCTTCAAACTCTCTTTTGTTAAATATAACAATTGCTACCATCGCTCCAACTACTGCAAATATTGCGCCAGAAGCTCCAATCGATAATGTACTGCTATCCTGTATTCTATTATATCCTAGGGAAGTTATCGCCGCAACAAATCCCCCAATAAAATACAAAATTAGATATCGATATTTACCAAGTCTTTTTTCCACTTGTGAACCGATAAAGAATAATACAATCATATTTCCGAATAAATGGTCCATATCTGCATGGATGAACATATGGGTCAAAAATCTATAAAACTGATGGTCTTTGACAATGGTATCATAACTAATGCCCCCCTGCTCTACAAAAGCATTATAGATAGACCAATCGAAAGACAAATCCATAATTAAGAATATAATAATATTAATGAGTAAGATACTACATGTAATTGCTATAGGTGATATATATGCAATTAGTTTTGGTACTCGATTTCCTTTAGACTTTAAGTCATACGTATCATCTTCTAAACCTAGAACCCGTTCAATGCTCTCTCTCGCATCTAAGAATACTGGTTTTTGGTTCTCAAAGATTACTAGCTGATTCGTACTTGTATTGACAATCCAATAGGTATCGGAATCTTTAATAAACTCCCTTGCCTCACTGATATCTTCAGATATTATAACATGTAGTACTTTAATATTTCGATATCCTTGATTAATAAAACTCCATTTCATCTGAGACATTCTATTATTATAGTACTCTAACGTTTTCTCAGATTGATCATTATTGTTAACACACTCAAACAATGACACAATATAAATCCCTTCATCTTTAACTTGATAAAAGATTGCTGAATTATGATTATTAACCTCTATTTCCTCATAATTATTCTTCCTAAACTCTCTAATCAGAGCACTAATCATGCTTTCACATCCTTTTTATAAGATATTGAAAGAAATGAGGTCCAATCACCTCTTTCCTCTTCTCTAACATCATTTATCTAACATAATAATTCACCTACGACAAGAAAACAAGCTGTATTTTATTACTAGCTTCTTATTTTTCTATAACTAGCTTATATGTATAAATTTTGTTTAATTGCCCATTCTATGTAATAGTGGTAAACATATCAATAAGACAAGAGAGGAACCAGATATGAAAGGATATATTCACATATATTGTGGCGATGGCAAAGGCAAAACAACTGCTGCACTTGGTTTAGCTTTACGTGCTGCAGGAGCTAATAAAAAGGTTTTACTTACAAGATTTATGAAAACTAACTCATCAAGTGAGTTATCCTCTCTATCCCTTCAACCTAATATTACAGTAATACCAACATCTAAGGTATTCGGCTATTACTATAGTCTTAGCGATGAAGAAAAAGAGCATGCCTATGATTATTATAGTTCCTTATTAAAAGAGGCATGCAAAAAGGCCATAGATGAAAACTATGACCTACTAATACTTGATGAAGTTACTTACGTATATTCATATCATTTTATAGATTGCAACTACTTAATTAGTTTCCTGCATATCAAACCAGAACAATTAGAAGTCGTTCTAACTGGAAAGCATCCTGCTCCAGAATTACTTGATATGGCTGATTATATATCCGATATTAAGAAAGTTCGTCATCCTTATGATAAAGGCGTATTACCTAGAGAAGGTATCGAGCTTTAAACCTTCATTGAATTAATGTCTTTACCATCTAGGTTCTTAATTGTATATGTTGCATTCTCATAAACCATGTAACTATGTTCATTCCCGTTCTTAGGGATTGAAACAGAACCCGGGTTCAGATAAAGATAACCATTATATTCTTCCAACGCTTGTACATGGGTATGTCCATGAAGTAGAATATCCCCTTTTTTCAGTTTAGGCAGATTCTCTTTATTGAATACATGCCCATGTGTAGCAAAAACCATACGATTATCTAAGTACAGAATCATAGAATCTGATAAAACAGAAAATTCTAATACCATTTGGTCTACTTCTGCTTCACAGTTCCCTCTAACGCATAAGATTTCTTCTTTACACTGGTTTAATAAATGAATCACACCTTTTGGATTGTACCCTTTCGGTAGATCATTTCTAGGGCCATGGTATAGAATATCTCCTAACAGTATTAATTTATCTGCTTTTTCTTCTCTATATCTATCTAATAACTTTTCGCAATAATATTCTGAACCATGAATATCTGATGCAATCATTAATTTCATTAAAAAGCCCTTCTTTCAATAGATTAGTTAATAAAATAATTTTAATTTCATATCTTCGTGTGTAAGTTTCCCAGCTTTATAGTCATTAACAATACGTAGTAGCTGCTGTATCGATACTGCTGCCCCTTTTATATTCTTATTGCAATTAATCCTCTCAATTTGTTCTTGGTATTTTCCTTTAAAATGTCCTGCTACAAACAAATAATAATATTCCGTTACTCCATCCCCAAAATTCTTCCACCACTCATTGGAATTAATACGGATATCGCGAGTCTGGTTTTCCCCAATATAACGTTCCATCTCATCTGCTTGTGAAATAGGTAGCGAATAACCGCCCGAGTAAGCTTTAGTATCAATGATAATTCCGTAATTTTCTTTACCAACTTGCTCACTTTCATCTTTCGTATATACAATACCATCTGGTTTACGGCTACCTCCTAGATGTAAGCCTTCAAAGCCACACTCTTCCGTTAGTAGCTGCATTGTTTTAAGTTCAAACAGACGATTTTGCTTACTATCATAAGCAAGGTCTAATAAGCCTAGATATTCATGAGAAAGATGCGTTAGCTCTCCTCTCATCTGTTCTTTTATTATCTCTACTTCTGATTTACCTTCTAATCTAGCTGTAGGTATTAAGAAATCATTTAGAACATCTTCTAGATAATATAGGTTGTTTTTGCAAGTTATATTCAGACCTATATTAATTAATCCCTTTATATCATCCGATATACTACCTTCTTCACAGTTTAAGCCACACTCTGCTAATCTTTCTACTAATTGACTTACTGAAATACCTTGTTTTGATTCTGATACAAATTTTAACAGATACGCTCTTCTCGTTCTAAGATATTCTCGGTCCCCAGCTTTCGTTGCCAGCATCTCAAAACATACATTCTTAGATAGTTTCTTATAAGAACTCTTTCCATTTGTATGATTGAGTGCCATATATCCCTTAGCCGTTATTTGATAAGCCTGTCCAATGGTTACTGTATGCACCTCACTTTGAATCGGTACCTGGAACGCTTTAGGAACCGCCTCAACAAGACCTAACTTAGCCAACCACTTAGCAATCATTCTTGCGTACTTATCGCTAGAACCTTCCCAGTCCGCTTTCATCTTATTAATGTCTGACGGATCTTTCGTGATGGCTAATGTACGAAGTAATACACTTTGTGGTAGACTGGTAAAACCACCCTCACCAATAAACCCTAACTGTTTTCCAAGTTCAAATTTTGTAAGATGTGCATCCTCATCTGCCAATAGACGTAAGATTCTCACAGCTGGCGGATAGGATAGAGCAGCCCTAGTTAACAACTCCGTCTCTTCCTTCGTTAACTCCTCTTCCTCTCCTCTAGCTCTAACTAATTCTCTGCCTTCTTCTGTAATTTCAAATGTGTCATCCTCATAATTATATCGAATGAAATGAAATGCATACGCCCAACGTACAAAGTTATCTGCTTGCCACTCCCCTATGAAAGGTCTTACCTGGCCTTTCACAGTAGCCTGTACAATACCATTACATCTTGATGCACTTCTTGGCTTGAATGCAGTTCCAACTAGCTTACTATATGAAATACGGAGTGGTCTCTTATTCAAGGCCTCTATTAGCTCATCCCTTCCGTCCCTCTCCTCCACTAGCCCAGGTATAATAGTGCAGACTAATGCTTGATGCATTGACGAATTTTCATCAAATATTGCGGTAACATTACATAAGCTTCGTAAGTTACTAGGGTCTTGCACCCAGCCAAATGCGCGGAAATTCGTAGTCTCTACTGGCCATACTGTAATCATACCTTTTCTCCTTTCATGGTTCGTTTTTTAGATAGGATTAGAGTGTCTAGCATTCTGCTACACCCTTTGATTTAATAATTGGTAATTAGAACTTCTCTGCTACCGCCCCTTGATGTATTATAACTAGCATTGGAATAATCAAAATTCAAATCGATTACATTGTATTTCTCGCTCCACGATTCCAATATGTCATTGTGTCTTCCCTTGTGTTCCATAACATTCGATAATGCAAATCGAATACCTTTCTTGTCGGCTTTATCTAAATACTTATATAATCCTCTCTCTTGTTCTTCTCTCCAGTCTTTGAAGCCACGATTTCCATCATTATAGGTGCCTGTTGTTATATAATATGGAGGATCACAGTAGATAAAATCCCCTTCTGATAAATTACGAAGTGAAACTTTACTAAAATCCTTACTGGAGAATGAGATATTCATGGATTGTAGTCGGTCTACAAATAAATATAGATTCTTTCTCATATTATCCGAAAACTGACTTCTATTTCTTCCAAACGGATTGTTGTATTCCAAATTATTATTAAAACGAAATTGGTAGTTGAAGGAATAACATGTTAATGTATATAAATCAATTGGATTCCCTGTTTCGTTATAATAATCACGAAATTTTTTGAATCCTTCTTCATTCTCTTTCGATAACCCATAGTCTTCTATATTCTTTTCAATACGATCAATAATTTTATGAATTGGCATCTTCTTGAATGCTTTATATAACTCAACAATCTTAGTATTAATATCATTGCAAATAATACGATCCGCTTGGATATTCATACTTACATTACAGCCTCCACAGAATAAGTCTACAAACGTACGGATATCGTTAGGAAATAACGGGATAATCTGTGGTAGTAATTTATATTTTCCCCCTATATAGTTTAGAGGGCTCTTAATATATTTACCACTATTATGAATACCTTGCTTCTTGTTAATTACGCTAAGTTTCCCTTCCTTAATCGCCTCTGCAGAATTATCACTCTCTGCATTACCTTCTGCTTGTGCTTTCTTAATGTAAAATAGATATTCATATAAGGTCTTTCCTTCTGAATTCAGTTTCCCTTTGTATTTACGATAAGGAATCTTCTTTAGTTGATAAGTCTTAGGATCTCCATATCGTTTTAGAATGGTCTCAATTTGATATTCATTCATAAGCCCATCACTACTATAGCTCATTATAATATGTGTAAACTTTGCTTCTCGAATTAATGTGTCAAACGCTTCTTCCACTTTTGATTTAATGCAAAATGGTGACTTCAAATCTTGATAAGAGCGAATTCCTGTAACGCCCTTAATCTCTGGGCAGTCATACTTTGATAATGTCTCTAATAGGTGGTAATTTGGTGCGTATTGTCTTGAATTATAAGGAGGATCTATATATAGAATATCTCCGTCAATCTTCTTTATTAACGTAAGTGCATCCTCATTATAACTATGATTTTGTTTCTCGTTATTTACTACATCTAAGCGTATCATCTCAAACTTCTTATAGGCACGTTTATCCCACTCCTTCAGATATGCACCATAGGTTCCTGTAATATTAGATACGTAAGGAACCCCTTCTAACAGCCCCGCGAGAAGGTAATAATACGTATTCTCATCAATATATTCCTTATCAAACCAATCATTAATAGTATTACGTATAAAATCAATTCGCAATGCATTCCCATTGGTAAGATACATCCTTTCACACGTCTCATGTGGAGAATAATGTTTTGCAATAAAAAAGGAATCATCCTCATAAGTCACATCTTCTATCTTTGCCTCTTCTAGGTAAGCAATTGGATCTTCAACTCCCAACTCTTTTAACTTAGTAAAATCAGGCGGTAGATTGTTCTCGATGGTAGCCTTTTGCATAACATAAGAAAAATGTAAGATATCGTTTGAAGTAACTGCATATCTTTGCTTAAAATATCTAGCCACAATACCTGTTCCAGCAAATATATCACAAAATGTTTCTTCCTTGCTAGTTGTATTCTTCGCAATCATTTTATCTATTTCATCTAATAATGCAGCTTTACTTCCAATGTATCTCACGTCTCTTCCTCCACATCCCAAAACATCCTAGTTGTTATTATAAAGTATAAGACGAGAAAAAACAAGAACATATTTTTGGTTTTGATTATAATAAGAAATAAAAAGATGGAATCTATGCTTTTAATATAGATTCCATCTTTGCTATTTATTAACTACATGCCTAACTTACTAATGCTTTCTCTAATAATGTTTGCAGACCGCTTGAATTTCTCCATCTCATCTTCGCGCATGTGGATTTCAAGTACATCAGAGGCACCTGTACGATTAAGTACTACCGGCACTCCACAAAAGATACCTTCCTCCCCGTATTCCCCTTCTAACAATGTTGATACTGGTATAATTTTATTCTCATCATTCAGTATCGCTTTGATAATACCCACTGTTGTAGTTGCAATTCCATAATACGTGGTACCTTTTCTATTAAGAATCTCCCAACCTGCTCTTGTTGTCTCATGAACGAGCTCATCAAGATCAACCTCCCCAACAAGCTCTTTATTATCTTCAATTACATCATAGAAAGCCTTCCCACCAATGGTTACACAAGACCACGGAACCATCTGTGAATCCCCATGTTCACCCATTGTATAAGCATAGACACTTCTTGGATCAACATGAACCAAATCAGCAATGAAGTTCTTAAGCCTTGCGGAATCAAGGGAGGTGCCTGTACCAATAACTTGGTTTTTAGGTAAGCCCGATAATTTATAGACATAGTAAGCCATTATATCTACTGGATTAGATATAATTATGAAGTGTCCATCAAACCCACTTTGCATAATTGGTTCTACAATACTCTTAACAATCTTTTTAGATGATTCTAACATAGTTAACCGATTCTGTTCTTGATTCTCTACCATAGGGGCACTTGCTGTAATAACAACAATATCAACATCTTTACAATCTTCATAAGATCCAACTACAACTTTTGTATTACGGTTTAGATATTCAATGGAGTTTTTTAAATCAAGGACTTCTCCATAAGCCTTTTCCTTATTAATATCAATAAGAACGATTTCATCACAAACACCTTGAGTTAATAAGCTGAAGGCTGTAGAAGAGCCTACAAAGCCACAACCTACAATAGCAATTTTGCTTCTGTTTAATGTCATAATCTTATACCTTTGCTTTCTTTCAATTTGAAACCAAAACGCAACAAAAAAGCACCAACCCCGAAGCTCCTTCGTCTTCAAAATCGGTACTTTATAATACGCCAACAGGGGTTCGAACCCTGGACACCCTGATTAAGAGTCAGGTGCTCTACCAACTGAGCTATTAGCGCATACGTCTTAACGCAAGAATTATTATATCGTACCAAAAAACAAATTGCAAGTACTTTTTATAATTTTTTTTAAATTTTTTTAAAATTATGTTTATTCAAACAATATAAACGATTTATTGCTAAAAACTGTTATATAATCTTACCTTCCTATTATTGATAATATTCTTTTTTCTTTGTATACTAATTAGTAAATGTAACTATTCATAAACTATGTCCTAAATGTTCATTATGATACAAGCAATTTACAAAAAATAATTTAGTTACTAGAGTAGGGGGTTTTAAATTGGTTAATCCAACACCAAAGAAAGAGGATACCGCTTCAAGATCTGATAAAACAGCAATATTATCCGACGATATACATTCGCATAAGTTTCAAACTAATCGGAACTATTTTATTATTAGTATATATGCACTAACAGTTATAGCTATTGGTACTATTATCATAAGTCTAATACTTAACTTCTCCTATACTGTTTCTGCTATAAAACAAGTAATAAATGTACTCTCACCATTTATCGTTGCATTCTTTATCGCATATATTTTAAATCCTATCGTTATTGCTATTGATAATCGGTTTTTATTAAAGATACTTAAGATTAAACGTGAGAAACTTAGAAAAATACTAGCTATATTATTGTCCTATCTAATTGTTATAGGTATAATTGCTATTTCATTGTTCTATATTATACCAGAATTAATAACTACTTTATCTGAACTAAATGGTACAATTGCAAATGTTTCAGGAAAAGCCGTTTTTTATATTCAGAATTTAGAAGAAACCTTTCCTTATATTGATTTTGGTATTATAGAGGATAAGATTACTGGTGCTATTCCTGAGATAATAAGTTATGGAACAAACCTATTATCAAATATATTCCCTACACTTATTAATATTTCCGTATCTATTATACGTGTAATTATCAATATAATTTTATCTATCGTAATTTCTTGTTATATGTTATCAGATAAGAAGACCTTGAAAAAGAACGTAAAACGTATTATCTACTCTTTTGTACCTGTATCAAAAGCAAACAGACTATTCTCCAATGCAAAAGAGTGTAACTCTATCTTTAATAGATTTATCGTAGGCAAAACAATAGATTCATTGATTATCGGCATTATTTGTTATATCTTAATGAGAATCCTACAACTTAACTATGCTATATTATTAAGCGTAATTGTTGGTATTACTAATATGATTCCTTACTTTGGACCATTCATTGGTGCCGTACCAGGGGTTATTCTCTTCTTAGTAATTGACCCAATCAAAGCAATTATATTTGCTTTCATGATTCTTGTTTTGCAGCAATTTGATGGTTTGTATCTTGGACCTAAAATCCTTGGTGAATCTACAGGTTTAAAACCACTTTGGGTTATCTTTGGCATAACTGTTGGTGGTGCCTGCTTCGGGGTTATTGGTATGTTTTTAGGGGTCCCAATCACAGCCGTAATAGCTTATCTATTAGATAAAGCTATTACTCATCGTCTAGAACAAAAAAACATTACCGTTTCGGAAGACTAGACATTACTAAATAATATCAAACGTTAAAAAGAGTGTGCCATAAGCTTAGTTTCCATGCCCATGACACACTCTTTTAATTATGTTACATATTTGCTTTAATTTTCTCTTCTAATTGTGCCTTTGAAACTACACCAACAATACTCTCTACTACATTGCCATTCTTAATGAATACAATTGTAGGAATGGTCATAACTTTATAGTTTGCTGCTGTTGCTGGAGAGTTATCAACGTTTAACTTACCAATCTTTACTTGGCCATTATAACCCTCTGCTAGTTCTTCAACAACTGGTGCCATCATCTTACATGGTCCACACCAGTCTGCATAAAAATCAACTACTACTAATTGCTCACTTTGTAATGCCTCTTGCTCAAAGTTTTCATCTGTAAATATAAATGCCATTTTATTTTCCTCCAATGTTATTTTTTCTTTTTTGTTCCTACTGATTGCAATAATTTTTCTACATCTTCCCAAGAACGTTTCAGGTTTAAAGATTTCCTATTAAGTGACATATTTCCACTTAATGAGCGTGCGATACTTGACTTAATTGATTTTCCCATATATAAAACCATACCCTTTCAAAACAATATAATACATTTCTATTATATGCAGTAAATCAAGTTTCACACATGTATATTATGAAAGTTCTTAGTTATTAATAACTCAAACATCGCTACATTTACTAACGATATGCAACCAATCGATTAATTGCTTTTCCTTCTGTAACAAATCTTTCTTCATACTCAGTCATAACATTACCCTGTACAAACTCACTATTATGAAGATCATATGTTACTTCTTTTAGTTTCCAGTTGGCTTGAGGTATCTCTTCTACTGAAAAATCAAATAATTCACGATTATCAGTTTTAAAGATTACTACTCCATCTTCTTTAAGAATTTTATTATATCTTCCAAAGAATTCTTTTGAAGTTAATCTTCTCTTTGCATGGCGATCTTTCGGCCATGGGTCTGAGAAATTAAGATAGATCTGATTTATTTCGCCTTCTTCAAAGATATTAACAATTTCTTCTGCATCCATTCTTATAAAATATAAGTTTTCAATATCTAATTCATTACGCTTTTCAATTGCTCGTATAAGAACACTTGAAAACTTCTCAATGCCGATATAATTTATATTAGGATTGTTACTTGCTAAAGTCTGAATGAATTTTCCCTTACCCATTCCGATTTCTATATGAATTGGATTATTGTTTTGAAATAATTCCCTCCACTTACCTTTATATTCTTCTGGATTATGAATAACAAATTGACTGGCAGCAATATTCTCTCTTGCACCTTTCACATTTCTTAATCTCATGTTTATTTCCATGCATACCACAAGCTTATTTACAATAAAAAGCAATGCATGGCTCCTTTCAATATATTTTACCTAATCATACTTTAAATTATAATTATATATTGTAAATTAGTCAAATAGTTTAATTTATAATATTTATGCATTATCATGATTATTTATACCTTAATAAAAAGTAAAATACTTTATCCATTATTTTTAGTATTAACCTCAACAAACCAATAAAAAAGCCTATTTCTTCTAAGTAATATAATTTAATGTAAATAACATTTTTAATAAAAATGAATACTTTTGCAATTTGCATAAAAATAAACAACTTATACTTTTTATCCTTGCTTTTTTCTCCTTTTTTACTATAGCTTTTTTTTAAAAAAGGAGTATTATGTAATGTGTGTTTGAATTCTATTTCTTTTTTTAGCTATTTCTTGTATAACATTAGTTATATTTTAAATTATAGCTATGAATAATATGGAACAGGAGGATCATATGGAAAAAGTAATTAATCTTTTGTACGATATTGAAGAAAAGGCAAATCGTATTATTTCTCGAACTGAAGAACAAAAAAATACAAAACGTAGAGAAATTGACCATGAACTATCTTTATTTGAAGGTTCATTAATGGACGAAACTAATAAACAAATTCAAGTCCTACAAAATCAAGCAGACAAAGAACTTGAATTAGAGAAAAAAGCCCTCATTGATGATTGTGCTAAGCAGATAGAACAACTTGAATCAAATTTTATCATGAATCATGACGCTTTAGTAGAACGTGTTTTTCAAAACATAATTGGGGCGTGATTAAATGTCAAATAACTTATTATCTTACAGTGGAATCACTGCCAAAGTAAAAGCAATGGAAAGTAATTTACTAAAAAATGATGATTATGTGAAAATCTCTAACTTAGAAACTGTATCTGAATTCATTAATTTCTTAAAATTAAACCCAGCTTATGAACCTTTATTCTCTGGATTTGATGAAGGATCTCTACACAGGGGCCAAGTTGAAGAAATAATAGTGAATTCCTTGTTTAATAGTTATGGAAGAATCTATCGTTTTTGTAATCGTGAGCAAAGAAAAGCTCTCCTTTTCTTATCCTTTCGCTTTGAAACTAATATTATTAAATATTGTCTGCAACATGTTTTTAATAACGAATGTGAATACAAAGGCTCAAGCTTCGATCCATATTTCAGCAAATGTCTAAAAATTAACTTAGAACAGTTATATACTGCTAGATCTATGGACGAATTTATTAATATGTTAAAGGATACAGAATATTACCCTATCTTTAGAGCTATCCAGAATACAAATAATCCAACATTATTTGATTATGAAATTCAATTAGATATTAATTATTTCAAAAAAGTATGGAAAATGAAAGATAAATATCTAAAAGGCGATAGCAACAAAGCCTATACGGAAATACTAGGCAAGCAAGTAGATTTACTTAATATCCTGTGGATTTACCGCTCAAAGAAGTATTATGATATTGATCCTACTAAGATTTATTCTTATATAATACCAATATCGTATAAACTTAAGAAAAAAGAAATCACTGCTCTAATTGAAAGTAATTCTGTAGATGAATTAATTTCGCTAGTCAGTAACAGTTACTATGTAAAAGTATATGGGATTACTGAAATAACGTCCTTTGAGAACTTATATCGAACGTTATTATCAAAGATTTACAAATCAAACAAGCAGAAGTATCCAAATTCTATGGCACCTGTGCAGCAATATCTTTACTTTAAAGAGCTTGAAATAGATAATCTTACTACTGTCTTAGAGTGTATTCGTTATAGGTTACAACCTAATGAAATACTTAGTTATATACAATAAGGGATTGGAGGTGTAGACGGTGATTGAGAAAATGAAATTTTTAAGTATTACAGGTCCTAAGAGTGATATCGATCGTGTAGCAAATACGTATTTGTCCAAATATGAAATGCACCTAGAGAACGCATTATCCGAACTAAGTACTGTTCGAGATTTGAAACCATTTGTTGAGATGAACCCGTATCGCGATTTAATGTCAAAATCTGAAGAACTTGTTAAAAAAATAGATAAGGATTGCACTGTATCGCAAAAATCAATGACACCATCCGAAGCTGCAGATGTAATTACAAATGCTTTTTCAATGTTAGAAGATCTTAATTTACAAAAGAAACAGTTAAAAGATACAAAAACACACTATAAAGAACTTCTTCATACGATCGAGCCTTTTAGAATGCTTAACTATGATATTAATAAAATAATGGAGTTTAAGTTTATTAAATTCCGATTCGGACGAATTTCACATGAGTTTTATACTAAATTTTCAAAATATGTTTATGAGAATCTAAATACCGTTTTTTATGAATGTGACAGTGATGAAGATTATGTGTGGGGAATCTACTTTGTACCTGCCACATCAAGTGCGAAGATAGATGCCATCTACTCGTCTCTACATTTTGAAAGAATTTTTATTCCAAATGAATATGATGGAACACCTGAAGAAGCGCACAATGCTATAATGAAAAAAATAGATGAGGTAACTAAGCAAATAAAAGAAGTATCTATTCAAATCAAGAATAAAATTGAAACAATTGGACCTGAACTTTTATTAGCTCATAATACGTTACTAACACTTACTAAAAATCATGATATTAGAAAAGTTTCAGCTTGTACTAAAGATCGAAGTATAGATAGACAAAACGAAAACTTGGTATTTTACATTATTTGTGGTTGGATGACCCAGTCAGATGCCAATGCATTCTTAAAAGAAATAGAAAGCGATCCAAACGTGTATTGTATCTCTGAAGATGTTCAGCCTGACATTGGTACGAAACCACCTACCAAACTTAAAAATCCAAAGATTTTTAAACCATTCGAGATGTTTATTCGAATGTATGGTGTTCCCGCCTATAACGAAATTGATCCTACTTTGTTTGTAGCGATTACCTACTCGCTCATATTCGGTATCATGTTTGGAGATGTTGGTCAGGGTCTTTGTTTAGTAATTGGCGGCGCATTGTTCTACAAGATTAAGAAAATGAACCTCGGTGCTATTGTATCCCTTGCAGGTATCTTCTCTACTATATTTGGTTTCTTGTATGGAAGTATATTTGGTTATGAAGACTTAATACCTCATTTATGGATTAAACCTATGGACAATATCATGTCTGTCTTAATAACGGCTATTGTTTTTGGTGCATTCTTAATTATCGTTGCTATGGTGATGAATATAATTAATGCAATTAAATCCGGCGATTATGCAAGATTATTCTTTGATACCAATGGCGTGGCCGGACTTGTTTTTTATGGTGGAATCATAGCATGTGTTGCTCTTATATTTACAGGGCATGCATTACCAGGATCTATTGTTTTAACTATTATGTTTGGTGTTCCACTACTATTAATGTTCTTTAGAGAACCACTTGAAAGAAAAATCAAGAAAAAATCCAAGTTATTCCCTGATGGAAAGGGAATGTTTGTACTAACTTCTATTTTCGAGATTTTTGAGGTACTTTTAAGTTACGCAAGTAATACAATATCTTTCTTACGTGTTGGCGCATTCGCTCTAAGTCACGCAGCCATGATGGGTGTTGTAATTATGTTTGCAGGTGCTGAACAAGGTATTGGTAATATACCAGTTATGATTATTGGTAACATTATTGTTGCAGGTATGGAAGGACTAATTGTTGGTATTCAGGTACTTCGTCTTGAATATTATGAAATGTTTAGTCGTTTCTATAGTGGAACGGGTAAAGAATTTAAACCATTTAAAAATAATTAAATCTATTTAATTTAGGAGGAATCATCATGAATTTAATAACAAGATATATCTTTGTAGCTGCATTGATTTTAAGCATTTTTATCCCTTTTGGAGCATTCTTATTAAGCAAAAAGAAAAAAGGTGGATTTAAAGCTGCCCTTGGTTTTAACGCATTCTTCTTCTTTGGAACTTTAGTTTTCGCTAACATCCTTATGTTCTCTGGTAATGCATCTGCTGCAACAGAAGCTGTAGCTGCTTCATCTGGCGATGGTTGGAGATATATAGCTGCTGCCCTTTCAACAGGTCTTTCATGTATCGGTGGTGGTATTGCAGTAGCATCTGCAGCTAGTGCAGCTCTTGGAGCTATGAGTGAAGATTCAAGTATCATGGGTAAGGCATTAATCTTCGTAGCCTTAGCAGAAGGTATTGCTTTATATGGACTAGTTCTTTCTTTCACAATGTTACCATAATGTATAGTAAACTATAATTGGACTGTGACAAGGTGGAAAGAACATTAGTTTTAAAAAACTTTGTTTTTTAAAACGGAGATTTGTGCTGCACACATAGTCTCCAGGCTTTGGAAAGGAGCGCGATTGTTAATATGCGTATGTACTTAATTAGCGACAACGTAGATACTTACACTGGCATGAGACTTGCAGGTGTTGATGGTGTTGTAATCCATTCAAAAAAGCATCTGAAGGAACAGCTTGATAAAGCTATAGCTGACAAAACAATAGGCGTCATTTTAATAACTGAGAAATTTAGTCGCGAATATCCTGAGATTATAGACGATGTTAAATTAAATCGTCGTTTACCTTTAATTGTAGAAATTCCTGACCGTCATGGAACAGGAAGAAAACCAAACTTTATTACTGACTATGTGAATGAAGCAATTGGATTGAAACTCTAATAAATATCTAAAAGTTGTATTCGCAAGTAGCAAATTTACTTGCATGTGCTTTGTATAAAGTGTTCAACTTTTGAAAGGAGCATGTTTTTATTATGACATTAGACGAAAAACTTGATAACTTTTATCATTGTGCAATTGATGATGCAACAGCACAAAGTATAAAAATTCTAGAATCTTATGAACAAACTTTGAAAGTAATGTGTGAAGAGAAGAAAAAATCTCTTGTAAAACAAGCTGATCAAAAAATACGTATCGAATCAGAAAATTTAATACGCGAAAAGAACAGAAAACTATCTAGCGAATCACTTAATATTAAACGAACATTAAGTGAAAAATCAAAAGAAAAAGCCGAAATCCTATTTAATGATGTAGAAAAGAAATTGACTACTTATATGCAGTCACCAGAATATCAAACATTGTTAATAAATAAAATTAATGAAGCTATTGCATTTGCTAAAGATGATAAACTTACAATCTACATTAATAAGACAGACGCTCACCTAAAAGAAGATTTAGAAGCTGCAACTCATGTGGAATTAATGATTAGCAACATTGACTTTTTTGGTGGTATACGCAGTGTAATTCCAGACAGAAATATTTTAATTGATAATTCATTCATGTCTAAATTAAGAGAAGAAAAGATGAATTTTAAGTTGTCATAAATGGTTCCTTTAGAAACCCTGGTATCAGGGTTTCTAAAAAGTAACCATATACATGACTTTAGTTATTTAATTATGGAAATGGGAGGTTGCTCCAATATGAACTTGACAGGAAAGATATACGGAATTAATGGTCCTATTGTTTACTTAAAAGGTAATCTAGGATTCAAGATGTCTGAAATGGTTCTCGTTGGAAAAGAAAAACTGGTAGGTGAAGTTATTTCTTTAACCAAAGATACTACTACCATCCAGGTATTCGAAGAAACAACAGGACTTAGACCAGGAGAAGAAATAATAGCTACGGGAAGTGCAATATCCGTAACCTTAGCCCCTGGTATTATTGGAAATATCTTTGACGGTATTGAAAGACCACTTAAAGAAATTGCAAAGGAATCAGGAGCATTTATATCAAGAGGTGTAAATGTTGATTCTTTAGATACAAAGAGATTATGGGATGTTCATGTAACTGTATCGGAAGGTGATAAGATCTATGGCGGAACTATTATTGCTGAAACACCTGAAACACGCGCAATAGTCCATAAATCTATGGTACCACCAACAGTAAATGGTACAGTTATCAAAGTTGCACCCGATGGACAATATACAATTAATGATCCCATCGTTACCATTATTAATAGCGATGGTGAAGAACAAGAACTTACACTTACTCAAAAATGGCCAATTCGTATTCCTAGACCAACTGCAAAACGTTATGCTGCAGATCGTCCTTTAATTACTGGTCAAAGAATTATTGATACCTTATTCCCAATTGCCAAAGGTGGTACTGCTGCCATTCCTGGTGGATTTGGTACTGGTAAGACAATGACGCAACATCAATTAGCAAAATGGTCTGATGCAGATATCATTGTTTATATTGGTTGCGGAGAACGTGGAAACGAAATGACAGAAGTTTTGGAAGACTTCTCAAAATTAGTCGACCCAAAATCAGGTAATCCATTACTTGATCGTACTACATTAATAGCTAATACTTCTAATATGCCTGTTGCTGCCCGTGAAGCAAGTATCTATACTGGTATTACTCTTGCGGAGTATTACCGTGATATGGGTTATCATGTTGCAATCATGGCAGACTCTACATCTCGTTGGGCGGAAGCTTTACGTGAATTATCAGGCCGTTTGGAAGAAATGCCAGCTGAAGAAGGTTTCCCTGCTTACTTAGCATCTAGACTTTCTGCATTCTATGAACGTGCTGGCTTTATGAGTAACTTAAATGGTACAGAAGGTAGTGTATCAATTATTGGTGCCGTTTCTCCACAAGGTGGCGACTTCTCTGAACCAGTTACCCAGAATACAAAACGTTTCGTTCGTTGTTTCTGGGCACTTGATAAATCTCTTGCTTATGCAAGACATTTCCCAGCTATTCAATGGTTAACTAGTTACAGTGAATATGTATCTGATTTAACTCCATGGTACTCAAAGAATGTTGGACCAGACTTTATTAATCTACGTAATCAGTTAATATCTCTTTTAACACAAGAAAGTCAGTTAAACGAAATTGTTAAATTGATTGGTAGTGATGTATTGCCAGATGACCAAAAACTAGTTCTTGAAATTGCAAGAGTCATTCGTCTTGGATTTGTACAGCAGAATGCTTACCATCCTTCTGATACTTACGTTCCACTTGAGAAACAGTTAAAGATGATGGAAACAATCATGTACTTATATGACCAATGTAAAAAGTTAATTGCAATGAATATGCCAATGTCATTACTAAAAGAAAATAATATATTTGAACGTGTTATCTCAATCAAATATGATGTTGCTAATGACGAACTAGGAAAATTCAAAGACTATAAAAATGCAATTGACGATTTCTATAATCATTTATTAGAGACCAATGCGTAAGGAGGGGTATAAAGATGTCAATTGAATACTTAGGACTTAGTGAAATTAATGGCCCTCTTATTGTCTTAGAAGGTGTACAGGGTGCAGCTTATGATGAAATCGTCGAATTAACAGTAGAAGGTAGTCATCATAAACTAGGAAGAATTGTTGAAATTAATGAAGATAAAGCAGTTATTCAAGTATTTGAAGGAACCGAAGAAATGTCCCTTAAGAATACGCATACAAAGCTTACAGGTCATCCAATGCAGATAGCCTTGTCAGAAGATATCCTTGGTCGTGTTTTTAATGGTATTGGGGAACCAATCGATGGACTTGAGCCAATTATATCTGATGAAAAAAAGAACGTTAACGGAGAGCCTCTTAACCCATGTTCAAGAGAGTATCCTCGTAACTTTATTAAAACTGGTATCTCAACAATCGACTGTCTAACTACATTAATCAGAGGACAGAAATTACCTATCTTCTCAGGCAATGGTCTTCCTCACGATCAGTTAGCTGCACAGATCGTTAAACAAGCCTCTCTTGGCGAAGATTCTAATGAAGAATTCGCTATCGTTTTTGGAGCAATGGGCTTAAAACATGATGTTGCAGAATTCTTCCGCCGTACTTTCGAAGAAAGTGGCGCAAGTTCTCATGTTGTTATGTTCTTAAACCTTGCTAATGACCCCGTTGTAGAGAGATTAATAACACCTAAAGTAGCTCTTACTGCTGCTGAATACCTAGCTTTTGAAAAAGGTATGCATATCTTAGTTGTATTAACTGATATGACTTCTTTTGCAGAAGCAATGCGTGAAGTTTCTTCTTCCAAAGGAGAAATTCCAAGTAGAAAAGGTTATCCGGGATACTTATATAGTGAACTATCAACTATCTATGAACGTGCTGGTATCGTAAAAGGAAGTAAAGGCTCTGTTACACAGATTCCAATTCTAACAATGCCTAATGATGATATTACTCATCCAATCCCTGACTTAACAGGTTACATTACCGAAGGTCAAATCGTTCTAGAACGTGCGCTTCACCAAAAAGCAATCTATCCACCTATTAATGTATTACCGTCACTTTCTCGTCTTATGAAGGATGGTATTGGTGAAGGCTTTACAAGAGAAGATCATCAAGATCTTGCCAACCAGCTCTTCTCTTCATATGCTCGTGTAGGTGAAGCAAGAGCCTTAGCAAGTGTTATCGGTGAAGATGAATTGTCACCTATTGATAAGAAGTACTTACAATTTGGTACTACATTCGAGAATGACTTCATCTCTCAAGGACTTTTAGAAGATCGAAGTATAGAAGAAACACTAAACCTTGGTTGGAAGCTATTAGCGATTCTTCCTAGAGAAGAACTCGACCGTGTTGATACGAAGATTCTAGATAAATATTATAAGGCTCCTACTACTAACAATATCGCTTCCGATGAAGAATAAAGGATGGTGAGTATATGGATCCAAATACATTTCCCACCAAAGGAAATCTCATTCTTGCTAAAAACTCCTTAGCCCTATCGAAACAAGGTTTTGACTTAATGGATAAAAAGAGAAACATTCTTATCCGTGAGCTAATGGAATTAATCGATAAAGCAAAGGATATTCAATCTGAAATAGATGAAACCTTCACATCCGCCTATATCGCCCTTCAAAAGGCGAATATAGAGATGGGTATTAGTAATGTCCAGATGTTAAGTAAAACGGTTCCCGAAGAGAACTCTATTACTATTAAAACACGTAGTATTATGGGTACAGAAATTCCTCTTGTTGATTATGATAAATCCCCCCTTACTCCTACGTATTCTTACTATGGTACCAAACTAGCACTTGATGAGGCTTGTAAACATTTCAATAAGGTAAAGGAACTAACCATTCGTTTATCCATGGTCGAAACTTCTGCCTACCGCCTTGCAACTAACATTAAGAAAACTCAAAAACGTGCTAATGCCCTTAAGAATATAACCATTCCTCACTATACAACATTAGTAACTGACATTCAGAACGCACTTGAGGAAAAAGAACGTGAAGAGTTCACAAGACTTAAGGTTATAAAACGTATGAACACTGCAAAGAAACAAGCAAACGCATAATATTGTATTAATATTTAATTCTTGGTATATACTAGGATATGTACGTAAATAAAGAAATCTCAATTAGTTCAAACTAAATAGTTAGTTAGATAGATAAATACCAAGTGATTCTTTTCGTAATCACTTGGTATTTATCTATTGCCTGTCTTTCAAAAATAATTTATAATGTAACTTATCGGAAGCAAAACAAGCACGAACGTAGTGAGTATTTGTTTTGACCCGATAAGTTAGCGATAGAACGTAGTTCTAGAGCCTTACACTGAGGAACTTTAGTTCCGATAGTGTAATTTATGAGAAGAAGCTATGCTTCTTCTAGGGATTATACGAGGTATAAGACCGTAACTCCGAAGGAGGCATAAATTAACGAGGGAAATTACAACGTAATTTCTCGAGTCTTTACTTGAGTATTTGTTTTAACCGATAAGTTAGCGATAGAACGTAGTTCTAGAGCTTTACACGAGTCTATATCTGAGTATTTATTTGATCTTTTATTTGAGTATTTGTATTGAGACAATAAGTTAGCTATAACACAATTCTACATCTTATATGATAATAAGAAAATTCGTTTTATTTGCTATATTATATAACAAAGATTATACAACATGAAAAATGAATGATTATACAAAGAGAGGTAACTACAATATTATGAAACGAATCCTAACAACAGTTCTAACAGCAGTCCTACTGCTTTCCAATATAGGAAATATAACGGCACATGCTACCAGTACACAAGTGGAGCAATCCCAAGTTTCGGACATTGAATCGACTACTGATACTGATACTTCTACTGAAGCAAAGAAAACTTTTAAGTGGCCCAAAAATCCTACTGGTATTACTTCGGAATCAGCAATATTAATTGATGCCTCTTCCGGTTTAGTCTTATATGAAAAAAATGCAAACGAAGAATTATATCCAGCTAGTATAACTAAGATCATGACTACATTGATTGCCTTAGAAAATTCTTCTCTTAATGAAATAGTTACCTTCTCTCATAATGCTATCTTTAGTATTGAAAGTGGAAGTACTCATATAGCCCGTCAAGAGGGCGAACAGTTAACTATGGAGCAATGTCTATATGCTATAATGCTAGCTTCAGCAAATGAAGTATCAAATGCCGTTGCGGAACATGTTGCCGGTAGTATTGATAAATTTGCTGATATGATGAATGCCAAAGCAAAAGAATTAGGATGCAAGAATACTAACTTTGTTAATGCGAATGGTTTACACAATGATAATCATTACACTTCCGCTTATGATATGGCTCTCATTGCTCAGGAAGCAATGAAGAATGAAACTTTCAGAAAAATTACAGCTACTAAAAGCTACGTAATACCTAAAACGAATAAATCTAAGGAAGAGTTTCCTATGGCCAATCACCAACAATTATTACTTGGCTATAAGCTAACGAAGAAGTATGACTCTTGTATTGGTGGAAAGACAGGTTATACCAATGCAGCCCGCAACACTCTTGTCTCGTTTGCTAATAAAGATGGTATAGAATTAATTTGTGTCATAATGAAATCGACTCCTACTGATCAGTATAAAGATACAGTTAGATTATTTGATTATGCATTTGATAACTATGAGGCTTTCTCCGTGGATGAAGTAAGTACTGTTTCATCTATAGATAATTCAATACTGTTTACTAGATTTAACTCAATTTTTGATACTTCTACTCCAATGATTTATACCGATAATTCTAGTAGCTATATTCTTCCTGTAGGTGCTAGTCAAAAAGCTGTTACACAAAGTATGAATCTCTATGATACACCTAAGATCCAAAACGGAAAAGAAGTCATAGGTGATATTACTTATACATTTGATAATAAAACTGTAGGAAAGCTTGATATCTATTATACAGCCTCCGAAAAACCAACACTAGAAACTGTTGCTTTACTTGAGGACAATTCAGATAGGTCTGTAACAAGTACCTTAAGTTCTGCAGTATCTTCAAGAACACGTCAGAATATTAAACCGCTTATAATAATAGGTATTTTTGTAGTATTCATTCTCTTATACTTCATATATTACATTGCGGTGGAGCGTCCCCGTAAGAAACGTAGACAAGCTTATTATCAAAGAAAAAATTCACGTAAATATGATGATTTTAACTTATAATTTACAATTATAAGTCTCACAAAAAAGACCAAAACGAATCGTTTGGTCTTTTTTGTTTTCTATTCACTTAATTTTCTTTTCCTTTTTCTTCGTTTTGCTTCTACATATCGTTCCATCAGAAGCAATGCATCTTCTTCTGAAATAGATTTAACTACCTTAACAGCATATACGTTATTATTAACTGCCTTTTTTATTCTTATCTTACCTTTAATATAACCATGTTTCTTACAATAGCCTAAACTATAATAATTTTTAGAATTGGTTGTAAACCACTTAACCTTCTTAACAATTCTTTGATTACATTTATGACATATGACACTACTAATATCTTTGTCACTCATAACTGCTTCTTTTGATTCAAATTCTCTTGATATAAACTTATAATACGTTTCATAATGTAGGTGTATTTCCTCTTCCTTAGTCTTTGGATTATGGTAATAGTCTATGGAATAATTCCTCTCTACAGTATCCTTATCCAACATCTTTAAGATTTCTGCCGTATATTTTGCATCTGCATACGCTCGATGAAACTCTTCGTTCTTATTCAGCTTTACTATATCCACTGCATACTCCAGTGTTCTAGGTATTCGATCCTGATAATAACAAAGTGCAAATAGTTTCTGAACATCATAGAAAGGAATAGGCTTATCAATATAACCTTTTATACCATAGTAATCCAAATTTCTTTGCAATTCTATTAAGTCCATGTTTCCCCATGTCGCAAATCGATAATCATTTCCACACCACTCAAAAAATTCTTTTATAACATTTTGGAATAATTCTTCTTTAGCCAAATCATTTATTTCTATATGTATTATCTCTTTGGTAATAGAATGAATATCATTATAAATTTGTGGCTTAATTAATCTACTAAAGCTACTTAAAACTTCCCTATGCTCATTAAGTTTAACCGCTCCAATTTCTATAATTTCAAACGGGATTTCCTTTACCTCAGTGCCTTTTCCATAAGGGCTCTGATTCCATTCCAAATCAATAACGATATAATTCATTCTTTCACCTCCTACAACAGAGTGTAAACGTTATTATTTCCTCTTATTATTATTAATAATTGCCTCTGTAAAATTTCTTTGTGCTTTTAGTAATACCTCTACACTTGATTTCTGGCGGTGCACTACTTCCTCTTTAGCCTCTTTAACTCTCTGGTCGACCAAGATATTTAGTTTTCTATACTGTTCATCAATATTTTCATAATACTCTTTTTTCTTCTTTTTAATCTCAGACTTAATACCATCAATAAGAAGGTATAATGCAATAAGAAACACAATACTGGTTCCTATTATAGATATCGTATCTTTTCTCCATTCTAGGTAACTATATATTTCTACTAATAATGCAAATGTAAAAAACATAATGTAAAAGGATAGTCCAAAACTCTTTTTCTTCATAGTATCACCTATCTTTCGTTATTATTAACATTTACCTACAACTTATACATATTTTATTAGTTATAAAGGGTTTCGATCTATTTGATCGAAACCCTTTTTATCTCTGCACCTAACTGGATTCGAACCAGCGGCCTACCGCTTAGGAGGCGGTCGCTCTATCCTACTGAGCTATAGATGCATATCTCTACACCATAAAAATTATAACTATAATTTACACTAAAGTCAAGATTAATACAACTATTTGCTCAATTTATATCTGTTATGGTAACCTATTATTTATCTTTACTTATCTATTATTGTTCAACAAAGGTAATAGTTCCTTGAAGCCATATATTCCCCTTAAAACGTCTTCCAGGCTCTGGTGTACCTACTAAATCTTTCTCGTTAATACATACTTCTAACATAATATCATTACACTCAACAACTAGATCATATATATATTCATTGGTGAATTCATTCTGCAATCTTTTAACTTCTACAATATTAGCAATGATCGTATAATTATCAGATTCAGATCCATACGGAATAAAGGTTGACTCAACAATTGAGTATATATCCTCATACCTTATTCGCCTCGATACCATAGCATATAAATCAATATCATCAATTGTCAAACTGTCAATAGCTTCTTGATTTCCCTTTTTAGCTTCCGCTAACAACTGAGTTCTTTGCTTACTATCGGATATAATATTTCTTTCAGTATTACTATCCTTTGTAGTTCCTAATAATATTTTTCCCTCAGTTGCTAACCCTGTTAACATAATAGGTACTGCTCTTCCATTCCAACGATTCTTTTGAACACAATCTATATAATCAATTACATTCTGTAAATAAAAGATTAAAGATACACCTATTCTTAAGTCATCGCACATTCCCGTATATGCATCTGTATCTACTCTCTTATTTATTGCAACCTCTTCTCTAATACTTGTTAACTTACCTTTAAAGTATGGATAATAATGCTCTAGATGAAAAAATCCTTTTTCATCATATTCCCCACGTACTGCAACCCCAAGTCGATCAGAAAAATCCTTTGCTAATTCAGCTTCTACGTAATTCTCCCTCTCACTAGTTACATACTTTTCTGTAGGTTGTGCCATGACCATACCTAAAATCTGCTCTAGGTCCTCCCTTTTTTTAATATTACTAAATCCCACTGATCTTAAATAACTATGCATGATCAAACACCACCTTTACATAAATTTCGTCTTACTTTATACTGTTATATCATTAAACAGTCCTTTTGTCTAGTTTAATAATGTTAATTAAAGATAAAAACTGTTATAAGAATCTTTACGTTTATATTTAAAGCAAAAACATCTTGAATGTGAATTATGTATTGTCTTTTTTATAATAATACATATGCTATTAATATAAACTCTGATACTTATAACAGTTATTTTATCTCTTCTTTCATAGAATACATATAAAAATTATTTCTTTTTATCTGATTTTATACCTATATATCTTTCGTATCTTCTATAAATAACGTTAATTCCTTGGTTAAGTCAACCTCAATCCAATTATTGTAGTAATTACCTACACTGTCCATAATAAGCCGTATTACAGGCCTAGTAGGGCATTTTGCGTTCTGTCTTAATACTACAGCCACATCCTTATCACTAGTTATTACTGTACTACCAGTGGGGTATGCTGCGACTGATTCATTAAAAAACTTAACTATCTCATAATCAAATTTTTCACCACTTTGGCTAAGTATATAATCAATTGCTTTATATACTTTCATCTTCTTACTATATAGGCCATATACAAGGTGGTCAAATTCATCACATAACCCTACTATTTTACTACCAATTTTAATCTTATTGCCTTTCAAACGAAGTGGGTAACCACTACCATCTATTCTTTCGTGATGAGAAAGGATAATATCCTTAGCTACTGCTGACAACCATGTCTCTTTTTCTACGGATGTATAACCATAAATTACATGTTTCTTTAACTCTTTTATTTTATTCTCATCACTATAGATTGATTCATAACTCTCATTTTCTAAATTAAAATTAACATAATTAATTCCGATATCATGTAACAAACTTCCTACTGCAATATCTCTGATTTTATCTTTTGATAATTTCAGTTTTAATGCTAATAATACCGATAGCGCACATACGTTAACAGAGTGCGAATATACATTCCCATTTTTTTTACGGACACCCGATATATTAAACATAATCTCTGGTTCACTTAAAATATCTAAAATAATCTCATCTGCTACTATTTTTAGTTTTTCTAATTCTGAACTATCACTGAAAAAGTATTTTTCAATTGTTTCTTTTACTGTTTCTTGACACTGTTCTTTAATTTTTATTTCAATTAATTCATCAACTTTAATACCTTCAGCTATTTCATCCTTAATGAATATATTAGTTATACCTAGTTCAATTAACTTACTAATATATTCTTTTTTAACAACCGTACCTTCTGACATTAATATAATACCAGATTCAGAAATAATATCTTTTGCTATAATCTCATTACCTTTTAGAACATTAACACTAACGCTTCTCATCACCATATTAGAATTCTTTATTTCAACCATTTAATCACCCTAATACTATATTGTATTGTTAAACTATTATCAACAATACCATAGTACTATCCTAATTAAGCATGTAAGTTCTTGCTTTCAATTGCTTGTTTTAGAGCTAGCTTTTCTTCCTCGGATAATATAACAAACGACTCACCTTTAATAATCTCTTTGATATATGTGTAACATCCTTCTCTACTACTATGCATAGAATTTAATAAGAAACCATCATTCTCTTCTGTTAATAAAGCTAATACAAAGCTTAGCTTTCCACCCATTTCACTAAATGCATCATATTTGACAATACCTACTTTTTGATAAACCACTTTTAAGGTATCTTCAATACGAACAACGCGATTTTTCACTTCTTTTGTTTCTTTTTGTAAATTACTTATTTCTTGAAATCTCTTAGTGATTTCGTCCTCCATACTTTCCATTGTACTTCCAGACATAAAACTTCTATACTTTTTCTTTAATGAGTGAATTTTACACATCAATACAATACATAGAATACCTATAATCAATGTTACTCCCATTGATCCCAACAGCACATAACCTATATCTAACCCTACACTATCAAATACTTCCATAATTATCTCCTAGCCTATTACCTTTGATTTTTCTTAATTGTTTGAAATAATTCAATTATACGTTCAAACTCATCTTTTGAATAGTATTCAATTTCAATTTTACCTTTATCTTCTGTCTTCTGTTTAACTTGAACTTTACTTCCTATAATCTCTTTAATTTTTTCTTCAATATCATGATAGATAAAACTCAAGTCTTTACCTTTATCTTGTTCTTCTTGTTTAACTGGTTCTAATAGCTTTTTAACAAGTTTTTCTGTCTCACGAACACTTAGCTTTTCATCAAAGATTTTGGTTGCTATTTGATATTGAATTTCTCCATCTTCAAGGGTAATTAATGCTCTAGCATGTCCACTTGATATCATATCATCAATCAGCATTTGTTGAACACGTTGATCAAGCTTTAATAATCTCATAGAGTTTGCTATAGCTGTTCTGCTCTTAGATACACGCTCTGCTACTTCATCTTGTTTTAATTTATATTCATTAATTAGTTTTTGAAATGCAATAGCTTCCTCTATTGGATTTAAATCTTCCCTTTGTATATTCTCTATAAGTGCTATCTCCACAATCTCTTGTGAGCTATAATCCTTGACTATAGCAGGTACTTCTTTAAGACCTGCAACCTTAGCTGCTCTCCATCTTCTTTCTCCAGCTATAATTTCATAATACTTGTCCCTTTTTTGTAATATTAAAGGCTGTATTATACCATATAACTTAATAGAGTCTGCTAATTCATGGAGAGAATCTTCATTAAAATTTCTTCTAGGTTGTGATTTATTTGGTTCGATTTGATTAATATTAATTAATGTTTCACGTGAAACATTGTCCTCATTCTTTTTTGCTCTTATATCTGTTTTATTATCTTTAGTTTGCATAACCTTTTGAGGAATCATTGAATCAAGACCTTTTCCTAGCCCTCTACTTCCTGCTACCACTTAACCTTCACCTCTCTCTATTACTTCTCGTGCTAAATATCTATATCCATCAGCTCCTGCTGATTTTGGATCATATATATTAATAGGCTTTCCATGACTAGGTGCCTCTGCAAGACGTACATTTCTAGGAATTATTGATTTATATATGTTCTGTTTTAAATTTTCCTTTACGTTTTCTACAACTTGTAACGATAAATTTGTTCTAGCATCGTACATTGTAAAAACCACACCTTCAATTTCTAAATCAGGGTTTAATCTTTCTCTGACTAAGTTAATAGTATGTATTAGCTGAGTTAGACCTTCTAATGCATAGTATTCACACTGAATTGGTACAAGAACTGTATCTGCAGTTGTCATAGCGTTTACCGTCAACGTATTTAGTGAAGGAGGGCAGTCAATAATAATAAAATCATAGTTATCCTTAATTTTATCAATATAAGATTTTAGTATATACTCTTTGTCATTAATACCTATTAATTCAATTTCTGCTCCTGCTAAATTTACATTGGATGGTAGAACATATAAGTCTTCACATACACTTGGTATAATGCAATCTTCTAATTCACAACTGCCAATCATCAATTCATACACAGTGTTTTCTAAATTATTCTTATCAATACCTAATCCACTCGAAGTATTTCCCTGTGGATCAATATCAATAGTTAATACTTTCATTCCCTGTTCTGCTAAACATGCCGATAAATTAATAGCGGTTGTTGTTTTACCAACTCCACCTTTTTGATTAGCAACTGCTATTATTCTTCCCATTCTTCCACCTCCAAATTTGTAATGTGAATGTTTTTTTACTTTACTTAAGTATATCAAAATAACAATACTAATTATAGCATTTTTATAAATAGTAATCAACTAACATACATAAAATGTTTCACGTGAAACATTCTTATTATAAAAAAGCTATATACATTTTTACAATTATTTTCAACTAAAATAAATAAATAAATAAATAAATAAATAAATATATATATAAATATATATAACTAATAAACATAAAACTTATAATATCAAAAGACTACTACCCCCAAGATATACTTGAGGGTAGTTACGTGAATAATTTTATTTAACTATTATCTACTATTAATAATATATTTATTTAAACTAAAATATATCAACTAAATTATTTTTAATTGCAAATACTGCTGCCTGTGTACGATCAAATACTTCAATCTTTCTAAATATATTTGACACATGATTCTTTACCGTCTTTTCACTAATAGATAATTTATATGCTATTTCTTTATTGAACAACCCTTCCGCTAAAAGTTTTAGTACTTCTACTTCCCTTTTTGTAAGATCATTTATAGCAGCATTCTCTTCTTGATAAGTAAGTTTCTCATTTAATAAAGGAGCCAAATTAGGTTGTATATATGTTTCACCATCATTAATTGTAAATATTGCCTTCTTTAATACTTCGGAATCAGAGTCTTTTAATACATAACCATTAATTCCAATCTCGACTGCTTTTGCCAAGTATTCAATCTCATTATGAATTGTTAATATTAATACCTTCACTTTTATGTTATATTCTTTCAGTTTTTGTAACATCTGAAGACCATTCATAATTGGCATATTAATATCAAGCAATACTACATCTGGATTAGTATTTTTGATTAACTCAATCCCTTCTTCACCGTTACCAGCTTCCCCTTTAACTTTAATATCTCCATCTAACTCAAGTAATTGTTTAATTCCTTCTCTAACCAACGAATGATCATCAATAATAATAATATTTACAGGTTCCATCCTATGCTCTCCTTTAAAAATAATTCTATAGTTAATTGATTGGTACACACACACTTATTTTTGTTCCCTTGTTAATAGCCGATGCTATTTCTAGTTTCCCAGACAAAAGTCCTACTCTTTCTTTCATCATGGATAATCCAAAACCAGATAGGGAATTATTTGTTACATATTGATCTTCCTTACGCATGTATTGCTCAAAACCACAACCATTATCTTCGATGATCAACTCGATACAGTTTTCTCTATATTTTAAATCTATATATATTACAGTTGCCTCCGCATGCTTCATTGCATTATTACAAGCTTCCTGAATAATCCTAAATAAAGTTAAATCAATGATATCAGAATTGATTTGTTTTTCATTTTCAACATTTAAAACCACTTTTATTTTTGTACTATCAATAAATTGTTTTATATATCTTTTTACTGTTATAACTAGCCCTAAATCTTCTAATGACATAGGACGTAAATCATATATAATATTCCTCATATCATTTATCGTTGTCTTTATTGTGCTTATCATTGTTTGTAATTCTAGCTTTGCACGTATTGGATCTATATCAACTAATTTGGTACAGAGTTCTGTTTTATGAACTAAATTAGTTAGATTTTGTACTGTTGAATCATGTAATTCTCTGGCAATACGTTTTCTCTCTATTTCTTGCGTTTCTAACAATTTCAGTCCGTTGACATCATCATACAATCCACCATCCAATCTGTGTGAATTACATACTTTGTCTATCTTTAAATGATCATTTAGTCTAGATAAATCCTGTTCTTTTGATAAAGCTTTATTATATTCTTTTTGCATTTCTTCCATTCTCTTTTGTTCATCTTTTAAACTGTTTTCCATAATTTTGCATTCATTGTTGGTTTGTCCATAATTTGCTTTAAATAAATCACTGTTCTTTTCACTTTGATCTCTATAATAAGTTACTATTTTCTTCTGTAATATATCTATATTGGTTTGCATCTCATGAATAGATATTAACAAAGAGTTTTTTTCCTTCTTTACACTTATTAATAAACTTTCGGCTATTTCGCTTAGGGTACTCTGTACTAATGTATTTTCATTTTTGCTAATGTTTTCCACTAGATTACCTCACTTTATTAACTGTTATTTATTTTTGTAAAATTATTCATACAATTAAGCAAACTATAATTATTGCTAAATAAGTACCACTTTATAACAGTATATATACTATAATATAACAGAAATCCAAATTATTAAAGGAATTTTTTGCACATAATTTATTTTTATTTATTATTTTTTCAAATTAGATAAATTTCGACTTTATTGATTCCAATTTAGTATACTTTTTATTTTAATACAACTCTTAATAAGAATAATTCATATATAATCTCCTAAACTTTAAAAATCAATTGTAAGTCCTAACAATTTAGCATATAATATAAATTAAGAGAAACAATCAAGTTAAGATATATAATAGTTCTAGTTAAATACTTTCATTTAATTTACTTTAGAAAGAGGGATAATATATTGAAAAAAAATAAAAAGTTTTCCATAGCTTTGTTAGCTATATTAGCTATCACCACAATTAACATATGTATTAATAAATTAATTTTTTATTTTTCTTCAAAATATGAAAAATTATATTTACCAAATAGTAATTATTTTAAGTGGCGATTTGGACAAGTCTATTATACAAAGAATGGACAAGGTACTCCTATTTTACTGATTCATGACCTAGATGCAAGTCAATCTAGTTATGAATTTAAATCACTTATTAGTAAGCTAGAAAAAAATTATACTGTTTATACAATAGATTTAATCGGTTTTGGTAAATCAGATAAACCTAAAATGACTTATACCAATTTCTTATTCGTTCAGTTAATAACCGATTTTATCACTTCTGTTATAAAACAGAAAACCAACTTAGTATGTGTAGGTAAATCAACTACTATAGGTCTTACTGTTTGCAATTACAATCCAGATATTATAGATAAATTAATGTTTGTTAATACTCCAAGTATCAAAACATTAAACCGTGTACCAAATAAAAATAATAAGATAAATAAAACGTTATTAGAATCTTCTATTATTGGTACAAGTATCTTTAATCTCCTTTATAGTAATACATGGCTCTCAAAGAAGTTGATAAGTCAAGTTGTTAAGCCTACTATTATAACAAGGAACTATATTCTATCTAGGATTGAAGCTGCTCATCTAAATGGGGAAACATCCAAGTATGTTGATGTTAGTATTCGATATTACTATACGAATCTAAATGTTACACATGCATTAAAATCAATTAATAATAGTATTTACTTTGTTACTGGCGAAGGATATTCTAATTATAAAGAGATTTTTAACGAATATGTGGAATTAAATTCCTCTATAGAGACAGCTATAATATCAAATTCTAAGGGCTTACCTTGGATTGAAAATCCTGATCAATTATGTAATTATATATCTATATTTATATAACACTATAATTCAAGCGTTATATATAATAACTAATTTGTTTATATATGTAAACAAGAAAATGTTGGGACTAATATACAGAAGTCCCAACATTTCTTTTTTACTCCAATATTTTATCAGTTTTTATAATTTTTATTTGCAACACTTTTTACTATTTAAAAAAATATCTAGTTCTAAACACATCTTAATACCTTCCATATTAACATTGGATGGTTCTTTACTTTCTAAAAAGCCTAATGATTCAAAAAACATTTTATTATTTTCTTCACAAAATACTATAATCTCTTTCGCACACATTAAATTAGCTTTTTCAATTAAAAGTCTCATTGTAAAATCACCGATTTTATTATTTCTCTTTTCTTTGATTACATAGATATGATCGAATATATATCTGTCTTCACTAATTAACATGCGTCCACATGCTATTGGCTGCTTATCTTCATACACAATAACATGCAGGGCTTCATTATCCATTACATCTGCTACACTGGTACTAGTACATTGCTTTCTTATCTTATTAATATCATCATAACAATCTCCAAATAACAAATACTTTCCCTCTAACACGGATACCCTTCTTTCTTATGGATGGACATAGACTTATAATTATATTTTAACTGCTACTTTAATGGCTCTTTGGATGGTTTACCTGCACTTCTTGGATATATCTTTTTCGTGTTCTCTATCTTGTGTATAATAACAAAAGAACGCTCTATATCTGTATTTGGTAGCATTAACGGCTTTACTTCTTCTAATCTACCACCTAATACTTTCACTGCTATTTTTGCCTCTTCTACTTCATCAGCAATCTTTCCTGACTTAAATGGAATGAAATATCCATTCTTTTTAACAAATGGAATGCAATACTCTGACAACGTTGCAAGATTAGCAACTGCTCTTGATACACATAAATCAAATTTTTCTCTATAGTTCTTATCCCTACCAAAATCCTCAGCTCTTCCGTGGATGGTCTCTATCTTTGTTAATCCTAATTGATTAATAACTTCATTCAAGAATTTAATTCTCTTATTTAGTGAGTCTAATAGAACAACATTGATATCTGGATAAATAATCTTTAATGGAATACCTGGAAAACCTGCACCGGTACCAACATCAATTAACGATTCTGTTCTTGATAAATCAAAGGATCTTACAATCAACAAACTATCTATGAAATGTTTTACTACAACTTCTTCATACTCCGTAATACCCGTAAGATTCATAAATGAATTCCATTCAACTAGTATTTCATAGTATTTAATAAACTGCTTAACTTGTATTTCTGATAGACTAATATCAAGTTCCCTTGCTGCTTGCACTAAAATATCTTCTCTACTCATATATTCTCCTATTATTTCTTTCCATGGAAGGAAGATAGATAAACTAATAAAACTGAAATATCTGCTGGTGATACGCCTGCTATTCTAGATGCTTGCCCTACAGAATGCGGTCTTACTAAAGACAACTTCTGCTTTGCTTCAAGACGTAAACTATGAACATCATCATAATTAATATCCTCAGGAATTACTTTTCCTTCTAACTTTTTAAACTGATCTACTTGCTTTAATTGTCTCTTGATATAACCTTCATACTTAATATTAATATTAACTTGTTCAATTACATCACTAGGCAATTCCTTACGCTCCTTATCAATCGGTCCAATTACTTCATAACAAAGTTCAGGTCTACGAATTAATTCACCCAAAGTCGTTCCGGTTTTGAGTGGTGTACTACCATTTTCCTCTAGTAGCTGTTGTACCTCTTTGGATGCTCCAATATTAGTGTTATCCAGACGTTCCATTTCTTCTTTAATCATCTTTTCTTTCATTAGAACGCCCTCATAGCGTTCATCACTGATTAATCCAATTTTATGACCTATTTTACTTAATCGTAAATCTGCATTATCTTGTCTTAATAATAGGCGGTACTCAGATCTGGAAGTCATCATACGATAAGGCTCTTTATTTTCCTTAGTTACTAAATCATCTATTAATACACCTATATAGGATTCTGAACGATCTAATATAATAGGTTCTTTTCCTAAAATTTTTAAAGCAGCATTTATACCAGCAACCAAACCTTGTGCCGCTGCTTCTTCATATCCAGAACTACCATTAAACTGTCCACCACTGAATAAACCATTTATTTTCTTAAATTCAAGTGTAGATTTTAATTGATTTGGATTAATACAATCATATTCAATGGCATAAGCATTTCTTACTATCTTAGCATTCTCAAGCCCTGGAACACTACGATACATCTTGTATTGAACATCCTCAGGTAAGGAACTAGACATTCCTCCTATATACATCTCATTGGTATAATTACCTTCTGGCTCAATAAATACTTGATGTCTGTCCTTGTCTGCAAAACGAACCACTTTATCCTCTATAGATGGACAGTATCTAGGTCCTGTACCTTCAATATCACCTGAATACAATGGTGAACGATCTAGATTTTCTCTAATAATCTTATGAGTCTCTTCATTGGTATAGGTTAACCAACACGATACCTGTTCTTTCTCAATATCTTCTGGCTTATTAGTGAATGAAAAAGGAACAATTTCCTCATCGCCCTTTTGCTCTTCCATCTTAGTAAAATCAATTGATCTCTTATCGATTCTAGCTGGTGTACCTGTCTTGAATCTTTGCATTTCAATACCCAAGCTCTTTAATGAATCGGTTAAGTGATTTGCAGATGAGAGACCATTAGGACCAGTATAATTGCTAACGTCCCCATATATACATCTTGACCTTAAATACGTACCTGTTGCAAGTATCACAGCTTTACAAGAATATATTGCGCCAGAATATGTTTTAACTCCAGCTACCTGACCATCCTCAACCAATATTTCACATACTTCAGCTTGTTTTACAGTAAGATTTTTAGTATTCTCTATAACTTTCCTCATCTCACTACTATAATCTAGCTTATCTGCTTGTGCACGCAATGAATGTACTGCTGGTCCCTTTGATTTGTTTAACATCTTAGATTGTATGAATGTTTTATCAATATTCTTACCCATCTCGCCGCCGAGCGCATCAATCTCTTTTACTAAGTGTCCCTTCGAACTTCCCCCAATATTAGGGTTACAAGGCATCAGAGCAATACTATCTACGCTTACCGTAAACATAATTGTGTTTAGTGATAGTCTTGCACTAGCTAAAGCTGCCTCGCAACCTGCATGTCCAGCACCTACGACAACAACATCGTAATTTTCATACGTATATGACATAATCCTTCCTCACTTCTTTCTTTGTTGACCATCCAATGGCAACACCAATAGACAATCTATCTACTACATTTACTTGTTATTCGAATATAAACCTATTTCCCCATACAAAACTCTTTAAATATCGTATTAACTAGATCATCATCAACCATTTCTCCGATAATGTAACCTAATGAATTATACGCACTCATTAAATCTATTGAGTAGAAATCTTCTGGCATACCATCCATAATACTTTGCTTTACTTGCTCTAAACTTTCTTTTGCGTCGACTATTGCTGATTTATGTCTAATATTAGTTATATATACTTCATCATTGAAGTTTAGTTTTCCTTCATAAAACAAATCTTTAATTAATGTTTCAAATTCCTCAATCCCAGTACCCTCTAGAGCAGATATCTTAACCACTTTATTTTCTGTTATAGACTCTAATTGTTCCGCAGTAATCTTAGGTTTTAGATCTGACTTGTTCAACAACACAACACATTTTCTATCTTTTATCATCTTAATAATGTCATAATCATTTTGATCCAAATCTCTTGAACCATCCACAACATAGATAACCAAGTCTGCATTTTCTGCATTCTCTTTTGCTTTCTTAACACCAATCTCTTCTATTACATCATCCGTATCACGAATTCCTGCAGTATCTACAATATTAAGTGTAATACCGTGTATATTAATAGTTTCTTCTAACGTATCTCTTGTTGTTCCTGCAATATCAGTTACAATTGCTCTATCTTCGCCTAATAATATATTCATAAGGGAGGATTTTCCCGCGTTTGGTTTTCCTACTATTACTGTTTTAATACCTTCACGAAGTAAACGTCCATTATCCGCTGATTCTAACAATTTATCTAATACTGCAAGATTACTATCTACATTCATTAACAATGTTTCTGAGAAATTACCAATTTCAATGTGTTCTGGATCATCAAGCGCAGCTTCTATAAAGGCTACATCATGAATTACATTATCTCTTACTTCTTTTATTCTATTTAAAATATTCCCTTTCAGTTGACTCATTGAGCTGCTAAGAGCATATTCATTTTTCGCATTAATAACATCAATTACCGCTTCTGCCTGTGATAGATCTATTCTTCCATTAACAAAAGCTCTTTTTGTAAATTCACCTGGCTCCGCTACTCTCGCACCATACTTAATTACAGTTTCTAATATCTTCTTTGTTACTACCACTCCACCATGGCAATCTATCTCAACTACATCTTCTCTTGTATACGTATTTGGTCCCTTCATTACCAAGACCATAACTTCATCTATTGTCTGCTCACCATCCAAAATATAACCATAGTGTACAGTATGACTTGCAACTTCTGATAATTTTTTGTTTTTTTTAGGAGAATAATAAATCTTATCTATTATTTCTAATGCTTCATCACCGCTCATTCTAACTATACTAATACCAGCATTCGTCATTCCTGTAGCAATTGCAGCGATTGTATCTGTTTTCAATGTTTTACACATTCCTTTCTAATTCAATGATAGGGTTACCTACTAAGAAACATACTTAAAACCTGTTATTCAAAATAGTTACATAATAGGGGCTGTCGCAAAATTTAAATTGTAAACTTAAATGACTTTTGCTACAGCCCCATATTTCTATTCTTCTGTTACAGTAACTGTAGAAGCAGTTCTAGCCCCGTAGTTTTTGCTGTAATCTTTTTTATAATCTTTCTTGTAATCCTTTTTGTAACTATACTCTTTGTTATAGCTACCTTTATATTCTTTTGTATACTTCTTAAGCGTAATAACTACTCTTCTGTATGGCTCTTCCCCTTCACTATGAGTTTCTACATACTTATCATTTTGAAGGGCGGAGTGAATAATTCTTCGTTCAAATGGATTCATAGGTTCAAGGGATACAGAATGTTTCGTTCTCTTCACTTTATAAGCGATATTTTTAGCAAGATTTTCGAGTGTTTCTTTTCTTCTTTCACGATAATTTTCTGTATCTACTTTAACTTTAAGATAGCTAGTGCTCTCTTTATTAACGACAAGACTTACTAAATATTGCAAAGAATCTAATGTTTGTCCTCTTTTTCCTATAAGAACACCCATATCATCTCCACTTAAATCTATATTAACATAACCTTCTTCTTTGTTATAATCAACCTTTATCTCAACAATCAGATTCATTGATCCAAACACTTTTTTCAAAAAGTCTATAGCAACACCTTCAATTGTTTTCTTGCTACGAACTCTAATTTTAGCAGGTTTACTAAATAGACCTAAGATCCCGTTAGATTCTTTTTCAAGTACTTCATATTCAACATTATCACTTGTAGTTCCAAGTTTAATTAACGCTTCAGTCAATGCTTCATTAACATTTTTTGCTTTAACCTCAATCCATTCATTCATGATTACTTGTCCCCCTTACCTGAGCTATTCATACCTTTCAACAAATTTGCCTTCTCAGCAATACTACCTGCTTTGTAGTTTGTATTACTCTTTGTACTAGCTGTATCTTCTTTTGTATTATTATTGTTATTACTCACATTAGAATTAGCCTTGTTTTTAAGACTGTTTTTAGTAGTAGTAGTAGTATAAGCCCCTGCTTTATCACCAATAGACTTTGTCTGTTTCTTAGCTAATTCTTCTAATGATTTTTCATAATCAACATGTTTTTTCTTCTTCTTAGCTTTTTCAACACTTTTTTCAACTAACTCATCAATGTTAACCTTTTCAAAATGTTTATTTATAGCAAATTGTTGAAGTATTTGGAACACAGCACCAGCTACCCAGTATATACCTATACCAATTGGCAATGTTAAACATATAAATCCTGAAAATAGTGGCATGAAGTTATTCATTGCCTTCATACTAGCAGCTCCAGGAGCATTTTTATCCATCCCATTTGCAGCTGTCATTTGCTTAGTTGAATACCACTGTGTTACGACTGCAAGAATTGGAACAATAAGGCCTGGCCACATCTTAGAAACAGGTGTATCTGCAATGTTTAATCCACCAATCAGTGAGTTAATATGAATTATTTTATCTGAATTGGTAGTAATAAGATCGCTTAGCGTAGGGAATTGATTTGCTAAATCAGACCAATTTCCAGTATTGAATTTTGCTAATACGTCAATAATTGTATTAACACTACTGTCTGCTGAAAGACCTGTCGCGTTAAAACTATCTGCGAAAACTGCTCCAAAGTTTGGAGTACTTTGTAAACCAAGCGCAATTTGTTCATACAATGATCTAATATCGCCAATATACGCTGGAATTCTATAAATAACTTGGTATAAAGCAAATAAGATCGGTAAAGTAATTAACATAGGAAGACAACCACTTGTTGGATTTGCACCGTATTTTTGATATACAGCTTGTGTCTCAAGTTGTTGCTTTCTCATGGAAACTTCATCACGTTTTCCTTTATACTTTTCTTGTATTTTCATTAATTCTGGGTTCATCTTTGATGAAATCTTAGTAAACTTCTGTTGTTTGATTGTTAAAGGAAACATTGAAGATTTTACTAAAAACGTAAATAAAATAATACAAAGTGCTGCATTTTCAATACCAAACATACTTAAGAATTCATAAATTACATTTAAAATCCATCCTAGTAAACTTGCTATAGGCCCTAATGGACCGCCACTTTGTGTTAAAAATAAGTTTGTCAATTATTATTCCTCCTCATTATTAAGGAACCGGATCATAACCACCCTTTGCAAACGGGTGACACCTTAATACTCTTCTAACTGCAAGATATGTTCCTTTAATTGCTCCATACTTTTGTAGTGCTTCCATTGCATACAAAGAGCAGGTAGGCGTATAAATACAAGTAGGCCTTCCTTTTAAGGGTGAAATGTACTTTCTATATACTTTTATAAGAAATATTAAAATTCGTTTCACTACTCACTCATCTCTTTTACGATTTTATGAAGTTTGCACAAATGCAAAACTGCGCTACTTATTTCCTGATAATTTCTTCCCTTTGCTCCCGCTCTACCAATTACCACTATGTCTAAACCACTATTAAACATGTAATCATTTAATCGAAAACTTTCTCTGATCAGTCTTGTTACACGATGTCTAACAACACTATTACCTACTTTTTTACTAACCGATATTCCTAATCGTAATGTATCTAAATCGTTTTTTACTATATACATAACTAAATATTTATTAGCAAACGATCTTCCATTCTTATACACATTCTGAAAATCTCTATTACTTCTCAATGATTCTGACAATTTCAAAATCCCCTATTAACAATAATATGATATTGCACTCTTAATACCCTAAGAGCAGCCCCTAAAGAGCCGTTCATAGAGAAAAAAGGTCACAATACTGCGACCTATGCTGATAATTTATGTCTTCCTTTTGCTCTTCTGCTAGCAATAACTTTTCTTCCGTTAGAAGTACTCATTCTTTTTCTAAAACCATGAACTTTAGCTCTTGATCTCTTTTTTGGTTGGAATGTCATTTTCATTACAAAACACCTCCTTAGTTATACCCAACTGTTTATAGTAAGCGTATTTATTCTATTATAAGTTAAATTACAATATCACGTTTATTATATTAGCAATGATTCATTCCGTCAAGTATTATTTACAAATTTATTAATCAACCACTTCCTATATATCAGTGTTCCCAGATATTAGTTTGTTGATATATTTATACATATAACAGAGAACATTTCTAAATTTTATGGTTGGTTTATTAGTAAACATCTCTTTGGATGGTTTGTGATTGATTTGTGGAAAAATTGCTTAAAATACTATATCCACACTAACCATCCAAAAAGTTATCAACAATTTGTGGATAACTTGTGGATAACTTTTTGATTTTTAGTTAATTATTTAAATAATATGAATAAAAACACTTAAATTACAATATTTCACGTGGATGTTTATAATTTTAATTTATTATACACATGGATGTTAATTCTTTTGGATGGTCCGTGGATAATTCGTGGAATTTGGATGGTAGAAGACTATATTACCAAAGTTTGTCCACAACATCAACACATTTTGTATAGTTAGCCATTGATAATTTAACAATCTTGTTATAATATATAGTTATATGAAAATTTATAATTAGGGGGATTATGATGAAAAACATAATTCAAGGAAAATGGGACGAGATTTTAATGTCTGTTAAGATCACTCACGATATAACAGATGTTTCTTTTCGTACTTGGTTAGCACCTTTAAAAGTATATGACGTAGATGATGATTTAATTACTATATTAAGTAATCCTGATTTAGGGAAAGACGGAGTTAGTTTTATCAGTAAGAAATATGGTATACCAATTAAAGTTGCTATTGAAGAAATTACAGGAAAAAACTACGAAATATCAATTGTTCTTCCTGATGAAGCCAAGAAAATATCTAAAAAAGAAAATAGTAACCAAGGAAACTCCGCACAAAAAAACAAATATCCCTTTCTAAATCCACGTTATACTTTTGATACTTTTGTTGTAGGTACTAATAACAATCTTGCTCATGCTGCATCATTAGCAGTAGCAGAATCCCCTGCTGAAGTATACAATCCTCTATTTATATATGGAGGCGTTGGACTAGGAAAGACCCATCTAATGCACTCAATTGCTCACTTTATATTAGAACATAATCCTTCAAGTAAGGTTTTATATGTTACTAGTGAGACTTTTACTAATGAACTTATTGATGCGATTCGTAATAGGAGTGAAAACTCATCAACCGCGGAGTTTCGTGAAAAATACCGTAATATAGATGTATTACTCATTGACGATATTCAGTTTATTATTGGTAAAGAAAGTACTCAGGAAGAGTTTTTCCATACATTTAATACGCTGCATGAGTCTAAAAAACAAATCATCATATCGTCCGATAAGCCACCAAAAGATATTGAAACTCTAGAAGAACGTCTTCGTTCTCGCTTTGAATGGGGCCTTACAGTTGATATTCAATCACCTGATTATGAGACTCGAATGGCTATCTTAAAGAAGAAAGAAGAGTTAGATGGTCTACAAATCGATAATGAGGTAATGAAATATATTGCAACCAACATTAAATCCAATATTCGTGAATTAGAAGGCGCACTTACAAAGATTGTAGCCTTTTCTCGACTAGAGAAAAAAGATGTAACAGTAGAGTTAGCGGAAAAAGTATTAAAAGACTTAATATCTCCTAACAATAAGAAAGAAATAACAGTGGATTTAATTGTTGAGATGACATCTGAACACTTTAACATCTCTCAATCAGATATCTACTCTACTAAGAAGAGTAAGAATATATCATACCCTAGACAAATCTGTATGTACCTATCTAGAAAGCTTACCGAATTATCACTTTCTGATATTGGTAAGAAGCTTGGTAACCGTGATCATACAACAGTTTTGCATGGTATTGATAAGATTACAAAGGAACTTGAAAATGATTCTACTCTTCAAAATACTATAGAAGTTTTAAGTAAAAAGATTAATCCTCAATAACCGTTTTAAGTTATTCACAATTTATTGTTAATAACCTGTTATTTTTGTGTGTATTATTTTAACACGGATTAATCCATGTTAATAACTTCAATTTTATACTCAATATTAAAATGAGTTATTAACACGGTTGTTATGTTCTCAAAGTAGCTGGTATATCACCTAAATAGCACTTATCAACAAATTAACAGCCCCTATTACTAATACTACTAAATATATTATATATATATCTGCATTTTATCCTGAAGGGAGTTATACACAAAATGAAAATTGTTTGTTCAAAAAGTGATTTACTAAATGGAGTACAAATTGCCTTAAAAGCAGTATCTGCTAAATCTACAATGCCAATTCTTGAGTGTATTGTTATTGAAGTTATAAGTAATCAAATAAAATTAATTTCTAATGATATGGAATTAGGTATTGAAACAATTATTAATGGTGAAATTGTTGAAGAAGGAGTTATTGCAATTAATGCTAAGATTTTTTCTGAGATTGTACGTAAACTACCAGAGAATGATGTAACCATCCAAACAGATGATAACTTCAAAGCAACTATTACTTGTGAAAAGTCTAAGTTTGAGATTTTAGGTAAAACTTCAGAAGAGTTTCCTAGTCTACCTACCATTACAAAAAACAAACCAATTATATTATCTCAATTTTCATTAAAAGAAGTAATTCGACAAACGGTATTCTCTATTGCCGATAATGAAAGCAATAAAATAATGACAGGTGAATTATTTGAAATTGAAAAAAATGAATTAAGAGTCGTATCTTTGGATGGTCATAGAATATCAATTAGAAAGATTCAATTAAATCAAGAATATGAGGATACTAAGGTAATAGTACCTGGAAAAACTCTTATTGAAATTAGTAAAATATTGTCGGGTGAAGTTTCTGATGAATTGCAAATATATACATCAGATAAACATATCTTATTTGAATTTGGCAAGACAACCGTATTATCTCGACTTATAGAAGGTGAATTTTTTAAAATTGACCAGATGTTATCGAATGATTATGAAACCAAAGTTACTATTAACAAAAAAGAATTTTTAAATTGTATTGATCGTGCTACTCTATTAGTGAAAGAATCTGAGAAAAAACCGATTATTGTTAATATTACAGATTCTGACTTAGAATTAAAGATTAACTCTTCGATTGGTTCCATGAATGAAGAAATCGATATTCGTAAAGAAGGTAAAGATATTCTTATAGGATTTAACCCTAAGTTTTTAATTGATGCATTACGTGTTATTGACGATGAAGAAGTTGATATTTATCTATTTAATCCTAAAGCACCATGTTTCATTCGTGATAAAGAAGAAAATTACGTATATTTAATATTACCAGTTAACTTTAGTGGAGCTGTATAAGCTAGGAGAAAAGGTTGAAAAAACAATGTTTTCTCAATTGGAGATTTGTGATTAGTACAAATTCTCCCTTCTTTAGAAAGGAGCATTTTTATAATGCAAGCAATTAAATTAAGAGAAGATTATATTAAATTAGGACAAGCATTAAAAGCAGGTGGGTTAGTTGATTCTGGTGTAGATGCCAAATTCGTTATTCAAGATGGCCTTGTAAAAGTGAATCAAGAAGTAGAGTACCAACGTGGTAAAAAATTAGTTAATGGTGACATTGTTGAATACAATGGAGAAAAAATCAAGATTGAGAAATAGTTGGTGTAATTATGTTTGTTAAATCGCTTGAGTTAAGTAATTTTAGAAATTATAATACGTTATCAATGAATTTTAAGAATGGTACAAACATATTGTATGGAGATAATGCACAGGGAAAAACCAATATACTTGAAGCTGTTTATTTAGCTGGTACGACAAAATCACACAAGGGTAGTAAGGATAAAGATATGATTCAGTTAAATCAGGAAGAATCTCATATTCGTATGTTTATTGAGAAAAATCTGATTGTACATCGAATTGATATGCATTTGAAAAAGAATAAACCCAAAGGCGTAGCAATTGATGGGATTCCAATTAGGAAGTCTAGTGAACTCTTTGGACTTATTAACCTTGTATTTTTCTCTCCAGAAGATTTGAGTATAATTAAAAACGGACCAAGTGATCGAAGAAGATTTATTGATTTTGAATTATGTCAGTTAGATAAACTATACCTTTCGGATTTGACAAATTATAACAAAATTATTAACCAACGTAATAATTTATTAAAGCAAATAGGTTTCAAACCTGAATTAATGGAAACACTAAGTGTATGGGATATACAACTCTGCGAGTTTGGAAGACGTATAATTAAACGTAGAACCCAATTTATACTGGAGCTAAATGAGATTGTATACGGTATACATAAGAGATTATCTGGTGGTAGGGAAGAATTGGTTATAAAATATGAACCTAATGTTCTTTCTGAAGATATGGAAACAAAAGTCGAAAAACAAAGAGAAAAGGATGTATTTTATAAGCAGACAAGCATCGGACCTCATAGGGATGACATTTGTTTTACCATAAAGGATATCGATATTCGTAAATTTGGTTCCCAGGGGCAGCAGAGAACATCAGCACTTTCATTAAAACTTGCTGAAATTGAGCTGGTAAGGCAAACAATAAAAGAAGAACCGATATTACTGTTAGATGATGTGTTATCGGAATTAGACCGTAATCGACAAAATTACTTGTTGAACAGCATTGAAGGTATCCAAACAATGATTACTTGTACAGGTTTGGAAGAGTTTGTAGCCAACCGATTTCAAATAGATAAATTGTATCGAGTAGTAGAAGGATGTGTAACTGTGGAAAATGAATAGTAAAATCAAATTTATCAGTAATACTTAATTAATAATAGGATAAAATTAGGAGGAAAGTTATGAGTACAGAAATGGGTACAGAATACGGCGCTAATCAGATACAGATTCTCGAAGGCTTAGAAGCTGTAAGAAAAAGACCAGGTATGTATATTGGTAGTACATCATCAAAAGGCTTACACCATCTAGTGTATGAAATTGTAGATAATGCAGTTGATGAAGCACTTGGTGGTTATTGTGATACAATTGATGTAACAATTAACCAAGATAATTCAATTACCGTTAAGGATAATGGTAGAGGTATCCCTATTGGTATCCATCCTAAAAAGGGAATTCCTGCAGTAGAAGTTGTATTTACCATTCTTCATGCTGGCGGTAAATTCGGTGGTGGTGGATACAAGGTATCAGGAGGATTACATGGAGTTGGTGCTTCTGTAGTTAATGCTTTATCTGAATGGCTAGAGGTATATATCCACACAGAAGGAAAAGTATATAATCAACGTTATGAACGTGGTAAAGTTATGTATCCATTGAAAGTTATAGGAGAAACAGACAAATCCGGTACTACAGTAACATTCCTTCCAGATAAAGATATTTTTGAAGAGACTGTTTACGATTATGAAATATTAAAACAAAGACTTAGAGAAATGGCTTTCTTAACAAAAAATCTTAAAATTATACTAAGAGATGATCGTGAAGAAGAACAAAAAGTAAGAGAGTTTCATTACGAAGGCGGTATTAAAGAATACGTGCAGTATTTAAACGGCCATAAAGATTGCTTATATGAAAACATCTTATATTGTGAAGGCAAAAAAGATGATGTATATGTTGAAGTTGCAATGCAACATAATAGTTCCTATACAGAAAATTGCTATAGTTTTGTAAATAATATAACAACTCCAGAAGGTGGTACTCATCTTGCTGGGTTTAAGAATGCTCTTACAAAAACCTTTAATGATTATGCTAGAAAACAAAAATTCTTAAAGGATAACGAAGTTAATTTATCTGGTGAAGATATTCGTGAAGGTTTGACTGCCATTATTAGTATTAAAATTGGAGATCCTCAATTTGAAGGACAGACTAAGCAAAAACTTGGTAATAGTGAAGCAAGAGGAGCAGTTGACACTGTAGTTAGTGAACAGCTTACCTACTTCTTAGAACAAAATCCAGCAGTAGCAAAGATTATCTGTGAAAAGGCAATTCTAGCACAACGTGCTAGAGATGCAGCGAGAAAGGCAAGAGACTTAACTCGTAGAAAAACAGCCCTAGAAGGAATGAGTCTTCCTGGTAAACTAGCAGATTGCTCAGACAAAGATCCTAAGAATTGTGAAATATACATTGTAGAAGGGGATTCCGCCGGCGGTTCTGCAAAGACAGCAAGATCTCGTGCTACACAAGCAATTCTGCCACTTAGAGGTAAGATTCTTAATGTTGAGAAATCACGACTTGATAAGATTTTGGTGAACAATGAAATAAGAGCAATGATTACAGCATTTGGTACAGGTATATCAGATGATTTTGATATTAGTAAATTACGTTATCATAAAATAATTATTATGACAGATGCCGATGTTGATGGTGCTCATATTAGTACTTTATTGTTAACATTCTTGTATCGTTTTATGCCTGAATTAATTAAACAAGGTTATGTATATTTAGCGCAACCGCCTTTATACAAGGTTGAGAAAAACAAACAAGTACGTTATGCCTATAGCGATGAAGAACTAAATAACATATTAGTTGAAATCGGACGTGATACAAACAATAAGATTCAACGTTACAAAGGTCTTGGAGAAATGGATGCCGAACAATTATGGGAAACAACCATGGATCCACACAGACGTGTATTATTACGTGTAACAATAGATGAAGATACTTCTTCTGAAATAGATTTAACATTTACTACACTTATGGGTGATAAAGTTGAACCAAGAAGAGAATTTATTGAAGCGAATGCTAAATATGTTAAGAATCTAGATGTATAGTTAAAAAAATAACAATATATAGAGTAATTTCGTTAAAAATATAACTACGGAGGAATTAAAATGGACGAACATATCTTTGATAAAGTTCATGAAGTCGATCTGAAAAAGACGATGGAAACGTCATATATTGACTATGCCATGTCTGTAATCGCGGCCAGAGCTTTACCTGACGTTAGGGACGGTTTAAAGCCTGTACAAAGAAGAATTCTCTATGCCATGATCGAACTTAACAACGGTCCGGACAAACCACATCGTAAATGTGCCCGTATCGTTGGTGATGCAATGGGTAAATATCATCCACATGGTGATAGTTCAATATATGGTGCTTTAGTTAATTTAGCACAAGAATGGTCTACTAGATATCCATTAGTAGATGGACATGGTAACTTTGGTTCTGTTGATGGAGATGGGGCAGCAGCCATGCGTTATACTGAAGCGCGATTGAGTAAAATCTCAATGGAGATGCTTTCAGATATCAACAAGAATACAGTAGATTTTATACCAAACTTTGATGAGACAGAAAAAGAGCCGGTAGTATTACCAGCTAGATTTCCTAATCTTTTAGTAAATGGTACATCAGGAATAGCAGTAGGTATGGCAACTAATATCCCACCTCATAATTTGAATGAGATTATTAATGCGGTTATTAAGTTAATTGATAATCGTGTAGAGGAAGATAGAGAAACTTCAATTGAAGAGCTACTTCAAATTGTAAAAGGGCCAGACTTTCCAACAGGTGCAACCATCCTAGGAACAAGAGGAATCGACGAAGCATACCGTACTGGTAGAGGTAAGATTCGTGTACGTGCTGTTACGGATATTGAACCAATGAATAATGGTAAAAATCGTATTGTAGTTACAGAATTACCTTACATGGTTAATAAAGCAAGATTAATAGAGAAAATAGCAGAACTTGTACGTGATAAGAAGATAGACGGAATTACGGAATTACGTGATGAATCTGATCGTACTGGTATGAGAATCTGTATTGAACTTCGTAAAGATGTGAATGCGAATGTATTATTAAATCAATTATATAAGCATACGCAATTACAGGACACATTTGGTGTAATTATGTTAGCACTTGTTAATAATGAGCCGAAAGTACTTAACTTGCATGAGATGTTAAAATACTACTTACTTCATCAAGAAGAAGTAGTAACTCGTCGTACTCAATACGACTTAAACAAAGCAGAAGAAAGAGCTCATATCTTAGAAGGTTTAATGGTAGCTCTTGATAATATTGACGAAGTAATTAATATAATACGTTCTTCAAAGAATGTAGGAATAGCAAAAGAGCGTTTAATTGAACGTTTTTCACTATCTGAAGTACAAGCACAAGCCATTGTTGATATGAGACTTCGTGCTCTTACAGGATTAGAAAGAGAAAAATTAGAGAACGAATATAAGGAATTAGAAGCTAAAATTGCGGAATACAAAGCAATATTAGCTGATATTAAGAAACTTCTTACTGTAATCAAGGAAGAATTAATTGTTATCCGTGATAAGTATGGTGATGATCGTAGAACTTCAATTGGTTTTGATGAATTCGATTTATCCATGGAAGATCTTATTCCTAAAGAAAATACAGTAATTGCAATAACTCGTCTTGGCTACATAAAGAGAATGACTGTAGATAATTTCAAGAGTCAACATCGAGGTGGCAAGGGTATTAAGGGTATGCAAACAATAGATGAAGATTTCATAGAAGATTTATTAATGACGACTACACACCATTATATTATGTTCTTTACTAATAAGGGTCGTGTATATCGTTTGAAAGCATATGAAATTCCAGAATCAAGCAGAACTGCTAGAGGTACCGCTATTGTTAACTTATTGCAGTTACTACCAGAAGAAAGAATTACAGCAATTATTCCTTTACGCGAGTATAAGAATAACACATACTTGTTCATGGCAACAAAGAAAGGTATTGTTAAGAAGACTCCTATTAAAGAATATGAAAATATTAGAAAGTCTGGTTTACAAGCAATTAATTTACGTGAAGATGATGAATTAATTGAAGTTAAATCAACCAATAGGCAAAAAGATATTATCTTAGTAACTAAGAATGGTATCTGTATAAGATTTAATGAAGAAGATGTTAGACCTACTGGTAGAACATCCATGGGTGTTATTGGTATGAATCTATCTGACGATGACGAAATCGTTGGTATGCAATTGAATACACAAGGTAAGTATCTATTATTCGTATCAGAATATGGTATGGGTAAATGTACGGACATGGATGAATTTACAGTACAACGTCGTGGTGGTAAAGGTGTTAAATGTTATAAAGTAACAGAAAAAACAGGTGAAGTAGTTGGTGTTAAAGCTGTTAATGATGACAATGAAATTATGATTATTACCACAGAAGGAATTATTATTCGTCTAATGGTAAATGGTATTTCTGTTCTTGGAAGGATAACTTCAGGTGTTAAATTAATTGATATTGATGTAGATAAAGATATTAAAGTCGCAAGTTTTGCTAAGGTAAGAGAGAGTGACAACACAACTGAAGAGGATCTTTTAAAACAATTAGAAGAAGAATCTACGGATGATGAAATTATTATAGATTCTGATCAAGATTACGAAGAACTAGAAGAAGGTTCTGAAGAAGATAATTTTGAAGAATATAATTCAGATGAGGATAACTCAGAGGAATAAAATAACTATGTTTTAATATTTTTATTTTATAAGAATAATTAAGGAGTAAATTGTATGGACCAATTAATGGTTATACAGTTTACTCCTTTTTTTGAGTCCATGAAAGAAGATTTAGAAAGTATGATTTATATCGTTTACTTGAGCCTTAATAAAAAGTATGATATATTACATTATAGGAATTAAAAAACTAATTAAGAATTTATAACACCATTGATAAAGTATAAAAGAAATGAAAAAATATAAAGAACATTAAGGAAAAATAAAAGACCATTTTAGCAATAAGGAGTTATATAAGCAAGAAAAGAAAAAGTGTGGACAAGAACAGTTTGCACTTATTTTTCAGTAAAGAAAGCTTACTTGCTATATGCAGAGAAAAAGAGTTGAAAGAGTTTTAAATATTATGAAAGGAACCATGCATTGCTTTCTTTCAACTAATTTAAAAGCAGTATCATAGAAAAATTGTGATATGCATGGGTATAAAGATGAGAGTAATTCATACAAATACAATTATAAGTAATATAAAAGAAATGTGTATTGAAGCAAATTATAACTTATCTAAGGATATGGAAAATGCTATTGTTAATGCCCCAGAAAAAGAGGAATCACCAATAGGGAAACAAATTCTAGAACAATTACAAGAGAATATTAATATAGCTAGAGAAGAGTTAATACCAATTTGTCAAGATACTGGAATGGCTATTGTATTCATGAAGATAGGTCAAGATGTACATATTGAAGGTATGAATATTGAAGATGCAATTAATGAAGGTATTAGACAGGGATATGAGGATGGCTATTTAAGAAAGTCCGTAGTGAAAGATCCAATAATTCGTGAGAACACAAAAGATAATACCCCTGGAATAATACATTATGAAATTGTATCTGGTGATAACATAGAAATTACAGTTGCTCCAAAAGGTTTTGGAAGTGAGAATATGAGTCGTGTATATATGTTGAAACCAGCAGATGGTATAGAAGGTGTTAAGGCAGCAGTTTTAGAGACGGTAAAATTAGCAGGTCCTAATGCATGCCCTCCAATGGTTGTTGGAGTTGGTATAGGAGGTAGTTTTGAAAAATGTACAATACTTGCTAAGAAAGCATTAACACGTAACTTACAACAGAAATCTTCTATACCATATGTAAAAGAATTAGAAGAAGAATTGTTAGAGACCATTAATAAACTAGGTATCGGTCCGGCAGGTCTAGGAGGAAGAATAACCGCATTAGGAGTTAATGTTGAAACATATCCAACACACATAGCTGGTCTACCTGTTGCTATTAATATATGCTGCCATGTAAATAGACATTCCCATCGCATATTGTAAATAGTAAAGTAAAATTGTGAAATACAGCAGTGTAAAATATAGTAGTATATTTACTTTGTTATTACAATGAATTGTTAAGTAATGATAATATAATAGATATTTAGCACAGACGATGGAACAAGCTAGTTACATATTGGTATGATATTTATAAGAACATTAAATATTATGAAAGGAGCCATGCATTGAGTTCGTTCACCTTATTTGATTAAGAGGTATGACAAGCTTACTTGTGATATGCATAGGTATAAACATGAATAAAAATATAAAAGCCCCTTTATCCGAAGAAGTGGTGCGGTCATTAGAGGCAGGAGATTATGTATATATTACTGGAATTATATATACAGCAAGAGATGCAGCGCATAAAAGACTATATGAAAGTATACTTAATGGAGAAGAGATTCCGTTTGACTTAACAAACAATATTGTATATTATCTAGGTCCTACTCCTGCAAGAGAAGGTAAGGTAATTGGTTCAGCAGGACCAACTACCAGCAGCAGAATGGATAAATATGCTCCTTTACTTATGGAACAAGGATTAAAAGGCATGATAGGTAAAGGAAAGAGAAACGAAGACGTGCTATCAGCTATAAAAGACAATACATGTGTTTATTTTGCAGCAGTCGGTGGTGCAGGAGCTATCTTATCCAAATGTATAACGAAATCTGAGATTATAGCTTATGATGATCTTGGAACAGAGGCAATTAGAAAACTAGAAGTTAAAGATTTCCCTGCAATAGTTGTAGTTGATTGTAAAGGTAATAACTTATACGAAGAGGCAGTAAAAGAATATTGTATATAGATAGTATATTAAGCAATAAAACTTATTATAGTTCTTAAAGTAAAGAGAAAAATGTGATAGTAAGAATAATATATTAAGTATTTGGTAAAGCTTTAATTTGATAGAAGATATAAAATTAGAGCAAAAAAAAACATGAAAATTAATACTTAATTACGCATATATGCGCTTATTAAGCAAATAATTCAAAAAATTAAAAAAACTTTAAAAAAGCCGTTGACAAATGATTTATACTCTGATATACTAATTCTTGCGTTCGACGCATTAAATTAAATAATGAACTGATAGTTCAGACAAGGAGAAATACTCAAGTGGCTGAAGAGGCGCCCCTGCTAAGGGTGTAGGTCGTTTGCGCGGCGCGAGGGTTCAAATCCCTCTTTCTCCGTTTTTAATTTATTAAGCGTCAACAAAAACATTCAAAAAACTTAAAACTTTTTCAAAAAAAGTGTTGACAAGTTAAAATGAATGTGATAAACTATTATTCGCTGACACGCCAAACGGCAGACAGCAATAAAAGAACTTTGATAATTGAATAATAAAACAACCCTGAAAATTCTAAACGTGTTCACAAGTTTTGACTTGATAGAATACGAAAAAAGATTTTCAATAAGTATATGTACTTTTAGTACACAGTAATGTCGAAAGACAAAACGGAAACAAATAGCCAGTTTGGTTAGTTGATTCTGAACGAAGAGATCAAAATTTTAATTTGAGAGTTTGATCCTGGCTCAG